>NZ_BMHE01000161.1 GCF_014640555.1 Paenibacillus marchantiophytorum | reverse complement strand
GCTGTCCGACCACCCCATCGTCAGCATGCGGAAGCCTTTGTAATAAGCTCCGGTAGCGTGATCTCTGAACCTTGCGAGCAATTCTACGGCTTTACTGCGGTTACGATCAAACATCGAATCGTCAAATATGAAGGCCGTAACGCGGTTATCGGAAGTCAGAAGACCAACTTTCTGAACCGTCGTAGCACTTAGAGATAAGAGGAATTGCCGCCACGCGAATTGGGTATGGTTCAAAAATCGATAAACGGAATCTTTTCCGGGAAACGATTCGGCTTTGTTACTTTCGAGCAGACGAAACCAATTTTTCTGATGAAACAAAAGCACGAATACAAGCTGAAACAAATAGGCAGCCGTATAACCGAATTTCTTGTTGATTCTCGCGTCTTTTAAGTGCTTTAGCACACGAAGTTCTTCGAATGCGGGCTTAATTTCTTTGGGGAGTTGATTGCAGGACTGCTTTTGCTCTATCATATAGAGGACACCTCTTCTGTGTGGTAGTGGAT
>NZ_BMHE01000160.1 GCF_014640555.1 Paenibacillus marchantiophytorum | reverse complement strand
GTGCAAGCCATAGCTTCGGTGGCGTGTTTAGCCCCGTTACATTTTCGGCGCAGAGTCACTCGACCAGTGAGCTATTACGCACTCTTTCAATGGTGGCTGCTTCTAAGCCAACATCCTGGTTGTCTGTGCAACTCCACATCCTTTCCCACTTAACACACACTTGGGGACCTTAGCTGATGGTCTGGGCTGTTTCCCTTTTGACAATGGATCTTAGCACTCACTGTCTGACTCCCGGAATAAAGTTTGTGGCATTCAGAGTTTGACTGGACTTGGTAACCCTTGGCGGGCCCCGCACCCAATCAGTGCTTTACCTCCACAACTCATCTTCCGAGGCTAGCCCTAAAGCTATTTCGGGGAGAACCAGCTATCTCCGAGTTCGATTGGAATTTCTCCGCTACCCCCACCTCATCCCCGCATTTTTCAACATGCGTGGGTTCGGGCCTCCAGTGAGTGTTACCTCACCTTCACCCTGGACAGGGGTAGATCACACGGTTTCGGGTCTACGTCCACGTACT
>NZ_BMHE01000159.1 GCF_014640555.1 Paenibacillus marchantiophytorum | reverse complement strand
TTTTTATTTTGGGAAGTTTATCCCAAACACATATTGGCCCTTAGCTCAGCTGGTTAGAGCGCACCCCTGATAAGGGTGAGGTCGGTGGTTCGAGTCCACTAGGGCCAACCAATTATTTTCATAATCATATGGGGCCATAGCTCAGCTGGGAGAGCGCCTGCCTTGCAAGCAGGAGGTCAGCGGTTCGATCCCGCTTGGCTCCACCAAAAGACATTTTAAGACAGGAATTTCCAAGGAATTTCGACTTGAAATGCAGTAAGAAGATGTGATAAGATAACTTTCGCTGCTGACATAGGGCAAGGATAATTGATTCACATTGCAACAACGTTGTTCCTTGAAAACTAGATAACGAAACAAACGTAAAGTAAGAACTTAGGTTGTGTTAACCTTCGGGTTGCACAAAATCTTTAAAGTTTTTTCTAGGTTAAGCTAGAAAGAGCACACGGAGGATGCCTAGGCACTAGGAGCCGAAGAAGGACGTGGCGAACGACGAAATGCCTCGGGGAGCCGTAAGCAGGCTTTG
>NZ_BMHE01000158.1 GCF_014640555.1 Paenibacillus marchantiophytorum | reverse complement strand
TTCGGGCACGTATCATCCGCTACCCGCCAGACGGAAAGAGATACCCAAACCAGACGGAAAGCTTCGACCCTTAGGAATCCCGTCCATTATCGATCGGGTCGTGCAAATGGCAACAAAAATGGTGATTGAGCCCATCTTTGAAGCGGACTTCAAGGGTTGCTCCTATGGATTCCGGCCGAAGCGAAGCCAACACGGTGCCATTCGTCACATCAGGCGTGAGGTTAAGAAGGGCGTATATTGGGTAGTAGACATTGACATTAAAGGCTACTTTGACAACATTGGGCATGAGAAACTGATGAAGCTTGTGGAGCAAAGAATGAGTGACAGAAGAGTACTCAAACTCATCTGGAAATGGCTAAAGGCAGGATTCGTAAAAGATGATCAGTTTTATGAAACCGATCTCGGAAGCCCACAAGGCTCAGTCATAAGTCCGCTACTTTCAAATATCTACCTGAACTACCTGGATAAGGTCTGGGAAAACAAATTTACCGAACTCGGCGCCCTCGTCAGATTTGCTGATGATCTC
>NZ_BMHE01000157.1 GCF_014640555.1 Paenibacillus marchantiophytorum | reverse complement strand
TTCGGGCACGTATCATCCGCTACCCGCCAGACGGAAAGAGATACCCAAACCAGACGGAAAGCTTCGACCCTTAGGAATCCCGTCCATTATCGATCGGGTCGTGCAAATGGCAACAAAAATGGTGATGGAGCCCATCTTTGAAACGGATTTCAAGGGTTGCTCCTATGGATTCCGGCCGAAGCGAAGCCAACACGGTGCCATTCGTCACATCAGGCGAGAAGTTAAGAAAGGCGTATATTGGGTAGTAGACATTGACATTCGCGGCTACTTTGACAACATTGGGCATGAGAAACTGATGAAGCTTGTGGAGCAAAGAATCAATGACAGAAGAGTACTCAAACTCATCTGGAAATGGCTAAAGGCAGGATTCGTAAAAGAAGATCAGTTTTATGAAACTGACCTCGGAAGCCCACAAGGCTCAGTCATAAGTCCGCTACTTTCAAATATCTACCTGAACTACCTGGATAAGGTCTGGGAAAACAAATTTACCGAACTCGGCGCCCTCGTCAGATTTGCTGATGATCTC
>NZ_BMHE01000156.1 GCF_014640555.1 Paenibacillus marchantiophytorum | reverse complement strand
AACACCGTGACCGTCCATACACCCGTCGTCAATTACTCGGACATACCGGACATCAACCGGCCCTTCGACCAGAGTATGAATCCGGATTACAGCAAAACGGTTCTTGTCCTAGGTCGGCCGTTCCGCGTGGACTTCGACGAAAAGGGACAGCATTTAAATTACTTAGGCTATGGCAACAACGATTACATGAAATACACGGCTTCCAAGCGTGTGACGTTTCCCTTCGGTGTGTTTGACTCTACAGGATCTTATCATCAGGAAAATACATGGATCTACATCGATGTAGGAACACCGTCCGCCACGTATCTCATTCCGGAATGGATTGATGAAGGCACGTATTATATCACACTCGAAGCGTGGGCGATTAATACCCAAGCCGCGACCTGCCAGACCAACTTGAACGGAGACTTAATCAACTACTGCGCGACAAAGGGGATCGATGTCAACGTCGTGGGGCGCGTTTCCGATTTTCGGATAGGAGATATCGGTGATTTGCGGTACGAGTCCGTGTTTAGAACGGCACCCGGCTCACTGAATCATACAAC
>NZ_BMHE01000155.1 GCF_014640555.1 Paenibacillus marchantiophytorum | reverse complement strand
GTGCATTTCAATTGGCTCACGTCCCTAATATGGAATAAATCTCTATTCTCCATATTTATTCATATTCCCTTGTGCCAACGAAGAAAATATCCAACAAAATTTTGGGTAGACCTAAGTAGTTACTATCCCAACGGAATTGCCATTCGTGGTGCCCTTCTCTGCCTCTTAACGCTGTTTTTCGACGTTACAATCCCCACTTTAGCATCAGACGCCACTTTAACGCTGAATTTCAGCCTTATCCCAACTGAATTACCAGAAGCTTTGCAAAATATATGACATGATAAGGCATTGTGCTCCTTAGCGGCTGATTCACCTTTACGGAGCACATGCCGACTAGGAGAAAATTCAAAAAAATTTATAATAAGGTTTATATTTACAGTTGGTTTTTCGCTCACAAAGAAAAAAAGCAAGGAGGCTTCGAGTGAGGAGACATGTTACAAACTGTAAATTTTGGGTTTTTATTCTATTTAATTACGATTCGTGCCGCTGTGTACTTCTTCGGATACTTTCGGGGGCGTCCCGTCTTTTTCTTTTTTATTCTCCCCTTACTTTCGCGTGTCGGCGG
>NZ_BMHE01000154.1 GCF_014640555.1 Paenibacillus marchantiophytorum | reverse complement strand
GGACACTGGGCCGAAACAGCCATATCCGATGCAGTTCAGAAGGGATACATCGACGGATACCCAGACGGTAGCTTCAATCCTAATGGAAAGATAACAAGAGCCGAATACGCTGCACTTTTGAGTCGAGTAACTAATCTGAAACCTTCTAGTACACAGGAAGCTTTTTCAGACTTAAAGGGCAATTGGAGTAGGGAAGCAGTCAATAAGCTCACTGGATTAGGCTTTATTGATCCCTCTGACTATCCAAATGGATTTCAATCAGATGTGCAACTGACACGTTATGAAATGATGAAATGGATTTCCGCAGGACTTGCGAAATCAGATTCAAGTTTTCAACAAGCATTGTCAGATACCAAAAACACGTTACTTCCAACGCCTGAAACCTACAAAGGTGGAATTTCATCTGAACAAGTTCCATTCATAGCTCTTGTGAAAGGAACTGGAATTATTGAGGGGTTCGAAGACGGTTCTTTCCGACCAGATGACACAACAACAAGAGCAGAAGTTACCACTATTTTGCTTCGTTATGCAAATGTTGAAGGAAAAAAAGCCGATCAATACAAGGCGTT
>NZ_BMHE01000153.1 GCF_014640555.1 Paenibacillus marchantiophytorum | reverse complement strand
ACGATGTATTCCGGATCTTCTACAGCGAATGCAAAAGTTAGTGTGAAATCCACGAAATTGGCAACGAAAGTAGCTTTTGGAGATGTAACGGAAGTATTGGCGGAAGGTGACCAAATGGATCACTACATTCCGATCGAGGCTTATGATGCAGATGGCGTGAAGTTAACGGCCGATGAGATTGTAGACAGCCAAAACCTAAGTCGCATTAAAGTCATGGGTACCAACGTTGGTTTGAGCACAGGGGCGAGTGGCGCCGTTGAAATTATGACTTCTGGCGAACACAAAGGACAAATTCATTTGGACCGCGTCAATGGAGCATCCGGAAGCGTAGCATACTTTACGGCTTATATTGCAACAGCAGGTTCAAACAGCTATGCGAATAAAAGTGTGAAAGTGGATAAAGTACGTACACCTGATTCCTTAAAAGTGGATACAGAGGCCGCAACAAAAGGGATTCTCCATGCGGATGATGATTTCAAAATTTTAGTAATGGACCAATACGGGAAAGAAATTAAAACATCCGGCACGTATGTAGAGAACGGTAAAAATGTGACGTATTCGGTATATGT
>NZ_BMHE01000152.1 GCF_014640555.1 Paenibacillus marchantiophytorum | reverse complement strand
CAACAAGGGCTGTTACCCGAAACGGTTGTTATAAGGCACATGCCGAAATACATTAATCCTTGTGAGGGCAGGGGCACGACTGATGAATCTCCTGTAATGGGAGTGGAGGAACAGCCCCAAGTCTAACTGAAAAGAAAAATTGTTTTCCAAGCGTGAATTGCACCGATCAGGTAGGAACGTGGGGACATCAATGGATGCCACAGTGCAAGCTACTAGGATGACCTAACAGTCTATATCCTTGAGTAACGAGGAACTTATGATCTAGTAAAGTCAGTTAGAGGGAACGCGGAGTGCGGTGAAAGTCGCATGCTCCGTGTGGGACAGGGGAAAAGCTGGAGATTGCATCAAACGCTTACCTATTGTTACCGATAGCACAACGCTCGACAGGCTGCCGGCTTACTCGGCAGCCTGTTGAAGTAGTTCTAAGGCTGTTAAATGAAGAAAAAGTATTGTTAAAAGAGTTGAAAGGATATGAGGATTATTGTAAGAAAACACGGTATCATTTAATTCCCCTTATTTGGTAAGGCTTCAAGCCAAATTGAATAACACATGAAAAAAAGAAGTTCGAAAATTTAGTTTCT
>NZ_BMHE01000151.1 GCF_014640555.1 Paenibacillus marchantiophytorum | reverse complement strand
TTTACGGTACTTTCCTATCCAACGAGTTTCTTTAATCCAGAGTGCTCAGCAATAATACCCGTTAATCTGGAATTACTGTGTTTCATACGACGATTGCATTTCTTGTTCCAAAACAGCATCAATCTCTTTCGAATGTACCAGTCGATTTTATTCAGAAATAAATCGGCAAAGGCGTCCATCGCGTAGTAATTTCTCCATCCCTGAATCTTCGGATTGAGTTCCTCAACCATTCTGTTCATTGTCCAGAACAGTCGGTTTCGTGGTTCGGTAACTTCCTTTACCTTCTCTTTCATCTTCTTCATGGCTTTCTTCGATGGATAGCTCCGCAATATATAATGGGCTACTCCCTTGACCTGTTTGGGGATTTTCCGGTGATGCATGCCCAGAAAGTCAAATCCTGCTTTGTCATCCCATAGGTTGACGAGCTTTGATTTGGATGTGTTTATCTCTATTTCAAGTTTATTGAATACCGCTTTTAACACATCGATTGCCTTCATAGCCTGCTCTTTGGTTTTGCACAGAATGACGAGATCATCAGCAAATCTGACGAGGGCGCCGAGTTCGGTAAATTTGTTTTCCCAGACCTTATCCAGGTAG
>NZ_BMHE01000150.1 GCF_014640555.1 Paenibacillus marchantiophytorum | reverse complement strand
TTGATTTTCAGTTATCTTGTTTAGTATATACAGCCTGCAAATTAACAGTAGACCGTGTTAGAAAAAACCAATCCCACAAGATTGCGGCTTAATTTTTTAAAAAAACAGAACGTCAAATTTCGTATAACACAAGCCACATTCAAAAACATTATGAAATTGATTCAGTTAAAAATCCTATTTAATTATTGACTTTCAGGTAGGTGAATGTAACCATTATATACGAATAAGATAGAATTGAGGAGGAATTATGCCGCGGCAGTTTCGAAAAGTAGTGATCTATACCTGCTACCACCAAACGAAACAAGGAAAGCCGCGATAATTGTCCTTCTAAGAGTGATCCTAAGGATGCACTTGTCATCGCAGACGTCGTCTGCCGAGGCTATTACGGTTGTGGTGCAAGAATTAAAAAAGATAGCATTTACCTAATAAATTGTAATTAACTATGCCACAATACCAAATATTATATTGAGTCATTCAAGGTTTCTTTTAGTAAGGCTTTTTCATTTATTAACTCAAACTTCGCAGAGCGAAATTAGTCTTAAATCCTTGATACATATAGCAGAACCAGGATAATGATTGACCTCTTGCTAAAATAGAAAAACACCGCTTCGGTTTGGTATAGTGATTGTG
>NZ_BMHE01000149.1 GCF_014640555.1 Paenibacillus marchantiophytorum | reverse complement strand
CTACAAAAAGGTCATTGAACCTACCTATACGAATCCCAATAACTTTGGGACGTTCCAACAGACATTTACAGTTCGGTATGACGGATACTTTACCAAAGAAATACTCAGTACGCTGTATCCAAGTGCACAGCTTGCAGATGATGATGCATCGCGGAGATATACCATGCATGTTGGAGATATATTTAACGTTCGCATTCAATCACGTGGCATCACCCTTGCAGGCAGGCTTCGCTCTTTCCTATTCAGAGGACAAGCGGTTCCAATTGCCATTAAAAAGGGGGGAATGGTACGAAGTGAAGCCCCTTAGTCTTGTCTTATTATTTCTTATTATCGCCATCCCCCTTGTATTTGTGCATGATGCCAGACAGGATTCGTATGATCGAAGCGTCACCCTGCACAAACAATATGAGGATGATTTTCAGGCTGCTGTGGACGATGCGGGTGCATATTTGGCTAGAATGGAGTCACAACAAACGACGACCGCCGTTCGGTATCATGAACAAAAGCAACTTAATTTGGATATGGACATGCTTCATGTCTTTTATCAAAATCTAGCCCTTAAGTTCGGCATTGAGAATAATCCGGTAGCGATACAAAACTTGAAAATCCACATGCCTGCCATGGTATTGCTTCGC
>NZ_BMHE01000148.1 GCF_014640555.1 Paenibacillus marchantiophytorum | reverse complement strand
GTCGGCGGGCGATTCAAGTAGGCGATAAGTTTCGCGATATCCTGCTCCGCAAAATGAAGGAACAACTGCAGCAGTTCCCACTTCGTTATCGCCTTATTTGTCTTTAAACGCATGTACTCGCATAAGACATATGCGATAAGCGACAAATAAATCTGATTCCATACCGCACGGGGCTTGTTGTTATACAGCTTTTTTAGGTGCACATGCTGTTTCATCCACTTAAACAACATTTCAATCTTCCACCGGTGGCGGTAAATCTCGCTGATTTCCTCAGCGGTAAGATCGAAACGATTCGTCACGACACGGATCCGTATAAGTTTTCCTTTTTTGTCTTGACACATGTACTCCACAAGGCGAAGCCGAGCCTTCTTTCCTGTTTGAGGATCGGTGCATAGGACATCTTGATCCAACGTGACAGGGGAGTTGCTCGCTACTTGCCGCTTTTCGGATACAGCAGGTAGCTTATTGTTGGCTTTGATCCGAGCGACAAAAAGCGTCATATGCAGCGCCCACTGCACATAGTAGTGGTAGTTGATGTAGCCGCGGTCAAACACATAGGTTAACGACTTGTCTCTTACAAGTGTTTCGATGACTTCCTTGTCTTGATCGGCAACTGAAGCGGTTGAGGCTACGATACACTGC
>NZ_BMHE01000147.1 GCF_014640555.1 Paenibacillus marchantiophytorum | reverse complement strand
TTTGAAAGAGCAATCTTTCAAAAGCAGTTGACAACCAACATCGCTTTGCGAATGTAACGGTTGCAACCTTGTTCCTTGAAAACTAGATAACGAAACAGTTGCAATTTACCTTTGCGAAGCTTAGGTCAATTGTCAACAAAAAACGTAAAGTAAGAACTTAGGTTGTATGCTTTTTAGGAAGCATACAAAAATCTTTAAAGTTTTTTCTAGGTTAAGCTAGAAAGAGCACACGGAGGATGCCTAGGCACTAGGAGCCGAAGAAGGACGTGGCGAACGACGAAATGCCTCGGGGAGCCGTAAGCAGGCTTTGATCCGGGGATGTCCGAATGGGGGAACCCAGCTGTGGTAATGCGCAGTTACTCTAAAGTAAATACATAGCTTTAGTAGAGGCATACCCAGGGAACTGAAACATCTAAGTACCTGGAGGAAAAGAAAACAAAAGTGATTCCGTCAGTAGCGGCGAGCGAAAGCGGAATAGCCCAAACCAAGGAGCTTGCTCCTTGGGGTTGTAGGACCTCGACATGGGGTTAGTTCGATAGGCGAAGTGATCTGGAAAGGTCCGGCATAGAAGGTAAAAGCCCTGTAGCCCAAATCGAACGAATCTCCTAGAGGTATCCTGAGTACGGCGGGTCACGTGAAACCCCGTCGGAATCCGGCAGGA
>NZ_BMHE01000146.1 GCF_014640555.1 Paenibacillus marchantiophytorum | reverse complement strand
TTGTCACCTGTAAAAGGTTGCTTGGACGACTTATAGCCATGGCGCAAATCAGGGAAGTGTGGATTGACGATCCGGTCCGTCGCTCTTTGCTTCTTTGGAATCTTCTCGTACTTCTTTTCGGGGGACATACCGTCCGGTGTGGGGCGTGTGTTTTGCTGAAGGATGAGGCACAGCAGCGCCTGCAACTCTAGCGCGCAAAGCTGCTGCTTCTTATCTTCCCATTGCCAAAATACCTGGTGGGCGTGGCCATGCTCGAACCAGGACAAAAGCGAATAGGCCCGGGAGATGAGCAAGCTAAAAGCCGCTGTTTGTTCCTCCGGTGAAGCTTCGTAGGGTAGCCGTTCAAACCATTTTGTGCAATCCAGCTCATTCATCGCGTGGTTAAACAACGAAGGATGGGTACGTTTAAGGTGCTGGAGAATATTCAAGATGCCATGCTTCACCAAACGCAAACTCCCCATGCGGGAAGCACGAGCTACGGTATGAAACGAATCAACCAACCAATTATCCGTCGTCTTTCCCCAGAGCCCGTAAGCCTTGGCTTGAGCGAGAATATAGTGAAAGCAAGCGTGGAAGAGCTCGTCACCCATGCGATCACGGTTAAGACCAAGCGTGCTATGGTCGAAACCTGTAAATGACATCGGCACACCCACGAATCGCTTGATGGCCATATCA
>NZ_BMHE01000145.1 GCF_014640555.1 Paenibacillus marchantiophytorum | reverse complement strand
GTACCGTGATCCGGTATGGGGACAGTGTCAGGTGGGCAGTTTGACTGGGGCGGTCGCCTCCTAAAATGTAACGGAGGCGTTTAAAGGTTCCCTCAGAATGGTTGGAAATCATTCGCAGAGTGCAAAGGCATAAGGGAGCTTGACTGCGAGACCTACAAGTCGAGCAGGGACGAAAGTCGGACTTAGTGATCCGGTGGTACCGAATGGAAGGGCCATCGCTCAACGGATAAAAGCTACCCTGGGGATAACAGGCTTATCTCCCCCAAGAGTCCACATCGACGGGGAGGTTTGGCACCTCGATGTCGGCTCATCGCATCCTGGGGCTGAAGTAGGTCCCAAGGGTTGGGCTGTTCGCCCATTAAAGCGGTACGCGAGCTGGGTTCAGAACGTCGTGAGACAGTTCGGTCCCTATCTGTCGCGGGCGTAGGAAATTTGAGAGGAGCTGTCCTTAGTACGAGAGGACCGGGATGGACGTACCGCTGGTGTACCAGTTGTCTCGCCAGAGGCATAGCTGGGTAGCTATGTACGGAGGGGATAAGCGCTGAAAGCATCTAAGCGCGAAGCCCCCCTCAAGATGAGATTTCCCAGTATGTAAGACCCCTTGTAGACGACGAGGTTGATAGGTTCGAGGTGGAAGTGCGGCAACGTATGCAGCTGACGAATACTAATCGGTCGAGGGCTTAACC
>NZ_BMHE01000144.1 GCF_014640555.1 Paenibacillus marchantiophytorum | reverse complement strand
GCACACCCTGCACAACTAGGATTCCAAGACGCAGCATCACCTGTAATAGAAGAACTTTTATGTTTTCACGATCATGCTTTAATAATTGTATTTTTAATCAGCACCTTAGTTCTATACATTATCATCGCAATAGTGTCAACCAAACTAACGAATAAATTTATTCTAGATTCCCAAGAAATCGAAATCGTATGAACAGTCCTTCCGGCCATCATTCTTATTTTGATTGCTTTACCATCACTTCGAATTTTATACCTTATAGATGAAATTAATGACCCCCACGTTACTATTAAAGCCGTAGGACATCAATGGTACTGAAGCTACGAATATACAGACTACGAAAACCTAGAATTTGACTCTTATATAGTACCAACCCAAGACCTCACACCAGGGGGCTTTCGGCTTCTTGAAACAGACCATCGAATAGTAGTTCCCAAAGAATCACCAATTCGAATTTTAGTTTCAGCTGAAGACGTACTGCACTCTTGAGCTGTTCCATCATTAGGCATTAAAATAGACGCAGTACCCGGACGATTAAACCAAACCGCTTTTATTGTTTCACGTCCAGGTGTATTCTACGGACAATGCTCTGAAATCTGCGGGGCTAACCACAGCTTTATGCCCATTGTAGTCGAAGCCGTCCCACTTGAATTCTTTGAAAACTGATCTTCAGCTATACTAGAAGACGCCTA
>NZ_BMHE01000143.1 GCF_014640555.1 Paenibacillus marchantiophytorum | reverse complement strand
ATTCGGACATCCCCGGATCAAAGCCTGCTTACGGCTCCCCGAGGCATTTCGTCGTTCGCCACGTCCTTCTTCGGCTCCTAGTGCCTAGGCATCCTCCGTGTGCTCTTTCTAGCTTAACCTAGAAAAGACTTTAAAGATTTTTGTATGCTTCCTAAAAAACACACAACCTAAGTTCTTACTTTACGTTTTTTGTTGACAATTGACCTAAGCTTCGCAAAGGTAAATTGCAACTGTTTCGTTATCTAGTTTTCAAGGAACAATGTTCCTATCGCGTTTCAGCGGCAGGATTTACATCTTATCATGCCATACTCACTATGGCAACAATCAAAAATTACCAATTAGAGAGACATATTAAGATATTTAGATGTTATGCTTTTTCATCATCCTAGTGTCAACAACACCGCCTTATCGGCGGCGGAAGTATGCAATAGATTAATGGTGGAGCCAAGCGGGATCGAACCGCTGACCTCCTGCTTGCAAGGCAGGCGCTCTCCCAGCTGAGCTATGGCCCCACATTGATGAATACATTTCTAATGAAATGTACAAGCTCCATCAAAACTGAACAAATGAAATGAGTAATCAGCGGTTTGTGTGTTAAACACACTTGACTGGATCTATCAGATCCGAGTCTCCATAGAAAGGAGGTGATCCAGCCGCACCTTCCGATACGGCTACCTTGTTACGACTTCACCCCAATCATCTACCCC
>NZ_BMHE01000142.1 GCF_014640555.1 Paenibacillus marchantiophytorum | reverse complement strand
CACAATCACTATACCAAACCGAAGCGGTGTTTTTCTATTTTAGCAAGAGGTCAATCATTATCCTGGTTCTGCTATATGTATCAAGGATTTAAGACTAATTTCGCTCTGCGAAGTTTGAGTTAATAATTATCCACTATAACAGACTGACTGCCGGAAAACTTCCGCGCGGTCTTTTTGTCATCAACTTTACGTAATTAAAGTGGTGGATGACACACTATTTTTATCACTTATTCATCATTTTAATCATTTTTGTAAAAACGGTGAAACAGACCGAATAGCGAGGATATTTAACCCGGTCTAAATCCGATATGGTAAGGGCACAAGGAGAGCGCAGCCGGATTTACATGAATATTTCGGTGCCATAGAGCCATCGAGTTAAGTGAGAGCCACCACGTTAATCTATTAGAGCCACTATGTTAGTAGAGAGAGCCGCCCCGTTGGTAGAATGTACAGATGTGCGTCTGCCTAGCAAGTGCACAAATACCAACGGGAGGTCATATCAAAATGACCAAATATTGAGAAATTTTAAGGCTCAATAGCATGGGGCTGAGTCAGTGCAGTATCGCTTCAAGTATTCAATGCTCATGCAACACCGTCTCCGAGGTGTTACAACGTGCAAACGAAAAAGAGCTATCATGGCCACTACCGGAGGATGTGGCAGAAGCCGACCTTCAGTATCTCTTGTTTCCAGAGAAGGCTCAGACATCTTCCC
>NZ_BMHE01000141.1 GCF_014640555.1 Paenibacillus marchantiophytorum | reverse complement strand
GTAACTACTTAGGTCTACCCAAAATTTTGTTGGATATTTTCTTCGTTGGCACAAGGGAATATGAATAAATATGGAGAATAGAGATTTATTCCATATTAGGGACGTGAGCCAATTGAAATGCACGGAAGAACAAGTTCTCCAAATTAGCAAAGGTGATCCAGAAATTGCTGCGTTCATTACTTCCTTGCTTACTCACATCGAGCAATTAAACCAGCGCATTCAAGAGCTTGAGCGTCAATTGGGTCAAAATAGTCAAAATAGCAGTAAACCGCCATCTAGTGACGGCTTTCGAAAGCCACCCAAGAACTCCCGGCAATCTGGGGGCAAAAAAGGTGCTCCTCTGGGACACAAAGGTCACACGCTTCGGATGACTGACCAGCCCGACCATGTGGTGATCCAGCAACTCGTTGCTTGCCCTTGCTGTTACTTTTCGCTTTGCGATGTGCCAAGTACTTCTTACGAACGTAGACAAGTATTCGACCTACCGCCGCAGCGTCTTGAGGTGACCGAGTATCGGACGGAGCAGAAACGCTGTCCACATTGTTTGACTCAGTCAAGATCGGAATTTCCCGCCACAGTAACGGCTCCTGTTCAATATGGAGAACGTTTTGGAGCCTGGGCTGTATACTTGACCCAGTATCAATTGCTCCCTCTGGATCGGGTGTGCAAGTTCTTTTTCGATCTTCTCGGGCAGAGACCGAGCGAAGGTACTTTACTACGGCTGATCCGCTTCTGCGG
>NZ_BMHE01000140.1 GCF_014640555.1 Paenibacillus marchantiophytorum | reverse complement strand
CGATGCGCCAGAAATTTCATCATCCACTCATGATCCATGTGATTGAAAAAGCCGCGAATATCTGCGTCTACCACATAGCGTATGGGTTCTTTCATGATGATCCGGTCGAGCGCCCTAATGGCATCATGTTGGCTTCTTCCGGGGCGAAATCCAAACGAATATTCCATGAAATCCTGCTCGTAAATCGCTTGCAGAATCTGGTTTATTCCGTGTTGTACGATCTTATCCTCGTAGGAAGGGATACCTAGCGGGCGCATGCTTTTCTCATCTTTTGGGATGTATGTCCTTCGAGAAGCTTGAGGTTTGTACGCATTACGTTTCATTCTGGCTATGAGATCGTCCAGATTTTCCTCAAGCTGCTCTCCATATGCATCCTTCGTGACTTTATCGATTCCCGTCGCTTTGTCTGCTGGTAGCTTTGTATGGCTATCCATCAGCATTTGTTTATTAAGTAGGTGGGCTAAGGCTGTGAACCTTTCTTGCGGTCTTGCTTTGGCAATCTCTGCTATTCTTGCTAGTTTCGTTTCCATTTTTTTTCTCCGCCTCTGTGTGCTGTAAATGTGTCTCTACCAAGATCGGTAACATGTAGCGCCTTCCCTCCGCCGACATTACATCGGTTTCTTTGGTACTATGCAGCTATCCGACTCCCTGCGCACCGTTTGGCATTCTCCTTTTTGATCAGTTGTTTGCCATACTCTCATGTGTTTTCCTAACGAGTACTCCTTCATGAAAGAGTCGC
>NZ_BMHE01000139.1 GCF_014640555.1 Paenibacillus marchantiophytorum | reverse complement strand
TGGTGCAGTTGACTCAGTCCTTTATTTCTCTCTACAGGAATCTCACTAGCACAAGATGAAGCTGACATTCGCTCTCATTCTTGCACTCCAAGTGTCAGTGTGTGTCTGGGCACAGGAATGGCCCGTTCCTGACAAGGAGTTAGTGGATAAATATGACGGACTGAGGACAGTTTTCATCAAGAGGCTTGTCAATGCTTGGGAAAAGATCAAAACTGCAGTTGAGCCAGCACTAGAGGGCTCACCAACAGCAGGCAGTCTGAAGGATGTTGTTGAGGAACTGAAGAAAAGCCCAAGAGTGGAGAGCTTCATCAAAATCGCTGGTGGTTTGGCCTCTGAACTCGAACCAGTTGTGGACAAAGCTCGCCTGAATGCTCTCGGTGTTTACGGCCATTACTTCAGACCCTATGTTGGTGCGTACCTGGACAGTGCCATCAACAACGTCAAGCCCGTGCTGGACACCGTACTGCCCCAGGGAAATTAAGAGTCTTGTTGACTCCCTCAACCATGTATTTTCATTACTTTAATTATGGATACCAATCTGACAGCTGTGTGTCCATTCGTTATGTCAGTACAGTTAGTTTTTGCATGTATATACTGTATCTGTGTCTTTGATACTGTCCTGTTCAGAGCAGGAAAATAACATCCCGTCCAGCATTAATAGAGTTTGAATTATGTGATTTTGTGTTCCTCATGAAGAAAAAGCAAGACTCATACAAAATAAAAAAGCCTCTTGATATTGCA
>NZ_BMHE01000138.1 GCF_014640555.1 Paenibacillus marchantiophytorum | reverse complement strand
AAGTGCGGCAACGTATGCAGCTGACGAATACTAATCGGTCGAGGGCTTAACCTACTCCCATTAAAGTGATGAAGAGCTCCGAAGTGGACTCAAGTACTTTAACGGGGCCCAAAGGATTAACTCCTAGGGCAAAAAACCTAAGCAAATCAAACCTTTACGCACGTTTCGTATCTAGTTTTCAAGGCGCAAACCACGCTTTGACTGTTTGGTGATGATGGCGGAGGGGACCCACGCGTTCCCATCTCGAACACGACCGTTAAGCCCTCCAGCGTCGATGGTACTTGAACCGCAGGGTTCTGGGAGAGTAGAACGTTGCCAAACAGTTTTCCCTGATAGCTCAGTTGGTAGAGCACTCGACTGTTAATCGAGTTGTCACAGGTTCGAGTCCTGTTCGGGGAGCCATTTTTATAACATACCAGGCTTTTCATGGAGAGGTGTCCGAGCTGGCCGAAGGAGCACGATTGGAAATCGTGTAGGCGTCACAAGCGTCTCGAGGGTTCGAATCCCTCTCTCTCCGCCATATCTAGCTTATACATCCGAGAAGCCTGTTTACGAGGCCCGTTGGTCAAGTGGTTAAGACACCTCCCTTTCACGGAGGTAACAGGGGTTCGAGTCCCCTACGGGTCACCATTAATTACTACAAATTAGCATCCCATGGAGGCTTAGCTCAGCTGGGAGAGCATCTGCCTTACAAGCAGAGGGTCGGCGGTTCGATCCCGTCAGCCTCCACCATATATCCCTTTAACGGGGACCATGAAACTTATATGCTTATTGA
>NZ_BMHE01000137.1 GCF_014640555.1 Paenibacillus marchantiophytorum | reverse complement strand
CAAGCGACAGAAACACAAACAGCGAACCCCGTTGCAGGTCAACCTGCGCTGCCAACGTACTTGAGCATCACGGGTCAAGGAACGAATGCAGCAGCGGCAGGTACGCTCACAGGCGGTCAGCACGTGAACTATGCCAACAGTGACTTCGCTAAGTTCAACCAAGGATTTAATTTCATTGCGGACAACGCAAACCTAGGTAATGGCGGTAAAATTGAATTCAAAGCAACGCTTCGCAAGAACATTGATGGTGAAGCACAAGCAGGTGAGTTCCAAAACCTGAAATGGAGAGATGTTACCAGCGTATCAAGATCATACACTAACGCTAACGCAGCAACAGAAGAGTTGACGTACAACGTATCTGCTCTAGGTAATGCGTATGCGGCCAAAGACAGTGGCGATATCTTAAGCAATGCTCAAAAAGTCGCTGGTGACCACACAGTTGCTAAGAAAATTGCAATAACTGCAAAAGATGCTGCTGGTAACACCGTGAAATTACCGGATGACCGGATTATTTCAGCGACAAGCTCTAACTACGATACGGCGATTGCAGCAACGGTAGGTACAACAGGTTGGGTACTGGGTAACAAAGCAGGAACAGCCGACATTAATGTGATCTACAAAACGGTAAAAGATGAGCAAAAACAAATCAGCATCCCTGTAACCGTGAAGAGTGACGCGGTTGTTGTAGCGAAACTTGTAGCGGATAACAGCAATGCAGACCTATCCGTAGGGGCAGTGAAAACAGCAGCTGAGCTGATGGATTTAACCGTAACAGACAACTACGG
>NZ_BMHE01000136.1 GCF_014640555.1 Paenibacillus marchantiophytorum | reverse complement strand
GTCATGGCCCACCAAGCACATGCATATCACATAGTTGACCCAAGCCCATGACCACTAACTGGAGCTGTAGCCGCCCTATTAATAACATCTGGCTTAGCAATTTGGTTTCACCTTCACTCAATGACATTAATTGTTCTAGGAATAATTCTTCTTATTTTAACTATAATCCAATGATGACGAGACATTATTCGAGAAGGGACCTTTCAAGGCCACCATACCCCGCCCGTACAAAAAGGGTTACGGTACGGTATAATCCTATTTATTACCTCAGAGGTATTTTTTTTCCTAGGATTTTTCTGAGCTTTTTATCATTCAAGTTTAGCCCCCACCCCTGAACTAGGGGGATGTTGACCACCCACAGGGCTAACAACTCTTGACCCATTTGAAGTGCCGCTCCTCAATACAGCTGTTTTGCTAGCATCCGGAGTAACAGTAACATGAGCACATCACAGCCTCATGGAAGGAGAACGAAAACAAGCCATTCAATCTCTTGCTCTTACAATTCTACTAGGATTGTACTTCACAGCACTTCAGGCTATAGAATACTATGAAGCCCCATTTACAATTGCAGACGGAGTATATGGCTCAACATTCTTTGTAGCTACAGGGTTTCATGGTCTACACGTTATTATTGGATCAACCTTTTTAGCTGTATGCCTTCTACGCCAAGTTTTATTTCACTTCACATCAGACCACCACTTTGGTTTTGAAGCTGCCGCTTGATATTGACACTTCGTCGACGTAGTCTGACTATTCCTCTACGTATCAATCTATTGATGAGGCTCATA
>NZ_BMHE01000135.1 GCF_014640555.1 Paenibacillus marchantiophytorum | reverse complement strand
GTAACTACTTAGGTATCAGTTAGTTGAAAATAAATTGCCCCCGAAATGCACGGAAAAGAGAGTCGAAAATTGGGCGAGCTTGTTTTTGTAGAGTGGAGATCACACTGCGGATTCTTAGGAATAACACAGCTCCGTCTTCAGTACGCATTGTACCTGAAATTTTCTGTTTGACCTTGAGCATCCGTAAGTCTCGTTCAGCTTGATTGTTGTCGAAGGGAATCTGGGCATCACGAAGAAAGCCTAGAATATACGGTTTGAACTTGATAAACCGATCTCCTAAACTTGCTGCTTTCGTTTTTTTCGTAATTCCTTTTTTAAGTTTTGAGCGTTTGGGAGGGCCCCATTCTTTGGCGCCTTGGGCCAAAATCTCATCATAACGACACTCTAAATCTGCGATGAGATCAGGACTTAGCGGAAGTTCAAGGCTTCGTGCCGTCTTGGCCTGCTTACAAGCATCTTGAAGAAGCTCCTTGAGATCCGTGGCCCAGAAATGCCCATCGTTGTCGATGATCCCTTGGCATTCGCGAATAAGGTGGGCTCCGCACAGCGCATGCTTAAAGGTGAATTTATCGTGAAAATACATCGATAAACAATCGTGCATCACACGACCTTTGTAGTGCGGCAGTAGATTATTTGCCTTCACTGCCTCTAACCCCCGACTAAGATGAAGACTAAGCGAGGTCCACTCGGCGTTACTAACCGTGTGCGCCCAGTATTTTTTATTCTCGACACGAAAACTGGTTTCGTCGGCGTGAAGGAGATTACTTTGCAGCAGGCGCTCGCGAATAAACTGTTCTGCAGGTTTAAGTGCTTC
>NZ_BMHE01000134.1 GCF_014640555.1 Paenibacillus marchantiophytorum | reverse complement strand
TTTACCCCAGTTCCCGCCATTTAGCGGATCATAGTTCCTTTTCACACGACGATCTCTGTCATTTCAAAGCCCAAAGGGAACTAGGATCCGCTAGATTGCTGAAAACCGTTATGAAGATGCTCATCTCTCAGGGCGGTAAAGCCGCTTTTCTTACCACAATAGAAAGTATAAGTTTTCGGTTCCCGAATTGCCGTGGCCACGATTATACGAAATGAATGGAGCTCCTAAAGGTAATAACTCAACTTTCGAAGCTTAAATTACCGAATAACTCCTTGATGTACAAGGGTAAGTCGACTATCCTAGCGCGGAAACCCATCCCAAGGCTGACTCGATCGGGCTGCCTTCTATGGCAGGCGGTCCGTTTGACCATTTATCTTCATCGGTAAATTGGACGTCGCCAGGAGTAAAGACAACAAACAAGTTGGTTCCGTCGAAAAACTCTAACAGTCAAACCTCCATTTCAAATTAATTTAAAATATTAATGTATATTCGTTTAACCTATCATTTCGGTAACTTAAAAACCCCATCCGAATTTTCGGATGGGGTAAAGCCTTTTAACTCAAACTTCGCAGCTTGAAATGGGCAAGTAAGCCTTAAGATAACTGGGCAAACCGGCGATCCATTGTTGGAGTTGACTTTTAATCAATTTTGAGAGCTTTTTACTTGCCTGTGTGGCTACTTCATTGATTAAATCAACGAGTTGTTGCAAGGCGACCACCCAGTCCATGGTGCTAACCTCATCGCACAACAAATAAAACAAACCGCCAAGTGAACGCTGATCTGTGCTTTGCCGATGCTGCCACGCAAGCAGGATG
>NZ_BMHE01000133.1 GCF_014640555.1 Paenibacillus marchantiophytorum | reverse complement strand
AAAAGCAACCGGTGTGCAAAAAGTAGAAGTTACGTTCAATAAACCAGTCGACACGGCGAAAGCGAAGCTTGCTCTTACCAAGGGCAGTGTAAACGTTGCTGTCGATACGGCTTTTGCAGCGGATAAAAAATCAGCGATTCTAACACTTAAAGAAAATGAAAAAATTGGTGCTGCTGATTATACGGTAACGATGAGCGGTTTAGAAGCTGAAACAGTAGCTACGACAACTGCGAAATTTACAGGGGAAGCCGAAGTCGTTAAGAGTATTGCGTTTGGCGATGCGAATGACACGATTGCCCAATCTGCAAAAGCGCGTGTAAAAGTGAATGCTAAAAACCAATATGGGGAGAATACATCCATCTCTGCGAGCAATTTTACCGTGGTGACATCTGGTTTTGATAGCAACATTACAAAAGATAATACAGGCGCTCTTGTTATTACGTTAGACACAACAACGACGATCGGTACGGGTGCGACAGCAACAACACCTGGCTTAACGATGATTCCCGTGTATGTTTACGAGAATGACTCCCGCGTTTCGGCACAGAAGACATTCAAATTAGGAACAGCACCATTTGTAACGAAAGTAGAGATGGGGGCACCGAAATATGCGGATAACAAAACATCCCTTTCTAACACCGGTGATATTGCAACCATCCCAGTAACCCAATTTGATCAATACGGAAATCCGGTTGCACAAGATTCGGCGGCTATCTCCAATGTGAATATCATTGTGACACCGAACTCCGATCAAATCAAAGCAGAGTATGGCGATTTCGATAACAACAATGATGGCGAAGTGCGTGTTTCCTTGAATGGACGTGTAGAAACAACGGGTGACTTCACGAT
>NZ_BMHE01000132.1 GCF_014640555.1 Paenibacillus marchantiophytorum | reverse complement strand
GCTCAATTCAGCCGGGAATACCGCCGGCTCTTCGGGCTCCCTCCGCTTCAAGATATAAAAGCATTTCACAGAAAACCAGTACCGGAAGCGTTCGAGACCAGCTAAATACCTTCAATTCCGCATGTGAAATTGAAGGTTTGTCTGTCCAAAAAGACGGGTGTGAATAAGAAGCTGAATACGATGATCGCTTCAAGCAAGCTTTCCGATTTCATTACGTTAGCTGTGAACGATAATCATGTGAAAAAATTGTTCAATGGCGGTCTGGCGCTGCCCCTTAATAAATTGGCAGAACAGTATCAAAAGCAGATGGGACAAACACGATTTTTTTACAGGAGGTCAAATTATGGGGACAGGTCTCCGCAATAACGCATTTTGTAGGGACTTTCTTGTCGTTAGACTTTTATCTGTTAAAAGTATCAAGAAGGAGGAGTTTAATGGGATCCAGTCTAATAGTACGTGAATATGACCCCATTTGGGTTCAACTGTTTCAGCAATTACGAGGCTTTGTAATTCCTGTTTTAAGCGATTTCGTAGTCACAATAGAACATGTTGGTAGTACATCCGTTCCCGGCTTGGCATCGAAGCCGATTGTTGATATCGATGTGGTTGTGCCTACACAATCGGATGTCCTTAAGGCTATTAAAGGGCTAGCCACTCTTGGCTACGTTCATGAAGGGGACTTAGGAGCTACCGGTCGAGAGGCTTTTATTCCACCCGCCAATGTAACTTGGCATCATCTATATGTCTGCACCCTGGATAACGTAGAGTATAAGCGTCATATCCTATTTCGAGACTATTTAAGAAGCCATCCAGAGGATGCTAAACAATATGGTGACTTAAAGGTGGAACTTG
>NZ_BMHE01000131.1 GCF_014640555.1 Paenibacillus marchantiophytorum | reverse complement strand
TTTAAATGTTTTCTTGCAGATATAGGCTTAAAAGAAGAATAAAGACGTAGGCTTGGATTATTGCTACTGCAACTTCTAGCAGGGTAAGTAAGAAAAGGACGGAGGCAGTTAAAATTGCTACTGCTGGTATTATTGGTAGTAGAACAAATACTGCTGTGGCAATAAGTTGAATTAGTAGGTGGCCTGCTGTGAGGTTTGCAGTAAGTCGTACCCCTAAAGCTAATGGTCGAATAAATAAGCTAATTGTTTCGATAATAATAAGGGCCGGAATTAATGGGATGGGGGTTCCTTCTGGTAAAAGATGTCCTAGGGCAATAGTCGGTTGATTTTTTATTCCGATAATTACTGTGGCAAGTCATAGGGGTACTGCAAATCCTATATTCAGAGAGAGTTGGGTTGTTGGTGTAAAAGTATAAGGAAGAAGTCCTAAAAGATTAATTGTGATTAAGAATACTATTAGAGAGGCAAATAAAAGTGCTCATTTGTGGCCGCTAAAGTTTAGTGGGGTCATAAGTTGGTTTGTGAATCGTCCAGTCAATCATGTTTGGACGGTGATAAGTCGATTGTTGATTCATCGTGATGTTGGAGCAGGAAAAAGAAGTCAAGGTAGAAGTATGGCAACGAGGATAAGGGGGATACCTAAAAGGTAGGGGCTTGCGAATTGATCGAAGAAGCTTGTTATCATGGTCAGTTTCAAGTGTCATTTTTGTGCTCTTTAGCATCAACTTGAGTTGGGTCATTAGGTTGAATGTGATTAATGATTTTGGTTGGAATAATAGTAAGGAAAATGACTCATGAGAAAAAAAGGATTATAAATCAGGGTTTTGGATTAAGCTGAGGCATTCACTAAGGGTG
>NZ_BMHE01000130.1 GCF_014640555.1 Paenibacillus marchantiophytorum | reverse complement strand
GTCGCGTATAGCTTTTTGCCTCCGGATGCGCGTTCAGACTTTTTCAAAGAATATGGGGATGTCGATGAAGAAACGAAAATATTAGCTCGATTGATAGCCATATACATTCCCATTTTGATCATGATGTAGGCAATTGATTATAAAGATGAAAAGTTGGTTGCTGAAGCAAAAGCGATCATAAAACGTGCTCTCGCTGATTAAGATATGTCATTCCGCTAACTGGGAACGTTAGCTTAAAGGATGATCAAAGTTCTACCTGCAAGAACAACGGTTTCTTTTCTTGAAGTGTGCATTTAGTACTCAAAAGGAGATAGTGGTGAGACTGAATACAATTTCTACAAATCAAATAATTAATGAAAACAATTCTGACAAATCATTTTATGACTTTTGTATTGATGGTAGATCGCTATACAAGCTATTAGAGAGACACGAATTTATCCCTTGTATTCCACTAGCAGCTAGAAAATACAAAGTAGAAATTGTGCAAGAACTAACTCTAAAAAGACTTAGTAAATTGGGAGGAAATCGTTACCCACTTCTTGTTTGTCCTGAATGTGGGGATCTTGATTGTGGATTTATTTCAGCAATCATTGAGGAAGAAAATGATTTGATTATTTGGAGGGATTTTAAAAAGGGCGAAACACTTAAATTAACTCATCTAGGACCTTATTACTTTGAAAAAAAGAATTACATGAAAACAATTCAAGAAACACTTACGTCGACAGAAACTAGTGCGAGATTAAGCTAACGGAGAACTATAGCTCAATAATAACAGGCTGCTGGCTTATTCGGCAGCCTGTTGCATTGTACATATTTTCTACGTATACATCGATTTCATTTCATGACAAGTGTAAGCAAATAATCAAAATTTCAAAT
>NZ_BMHE01000129.1 GCF_014640555.1 Paenibacillus marchantiophytorum | reverse complement strand
AAAGCCTGCTTACGGCTCCCCGAGGCATTTCGTCGTTCGCCACGTCCTTCTTCGGCTCCTAGTGCCTAGGCATCCTCCGTGTGCTCTTTCTAGCTTAACCTAGAAAAAACTTTAAAGATTTTTGTGTAACCCGAAGGTTAACACAACCTAAGTTCTTACTTTACGTTTCATTTCGTTATCTAGTTTTCAAGGAACAACGTTGTTGCAATGTGACTCAATTATCCTTGCCCTATGTCAGCAGCGAAAGTTATCTTATCACATCTTCTTACCGCATTTCAAGTCGAAATTTCTTGGAAATTCCTGTCTTAAAATGTCTTTTGGTGGAGCCAAGCGGGATCGAACCGCTGACCTCCTGCTTGCAAGGCAGGCGCTCTCCCAGCTGAGCTATGGCCCCATACGATTATGAAAATAATTGGTTGGCCCTAGTGGACTCGAACCACCGACCTCACCCTTATCAGGGGTGCGCTCTAACCAGCTGAGCTAAGGGCCATTATGTGTTTGGGATAAACTTCCCAAAATAAAAACCCACCTACAAGATTTCGAAGCTTTCTCCGAAAGCTTGCCATGGGTATCGCTTGGCAACGTTCTACTCTCCCAGAACCCTGCGGTTCAAGTACCATCGACGCTGGAGGGCTTAACGGTCGTGTTCGAGATGGGAACGCGTGGGTCCCCTCCGCCATCATCACCAAACGAGTGCAACATGGTGTTAGCCATCCTGCTGAAAGATTGCTCTTTCAAAACTGAACACGAGTGAGTAAGCGGTTTTGTGTGTTAAACACACTTGACTGGATCTATCAGATCCGAGTCTCCATAGAAAGGAGGTGATCCAGCCGCACCTTCCGATACGGCTACCTTGTTACGACTTCACCCCAATCATCTACCCCACCTT
>NZ_BMHE01000128.1 GCF_014640555.1 Paenibacillus marchantiophytorum | reverse complement strand
ATGCCGTTGATCGGGTAGGATGTGCTTGCCCCACCATTCACATTCTCTGGCAAAAGATCATAATAAATGGTCCCCGAACTTGATGTGTTCGGTTTGTTCGCCAAGGCATTGCTTACTAGATTCTGATTTTTGTAAAGCACGTCGCGTCCTATGGTTACTGGCATCGGAATGTTCGACGGTGTTGGTCCTGTTTTCGTATATTGTGCGCCGTCCATCGTCGTTGCGTTGTTGAATTTGACAGTATCATTGTTCACTTTGCTTTCTGGCGTGCTCGATTCTGCCATCCCTTTGAGTAACGAAGTATCGTCTGGAATAGTTGGCGGCGCACTTAGTCCTCCCGTTAGAATCGGCGGCGTGTAATTAATCGTCGGGGTATCCACGGGATGGACATGATCGCCAACAACCGTTGAATGTACCTGGGATAAAGTCGGTGGCGTATAGCCATTCGGATACATCGTCACGCTGCCGCCCGGTAGGGCATAGTTATTCATTATTGTGTTATTTATCTGATAGACTTCCAAATTATTGATTTGCCAGTACCCATAATCTCGATATATTTGGAAACTGTATGTCTTGGTTTGTGTATCCCCAGCAGGGAGTTCTGGCCCAGGTGAGCATCCACCCGGAGGTGGCGCACAGATTGGCGGCCCGGGTACCGTCCATTTTCTAACATACGTCACCGTCACTGAACATGAATACGTCGTTTTGCCAGATTGCTGTGCCCAATTCTGCTTAAACAAGTAATTGTCCGCTAACGTATTGGTATATAAATATTCCGATGTCGGGATGCCTTGTAAAACGTTGAATTTCTCAGAGTCCCGCGAATCGGCCCGAATAACGCCATTGGCGTTGGGGTCTAAATCACTTAAAGGCATTGTTGTTCCTTGAGTAGGTGG
>NZ_BMHE01000127.1 GCF_014640555.1 Paenibacillus marchantiophytorum | reverse complement strand
TTTGGTAAACAGGCGAGGCTTGTGTTTGCCGAGTTCCTTCCCTTTCTTTTAGTCTTTCCTTATATGCACTCCAGTGTGGGGGTAACGATGTCTGTTGTGGATTTTTCTCAGTTTTTAACTCACATTGCCCTCTTTGTTTGGGCTCGTTAATTGCCAATGGTTTGTCCAACTTGGCTTACACTTGTGCTTGGAGAAGTACAGGTTCTTCTTGTTACTCATTTTAGCATAATTTCTTCCATATTTGTATGGATTAGTCTGGTATTTTTAGGGAAGTAAGATATTATTGTCAGAATTATGAATTTCTTCTCACCTGAGCTTTAACGCTTTCTTTTTAGGTGGCTGCTTCCAGGCCCACTACGACAACGTGTTTTGTAAATTATGATCTTTATTCTCCTGAAAAGGTTGTATCCTTTGTTAAAGGGGCTGTACCCTCTTTAACTAACTTTCGTATTTTTCTCTTAATTTTGTGTTAAATTAAATTTAATTTTTTAATTTGGGGTGTACGAAGCTGAACTTTTATTCATCTCCCAGACAACCAGCTATTGCCAGGTTCGATAGGTCTGTCACTTCTACCCGGAGCTCTTCCCACTCTATTGCCACAGAGACGGGTTGGCCCTAAGTTAAATAGGCTGTCTCGGGGTAGCTCACCTGGATTCGGGGCTTTAAACTAAAGGTCTCTTTGCTTAGTGGTGTTGGCTAAATCATGATGCAAAAGGTACAAGGTTTAATCTTTGCTTTTTATTGCTTTTACGGGTTATTTCATTTCTCTTTCAGCGTTCCCTTGCGGTACTTTCTCTATTGCTTAGTATTTTATCTTTTCTGTCTCCCATACTAGGATAATATAATGGTTTAGTTTGTGGTTTTAGGTTGATTATAGGTTATTGATGTTTTTAAGTTGATCTTGATGGTTAAGCTAG
>NZ_BMHE01000126.1:695-955 GCF_014640555.1 Paenibacillus marchantiophytorum | reverse complement strand
GCCCAGCAGTTACCCAGCATCAGGACAATGTTGGGGTCAGTCCTCTCCAGAATGTGCACATCAACATACACAGGCTCCCGGAGGACTTTGGTGACTGGGTAGTCAGCTTCATTATAGTAGGATGTGTACGCCTCGTCCCCTTCAGCACAGCCTTTGGTGACACATTGGCCATTAGCCAGTCTAAGCTCCACTCTGAGGGGTCCAAGAGCAGCGACTGGTGGAGGTGCACGAATAGCATTGACCTCCACAACCAGAGCTTC
>NZ_BMHE01000126.1:0-569 GCF_014640555.1 Paenibacillus marchantiophytorum | reverse complement strand
CGTTCCTCGATCACGTTGGTTCCACAAGCACTGACAGGAAACTGGTATACAGCAAAGTAAGGGTTGGACGCCACAGGACTGCAAGGGGGATCATTCCCACCCAGAAGACTGACCGTATCCAGACTCAGCCGAGGCACTGTAACATCTCTAGCCACCACTACCACAAACTGACCATCTCTTATACACTGGACAGTGACTGCATTTCCATAGTAGCACTGTTGTCCATTAAAGCAGCAGTTGATGGCTTCACAGTCAGGTCCACTGATACCAGGAGGTCCACACTGAATCTGGCCCAAATCAGCTACACTACACTTGTCAACAGGCCCTGCTTTCACCACTACCTCTTCAACCCGCACAGGAAGTGGTTGGCTGACCTGTGGCTGAACGATCTCCTTAATAAGATAATCACTTTGCTGCACCGTCAAACCATGAGGATGATGAGGGCGATGGGGATGATGAGGATGACGTCCATGTTTCCAATGTGGAGAAGCAGAACAAAAAGCACCAAACCAGGCACAAAGTCCCAGAAACTGAAGCAAAGACCAGCTAGTTGCCATTGTTCACCAGCT
>NZ_BMHE01000125.1:704-1026 GCF_014640555.1 Paenibacillus marchantiophytorum | reverse complement strand
CATTTTCACTGACCATTACGCCAAAAAGTTATACACAGGTAACACCTTGTTACTGTTTTTGGAGGCAACTCTGAGGCAGCGGAAATCGACGGTAGATATCGCTCAAGCGTTGAACAGTAAGGCTTCATGCAGGAATGGGTCGGTATCGACCGTATCCACGCCTCCTCTTTAAACCGAAAGCTCGAAAAACTGCCACTAGACTTGCTACAGGACATCTATCAAACCCTTGTTGCTGGCATCTGCGAACACTACGCCAAAAAGACGGGCATCGGAAAGCTTGGCAAACTCGGCATTATCGACTCTACCACAATTCGCCTTCCAA
>NZ_BMHE01000125.1:0-565 GCF_014640555.1 Paenibacillus marchantiophytorum | reverse complement strand
CACGTTGTTCCACGTTGCTGATGAAACCAGTGCCTGTCCGCAGTGTATCGTAGCCTCAACCGCTTCAGTTGCCGATCAAGACAAGGAAGTCATCGAAACACTTGTAAGAGACAAGTCGTTAACCTACGTGTTTGACCGCGGCTACATCAACTACCACTACTATGTACAGTGGGCGCTGCATATGACGCTTTTTGTCGCACGGATCAAAGCTAACAATAAACTGCCGGCTCTATCCGAAAAGCGGCAAGTAGCGAGCAACTCACCTGTCACGCTGGATCAAGACGTCCTATGCACCGATCCCCAAACAGGAGAGAAGGCTCGGCTTCGCCTTGTAGAGTACATGTGTCAAGACAAAAAAGGAAAACTCATACGGATCCGTGTCGTGACGAATCGTTTCGATCTTACCGCTGAGGAAATCAGCGAGATTTACCGCCATCGTTGGAAGATTGAAATGTTATTTAAGTGGATGAAACAGCATGTGAACCTAAAAAAGCTGTATAACAACAAGCCCCGTGCGGTATGGAATCAGATTTATTTGTCGCTTATCGCATATGCCTTATGCGAG
>NZ_BMHE01000124.1 GCF_014640555.1 Paenibacillus marchantiophytorum | reverse complement strand
TGCTTATAGACGAGAAAATGGCTACTTTTGAGATCTAGCGAGTTGTATTGGCGTTATGTAGTCGGATATGGGCGGAATTGTAATCATTTGTTTGGTATAGCGACTTTTGAATTCGCTAGATTTTTTAAATGCCCTTTTTTGATCAAATAGGCTCTATGGAGTTCGTAAGAGGCTGGCTCAAGGCCTTTCGCTTCATGGAAAAGACAATTGGCGAAGCGGAGCGCTAGGGGAGCTGCAATGGGTAAAGCTGCACCTCGGCCGCCTCCCACAATCAATCTGTCACACTCTAACGAACTGATTGATGCTTATAGACGAGAAAATAGCTACTTTTGAAATCTAACGAATTGTATTGGCATTATGTAGTCGGATATGGGCGGAATTGTGATCATTTGTTTGGTATAGCGACTTTGGAATTCGCTAGATTTTTTAAATGCCCTTTTTTGATCAAATAGGGTCTATGGAGTTCGTAAGAGGTTCGCTCACGGCCTTTCGCTTCATGGAAAAGACACTTGGCGAAGCGGAGCACTGGGGGGAGCTGGGGGTGCTTCTTCATTGAGTAAAGCTAAACGCCTGGGCGCTGCACTGGGTAACGCTGCGCGCCGGGTAGCTACAATGGGTAAAGCTGCACATCGGGGAGCCGCCTCCACAATCAATCTGTCACACTCTAACGAACTGATTGATGCTTATAGACGAGAAAATGGCTACTTTTGAGATCTTGCGAATTGTATTGGCGTTATGTAGTCGGATATGGGCGGAATTGTAATCATTTGTTTGGTATAGCGACTTTTGAATTCGCTAGATTTTTTTAATGCCTCTTTTTGATCAAATAGGCTCTATAGAGTTCGTAAGAGGCTGGCTCACGGCCTTTGGCTTCATGAGAAAGACACTTGGCGAAGCGAGGCACTGGGGAGTCGCACTGGGTAAAGCTGCACCTCGGGGAGCCGCCTCCACAATCAATCTGTCACACTCTAACGAACTGATTGATGCTTATAGACGAGAAAATGGCTACTTTTAAAATCTAACGAATTGTATTGGCGTTATGCAGT
>NZ_BMHE01000123.1 GCF_014640555.1 Paenibacillus marchantiophytorum | reverse complement strand
CGCTTCATTGGAGTGCCTTATTCTCTAAAATCCCTGTAATTGGGAATAAGACTAAGAATAGTGAAAAATATAAGATTGATGCTATTTGTCCAATGATGATGTAGGGGTGTTCTACTGGTATCCCTCCAATTCATGTTAGTACAAGCATGTCTGCTACCAGTGTTCAGAACAGAAATTGGGTAACTGGGCGGAATGCTATTCCTCGCTGTTTAGAAGTGTGTAAAATTGGTACTACTATTAATACTAAAATGGAAAATAAGAGAGCTAGTACACCTCCTAGTTTGTTTGGGATAGATCGTAGAATGGCGTATGCGAATAGGAAATATCATTCTGGTTTAATGTGAGGAGGTGTTACTAGAGGGTTAGCAGGGGTGAAATTTTCTGGATCTCCTAAGAGGTTTGGTGAGAATAGTGCTAATAGTGAGAGGGAAAATAATATAATTACAAAACCAAGGAGGTCTTTATTTGAAAAATAAGGATGAAAGGGGATTTTATCCATGTTGGGGTTTAGGCCAAGGGGGTTATTTGATCCGGTTTCGTGGAGAAATAGCAAGTGTAGAATAACTATGGCGATGACAATAAATGGTAATAAAAAGTGGAATGCGAAGAATCGTGTAAGGGTTGCATTGTCTACTGAGAATCCCCCTCAGATTCATTGCACTAGGGTATCTCCCACGTAAGGAACGGCCGATAATAGGTTAGTAATTACTGTGGCCCCTCAGAATGATATTTGGCCCCATGGAAGGACGTAGCCCACAAAAGCTGTTATTATTACAAGTAAGAACAGGACTACTCCGATGTTTCAAGTTTCATTATAAAGATAAGATCCGTAATATAGTCCTCGGGCGATGTGAATATACAGGCAGATGAAGAAGAAGGAAGCCCCATTGGCATGGATGCTCCGAATAAGTCAGCCGAAATTTACATCTCGGCAAATATGCACAACAGATGAAAATGCTGTTGAGATGTCTGAGGTGTAGTGTATTGCTAAAAATAGTCCTGTTAAAATTTGTGTAATAAGACATAATCCAAGGAGAGATCCAAAATTTCATCACGCTGAAATATTTAGTGGCGTTGGTAAATCAACTAATGCGTCATTAGCGATTTTTAAAACTGGGTGTGTTTTTC
>NZ_BMHE01000122.1 GCF_014640555.1 Paenibacillus marchantiophytorum | reverse complement strand
TCAATAAGCATATAAGTTTCATGGTCCCCGTTAAAGGGATATATGGTGGAGGCTGACGGGATCGAACCGCCGACCCTCTGCTTGTAAGGCAGATGCTCTCCCAGCTGAGCTAAGCCTCCATGGGATAAATTAGTTGGTGACCCGTAGGGGACTCGAACCCCTGTTACCTCCGTGAAAGGGAGGTGTCTTAACCACTTGACCAACGGGCCTTATGAGAAATTACTGGCGGAGAGAGAGGGATTCGAACCCTCGCACCACTTACGCAGTCTAACCCCTTAGCAGAGGGTCCCCTTATAGCCACTTGGGTATCTCTCCAATTTAATTAATAGCGGCAGAGGGGCTCGAACCCCCGACCTTACGGGTATGAACCGTACGCTCTAGCCAGCTGAGCTACGCCGCCAAGAAATCAAACTGCTATATGAAATGAGACGGAGAAGGAGGGATTCGAACCCTCGAGACGCTTGTGACGCCTACACGATTTCCAATCGTGCTCCTTCGGCCGCTCGGACACTTCTCCTAGAAAGGTACTCCCCGAACAGGACTCGAACCTGTGACAACTCGATTAACAGTCGAGTGCTCTACCAACTGAGCTATCAGGGAACATTTGGTGGAGCCAAGCGGGATCGAACCGCTGACCTCCTGCTTGCAAGGCAGGCGCTCTCCCAGCTGAGCTATGGCCCCATAACTGTTGATGATTATATAATAGTTGATGGGCCCTAGTGGACTCGAACCACCGACCTCACCCTTATCAGGGGTGCGCTCTAACCAGCTGAGCTAAGGGCCCCTATAGGATAAGCACGTACAGGGTAGCAAAAAAAATACCCACTAGGGGTAAACTGCTTGGCAACGTTCTACTCTCCCAGAACCCTGCGGTTCAAGTACCATCGACGCTGGAGGGCTTAACGGTCGTGTTCGAGATGGGAACGCGTGGGTCCCCTCCGCCATCATCACCAAACAGTCAAAGCGTGGTTTGCGCCTTGAAAACTAGATACGAAACGTGCGTAAAGTTAGGATTTCTTAGATTTGAAACTGAGAGACTTTAATCTACGATTAAAGATCCCTATATTAGGTTAAGCCCTCGACCGATTAGTATTCGTCAGCTGCATACGTTGCCGCACTTCCACCTCGAACCTATCAACCTCGTCGTC
>NZ_BMHE01000121.1 GCF_014640555.1 Paenibacillus marchantiophytorum | reverse complement strand
TGATGCCATTAGGGCGCTCGACCGGATCATCATGAAAGAACCCATACGCTATGTGGTAGACGCAGATATTCGCGGCTTTTTCAATCACATGGATCATGAGTGGATGATGAAATTTCTGGCGCATCGCCTAGCTGACCCTAATCTCTTAAGACTGATTAAGAAGTTCTTAAAAGCAGGAATTCAGGAGGACGGAGAGTTGAAGCCTACGGATGAAGGAACACCGCAAGGGGGAATCATTTCGCCGATCTTATCCAACATTTATCTGCACTACGCACTTGACTTATGGTTCGAGGTGACAGTGAAAAGAGAATGTGTTGGAAGGGCAGAAATGGTACGTTACGCGGATGATTTTGTGTGTTGCTTTGAACAGGAAAAGGATGCGAAGCGATTCTATGAGGCATTGGTTGTAAGGCTGAAAACGTTTGGGTTAGAGATCGCAGAAGAGAAGACGAAAATTATCCGATTCGGAAGGCAGTCAGAAGTGGCATGCAAAGAGGTAGGTTTAAAGAAACCAGAAACCTTTCGACTTCCTAGGGTTTACTCATTACTGGGGCAAAGGGAAGAATGGGCGCTCAAGACTCATGAGGAAAACGAGCGCAAAGAAATTCAGGGCGAAAGTAAAGGACATCAAGGCATGGATTCGGAGCAACCGACACAAGGCAGAAGCGGAATTCATGGGAACCCTACGAAGTAAATTAGTTGGACACTACAATTACTATGGTGTGTCGGACAACATGAAAGGGATCACATCCTACCTAAGAGCAGTCAAAAGACTGGTACTGAAGTGGAGAAACCGAAGAAGTCAGAAGATAAGCTTCACGGAGGAAAAGTTCGCGAAGTTCATGACCCGAAACCCATTTCCGAAACCACACATAACTGTGAATCTATTTGCAAAGAAAAGCAACTCTGTAAGGTAGCGTGAAGAGCCGTATGCCTTAATTGGGCACGTACGGATCTGTGAGGGGTAAGGGGCACAATCCAAGATGGAAAGGCCCCGCCTACTCGACTATTTTGCTGTTTGATGGGAATTTTTACGCTTTTTGTGGAAATAAGACCCTGTAGGAGACCGTCGATTAACATTCTGCATCCAGCCCTCCCACTTCCCAATTAGCAAATTTTGTGGAAATTCTTAAAATTTACGTATGCGAGTCCTCATTTTGTTTCCCCA
>NZ_BMHE01000120.1 GCF_014640555.1 Paenibacillus marchantiophytorum | reverse complement strand
TCCGCTTAAATAGCGGATCTCAGTTCCTTTTCATGCTACTTTTACCCCAGTTCCCGCCATTTAGCGGATCATAGTTCCTTTTCACACGACGATCTCTGTCATTTCAAAGCCCAAAGGGAACTAGGACCCGCTAGATTGCTGAAAATCGTTATGAAGATGCTCATCTCTCAGGGCGGCAAAGCCGCTTTTCTTACTTGCAAAAAACAAGTTTTGGTTGGATTATTGTGAATTATGGAAATGCTCCTTAAATTCGATGCTTGAACAAGTTTTTATGCTCATCGATAGGACTTATTTGAAATTCAAGTGAGGTTAGAGGGCTAGATGAATCCAAGGAGACAAAAAATTTTTCTTATTCCGAGTAAGATAGCGATCATTGCGATTATGCTGACACTCGCTGCGTGCGCTGATGAAAACAATAATATTCCGACGAATCCATCATCATTCTTAACTACTGTGCCAATGCCTTCCTCAGCGAATCAGCCGCAACCTAGGGCAGAGGCAACGGCGACTGCAACAGCTACGACTACAGCGATACCCCTGACCTCGCTCGACAAAGCTCAGTTTATCAGCATAATTCGCGATCTTGAAAACAAAAATCTCGCTATCATGGCCGTTGCCCAACAAAAGGCACTCAACCAGGAAGCCCCGGATTTTCAGGTACTTAAGTCAAAGCTGCTCCTCTACAACAGTGAAAAAGCGACCAAACATTGGGAAGTTATGTACGATAAGGAACCCGGTTGGATCTTAGAACCCAAGGGTCTCGTTTTCGCGGGTAAGCACTCTATGCTTGAATCCAGTTTTAAAGTTGAGCAAGTTGTGGATGGGAAGGTTAATCTTACTTTTAAAACGTATGGTGATTCACAATATTCCCGATCCCATCATATCGCTTATACGCTGATTGGAAAAAACGGCACGGATTGGATCATCGATTCGATTCAGGCAACTACACTCGTTAATGCCTTCAATCAGGATGAAGCGACAGAAGCTATGACATCTGAATTCGGAGAAGTAAAGTTTGTGAAAGAAGACGACACTTATTATCTCAAACTTCGCAGCTTGAAATGGGCAAGTAAGCCTTAAGATAACTGGGCAAACCGGCGATCCATTGTTGGAGTTGACTTTTAATCAATTTTGAGAGCTTTTTACTTGCCTGTGTGGCTACTTCATTGATCAAATCAACGAGTTGTTGCAAGGCGACCACCAGTCCATGGTGCTAACCTCATCGCACAACAAATAAAACAAACCGCCAAGTGAACGCTGATCTGTGCTTTGCCGATGCTGCCACGCAAGCAGGATGTATCTAGAAAATACAATGGTCGTATGGCT
>NZ_BMHE01000119.1 GCF_014640555.1 Paenibacillus marchantiophytorum | reverse complement strand
GATAATAGTTTACATTTGGACATCAGCAAATTCTATTGACGTGACTTTTTAAGAACTATTCCTACATCATCGCCATTGTCAGTAGTAAGCGAAATTATATATCTCCCTCACTACTGCGTATTTGTACAATCATTAATAAAATATCCCTTTCTTACAGCCTCTTCCCCATCAAAAAGGCTTTCAGTGACCGTCACGCCAGCACTTGGCACGCATCCGTTGCCATAAGCAACATGCCGTCCAGCAGATGAAATCGTTCCGATCAGTGATTTTCTTTGCACGACGGCTCCCCCGCCGAAGGCGTATCCATCGAACCTTTCCCCGTTAGGCAAGGGGTAGCCCTGAACAAAAGCCATAAATCCGATATCTTTGATGGATTGCTCATTCAACCCGCGCGGAATAGAGAATTGAAGGTTGAGTCCGAGCCGCTTCACAAGCTCCATATGCCGATTGATGGCTCCGCCCAAGTCTTGCTCCACATTAGCCGTAATTGTGTTCTGCCGAACCTCCTGAAAGATGGCAAGCGTGCTTAGTGGCGCTAAATTGGTTTTACCTGCCAGCGCGGCATATTCATCTTGTACGAATACATTGGATGCCTTATCGTAGACTGTCGCCTTGTCATCCAGTGTAAAATACAGCACATTCCCATTCTGCAGCGTATAGGTGTACGGACGAATTGGCCAAAAGACGGGAGTAATCTCTCGCTGTCCACTACTATTGGCTGTATCTTCTAATGTCACTAACACATACCCGTTATAGCGAAGCAATACCATGGCAGGCATGTGGATTTTCAAGTTTTGTATCGCTACCGGATTATTCTCAATGCCGAACTTAAGGGCTAGATTTTGATAAAAGACATGAAGCAGGTCCATATCCAAATTAAGCTGCTTTTGTTCATGATACCGAACGGCGGTCGTCGTTTGTTGTGACTCCATTCTAGCCAAATATGCACCCGCATCGTCCACCGCAGCCTGAAAATCATCCTCATATTGTTTGTGCAGGCTGACGCTTCGATCATACGAATCCTGTCTGGAATCATGCGCAAATACAAGGGGTATGGAAATAATTAGAAATAATAAAACAAGACTAAGGGGCTTCACTTCGTACCATCCCCCCCTTTTTAATAGCAATCGGAACCGCTTGTCCTCTGAATAGGAAAGAGCGAAGCCTACCTGCAAGGGTAATGCCACGTGATTGAATGCGAACGTTAAATAGATCTCCAACATGCATGGTATATCTCCGCGATGCATCATCATCTGCAAGCCGCGCACTTGGATACAGCGTACTGAGTATTTCTTTGGTAAAGTATCCGTCATACCGAACTGTAAATGTCTGTTGGAACGTCCCAAAGTTATTGGGATTCGTATAGGTAGGTTCAATGACCTTTTTGTAG
>NZ_BMHE01000118.1 GCF_014640555.1 Paenibacillus marchantiophytorum | reverse complement strand
CTGCGCGACAAAGGGGATCGATGTCAACGTCGTGGGGCGCGTTTCCGATTTTCGGATAGGAGATATCGGTGATTTGCGGTACGAGTCCGTGTTTAGAACGGCACCCGGCTCACTGAATCATACAACGAATGCTTATTATTCAGGTGGAAGAGATAAAGACGGAATACCAACGAACATGTTTGGACAAAACGCATGGCTCACGCCGATACGCCCAGGCTCCTATCCTGGACAAGTCGCCACTGTGCCCCATAACGGTTACTCGTTCCAGTTTGATTTCAAAACAATCGGCAACTACTGGGATAAAGGGGAAGGGATGCGGATTGATCCCACGTTCTGGTTTGTACCACGCAGCGGTGGCAGTAGCGTGCCTGTGGATCTTTATTATGATGCGTCAGGAGCCAGCAATAAAATGATCCGCGTCGGTTCTGTGGTAGACAAGCAGATCTACTCCCGTGTCTATCGGCTGCCGGACCCGCTAAGGAATATCAGTGATACGGATATCCAAAACGCCGCGAGCTACGAGTATACGAATATCTTAACTTCAAGTCAGCAGTCGCAAACGCCGTGGTCCAAGTTTTACACCCAGTTCTTGAGCCGCAAAATTACGACAGCTACGGGTTATGATATTGAAATTCTGCCGTACAAGTCGCGGACGATTGTGGGCCCGCCAAGAGTAGTTCCACCTGTAGTCGATCCGACCGTTGCCCTTCGCAGCGTGCAGCATTGGTATGGGGAGTATAACCTTCCGATTGCGCCCCACATTTTGCCGAAAGGGACGGATGTTCTAGCGCTTGCCAATCGCTACGGAGGCTCTTTGGATGGACATGAATCGGAGTTTCTCACGAAGGGCTATATCGTGGTTAACTTTGGCATCTATGCGCTCAAGCATAACGATCAAGAAACAAGAATTCTAGGCTACAATTCTCCGAATGCCAACATGTGGGCGATTGAAGGGCAGATTGCCTCCGATCAAGACTACTTGGGCCATACGTTTCAATTTCGCAGCGGCGACATTATCCTGTTTGAATCGGACTTCTCGGTTCGCAATGATTTTCAAGGCCAAGGTCATTAAAGCGGAGGAGGGGACCTTGAGCTCCCTTTCATCAAGCGGCAAAGGAGGTCAGGCATAAATGGCATCGGATCAGGTACTCTTTAATGAAGACCGCATGCGGAAGCTAATGAAAGATATCCAAGACATCGAGGATCATGCCAACTATCTCCGAAATGCGACGAATGGATTTGTGAATCAGCTGGATAGTCAGTTGCTGTCGCAGATCGGTTCGGATACCGCGCAAGTCCAAGCGTTAATCAATAAACTGACCAGCAAAGCCGAGGGCATGAGTGGATTTTTGGACTTTACGATAAAAAAGGTCAAGGAAACCGAACAAGCCAACATCAAGGATGCCCAG
>NZ_BMHE01000117.1 GCF_014640555.1 Paenibacillus marchantiophytorum | reverse complement strand
GTAGCCACACAGGCAAGTAAAAAGCTCTCAAAATTGATTAAAAGTCAACTCCAACAATGGATCGCCGGTTTGCCCAGTTATCTTAAGGCTTACTTGCCCATTTCAAGCTGCGAAGTTTGAGTTATTTATATGAAAACAATAATGAAGGGAAGATAAATAATGCAAAAACGCAAGTTGGGAAATAAACTGGAAGTTTCCGCTATTGGGTTAGGTTGTATGGGAATGAGCGGTGTTTATGGTTCTGCACCAGACAAAAAAGAGATGATTTCGCTGATCCATGCGGCTATTGATCGCGGTGTTACTTTCTTCGATACTGCCGAAGCCTATGGTCCAAATGAAGAATTGGTAGGAGAAGCGCTTGCTCCATTCAGGCAAGATGTTGTCATTTCGACTAAATTTGGTATCTATAGGGAAAATGGCCAGCAGGTGCTTAATAGCAAGCCAGAGCAAATCAGGCAATCCGTGGAAGGTTCACTCCAAAGTCTTAAAGTTGATACCATCGATTTATACTATCAGCATCGCGTTGACCCCAGCGTGCCGATTGAGGAAGTAGCTGGAGTCATACAAGACCTAATCAAGGAAGGTAAAATAAAGTACTGGGGACTTTCTGAAGCAGGAGTGGGAACGATTCGCCGCGCACACGCGGTGCATCCCGTCACTGCGATTCAAAGTGAATACTCCATGATGTGGAGAAGCCCTGAAGAAAACCTTTTGCCTGCACTTGAAGAACTAGGCATCGGTTTTGTTCCATTCAGCCCGCTGGGCAAGGGGTTCCTTACCGGAAAGATTGATAAGAATGCAACATTTGAAAGCTCCGATTTCCGAAGCATTGTTCCTCAATTTACAGCTGAGAATATAGAAGCAAATCAGGTTTTAGTCAATTTGATCAAGGAGATTGCTGCAGGGAAGGACGCCACCTCGGCTCAAATCGCACTCGCGTGGGTACTTGCTCAGAAGCCATGGATTGTCCCGATTCCCGGAACAACGAAATTGGAGCGACTAGAAGAAAATATTGGCGCAGCGGAGGTTGAACTCACTCCTGAGGAACTGGTTGATTTGAATGAAGCATTGTCAAAGATTGAAATTTCCGGAGACCGCTTGCCGGCAGATTTCTTAGATAAAGTTGACAAGTAAAGTAGAACTAATAATCCTTGTCAAGCTTGTTTAGTAATCCAATTACCCAAGCTTAAAGGCAACATCGTTTATATATGTGTAAACTTTGTAGATGTAAAGCAAATACTTTGCGTCGCCGAGATATCGTAGCAACTACAGTAACCAACTCAACCATACCGTTCGTAGGTACAAATTCTATACCCGTTGAAGTATTTATAAATCTTGCTTAAGAAAAGCAAGTAGAGTTGTTTATGGAAATCAATGAAAACCAAAAATCGGTTTCCAAAAATCTTTATTCTTAAAAGCTCAAACTTCGCAGAGCGAAATTAGTCTTAAATCCTTGATACATATAGCAGAACCAGGATAATGATTGACCTCTTGCTAAAATAGAAAAACACCGCTTCGGTTTGGTATAGTGATTGTGACGAGCA
>NZ_BMHE01000116.1 GCF_014640555.1 Paenibacillus marchantiophytorum | reverse complement strand
CAATCACACGTTGATTTTTCTCAACTAATCATAAAGACATTGGCACCCTGTATCTAGTATTTGGTGCTTGAGCCGGAATAGTAGGGACCGCATTAAGCCTCTTAATCCGAGCTGAACTTAGCCAACCAGGAGCACTTCTTGGTGATGATCAAATTTATAATGTTATTGTTACTGCCCATGCTTTTGTAATAATTTTCTTTATAGTAATACCCATTCTTATTGGGGGATTTGGAAACTGACTTGTGCCACTAATGATTGGGGCCCCCGATATGGCATTTCCCCGAATAAATAATATAAGCTTCTGACTTCTTCCACCCTCATTTCTTCTTCTATTAGCTTCTTCTGGAGTTGAAGCAGGAGCTGGAACAGGATGAACAGTTTATCCACCTCTTGCAGGCAACCTTGCCCATGCAGGAGCATCTGTTGATCTAACAATTTTTTCACTACACTTAGCAGGTGTTTCATCTATTCTTGGAGCAATTAATTTTATTACTACTACAATTAACATGAAGCCACCAACTATCTCTCAGTATCAAACTCCATTATTTGTATGAGCTGTCTTAGTTACAGCTGTACTACTTCTTTTATCTTTACCAGTGTTAGCTGCCGGAATTACAATACTTCTTACAGACCGAAATCTTAACACAACGTTCTTTGACCCAGCAGGAGGGGGAGATCCAATTCTTTATCAACACTTATTTTGATTCTTTGGCCACCCAGAAGTCTACATTCTTATTTTACCAGGATTCGGCATTATCTCCCATGTTGTAGCATACTACGCAGGGAAAAAAGAACCATTCGGGTATATAGGAATAGTATGAGCTATGATGGCTATTGGTCTCTTAGGTTTTATTGTATGAGCCCATCACATATTCACTGTAGGAATGGATGTAGACACCCGAGCATACTTCACATCCGCCACAATGATTATTGCTATTCCAACTGGTGTAAAAGTATTTAGCTGATTAGCCACTCTCCACGGAGGAGCTATTAAATGAGAAACCCCTATACTATGAGCACTAGGATTTATTTTCTTATTTACAGTAGGAGGGTTAACCGGAATCGTTTTAGCCAACTCATCATTAGACATCGTACTACATGACACATACTACGTAGTAGCACACTTTCACTATGTTCTTTCAATAGGAGCTGTATTCGCTATTATAGCAGGCTTTGTTCACTGATTCCCACTATTTACAGGCTACACCCTAAACAGTGTATGAACAAAAATCCATTTCGGGGTTATATTTATCGGAGTAAATCTCACATTCTTCCCACAACATTTCCTAGGTTTAGCAGGAATACCACGACGGTACTCTGACTACCCAGACGCCTATGCACTCTGAAATACAGTATCTTCTATTGGGTCACTAATTTCTTTAGTAGCAGTAATCATGTTCTTATTTATCTTATGAGAAGCCTTTACCGCCAAACGAGAAGTTCTGTCAGTTGAATTGACCGCAACAAATGTAGAATGATTACACGGCTGCCCTCCCCCCTACCACACATTTGAGGAGCCAGCATTCGTTCAAATTCAATCAAATTAACGAGAAAGGAAGGAATTGAACCCCCGTGTGCTAGTTTCAAGCCAGCCGCATAACCACTCTGCCG
>NZ_BMHE01000115.1 GCF_014640555.1 Paenibacillus marchantiophytorum | reverse complement strand
GAGTTCAACCCTCTCTCAAGTGTGTGGTAGTGGTACTAAACACTTCGAGATTTGGGGAGGTACTCCCTTTTTTGCGCCTTAAATACTCAGATGGGGTAAGGCTTTTGAATTATGAAATTCATTCAAGTATTTTAATATTATTTTTAGAAATTGTGATCATTAAGTCTATACTCCGTTTGGAATATGAAGTTAATGCGATAGAATTGTGTTTAAAAAAAATATTAGGATATAATATTTGGCAAAAAAATAAAAAAATTTTACTTGTTACACTTATTCCTACGATTCTAGGTATGATCGGGGCAATGATTGTCTGGATTTTTATTAACGGAAATATAGTTAACTATCTTGTTTATGGCAGCATATTTATTTTTCTAATAGAACCCTTTATTATCTTAACTTACATACGGAAGCTTGAAAGGGCAAAAATAAGTATAATTTTAAAGGGAGGAAATTTATGATAGAGATAAAAACAGTATCGAAGTCTTTTGAGGGTAAAGTTATATTTTCTAACTTGGAGCTAAAAATTGATAGTGGTGAGTTCGTTATTTTCTCTGGCGCTAGTGGATGCGGGAAAACGACTCTTCTTAATATGATTGGAGCTATTGAATCAATTGACAGCGGCGAAATTCTCGTTGATGGTCTCAATATCCATAAAAGAAAATACCAACTACAGTATTTCAAATATAAAATCGGTCTTCTTTTCCAGAACTTTGCACTCGTCGAGCATAAGACAGTGAAAGAAAATTTAAAACTTGTTCGTAAAGAAAGTCAATCTGGAGTTTCCATTGAACAGGCTTTGGAGATGGTTGGCATATCGGACAAGTTGAATAGTAAAGTGTATACATTGTCTGGAGGCGAACAACAGCGAGTTGCACTAGCAAGATTAATGGTAAAAAAGTGTAATATTATACTAGCAGATGAACCAACAGGATCACTTGATAAAAAGAATGCAGAGGCCGTGCTTGACATTATTAAGCAGCTACACAACCAAGGGAAAACAATTATCATGGTTACCCATGACGAAGATATGAAAAAGAAAGGGGAACGGATCATTAACTTATGAAAACAATGTGGAGAAAAAGTAAAATTATGCTTGCCATAGGAATTGCTATTTTGATTTTTATTATTTGGAATTTAACGTGGTTAGTTTTTGTGAATTTCAAGTACAAGCCTTATACTGAAACGGTACCAAAGGATAAATACGGTACTTATCATATAGTGGGTTCTGAAGGTTATAATTTTAATGTTAAAAAACCGGATTATTTAAGTTTAACCGGCAACTTGGGGTCTGTGGCTCCAGATGACATTTGCTCTTTAATAATTTGGCTAAAAGTGTTCGGGGGATATAAATATGGGCTGCGTATTCAAGACAATAGCGGAGGTTACGATATAATGGTGGATTCCAATGGAAATCCCATTCGACTGGATAGCCAAAGCAATGAAGAGTTTGAAAAAACAGTAGAAATTATTCGAAAAAATAAAGTGAGCATTCAAAAAATATTTGACAAGGTGAATAGCCAGTGGGATTTAAGTTGAAGATGCACGGCGAACATAAATAAGATGCATTCAAGCCCTTGGTAATCAGGGCTATTTTTGTTTGCAACCACTTTTGCTTTAATAACTCAAACTTCGCAGCTTGAAATGGGCAAGTAAGCCTTAAGATAACTGGGCAAACCGGCGATCCATTGTTGGAGTTGACTTTTAATCAATTTTGAGAGCTTTTTACTTGCCTGTGTGGCT
>NZ_BMHE01000114.1 GCF_014640555.1 Paenibacillus marchantiophytorum | reverse complement strand
CGAGGTTGCTTGTTTTAATGCCTGGGCATCCTTGATGTTGGCTTGTTCGGTTTCCTTGACCTTTTTTATCGTAAAGTCCAAAAATCCACTCATGCCCTCGGCTTTGCTGGTCAGTTTATTGATTAATGCTTGCACTTGCGCGGTATCCGAACCGATCTGCGACAGCAGCTGACCATCCAGCTGATTCACAAATCCATTCGTCGCATTGCGCAGATAGTTGGCATGATCTTCGATGTCTTGGATATCCTTCATTAGCTTCCGCATGCGGTCTTCATTAAAGAGTACCTGATCCGATGCCATATACGCCTGACCTCCTTTGGAAGGGGACCTATCCTCCCTCGTGTTCTAATGACCTTGGCCTTGAAAATCATTACGAACCGAAAAGTCCGATTCAAACAAGATAATATCACCCGAACGGAACTGAAAGGTATGTCCCAGATAGTCCTGGTCCGATGCGATCTGCCCTTCAATCGCCCACATGTTGGCATTCGGAGAATTATAGCCTAGAATTCTAGTTTCTTGATCGTTATGCTTGAGCGCATAAATGCCAAAGTTAACCACGATATAGCCCTTCGTGAGAAACTCCGATTCATGCCCGTCCAAAGAGCCTCCGTAGCGATTAGCAAGCGCTAGAACATCCGTCCCTTTCGGCAAAATGTGCGGCGCGATCGGGAGATTATATTCACCATACCAATGCTGCACGCTGCGAAGGGCAACGGTCGGATCGACTACAGGTGGCACTACTCTTGGCGGGCCCACAATCGTCCGCGATTTGTACGGCAGAATTTCAATGTCATAACCCGTAGCTGTCGTAATTTTGCGGCTCAAGAACTGGGTGTAAAACTTGGACCACGGCGTTTGCGACTGCTGACTTGAAGTTAAGATATTCGTATACTCGTAGCTCGCGGCGTTTTGGATATCCGTGTCACTGATATTCCTTAGCGGATCCGGCAGCAGGTAGACGCGGGAATAGATCTGCTTGTCTACCACAGAACCGACGCGAATCATCTTATTGCTGGCACCGGAAACATCATAATAGAGATCTACAGGCACGCTACTACCGCCGCTGCGCGGTACAAACCAAAAGGTAGGATCAATCCGCATCCCTTCCCCTTTATCCCAGTAGTTGCCGATCGTTTTGAAATCAAACTGGAACGAGTAGCCGTTATGGGGCACAGTGGCGACTTGTCCAGGATAGGAGCCTAGGCGTATCGGCATGAGCCATGCGTTTTGTCCAAACATATTCGTTGGCACGCCATCTTTATCACGTCCACCTGAATAATAAGCATTCGTTGTATGATTCAGTGAGCCGGGTGCCGTTCTAAACACGGACTCGTACCGCAAATCACCGATATCTCCTATCCGAAAATCGGAAACGCGCCCCACCACGTTGACATCGATCCCCTTTGTCGCGCAGTAATTGATTAAGTCTCCGTTCAGGTTGGTCTGGCAGGTCGCTGCTTGGGTATTAATCGCCCAGGCTTCGAGTGTGATATGATACGTGCCTTCATCAATCCATTCCGGAATAAGATACGTGGCGGACGGTGTCCCTACATCGATATAGATCCAGGTATTTTCCTGATGGTAAGCTCCTGTAGAGTCAAACACACCGAAGGGAAACGTCACACGCTTAGAAGCCGTGTATTTCATGTAATCGTTGTTGCCATAGCCTAAGTAATTTAAATGCTGTCCTTTTTCGTCGAAGTCCACACGGAACGGCCGGCCTAGGACAAGAACCGTTTTGCTGTAATCCGGGTTCATACTCTGGTCGAAGGGCCGGTTGATGTCCGGTATGTCCGAGTAATTGACGACGGGTGTATGGACGGTTACGGTGTTGATGCCGTTGATCGGGTAGGATGTGCTTGCCCCACCATTCACATTCTCTGGCAAAAGATCATAATAAATGGTCCCCGAACTTGATGTGTTCGGTTTGTTCGCCAAGGCATTGCTTACTAGATTCTGA
>NZ_BMHE01000113.1 GCF_014640555.1 Paenibacillus marchantiophytorum | reverse complement strand
CGTCGTACAAAAGATCGTCAGTGGACTCGAGCATTTGGCGAAGACGATTACGCATACGAACCCGCTGAAGCTTTTGATCGCACCCGTTCCCAAGCTACTCGTGGAAGTCGCCAAAGAATTTCAGGTACAAATCCAAAAAGCCACCATTGAAAGGCAGCTAGGCACACTGAAACAGGATAAGACAGTGGCGCAATTGCTGGATCAACGAGCAAAGGGAACGCCAGCGGAGCAGCAATGGACGAACGAGCAGCTTGGGCAGATTAAAGAGGCCTATACAGAACTGGGACGCAGCCAAGCGGCCTATCACATGTACGCAAAATTTGGCAATCAGGCGTATATGGATGAAGCCACGAAAGAGATGGAGGCTGAACGCATAAAGTTAGGCCAGTTAGGCATAGCGTCCAGCTTTTATGATGAGAATGTGGATGTGAGTTCGTTCTATGCAGGCTCGGCGTTACTAGCTTGTAAGTACAATCCTACAAAGAATGACCATTCGGAGATGCCGCAGGATAATGAACTGCGAAGTCTGATTCTGACCTCCTTGAGTAAAGGGAAAGAGGGCGAGTGGGCGATTAGGCGATTGGAGCAGTTGGAGGGCTCTGATTTAAAAATGGCGTATGACGCCTTTTGGGAACAAGGAGAAGCGGAGTACTTCAAAGGTATGTGGTGGCATGATGAGACGAAGGTCGATCTAGCTATACAAGCTTTGAAAGAGGAAGTGAAGGCAAAGGGTAGTTTATCGCTGCCTGAAGTCACGGATCCGAATAAGATGGCAGCCATTCAAAGGATCATGGGAGCATTGACGAAGAAACAATGGGATCCGAGTACCAATGACACGATGCAAACCATAATGACCAAATATGGTGTAGCGAATAAGCAACCATGGGAGTTAACGGAGGAGAAATTAACTGCTATACTTGATAGATATAGAAAGGGAATCATTGGACAGTCATCGGGTGATTTTCTTGAGTCGACGGGAATTGCTGAAGAGATCTATGCCCTTCCTTTGGGCTTCTTAGGCGCGAAAGGAATGAACACAAACTCAAGCCAGCTCATGTCACAAGCGGAAAAAGAAGTTGCATTGGCGAATGCAAGATATAGAGAAAGTCAAAGTATGAAACTGAAAGAGGGGCCAGCACTTAATGCGGAACAGGTATTGCGAGAAGTACCAGTTAATGGGACGGTTGAGGTTACTTGGTTTGCAAAAAAACCACTTAATCCTTCTGAGTTTGTAGGAACATTTGATGAAAGCTTTGCTGGCTTGGGTAATACGAAAAAAGTTGAACTGGCATTTAAGGAGATTGAAACAGCATTTGGTAAGAAATATGCTGATGAAATCAAAAATTTATATGAATCCACAAATCGTGGTTTTACTCAAACTGGAGATACTTTAGGGATGTTTAAGTTTAATCCAAAGGGTGAAGCAATTTTGGATTTAAATAAAAACTTTGGTAATGCAAAAATGATGGCTAATACAATTTTACACGAGATCAAGCACCTTAGACAATCTATAAAGTTGGGAAGGAAAGAATTTATGGCACTCCCAATTGAACAAGCCGAAAAGTACGCAACTTCGACAAATATTTGGCAAGGAAAAAAGTTGGGTCTTTCAGATGAAGATCTTCAGTGGTTTCAAAAATACTATGATTTTTTTAGGGGGCAATAGAATGAATCTAAAGATACATTTATTGGAGGGATATGTATATAGGGCTGTGGTGAAATCAGTACCTTTGGTATTAGAGATATCATCTGAAAAAGAAGAAAGTATTTCTGATAAAATTGATTTCAAAGAAGTTATGCTATATATAGATGGAAAGGAAACCTTTGGCTCATTTATAGTATCTACACTAAGTTTACCGAAGTATACCTACACTATTTCAGAAAACACTCCTAAGTTCATGATTGTTAATATCGCAGAATATGATGAATCAGAGCTATTGCCAGGAGAATATGAAATTAATATCACAATTGTAATATATGAGCCTCTCACAGATGGAAAGTACAAAAGAAAAGAGTTGAAAGCTGTAAAGGAAATAACAATAAAATAATCAGACTGAAAATGCCAGTAGCAGGGAATCTATTATTCAACAAATAACAAGCTTAACTCATGTAGCACTGCTACTAACACTGCCTCATTTCATAGGTATAGACATACATGATTGAATAGTACAGCCTATATAATGCTTTAGAGTTACGTGGAACAGGTTGATTATGGTCAGATACTACTATAATCTACCTGTTTTTTTATCTTCGTTTCCTGAGGGGTGCTTCTTGCAATTGTATTCGGCGTGTACCCCGCATATAGACAAGCCGAGAAGGTCGACGATATGACCTACCAAGTATCCGATGCGGCGATTACACAGTTCGTTGATACGGTTAGGGGGAAGGGCTACGTAGACGTGCGGGATTACAACCAATTCCTACGTTCGCTGGATACTTCTAATGCTGTATTCGATGTTACCTTGGAGCGCTACAAAAAGGTCATTGAACCTACCTATACG
>NZ_BMHE01000112.1 GCF_014640555.1 Paenibacillus marchantiophytorum | reverse complement strand
AGAGGCTGTAAGAAAGGGATATTTTATTAATGATTGTACAAATACGCAGTAGTGAGGGAGATATATAACAATGAAAAAAAGAGTATTAGGAATGCTTTTGACAGGTTTGGTAGTGGGTGGTTCGGCTGCTTATGTAGTACATGCGAATCCTTCAGTAACGGGAGGATCTTCGGTTTCAGCAGCTACGTACTCGAAGGAATTTACGGACATTGCAGCAGATTTCTGGGCAGCTTCGCAAATTGCAGATGCAAGGGGACAGGGCTATATTGACGGGTATGCCGATGGATCCTTTCAACCGAATCGCAAAGTAAGTCGTGCGGAGTTTGTGAAAATGGCCGTTGTTGCGTTGCACATTAATGTTGATAGCGCTGGAAGCGATCCTTGGTACAAGGCATATATGGATGCGGCTAAGAAGGCAGGGATTTATGCGGATGGTGACTTTTCGGATGATGACCTTAATGCACCTATGACTCGCCTAGAAATGGCGAAGATTGCTGTTCGAGCAAGTGGGCAAAACACATCTGACTCCAATAAGTGGATGTATTTAGCAACAAAATCAGGACTTATTCAGGGAGTGGATGAAACTGGTGAATTAGGAGTAGATGAGAATACAAATCGTGCACAATCTGTAATGGTGATAAGTCGGACTCAAAAGATTAAGGGGGGGGAGATAATTCCGTTAGAAAAAAGCGCTAAACGGGCTATGTCGAGGGCAGAAGTGCTTTGGCATGGAACGAATATCTTTACAATGTGGCCTAGATATGTATCTGGGCAAGACGCAGATCAATTTTCAGTTGCAAAAGCTAAATGGGATTCTCCCGATGGAATCTATCATGAGCAGCTAGTCGAATTTATTGTTGTTGACATGGGGGATAAGCTTGATCCATTTAAAGATGAAACCGAAGGCATGAAGTTTAATCTCGATAAGTTTGATTCGACTGGAATGCAGTCAGATTCTCAAAGTGTTTCAATACCCCAAAATTCCTATGTGGCCTTCTCGAAAGTAAAACAAACATTAACTGGATCGTATCCCCAAGGTTGGTATGCTTCAGAAGGTGGACGTGTTACGGTGCGAAATATTGGGCCAAGTAATAATGGGAAAGAATGGAAGGTGAATTATTCAAGTCAAGAAACACCAGACAACATTTTGTTTACTAAAATGCAAACACCTCAAAATGTAATTGACATCAATGTTAAGCGTGGGAATAATCCGTATGATCCTACATACTTAAAACCTAATGTTGACTATTTCTGGGTTACTGCAACAATGCATCCGAAGGGAGACATGTTTATTGACACAACCAATATGCATATCGGTTATGTCCCTAATGTTTATTATTATAATCATGGTGGCGGGAAGCCTTCGAGTGCAAACATGAATACAAATTTGTTGATTTCTGCACCTGATTATAAGGTGCACAATCAATAACAAGGTGGGTGATCCGAATGTCATCTAAGAAAATGCTCTTTCGTGTCCTTAACTTGCTGTTTGTATTCATTTTTATTTTGTGTTCGTTTCAAAATTTCCTGAAGGAGGTAAAGGGGGCTAATGCGCCTGATGTTGAAACTATAACCGGTGACTTATCTTTGATTTCTGAGTTAACTGCTGGAACCGGAGGGAAATATTATAGTCGAGATTCGGGAGTACCATATGCAAGTAGGACCTATAAGGTTAGTGATTATATTACTGACCCAGTTAGACAATCTCAAATTACCTCAGTAACATTGGTTTCAAATGCTTCGGGCATTACTGCTAATTGTACTAACACTACTTGTACTACAAATTTAGGGACTTTGTACGGTATGGGAAGGGACGTTGAATCAACCGAAGTACAAAATGATTTTAATTTTGATTGGTGGAGAAATCATTCAGGAGGATCAAGGGCTTTTTATTGGACGTGGGATGATTGGTATGGCAATACTCTTGATGCTAGGGATTTGAGTGGAAACCCAAACCCTATGGGCACGGGGGGCTGTGATTCAAATGTTTCAGGATTTTCACCATGTCCTCAAATACAACCGGGGGGGAAATATCCCTTCTCAACGGAGTTGGATGGTTCGAGTTCAACATGGTCATTTAAGGACACTCATGCTTCGATCGATTCATCACTTATTATTGTTGATGACAGTCCAGAGAGCTTTGATGTGTCAGGGAGTGTTTTATATACCCAATCGTCTGTAACTTCTGTAAAAGTAGATAATTTAAAAATGAAATTTAATTTTGATGTCGGTCCTTTTATGAATAATGGTACAGATATCTTACCCCACGCTGCTAGATATCCGGAAGCTATAGGTTTAAGGTGGTATGGTAGCTTCACTGCAATAATGCAAGGGAAAACATATGAATATGAGTTGACATGGACGATGACAGTTAATTATGACGGTGGCAGTGGATGCACGCCCGGTGATCCAGCATGTACACCAAGCGGCACTGGCGATTGCCCTTACATAATCGGCCCACCTACTCAAGGAACAACAATGCCTTTAAGTGATTTAGACCCCAACGCCAATGGCGTTATTCGGGCCGATTCGCGGGACTCTGAGAAATTCAACGTTTTACAAGGCATCCCGACATCGGAATAT
>NZ_BMHE01000111.1 GCF_014640555.1 Paenibacillus marchantiophytorum | reverse complement strand
GCCATGAGAGCTGTTGTGCTTGCCTTGACTGTAGCCCTCGTGGCATGTCAACAATTCAACCTTGTTCCTGAGTTTGCCCATGATAAGACCTATGTGTACAAGTATGAGGCTCTGCTTTTGGGAGGTCTTCCTCAAGAAGGTCTGGCCAGAGCAGGTATTAAAGTCAGCAGCAAGGTTCTCATCAGTGCCACGACAGAGAATACCTACCTGATGAAGCTTATGGATCCTCTACTCTACGAGTATGCTGGCACTTGGCCCAAGGATCCATTTGTTCCTGCTACTAAGCTCACCTCAGCACTGGCTGCTCAGCTTCAGATTCCCATCAAGTTTGAGTATGCTAATGGTGTGGTTGGCAAGGTTTTTGCCCCAGCAGGAGTTTCTCCTACAGTCATGAACTTGCACAGAGGTATCCTCAACATCCTTCAGCTCAACCTCAAGAAGACCCAGAACATCTACGAGATGCAAGAGGCTGGAGCTCAGGGAGTGTGCAGAACACACTATGTCATCAATGAGGATCCAAAGGCCAACCACATTATTGTGACAAAGTCTAAAGATCTGAGCCACTGCCAGGAGAGAATCATGAAGGATGTTGGCTTGGCATACACTGAGAGGTGTGCTGAATGCACAGAGAGGGTCAAGAGTCTGATTGAAACTGCAACTTATAACTACATCATGAAACCAGCTGACAATGGTGCACTGATCGCTGAGGCAACAGTTGAGGAAGTGTATCAGTTCTCACCCTTCAATGAGATTCATGGTGCTGCAATGATGGAAGCAAAACAAACCTTGGCTTTTGTTGAGATTGAGAAGACCCCTGTCGTTCCAATCAAAGCTGATTACATGCCCCGTGGATCCCTGCAGTACGAGTTTGCAACTGAGATTCTTCAGACCCCCATTCAACTCATGAAGATCAGTGATGCACCTGCCCAGATTGTTGAGGTCCTGAAGCACTTGGTTTCAAACAATAAAGACATGGTCCATGATGATGCTCCATTCAAGTTTGTTCAGCTTGTCCAGCTCTTGCGTGTTGCCTCCTTGGAGAAAATTGAGGCTATCTGGTCTCAGTTTAAGGACAAACCAGTTTACAGGCGCTGGCTTCTGGATGCTCTTCCTGCTGTTGGTACACCAGTCATTATAAAATTCATCAAGGAGAAGTTCCTGGCTGGTGAATTTACCACTCCCGAGTTCATTCAGACTCTTGTGATTGCTCTGCAAATGGTCACTGCTGATCCTGAAACCATTAAAATGACAGCTAGTTTGGCTACTCATGAGAAATTTGCCACAATCCCAGCTCTGCGTGAAGTTGTCATGCTTGGATATGGTTCCCTGATTGCCAAATACTGTGTTGCAGTTCCCACTTGCCCTGCTGAGCTCCTCAGGCCCATCCACGAGATCGCCACAGAGGCCATTTCTAAGAATGACATTCCTGAAATCACTTTGGCTCTGAAAGTTATGGGCAATGCTGGTCACCCTTCAAGTCTTAAGCCAATCATGAAGCTCCTTCCTGGACTGAGAACTGCAGCTAATGCTTTGCCCATTAGAGTCCAGGTTGATGCCATCTTGGCCCTGAGAAACATTGCTAAGAAAGAGCCCAAACTGGTTCAGCCTGTTGCCCTGCAGCTTGTTTTGGACAGAGCTCTCCACCCCGAGGTGCGCATGGTTGCTTGTATTGTGCTGTTTGAGGCTGAGCCTTCAGTGGCACTTGTCTCTAGTCTTGCTGGAGCTTTAAGGATTGAGCCAAACATGCATGTTGCAAGCTTTGCCTATTCCCACATCAAGTCCTTGACCAGAATCACTGCTCCTGATATGGCATCTGTTGCTGGTGCAGCTAATGTTGCAATCAAGCTTATGAGCCGCAAACTGGACAGACTTAACTACCGTTACAGCAGAGCTTTTCAGATGGACTATTATTATACTCCTCTTATGATTGGAGCTGCTGGTAGTGCCTATATGATCAATGATGCTGCCACCATCCTGCCCAGAGCTGTTGTAGCTAAAGCTCGTGCTTACCTGGCTGGAGCTGCTGCTGATGTTATTGAGTTTGGTGTGAGAACTGGAGGAATCCATGAAGCTCTCCTAAAATCTCCTGCTGCAGATGAAAGTGCTGACCGTATCACAAAGATTAAGCGTACACTGAGAGCACTCACAAACTGGAAGGCTTTGCCAACCGATAAACCACTAGCATCAGCCTATCTCAAAGTATTTGGACAAGAAGTGGCTTATGTCAACTTTGACAAGACCATCATTGAAGAAGCCATACCGATGGCTACTGGACCCAAACCACGTGCACTGCTGAAGGAGGCTCTTAAAGCTTTGCAGGAAGGAGTTGCCTTCCAGTATGCTAAACCTTTGCTTGCAGCTGAAGTGCGTCGCATCTTGCCAACTGCAGTTGGTGTGCCCATGGAGTTCAGTTGGTACACTGCTGCAGTTGCTGCTGCAAGTGTCAATGTTCAGGCCACCATTACACCTGCTCTCCCTGAGAAATTGGAGTCCATGACTTATGAGCAACTAAAGAAGACTGATGTTCAGTTCCAAGCTGAAGCTAGACCAAGTGTTGCTCTCCAGACATTTGCTGTGATGGGAGTTAACACTGCCTTCATCCAAGCTGCTGTTATGGC
>NZ_BMHE01000110.1 GCF_014640555.1 Paenibacillus marchantiophytorum | reverse complement strand
GGAGTTCAACCCTCTCTCAAGTGTGTGGTAGTGGTACTAAACACTTCGAGATTTGGGGAGGTACTCCCTTTTTTGCGCCTTAAATACTCAGATGGGGTAAGGCTTTTGAATTATGAAATTCATTCACTTATATGTTTTTTATTAATTTTTATGGGAAAAAACATTGTTAAATCGGAGAAGAATCCCATTGCATAGCCCCCATAAAATTATCTTTTCATTCCAATCTGGGATGAATATCCAATAAATCAACTACACACATGAAAGAGGGTTTTCATTTACCACGCCAACAATCTTTTCCTGAGACGAGATCACATAAAACTTCTCTTTTATTGAGTTATCGTCCCTGCTCTATGCCGTACTAAGTTAATCATTTATAAAGTCTTCTATTGGTATAATCTTTCCATGATCATCATCTATATAAATGTTTCTTAAGAAATTGTCTTGTCTTAGTATCTTCCACATTAAGTCGACCGAATTAAATATCATCATGATGAAACGTGGATTCGAATATGGGATTCTCGAAAGGTCTACTTCTTCGTAAACACTGATTAGATTCTCATCATAATCATAAAATACATGAACCTTTCCATACTCAACTGAAAATCTATCATCCTCTATCTCACTAGTACACACACTACCATAATGCTCAATATTTTTGACACTTTCTAATGTCAACCTTTCATCACCAATAAGAATAATCCAATCCAAAACTCTCTCCCCTATCAGCTTAATGAACTCCATGTCTTATCTAATTCAATAGATACTCAATTACTATCCAAGGAAGCCATAGAACTGGTTCAGTACCTTTAATTTCATCATTAGTGTATTGTGACAATCGGTAAGCTTCATCGAGGGTTCTAATAAAACCATTTTCATTTAGAGAGAATGAGATATTTTTATTATAATATTCAAATAAACTGTTACAAATGTAAGAATGGAACGCTCCATATTCATAACCTAATATTTCATAACCTAGAGTATTGCCATTCATTTCAAGAATTTTATTTTGAGATATGTTATATTCAACACCATAAAAGAATCCTTCTGCTCCAAAATCCTCTTTAAGATTCTCTATAATTTCGGGAGGTAATCCAATTCCAATTAACTTAATACCTGTGATATGGTTCAGGTACCTATGATAAAATTCCCTAGCTGATTGTACGCTCATAAAAACATGTGGAAAACCTAATTTCTTGCTATCAAATTCCTGCTCAACCCACTGTTCCATTGAAGTAAAGCTGTCCTGACTTAAATTTAACTGCTTCATGTATTCTTGTTTCTTCGATTCTGATTTGTCCCAACACACCCCAATATCAGGGTAATTATCACAAATACAGTTACTTGCTGATAGTATCTCTTCTGGCATTATTTCTTTGTCCAAATAATTAGCCCTTTTCATGGGCTTTACTAAATAATATCCTCCCAATAGATACTCCAAAACGAATCTCTCCTTACTTAAAATTGCTCTTTTAAGCACAACTTTTCAAGTTTTAGCTGTTCCCCAAACAACTGATATGTAAGGTTTTGTCCTTAAAGTTAAGGTTTTATGACGTTCATCATGGAATAACAACAAAACAAATTCCGAATTTCCTTGTTTCTTTATTTCTATTCCATAAACTTCTTCTAATGCGAGTTCTATTATGACCTTATTTTCTTGATGCCATCTCATATAAACATAAGAGATACTTGGTTCTATATCAAACTCTAACACATCAGTTTCTCGTTTTAGAATGAACCTCCATTGTTTATAGTAGTCAGGAACATCCATTTCCTCTAAGGTTAATTGCGGTTCACATTCAAAAATATCAATAAGTTCATGTTCTTCTGGAAAAATCTCCATTCTTTGAACCACCTTAACTATGATAAATAAAATCGTGCTTTCATGGTAAACCATTTTTCATTTACATTCATTAAATCCATCCAAGACAATTTGACCCAACTCATGGTCGTTAATAGTTACATCAACTAAATACTCAGGGTCATTCTTTGAATGAGTATAGCCAGTTGTCTTGTACTTCTTCATAATGCTGATTAGATAGCTATTTTCTTTAACATTTTGGGTTACGTTTATGAACAGTTTCGTCCTTATGAAAGAAATCATACTTTTTACTCCTTCAGCCTCAACCCAAAAATCCCCTTTCACATCATTAGGTAAGTATGGTTCTGCAATACTTATTTGAATTGCTTCTTTTATCGCTTTTCCAACATCAGAATCTGTGTATGGAGGTACTAATTTAATGAATTTATTATTAGTTGACCTGTAACCAATTGGATTGATTACGCTAGGATTAAAATATATCAGTGAAGTCTTAAAATCTTTATAAACAGCTACTGATGGAAGGTTTAACAAAATTTCGTTATATTGTTTATTTTCAATGTTATCTTCTAACTTTTTTCTTTGAAATAACCTGAACATAGTGACCTACCCTTCAGCATCAATTAAATAAAATCATTTTTTCTTCGTAGATTATATATTACAATAACCATTAAAACTTCGATTTTATCAGAACTGATTTTCTTCACTGCTTATTCAAATTATTCCGACTTATATTCAACAATCTCAATAACTTTAATGTCCACTTTTGCGATATCGGTAAGGACAAAAAAATCGCTTGATTTCAATTTAAATGTTTTCAGTTCACCTTTTCCAATATCGCTTGCAAAACCATGTATAGTTGTAATTTTATTTCCATTCTTTAAGGTTATATCAATATCGAAACTAAAAATATTCTTCTCGTAGGTTGTTTCATTAAGCTGGACCTGTCCAATTAAATAAGTTGCTCTAGAAGTGTCATTAGTACCAGTTAGATCAATACTAATTTTCTTGTCAGGATCTATGTAAGGGAATTCTTTAGTTTTAGTTTTATAATCTATTGTAATCTCATTGGGTTTTGAATCCTGACTAGCAGTAAATCCTACCGTCCCACCCATACTTTCTGCAACGTATCTAATCGGTACATATACATGGCCGTTATAATTAATGACTTGATATTCGCTAGGCAAACTTTTATTTTCTCCGTTATAAAAAAACTCAGATGGAAATAATGTGACGTTTAATTCATTGGCTGCAATTACTACAGATGAGAGGGAAATAACAATGCCACACAGAAATGCAATAACGACCTTTTTCATAAATATTCTCCTCCGAACCATTAATTAGCTTTTTTATAAAAGATTCAATTCATTAAAATATAACTTGAACGTCCACATCATCCCATATTTCTTTTAAGAGCTTACCATCCATTTTTCCTTTTGCGAGCAATTCATTTGTGTCAACGAAAGACTGATAATCAGAATACAACTCTG
>NZ_BMHE01000109.1 GCF_014640555.1 Paenibacillus marchantiophytorum | reverse complement strand
TCGTCACAATCACTATACCAAACCGAAGCGGTGTTTTTCTATTTTAGCAAGAGGTCAATCATTATCCTGGTTCTGCTATATGTATCAAGGATTTAAGACTAATTTCGCTCTGCGAAGTTTGAGTTACTAATAATTAGCTATACGAAATGTATGTATTGAAAGCGATTTCGAGGGGAGTGTTACAAAATTACTTGCATTTAAAAAGTTATATATGTAAAGATAAGTTCAATGAACTATTGGTGGGGAATTTATGGGTTTTCAGGTTTAGAGGGCTGGGAAGACATTATTATATATGAGAAGAAGGATCAAGAATATACACGACTTGGAAGTACATGTATATGTTCTAAGAATTATTTAAGAGATGGACTTGAAAGTTTAGAAAATGATGCAGAAGAAAAGGATTTTGTTGAACATATTAAAGAACATTTAGTAGGAAATGAAATTCAGTATTACTATTATTATGACGGACCTAACGATGAAGATTTCTATGAACTTCCATATGAAAATCTACCTAAGAATGAATACAATATTAAACCTAGATCATTCGAAATTTGGCATCCTGATAAGGGGATAAATCAAAAAACAATTAACGAGTGCGTACAGGAAATTTGTTTGAGATTTTTTAATATTAAAGCTATTAGCATAGAATATTATGAAACCGTAACAACTGAAGAAGCCTGTTTATCTTATTTGGAAGAACGAACTCGTTGGGCGAATGCTAAAGAATTTGTATTCGCAGATAACTTAATAGAAGATCTCATGAATAAGATGTCTAAATCAAAAGATGAAGTTTTAAAGATTTTGAATAATAGCATCAAGTAACTCAAAAGAAGGCACATACGTTGCTAGCTAACATCCCTATTGGGAAAGAAAAATTAGGCAGATAACCTTACAAGGCTAGTCTTTGATTCGGAGTTAAAACGGCTTAGTCCTCTCTTGGTTCGTGAATACAAGAACGTATTATGAAATCGAGAAGAAATGATCAAGGAGTATAAACCATGAAATGCCCTCAATGTAACGATGAATTAAGTGAAGTTCCTTTATGTTACGGAATTGAAGCTCCGTACTATTTTTACACGGTACCAGAAGAGAAAAGAACAGAGTTAATTAGAGATTTTTGTGTAATTGATGAGCAATATTTCTATATAAGAGGACATATTGAAATACCGATAATTGATTGTAAAGAGAAATTTATTTGGAGTGTTTGGGTTTCTCTTAGTGAAGAGAATTTTTTTAAATCCAATGAATTTTTGCACGTACAAGGAAGGGAGAATGAACAACCTTATTTTGGTTGGTTGTCGACGGAGCTGTCAATATATCCAGTAACTACATTGTCATTGAAAACAATGGTACATACACAAGAAGTTGGCGCTGTTCCGTTAATAGAACTAGAACAGACTGATCATCCACTTGCAGTTGAACAAAGAGAAGGAATTACAATGGAGAGAGTAAAAGAAATTGCTCATATAATAAATCATAGTCAGTAATTTATGAGGGTTTGAAAGCAGCCAACATCTTATAACATCGTGTTCTCGTAGCGAAGTCATACACGTTACTTGAAAACTATTATATCTCTTTCAGCGTCTCCACACATGTGGAGTGCGTGGTAAGGAATGACCTAATTTAATAATAAATTGAGGAACTTCCTGAAGAGGAGGTTCTTTTTTTCTAACCCTTTCGACACGCTCATACTAGAATTACTGATCCTTACGCGGAAGCTGGTATGAATGACTGTGCTATAAAAACGAATGAATTTAAAGCTTTATTGCTTGAATGGATTATCGTAAGAGATCAATTTTATTTAAGTCAATAAAAAACTGATTTCATAGGAGGTTTTCATGAATATGGATTATTTAAGCTATGAAGATCAATTTAAAAAAGAGTTGGGTCAAGAAGAAATTAGTCGAATTATAAATCCAGAGATTAGAGAAATTCGAGAAAAATATTTGAGAATGCAACGCGCGGCATTCGAGAATGAACGAGATATTCCAGATAGCGAATTAAGTAAAGTAAGTAACGAATTGATACGTCAAGAACAAGAGGAATTGCAACGTTATAAAGACAAAAAACAAAGATATCTAATAAAAGATTGGTTTTATATCTAATGGTTTCTTGCTACTAAATATTATGAATAATAAAAAGAAGCCCCATAGTAAAAGAGCTTCTAACTTAAAGAGGATTGGCTTTACATTAATTTACACCAAAATAAATTTTTGCAGCAGCAATGTCTGCTTCGTACTGTGCATTTTGTGCGTCAAGTTCCCATTGATCATGCGCATTGCTTCCATCAATCCAATATTGTTGAGTTAAAGCGGTAAGATAGGAATTATAATTACTGTAGTTATGAATATTTACTAGAGGATGTGCTGAAACTGCAGAGGTGACACTCAATATCGAAACAACAACTACAGCAGATAGTACGAATGACTTCAAACGATTTTTCATTTGTAATCCCTCCACGAAATTAGTATTTTCTCTTACGTAAAAAGCATATAGGATGCGATGGGCAAACGCAACATCTTTACCAAAATGTAACAATTTTTTGGTTCGATGTAATTTAAATCTTACAAGGAGTTGCACACTTGGATAAATCATTTTTTTCGGCTTCTTCGAAAGCAGTCTCAACCTTAACTGAACAAAACATTAGTATGATTGAAAAGTTCACAGTAAGTTAAAGTTAAGAAGACACATAAGTCATAATTTATTCTTGATTATAGGTTTAATTCTAATTGCTGGTTATATTTATTTACTAAAGGATTTTGTAGGAAATTAAAAATTATATAATTCGAAAAAAACTAACTTTTATGATTCATTCAGGAAAAAAAATTATTTTCTTCCTCCTCCTTATCACGCGGCGGAGTTTTTTTCGTGTGAACATATACTCGCTAACAGAATGGTGTAGGCTAATTGGTGTGTATGTTAACTCTGATGAGAGGGGATGGCAAGTCGTTTTTAATTCGTTATCGATTCAGTTTTTTATTTGGATTTAATGGTATAATATACCAAGTTTGATGAAAAGGGAAATGGATGCGGTTGATTACAGTGTTTGTTCCTCCAGAACTAAAGATATTCAGTATCTTTGCCATAATCTTTTTTGCACTTTGGATTGGCTTTGCTTTGTTTGGAGCGATTGCTCCATATACTTTATGGAAGATGACCCAAGGTTGGAAAGCGACTAAGGAACCACCAGAGACCGTCGATTAACTCCTTAAATTTACCAAACATACTCGGGAGGGGTAGGTTTCGTCTATTCCTCTCCCCCCCCAATGAAACCCCCGAATTTACTTTAAAATGACTATTTATCTCCTGTTTT
>NZ_BMHE01000108.1 GCF_014640555.1 Paenibacillus marchantiophytorum | reverse complement strand
CCGTGCATTTCAATTGGCTCACGTCCCTAATATGGAATAAATCTCTATTCTCCATATTTATTCATATTCCCTTGTGCCAACGAAGAAAATATCCAACAAAATTTTGGGTAGACCTAAGTAGTTACGTCTAAAGTATACTTGGAAGCAGTAAGTTTGAAATGACTCATAAGGGCTATAATTGCAACTAATGTTTGAACAGGATTTATGGACATTGAAAAATATCATATTCCGAAATCGAATTTTGTAGGAAGCCAAAAAAATGTCAAAACGCTACTGACACGCTGTTGTCAGTAGCGTTTTTTTATAATCGGAGTAAGTAATCGTAAAGGAGTGGGAGATAAATGCAAAGAATCGGGACCCAAAATGATAGGATACGGTATTCGATCAATTATTATAGGAAGGATGGAGTCTCATGAATTTTGCTTCTGTACGCATCATTACCGACGACGTGGATCGTCTCGTCGAGTTCTATGAGAAAGTCTTGGGTGTTTCGGCGGAACGCCCCGCGCCCGTCTTTGCCGAACTCGTTGTGCCATCGTGCACCCTGGCAATCGGCCACTCCCAGACGGTGCAACTGTTCGGCGCTGGTTCCGCAGTGGCGGCCAGCAATCACACTGTCATCATTGAGTTCCGCGTCCACGATGTCGATGCCGAGTACGAGCGCTTGAAGCCGTTTATCGACGAGTGGGTAAAGGAACCAACCACGATGCCGTGGGGGAACCGTGCTGTGCTGTTTCGCGATCCCGACGGCAACCTAGTTAACCTCTTCGCGCCGGTGACCGAGGAAGCGGTCAAACGGTTCAGCGGTAGGCGTTGACGAACAGTTGAAGTGAGTGAGGCCCCAACGCGCGCGGATCCTTGGCGCGCGTTGTTTCGCCGCCGCATGGCGGCTGTCAAACCCCACGCGAATTATGTAATTAATAATTTTACTGACCGCCGTTACGCTCATTTTTCGTTTTGCTAACATAACATCAAGAGAACGCTTGGTTCTTATCCTTACAGAGCAAAGTAAAAAGGAATCGCCGCTGCATACATATCAATTAAAACGAGAGATTTCATATAAGCCGTTTCTGGATACAATTCTCCAGCAAATTCCCCAATCTTAGGCACTAAAAATATGCACAAAGCGAGAATTGGGATTCCAATAAGAATAACAGCTATCTTCAAAAAAAGTGTTTTTCCTCGTTTCATAAAACGCAGGTCACTTATTTAATGTCAGTTTTTACTTCACAACACGATTTATCGTTTTGCAATAAAATAATATCGGTTTTTTCACAAGAAAAGCGACCTTGCCGCCCTAAGATGAGTGTCTTCATAACGGTTTTCAACAATATAGCGGATCCTAGTTCCCTTTGGGCTTTGCAATGACAGTGAGCGTCGTATGAAAAGGAACTATGATCCGCTAAATGGCGGGAACTGGGGTAAACGGAGCATGAAAGGGAACTGTGATCCGCTATTTATGCGGAACTTGCGATTCCAACCGGGAAATGGTGACATAGCGGATCGTAGTTCCCTCTGGCGTGGAATATGGCGGTTTTCAGAATTATAGCGCACTGTAGTTCCCTTAAACTCGCGATCCTGACACATTTTGCTATCATCGCGGCTTGACGTTCCTTGATCTCCGCGCAATAGCTAAGCTAGAGGATGAATCTCATTCTGCCAAATAGCTTATTTAAAAAAAGGGAGAACCCCTTAAATCCACCCAAAAACTTATACTTTCTGGCGTTATAAATAAGGGGTAAGGCTTCGCTCACCCCAAAACATATAAATTCTTATATATTAAAATAAGAGCATTTCTCATAACGAAGAAATGCTCTAACTTTATAATGTTAAATTTACAACTTATTCAACAAAACTGCCCGTTACTTGAATAAACATAAGAGGAGCTGCCGCGTGGCAAGCCTCACAACTATCGTTTTCCCGGTAGTTCAGTGATGTGACCATTATTAGGGGAGTTCCGAAATGACTCCATCCAAGGGTCCCATTATCTGGACAAATTCTCCTGTATTAGCCTGGATAGTTACTCCATACCCATCAACCATAACAGACCATTGATATCAGAAAAACTAATGAAATCTTCTTCATTGTTTTCACCACTTTTTTCAAAAATACTGAAGTATTTTGTTGTGTATCGCTCAACTATCGCTTCCAGTTAGTTCAATCAATTTTCGTTTACGAAAGGCTTATAATCTTGTTCGTACGATAATTTTGTTTCCTCATACGTTGGAATATCAATGAGTTCTACATTTTCTATATTCAATCCTAAAAAATCTTTTGCAATTATTCTCACGCTAGTCTTAATCTCATCAATGTCCCATGATTTAGATAATTTTGTCCACATATCAATATATACAGGTTTATAGCAATCTATATTCGTAGGAGCAGAATGAGAAACTTGACGAGAAACATCTTCTAAGTCTCTTGGGTATATGTAATGATAATGAATATCTTCGTCACCATATATAAAACTTTCAATTTCATCACAGTATTCTTTATCTTCTCCAATAATATCCATATCGTATTTTAAAATATTAATTAAACCTGTCACGGTTGTAAGTTCAAAGTAACCTAAAAAAATTTTTTGATCTTGATCAGAATAAAGCGTAATTTCATCATTACGGCTCTTGCTACAGAAACCAAAGGCTCCATACCAAAACAACCAATGTCTAACTCGGACATATATTGTTTGAATCTTAATCACCTACCTGAAAGTCTTTGATCTCGATTAAGCCCAATTATGGTCGGTAGGTCATTTCCCGTTAAGCTTAACGGCGAATAAACACCATATTCCACATTTGATTAATTACACTTGGATCATATTCTTGAGGATAAATTAAAACGGTAATAACCAATGTTAATAATATAATCGTTATCCATATAGATACTAAAGCGGGATTATTAAACCGATGAAAAAAGATTAATCCTATCGTAATGAGAATCGCATTTACAACGAAAATAAATGGGATTGCGATGATTCTACCTAACCCTGTATTTGGAAAGTGGTGTAGTAAATAGAAAATTAAAATCAAACTTGGGACGAGAGCGGCTATTACTTTCAGAAGGTTTATAGTGGATTTCATCTTTATTTCCTTTCCTAGACCCTTCTTCATTATACTTATTTCCCCTAAGTACTTCACCGCAAACCTGCCCGTTACTTTAACGGACAACGGCAGCCGATCGTGTGGCCGGCTGTCGTCTTCTCGTGTGTTTAGCTATCTTTTTTCGTTAGTGAAAAACCCCAATGGAAGTTATTTTATGTAACTACTTAGGTATCAGTTAGTTGAAAATAAATTGCCCCCGAAATGCACGGAAAAGAGAGTCGAAAATTGGGCGAGCTTGTTTTTGTAGAGTGGAGATCACACTGCGGATTCTTAGGAATAAC
>NZ_BMHE01000107.1 GCF_014640555.1 Paenibacillus marchantiophytorum | reverse complement strand
CGAATGGTCGATTGATCTGATATGTTACCCATGGACTCTCCTTTGGTCGGGGTAACATGTCTGTAACTCGACCTTAGGGGTTTTTTTGTGTTTTGTCCAGATAAATACATCATTTAATTACATATTATTGTAGAAAAAATTCACTTTGACGAATTAGAGTACTTGAAAATAATGGAACACTTTCTTTATAATGGAATTAGTGAACTGGTCGGATCATCGAAGTGAAATAATAACGGAGGGATTTTATGAGAAAAGTGATTTTAAGCTTTTTGGTATTGTTTTTGTCGACTTTCTCCTTCACAATTTCATTTGCAGAAAATAGTCTTCAAGTCTCTTTATTCGGTGGAGATGTAGTCTTAAATGGTAATAAATTAAACTTCGCCGGTACTGAATATAGTACTCTGAACTACAATGGCCATATTTATGTTCCTCTTAGAAGCTTAAGTGAAACTCTCCAAGGAACAGTTTCTTATAATGAACAAGAAAATGTTGCAAATATTAATGTTCGTGGAGGCAAAGACAGCTATAAGTCAGAGACTAGTTCAGCAAATTCAGACGACTTCTTTAAACTCAGCATTCACTCAGAGAAAGAAGTGTATCCATATGGACAAGATATGAACATCTGGAGCGCTCTTACTTACACCGGAAAGGAAGAAAAAAGAATTGCTCATTCACATGATTTATTTGTATACACATTGATGGATGAACATGGCAACACGTATGACCCTGGAGAGACTTTGGCTCTGTTAAAGTCTACTTTTAAAGAGAATGATGTTTATATTTCTTCTTTACAATGGATTATCTTCTTCGGATACAATGATCTATACTCGGAAAGTCTTCGGGAATCAAAGACACATTTGAAGAGAGGTACCTATACCGTTACAGTTCGAACAACATATGCCGATCCAGAAGACATTAAGACAAATCACAAATTGCAAACTAGTATAAAAATAAAAGTTGAATAAAGACACAAATCGATTAATTTTATTGCAACTACTTGAATCATCGAGAAGAAGAAGTACACATCAGGCATTGCCGGAGTTCGCCGTCCGATAGATCTTTCTCTAACGGCACGCTATTCCAAGTTCTTGTGCTCGTTAAATAATTTTGGAAACGGTGTTGCGCGAGCAGCCGCAACTGACAGCGATGTTACGCTGATTGATCCCTTGACTATGAAGCCGCAGGATTTCACGATATTGGGTCATTGTATCACCTCCTCACGAATGAGTTGCGTTAGTCTTTCAACACATAGATCAGGCCTATTGAAACATGGATAGGCCCAATTTTATTTATGGAGGGAAAAATGAATAAGGGGGTTAATGTGAAAAGAACTCTTACTAAACTACTTATTCCTACTTTAGTACTTATTATAGGTAGTGCTATATTTTTTGTATATTTATACAATCAAAATCCAAACGCACCAAAACATGCCGCCACAAGAGATGCTTTAATAAAATTCTATGATTTATATGTCAAGAGTGTTGACCACACCGAGGAATTCTTTCCAGACCATAATCCACAATTGGTAATAAATTATCGTTTTTGGTATGGCGACATACAAAGTTATCGTATTTTGAAGATTAGGGATATCGACCATCCTAAACAGAACTCAATATTTAATGTTCGCGTAATAGGCAAAACAAAAGAAGCTTTGGTGGAGGTTATGGTAAAAGGAACATCTACTCCTTTTATTGATACAGTCAGACTAGAATTAGTGGAAGACAAATGGCTTATTGTTGGTTATACGACTACAAATCTCCATAAGATGCCTTGATAAATTCAAACGTTATTCCCATTTAGTACTATGAATATTTCAAATTAGGGAGAGGAAGATGATTGAAAAAAATAAAGTTTGTTATTAGTTTCATCATGATGTTAATTGGTTTTATTATTACCGGTGAAAGCTATCAATTGTATTTAGATAATTTTGAAACAGCCAATTATAGCACGACGCTATTTTTAAACGGATCGCCTAACAATACAAAGCAAAGTTTGGTCAATGATATAACAAGAGCTGCTGAAGACAATCAAGTGAAAGTCTTTACCGTCTTATCAGATGTGAAAAGTATGCTATTGAGCGAACGTCGTATTTATGGGACCAAGAATACAGCAGAATACATCAAGAAGAATTTTCAAATTTCCGAGAAAAGCTTTCCTAGTTTAATATCAGGTACAAAGAATATTCTTTTCTATGAATTTGAAGACATTGTACATAATGAAGATATCGGAAGTATTTCTCAATATTATATCATTGGGGATGTAGATGATATTTTTGGTTTTAAAGATAGTTTGAATGGTAAATATGCGGGGAATTTCCCTCAAAAGGGCTATGATAGTTCTGGAAAGTTAAATATCTTTTTTATCTGGCTGCTTATTTCAATTGTAATGTTGTTCCTATCCTATTATGATGTTGTTTTACAAAAAAAGGAGAATTTCATCCGCATATCTTTAGGAGAAAGAACGAGTTCCATTATTCTGCGCAATATAAGTTTGGATATTGTTGTGTATTCATCAATTTTTTTGGTTATATTGTTTGCACTGCAAAACTATACAAACACTTTTTTTCACTCTCGGATTTCTGCTGGTATATTCTTAGCCATGTTGTTTTTCAATGCCATGTTATATAGCAATCTTTACTTCTACAATATAAAAGAGGCATTAGCAAATATTAAAAGTTCGAAAAAATTACTTGTTATGAATTATGGATTAAAAATAATAACGGTTACTATTGCCCTAACTATAATTTCCAGCAACATTGCTGTTATTTCCGAGGCCATACAATTTTATCAACAGCGTTCTTTTTTTAATGAACGTGCTGATTATTATTATGTAGAAATGGCATATGGCCGAAGACCAGATCAGGATGAACAACAGTCCATGGAAACGCTTCATAAAGGATTTTTGGAAACTGAAACGTTTTATCGCAAGTTTTTCAAAAATTTTAATGCGATGCAACTAGTCACATCAGGTGTTTTGGAAAAAGATGTGATGCTAGCAAACCTAAATAGTTTGACATATCTGCAAGAACACATTGATGAACTCAGCAAAGCTAATCTGGAAAAGGAACTATATTTTATTTTATCGAGTCACACCAAAAATGATAAGGAAACAATCCGTAAATTAAAAAGAAGTTTGGAACTAGTTGAGCAAAGTGAATTTCAATATGATTATGATATTATTTATTATGATGGTGATCCAAAGTTAATTTGTATAGATGAATTTTCATTAAACGGAAGCTTTTATATACAAAGTCCGATAATTATTTACAATAACGTGGATCAAAGTCAAAGAGTTGAATCGGCAGATGCAAGTGCCTTTCGTTTGGATTATGCCCATGATATCTTGTACAAACTCTCTCCCGACGATGTAGTCAGGTATGCAGCTAATCATAGTACAGAAAATAGTAAGCTTTATTACAAATTAACAAATGCACTTGAGAAATATAACTATAAATGGAGTATTATGAAACGAACTTTGTACTTGAATTTGATTTTAAGTGAATCAATTTCATAATGTTTTTGAATGTGGCTTGTGCTATACGAAATTTGACGTTCTGTTTTTTTAAAAAATTAAGCCGCAATCTTGTGGGATTGGTTTTTTCTAACACGGTCTACTGTTAATTT
>NZ_BMHE01000106.1:3822-4132 GCF_014640555.1 Paenibacillus marchantiophytorum | reverse complement strand
GCGAAGCAATACCATGGCAGGCATGTGGATTTTCAAGTTTTGTATCGCTACCGGATTATTCTCAATGCCGAACTTAAGGGCTAGATTTTGATAAAAGACATGAAGCATGTCCATATCCAAATTAAGCTGCTTTTGTTCATGATACCGAACGGCGGTCGTCGTTTGTTGTGACTCCATTCTAGCCAAATATGCACCCGCATCGTCCACCGCAGCCTGAAAATCATCCTCATATTGTTTGTGCAGGGTAACACTTCGATCATACGAATCCTGTCTGGCATCATGCGCAAATACAAGGGGGATGGCGATAATA
>NZ_BMHE01000106.1:0-3686 GCF_014640555.1 Paenibacillus marchantiophytorum | reverse complement strand
TAATGGCAATCGGAACCGCTTGTCCTCTGAATAGGAAAGAGCGAAGCCTGCCTGCAAGGGTAATGCCACGTGATTGAATGCGAACGTTACATATATCTCCAACATGCATGGTATATCTCCGCGATGCATCATCATCTGCAAGCTGCGCACTTGGATACAGCGTACTGAGTATTTCTTTGGTAAAATATCCGTCATACCGAACTGTAAATGTCTGTTGGAACGTCCCAAAGTTATTGGGATTCGTATAAGGTTCAATGACCTTTTTGTAGCGCTCCAAGGTAACATCGAATACAGCATTAGAAGTATCCAGCGAACGTAGGAATTGGTTGTAATCCCGCACGTCTACGTAGCCCTTCCCCCTAACGGTATCAACGAATTGTGTAATCACTTGGTAGGTCATATCGTCGACTTTCTCGGCCTGTCTATATTCGCGTTAAAAAATTACCAAAAATGGAATCTCATCTTTTACATTATAATCTATACAACGACAAAATTCACCAAAATATTACAATTTTATCAGTAAAAAAATAGGCTAATCATGGTGGTATCTGACCATAATCGACCTGTTTTATGTAACGCTTCAGCATTACTTAGGTTATAAAACAGCCTCCGCTTTTATGTTTGTATTGTTTGGAAATTGACGACGAATGAAAAGAAACCACAACACGGCGGCTAGCTCGTATTGTGGCGTGGTTGGAGTTGCTGAATAATCATTTTATGTTTGGTTGTAGTTTACACGAAATTATTTACACTTATTTGACTTTCAAACCCAAGATATAGTCAACTCCCGCTTTAGTTGAATCACTTGTTTCTAGGATCTTATACTCGTTTTTATCAATTAGCTTCCTGCATATTTTAATGTCTTGCAATAAATGTTCGACATCTTCCTTGTCTATCATCTCTTCAAATTTAATATTCTCTAAGTACATATCCAGTTTTGAATAGATAAAATCAGCAATTACGTTATTCTTCAAGCTCTCTATTGCAATAGAAACAAAATATAATGTTTTGGTAAATAAACTATCGTTTACCCTTCTCCAATCCTCTTCTAGAATCCTTGCTGAAACCTGCACTACAGTTAACCCTTCATCTTCCATATATTCCTCAAAATCAAGTACTATAGAGTTTTTTATTCGTTCATAGCTAGTCATGCTCATTTCATCAATCCTTATCTCATGGTTTCGGAATAAACATTTAATTTAATATTTGGGTACTTACGCCTAAATTCCATAACTAAGTTTGAGCGACTTTGGCAGGCATCAAATTCTGTATATAAATTAATTGGGCCTGATACGTAAGGGTCTTTTATTTGAAAACTAAGATAACAAAAACAGGTCAATCATGGTTGTATCTGACCATAATCAACCTGTTCAATCTAACTGCATTATGCTCTTTAGGTTATACATTTTGAAGCATTTATGTGCGTACAAACAAAATGGCTAAATCTTTATACGGGTATTACATGGGTAAGTGTGATAATGGCTAAATGATGAGTTCATTCGACACTGGGTAGCCCCCACATGATTATGTTCGTAGCAACCACCTTTACAACACTAAAATTAATCAACTTTCAAACCTAAGATGTATTCTACTCTTGATTTAGTAGAATCGCTTGTTTCCCTAATTTTATATTCATCTTTACTGTCAATTAACTCTTTACAAACTTGAATGTCCTGAAACAGCTTTTCAATGTCATTTTTATCTATGTTTTTTTCAAATTCAGCGTTTTCTAGGTAAATATCCAGTTTGTTATATATAAAATCGGCAATTTCTTTATATTTCAAACTCTCTATGGCTATAGAAATAAAATATAATGTTTTAGTAAATGAACTATCGTTTACTCTTCTCCATTCTTCTTCTAACATTTTCGCTGAAGCCTGTGCTACATTTAAACCCTCCTCATCTATATATTCCTCAAAGCCGAATACTACTGAATCCTTTATTCTTTCATAGCCCATAACGTTCATACTATCACTCCTCATCTCATACTTTTAGAATAAACATTTAACTGAATATTCGGGAACTTACGTCTAAATTCCATAATTAAATTTGAGCAACTTTGACATGCATCTAATTCAGTAAATAAATCTATTTGACCTTTAACATTAGTGTCTTTTATTTGAGAAGCAATATCCTCAAGAATCTTTGCCTCCGTGTCATTAAATCTTGGAAATTGATCATCAACATAGGTTTCCAATGATTTATCTACTTTGGAAATACTCAAATCTCCAACATTGCTTCCCACGCTATCAGAGGAATGAATTTGACTATGTGCTTGAAATTCTTTCTTAATGCCCGGAATGTTTACATCTGCTACAGCAACATTTCCAAAAGTTAGATTATCTAGTTTCCTATCAAGTTTTTTTCTTTGTGTACTTGAGAGGTTCTTGTATTCGTCAGAATTTCTTATTTTTTCAATTTCTCTATTAATATCATTTCTGATATTTTGCGCTCTCTCATAAAGACTGTCAATTAATTTATTAAGTATCTTACCATTACCCGTCCCCTCAACAACGTCTCTGCCCAAACTTCTAGGTTCCAACTTCGTTCCCCATTGCCCCTTAGCACCGCCATATACCATACTCGCTACCCCAAGACTTGCTAACCAGTGTTCCTTGGATAAGGGCTTGTCCGGGTTGATTGCTCCATTCACAGTCTCTATGCCTCCGACGGTCAGCCAATTAAAGAAATCATACGTAGAATCCCAACTTTCGACAGCCCTTGCCTTTAATCCTTCTTGAATCCCGCCAGAAGCACCAAATGTTAGCCAGTTGATAAAGTCAGAGGGGGAATCCAGTGCTTTATTCCCTCTTGTCTGTAACCCAGTATGTAAATCGCCTCCAATTTCCTTAAAGCTCTCCCATGAAGTCATCGCTCCGTTTGCGATTTCGCCACCTATACCTTGAAGGGCTTGTTTGAACCAGTTCTGTGCGAATTGCTTTGATATTGCCTTTCTATCCTCGCTACTCAGTTGATTCCATATTTCCTCCAGTTGTTCCTTTGTATAACGATCTGATTCCTGACGAAATAATTCCTCTAGAGTGACAGTTTTATTGGGATCATACGCACGTAGCTCAGAACGATTCGTTTCTGTAGAGCCCTCCAATCGCCTAATCGCCCACTCCCCCTCATTCCCTTTGCTCAAGGAGGTCAAAATCAGACTACGCAGTACATTATCCTGCGGCATCTCCGAATGGTCATTCTTTGTAGGATTGTACTTACAAGCTAGTAACGCCGAGCCTGCATAGAACGAACTCACATCCACATTCTCATCATAAAAGCTGGACGCTATGCCTAACTGGCCTAACTTTATGCGTTCAGCCTCCATCTCTTTCGTGGCTTCATCCATATACGCCTGATTGCCAAACTTTGCGTACATGTGATAGGCCGCTTGGCTGCGTCCCAGCTCTGTATAGGCCTCTTTAATCTGTTCAAGCCGCTCGTTCGCCCATTTCTGCTCCGCTGGCGTTCCCTTTGCTCGTTGATCCAGTAATTGCGCCACTGTCTTATCCTGTTTCAGTGAGCCTAGCTGCTTTTCAATGGTGGCTGTTTGGATTTGCACCTGAAATTCTTTGGCGACTTCCACGAGTAGCTTGGGAACGGGTGCGATCAAAAGCTTCAGCGGGTTCGTATGCGTAATCGTCTTCGCCAAATGCTCGAGTCCACTGACGATCTTTTGTACGACG
>NZ_BMHE01000105.1 GCF_014640555.1 Paenibacillus marchantiophytorum | reverse complement strand
GCGGAACGGCCGACCTAGGACAAGAACCGTTTTGCTGTAATCCGGATTCATACTCTGGTCGAAGGGCCGGTTGATGTCCGGTATGTCCGAGTAATTGACGACGGGTGTATGGACGGTCACGGTGTTGATGCCGTTAATCGTGAATCCCGGCAACGTTGCCCCCCCTACGCTGGGCGTAAGCATTTCATAGTAAATAGTTCCCGTCGTCGGAGTATTGGGATTATTTGCTAATGAGTTACTTATAACGTTGTTGGGTTTGTACAACACGTCTTGCCCGATCATCGTCGGGGCTGGGATATCCCCCGGTGTTGGGCCGTTTTTTGGATATTGCGCTCCATCCATAATTGTAGATAAGGAGCCTCCATTTGGACTAAATTTCACCGTATCATTATTCACTTTGGAGTCCGCAATACCTGACTCGGCCATACCTTTTAAACGGCTTGTATCATCCGGAGGAGACGTACCCTCAACCTGTGGCGGCGTGTAAGAAATCGTCGGCGCACTTGCAGGATGAACGTGTTTTAAAACGTCAGTATCGTTCTGATATTGTAAGCTAGGTGGCGTATATCCACTCGGATACATTGTTACTGTCCCACTGGGTAAAGCGTAGTTTGACATCGTTGCGTTGTTGATTTTATGTACTTCTAACGCTTTAATCTCCCAATATGAATAGTCCCGATAAACATCAAAATTATAAGTTCTTGACGCAGAATTGTAGATATCAGTGCAGCCTGCTTTACTACAAACTTGTGTATGAAGAATATAATTTAATGTGACTGAACATTTATAGGTTGTTTTTCCTGACTTGGGAACCCAATTTTGTTTATACAGATAGTTGTAAGCAAAAACGTTGGTGTACAAACTCTCAGACGTTGGTATACCTTGAAGAACATTGAATTTTTCGGCCCCTCGGTTGTCTGCTCTGTTAACTCCGCTAACACTCGGGTCTATGACACTGGCGGGCCTTGTCGGGCCTTCTGTTGGTTGGCCGACGGTGTGAGGGCAACTCCCGCCACCACTTGGCGTACATGTCGGATCACCCGGTGTACATCCAGTGTTGCTGGAGTCTGTTATAGCGTACACTTTCAGTTTTTGGTATGTATAAACTTTACCAATTAGATTCATTGACCATTGATTGTTCCAATATAAAACAGGCCCATTGCCTTTGTCGGGATCTGCCTTATCTGGCTCAGTATTATACTTGGCTTTAAAATCAAATGAATAATTCAAAGTATTTGGATCTATATGGACATTAGCTATTTCGATAATGTTCCCCCGATCTAAACTACCTGTCACTTTAAATTCAAAATCCTTATCAAAAGTTAAATCGTCTACGTCTGAAATATTTACTTCATCGTCAGTTTTTGTAATGGTCATAGTATTAGTCCATAATGTTCCGTGCCTATTCTCCCAAGCAACGTCACACTCCGGGATTACTTCACTTGTGACTTGATACGGATACGGCCCGTCTGCCTTCAAACATTCACCACTCGGTGGACGATCATATACAGTAGGCGGCGTTGGTTTGCTTGTATTGTGATAGTACCTTTTATTGTTATAATCATACATCCAAACAAATTTATTGGTCGGGTCACGAAACCATGCATAGTAACCTAACGGTATGGGTACTTCTTTCCGTTTTGCTTCTATTGGTGTGCCATCAATTGATCCAATTTCATATTGATTTCCTGTTATCCGAGTTAACGGTTTGACCACATCACTTGCTCCATATGGTTCCTTCCGCAATTCAACTCGGACTATTGGATCGGTTTGATTGATTGTTATATCGCTCCAAGATAACGTTTTAGATCTCGATATGACTTCATTAGGAGAAGGTTTGCCATCAAATAGAACTGAGCTTGGATCAAATGTAAGATCACCTTCATAATGTTCTGTCTGAGCTGCCATCACTTTATTGGGTGGCGGCAAAAGCAACGATGACAGCAACAGAACAGACATTAAAAACAAATGGAAAATCTTTTTCAAACTACTCACCTGCTTAAACTATAATCAATGGTAGAATAGTAAATTTGATTAACCACCTGTTCGCCCAATTCCACAGCTGCTTCTCTGTGAACAGTAACTTGTGTATCGTTTTTGAACAAATCACCTTTTGGTAATAATTGCCCCGTTATGAACCTTATATCATGATGCCCTTTTTCTATATTCCGGTATCCACTTAAAAGCATTTTATACTCTTCTATAAAAGGCGAGAAGGTAGTAACATCAATTAATTTTCCTGAGTCGTCCACTGTTCCATTACTATTAAATGGACCTATATCAATTTGTGCAAAACGGAAGTTATTAATAGTTTCACTTGCATCGACGACAATATGATTAATAGAAAGCAAAGCATAGGCATTAGATGGTGGAGTAACAGCATATTCAACACTTGTTTTATATTTCTTTCTCCAACGAAAATCGGAAGTAATCAAATTTCGGTTTGGATCGTTGGGATCATCCATATCTACCACGACATATTTTTCCACCTCGGAATATCCATCTTTGCCATCAAATCGCAACAAATCCGTTCTGAATTTTGTACCAAACTTGTTGTAAGTTGCTGCAAAGTATTGAGGAAGCATAGTAAGTATGTTTGTTTTATGCCAATAAATTTCAGCAGCAGAGATTGCATACTTGTCTGCTGGGACGGTTTTTCCGCTTTTTATATTTTGAATTCGACCAATAATAGTAACGGATTGCGCTCGGTTCGTAGCCTCTTCTATTCCCAGCCCGCCAGCATCATCCATTCCTTGAATCAGCCCGGACGTTGTGGCGAGATACATCCATTTTTTTGTATCAGTTGTATTTTGCCCGGCTGCACGAACGGCGATTTTGGCCATTTCGAGGCGCTGCATAGGAGCGTCAAAGTTATTGTCTGAAAAGTCGCCATCTGCGTAGATACTTGCCTTCTTAGCCGCGTCCATATAAACCTTATACCATGGATTACTTCCAGCGCTATCAACATTAATGTGCAACGCAACAACGGCCATTTTCACAAACTCCGCACGACTTACCTTCCGATTCGGTTGAAATGATCCATCGGCATACCCATCAATATAGCCCTGTCCCCTTGCATCTGCAATTTGCGAAGCTGCCCAGAAATCTGCTGCAATGTCCGTAAATCCCTTTGAGTACGTAGCTGCTGAAACCGAAGATCCTCCCGTTACTGAAGGATTCGCATGTACTACATATGCAGCCGAACCACCCACTACCAAACCTGTCAAAAGGATTCCTAATACTCTTTTTTTCATTGTTATATATCTCCCTCACTACTGTGTATTTGAACAATCATTAATAAAATATCCTTTTCTTACAGCCTCTTCCCCATCAAAAAGGCTTTCAGTGACCGTCACGCCAGCACTTGGCACGCATCCGTTGCCATAAGCAACATGCCGTCCAGCAGATGAAATCGTTCCAATTAGTGATTTTCTTTGCACGACGGCTCCCCCGCCGAAGGCGTATCCATCGAACCTTTCCCCGTTAGGCAAGGGGTAGCCCTGAACAAAAGCCATAAATCCGATATCTTTGATGGATTGCTCATTCAACCCGCGCGGGATGGAGAATTGAAGGTTGAGCCCGAGCCGTTTCACAAGCTCCATATGCCGATTGATGGCTCCACCCAAGTCTTTCTCCACATTAGCCGTAATTGTGTTCTGCCGAACCTCCTGAAAGATGGCAAGCGTGCTTAGTGGCGCTAAATTGGTTTTACCTGCCAGCGCGGCATATTCATCTTGTACGAATACATTGGATGCCTTATCGTAGACGGTCGCCTTGTCATCCAGTGTAAAATACAGCACATTCCCATTCTGCAGCGTGTATGTATACGGGCGAATTGGCCAAAAGACAGGAGTAATCTCTCGCTGTCCACTGCTATTGGCTGCATCTTCTAATGTCACCAACACATACCCGTTATAGCGAAGCAATACCATGGCAGGCATGTGGATTTTTAAGTTTTGTATCGCTACCGGATTATTCTCAATGCCGAACTTAAGGGCTAGATTTTGATAAAAAACATGAAGCAGGTCCATATCCAAATTAAGTTGCTTTTGTTCATGATACCGAACGGCGGTCGTCGTTTGTTGTGACTCCATTCTAGCCAAATATGCACCCGCATCGTCCACCGCAGCCTGAAAATCATCCTCATATTGTTTGTGCAGGGTAACACTT
>NZ_BMHE01000104.1 GCF_014640555.1 Paenibacillus marchantiophytorum | reverse complement strand
CTTTGTGAAGCTAACTGCGGAAACTGACTGCTTATTAATTTATGAGCCAATTCTTCTGATACTTCCCATTCCGCATCCCATTGATTCGTACTTCCCATACCCATTTATCGACTCCCTCACGAAAATTGAAAATAGGCTCGACTAGCCTGTTCCATTTACAACATCATATCATTAATTTGTTCTTCTGTTCGAGAACAACCTTACCGTATGTTCCTCTATCCTGCCCGTTAGTTTAACGAGGCTGCCTATTCATGCCGGCAGCCTAACAAATACTTGTTATTCAAACTGATTTACAAAATTAGTCCCATAAGCACTAGTATGCTCCCAGTACTTTTGTCAGGATCTTAAATAACCCTATATATTATCATTTATTAACTCAACAGGATCACTATTTCTAACCATTATGTAGACCTCATTTGTGTCAAAAGGGAGTACTCTAATCCTTTCAAAAGCTGTTTCAATAAATCGTTTTGTATCCAGATTCCATATTTCTAAGTAATAAAAAACATCCAATAAAATAATAATTGCTACACCATGGTAGTGCTTTTTTGCTTTATTCTTTGCATTTAAGATAACTTCTTCAAGATAATCATACGCCTTTGATTCGAGATCCCTTTTGTCGCCTATTCTCATTTTGCTGTATCCACATTGCTTTATTAAAATTGCATCTTCACGCTCGACTTGACCATAAATAAGGGAACTTGACAATCGCATCAAAGCTTTGATTACCTAATAAAATTCTTACTAAGGCATTTTCAGGTACATATTTTGATTGACTAAAAAGATATAATGGATAAAATTCTTCAAGGAATTCTTTATACCTACCAGTCTTTAATCGGGCTAAATCATTAAGAACTTTATTTGAAGTAATTTCAGTTTTTTTATTTTCAAAATAAGTTCTCATCTGTTGTGGTGTACGAAATTCATCTAAATCCTTGAAGAATTCTTTCGAATTTATTTTCTCTGCCATTATTTCCTCCAATAAATGATTAGGTAATGTTGACATCTGCTCAGTGTTTGGAATGAACTATAGTGCCCATCAGCGAAATGGCTTGTCGCTAATATTTTTCGTTTTTAGTTATTTCAAATGCTTGCTTTAAGCAAGCGAGTTTATTCAGTTTGATCCCCATTCTATCTTTGAATACTTCCCAAATAAGTGTCGCTAAATCCACTTCTGAATTACACGACAAAGATTTCTGTGCAATTTCCCTTATTTCAATGTCGTATTCATTATCTGGAGCACCACCTGCCAGAAGCCCAACAGGGTCCCAACTATTGATTACTTGCGTTAAGTACTCTATTTCTAAGTTCACTTTTTCACCTTTTGCTTAGATTTTGTATTCAACTATCGTTCCCAGTTAGCGTAGTCCACTTATGGTGTTGCAAGCTAACTGCCGGAATTTATATTTTGATAACTTTTTATTAATGGATCTAGCGTTTCATATGCTTGAACCACATCTAGAATAATCATATTGAGTTCTTCCTGAAGTTCCAGATTATCTTTCCAAAAATCCAGATCAACTCTTAGTACTGAACCTAATAGATCTCCTCTATAATAATCCCCGGAGATTAGTGGGTTATCAACCAATCTTTCAATGGCTGTAGGGACCAGATATTCAAGTGAAATTTTCTGAAGGATCATTCTAGTAAGATCATCGTTGGTGAAATCCTTTAAAGGCTTTCTTCGTAATGCAAGACACTTTCTAATCAAACCAGTGGCTCCTTTTTCAGGATCCCCCCAATTTCCCCCGTCAAGTTCTTCTAACGTCATACTTAAATCTACCATGTCCATTTTTCACCTCAATTGACAACGTTACATTCATATATATATCGAACTAATAAAATCTGCAAAATATATAGGTCCCGGATAACCGTCCCTCAAACGCATATTGAATTCTAATTTTGATTTTTTCATTTTGAAATCCTCACTCTTCAGAAAAAAATTGTCATCTTATAAGAATTAAACCATTTATTGAACATTCCTGCCGATTAAGTGAATAAAAAAGAGACCTACAGCAACGGGCCGTGAGTCTAAGTATATTTTAAAGGGGGGTCTTGATTCTTAGTATAGGCTTAATTCATTAAGACAGAATGAAATTAATATTTCAATTTGGTTACATCTTTAAACTAACGTGTCCCTTTATCTTAATCCTCTACACGATTGTTTTAACATGATTAGCTCCCTTGGGTTGGGGGAAAATGGGGAACGGTCACACAGATGCGATTTTAGCCGATACGAACTGTCAAGCATTAATGATTGTGTAGAGCCTAATATAAAGAAACAAGACCAGCACTCCTCAGTCGAGGAACACTGGCCTTCTGCTGTAACACTTTGAATGCATCACCGGTGGATTTACAACCTTCTAGATAGTGTATTCAAATTGCGAACATTAATATACGTCATTTACTTTCTACTCTTCTCCCGTAACAACCGCATTCCCCTCATAACTAATCCAGTCGCGAGAAAAAGTGGTGATAGCACCACTTTTAAGATAATTTATATGGAAGTAGCGGAAGAACTAATCTTATATATTCTCGTACGAATCACTGCTTCGATAACAATCAGGTTAGGAATCCAGCAAAGCCAAGCTACAACACGATACCCCGCCTCGAAATCACCAAAAATCAATACAAGCGGACCCAACCAAATTCGGAGCATAACCGCTGCGAAAGTAAGCGCATAGCTGCGAAGCATCCATGCTTTATGAGCCTGAACATTTTTGACAATAATTTTGCGTAAGGCAATCCAAGTGGCTGCTACCCAAAGTACATCTAACCCGAAGAATCCAAGTCCTGCGATCCAACCGCCTGTCGCAAAAAACGATAAATATAGGCTGACAATCCCACTCGCAGAAACAGAGATAATATAAACATAACCTAGCAGTCTGTGCCTACGTCTCCTAGCATGTGATTGCTTCAAAAAAATCTGAAATGGCCCAATGGCAAGGGCCAACATTGCAGTTACTATATGAACATACAGCACATACACCCAAGGTGTTAGATGAAAGTCCGGCTTTTGCAATTTAAAAGAAACGAGTCCAGCATTACGAGCACTCAATACTCCATACTGAACAATGGCATAACCTACTATTGCAAATGCAAAAATGAAAACGAGTGCCCGAATGATTTTGTTCCCCATTGTAATCCCACTTTCCTTTCTCACTTCTGTGCATCCAACGTTTTGGCCAAAGCGCTCTCTAAGGAAGTAGCCACCAAACCGAATCGCTTGGAGAAAGGTCTACTATCCACGATAAAATCTTGCTCGAACTGATACAGCATTTCTATGCTTTCTCGCGCTGCTGGTATGAACAATCCTCCTAATCTAAGCATACCCTTTCCCATGGTGCGAATAACTGCGGGCAATCCAGCAAGCCGATAGGCTATTTCAACAAATTCCCTTGTTGTAACTGTGGCTGCATTCGGCACATGCCAAGCACGACCAAATGCGTCATCATTTTGACTTAAGACAACATGACCGTGCAAACTTTACCCTTCATGATTGGCTTGAAGAGCCGCGAACCTACAGATGAATTATGAACATCCGGTCCAAAAAAATCCGCGCCTCGTCCCATCGTCACCTGCAGCTTGCCCTCTTGGTGCAATTGTAGCAGCCTACTCGACATCTCTGCCCGAATTTCCCCCTTCTTAGTAGTGGCGGTGTAAGGTAAACTTTCATGCATGTTCCCTTTGACCTGCCCATACATATATAAGTTTTCAGCAACGGCCAGCTTTGCTCCGGCAGTCATGGCCCCTGACACAATACTATCCTGAAAGATAAAAATAATTCATCCACTTTGGATATGGTGGCTGCGCACATTGAAAGACAACCTTTGCCTGCTTCATAATGGCCTTCGATTGATCCTTGTCCATAAGGTCTGCTTTCTCTACCCTTACCCCTGATGGGACTGTCGCTTTCCCGCTCATACTCACCAGTCTAACCGACTCTCCCATTTTATTTTATCCTCCTAGTCGATTTTGTGGATAAAAATAAATATAAACCCTATAGCAACTATAGGGTCAATACTCTTCGAACGGAAACTTGGAGTTCCACAAAAGTATTAATGGAGATTTGATGCTTAATAAAACGATAAAAGACCGATGAGCATCTAACTTTTCCATGTTATAACCTCTAAATACAGTTATACCCAGTTTATTACAACTCGCTATTCTACGCTATGCTGCCCGTTAGCACAACGCGGCTGCCGATCTATGCCAGCAGCCGCGTCTTAGTTGTTTATTACGCTATAGTTCTGCGTTAGCTGTAACTAAATGCCACTAGAAACTAAATTTTCGAACTTCTTTTTTTCATGTGTTATTCAATTTGGCTTGAAGCCTTACCAAATAAGGGGAATTAAATGATACCGTGTTTTCTTACAATAATCCTCATATCCTTTCAACTCTTT
>NZ_BMHE01000103.1:3573-4714 GCF_014640555.1 Paenibacillus marchantiophytorum | reverse complement strand
CTGGGCATCCTTGATGTTGGCTTGTTCGGTTTCCTTGACCTTTTTTATCGTAAAGTCCAAAAATCCACTCATGCCCTCGGCTTTGCTGGTCAGTTTATTGATTAACGCTTGGACTTGCGCGGTATCTGAACCGATCTGTGACAGCAACTGACTATCCAGCTGATTCACAAAGCCATTCGTCGCATTGCGAAGATAGTTGGCATGATCCTCGATGTCTTGGATATCTTTCATTAGCTTCCGCATGCGGTCTTCATTAAAGAGTACCTGATCCGATGCCATATACGCCTGACCTCCTTTGGAAGGGGACCTATCCTCCCTCCTGCTCTAATGACCTTGGCCTTGAAAATCATTGCGAACCGAAAAGTCCGATTCAAACAAGATAATATCACCCGAACGGAACTGAAAGGTATGTCCCAGATAGTCCTGGTCCGATGCGATCTGCCCTTCAATCGCCCACATGTTGGCATTCGGAGAATTGTAGCCAAGGATTCTAGTTTCTTGATCGTTATGCTTCAGGGCATAAATGCCAAAGTTAACTACGATATAGCCCTTCGTGAGAAACTCCGATTCATGCCCGTCCAAAGAGCCTCCGTAGCGATTGGCAAGCGCTAGAACATCCGTCCCTTTCGGCAAAATGTGCGGCGCGATGGGAAGATTATATTCACCATACCAATGCTGCACGCTACGAAGGGCAACGGTCGGATCGACCACAGGCGGCACGACTCTTGGCGGACCCACAATCGTTCGCGATTTATATGGCAGAATTTCAATATCATAACCCGTAGCTGTCGTAATTTTGCGGCTCAAGAACTGGGTGTAAAACTTAGACCACGGCGTTTGCGACTGCTGACTTGCCGTTAAGATATTCGTATATTCATAGCTCGCTGCGTTTTGGATATCCGTGTCACTGATGTTTCGCAGCGGATCTGGCAAGCGGTGGACGCGGGAGTAGATCTGCTTATCTACCACAGAACCGACGCGGATCATTTTATTGCTGGCACCGGAAACATCATAATAAAGATCCACAGGCACGCTGTTACCACCGCTTCGCGGTACAAACCAGAACGTGGGATCAATCCGCATCCCTTCCCCTTTATCCCAGTAGTTGCCGATCGTTTTGAAATCAAACTGGAACGAGTAG
>NZ_BMHE01000103.1:0-3388 GCF_014640555.1 Paenibacillus marchantiophytorum | reverse complement strand
GTCTTTATCTCTTCCACCTGAATAATAAGCATTCGTTGTATGATTCAGTGAGCCGGGTGCCGTTCTAAACACGGACTCGTACCGCAAATCACCGATATCTCCTATCCGAAAATCGGAAACGCGCCCTACGACGTTGACATCAATCCCCTTTGTCGCGCAGTAGTTGATTAAGTCTCCGTTCAGGTTCGTCTGGCAAGTCGCCGCTTGGGTATTAATCGCCCAAGCTTCGAGTGTGATATGATACGTGCCTTCATCAATCCATTCCGGAATGAGATACGTGGCGGACGGTGTTCCTACATCGATGTAGATCCATGTATTTTCTTGATGATAAGCTCCTGTAGAGTCAAACACACCGAAGGGAAACGTCACACGCTTCGAAGCCGTGTATTTCATGTAATCGTTGTTGCCATAGCCTAAGTAATTTAAATGCTGTCCTTTTTCGTCGAAGTCCACACGGAACGGCCGGCCTAGGACAAGAACCGTTTTGCTGTAATCCGGGTTCATACTCTGGTCGAAGGGCCGGTTGATGTCCGGTATGTCCGAGTAATTGACGACGGGTGTATGGACGGTTACGGTGTTGATGCCGTTGATGGGAAATCCTGGTAGTTTAGACCCTCCCACATATTGATTAAGCATGTCATAGTAAATGGTTCCCGTTGTCGGTGTGTCCGGTTTATTGGCTAAGGTTCGTTCAATCACATTGTTCGGCTTATACAACACGTCTTTCCCAATCATCGTAGGTGCTGGGATATCCCCTGGTGTTGGCCCTGTTTTCGTATACTGCGCTCCGTCCATGATGGTTGATAAGGAAGTACCGCTTGGGTTGAATTTCACGGTGTCGTTATTGACCTTTGACTCTGCAATTCCAGCTTCTGCCATACCTTTTAAACGGTTGGTATCATCATCTGGGGTCGGCCTTCCCGATCGACCTCCATTTTTTACAGGAGGACTATACGATATAGTCGGAGCCGTCGCAGGATGAACATGTGTACCCACCGATGCATTATGTTGCGCTTGTAGACCAGGTGGTGTATATCCAACAGGATTCATGGTTACCGTCCCACCAGGCAAAGCATAGTTTTCCATCGTGGCTTGATGAATGGAATGAATTTGTAATTCTTCAATTTACCAGTAGGAATAGTCTCGATGTATGTCAAATGTATAAGTCTTATTTTCTGTAGCATTCTTATCTATCCATGTTGGCGTACACCCACCACCAGGAGGGGGATTCGGAATACAGGGGCCAGGATCTTGCCAAATTAATGGATAGGTTATCGTTATCGAACAGGCATACGTGGTCTTCCCAGATTGCTGCGACCAGTTCTGATTATAGAGATAGTTATGCGCAAGAACATTGGTATAAAGGCTCTCGGTTGTTGGAATGCCCTGAAGCACATTGAACTTTTCGGCACCGCGGTTGTCTGCTAGGTTTACACCGCTCACATTTGGATCTAGCGTGCTAGCAGGCCTTGTCTCGACTGTTGCTGGTGGGCCTATGGTTGACGGACAGCTACCGCCGCCACCGCCAGAACATACTTTTACATTGATACTTGCAGATCCTATTTCATCAATACCTTGGGCCGGAATCACAATATGAGCAGTAATGTACGCAGTACCGGATATCCCCATAGAAGTTACCATACCAGATTGATCTATGGTTGCAATGGTAGGGTTAGAACTACTCCAAGTCATATCTGGGTGGGAGGTTAGATCGTACGTCCTTCCATCCGATTTTGTTAAATGTGCTACAAGCTGGAATGTAGCAACACCCTCACTTGTACAAAAATCATGTGCGTCCACTGTCATGCCTGGACTAGTCGTTACTGTTATGGTTGCAGCATCTGATATTCGATATGTTCCATTATCCCAAATGGCATGAATTTTTACAGTACCACCACTTACTCCCGTTACTAAACCAGAAGAATTTACAGTCGCTATTGATGTGTCTTCGGATTCCCATGTTGTTTCAGAGGCACGATTGGTAACATCAACCCATGGGTTACTCCCATAGTCGGTATCGCCGTAATTTTTTGTTCTTACGTTTGCTCTAATCTGTACTGTCTGACTCACTCCTATGGTTGAGTCAGGGTTGACACCAATTTCTTTCTCTTCGGTAACGTCTCCTGCCCAAATGATATCAACCGGAGTGTCGTATTCAACAATCGCCTTGGGACATCCATTAGGACGGTTCATGAATACACTATACTGTGTATTCAGATAACTTTCTCCGGTTTCAGATGATATAATTGCTGTTTTAGAACTGGTTATTTTGGGGTTTCCGCCAACTGGGCTGAATGATAGAGCACTAGCATATGACACTGTATCAAGTCGAACATTTTGAACACCACCAGAAGGGATTGGATTGTTACTACCATCTAGCCAAGTTGAACCTGGCCAACTAGACAAGTTCACATCATCTGGAACTGTTGAGTCAACTGGTCGGGGATTGTTACAATTCCCGTTCCAACCAACATCCATTTGCCCACCTGAGTAGTCCGCCCTAAATCCCCCAGCGTCCAATTGATACCAGTAAACCCCTGGTTTAGCGCGAACTGGTTCGGAGTAGACAGTTTTGGGTTGAGACTGCTGTGTCTTTGGCGGATATGACCCTGCTGCCTTTACTGGAGAATTCACAGTGGAAGACATATTTATGATTATGGATGAAAGAACAAGTAGAGCTGTTAATTTGAAAAAATTCATCAACTATCTTCTCCTTGTTTACTTTTTAAAACCTATTCCTACAACATCACCATTATCCACTTTGAGGCTATATGAAATAGATCTAGCAGGGTTCTTGTCAATAGACGATTCAACCCACACTCTTTTTTCTTCGCCTTTAACCAAATAGTTAAATGCATTCTTCTCTGGAATTGTATTTAAGCCGTAACTTTTTACTTTTGAACCCACTACCCTATAAAAAGAAATCAGAGCACTTGGCATACCATTTCCAAGAGTGTTTAAGTCTGTTTTCTCCATATTTGAAGTGATTGATATGTCAGAGTACACAAGATATTGACCTACAAAGACTTTAGGTACCTTATCAACGAACATAGGAGCATATACTCCGCTACCTTGATCCCCTTCAGAATCAACAATAATTAGATGGTGAACCTTGATACTTCCGGAGTTGTTTTTTAAGGTGATCGGATTATCCAAGATACTAGAGAAAGTAGGTCTATTACCACTCAAATTCTTTGTGTAAAGATAAGGGGTCAAGGAAGTAACGTTAGTCCCAGTTGTCCCTACTTCACGCAACTCGTTCAACGCCTTGTATTGATCGGCTTTTTTTCCTTCAACATTTGCATAACGAAGCAAAATAGTGGTAACTTCTGCTCTTGTTGTTGTGTCATCTGGTCGGAAAGAACCGTCTTCGAACCCCTCAATAATT
>NZ_BMHE01000102.1 GCF_014640555.1 Paenibacillus marchantiophytorum | reverse complement strand
GGGAAGATGTCTGAGCCTTCTCTGGAAACAAGAGATACTGAAGGTCGGCTTCTGCCACATCCTCCGGTAGTGGCCATGATAGCTCTTTTTCGTTTGCACGTTGTAACACCTCGGAGACGGTGTTGCGTGAGCATTGAATACTTGAAGCGATACTGCACTGACTCAGCCCCATGCTATTGAGCCTTAAAATTTCTCAATATTTGGTCATTTTGATATGACCTCCCGTTGGTATTTGTGCACTTGCTAGGCAGACGCACATCTGTACATTCTACCAACGGGGCGGCTCTCTCTACTAACATAGTGGCTCTAATAGATTAACGTGGTGGCTCTCACTTAAGTCGATGGCTCTATGGCACCGAAATATTCATCACTTCAGCTTTTTCAAGAGAATCCTGGTATCACGGTTGAACAAGTGGCCCATCAATTAGGAATGGAGACTAGTTATTTTATTCGGATTTTTAAACGTACCTATGGCGACACACCTAAACAATTTATAAAACATTGAAGACATTTAATCGTTCGCTTTCTGAGGTATTTTGAAACTACGTTCTATAAAAGCACTTTGATAATTCCTTTTTTATCATCACGTTTCCAGTACTGCCTTTGGGAACCTGAACCTATTTCATCAGATACATTCCAATTGATTCAATCTCCCTTAATTGCATAAAAAAAAGAGATGCATCACCTGCACCTCACACTTTGATTTCTTACCTTCCCAACTAAAACAAATAATAGACGATAACTGTATCTTATGCTCTGGTTGATGTAACACTCCAGTCCCCAAAAGGAGTGGGAACACAGGGAACTACTCACTTGCATCCACCTCACTAGTGATGAAGCAACCCATCAAGCAGGGGATGCAATTCCAATGGTTGAAGATAATTATGAAGTTTTATGTTAGTGTCTCATCGAAGCGGTTGTTACCTTTTATAACTAAATCGACTTGGCATGCGTTATATACAGCCCTTTTTAATTTAATATACTCTGAATCGTTAATATGTGGAGACTTCGAAGAAGCTATTCTTCCTAAGAATTGATTGTATCCCAATCCCTTTAAAGTCTTCCCGAGTTGTTTCATTGTCTCCACAATTTGTGAAGCACCATGTGGGTAATCTAACCCTTTTAACTCAATTAACCTGGCTACCTTATTTTTGTCATCCAATAATAGAAAATCACATTTCCTGCCCTGTTGTACTATACACCCATCAACCTGAAATGTATAAAACTCTTCTCTATTATTATTCATGCCTCTATATTGAGATTTTGCTCCTCTATCCTTAAGTACAATATTACTTCTACTTCTATTATTATTTTCTAGTTCACAAGCGTTCCATGAGGTTACAATACAGTCGTCAGAAGTTGCAACTCTATTTGTCGTCATCTTGTTGCCCCTCCGACATGAACCAATTAATCAATTCGCTTTCTTCATTATCAAAATCAAAATTGACTGTATTGCCCTCCTCCATCTCTATTCTGTACATTGCCTCAAACTCATCACTATTCAATTCAGAAACAGTATCTATATATTTCGAGGTCAATAACATAGTTTCATCATCCATCATATTCTCAACGGATCCTTTTGATAGGAATAAAGCGACAACACTTTGCGGGTCAATCCAAAATTCTTGATCAATCGCAAGATCGGATCTACCATACATTTTATTTATATGTTGACTGTAAAGTAAGTTATTCATCGAAGATACTAAATAAGGACTATGTGTTGTAATAATACATTGATTATTTTTGTTATTCACGAATAAAGAAATTGCCATTAACATATCCCGCTGTGCTTTTGGAAAAAGGTGCGCTTCAGGCTCTTCAATAACAATAAAGCAATCTTTATTTTCTAGATAGTAATAAATCATCAAATAAAGTATCCATACTGATTCTTGTTGTCCTGAGGAAGCGAAATTTAACGGAATATAATTCCTTTGGTTTATATAGAATCTATCTTTACCTTCAATAAACCTATAATCTCCGCCAAGTATATTCCTTAGAATTTCAACAAACATAAAATACTTTCTTTTGTAATCTACATCATCTGTTGAACCTTCTTTTTCGTATATAAGTTCATTTATATCTCTATCAAAGTAATCCCTTGTATCCATTATTTTTTCTGAGAACTCTCGAATTAAACTATCAACATTTCTATCATGCTCCGATATTTGAAATAAGAGAAATAACTTATTTGAGAGGGTTGAAATTAGACTTCTACCAGCAGGAATATATAATACTTCCCTATCGTCACCGAAGGTATCATTAAGCATATATTTTATTTTGTTTAAAAATGACCTGTGATGAACCCCAAGTATTGATCTTAGACTTTCTCTCTTCCTTTTTTCTTTCGACAACTGCTCCTTATAAGAATTTACTAAACTAATAATTCTATTTAAATCGCTGGAAAATGGTTTGCTAAAATTAAAGTTAATATCACGATTATTTACTCTTTTAAGTTTCAAAAAATATTCATCTCTATAGTTAAACTCCATAAAAAAATTGCCCTGTAAGTAATTAAAACCAAATAATGATCTAAATCGAGTATTCAACTTATAAATAATATTATTATATGACAACACCCTATCCCTATCTGTTTGCAGATGATTTGCTATGTATTCATAAATTTCATCTCTTATAGATTTAAAATAATAAACTGATTTGCTAAGAGTACTTTTTCCACTAGCTTGAGGACCGAAAAAAATCTGGAACTTATTCAAATTAAATTCCAATTCCCGTATTGGTCCAAAATTTTTTATTATAATTTTCTGCATAATGTCCCCCGCAATATATAATTCGAAAACCCAAGTAAGAATTTTCTCAACATACCCTATACTACCAAAGTTTTCCTAATTTATCATTGAAAATTTTTCCGTCACTCGATATACTATTCAATTTCGTTATCGATCTGACATAAGTTATAGAATATTCATCATTTGTTCCATTAACTTTTGTTAGTGAATATTTCGGTGCGGCAGAGCCGCTGGGTTAACGAGTTAGAGCCACGTCGTTAATGAAATAGAGCCACTCTCTCGGAGGTGAGAGCCACCGCGGATAGATGGCTCTCGTTGGTAATACTTAGCTTAAATCAACTGTGCTTTTCGTTTTCTCATCGAATCTTCGCCGCCGATGAGCATGTGATAGAAATTATGAACGATACGGTCTAAAATAGCGTCTGCCATGGTGTGTTCTCCGATTTTATCGTGCCTTCCTTCGGGAGCAAATTGAGAGATGAAAATCGTTGAGGCATTCTGATGCCGAGCCTCAATGATTTCCAGCAGATCTCTAGACTCCTTGGGCTATGGCCAGGTCGGTTAGTAGCTCCGGTAAGCGAATGTACTTGGTTGCATAGAGATGGCGGCAGGCGCCGTTTCCAAGCGCACAGCCGATAAAAGTTTTACCAGCGCCTGATGCCCCCATGAGAATGACGTTTAACTTTTCATGAATGTAATTACCCGTAGCGAGCCTTAGGATTTGGGATTGCTCTAAACGTCGGTCAGTATGATACTCAATGTCCTCTACGCAAGCGTTTGGATAACGAAGCGTTGCTTTCTTGATGAGTCTGTTTAATTGGTTTGACTTACGTCTTGCCCACTCCGCATCTACTACAAGTCCGAAGCGCTCTTCAAAAGCCAAACTAGAGTACGAGGGATTTTGCATCTGTTCACGCAAGGAATCTGCCATGGCACTTAGCCGCATTTCATTTAGTTTGGTGATCGTTGTGTTGGTTAGCATTTATGATTTCCTCCCATAGTAGGTTGAGCCGTGAGTGAAGCCATGCGGACTAACGGATGGAGGGCTTGGCTGTTCAATTGTGGCGGCTTCCTCAAGTGTGTCTTGGCCTGATTTGAGTACGGTGCTGATTTGTTTGTAACTTGGACTCGGCGTATAGCTGAGAGCCCGTGCACAAGCGGACTCAAGCCGAACCAGCGAGTACCGGTCTGCTAATTTTAGTACGCCCATGCACGCTTTAAATCCTTGTTGCTCCACACGATGGCCTGCGAGAATAGCCTGAATTGCGGCGCTTGCTTGCATTGGGGCCTACTTGCTTAGCCCACGATACAAAGCGTTCTGCATTCCATTCTACAAATTGTTTGTGCTTTTCCGGCATGTGATCGGACACGGTGTGATACTGCCCAGGCCGTCCATAGAGCCGAGGATGTGAGCAAATGCGATGATGGTTGTAGAACACTTCGATGACGCCCCTCGTAATTCGGACATCTACCTTGTGTTTAATATATTCATAGGGAACGCTGTAATGCATATTGTCTACAGCTATGTGATAATTAAACTGTACAGTGGCAACTTTCCAGGTGGCACATTCGTACGCGGTAAGGGGCAGCGGCTGCAGGGTGTGCTTTTCCTCGTCAAGAAACGCACTGTGCCTGCTGCCCGGCTTTTTCTAAAAGGGTTTACGATTGAAGGTGTCCAGTTTGTCTCCGATGGCCTCATTTAATTCACTGAGTGAGTAGAACGTGTTCTTGCGTAAAGCAGCGAGGATCCAGGTCAATATGATACCAACGGTTCCTTCTACACTTGGCTTATCTTTTGGCTTTCGAACACGAGCTGGAATGACGGCTGTACCGTAATGCTCAGCCATTTCTTGATAAGTCTTGTTAATGACAGGGGAATACCAAGAGGATTGTTCTACACCGGTTTTAAGGTTGTCCGGCACGAGAATTTTGGGCTGCCTCCAAAATGAGAAAAGGCGTTAACATGGGCAGAAATCCAGCTTTCTTGATTCTGCGATAGGAAACCCTCTACATAAGCATATTGGCTACACGGAAGTGCGGCGACAAAGATGTATACGGGAGTATTTCCCCCGTATCTCGGTCCACTAAAGAAGCGGTCTGAGCGGCCCAGTCGACTTCCATTTGCTCACCTGGCTTACGCTGAATATGCATCGTGG
>NZ_BMHE01000101.1 GCF_014640555.1 Paenibacillus marchantiophytorum | reverse complement strand
ATATTCCGATGTCGGGATGCCTTGTAAAACGTTGAATTTCTCAGAGTCCCGCGAATCGGCCCGAATAACGCCATTGGCGTTGGGGTCTAAATCACTTAAAGGCATTGTTGTTCCTTGAGTAGGTGGACCGATTATGTAAGGGCAATCGCCAGTGCCGCTTGGTGTACATGCTGGATTACCAGGAGTACAACCACCTGTGTAAGAAACAGTCATCGTCCATTTTAGATGAAATAAATTTGTCGTACCCTTCATATTTCCAGAAAAATTTGCTCTCCATCTTATACCAATTGCTTGAGGATAATCAGGAGCATGAGGAAAAATGTCTAATCCTCCACTATCAAAAGCTCCTGCAACAAAGTTAAATTTAGCAATTCCTTGTGAAACAGGTTCAGAAAAAAAAGTGCTAGGATCCGGATTGATGTCTCCGCTTATTGAAAGATTAGTAAGTTCACCAGTTGTAACTACAGAATAATCAATTGCCCCACCTGTATCTACAAATGACCATGAAGTTCCAGATGCATCTAAGTTTGTGTAATCGGGATATGTCCCTCCAGGGTATAACTGAGCACAATATCCGGACACATTAGGGTCGCATCCACCTGTTCCATTAGGAGGACTTGCATCCACTGTATGTCCATCACTGGGACTATCATAAGTCCAATAAAATGCTCTTGGACCACCCGCAGCATTTCTCCACCAATCAAAGGAATATGGCTTTGATTTAGGATCTGAAATAACGTCCTTTTCATTTCCATATAGAGTTCCTGCATTAGTAGTACACGACGTTGTTGTGCATGTAGCTGTAATTCCAGTTGCATTAGAAACAAGTGTCACAGAAGATATCTGAGATTGCCTAGTAGGATCTGTCACATAATCATTAACATTGTAAGAGGTGCTTGAATAGGAAACCCCCGTTTGACGACTATAATAATCCCCTGCCCAACCAGCTGTAAGCTCTGAGATTGAAGATAAATCAGCATCAATATTAAATGTATCGGGTGGATCTCCAGCAGCTGCTACACTTTTAGGAACAAGTGAAATAGATCCGAAAAGTAAACTGGATATGATAAGCAATATCATGAAACGCGAGAAAATTAAGCGAAATGCTACCACATGATCACCATCTTTATTAAGGATTTACAACATTATAGTTTGGTTTAGCTGTGGCAAATGTAACACCCTTGTTTGTACCACTAATTGTTGAATAATAGGCCGCAGGCATAAATACAAGAAATGATAATGTATCACTAAACATATCCCCTTTCGGATGAACCATACCTGTTGTCCAATAATATGTTTTCCCTGCTACAAGATAAGTAGGATCATATGGATTATTACCTCGTTTAATATTCAAATTTACCGTGTTTTGTGCGTTTTGATTTTTCGTAAAAAGAATGGTGTCTTTATTTTCTTGGGTGGAGTACTTTGTTTTCCACTCTTTTTGGTTTACGCTAGGACCGATTCCAAGACCACTAAGAACTGCAGAACCACCTTCCGTAGCGTACATGCCTTTGGGATATTCGCTCGTTAAAGATTGCTTTACTTTTGAGAACGTTACATATGACTTCGTTGGCGCAGGAAGCGTTTCTGTTTTCAACGGCTTGCCGTTCGCATCGTTCTTTTGAAAATCAAAAGTCATTCCATCAACTTCGTTTCGGAAAGGATCGCTTGCATCTTCCATATCAACGATAACAAACTCCACAAGCTGTTCGTGATAAATTCCATCGGATGAATCCCACTTCGCTTTACTCATATCAAAACGATCCATGAAGCTATCGGGGAAATATCTAGGCCACATTGTAAAAATGTTTGTTCCATGCCAAGCGACTTCTGCCCTCGATACAGCGTGCTTATCAAACGATAGAGTTTGACCATTTTTGATAGACAGAATTCGTTCGATAATCGTCACCGATTGGGAGCGGGTTGTCGTTTTATCCTCACCAAGTGTGCCAGTATCATCCATGCCAGTTATGAGACCGGCCTTAGTCGCTAAGTACATCCATTTTTGATCATCAGTATTCTTATCCCCCGTGGTAGAACGCACTGCTACTCGCGCCAAATCTTTGCGAGTCATAGGAGTGTTCCAATCACCGCTTGTTACATCGCTCCATTGGAGGAAACCGGAAGTCACCGCCGCATTGATGTAGGGGATGTACCATGCGTCACCGGCTCCTGCAATTCCAACGGATACATTCAGTGCATTATCAACCATTTTAATAAATTCGGCGCGAGTCACCTGACCCTCGGGTTTGAAAGAATCATCTGGATACCCGTCGACATATCCCTTCTGTATGGCTCCGTTGATTGCTTGCTCCGCCCAGTGACCTCTAATATCAAAGAAAGATACTTTGGAAGATGCTGCTTTAACTGTCTCGCTTTTATTCACCATAATTGTCGATGTTAAGACTGTAGTTGCAGCAAACGCTAGGATTGCAATTTTCTTTTTCATTTACTTCACCTCCGTGGTTAAGTAGTAAGATTTGTAAATCCACAAAATTCTAATGGTGTGATGGTAGATAAGAACCACCCACTACCAAACCTGTCAAAAGCATACCTAACACTCTTTTTTTCATTGTTATATATCTCCCTTGCTACTGTGTATCGTTACCATAAGCAACTATCCTTCTCCAGTTTCAGATGAAATAAGTGCTGTGTTAGAACTGGTGATAACCGGATCTCCACCAACCGGACTGTATGATGGAGCAGAAAAATATGTCACTGTATCAAGACGAGTATTTTGAACACCACCAGAAGGGATTGGATTGTCACTATCATCTAGCCAAGTTGAACCTGGCCAAACAGACAAGTTCACATCATCTGGAACCACTGAGTCAACCGGTCGGGGATTGTTACAATCCCCATTCCAAGCAACATCCATTTGCCCACCTGAGTAGTCCGCCCTAAAACCCCCAGCGTCCAATTGATACCTGTAAACGCCAGGTGTGGCTCTGACCGGTTCGGAATGGACTCTTTTTGATGGAGATTGTTGTGTCTTTGGCGGGTATACCCCAGCAGCCTCTACTGGGGCAATCATGACAGAGGACGTGTTTAAGATAAACGAAGATAGGGCAAGGAGGGTTGCCTGTTTAATAAGTTTCAACTATTATCTACCCCCTTCTCTACTTTTTAAGACCTATTCTTACATCATCGCCATTATCAGCAGTAAGCGAAAAGGAGGCGGATCTAGTTTTATCAATAACCGATTGAACCCACACTCTCTTTTCCTCGCCTTTTACTAAATAACTCCACGCATTCATCTCAGGAATTGTATTCAAACCGTAATCATTCACCTTTGAACCTGTTAATCTTTGGAATGAAATAAGTCTGTTGCTATAAATTCCATTTGCCATTGTGTTCAAGTCCGTAGTGTCCATATTAGAAGTAATTGAGATGTCTGAAAACACACAATATTGACCTTTCTGCCATTTTGCCAACTTATCAAGGAACATTGGCGCATAAACACCACCTCCTTGATCCCCCTCGGAATCAACAACAATAAAATAACTAAATTTTACACTTCCTGAGTTATTTTTCAGAGTAATTTGCTTATCCAAAATATTTGAAAAATTAGGTGTGAGACCTTTGAGGTTTCTTGTGTAAAAATAAGGGGTCAAGGAAGTAACGTTAGTCCCAGTTGTCCCTACTTCACGCAACTCGTTCAACGCCTTGTATTGATCGGCTTTTTTTCCTTCAACATTTGCATAACGAAGCAAAATAGTGGTAACTTCTGCTCTTGTTGTTGTGTCATCTGGTCGGAAAGAACCGTCTTCGAACCCCTCAATAATTCCAGTTCCTTTCACAAGGGCTATGAATGGAACTTGTTCAGATGAAATTCCACCTTTGTAGGTTTCAGGCGTTGGAAGTAACGTGTTTTTGGTATCTGACAATGCTTGTTGAAAACTTGAATCTGATTTCGCAAGTCCTGCGGAAATCCATTTCATCATTTCATAACGTGTCAGTTGCACATCTGATTGAAATCCATTTGGATAGTCAGAAGGATCAATAAAGCCTAATCCAGCGAGCTTATTGACTGCTTCCCTACTCCAATTGCCCTTTAAGTCTGAAAAAGCTTCCTGTGTACTAGAAGGTTTCAGATTAGTTACTCGACTCAAAAGTGCAGCGTATTCGGCTCTTGTTATCTTTCCATTAGGATTGAAGCTACCGTCTGGGTATCCGTCGATGTATCCCTTCTGTACCGCATCGGATATGGCTGTTTCGGCCCAGTGCCCTTTAATATCTGAAAGTGACACACTCGTTGAGGCGGCTTTGACAATCCCGAACTTATTAATCAAAATAGTGGAGCTTAAAAGTGTAGTTACGGTAATTGCTATGATCCATATTTTCTTCTTCATATTTTTTTCCTCCAATTTTGATAATAGTTTACATTTGGACTTCAGCAAATTCTATTGGCGTGACTTTTTAAGGACTATTCCTACATTATCGCCATTGTCAGTAGTAAGCGAAATTATATCTCCCCTCACTACTGTGAATTTGAACAATCATTAATAAAATATCCTTTTCTTACAGCCTCTTCCCCATCAAAAAGGCTTTCAGTGACCGTCACACCAGCACTAGGTACGCATCCGTTGCCATAAGCAACATGCCGTCCAGCAGATGAAATCGTTCCGATTAGTGATTTTCTTTGCACCACGGCTCCCGCGCGGAATAGAGAATTGAAGGTTGAGTCCGAGCCGTTTCACAAGCTCCATATGCCGATTGATGGCTCCACCCAAGTCTTTCTCCACATTAGCCGTAATTGTGTTCTGCCGAACCTCTTGAAAGATGGCAAGCGTGCTTAGTGGCGCTAAATTGGTTTTACCTGCCAGCGCGGCATATTCATCTTGTACGAATACATTGGATGCCTTATCGTAGACTGTTGCCTTGTCATCAAGTGTAAAATACAGCACATTACCATTCTGCAGCGTGTAGGTATACGGGCGAATTGGCCAAAAGACAGGAGTAATCTCTCGCTGTCCACTACTATTGGCTGCATCTTCTAATGTCACTAACACATACCCGTTATAGCGAAGCAATACC
>NZ_BMHE01000100.1 GCF_014640555.1 Paenibacillus marchantiophytorum | reverse complement strand
GTTCCCTTATCTCCGCGCGATTGCAAAGCTAGAGGATCTCATTCTGCCAAATAGCTTGTTTATATCTCCAAACCAGCAGCAATTCGAACAAATAAGTACGTTCACAGCTACCTTGTTCTCATCGCACCGCATCGACCCCCTCCATCGTATGGGCCGCCTACAACCCAAGCCTGGAGACTGGCGTCAATCTCCAACATTTAAATTCTGGGCCAGCTTCACTCACCCCAACCCAAAAACATGTCTTTTAGACCTTCTTCGATGGTCAAGATAACATGTCGATGGTTGACTTGACATACGTCCTCAGACAAGACACGGCTCCACTCTTCCGTTTCTCCGCATGAACACGTCGTGCAGAACCGCCCCTTGCACCGAAAAGGGCACCACCTTAAGATCGTGGCACCCTTCACATGCGAGCAGCTTAAACTCTTTTTTCGGGTTTCCACAATCTCGAAATTTTCGGATTTCTTTCAGCACTACGGGACGTATCTTTTTGCCATCCTTGCTTTTATTGGCTTCATAGTAGCGATTCTCATCAAAGAAAATTCGGTGTAGGATGTCCTGTTTCATACTCTACATGTACCAAAAAACTAAAAAGGTAGAATCCCCTAAATCCACTAAATAAACTTATACTTTCTATTATTCTAAATAAGGGGTAAGCTTCGCTCACCCCAAAACATATAAATTCTTATATATTAAAAAAAGAACCCAGCCTACAGCGGTCTGCGGCTAGGTTCTCTATATTTGTGCGCTGGTTGTCAACTCATCATCTGGATTGCCTGAATCTTTGGGAATATTCCTTGGCTTGATCAACCGTCGCCACACGATTGCGGCCCCATTCCATCAGGATGCGATCAATATAACGGAAATGAACTTTACCCGCGAACACTGCTTCCTTGAGCGCCGTCATGATAAGCTCTTCCTTGTACATATCTTTATCCAGCCAACCAGAGATGGTTTCCAGTTCCATCGGGGTTAAAGGACGTGCAAATTCTTTCTCGAAGGTGGTAAAAATATTTTTGGCATTCTCATCGGTTAAAGCGCTTGGTCGCACACTGACAGCACGTGCCATCTGCTCTTCCGCCACCCGTTTAGCCAATTTACGGTAGAGCGGCGTTAAATTATAACGTTCACTGCGAATGCCCGTGAATTCTTCCGTATCCTCGTCAATCATAATAAATTGCTCGTGTATTAACTTTTGGAGACTGGCTATAACTTGATCCGGCGCAGCGAACATTCGCTCTTGAATTTCATCCGTTGTCGGAAAATCGTTTTTTTCTTTCTCCAGGAAAGAAAGTAAATGAATCAGGGTCATCACTTCAATTTCACTGACTTCCATCGCCTTGTAATGCTTGAGAAGAAGAAGCGGAACCCCAACACTCCCCTCCTGAAAGCTGGCAATAAGAGCCGCTTCGATCTGCTGCTGTGTAACCGCTTGTTTATTCAAAGTTCGTATCGCCCTCCCTTTCTACCCACGGTTGATTAATTAATTTACGGGTATAGACGATACAAGAGACGTGGGAATGGAATTGTTTCGCGCACATGATCAAGTCCACAGATCCAAGCTACTGTCCGTTCGAGTCCTAATCCGAAGCCGGAATGCGGAACCGTTCCATACTTCCTTAGATCGAGATACCATTGATACGCTTCTTTCGATAATTCATGCTCCTGGAAACGTTGTTCCATTAACTCTGGGTCGTCGATTCGCTGAGAGCCGCCAATAATTTCGCCATAGCCTTCCGGTGCGATCATATCTGCGCAAAGCACGACTTCTGGTCGGTTAGGATCAGGTTTCATATAGAAAGCCTTAATTTCTGTCGGCCAATGTGTAATAAACACGGGAGTTTCGTATTGCGCTGCAATCGCCGTTTCATGCGGAGCCCCAAAATCTTCGCCCCAGACGAACTCATGCCCATTCTTTTGCAGAAAATCAACCGCTTCATCATAAGTGATTCGTGGGAAACGACCTTGTATCTTCTCCAGCTTGGACGTATCTCGTTCCAACGTTTCCAACTCTTGCGAGCAGTTTTTAAGTACCGTTTGAACGATATGAGAAACGAATTGCTCTTGAATGTCCAGATTCTCGGCATGATCAACGAAAGCCATTTCCGGCTCTATCATCCAGAACTCAATTAGATGACGGCGTGTTTTGGACTTCTCCGCACGGAACGTTGGCCCGAATGAATATACCCGTCCAAGTGCCATCGCGGCAGCTTCCATATAGAGCTGCCCACTTTGCGTAAGAAAAGCGTCCTCATCAAAATATTTGGTATGGAACAAATTGGTTGTTCCTTCGCAAGAAGATGGAGTTAGAATCGGTGGATCCACCAAGTGGAAACCGCGTTCATTGAAAAAGTTTTGAATCGCTTGAATAATTTGCGCCCGAATCACTAGCACCGCGCGCTGACGCGGACTGCGAATCCATAAATGGCGATTATCCATTAGGAAATCAACGCCGTGTTCTTTAGGAGAAATGGGATAATCCTCGGTAATTTGGATGATTTCGACGCCGAGCACATCGAGCTCATAGCCGCCTTTGCTGCGGGTATCTTCCTTCACGATTCCTGTTATGTATAGAGAGCTCTCTTGGGTTAGTTTGGAGGCAGCTTCCCATACCTCTTCACTGACATCGCTTTTCATCACAATGCCTTGTATATAGCCCGAACCGTCTCTTAGTTGCAAAAACTGAATCTTACCGCTGGAACGCTTCTTGTTGAGCCAGCAGCCAATCGTAACGGATTCACCGACATGATGTTTGACTTCACCTATCGTACATTTCATTTCGATATCGAACCTCCTTAACAATTCACAATCCTTCTCTATTGTACACTATTTTCCGGAAACAATCAGTTTGCCTCCGGGTGGATGATTCGATATGTATCACAGGCAATTACCCATTCTTCATTCGTTGGTATGACTAAAACTTGTACGCGGGAGGCAGCTGTTGTGATGCGCCGTTCCTCGCCTCTCCCTTTGCGATTTGCTTCTTCATCGAACTCGACACCGAAGAAGGTTAGGTGCTCGCAAACCCTTTTGCGCAGGAGCTCTGAGTTCTCTCCAACACCCGCTGTGAATACAATCGCATCGAGCCCGTTCATCGCCGCGGCGTAGGCCCCAATGTATTTGCGCAGCCGGTACTCGTACATGTCGAAGGCTAACGCAGCGTTCTTATCGCCCGCTTCCATAGCTTCCACGATCTCTCGCATATCGCTGGAGATCCCCGAGATCGCCTGCAATCCGCTGTGCTTGTTGAGCATGGAGCTGATCTCCCCAAGCGTCAGATCCTCTTTGCCCATGGCGTAAGGCACGATGGCAGGATCGAGATCGCCGCTCCGCGTGCCCATCATCAACCCTTCGAGCGGGGTCATCCCCATGCTCGTGTCGACCGACTCACCGCCCATTACAGCGGTGCAGGAAGCTCCGTTGCCGATATGACAGGTAACGAGCTTCAACTGCTCCAGCGGGCGGCCTAGGAAGGCTGCGGCGCGCTCGCTGACGTACTTGTGCGAAGTGCCGTGAAACCCGTAGCGCCGCACTTTGTGCTTCCGATACAGCACCATCGGGATCGGATAGAGGTAGGCCTTCGCCGGCATCGACTGATGATAGGCGGTGTCGAACACGACGGCCTGCGGCACGTCAGGCATATTCGCCTCCACCGCCAGAATGCCCAGCATATGCGCCGGGTTGTGCAGCGGCGCCAAATCGAAGAGGCGCTTGATCTCCACCTTCACCTCGTCTGTGACGAGGACGGAGTTCTTGAAGGATTCACCGCCATGGACAACACGGTGGCCCACGGCGTCGATCTCGGACGTTGACGACAAGACGCCATGCTCGGGGTGGACCAGCAGCGCCAGAACCTTGCGTATCGCTGTGGTATGCTCGAGAATTTCACTCACCTCGCGCACTTCGGGTTTACCTGCAGGCTCATGAGTCAAGATCGCAGTCTCCATCCCAATGCGTTCTACTCGGCCTTTGGCCAGCACCGAATCATCTTTCATTTGAAACAGCTGATATTTCAAAGATGAGCTTCCTGCGTTAATAACTAATATATTCACAGCCGATCACCATCCTTATCGTAACGAAAGAAACCTTCGCCTGTCTTCGTGCCCAGATGCCCTGCTCGTACCATTTGCTTCAAAAGGAAGGATGGGCGGTATTTGATATCTCCATACTCGCGAAACATGCCTTCCAGCGCGGCTTGAACGGAATCCAGGCCGAAACGGTCGCACATTTCCAAGGGACCATGTTTAAAATCATAACCAATCCGCATGGCTGTATCGATATCTTCCGCGGAAGCGACTCCCTCAGACAACGTGTGCAGAGCCTCGTTAATCAAAGTGCAGATCAATCGAGTCGTTATAAAACCAGGTGATTCGTTAACCTTGATGCTTTTCTTCTGGATCAGCTCATCCACAAATTGTCTCGTTTGCTCGAAGGTCGCATTCGACGTTTTCATGGCGCGAATAATTTCAACAAGATCAATCTTCGCAACGGGATGCAAAAAGTGCAGTCCAATAATCCGCTGCGGATTCGTTGTCACCGCTGCAATTTCCGTCACACTTAGCGTTGATGTATTCGTAGCCAAAATAATCGACGGATCGCAGATTTGATTCAATTGAAAAAAGACATGCTTTTTGGCGTTCAAATCTTCCGTTATGGTCTCGATCACCATATCACAATCCGCCATATCATCCAGCGATTCCGTTTTATTTATCTTAGCCATAATCAGTTTCTTCTCTGACTCGGTAAGCGCCCAACGTTCAATTTGTTTATCTAAGCTTACCGTGATTTGCTCAATCGCGCGGTCCAGCTTCTCCGTCGTTTTCTCGGCTAACAGAACGTCTAGGCCTCGGGCCGCCAGCATCTCGGCTATCCCTTGCCCCATCGTGCCTCCGCCGATCACACCAATTTTTTTAAATAGCATCCGAATTTCTCCTTCTCTTGCTCCATGTCTCTCTATTCTCAATGGATTCTCATTAAGTGGAACCCAATCATATCATACAATTTTTGATCCCGAATTTCATTAGTATACACAAAACATTCCCTAGACTTTCTCAAATTCGCCACAATTCAGCCGCAAAAGGCATACATGATAAGGATAGCTGACGGCTGAGTACTTTACACGTTTGCTTTCAGCGTTAACCCATCTGAAATGCCTCCACGGCGCTCCTTCTCTGACAGTAACGTTGTTTTTCAACGTTAAAGCTCCCTCTTTGGCCACAGGTGCCGCCATAACGCTATTTTTCATCCTTATCTCACCTGAAATGCCTCCACGGTGCTCCTTCTCTGACAGTAACGTTGTTTTTCAACGTTAAGCTCCCTCTTTGGCCTCAGGTGCCGCCATAACGCTGTTTTCAACCTTATCTCACCTGAAATGCCTCCACGGTGCAGAAGCTTTGCAAAATATATGACATGATAAGGCATTGTGCTCCTTAGCGGCTGATTCACCTTTACGGAGCACATGCCGACTAGGAGAAAATTCAAAAAAATTTATAATAAGGTTTATATTT
>NZ_BMHE01000099.1 GCF_014640555.1 Paenibacillus marchantiophytorum | reverse complement strand
CATCAAGGATGCCCAGGCATTAAAACAAGCAACCTCGACGGGGAAAAGCTGGTGGGAGCGATTAGCCAGCAGTTTGGGCGCGGAGGCCAAAGCCGTCGTACAAAAGATCGTCAGTGGACTCGAGCAATTGGCGAAGACGATCATGCATACGAACCCGCTGAAACTTCTGATCGCACCGGTTCCCACACTACTCGTGGAAGTCGCCAAAGAATTTCAGGTGCAAATCCAAACAGCCACCATTGAAAAGCAGCTCGGCTCACTGAAACAGGATAAAACAGTGGCGCAATTACTGGATCAACGAGCAAAAGGAACGCCAGCAGAGCAGAAATGGGCGAACGAGCGGCTTGGGCAGATCAAAGCGTCCTATACAGAACTGGGACGCAGCCAAGCGGCCTATCACATGTACGCAAAATTTGGCAATCAGGCGTATATGGATGAAGCCACGAAAGAGATGGAGGCTGAACGCATAAAGCTAGGCCAGTTAGGCATAGCCTCCAGCTTTTATGATGAGAATGTGGATGTGAGTTCGTTCTATGCAGGTTCGGCGTTACTAGCCTGTAAGTATAATCCCGCAAAGAATGACCATTCGGAGATGCCGCAGGATAATGAACTGCGTAGTCTGATTCTGACCTCCTTGAGCAAAGGAAATGAGGGGGAGTGGGCGATTAGGCGACTGGAGCAGTTGGAGGGCTCTGATTTAAAAATGGCGTATGATGCCTTTTGGGAACAAGGAGAAGCGGAGTACTTCAAAGGCATGTGGTGGCATGATGAGACGAAGGTCGATCTAGCTATACAAGCTTTGGAAGAAGAAGTGAAGGCAAAGGGTAGTTTATCGCTGCCTGAAGTCACAGATCCGAATAAGATGGCAGCCATTCAAAGGATCATGGGAGCATTGACGAAGAAACAATGGGATCCGAGTACCAATGACACGATGCAAACCATTATGACCAAATATGGTGTAGCGAATAAGCAACCATGGGAGTTAACGGAGGAGAAATTAACTGCTATACTTGATAGATATAGAAAGGGCATCATTGGGCAGTCATCGGGTGATTTTCTTGAGTCGACGGGAATTGCTGAAGAGATCTATGCCCTTCCCTTAAATCTCTTAGGTGTGAAAGGGCTAAATACCAACTCAAGTTTGCTCATGTCACAGGCGGAAAAAGAAGTTGCATTGGCGAATGCCAGATATAAAGAGAGCCAGAATATGGCTTTGAAAGATGGACCGGCATTGAATGCGGAGCGACCGTTTGGAGAGGTTCCTGTTAAGGGGATGGGTGAAGGTAGAACTAAACTGACCGAACCTTCTTTACCAAATGGAGGTAAACCAAAAGGGAATTACACTAAAGGTGATTCACATGGGGTTAAGAAAGAGAGTGAAACAGCAGATATCTTTGCTGATCAGGGATATGACATTGAATTGTTAGATGAAGTAAATGGCGGAAATGGACATGGTATAAAGGAAACATCAAATCCAGATTTTCTAATTGAAGGCGAAGTATTTGACTGCTACGCACCTACGATAGATACAAATGTAGACAATATATTAAGAAATATTAGCAAAAAGACAAAAACACAGGCAGAGAGAATTGTGCTTAATTTAGATGGTTTCACTTCAGAAAAAATAACTGAGATCACTGAAGGGATTCTAAGGAAGGCTAATCCAAACGGAGATTTAAAGAACTTACAAGAATTGATAATTGTGGTTGATGGTAAAATCACACGGATATTTGGGGGATAGATATGCATGGATTTCGAATTATTTTTATTATCTAATTTGAGCTGCAAATCATTGGCAGAAGTGATTGATAAAATAATAATCAACATATTGAACGAAAAGGTATCGATTCACAGTGATGAAGAAGAAATAGTTATCGGAACTGAATACTTTTCATTGGCACTTGAACTTGAGGATATTTCTGACATAGATTTTGTTAGAAACCATTATGAATTAGATGTTAATATTTGCATCAGGGGTCAGCTATTCGGTAATACTTTTTATCAAGGACTAGAATATTTGTTTAAAGTTATGGGGAAGTTTATGAAACAATGTGGTGGGAATCTGTTATTTTTAGAAAATGGTTCAGATCAGCTACTTAGAAAAGAAAACGGTCAGTTAATTGTCAATAGTGATTTGGATCAATACCAGATAAAGTACTTAACCCCAAACCTACTTAGTTTACTTGATCATTCTTATAACGAAGAAAAATTGAAAAGATAGGATATTTCATCTATTTTTATGTGGGGGCCACGCATTATCGAATGAACCCATTATTCAACCAGTAACATACTTATTCCATGTAATACCAATACAAAGATTTCTTCATTTCACTTGTACGCACAGTAGTGCTTGAATAGTATAACCTAATTTTCGCTTTAGCGTTACATTTAACAGGTCGATTATGGTCAGATACAACCATGATTGATCTGTTTTTTGTTATCTTTGCTTTCTCACGGTTTTATCAAATTTACTTGCAACTGTAAAATGTCCTACATCAATTGAATTGATAGAAAGAAACGAATCGCAACTTTCAAGATCGATAGTACGACAACTATAGTAAGGGCGGTAATAAAGGAAGATTACTTAGTCCGCAACATAACTGACCCTTGCAACGATGATTACTGTGTCAAGAACAATCTGGTAACGTGCCGGTCAACATATACAGGTAAGGATACGTTTTAGGCTAGCCGCCTTGCCCTTTAATAATAGACTGAAATTCGTTGGAAAATTTCTGGATGGGGGCTGAACATGCAAGGAATTAAAGTTTCGATTGACCGTATTGTGGTTGACTTTACTAACGTATATTGGGACTTCTTTAATCCATTAAGACAGTGGCTGTGTGAATATTACAATGCCATTATTATCTTAGGGATAAAGGGTTTAAATATCATGTTCAAGTCAGTGAAGGGAAAAACTAGGTTCATCTCTCCTATCTAATCCGAAAATTAAAGTTGATTTTAAGAATGGTTATGATAAGCATATAATTGAAGTAGAAGGTTTTAAAGCAAAACCGACTATAGGTATAAAAGGTGGTCATAATCTTGATAACTTTGAAAATTACATCTTAGTCAACTTTGGTGACCAGGTAAAAGACATTAGTCAAGCTGTAACGAAAACACCGCATCTAGGTATTTATGAAGTTAAATACAAGCTCCCTGTTTATGACGGAATGAGCACGGCTAACGGTGAAAAAGGGAATTTTACTGGTCAGTGGAAAGAGTATGAAAATCCTAAAACTATTTATGATCCTAAAGTTTTTTCTGATGAACAGATATTGAAATTGGGAAGAGAAGCGATGGAGGAAGGAGTTGGTAATAACAGGATAATTCCTGGTGGGGAAAGGTCTCCAAGTGATATGGTCGAGGGTTATGTTAATATAAATGGGAAAAAACTTAAGTTTATGGGCTTTAAAGATAAGATTACAGGTGAGATCACCAACTTTTTCCCAGTACTTGATTAATATTTATAGGGGGATTTATATGGAAGATGAGATTTTTATAATTGAAGATTTTTCGGAAAAAGTAGAACTTATGAGATTTTATTATAAAGCTATAGGTTAAGGTGAATATATACATTTTATCCTTAATTTTTAAAATGGTGATGGTTTTGGAATCGACCCAGTAAGTTGCACTTTTTCCCATGAATATCAGCCTGGGGAAGAAGGATTTTTTGGCGAAAGTGGCGTTTGCTTTAGTTTGCAACCTCCAATGGCTGAAATTGTAGAAAATGCAATTGTAGACTATGAGACATTTTTTAAATATTTAATTGAAGCAAGTGAGGGTTATTTAACTCGAAATCCGAATGATAAATATCAAGTGGAAGCTTGCTTGGAAATAATCAAACATAAATTTATGATATTCTAATGCCAGTAAAAAACCTATGTTTCTTGAGATTGTTGGTTATCTTTTATAATTGAGTTAATATTTTTCAGGTTGGGGGCTACCCAGTGCTGAATGAACCTTTCATTCAACAAGTAACATACTTAACCTATGTAATACCCGTGTAAAGATTTCATCATTTCGCTTGTACGCACAATAATGCTTGACAATTATAATCTAAGCAACGCTGAAGCATTACATAAAACAGGTCGATTATGGTCAGATACCACCATGATTAGCCTGTTTTTTACTGATAAAATGTAATATTTTGGTGATTGTTGTCGTTCTATAGATTATAATATAAAGGTTGATATTCCATTTTTGGTAATATTTAAACCTGGATACAGACAGGCCGAGAAGGTCGACGATATGACCTACCAAGTATCCGATGCGGCGATTACACAGTTTGTTGATACGGTTAGGGGGAAGGGTTACGTAGACGTGCGGGATTACAACCAATTCCTACGTTCGCTGGATACTTCTAATGCTGTATTCGATGTTACCTTGGAGCGCTACAAAAAGGTTATTGAACCTACCTATACGAATCCCAATAACTTTGGGACGTTCCAACAGACATTTACAGTTCGATATGACGGATACTTTACCAAAGAAATACTCAGTACGCTGTATCCAAGTGCGCAGCTTGCAGATGATGATGCATCGCGGAGATATACCATGCATGTTGGAGATCTATTTAACGTTCGTATTCAATCACGTGGCATTACCCTTGCAGGCAGGCTTCGCTCTTTCCTATTCAGAGGACAAGCGGTTCCGATTGCCATTAAAAAGGGGGGAATGGTACGAAGTGAAGCCCCTTAGTCTTGTCTTATTATTTCTAATTATCGCCATCCCCCTCGTATTTGTGCATGATGCCAGACAGGATTCGTACGATCGAAGCATCAGCCTGCACAAACAATATGAGGATGATTTTCAGGCTGCCGTGGACGATGCGGGTGCATATTTAGCTAGAATGGAATCACAACAAACGACGACCGCCGTTCGGTATCATGAACAAAAGCAGCTTAATTTGGATATGGACATGCTTCATGTCTTTTATCAAAATCTAGCCCTTAAGTTCGGTATTGAGAATAATCCGGTAGCGATACAAAACTTGAAAATCCACATGCCTGCCATGGTATTGCTTCGCTATAACGGTTATGTGTTAGTGACATTAGAAGATGCAGCCAATAGTAGTGGACAGCGAGAGATTACTCCTGTCTTTTGGCCAATTCGCCCGTATACCTACACGCTGCAGAATGGGAATGTGCTGTATTTTACACTGGATGACAAGGCGACAGTCTACGATAAGGCATCCAATGTATTCGTACAAGATGAATATGCCGCGCTGGCAGGTAAAACCAATTTAGCGCCACTAAGCACGCTTGCCATCTTTCAGGAGGTTCGGCAGAACACAATTACGGCTAATGTGGAAAAAGACTTAGGCGGAGCCATTAATCGGCATATGGAGCTTGTCAAACGGCTCGGGCTCAACCTTCAATTCTCCATCCCGCGCGGGTTGGATGAGCAATCCATCAAAGATATCGGATTTATGGCCTTTGTTCAGGGCTACCCCTTGCCTAACGGGGAAAGGTTCGATGGATACGCCTTCGGCGGGGGAGCCGTCGTGCAAAGA
>NZ_BMHE01000098.1 GCF_014640555.1 Paenibacillus marchantiophytorum | reverse complement strand
CCCGCCCCCCCGCCCCCCCGCCCCCCCGCCCCCCCGCCCCCCCGCCCCCCCGCCACCCAAGCCAAACTTGTTCCGAGTATCATAACAAGACAGGTTCTCGAATACTTATGGAATAGGGACATACAGGGTTGTCACATTTGTGCGCTGTGGAGCGAATGAGAGCGCTCCACGGCGGAGCAGCAGCTTTACTATTCCAATGATGAGGTGAGTCGATTATGAGCGAGGACAAGAAAAAACTTACAACGAGTTGGGGAGCTCCAGTCGGAGATAATCAAAACTCGATAACCGCAGGTTCGCGAGGTCCGACGTTAATTCAGGACGTCCATCTCTTAGAGAAGTTGGCCCATTTCAACCGGGAACGTGTGCCGGAGCGGGTCGTACATGCGAAGGGGGCTGGCGCTCACGGGTATTTTGAAGTGACGCAGGATTTGACGTCGTATACGAAAGCTAGTTTGTTCGCGGAGGTTGGCAAACGGACACCGCTGTTTGTTCGATTTTCAACCGTTGCAGGCGAAAATGGTTCGTCAGACACCGTGCGAGACCCACGCGGCTTTGCGGTGAAATTTTATACAGATGAAGGCAATTATGACTTGGTTGGCAATAATACGCCTGTCTTTTTCATCCGTGATGCCATCAAGTTTCCTGACTTTATCCATACGCAGAAGCGTCATCCGCAGACGCATTTGAAAAATCCGAATGCCGTTTGGGATTTCTGGTCGCTATCACCTGAATCGCTGCATCAAGTGACAATTCTGATGTCGGACAGAGGACTTCCTGCAACGCTTAGGCATATGCACGGGTTCGGCAGTCACACGTTCAAATGGGTCAATGCCGAAGGGCAAGGCGTCTGGGTGAAGTATCATTTTAAAACGGAACAAGGCGTGCAGAACTTAGCCCCGGAGGTGGCGGCGAAGCTCGCTGCGGATAATCCGGATTATCATACGGAAGATTTGTTTCATGCGATTGATCAAGGGGATTTCCCTTCATGGAAATTGTCTGTGCAGATCATGCCGCTTGAGGATGCAGATTCGTATCGTTTTGACCCATTTGATGTAACGAAGGTGTGGTCGCAGAAAGATTATCCGCTCATTGAAGTTGGTCGTATGGTGCTGGATCGGAACCCGGAGAACTACTTTGCAGAAGTTGAGCAAGCCACTTTCTCGCCGGGCACTTTCGTGCCAGGGATTGAAGCTTCTCCGGATAAAATGCTGCAAGGCCGCTTATTCGCATATGGGGATGCCCACCGCTACAGGGTAGGTGCCAATCATCAGTCCTTGCCGATTAATCGGCCGCATAGTGAAGTGAATACGTACCAACGGGATGGTCAAATGCGAGCGGACAATAATGGCGGAGGTTCTGTTTATTATGAACCGAACAGTGCCGGTGGACCTGCCGAATCGGCAGCCCATAAAACGAGTCCTTACGAAGTCGGCGGCGCTGCGGATAGTGTGGCGTATGATCACAATGATCATTACACTCAGCCAGGGGATTTATACCGTTTGCTCAGTGAAGAGGAGCGAACCCGACTGGTTCAAACTATCGTGGGCGCTATGCAGCCAGTCGAGAGTGATGAAATCAAACGCAGACAGATTGGTCATTTCTATCAAGCAGATCCTGAATACGGTATTCGTATTGCAGAGGGGCTAGGTTTATCCATACCGGAAGAATGAGCAAAGTGAGAGTCAGTTTCCTTTTTGAGAGAAAGGAGAGCTGACTCTTTTTTTGGCATATGCTGTAAGAGAAGGGCAATTTGTGAGGAGAGGTGATTTGAGTGGGAACTCGTCTATTATCCGAACAGCAAGTGAAAAACCGTTTTCCACAACTGAGCTATATCCGAATTCATACGCCTTCCAAGCATAAAGCAACGATCTACGCTTGGAATGGACAATTGCATCTGCCGGAGAAGGAAGCTAATTTGTTGAAGAAGTATGCAAGCGGTTACTTATATCCTTATGTTTGTTACCAGATCAAACCGTATCATTTGGTGGCGGACGATGGGGTACCTCTGTTGAACGAGATACCGCTTGCTATCATTCAAACTGCCAAACGCAGGGATTTGAACCAGTACAGAATTATCGAAATGATCAATCAATTATTTCCTTATGGTCGATTATCTTTCGCGAAATATGATGCGGCAGAAAGCATGATTCATTTTGACTTTCATGCTATCCGACTAGTACCGGATCGTGATAAGGAACGCATGTATCAGTATTTGAATGAGCTGATTCCACTGGGTTCTTACTGTGAAATCCACTACGATTGAGGATGGAATTCAATTCGCAGCTCAGTCTCATCCCGTAGAAAGCTGGTTTCTCCGATGCTGACATCATAGGGGGTATATTTGGTGATGACTCCTGAAGTGACGAAAACGGGTATATCATCGGCTGTTCGCTGGATGACAACGACGATGGCTTGCGAAAGCGCCGCCGCGAATAATTCCATATCTGTTGAAAGTGTTCTAATCATCTATGCTTTCACCTCCGGTCACCAAAGTCGTTAGCTGTTCCTAGGCTGAGAAACCAGGAACCGCTACGAGTACGGTGTCCGGAATTTGAATGACCTGCGTACAACTACTTAGACATAGTAAGGGGTAGGAAATCTAGCTGTCAATGTTTTTACAAGTATAAGTCTTCAACGAATCATTCCGTAGCTACAAAACTATCCACTTTAGGCTGACGTGATATGGTATTATGGACAAATCAGATCTTGCGAATAAAGGAGTTTGGATAGTTATGTTAAAACGTTCCCCCTACCTGCTGCTAGTGCTTGCAACTTGTATTTGGGGAGGGAATTTCGTTGCAGGTAAAGCGCTTGTTCTGCATATTCCGCCTATTACCTTGGCTACGCTGCGCTGGACGCTTGCTTTTTGTTTTCTGCTGCCTTTCTTTGGCAAGCAAGTGTGGGAGCTGCGCAAGGCTTTTCTGCATACTTGGAAAATGGTGCTGTTCCTGTCACTGACGGGAATTGCCGGGTTTAATACGTTAACTTATGTCGCAGTACAATATACAGGCTCCATCAATGCGTCCTTGATGAATTCTGCGACACCTATCATTGTGGTGCTGCTGACTTGGTTCATGATGAAAGAGCGCTTGGCGTGGTCGGCTTTGCCAGGTATCCTGATCTCGATGGCTGGCGTTAGTTGGATTATTAGCCGAGGCAGCCTATCTGCCTTGCTCCATCTTTCGTTTAATAAAGGTGATTTATTTATGATCGGGGCTGTCATCTGCTGGGGATTGTATTCGGTTGGCATGAAGAAAATGGCTGGCCGCTTTCCCTCCAGTGCCTTCCTGCTCATGCAAGTCGCTACGGCGTTAGTGCTGATGATTCCATTATCCCTTATCGAGTGGTCGATTAGGCTGCCGGAAGTTGAATGGAATCTGTCCCTTGCCTCAGGCCTCCTTTACATCGGATTGTTCGCTTCGATCGTTTCTTTTCTGAGCTGGAATCGGGCGATAGAACTGGTAGGGCCTCAGCGCTGCGCAGGATTTTTGAATTTAATTCCGCTATTTAGTGCGGTATTTGCCACCGTTTTTACGGGGGAATCGCTGCAGTTGTATCATCTCTTGGGGGCAATTTGGATTGTCATTGGGGTTTATTTAACGAACTACGCGATGAAGAAACGGCAGCGTGCCGTCTAACTTGGATGATGCGGCAGTACGTGCATTGGTTGAAGGAACTACGATACTCTATTTGTGACAAATCGTCCAGTATTCGCATCCGCGGAAGTATAATTTTACAAGAAACCTTGATCCCATTAAAGCGGGATCAAGGTTTCTTCTCGTCTATTCGTCCAGCTTCTCCAAATGAGCATGATTGCGTCGGAGCAGATCAACGGCTCCCAAGTAATCCGCATCGCTGACTTTGGCGGAGAGCACGTATTGGAGGCTATCCTCATCTTCTTCCAGATATCTTTGTGAATCCAGCGCCCCGACCACAGGCATGACGCCAACAACTCCGACACCATTAGTCGGGTTAACAGCCGTACCGGTTCCGACGCCATCAACGAGTGGAAGGAGCACACGGCCGTTGCCCGTGTAGCCTTCCGGCAAGCGGCCGACTTCCAACTTGTCTGGATTGTACTTGAGCAGCAATACCTTCGCGTCTTCAGCTTGATTCTCCGTATGGAAGTAGGCTTGTATCATTTTGCTCATGAAATATCACTCCTTCAGTGGGATGTAAGGTGTTCATAGGCAGTCATTACCCCCTGACAGATAAAACCTTACCTTTCATCCAAAATAAATTAAACTTACAGTGTTAATCGGGATGATAGGAATTGATATAGCCATTCATCCGGCATTATAAGGATAATTCTGATAATAGATTAAATTAATTGATTGGACAGTTCCTCATCTTTAGTTCAAAATAGATTTAAGTGCAGAGGAGGTCAACCAACATGCCATTAAAACAATTAGATCAACTAGTACGTATTTTCTGGACATTCCTTCGTATTAGTCCACTGACCTTTGGAGGTGGCTACGCTATGCTGCCAGCCATTCAGAGAGAAGTGGTCGTTACGAATCAGTGGATGTCCGACGATGAGATGGCGGAGCTGATGACCATTTCTGGGGCTGCCCCAGGCGGCGTAGGTGTGAATGTATCAGCGTTAGTCGGGTATCATCTAGCAGGAGTTAGAGGAGCAGTAGCAGCCGTCATCGGCATTACACTTCCTACCTTTTTCATTGTTCTCCTGCTAAGCATTGTGTATGCATTTCTGCAAAGCTATCCCAAAATGCAAGCGATTATGGAAGGCATCCACGCTGCTGTTGTCGGGCTCATTGCTGCAGCCGCGTACAAGATGGCGAAATCCTCCATTATCGATAAAATTACGCTTTTTGCCGCAGCCAGCACAGTTGCTATCTTATTATTTATTCCCGTTTCTCCGATTGTAATGATTCTATTCGGTTTAATTCTAGGCTTGCTTGCTGTCTATTTAAAAGAAAGATGGGGGATGAAGGACCCGCTTGCTCCCAAGGAAAGGAAGACTGTAAGCAAATCAATTACGACAGAATATTACTACTTCGCAGATGGGATTTAAGGAATGAGGTGAGCATATGCTTCTGAGTTTATTTGTAACTTTTTTTAAAATTGGATTAGTCTCCTTTGGCGGCGGCTATGCCATGATGCCAGTGATTCAGCGCGAGGTGGTCGAGCAGAATTGGCTGTCAGCGGAGGCGTTTAATCAGGTTATCACACTAGCAGGAACTGGCCCGGGGCCAATCGCGACGAATAGCGCAACTTTGGTCGGGCTGCAAATAGCCGGAGTACCCGGAGCAATCGCGGCTACGTTCGGCATGGTGCTGCCATCCTTGTTGCTGATCATTTTGCTAGCGGCATTCCTGTACAAATGGCATACGAATAAATGGTTTAAATCGTCTTTTTATGGATTGAAACCAGTCGTTACAGGATTTATTATTTTTGCCGCCATTCATTTCGGCTTAGCAGGTTGGGGAACAGCAGATCTGCAAATTTCGTGGGATCGCATTGCAACGGTTCTCATAACGGTGGGCGCTTTTTTCGGAATTATTAAATTCAAGCTGCATCCCTTTCTCGTGATTGTTTCCTCAGGTTTAATGGGTATTGTTTTTTTTCAGTAATGATGAAAAAAAGGCATTCTAATCATTCCTTTTCAGGCGTGATAGAGTGTCTTTTTTTTGAATATATAAGAATTTATATGTTTTAGGGTGAGCGAAGTTTACCCCTTATTTAATTGGCGTCCACCGCAGACTTCTTTGCTGTGGCGGTTTTCGGTTTCAGAAGGCCTAATGAACTGTAGGATGCTTATACAGGAGAAATTGGCTACTTTGGAGATTTAATGAACTGAATTGACGCTATCGAGCAGATTTTAGGCGGAAAGGTGGTCGTTTGCTTGTAATAGAGCTTCTGGGGTTCATTAGATTTTCAGAATGGGCGATTTTGAGCGAATAAAGGATATTGAGTTCGTTAGGGGTTCGGGCTTGCCCCAAGGTTCGTTGACTTGGATTGACTTGACTTGACTTGATGACCTAGCCGCCAGGCTAGGTTTTTTCTTATGTGCTGGCGTGCTTACTGTCCGTTTATAGGTCTGGAAAGTCCGAAAACGCCGCCAATGTGCACATTCACATACGCCTGCACCCGCGCCCACACGCACACCCAACCCCAACCCCAACCCCAACCCCAACCCCAACCCCAACCCCAACCCCAACCCCAACCCCA
>NZ_BMHE01000097.1 GCF_014640555.1 Paenibacillus marchantiophytorum | reverse complement strand
CATTTCAATTGGCTCACGTCCCTAATATGGAATAAATCTCTATTCTCCATATTTATTCATATTCCCTTGTGCCAACGAAGAAAATATCCAACAAAATTTTGGGTAGACCTAAGTAGTTACTTTTTGCTAGAATAGCGCACTGTAGTTCCCTTACCTCCGGGGAGGTGGAGCAACTCCACGTTCCCTCCAAAACAACAAAAAAAGGCCGAGCAGTGTTACCCGAGGCCACTGAAAAAGTCCGTTTTTTTAAAGAAAATAAAATATCAGAAAAAAACGAGCCTCCAGAATCGCTTCTAAGGCTCGTTTCGTATTTAGGGAGACATTTTTGATCCCCCTAATTTCTTAGTTTTTTCAAAAACATTGGTTTTTCAGTGGCCTCGTGTTACCCTGCTCAACCTTTATTACCAATATCCCTCATGAGCGGCAACCGTCTCCGTCTCAACCTCTTGAATTGGACCAATGACTTCAATCGATTTATTCCCTCTGGCGAAGACCTCTCGGCAAGGTAAATCCAAAGTCGGATTCTGCTCATCCTCCCCGGTTAGTTGCGCCAACAACTTTTCGGAAATCCCATAGACGACTCGCCCTACATTACCCCAATAGATGGAGCCTGAACACATAGCGCACGGCTCTGCAGACGTATATAATGTGCAGGACCACAGCTCTGCCTTGCTGTATCGTTGGGAGGCCGCCTCCATCAGCATCGTTTCTGCGTGCCCTGTGCAGTTGGACTGCGTAATTTCCACATTGCCTTGTTCAAGCAAAATCTCACCTGTTGGCCCTACTAACAATGCGCCGAACGGTGTATTCCCGGATTCTCTCGCCAGAACAGAGAGTTCTACGCATCTTTTTAAAAAAGCGATATGTTGCTCACGTTCACTCATTAACACTCCTCCCAACTTAATCCAATGTTAGAATCTTTGCTCCCGAATATAAGGAATACCCAAAGCCTCAGGCGCGCCCGAAGGCTTATTGCGATTACGCCAACCTAAGAACATCAACACTAGAATCGTGACGACGTATGGAATCATTTTCAGGAAATAAGAAGGAATGTGACTGCCGATCAGCTGAACACGGAAACCGAGACTATCGAGCACACCGAAGAAATAAGCGCAGAGCAGCGCTCGGATCGGATTCCATCTGGCAAAAATAATAAGCGCCACCGCGATCCAGCCCCGCCCGGAAGTCATCCCTTCATTCCATGTAGGCGTGTAAACGAGCAGCAAATCTGCTCCACCAATACCGATCAACATGGATCCAATTACAATACAAGCGTAGCGAATCGCAATAACAGGAATACCCATAACATCTGCCGTAGCCGGATTATCGCCGACTGCCCGGAGATGAAGTCCCCAGGATGTGCGATGAATAAACAAATGCATGGCAATGACCAGCATGAAGCTAAACCAGGTGAACAGATCTAAATGTGCAAAAATGTTGCCTAGCAATGGCACCGGCTCCAGCCAGGGCAAATCCAACTTGGGGACTGCTCCCGCCAGCGGCTTTCCACTCACTGGTTTGCCCAGATACGCACTAAGCCCTGCTCCGAATATCGTCATGGCCAAACCGCAAACGACCTGATTGGCATGCAGAGTTACGCATAGAAACCCATGCAGCAGCCCGAGCACTCCGCTCACCGCCAATACACAGAGAAGGGTCAGCGCCAAACTGCCTGTATGAATAAACATCAAGCACGAAATCACAGCCCCCATCAGCATCAAGCCTTCAGCACCAAGCTGTGTAATGCCGGATCTCTCGATCAGAATTCCGCCTAGTACCGCTATAAGCAGCGGAGTACCGGAAGAAATGGCAGAAATCAGTATTTGTGTGAGCATTTCCACGACTCGTCATCCCCTTTCCAGCGTGAATTGAATGCTGACTTCATCAGCGATTGCTGCGTATCCGGAATTTCCCGGCCATTCCCCCCGCAATGAGGAAAAACAGAATAGCCCCTTGAATCATGGATGAAGTCGATGACGGAAGTCCAATCGTTTGCACACTATAGCCCCCCACAATCAGCCCTCCGAAGAGCACAGATGAGACTACTAAACTCAACGGATTCAGCTTTGCCAGCCAAGCGACAATAATAGCCGTGTAACCATACCCAGGTGATATCCCATACATAAGGCGATGCGCCACACCGGAAACCTCGCTCATCCCTGCAAGTCCGGCCAATGCGCCGCTGATCATCATTACGATAAGTACATGTTTGGAAATACGAATTCCTGCATTCCTCGCGGCTTCCGCATTTGCACCGATCAGACGCAATTCATAGCCATAACGCGTATAGCGAATCACAAAAGCATAAAGCAGCAGCGCTGCCACCGCAAAAATAATCCCCAAATGCAGCCTGGATGTCCCCCAAGTTGGCAGCGATTGTGCAGCTGTAAACATTGGCGATCCTGGGAAGTTAAAGCCTTTTGGATCTTTCCACGGACCGAATACGGCATAATTCAAGGCAAGCAGAGCCACATAATTGAGCATTAACGAAGTGATGAGTTCATTGACTTGAAAATAGGTTTTTGGTATGGCCGTAAGCAAACCCCAGACACCTCCTGCTGCCATACTTGCCACTAGCATAACCGGAATAGACACGTACATCGGCAGATGTGGAAAATAAACCGTAATTGCCGTTGCTGCCATCGCTCCCGCCAAAAACTGCCCTTCCGCCCCAATGTTCCATACCGAGATGCGGTAAGCAAAAGATACCCCGATGCCGCACAGCAGAAGCGGAATTGCCTTCACCAGAGTCTCGGTCAGCCCGAAGGTGGAGCCGAATGCTCCCTTCAGCATTTTGCCGTAGACCGCAATCGGATTCATGCCATTAAGAGAGATAAAGATGCCGCAGGCGATAAGCGCGAGTATAATCGCTGCAAGCGTTACCCACCACGGGCTGTCGCGCCCTGTTGGATCAATCTCGAAACGGTAGGGCATCCGAAAGCTTGTTTCGCGTTTCACAGCTTTATTTTCAACCGGAAGTGCGCCTGCTGTTTGTTGTTCACTCATCCCGCATCCTCCTCCGATCCTGCCATTAACAGGCCGATATATTCGCGGTCCGCTTCTTCTCGAGATACATCACCCACGATGCGCCCGCCGTACATCACCAGAATCCGATCAGCCAAATGCAGCACTTCATCCAGATCCTCCGAAATCAGCAGCACCGAACGCCCCTTCCTCCGCAGATCCTCCAATAACGCATGAACACCCGCTGTAGCTCCAACATCAAGTCCCTGTGTCGGATGTACAGCGACCATGAGCTTCGGATCTTGATCGATCTCTCTGGCCAAAAGCAGCTTCTGTTGGTTGCCCCCTGACATATATTGAACAGGCGCATCCAGGCTGAATGTCTTCACATCAAATCGTTCAATAAGCTTCTGCGACCAACTCCGGTTGCTCCCCGCGCGCAGCAAGCCGAATCGTGAACGCGCTTGGGAGCGATACGTTTTGACCAGCAGGTTATCCACCGATCCCAGGCTGCCAGCCAGACCGCTCTTCATGCGATTCTCAGGCACATGGGCGATTCCCAGTTCAATCGCTGTGCGCACCGATCCATTGCGTAAGGCCTTGCCAGCGAAACTGACTTCGCCCTGCTTCCATGTACGCAGCCCCGTGAGCACCTCGGCCAGCTCTTTTTGTCCATTGCCGGAGACTCCGGCCACACCGACGATTTCACCTTCATTCACTTGAAAATGAAGCCCATCCAACACTTTGCGTCCATGATCCGCATACACATCAAGACCATTCACCACAAGCATTGGATTGCCTTGTATTGTCTCTCTTACGACAGCTCGGCTTTCCAAGCTCTCCAGGCTCTCTTGACCGACCATGAGCTGCGCCAAATCCCGTTCACTCGTGGCTGATTTCGCCATGGCGGCAATCATTTGACCTTTGCGCATCACCGAGATGCGATCTGCTGCCAACATGACTTCCTTCAATTTGTGCGTCGTCATAATAATCGTTTTGCCTTCCGATTTCATCCGGATCAGCGTCTCAAACAACTGATCGACCTCACCTGGCGTCAACACCGAGGTCGGCTCATCCAAAATAATCAAATCCGCGCCGCGATACAGCGTCTTCACAATCTCAACCCGCTGCTGTTCCCCCACGGATAACTGCCAGATCGGCCGATCTACCGGGAACGGTAGACCAAAATGCTGCGAGATTGCCTCGATTTCCTCGGACTTCCTTGCGAGCCAACCCGGACCTCGCCAGAAGGAGGAGGTCTCGCCAAGCACAATATTTTCGGCTGCCGTTAGCGTCTGCACAAGCCGAAAATTCTGAAACACCATGCCAATCCCCTGCTTCATCGCATCCTTGGGAGAGCGAATGCGCACCTTCTCTCCACGGATCAGAATATCTCCGCTAGTTGGTCGATATACGCCCGAGAGCATGCACATCATCGTGCTTTTCCCTGCGCCATTCTCCCCTAGCAGGGCGTGAATCTCGCCAGCTTTTGCCCGGAAATCTACCTGATTATTAGCAAGCACGGAACCAAATTGTTTGACGATTTGAACCATTTCAACGGAATAAACCTCTGTTTTATTCATATGAGTTCCTCCTTTTCCGTCCTAAAAAAGACCCTTATATACTCAAAACAGCATCTCCCTACCAGGGATATGCTGTTTCCGGATACCGTCTTATACGAAATCGAAGCGCCTGCTTTGTACCTATTTTCCTCACTATACGATCAGGATAAATTTACGTCAATTAACATCACATCGAATTAGCCATATGTACGAAAAATGCTTTCACCTTTGTGCTTCCATCCAAATTCCCCCACCGCTTAGGATAGAAATATCCCGCCGTAGACGAAGCCAGCGACAATAACAAAGGCAGGATGTATCTTTCGTTTCTGAATCAGATAGAAGGCAACTGCCGCAATTCCGCAAAATTGAAGGTAGCCAATCGTCTTTGTCGATTCCACCAAACTACTCCACGTGACCAAGACCATCATAATCGCAATCACTGGTTGAACCAGCAATGTCATCCCTTTAATAACAGGAGATTGTTTATATTTCTGCAAAATATTCAGTAAAATAATAAGCGCAATAATTGACGGAACGACCGTTGCCCCGACAGCAATCAACACGCCAACCCAGCCCCCGATTTGGAAGCCGACATAAGCCGCAATCTTCGTCGCAATCGGACCGGGGAGCGCGTTTCCGAGCGCTAGCATATTGGAAAACTCACTGCTCGTCATCCACGCATGATTGGGCACGATTTCTTGATACATCAGCGGAATCGATGAAGGCCCGCCGCCATATCCGAATACATTAGCCAGGAAAAAACTAACGAATAACTGCCACCAATCCATCATGCGCCTTCCCCTTTGCCAAGCGGCTTCTTGCCTTTGTTCCACTTGTCCTTTACCTTATGATGGAAAGCACCGTAAAAGAGAAACAAGAAAATCACAATAGCCGGATGCACAGCGAAAGTCTGCAGCAGCAAGAAAGAAATGACAAAGAAAGTAATGCCTGCGGCCCAGCCTAATCCTTTGATCGCTTTCTCGCCAAACTCATAGGCCATGACCCCCAGCATAACAGCCACAATTGGCACTACCGCGGCAATCATCCCTTTAATAACTTGCGAATTACTAAAGAAATTAATGAACGAATACAGCCCCACCATGGCCACACATGTTGGAACAATATGCGCTAGCAGTCCGATAACCGCTCCTCCTGTTCCTTTCAGCCGATAGCCTAGATAACCTGCCAACTTCGTTGCAATCGGCCCAGGCAGTGTATTGGCAATCGCCAGTACTTCCATAAATTCCTCATCCTTCATCCACTGAAACCGCGTAACCGCCTCATGTCGAACCAACGGCACAATCGACGGCCCGCCGCCATATCCCAAAATTCCCGTCCGAAGCATCGCCACTCCGATCTGTACATAGGCATTAGCCAATCGTCTCACTCCTATCTCTCTCCAACCTAGCCTGCTAATCAGCTAATTGTAAACTAAAATTCCTCACCTTTTATGCTTCTATCCGCATTTTTGTAAAAATGACAAAGATTCTCCCCGTTATTGGCACCCGACTAAAAATAAACAGGCTCATTAACTTGCTTAGCTTGCTGAAGCATGTGGGCAGACAAGAGTCCTAGAGGACTCCTATTACTACTTTGACCTGCTAAGCAGATCAACTAAATAAAGAAAACCGGCTTCGCCGCCCTGAGAGATCAGCCTCTTAGTAGCGACAAAACCTGTTAAGGGAACTAGAGGACGCTATATAGGCAACTAGCAGGGATGCTATGGTATTAGCGGAACTACGGGGTCTTATTTCCACGAAAAATGCTGAATTTGCCTTGAAACAGCAAAATAGCGGACTGTAGTTCCCTCACCCCCGCGATATGGATACTTTTGGCTAAAATAGCGGACTATAGTTCCCCCCCTCTGTTCGCACAAGGCGGCTGGAGTAACTCCGCGCTCACTCCAAAACATATAAACTCTTATATTAAAATCTAGCCTGCGGCTAGGTCACCAAGTCAATGAACCTTGAGGCAAGCCCAAGCTCCCTTACGAACTCAATACTCTTTATTCGGCCATAATCACTCATTCTGAAAATCTAATGAATCCCAGATGCGCTATTTCAAGCAAGTGATCACCTTTTCGCCAATAAAGTGCCGGGTAGCGCCAACTCCGTTCATTAAATCCCCAATGCAGCCATTTTCTCGTCTATAAGCATCATACCGTTCATTAGATGCCCTTTGAGACCGAAAACCTCCAAAGCAAAGAAGGTAGTGGTGGATGTCAATAAATAAGAGTAAGCTTCGCTCAACCCAAAAACATATAAATTCTTATATGTCAAAAAAAACCTTACGAGGATTTCTCCTTGTAAGGTTTCTTAGTTGCTTGGCAACGTTCTACTCTCCCAGAACCCTGCGGTTCAAGTACCATCGACGCTGGAGGGCTTAACGGTCGTGTTCGAGATGGGAACGCGTGGGTCCCCTCCGCCATCATCACCAAACAGTCAAAGTGTGGTTTGCGCCTTGAAAACTAGATACGAAACTTGCGTAAAGTTAGATCAATGCCACTACGGCTACCGTAGTTTCATTTGCTGCTTAGTCAGCTGAAAGCAGAGAGACTTTAATCTACGATTAAAGATCCCTATATTAGGTTAAGCCCTCGACCGATTAGTATTCGTCAGCTGCATACGTTGCCGCACTTCCACCTCGAACCTATCAACCTCGTCGTCTACAAGGGG
>NZ_BMHE01000096.1 GCF_014640555.1 Paenibacillus marchantiophytorum | reverse complement strand
CTGCGCGACAAAGGGGATCGATGTCAACGTCGTGGGGCGCGTTTCCGATTTTCGGATAGGAGATATCGGTGATTTGCGGTACGAGTCCGTGTTTAGAACGGCACCCGGCTCACTGAATCATACAACAAATGCTTATTATTCAGGTGGAAGAGATAAAGACGGAATACCAACGAACATGTTTGGACAAAACGCATGGCTCATGCCGATTCGCCCAGGCTCCTATCCTGGACAAGTCGCCACCGTGCCTCATAACGGCTACTCGTTCCAGTTTGATTTCAAAACGATCGGCAACTACTGGGATAAAGGCGAAGGGATGCGGATTGATCCCACGTTCTGGTTTGTACCGCGCAGCGGCGGCACTAGCGAGCCTGTGGATCTCTATTATGATACGTCAGGAGCCAGCAATAAAATGATCCGCGTCGGTTCTGTGGTAGATAAGCAGATCTACTCCCGCGTCTACCGCTTGCCGGATCCGCTAAGGAATATCAATGACACGGATATCCAAAACGCCGCAAGCTACGAGTATACGAATATCTTAACGGCCAGCCAGCAGTCGCAAACGCCGTGGCCCAAGTTTTACACCCAGTTCTTGAGCCGCAAAATTACGACAGCTACGGGTTATGATATTGAAATTCTGCCGTACAAATCGCGAACGATTGTGGGGCCGCCAAGAGTCGTGCCGCCTGTGGTAGATCCGACCGTTGCCCTTCGCAGCGTACAGCATTGGTATGGGGAGTACAATCTCCCGATCGCGCCGCACATTTTGCCGAAAGGGACGGATGTTCTAGCGCTTGCCAATCGCTACGGAGGCTCTTTGGACGGGCATGAATCGGAGTTTCTCACGAAGGGCTATATCGTAGTTAACTTTGGCATTTATGCGCTCAAGCATAACGACCAAGAAACAAGAATTCTAGGCTACAATTCTCCGAATGCCAACATGTGGGCGATTGAAGGGCAGATTGCCTCCGATCAAGACTACTTGGGCCATACGTTTCAATTTCGCAGCGGCGACATTATCCTGTTTGAATCGGACTTCTCGGTTCGTAATGATTTTCAAGGCCAAGGTCATTAAAAGTAGGGGACTTTAAGTCCCCTTTCATCAAGCGGCAAAGGAGGTCAGGCGTAAATGGCATCGGATCAGGTACTCTTTAATGAAGACCGCATGCGGAAGTTAATGAAAGATATCCAAGACATCGAGGATCATGCCAACTATCTCCGAAATGCGACGAATGGCTTTGTGAATCAGCTGGATAGTCAGTTGCTGTCACAGATCGGTTCGGATACCGCGCAAGTGCAAGCATTAATCAATAAACTGACCAGCAAAGCCGAGGGCATGAGCGGATTTTTGGATTTTACGATAAAAAAGGTCAAGGAAACCGAACAAGCCAACATCAAGGATGCCCAGGCATTAAAACAAGCAACCTCTACGGGGAAAAGCTGGTGGGAGCGATTAGCCAGCAGTTTGGGCGCGGAGGCCAAAGCCGTCGTGCAAAAGATCGTCAGTGGAGTCGAGCATTTGGCGAAGACGATTACGCATACGAACCCGCTGAAGCTTTTGATCGCGCCGGTTCCCACGCTACTCGTGGAAGTGGCCAAAGAATTTCAGGTACAAATCCAAACAGCCACCATTGAAAAGCAGCTAGGCTCACTGAAACAGGATAAGACAGTGGCGCAATTACTGGATCAACGAGCAAAGGGAACGCCAGAGGAGCAGAAATGGGCGAACGAGCGGCTTGAACAGATTAAAGAGGCCTATACAGAACTGGGACGCAGCCAAGCGGCCTATCACATGTACGCAAAATTTGGTAATCAGGCGTATATGGATGAAGCCACGAAAGAGATGGAGGCTGAACGCATAAAGTTAGGCCAGTTAGGCATAGCCTCCAGCTTTTATGATGAGAATGTGGATGTGAGCTCTTTCTATGCAGGCTCGGCGTTACTAGCTTGTAAGTACAATCCTACAAAGAATGACCATTCGGAGATGCCGCAGGATAATGTACTGCGTAGTCTGATTCTGACCTCCTTGAGCAAAGGGAATGAGGGGGAGTGGGCGATCAGGCGATTGGAGGGCTCCACAGAAACGAATCGTTCTGAGCTACGTTCGTATGATCCCAATAAAACTGTCACTCTGGAGGAATTATTTCGTCAGGAATCAGATCGTTATACAAAGGAACAACTGGAGGAAATATGGAATCAACTGAGTAGCGAGGAAAGAAAGGCAATATCAAAGCAATTCGCACAGAACTGGTTCAAACAAACCCTTCAAGGTATAGGTGGTGAAATCGCAAACGGAGCGATGACTTCATGGGAGAGCTTTAAGGAAATTGGAGGCGATTTTCATACAGGGTTACAGACAAGAGGGAATAAAGCCTTGGATTCCCCCTATGACTTTATCAACTGGCTGACACTTGGTGCTTCTGGCGGGATTCAAGAAGGATTAAAGGAAAGGGCTATCGAAAATTGGGATTCGACGTATGATTTTTTCAATTGGCTGACCGTCGGAGGAATAGAGACTGTGAAAGGAGCTATCAACCCGGACAAGCCCTTATCCAAGGAACACTGGTTAGCAAGTCTTGGGGTAGCGAGTATCGTATATGGTGGTGCTAAGGGGCAATGGGGAACGAAGTTGGAACATAGAATTTTGGGCAGAAACGTTGTTGAGGGGACGGGTGAAGTTGGTTCGGGTGGAAGTGTTGCTAAGGAGTCTGGGGACGTTGTTGAAGAAACTGTAACATATAGTCGAGTTCAAGGAGGACAGAGTAAAGATATATTAAAAGTCAATGAAGATGGGACTCTTTCTTTGAACGAAAAGTTCAAATCAAATGACTTAAATGTAAGTACAGGTAAAGATCATGCAGAATACTTCAAAAACAAAAGAGGAGACGGTTCATACAAAGTTGAATTTGAAGTACCAAAGTGGTTAGATGAATTAATTCAAGAAAATGCAATTTCTCAAGATTTTTATAAATCTAATCCCTTGAATCAAGGAGGAACAGCACCTAAAATAGTTGATAAAGGTATTTTTGAAAAATATAACTTTGATGGCGTTGCTTACGAACTACCATCACCTATTAGTGAATGGCTTGTTGAATATGCGAAAAATGTGAGGATAGTACCTTAGTAGAAAGAGGTGTTGTTAAATGACAGTTCCACTTTATGCAGAAAATATCGTTGTAGGAATAGTCTTTAAAAACAAGTTTAATTGGTACATTTCAACAAAAGAATATTGGATTTTAGACTATGAAAAAGCTGGAATAACTGATGGAAATTTGTTTAAGTATGAAAGAGAAGGTATTATTATTTTAGATGAAACAACAGTAAGCGAATTTTTAAATAAAATAATAGAATATAAAGTAAGAACCGATGAGCTAAAAGAAAAGTTTTTATCTTCAGTTAAAATTGATGAAGATAATGCTATCTACGATTATAGACCATCTCTATTTATAAATTTTGATGAGAAGTTCTTATATTCGATGTTTCCTGAATACACTAGTTTCGAAGAATATATTCCAGATAAATGGGTTGGCGAATATAAAATTTTTTATGGTTTAATTGATAAAAGTTTTAAATATTGGTGTAATGATAATAAAAATTATTTTGAAGGGGATTAGCATGACTGAAAATAAAATTACTATAATAAAAGATGTATTTAAAAATGAAAAAAATGGTGTTCTGACAGATGGAATTACAATCATTATTGATGGTCAATTAAAGCAAGTTTTAGATATTATCTCATCAAAAGAGAGTTTTGGAGATTATACGGAAACTGTAAAAGAAGTTCTTTTTACAGGAATTAACCAGTATATTGAAAAATACAAGAAGGAGAAGTAAAAAAAACTTTTTGTTTCAGAGAATGGATTTATATGAAAAATTGAGTCTGTAAAATAGTTTGTGTAAACTCGTTAATTTTCTATCTACAAGATCGTACAATACAACCAACGAAGCCACAATACCAGCTAACCGCCTGTGTTGTAGTCTTTTTCGATTTTTGGTATGAATACGGGGGATGATGAAGTAGACCTCCTACCCAGTGACGAATGAATCCATAACACATCTAACCCATGTAATACCCGTATAAGTTTGTACGCACAGTAATGCTTGAAAGATATAACCTAATTAACGCTAAAGTGTTACATAGAACAGGTCGATTATGGTCAGATACCACCATGATGGACCTGTTTTTTGTTACCTTTGTTATCTGAGGTTTTTTCAAAATGTAACGCAACTGTAGAATACGCCGCCCCGATAGGGAGGATGAAAAGGCAATGCATCTTTTAAGATGGATGGCACGACAATTGATAGTAGGGGTGGCTAAATCAAATAATTTGATTTTGTTCGCAACAGAACTAAACATAATAGCGATCGTTACGACGAAGAAAGTAATCTGGTGACGACCAGTTTAAATAAAGAGTAGGGTACGGTGCGGCTAGCCGTCCACTCGTTTTTATAAAAAAACGAAGAATGAAAGGATGTATTCACATGACGAAAAATATTCAAGAAAGATTGATAAAGCTATCATTGGACGAGAATTGGCATAGTTTTCATTGTACGTTCCAACAAAATAAGTATTACATTCCGTATCCTCATATGATTAGGAAATGTTACGGCTTAAGCATGAATGAACGAGGCGTACTACTTGATATCCTGTCTCATTTAGGAGAGAACAATGAAGCCTTTCCCTCTCAAGAAACCATTGATGCAATTTGGGAATTAGCGAATCTACGGTAAAACCGGCTATTACTTCACTTGAAGAAAAAAGGTTCATCAAAACAGTACGTAGAAGGGGACAAGTAAATCGCTACAGAATTGACCAGTTGGAAGGTAATCCTTATCTTGTTCTCTCTGAAAACGTTCATTTCTTCTTGAAACTTTATCAGCCAAAGTATATCAAGAAGACTCTAATTCAATCCGTTATTGCTACTGTCATTAATGGTGACTCTATCCACTTCAAGAGCATCTTCATTAACCTTCGCCCCACTGATACCTTCATCGCTGTATATAATAAAACAGTTATCACCTTTTCCTTTAGTAGAGTTTAAGATTACTACTTAGGGGACGGGTAATACTGCTATACTTAAACAGACAATTGACAGATTATTTGAAAGATCTAAAAACATAAGGAACGATATCAACAATGAAATCGAAAAGATAAGAAATTCTGATGCATACAAAAATTTATCAAAAACTCAGAAGGATAAACTCGATAGAAAACTAGAAAACTAGATAAACTACCTAGCGGGAACATCGCTGTAGCGGAAGTAAATATCCCTGGAATCAAAAATGAATTTCAAGCACACAGTCAAATTCATTCTGCTGATAGTTTAGGTAGTAATTTAGGAGATTTTAGTCATTCTAAAGAAATAAAATCATTTGAATCTTATGTGGAAGATAAATTCCCCCGTTACAACGATACGGAGGCAAAGATTCTTGAAGATATTTCTTCTCAAATAAAAGACCCTTACGTATCAGGCCAAATTAATTTATATACAGAATTTGATGCCTGCCAAAGTTGCTCAAACTTAGTTATGGAATTTAGGCGTAAGTACCCAAATATTAAATTAAATGTTTATTCCGAGACCATGAGATAAGGATTGATGATATGAGCATGACTAGCTATGAACGAATAAAAAACTCTATAGTACTTGATTTTGAGGAATATATGGAAGATAAAGGGTTAACTGAAGTGCAGGTTTCAGCAAGGATTCTAGAAGAGGATTGGAGAAGGGTAAACGATAGTTTATTTACCAAAACATTATACTTTGTTTCTATTGCAATAGAGAGCTTGAAGAATAACGTAATTGCTGATTTTATCTATTCAAAACTGGATATTTACTTAGAAAATATTAAATTTGAAGAGATGATAGACAAAGAAGATGTCGAACATTTATTGCAAGACATTAAAATATGCAGAAAGCTAATTGAAAAAAACGAGTATAAGATCCTAGAAACAAGTGATTCAACTAAAGCGGGAGTTGACTATATCCTGGGTTTGAAAGTCAAATAAGTGTAAATAATTTCGTGTAAACTACAACCAAACATAAAATGATTATTCAGCACTCCAACCACGCCACAATACGAGCTAGCCGCCGTGTTGTGGTTTCTTTTTATTCGTCGTCAATTTCCAAACAATACAAACATAAAAGCGGAGGCTGTTCAAGAGCCCCACCCAGTGCCGAATGAATTCTTTATTCAACCAATAACGCATTTAACTATGTAATACCCGTATAGAGATTTCATCATTTCGTTTGAACGCACAATAATGCTTGACAATTATAACCTAAGTAACGCCGAAGCGTTACATAAAACAGGTCGATTATGGTCAGATACCACCATGATTAGCCTGTTTTTTACTGATAAAATGTAATATTTTGGTGATTGTTGTCGTTCTATAGATTATAATATAAAGGTTGATATTCCATTTTTGGTAATATTTAAACCCGGATACAGACAGGCCGAGAAGGTCGACGATATGACCTACCAAGTATCCGATGCGGCGATTACACAATTCGTTGATACCGTTAGGGGAAAGGGCTACGTAGACGTGCGGGATTACAACCAATTCCTACGTTCGCTGGATACTTCTAATGCTGTATTCAATGTTACCTTGAAGCGCTACAAAAAGGTCATTGAACCTACCTATACGAATCCCAATAACTTTGGGACGTTCCAACAGACATTTACAGTTCGGTATGACGGATACTTTACCAAAGAAATACTCAGTACGCTGTATCCAAGTGCACAGCTTGCAGATGATGATACATCGCGGAGATATACCATGCATGTTGGAGATATATGTAACGTTCGCATTCAATCACGTGGCATTACCCTTGCAGGCAGGCTTCGCTCTTTCCTATTCAGAGGACAAGCGGTTCCGATTGCCATTAAAAAGGGGGGAATGGTACGAAGTGAAGCCCCTTAGTCTTGTCTTACTATTTCTTATTATCGCCATCCCCCTCGTATTTGTGCATGATGCCAGGCAGGATTCGTATGATCGAAGTGTTACCCTGCACAAACAATATGAGGATGATTTTCGGGCTGCCGTGGACGATGCGGGTGCATATTTGGCTAGAATGGAGTCACAACAAACGACGACCGCCGTTCGGTATCATGAACAAAAGCAACTTAATTTGGATATGGACCTGCTTCATGTTTTTTATCAAAATCTAGCCCTTAAGTTCGGCATTGAGAATAATCCGGTAGCGATACAAAACTTGAAAATCCACATGCCTGCCATGGTATTGCTTCGCTATAACGGGTATGTGTTGGTGACATTAGAAGATGCAGCCAATAGTAGTGGACAGCGAGAGATTACTCCTGTCTTTTGGCCAATTCGCCCGTATACATACACGCTGCAGAATGGGAATGTGCTGTATTTTACACTGGATGACAAGGCGACAGTCTACGATAAGGCATCCAATGTATTCGTACAAGATGAATATGCTGCGCTGGCAGGTAAAACCAATTTAGCGCCACTAAGCACGCTTGCCATCTTTCAAGAGGTTCGGCAGAACACAATTACGGCTAATGTGGAGCAAGACTTGGGCGGAGCTATCAATCGGCATATGGAGCTTGTGAAACGGCTCGGGCTCAATCTTCAATTCTCTATTCCGCGCGGGTTGAATGAGCAATCCATCAAAGATATCGGATTTATGGCTTTTGTTCAGGGCTACCCCTTGCCTAACGGGGAAAGGTTCGATGGTTACGCCTTCGGCGGGGGAGCCGTCGTGCAAAGAAAATCACTAATTGGAACGATTTCATCTGCTGGACGGCATGTCGCTTATGGCAACGGATGCGTGCCAAGTGCTGGCGTGACGGTCACTGAAAGCCTTTTTGATGGGGAAGAGGCTGTAAGAAAGGGATATTTTATTAATGATTATACAAATACGCAGTAGTGAGGGAGATATATAATTTCGCTTACTACTGACAATGGCGATGATGTAGGAATAGTTCTTAAAAAGTCACGTCAATAGAATTTGCTGATGTCCAAATGTAAACTATTATC
>NZ_BMHE01000095.1:3885-8060 GCF_014640555.1 Paenibacillus marchantiophytorum | reverse complement strand
CGTATAGGTAGGTTCAATGACCTTTTTGTAGCGCTCCAAGGTAACATCGAATACAGCATTAGAAGTATCCAGCGAACGTAGGAATTGGTTGTAATCCCGCACGTCTACGTAGCCCTTCCCCCTAACGGTATCAACGAACTGTGTAATCGCCGCATCGGATACTTTATAGGTCATTTCATCGACCTTCTCGGCTTGTCTGTATGCGGGTTTAAATATTACCAAAAATGGAATATCATCTTTTACATTATAATCTATACAACGACAAAATTCACCAAAATATTACAATTTTATCAGTAAAAAAATAGGCTAATCATGGTGGTATCTGACCATAATCGACCTGTTTTATGTAACGCTTTAGCGTTGCTTAGGTTATAATTGTCAAGCATTATTGTGCGTACAAACGAAATGACGAAATCTTTACACGGGTATTACATAGGTAAGTATGTTACTGGTTGAATGAAAGGTTCATTCGGCACTGGGTGAGTCTATTCATCAGCCATGCAACAGAAACTGAAATCTCAGTTCGTCATTCTAATTTGAATCTCTTTCTGATATTTTTCAAACATTCCATGACTTCTTCTTTTTGATCTGGATTTCTTTCTACATATTCCATGCTGTATTTTTCTATATAAGGATAGAATTCCGCTTCTTCCATGATTACTTCCTCATTAGTTATATCATAACTTATTGATACTTTATGCTCTCCAATATAATATTCTTCATCTGGGGTATAATAGGCTGACAATGCACATCCTATTTCCTCAGATCCACATCCGTTAATTCCAGACTCATATTGAAACTCACCTAACATCCTGAATGGTCGCCTCGTATCCAAATCAAAGAAACCCATAGATAAAAACAGCTGATTAATAAGCCAGTCTTTCCGTTGTGGATCTGTAACCTGTATGTTTTCATTCATTTATATCTTCCTCCTCTAGTCCAACACTGGATAAATTGAATTTATTTTACCGTCCACTATTAGCCATTCAAATTTCAAACCGTTCTCTGCAACTCCAATATTTCTTCCTTCTATAATAGGCTTTCCTGCTTTTTCAACACCCTCTATTGCTTCTTTCCCCCATTTTATGATGTCATCAGTAGTAATAGGTGGACCATAGACTGTTTTAGGATTAATTACTGTTTTATATACTACAGTTCCATCAGAATTTAATTTAAGTTTGAGTCCGCGGTTCACATAATCTGTCTCCAATGAAGGTATACGATAATTAACCTCATATATCCCTTCTATTTGGGGATGTGGTTTCGGATCGCCAATAATAAAATCCGAACGAGTCAAACCATACTTGCTTGCCTCTTCATCTATTGTTTTATTGAAGCTATCCAAATTATGTGCACCTTTTACACTTGGTTTACTTCCCCTGCCAATGCCATGCCCATCAACCAAATGTTCAATCAACTCTCCATTATCAATATTAACAGTGCTAGAAAGGGTGTTACCTTTACCCGTCCCCTCAGTCCCGCGAGGCTTAATGGCATCCTTTTCCTTCTTTTCAACTACACTTCCGATTCCCCCGTGTACCCGCTCTACGCCCTTATCTATTAGGGGGAACTTGCTTGCAGCCTGCTTGGCCAACGTACCTAAACCCGTAAAAGATATTTGACCCACTTCCATACCAGCAACCGGCGTGAACAACTCCATTACTTTGCCTAGGCCACCGGCGATTTGATCGGCAGTCTGGTTCCCAGTTGAATCTAGTTTACCACGAAACGTCTCACCAGCGGTTACTTGTGAAGCTCGGTTGATGAATTGTCCAGCCGTATTATGATTAAAAAAGGAATCCATGGTGTTTGCATAAGGTTCTATCAGATTATCAAATAAAAATGCACGCACTGCTCCTTCGTGAAACCAGTTCTTCGCATGTATTTTTGCAAGTTCAGCTTGGTCCTCTGGGCTAAGACTTCTCCTCAAAGCTAGTAATTGTTCTTCCGAATAGCGACTCGATTTACCCGTTGCTAATTCTTCTAACGTAATCATCTGATTGGGGTCATAAGCCAGCAGCTGCGGACCTTGCTCCAACTGCTCCAATCTCTTGATCGCCCACTCCCCCTCATTCCCTTTGCTCAAGGAGGTCAAAATCAGACTACGCAGTTCATTATCCTGCGGCATCTCCGAATGGTCATTCTTTGCGGGATTATACTTACAAGCTAATAAAGCCGAGCCTGCATAGAACGAGCTCACATCCACATTCTCATCATAAAAGCTGGAGGCTATGCCTAACTGGCCTAACTTTATGCGTTCAGCCTCCATCTCTTTCGTGGCTTCAACCATATACGCCTGATTGCCAAATTTTGCGTACATGTGATAGGCCGCTTGGCTGCGTCCCAGCGCTGTATAGGCCTCTTTAATCTGTTCAAGCCGCTCGTTCGCCCATTTCTGCTCCGCTGGCGTTCCCTTTGCTCGTTGATCCAGCAATTGCGCCACTGTCTTATCCTGTTTCAGTGAGCCTAGCTGCTTTTCAATGGAGGCTGTTTGGATCTGTACCTGAAATTCTTTGGCGACTTCCACGAGTAGCGTTGGAATCGGCGCGATCAGAAGCTTCAGCGGGTTCGTATGCGTGAGCGTTTTCGCCAAATGCTCGAGTCCACTGACGATCTTTTGTACGACGGCTTTGGCCTCTGCGCCCAAACTGCTGGCTAATCGCTCCCACCAGCTTTTCCCCGTCGAGGTTGCTTGTTTTAGTGCCTGGGCATCCTTGATGTTGGCTTGTTCGGTTTCCTTGACCTTTTTTATCGTAAAGTCCAAAAATCCATTCATGCCCTCGGCTTTGCTGGTCAGTTTATTGATTAATGCTTGGACTTGTGCGGTATCTGCACCGATCTGTGACAACCACTGACCATCCAACTGATTCACAAATCCATTCGCCGCATTGCGAAGATAGTTGGCATGATCCTCGATGTCTTGCACATCTTTCATTAGCTTTCGCATGCGGTCTTCATTAAAGAGTACCTGATCCGATGCCATATACGCCTGACCTCCTTTGGAAGGGGACCTATCCTCCCTCGTGTTCTAATGACCTTGGCCTTGAAAATCATTACGAACCGAAAAGTCCGATTCAAACAAGATAATATCACCCGAACGGAACTGAAAGGTATGCCCCAAGTAGTCTTGATCGGAGGCAATCTGCCCTTCAATCGCCCACATGTTGGCATTCGGAGAATTGTAGCCTAGAACTCTTGTTTCTTGATCGTTATGCTTGAGCGCATAAATGCCGAAGTTAACCACGATATAGCCCTTCGTGAGAAACTCCGATTCATGCCCGTCCAAAGAGCCTCCGTAGCGATTGGCAAGCGCTAGAACATCCGTCCCTTTCGGCAAAATGTGCGGCGCGATGGGAAGATTATACTCGCCATACCAATGCTGCACGCTGCGAAGGGCAACGGTCGGATCGACCACAGGCGGCACTACTCTTGGCGGACCCACAATCGTCCGCGATTTGTACGGCAGAATTTCAATGTCATAACCCGTAGCTGTCGTAATTTTGCGGCTCAAGAACTGGGTGTAAAACTTAGACCACGGCGTTTGCGACTGCTGGCTGGCCGTTAAGATATTCGTATACTCGTAGCTCGCGGCGTTTTGGATATCCGTGTCACTGATGTTTCGCAGCGGATCCGGCAAGCGGTAGACGCGGGAGTAGATCAGCTTGTCTACCACAGAACCGACGCGGATCATTTTATTGCTGGCTCCTGACGCATCATAATAGAGATCCACAGGCACGCTGCTGCCGCCGCTGCGCGGTACAAACCAAAACGTGGGATCAATCCGCATCCCTTCGCCTTTATCCCAGTAGTTGCCGATTGTTTTGAAATCAAACTGGAACGAGTAGCCGTTATGGGGTACAGTGGCGACTTGTCCAGGGTAGGAGCCTGGGCGTATCGGCGTGAGCCATGCGTTTTGTCCAAACATGTTCGTTGGTATTCCGTCTTTATCTCTTCCACCGGAATAATAAGCATTCGTTGTATGGTTCAGCGAACCGGGTGCCGTTCTAAACACGGACTCGTACCGCAAATCACCGATATCCCCTATCCGAAAATCGGAAACGCGCCCCACGACGTTGACATCAATCCCCTTTATCGCGCAGTAGTTGATTAAATCCCCGTTCAGATTGGTCTGGCAGGTCGCTGCTTGGGTATTAATCGCCCAGGCTTCGAGTGTA
>NZ_BMHE01000095.1:0-3704 GCF_014640555.1 Paenibacillus marchantiophytorum | reverse complement strand
CCAGGTATTTTCCTGATGGTAAGCTCCTGTAGAGTCAAACACACCGAAGGGAAACGTCACACGCTTAGAAGCCGTGTATTTCATGTAATCGTTGTTGCCATAGCCTAAGTAATTTAAATGCTGTCCCTTTTCGTCGAAGTCCACACGGAACGGCCGACCTAGGACAAGAACCGTTTTGCTGTAATCCGGGTTCATACTCTGGTCGAAGGGCCGGTTGATGTCCGGTATGTCCGAGTAATTGACGACGGGTGTATGGACGGTTACGGTGTTGATGCCGTTGATCGAGTAGGATGTGTTTGCCCCACCATTCACATTTTCAGGCAAAAGCTCATAATAAATGGTCCCCGAACTTGGTGTGTTCGGTTTGTTCGCCAAGGAATTGCTTACTAGATTCTGATTTTTGTAAAGCACGTCGCGTCCTATAGTTGTAGGCATCGGGATGTTTGTCGGAGTTGGTCCCGTTTTTGTGTGCTGCGTACCATCCATAGTTGTAGCATTATTGAATTTGACTGTATCATTGTTGACTTTGCTTTCTGGTGTGCTTGACTCTGCCATACCTTTTAGCATTGATGTATCGTCTGGTACAGGCGGTGGGGAGCTTAATCCTCCTGTAAGAATTGGTGGGGTATAACTAATTGTTGGTGTATCTACTGGGTGTACGTGGTCACCAACAACTGTTGAATGCACCTTTGATAAAGTTGGCGGAGTATAACCACCACTTGGGTACATTGTCACATTCCCGCCGGGTAAAGCGTAGTTATTCATTATTGCATTATTAATCTTGTACACTTCAAGGTTATTGATTTGCCAATAAAAGTAGTCTCTAAACAATTGAAAAGTGTATACTTTAGTCTGTTCATCTCCTGCAGGAAGTGCGGGTCCAGGGGAACACCCACCAGGTGGTGGACCGCAAATTGGTGGTCCTGGTACAGTCCATTTCCGAACGTATTTAATAGTAACAGTGCATGAATACGTTGTTTTACCTATTTGTTGCGCCCAATTTTGTTTGAATAGATAGTTATCTGCCAAAGTATTTGTGTACAAATATTCCGAAGTAGGAACACCCTGCAGAACATTAAAATATTCAGAATCCCTTGGATCTGCCTTAATAACACCATTTGCGTTGGGGTCTAAATCACTCAAAGGCATTGTAGTACCTTGGGTTGGTGGGCCAATCACGTAAGGACAGTTGCCACCGCCACCGGGAGTGCCACCACCGCCACCACCATAATCAACCGTCATTGTCCAATTTAGTTCATAAATATATGTCGTTCCACGAAATGAAGCTGTAAAATCTCCGATCCATCTTAAACCTTTTGCATCAGGATATTCAGCAGGGTGAGGTTCAATATCAATACCACCACTATCGAATGGCCCCGCATCAAAGTTAATTGTAATTGTAGAACCAGTTTTTGTGGCATCGTGTAAGTTAACTGTGATATCACCAATTGAGGTAGTTGTTGTAGACTCTAACTTAACTACACTATCTGGAACTGTTGTCCCATTTGATTTGGCCCAACTCATGCCAGAAGCATCTATATTAATAAAGTCGTCTACAGTACTAGCAGAAGGGTATAACTGTGCAGTACAACTAGAAGCAATCGGGTCACATCCTCCTGTTCCAGTTGGTGGTGAAGCAGTTATCGTCTGACTATCACCAAAACGGTCGTAAGTCCAATAAAACCCCCTGAAACCAGCATGGTTTCTCCACCAATCAAAATACCCGCTATTATCTTTACTTGTAGTTACCACTTGTGAACTTCCATACAGGGGTGCAGAAGGAATAGTACATACAGTAGTTGCACAAGTAGCCGTGATTCCCGAAACATCTGAAACTAATGTCACACTCTGAATTGCCGCCTGTTTTGCTGGATCAGTTACTTTGTCTGCTACATTTAAAGTTCCACCGGCATAACTTACATAGGAGGTAGATGAATAATAACTACCTCCTGATTCTGTTAAGCCACTTATAGCCGACATGTCAGAAGAAAAATTAATTGGTTCCGTTGGATATGGCGCAGCTGCATTCGATATTGAGAGAAAGAATGGGAAATATCCAGCAACCAGCGAATAAATAATGAAAATACTAATTATTTTGGATTCTAGTCTCTTTGTCCTCATATTCCCTCACATTTACTGGTTTGATATGGAATAATCAGGAGTAGCATGTATTAAAGAAATTCCTGAATTGCCAGTAGCACCAGAATTTTTAAAATAGTAGATATTGGGCGTGTAAGTAATTTCAATCCAACTATCTGCAAACATATCTCCTTTTGGATATAAATTAGCAGCATACCAATAATACTCTTTTCCTATTTGATATTTGGTAGGGTCGTGCGGATTACCCTTAGCTACGTTAAGGTCAACGATATTTTGTCCAACCTGAGTCTTTGTAAAAAGTACATTTGTATCGCTTTCTTTAGATGAAAAGTTTTTCCAGTTGTTGTAGTCACCTTTAGTGGGACCAATACCACCTGAAAATACTCGTGCAGATCCCCCCTCTGAACTATACCAACCTGCAGGGTAAGAATCAGTGAACAATTGACTAACCTTCGAGAAAGCTACATAAGATTTTGTTGGGGCATTATAAGTATCTGTCTTGATTAGTTTTCCTGCATCATCGAATTTTCTAAAGGTGAATTTCATACCAGCAACATTAGTCCTAAAAGGATCGTTCATATCCTCCATATCGACAACAATGAACTCCAATAGTTTTTCATGATATCTTCCGTCAGGTGCATCCCATTTTCCTTTAGATAGATCAAAGTACTCTTCGAAATTACTTGGAAAATAACGGGGCCACATAGTAAAGATATTTGTCCCATGCCATGCTACTTCTGCCCTCGAAATAGCGTGCTTGTCAGTAGAAAGCATCTGACCACTCTTGATGGAAAGGATACGTTCGATAATAGTCACCGACTGAGCGCGTGTAGTACTTTGATCTTCTCCAAGTGTGCCTGTGTCATCCAATCCGGTAATTAGACCAGCCTTGGTTGCTAAGTACATCCATTTTTGATCTTCTGTATTCTTATCCCCTGTGGCAGAGCGAAGTGCTACTCGCGCCATCTCCTTACGTGACATGGGAGTGTTCCAATCACCGCTTGTGAAATCGCTTCTTTGATGGAAACCGGAAGTCGCCGCGGCATTGATGTAAGGGATATACCATGCGTCACCTGCTCCTGCACTTGCAATGGATATATGAAGTGCGTTATCAACCATTTTAATAAATTCGGCGCGAGTCACCTGCCCCTCAGGTTTGAACGAACCGTCTGGGTAGCCGTCTACATATCCCTTTTGAATGGCTCCGCTGATTGCTTGCTCGGCCCAGTGACCTCCAATATCAGAGAAAGTTACTTTGGAAGCTGCCGCTTTAACTGTCTCGCTTTTACTGACCAAGATGTTCGATGTTAAGACTGTAGCTGCAGCAAGTGCAAGTATTGCAATTTTCTTTTTCATTTACTGTACCTCCATGGTTAAGTAGTTACATTTGAACATCGGCAAATTCTATTGGTGTGACGTTAGATACATCTAGTAAATCAAAGAGTAGTAAAAGATAAAACGTGTTGTCTTGAAGGACTGCCGAACCACCCACTACCAAACCTGTCAAAAGCATTCCTAATACTCTTTTTTTCATTGTTATATATCTCCCTCACTACTGCGTATTTGTACAATCATTAATAAAATATCCCTTTCTTACAGCCTCT
>NZ_BMHE01000094.1 GCF_014640555.1 Paenibacillus marchantiophytorum | reverse complement strand
CGGGAGGCGCGGGGCGCGGGGCGCGAGGCGCAGGGCGCGGGGCGCGGGGCGCAGGGCGCGGGGCGCGGGGCGCGGGGCGCAGGGCGCGAGGCGCGAGGCGCAGAGCGCGGGGCGCAGAGCGCGGGGCGCAGGGCGCGGGGCGCGAGGCGCGGGGCGCGGGCGCGGGGCGCAGGGCGCGGGGCGCGAGGCGCAGGGCGCGGGGCGCGAGGCGCGAGGCGCAGGGCGCGAGGCGCAGGGCGCGGGGCGCGAAGGCGCGGGGCGCGGTGGGCGCGGGCGGGAGCCAGAGGGCGGCACGCGGAGTGACAAGTGCTAGATGTCGCGGAACTACGATCCTCTATTTGTGACAAAAGCAGGGAAAACGTGTTGGAGGCGGAACTATGATCCTCTATCTGTTAGGAAAACGCGATTGGGGACACCAAAACCATGAAATAACGTATCTGAGTTCCCTCAGAGACGTAGAATCGCGGTATTTGCAGAAATAGAGGAACGACGTTCCTCTATTTGTGACAAAAGCAGGTAAAATACACTCGAGGCGGAACCTCGATCCTCTTCAACTAACGATCCTCAAGCTGCAATTGTGTTTAGAACAAATAGGAGGCATTATCGATTCCAACAGATGCTCTAACGAACCGTATCGTCTTTATACGCGGAAATATGGCATCTTTTTTGTTGTAACGAACTGAATCAGCGTTACGGAGCAGAATATGGATGGATTGATGAACTTTTGCATGCATTAGCGCATCTGGAGTTCGTATTACTCTTCAATTCGATGGTTTTTGATCAAATAAAGTCTACTGAGTTCGTTAGGTCAAGTATCTGACTTTCAACAATCAGATTGAACCATCCTGAGGAACTCTCTGAGGAACTCTGACGAATTCCCTGAGAAGCTCTCTTAGAAGCTCTGACGAATTTCTGACGCCCCGCCCCCCGACGCGGTCCCCCACGAACTCCCCTGACAACGAACGCTGTTCCTTAATCAACGCTCCATTGCTGCGCATTCATCGCAGCAACAGTCCACTCAGCTGCCCGCAAAGCGCAGCACAAACACCCCCGATCCCCAAACAGCGGGAATCGCGGGCATTTGTGCTAGGCATGCCGCCCAGCCAGATAAGTCCTAAGCACCTGCTCCGCTGTGTGCGCTAGCAGTTCGGCCGTGCGCTGCATCGCGTCCTCGAGCTGCATAGGACCATCCATGATACTGTGGATGCTCGTGATGCCATGCGCATATAGCTCCTCTATGCCGTCACCGACGGATCCGGCCAGAACAAAGACTGGAATCCCCAGTCTCTGCGCTGCTTGTGCAAGACCCATCGGCGCTTTGCCTGAAGCTGTCTGCGCATCCGTTCGCCCTTCTCCCGTGATGACGAGGTCAGCACCAGCCAGCTGAGCGTGAAGCTGGGTCTTCTCCATAACAATCTCAACCCCCGGACGCACCGTTGATGGGAAGAAAGCCAGGCAAGCGCCGCCTAGCCCACCTGCTGCCCCCGCACTCGGCAGATGATGCACCGCGATGCCGGTATGCTGCTTCATCAGGTCGGCCCAATGATGAAGAGCTTCATCCAGCTCTGCCACCATGGCTGGGGTCGCGCCTTTTTGCGGGCCAAATACAGCGGAAGCTCCCCGAGGCCCGATAAAAGGATTCGTTACATCCGAAGCAATCGTAAACCGCGATGCTTGGATTCGCGAATCCAGACGCGTGCCATTGATTTGCCGAATGCGCGAGAGTGCTTGTCCGCCAACTCCAACGGGCTGTCCGGCTTCATCGAGCAGTTCCAACCCCAGCGCTTGCAGCATGCCCGCGCCGCCATCATTCGTCGCGCTGCCGCCGATAGCAAGAATAAATTCACGATAGCCGCTATCCAGCGCATGCTTAATCAATTGCCCTGTACCATAGGTGGTTGTCAGCAGCGGATTGCGTTGTTTGGACGGTATCAAACATAAGCCCGACGCGTCCGCCATTTCAATCACACAGGTGATTCCATCTCCAAGAACACCATATTCGGCGGTTAGCTCTTGACCAAGCGGACCACGCACTTCGACCGCATAGGTAGCCCCGCGCGTAGTGTTAATCAGACTATCGCGCGTTCCTTCTCCCCCATCGGCCATAGGAATAAGCACGGTTTCCGCTTGTGGCGCTGCCAGAAGGATTCCTTGTTCGATAGCGGCAGCCGCTTCTCTCGCGCTTAAGCTGCCCTTGAAAGAATCAGGTGCAATCACGATTTTCAAATGGCCTCTTCCTTCCACTGCGACTAGTTAGAAATTAATTTAAACAACGCATGCGTACCGCTATCCTCTTCGCCGCTTGCGGCTAACTGCTCGTAAAGTGATTTCGCCAAAGAAAGTCCCGGCAATGTAAGATTCATTTCATCCGCAACCTGCAAAGCAATTTTCATGTCCTTGATAAAATGCTTCACATAAAAGCCTGGCGCAAAATTGCCTGCAATGATACGCGGAGCCAGATTGCTCAATGACCAGCTGCCCGCAGCGCCGGATTCAATACTTTTGAGCACAGTCGTTGGATCGAGTCCCGCTTTTTGCGCATAAACAAGGGATTCCACGACTCCCATCATATTGCTGGCAATGGCGATCTGGTTGCACATTTTGGTATGCTGGCCGGCTCCTGCCGCTCCTTGGTACACAATGTTTGTGCCCAACTTTTCTAATAGAGGCAGCACTCCATCGAAAACTTCGCGATCTCCGCCAACCATGATCGATAAGCGAGCTTCTCTGGCACCGATATCCCCTCCGGAAACAGGCGCATCCAAGGAAAATACTTGCTTCGACAAAGCCTCATCGTAGATGCGTTTAGCCAGAATTGGACTCGATGTCGTCATATCAACTAAGTAACTTCCTTGTTTAACATGGGCGAGAATCCCGTTTTGACCAAAATAAATCTCTTCCACGTCCGAAGGAAACCCTACCATGGTTACAATAACCTGACACTGCTCAGCCAACTCGCCAGGCGATGCCTGCCACAGAGCGCCTTGTTCGATCAAATCCTGAGCCTTTGATTTCGTGCGATTGTAAATATGTACTTGATACCCCGCTTGCATAAAATGGCTTGCCATACTTTTGCCCATAACACCTGTACCAATTAAGCCAATAGCTGTTTGCGACGGATTGAAAACCACGTTCTTCTTCCACCTTTCCAAAACATCAAACGATTTTAACTTTAACTTATCACCCGCCGTGGCTTCGGTCAATATTGATTACTGCGCAAAACAAACAACCGACAGACGTAGTACTTCGCCCTAAAGTGTAAATCAGGAGGTGAGGGTTAATTTTAATAGGAGCATGCGAAGGGCCATCAGATCCAAGGAATCCAAACCTTCGGCTTTTTCAAGTCCTTCATTACCGCTTCCATATGCATCCCCATTTTCATCCTAGTCGCAGCCAGTTAGATAATGACCACAGAGGAGACCATCGTAATGAAGCTTGAGGCAAGCCCCGCTAACGAACTCAATAACCTTTATTCGATCAAAATCGCTCATTCTGAAATTCTAACGATTTCCAGATGCGCTATCTCAAGCAAACGATCACTTTTTCATCAAAAAGCTGCTCTATAACGCCATTCCAGTTCATTAAATCTCCAAAGCAGCCATTTTCTGCTCTATAAGCATCATACAGTTCCTTAGATGCACTTTGATGCACCTTGATGCATTTTGATGAACTTAGATGAACTTTGATGTACTATGATGCCCATTGAGAACCAGCGAGACCGAAAACCGCCAAAGCAAAGAAGTCTGCGGTAGACGCCAACAAAAAAAGCCGCCTCTAAGGTTCTTAACCCTGAGGCAGCTTTTTTAACTAACTAAATCCCCTTGAACGTGAAAGCATAGGCATACGTTCGATTCGCAAACAATGTGAATTCCGGATGCGTTCTCGCGCCCCAGCTATCGTCACCGCCAACTCCCATTTGCTTGTAGTTCACGCGCACCACGACTTTGTCGCTTATTGGCAGCTTATACGTATGGTCATAGGCTTCCAATTCGGTTGGAATATAAGGCAGTGCATTCAGCTCCACGGTCGGCAAACCTGTAATCAGGAGCCCGCGGCCTGCGGCATTCGTTAACGTAGCTGAACGCACATCCGTTTTATTTCCGCATTCCTGCGGTCGCAGGTAAGGAACCATTTGCTCTTCTACGGTTCCACTGTGAAGAGCCAATTTCGCTCCGACTGCCCGGTCCCAGTAGTTCTCGTGAGGACCACGGCCATACCAGCTCAAGTTCTCGAAGGAGCGGTCCAGTTGGAACAGGACGCCGATCTCTGGAATCTCTGGCAATTGCGTTCCAGGCGTAAGCTCCATGCGAACTTCTACCTCTCCATTTGCAGAGACCGAATAAACCAATTGAACATCCGAAGCCGGCTGAGTGGCTAACTCATAGCGCACACGCACTTCAGCCTGACCTTCCGAGTTATTCCTCACTTGAAGACTCACCAGCATTCGGCCACTAGCTGCTTCTTTCCATGGCGCACAGCGAATGTGATGCTGATTACCACGATCATTATCCGTATATGCACGCCAGAAATTAGGTACAGGACCCGACAGGAGCAATGATGTTCCCTCGTAGACATACGATGTGATATCCCCGGTAGCTTTATCGAATTGCAGCGTAAAATTGCTGCCTTTCAGAAGAATGCCTGTTTCTGTGGCTTCAATGAGAACCGCATCTTCAACCGATACGGCAGCAGCCGTTTGAGCCTGCGTCAACTGATCAGTGTAGGCTCTTCCAGCTTTGCTCACAGGCAGAACGTACTGCTCCCAGGCGACTTCATGACCTTGCTTCGCCCACAGCGTATCTTCATTCAACTGCAAACTAATCGTCAGTACGAATTCGTCCTTCGGTGAAAGTACTTCTAACTTATCCAGAGCAAGCTCGACAACAGCTGTTTCTCCTGGCTTAACGGAGAATTGACCTCGCTTCTCTTCGCCTGCTAGGACGCCATTGCGAGCGATACTCCACGTCCATACAAACTCATTCAAATCCGTGAATAGGAATTGATTCGTTACTTTCACTTGACCTTTGGCCAGATCGACCGCTTCAAACTTGGCATTCTGGTAGCACTTTTTCACCTCATATAATTTCGGTGAGACCGTTCGGTCTGCGAAGATTAGACCATTGCCGCAGAAGTTGCCGTCATTCGGCGTGTCTCCGAAATCACCGCCATAGGCTTGATAAGTGATGCCGTCAGCCGTTGTGGTACGGATCGATTGATCAATCCAATCCCAAATAAATCCACCTTGCAGAACGGGGTACTGATCGAATAACTCCCAATACTTGGACAAATTACCGCAAGAGTTCCCCATCGCATGGCTGTACTCACATAGAATAAATGGTTTCTTGGGATTCGTTTTGGCATATTCCTCAATTTTCTCAATCTTGGAATACATCTGGCTCTCAATATCAGAAGAAGCTTCTGATGCGCGGAAGTGAAACACGCCTTCATAATGAACGACTCGGGAAGGATCCGCTTCACGCAGGAAGTCATGCATTTTAATAAAGTTATCGCCACCAAAAGACTCATTGCCGAGTGACCAGATCACAATAGAAGGATGATTCTTATCCCTCTGAAGCATCGAATTCGCCCGATCCAGCACAGCTTCTGTCCATTCCGGCTTGCTGCCTGGCACAGCATCTCCTTCTGTTTCCTGCAAATAGGTCCAGGAACCGTGTGTCTCGAGGTTGGTTTCATCGATGACATACAGGCCATATTGATCACACAACTCATACCAATATGGGTTATTCGGATAATGTGAGGTACGAACGGCATTAATATTATATTGTTTCATCAACAAAATATCGGCCAACATACCTTCTTTATCTACCGAGCGACCGCGGTCCGTGTCAAACTCATGACGGTTCACGCCCTTAAACACAACTCGCTCACCATTGATTTTCATTAGCCCGTCTTCGATTTCGAATTTGCGGAATCCGATCTTGCAGCTTTCCGTCTCCAGCAGAATACCCTGCTCATCCTTCAAACTCAAAACCAACGTGTAAAGTTGCGGATTCTCTGCACTCCACTTGGCTGGACGTTCAACTTTGGTTGTTAGTTCTATCTCTTGCAGGTCTGCCCCATCCACAGACACTTGAACTGTGAGCGGCTTGCTCCACAACGGCTTCAGCGCACTATCATATAATTGAGCCTCAACACTACGTGTTCCCTTGCCAAGCGTATCATAGTTGCTGATCTTCGCTCGAATTCGCAATTGCGCATCTTCAAAAGCTTCATCCAAATCCGTATTGACAAAAAAGTCAGCAATATGAGTAACCGGTGTCGCGTACAGATAGACATCACGGAAGATCCCGCTGAGCCGCCAGAAATCTTGATCCTCGAGCCAGCTAGCATCACTCCAGCGATATACCTCAACTGCAAGCTTATTTTCACCTTCAATCAAGTAAGGCGTAATATCAAAATCTGCGGGTGTAAAGGAATCTTGGCTGAAACCGACCAAATCACCATTAACCCAAACATAGAAAGCTGATTCTACCCCTTGAAAGCTGAGATAAACAGGCTGCTCCGCCCATGCTGCAGGCACTGTGAAGCTGCGCGTATAAGAGCCAACTGGATTATATTTAACTGGTGCAAAAGGAGGCTTAATGTCCTCATGACCCACCCAAGGGTAAATAATGTTCGTATATTGCGGGAAATCAAACCCTTGCAGCTGCCAGTGGGAAGGCACTTCCATATCGGCCCAAGCGGAGCTGTCAAATTCATTCTGATAAAACAGTTCCGGACGCCCCTCGGCGTTCTCGGCAAAATGGAATTTCCAAGTCCCATTTAATGATTGATAAGCATCAGAAGCTTCGCGATTCCCCGTGAGCGCTTCGCTTTCGGATTTATAAGGTATTAATGTGGCATGTGCCGCCATTCGATTTAATTGAAAAATCTGCGGGTTGTTGTTCCACTCTGGGTACCCGTTCACTGGTGCTGTATAGACGAATTTATTAGCCATTCGCTGAATTCCTCACTTCTATAGGTAGTATAAGTATCTTCAAGTACTTTCTTATTGTACAAGACAATAAATTCTTTTAAAATATAAGAAACTACGCTTATGATATTAAAATATGAAAGAGATGATGATTCAACTATGGCTATTGATTATCGCAAATTTTTCGTCATCACCGAAACGGATCGCAAGCTTCCCCTCATCCTGGAAACAGTCGGCTACGAAAATGACCAGCAATTTTATGAGCGGGAGGAAGGCTATCCCTGCTTCCATTGGCTTCAGACAATCGAGGGCAGCGGAGAGATTATTCTTGAGAGCGGAGCAGTTAAACTGGCTGAAAATCAGGGAATGCTGCTGCCCGCGGGTGTGCCACACGAATACAAGGTGACATCCGCCAAGTGGTCAACCTGGTATGTAACGTTCGACGGCGCTTTGGCCGCCTCCATCGTCTATGCGCTCGAAATCCCTTTATCCACAGCTATTAGTTGGGGATCCGATACCCCTCTGGCTAGTATTCACGAATATTATTACGAAAAATACCGTTACAGCTACGACTTCACCGGAATGAACGGATCGCTCGAGGTATATCAATTCCTTACGCTGCTCAAAAAGCATGGGAACGTCAACAAAAGCGCCTCCTTCTCTCAAAGCCATGAGCGCCTTCTTCCCTTGCTGTTTCAATTGGAGATCAGCTACGCTTCTTCCGATATTGGGCTGCCATGGATGTCACAAATTCTCGGCGTCAGCCCTCAGCATATCAATACCTTATTCCGCAAAGCATTCGGACTGTCGCCCTACCAATACTTGCTGCAGCTTCGCTTGCAGAAGTCCAAGGAGTTCCTGATCGCCCAACCCGATCAAACGGTGAAACAAATTGCCGATGCAACCGGATTTCTCGATGCTTCTCATTTCATTTCAACCTTCCGCAAATCCATCGGCTTAACGCCCGAAGTATTTCGCAATCAATACAGCAAAAAGAACCAACAGGAGGAACCCCGTTAGTTCTTTGCAGGCAGCTTATCTAGTGATTCGGAATGAATTCACCGTGCACTTCCAACAGCTTTTGGACGAAAATCTCAAAATCCGTTTTGCTAGAAGAAAATTTGAAATCGGTTACACCAGTATGAAAGTCAATAATCGTTAGAGCTACACGGTTCAACGGATACTCAGGAATCGGTTCAGAGGCAAGAGTAATATTTTTGAAAGGGTAAATGGATGTTTCACCGTACAAACGAAGTACAGTTAGATGATCATCTCTTAGCTCCAAAGAAATATGTTGATCAGAATCAGTGAAACTTTTCAGTGTACTCATTCTTTATCAATCCTCCTCTTGTCCTCTATTTTACTCTTATTTTGAAAGATAAAGAAGCCCAAAAACAAAAAAAAGTTCCTAATTGCTGCCTGTTTCACTAGGTTCTATTCAGGGTACATAGAGATAGGGCTTAATTCCCTCTTACAAATGCTACGGAGGTGCTAGACAATGAGTACAACGATTTTGTTATCCGAAAGAACCGAACCTGTCAAGAAGCTGCGCGCACAAGGGCAAATCCCTGCTGTGGTTTACAGCTCCCGCATGGACTCCGAACATGTTACTGTTCCGGAAAAAGAAATCCGCGCATCACTGAAGCGCAATCCGCATGCGATTTTGCAAGTCACTCTGCCATCCAATACGAGTCAGCCGGTTATCGTTCACCACGTCCAGAAGGACAGCTTGACTGGACAGCTGCTGCATATTGATTTTCTGCAAATCGATATGAAACAAAATCTCGATACATCTCTAGCGGTTCACTTGACTGGAGAAGCGCGAGGAACCAAAGAAGGCGGTATCCTGCAGGTCGAAACGAATGAGGTCATGATCCGCTGTATGCCGGATAAACTGCCGGAGCATCTGACCCTGGATGTCAGCCAATTAGGAATTGGCGAGCATTTGACCGTTGCTGATCTAGACATTCCGAAGGATGTAGAAGTGCTTTCCGATCCGGAAATCATCTTGGTAACTATCCTTGGAATTCAGAAGCTGGACGAGGCTGTCGAGCCCAAAGCGGAACAAGAAATCGAAGCAGTGGCATCCGACGTCTAATACATTTATATGTACCACAAACCAACTCTACGCATAGAAACTGCAATGGTATCCGTCAAGATCCAAAGCAAAAAGCGCTCGTGCCCGATTACTCGGCTGAGCGCTTTTATTTATGCCAATACGTTAATACGCATGGATGGTCGGACTATTAATTTTCCATATGATCGCTCGATGTTGCTCGTTTCTAATAGCCATGATTTGCAAATAACAGAGCACTTCATTCGCTTGTTCAACATACAGATGATCCCCAAACATTTCATAGAGTCTCATGTAGTCATTATAAGTGTCTAAAAATTCATTGAAGAAAGTAGTTGGCATCTCTATCACTCCCTTAGTTCAATGATAGAGCACAAACATTAAAATATGATTAGTAGGAGATTAAACTATCATGTTAAATAAAGGCATATAGCTCATGCATGGGTCTTATAAAATTCTGTTTCATTTCTGCAGCCGCGGCATTCGCATCGCCGTTTTCCAAGGCCTGGATGATAGCCGTATGCTCTTCTACAGATGTTAAAGTCCCCGTAACCGGCTGTTTGAGAAAGACATATTTAAAGCGTCGAATATGAATTTGCAGCGAAGAGCTGAACGCAGCTACGTAATTATTGTCTGCTGCCTCGATAATAGCTTGATGAAATTGTTCGTCCAATTCCATAGCTTGATAGGGTTCCCCATTTTGGATAGCTTCCCTAAATTGCAGATTCAGCGTTTTCAGCTTCTCAATCTGCTGCGGGACGATATGCGCTGCCGCATATTCAGCAGCCAGTGCGTGCAATGCCGCAAGAGTTGGATACATTTTCAGGATATCCTTTTTCTCAATGTTCGTCACACGTGTTTCTTTACCTGGCTGCATCACAACCAAGCCTTGCACCTCTAACAACTGAAATGCCTCTCTGATTGGTGTCCTACTCACAGCCAATGACTCCGCCAAGTCGGCATCGATCAGCTTCTCGCCAGGATGCAAAGTCCCCTCGATAATCCATCGCTGGATCTGCGAAAAAGCACGTTCCTTCGCCGACAGGCGAATGGGTGTAGAAAAATTGACAGGCACGGGCATATGCACTTTACTCCTTGATTGACATATAGTTACATGCAATATATCGGATATAGGTGCGGAATGCAAGTGCTACGAGATTCATAGCAAACGAAACGACCTCGCTGCCTTGATAGATCCGTCACTTCTTAGCGTCAAAACCTAGTAAGGGAACTGTGGGACGCTAATTAGGCAAAAAATAGGGTTGCGAGGGTAATAGCGGAACTACAGAGACCGTCGATTAACATTCTGCATCCAGCCCTCCCACTTCCCAATTAGCAAATTTTGTGGAAATTCTTAAAATTTACGTATGCGAGTCCTCATTTTGTTTCCCCAACAGGTGTTTAACCTGCCGAGAAGCTTCACACTGCGTATGCAGTAGCACCCCTCTGTCGCGGCTTTCTGCGGACAAAGGGGTCTTCTTTGTAGGAACTCAGTTTTCTCACCATGATCTTGATGTTGACGGCTATTGCCTTCAGTTT
>NZ_BMHE01000093.1 GCF_014640555.1 Paenibacillus marchantiophytorum | reverse complement strand
TGCATTTCAATTGGCTCACGTCCCTAATATGGAATAAATCTCTATTCTCCATATTTATTCATATTCCCTTGTGCCAACGAAGAAAATATCCAACAAAATTTTGGGTAGACCTAAGTAGTTACTTTTGGCTAGAATAGCGCACCGTAGTTCCCTTACGTCCACGCGAGGCAGCTGGAGTAACTCCGCGTTCACTCCAAAACATATAAACTTTTATAGTTCTAAAAAAGGCGCCTCCCCTCTTTTAAAAAAAGGGAAAGACGCCTATCGATGGTATGCGAATAGTTCATCTAACACCTCCCTATCTCCCGTAGGTACATTGTGTGCGCAAAAATAGGCAGGTCTCCTGGCTTCAAGATCATCATCAAACGTCTACCTTCCCAATCTGAAGCGATCAGTGGCACCCTAGACGTTGACTCCTTTGTTACAGTGGCGGGACCGCGTCGGCTTCGAACCGATCTTCCCTTTTAAGCTTATCCTTGCAATAACTTGCCTAGGATAAACACCTATTTCCGTTATGAAATTACAGAGCTTGTTCCAACTCCTTCCCCATCTTACCGTAATGTCCATAGGCTTACAAGGAAAAAAGCCCCAACTCAAGGTTGGAGCTTACTTGGCGATGCTTTGGACACGCCAACTCATCTACACAGATGGACGATTAGGCTGATGATGCCCCGGCTCTGTCGAGGTCAAATTCGATTGCACTTGTGAAGCTTGTTTGGAATTATCAATTGCACTTTGGTTCTTTTCCGTCATATTTTTCTTTTTGCTCATCGCTGCTGCTCCTCCTGTAAGTGAATTAGCCACTCGTTTAGTATGGATCCAACCTGCTTAAACCATGCAAAAAGCAAAAACCTGCAAGGCTACTTCCCTCGCAGGTTCTTGTTTGGTGCCACTCGACCTTAGTGTTTCTTGTGCGGCAAATTACTGCCGGGCTGCTTATCACCTTGTGTCCTGAAGTTCTTCTCGGCTTTCCTCTGCTTGTCATGCAGCTTGCTGATGAAATGACTATCCATGAGCATTCGCCTCCTGAAGAAAGAATGGCACTACACCTTTAGAATGTCACACAAGCTCCAAATTTAAACGCATGGCTAAATTAAGAATTGCCCCTCTGGCTTCCGCATCTGTTTTGACACGCTCATACAGTTCCTCGAAGTTGTCACGATTTTGCATAAACTCCGGCTCTGTCTTGATGGCGGTTTGCGTCCAGTTGATCAAGACATTTTCAGCTTGTGTAAGCTCATTGTATGCACGATGCAAACCAACACGCTCAATGATGTCTTCCAACTCAGCTTGGCCTACTTCAACCCCGGACTCTTTCAGTTCGGCAATTCGTTTATCCGCTTGATTGCTAATTTGCAAAAAATGTTCTCTGGAGGCCAAGTAATCGATTTGTGCTTTGGAATGTTTCTTTTTCATTGTCATCACCTTCGTCATTTAATATGTAAGAATTGGATTTATTGTAACAGTCCTGTTAGCAAAACACAAAATCCATCTTGTCAGCCACACCTATCCGGCTAGGGACAGACATTATATATCCCTAATTTGCATACCCTTAATCATCATGCTCTCTTCATAAAGAAAGGAAGGAACGTCTATGTGCGGAATAACGGGTTGGATAGATTGGCGGAAAGACTTGACCGGGTACCCGTCCATTCTAGAAAATATGACGGAAACACTCCATTTGCGTGGCCCCGATGCTTCAGGTACCTGGATTTCTCAGCATTGCGCGCTTGGGCATCGTCGTCTTAGTGTCATGGATCCGGAAAACGGCGCTCAGCCCATGGTTCGGAAACAAGGAGACTACACCTATACCATTGTATATAACGGCGAGCTTTACAACGCCCCTGAATTGAAAAAAGAGCTCGAGCTCCGTGGACATCAATTCCGCACGACCTGCGATACCGAGGTGTTGTTGGTTGCTTTTATCGAATGGGGGCGCGCTTGTGTTGACCGTTTGAATGGCATCTTTGCTTTTGCAGCCTGGAATGATCAGGAGCAGTCCCTCTATCTGGTGCGAGACCGGCTTGGCGTAAAGCCGCTTTTTTATTCTCATCAGAATGGCGTTCTTCTATTCGGTTCAGAACCGAAATCCATCCTTGCACATCCGGACTTCAAGGCTGAAGTCGGGGCAGAAGGGTTGGCCGAAATCTTCGCTGTCGGACCTGCACGAACGCCAGGGCACGGCATTTACCGCAATATGTCGGAACTCAAACCAGGACAATGCGCAGTCTTCGATCGCAACGGCTTGTCCATTCGCACATATTGGAAGCTGGAGAGCAAACCACATCCAGATGATATTGCGGCAACAGCCCTGCAAGTCCAGAATCTGCTCAACGACACATCCCAACGTCAACTGGCCTCCGATGTCCCCATCTGTACGCTGCTCTCCGGCGGACTCGATTCAAGCGCCTTGACGTCGCTGGCTGCCGCTCACTACAAGGAGAGCGGGCAAGGCCCCCTGCATACTTTCTCAGTCGACTACAAAGATAATGACAAGCATTTCAAAGCCAATATTTTTCAACCGAATTCCGATGCTCCGTGGATTAAAAGAATGACAGAACACTTGGGCACCGAACATCATTATATTGAGTTCGACACGCCGGAACTTGTGGAATCATTGAAAACAGCCGTTCTGGCCCGCGATACTCCGGGCATGGCTGACGTCGATGGGTCTCTTTATTTATTTTGCCGAGAAATCAAGAAACATGCCACCGTGGCGATCTCCGGGGAAGCAGCGGATGAAATCTTCGGCGGTTATCCATGGTTTCACAGTGAGGAAGCCTTATCGGCCAATACGTTTCCATGGTCGCTCAAATTGAATAATCGGGTAGATTTATTAGCTCCCGACCTCGTCGATTGGATTAAACCCATTGAATATGTCAGCAATCGCTATCAGCAAGCATTAAGTGAAGTCCCGCGGCTAGCTGGCGAAACCGAGCAAGAAAATCGGATGCGGGAAATGTCCTATTTGAATATTACCCGCTTCATGCCGACCTTGCTCGATCGCAAAGACCGCATGAGCATGGCGGTTGGGCTGGAAGTCCGCGTCCCATTCTGCGACCATCGACTCGTTGAATATGTCTGGAACATTCCTTGGGATATCAAAACTTCCGGCGACAGAGAAAAAGGCATTCTGCGCAAAGCCCTCAAAGGCGTTCTCCCAGACGATGTCCTAACCCGCAAAAAAAGTCCTTACCCCAAAACGCACAACCCAAATTATCTGGCTGCCGTGCGAAAATGGGTGTTGGAAATACTCGATGACTCCAGCTCCCCCTTGCTGCCCTTCATCGACGTGAAGAAAATCCGAGCACTTGCCAGCTCGGATAAGAATGATTTTGATCTGCCTTGGTTTGGCCAATTAATGACAGGCCCTCAATTATTCGCCTATTTGGCTCAAGTGGATACCTGGCTGCGCACCTATAAGATCTCTATACGATAAAGTAAAAAAAACCTGCTATCCACGCATCAAGTGGTAGCAGGTCTATTTCATTTAGTCCGTTTGATTCGGCAGTCGATCCAGAAAGAGACGCAGCGCTTTGGCGCGATGGCTAATCGCATTTTTCTCTTCCATCGTCAGTTCAGCCATCGTTCTTCCCATCGCAGGAATATAGAACAGCGGGTCATAACCGAAGCCGCTCTCCCCCCGCTCCTCACCGATAATGAAGCCGCGGCAAGCATCCTCTGCCTCGATGATCTCATTAGCCACAGGATCGATTAAAGCCAGCGCACAGACGAAAGATGCTTCGCTAAGCAGCTTAGGGTGGCCCGCTTCAGACAGCAACTCGCCCGCTGGAGCGGTTTCGCTCAAAGCTTGCAACAGCTTTGCATTATTATCGGCATCTGTGGCTTCTTCTCCAGCGTATCTAGCTGAATAGACGCCTGGATCGCCCCCCAAAGCTTTGACGCATAGACCGGAATCATCAGCCAACACAGGCACGTGAAGGTGTGCCGAAATAATTTGAGCTTTGATCCGCGCATTCTCCGCAAAGGTCTTCCCGCTCTCAACAATGTCCGGAAGCTCCGTATAGTCGGCCAAACTGCGAACCTTGTAGCCCTTTGCTCCAAACAGCTTAGCGAACTCCTTGACTTTCCCCTCATTGCGCGTAGCAATGACGACAATATTACTTTGTAGCCGCATGTTGTACACCTCGAATACGATCTGCGATCGGTCCCAGCACTTTGCTTTGCTCTTCAATCATCGTGCGGATGCCTGTTTCGGCAAGCGCCAGCAGCTCATCCAATTCCTTGCGGGAAAAAGGAGCATCCTCGCCTGTGCCTTGCACCTCTACGAATTGGCCTTGGCCCGTCATGACGACGTTCATATCTACCTTGGCTTGGGAATCCTCTTCGTAATTCAAGTCCAAACGCGGCGTATCGCCGATCACACCTACACTGACGGAAGCCAGAAAATCGTTGATCGGGAACTTTGCCAATTTTTTATCGTTAGCCAGTTTATTGATTGCAAACGCCATCGCTACAAAAGCGCCGGTAATCGACGTTGTACGCGTTCCGCCATCCGCTTGGATCACATCACAATCCAATGTAATGGATCTTTCGCCCAAGGCTTCCAAGTTCACGACGGAGCGGAGAGCACGCCCAATCAATCGCTGAATCTCCATCGTGCGCCCGCCTTGTTTGCCTTTGGCCGCTTCGCGTTGATTCCTAACTTGCGTGGCTCGCGGCAGCATCGAGTACTCAGCCGTTACCCAACCTTTGCCTTGCCCCTTCATGAAAGGGGGGACGCGTTCTTCCACGGTTGCCGTACATATAACTTTGGTATCCCCGATCTCAATGAGTACCGATCCTTCTGCATGTTTTATATAATGAGGGGTAATTTTCATCGTACGCAGGTCTTGGTTCGTTCTTCCACCAATTCTCATAACTGTTGTTCTCCTCCTGTTGCTTCCTTCAAAAGCTTTAATCCTTTAAACCCCATTGTAATGTAGTAGAAGTCTTTTGTAAAAAAATTTCAGCTTCTTCCCCAAAAATAACCAAAATAAATAGAAAAAAGCCCCATCCAAGGAGCTTGTCAATGACAAGATCCCAAGCATAGGGCTTTCGCTATAAATTTACAGCTTCGCTGGATTAATATGGGCAGGTCGGGATACCGGCTTGGTGTAATTTTGATCCGATGCCGAGCTTTTCACCACAGCGCCATCCACTTTAATTTGAACTTGCTTATACCCCGTGTTCTCCGTTAAAGACAGAATCACCGACTGCAGCGCATCTGCGGATGCTTTCTGATCTGCGCCCAGAAGTTTATTGGAGAAATCAACCGTAATTAATCCTTCTGAAGGCTTGATACTCTTCACTTCCGTCGTCTTGTTAAGCACGGCAGCCAGGCCTTTTTTCTGATCCGGCCCTTTGATCAATTGATTGACAACGGCCGTGGCTACATCATCGGTTCGTTTGACAAGTCGGGTTACCGGTACGTAATATTTATAATTTTGATCATTTTGATTTAAGAAATAGAGCGTAACCGGTGTGGATTGCCCAAATTCGGCATCCTCTGCCTTCTCGATATTAATCCCCATGGAACGAGCCAAAGGCGCATCCAGCGGCGTCTTCGCCTGCGGCATTTCCTTCAGATCTTTGCCTTCTACACGTAGTTGGACCTTCTCAACACTGGAGAAATTGGTCAGATTCCATGTGACGGCTTCCAAAATCTTTCTTTCATCCTGTTTATCATAATTCAGAAATTCTTTGGAGAAATCAACGATCGCGCGCTTATCCGACGTGATGTTCAGACTAACAATTTTGGTTCCTTTGGGCAGCAGCGCCTGGAAACCAGATGGCAGCAGACTGGCAACCGGCCCTCCAACCACCATGTACTCGAGCGTCGTCTTCGCGACTGACACCGACTTGGGAAGTCCAAGGCTGAGCGGCGCTACGAAGCCTTTGGCATCCTTGACGTACACCGTCATTTGTGAAGAGTTTTCTTCCATCATATCGATCGTAACGGCAGCTGATGTCGTCTTGGCTTCCGCTTCCGCACCCGTGGTAGGAGGTGCATCGATGTCACTTTTTTTCCCAGTGCCCAGAACCGAACATCCCGTGGTCAGCAAGGTAATCACCCCCGCAATAGCGGCTGAACGAATCCAATGTTGATGTTTCATTTGCTTATTTCCTCCTTCGCGTTTTCGCAGAAGCTTTCTTCAGAAGCATCTGCCCGTTTTGTGGTCTTGGATAATGGCCTGTACATTGCTTTTTCGTATTATTATGTATACGGAGCTTTGTCCGATTTATAACTACTTTTTGTCCACATTTTCAAGAATTAAATCTGATATGCTATACTTGTCAAATAGATTGGACCCAACTGGAGGCGCAGCGATGAGAACTTTCCTCAAAGACAAAACGCTTATTTTCAATGAATTCCGTGATGAAGTTTTCAGTCACTATTCCCAAGCTGTCATAGAAGATGCTGTGGCTCGCTTGCTCGTCGAGATCAAAGGAATCAAAAAAATTCCTTATGACATGATTACCACAACGCTGCTCGGAGTGTTGAGCAAAACAGAAACGTATAACGTCATGTCAACGCTCATGGAATTGCAAAAAAAAGTAAAGCATGATTCCGAACTGCTAGCCAGCATGAAAGACCCTGCTTATAATGTGCATCGGACAATCGCGATGTCCATCTGTGGTTTATATGGAAGCGGAGCCATCTCGCTCTTTGGCTTTATGGATTGTAAATTCCGCTTTTTCTTTCCGACCAAACGCCCCAAATCTTTCATTTCCAAAGGGATCTGCGCCATCGTAGCCTCAACGGCAAGCGTAATCATCTCGGAAAATGTGAAAGAAGATTACACCCAGCGCAATCTGGAAATGCTAGCCGCTAGAGGCGTAGCACTTGATGATATGGTGGAAATTCTCGACACCCTGCAGCGCCCCTATAATCCCGATATGCCGCGCAGCCTCTGCGAAGAGCATGTGCTCGCCGTTCTGCGCAAGCAGCAGACATTCCACGCCCTGCAATTGGCGATCAAAATCGATACTGCCGTGGAAGCAGGCGAATTCAATCCGCAATATAATCATATTGTCGGTCAGGACGAAGGACTTTTCGGCGTAGACGAAAGCATTGCTACCGCCGTCCCTCTCATGTACGGGACCATCGCCCTCACCAACTTCGGCTATTTGGATAAAGAGAAAATCGGCATAATCAAAGATTTGGACAGCGATCATTCCGAAGGAAAATGCAACACTTTTATCGATGATATGGTCTGTGGAATCGTCGCAGCCGCTTGCGGCCGACTTGCACATAATAATATCCCGACTTATAGCAAGCCTTTGAACTAAGAGATGGGAAAGAGCCATGCGTTGCCTTAGGCGCCGCGTGGCTTTTTGGCGTTTGGTGAAATGAAAAGCAAAAAAGGCAATGATGATACCCATTCCGCTTTTCAGTCAGCACACTTATAGCAAACAAGCATTCAATATAGAGTATCTACAACGAAATGAGGTGATTAGATTGGCTCGTGCAAAAGCTGTTCATCAACCTGACTTAGTCTTGATTAGTTGGACAAGAAACCCTCTTGTTCCCGGTTCTCCGCGCAGAATTACCGCTGCCCGCGTTATCGGCAATGCACAACCCTGCACATTCACACTGGTGCGCAATGGGTTGGTCATCAATGCTTTAAACTGCTTATTGGATCATGACATCGGCTTTAGAATCGTCTATCAGAAAAATACTTCACGTGTAAGCGGGTATATTCTATTGCAGCGATTCTAGTAGTAGGTAATCTGGAAGCGCAGTGCCTAGGCTTCCAATAACAACAGGAAAAGCCCCCAAACCAGCAACTCGGTTTGGAGGCTTTTCATTATGATTTCGCTACAGCAATGTAGCGAATGAATTCCGCGGACGGGTCATCCTGACGGATACGTCCTTCATGTTCCAGCAGGATGAGGTGAGCGATCGTCTCCGACAGCGCGAACCTCATCTGGTGAATGCTCAGCCGGTCGCCGAAGGTCGCCCGGCATACATCATAAGCGCTCAGCGATACGCTTAGCTGACTCTCCATGAGCGCAAGCCGCTCATGATGGTGGCGCACCAGCTCCGCTGCGCGTGCGCCGAAGCCCTGCCATGGCTCCCGGTGCCCCGGGTAAGCCATCTTCACGGGCAGCCTGCCGATCTCCTGCAGGCTGCTGAGATAAGCGCCGAGCGGGTTCTCCTCCACCTGCGGGAGGAAGGACACGTTAGGCGATATTTGCGGCAGGACGTGGTCGCCGCAGAAGATCACCTCCGCCTCGGCGTCGTAGAAGACGAGGTGCCCCGCGGCATGGCCAGGGGTCTCGATGGCTTCGTACACGCGGTTCCCGAGGCGCACAGGGCCTTCGCGCAGCAGCGTCACCTGCGGCTGCGGCGAGACCAAATCGACGAAGCTCACCATGTGTTTCGTCATCTCGTCCAGCCCGTCCTGCGGGAAGCCATGACGGGCGAAGAGCGTGAGGAGCAGCGCCGACATCGGCTGCTCGGCGCCCCACAGGAGCTGCACTTGCGCGAGGCCGGTCTCCGAGAGGAGAACCGGCGCGCCCGTGCGCTCCTGGAACCATCCCGCCATCCCATAGTGATCCGGATGGTGGTGGGTGAGCACGATTTGCTCGATGTGCTCGAAGTCAATCCCCCGCTCCTGCAGGACCTGCTGCCAAGTTGCCTCGGCATCTAGCGTATGCAGTCCCGGATCAATCACCGTATATCCCTTCTCTCCGCGTATGAGATAAGCGTTGACCCACCGCAGCGGGAAGGGCAATGGAACTTTCACTTGGGTAATCTCTTCTGTATGTTCCGTTACGATGTTCATATCCGAAATGTCATCCTTCCTTATGCCCTACAAAAATCATTCGGCTTGAAGCATCCGCTTCATAAGCCTGTCCATCATACCCGCCATACACATGATCAATATGTAAGCCTGCTTTTTGCAGCATAGCCTCGAACGCCGTCCGGTCATACAGCTTAATCTGTTCCAAATATTTCCGCTGCGGAGTATCTTTGTCGGTAATCACAATTCTTTTCCGCACACAGCCCTCTTCAATCGCCCTCATTTCGAGAATCCGCATACCATCCTCTACCCGCTCCGACTGAGGAACCAGATTCGCCTGCGTATAAACCGGATTCAGGAAATCGATGATAAAGCGCCCACCTTCTTTCAAAAGCCGATGCACTTCATGCAGCACTTGCTCATTCTGCTCGTCCTCGTCAAAATACCCAAATGAGCTAAACAAATTCACAACGGCATCAAAGGGTTGATCGAGCGGAACTTCGCGCATATCCCCGCGCAGCCAAGTCACCTGCTTATCCTTATCTAATTTCACCGCTTCATGCAGCAGCACTTCAGATAAATCAACACCGGTTACCTCGTAGCCAAATTCCGCCAAAGCCATCGAATGACGGCCCATCCCACAGCACAAATCCAGTACTTCCGCCCCTTGATTCAAACCTAACCAGTCGATCATTTTCTTCACTTCATGATAAGCGCCTTGCAAATCACGATGTTTGTATACGATTAAGTAATCATTCCCAAAACTTTCCTGATACCAAGCCATTTCTTCACACCTTCAATTTTCTTATTCGATTAAGGATTCATAATTTCAAAAGAGTGCAGCTTCTGTTTCAAAAAGCGCAAACCGTCCAACGCTTCTTCCTTGCTAAAATTACCTGCCAGCAGATCATCATCCGGGATCTCCAGCAATTTTTCATAAAAGATAACGCCCTGCCCAAGAAATTCAGCTTGGTCTGGATGATCTTCCATATAATGAAACAACACGTCCTCCACCTTGGCATAAAGGCCTTGCTTCTCGTAATGGGCAAACAACAGTCGCTTGATATCCTCCGGCATGATCCAGCCTTCCAGACGTCCCATGCTTTGCTGAATGCGGGCAATCATTTCTCCATACTCTTCATCCTTCGGCTCAACCTCGGGGGACAGCGATAGGTGCAGCAGCAAATCCAACGATTTCAGATACGCGCTGTACGCTTCGTCTGTTTGCTCATGCCGCTCGAGCATGTCTCCTTGGGCTGTGAACATATCTGTGATCACCAACGCTTTTGCCGTATCCAGACTGCCATGATAGGACAAGAGCTCCAAAATATCTTTGCTCGACAACGCCTGCAGGGAGCGAATATTCAACCCCAGCAAATGTCGGCTGGCTTCATCCAGCAGCTTCTGGGCATCTTCCAATGGGAGATGTTCCTTGTTAAAAAGTATGCGATGCAGCATCACGGTCATTTGCTCAATTTGCCGCATAAAATAATCACGCTTGAACACGAGAATCGCCTCCTTTGCACAAAAGAAAACCCTCATTTCAGCTTACCATGCATCACGAGGAAACTCAAAAGTGGATACCGCCTATTTTTCTATATATACCGCACCATTGACAGCAGCCCTTCATAAACTAATTTTGACTGTATCCCTTAACCTTGTATTTCCCAATACCCGAGCAAGGAGGGGTGACACACATCCATGGGCAGCGACCACAAAAACAAATTTCTACTTACGAACCGCGAACGCGAAGTATTCGAACTATTAGTGCAGGACAAAACGACGAAGGATATCGCGCAGCAACTTTTCATTAGTGAAAAGACTGTGCGAAATCATATTTCTAACGTCATGCAAAAGCTGAACGTAAAGGGTCGTTCACAAGCGGTTGTAGAACTGATCAAGCTTGGGGAATTGAAGATCTGATTCCGTCAGCAAAGGGATCCATGCAAGCTCTCGAGCCTTCTTAGGAAGGAGTCGAGGGCTTTTATGTTTGTGCGGTATGTTTGTGAATATGCTGTGAGGTAAATGTGTGATTCAAGCGTCAGCAGAATTGAACATTTTGTTAACCCAACATTTCGACAACATCCGACCTGCCCAATTGACTATGATAGTAGACAAACATCTGTAGGAGGTTGAGAAGCGGATGGCCCAAGCTGTCGAAACGCACAAAACTATTATGTCACTTTCAAAGCTCCTGAATATTGAACCCATGATTTTATTGCGGCTTTGCCAATATATCGAGTCGAGAGGTCATCGTTTTCTGAAATCAGAAGAGGGTTCTCTCCAATTCAATGACCGGGATATTGCTATTATCCTGGCGTACTATTGAAGAGCATTAGCTAGTTTATAGCCATACCCTCGCTAACGAACTGTATTGTTGCTAAAGAGATGAAACAGCCTCGCTTTTGATCTAGCGAACTGAAGCGGCGTTATGTGGCTGCGTGCAGGCGGAATGGTGCTGTTTTGCTTGAAATACAGCTTCTAGAGTTCGTTAAAATCTCGAACCTATTGGTTTTTGACTACATAAGGGCTTTTGAGTTCGTAAGGGCTGAGTTCGTAAGAGGAAGGGACTGTTGGCTACTACTGGGTGCTGGGTGCTGGGTCTGGATGCTGGGTGCTAGGTGCTGGGTTCTGGGTTCTGGGTTCTGGGTTCTGGGTTCTGGGTTCTGGGTTCTGGCACGCTTGGAGTAATCTCGATAATAATTCCCGTTCTACTGGAGATCGTACAGTCATTTCTTCATTTATGCTTATAGGTGATCCGCTCTATTGGATTTTGTCCAGTAGAAATGTCTTTTAAAAGTGATCGTTATCAGAAAATCGCGCCTTCCACTGGAAAAACTCCAGTGAAAATACGAGAACCACAGCTCGAAGAGGCAAACCATTGTACATTTTCCAATCAATTCAGCTAACGCTAAATGCCCGCTCCTATTATGCGGCGGATAACTCATAACTCCCTATAGCTCAGCATAAGAAAGCGGCTTTGCCGCCTTTAGAGATTAGCATCTTCATAACGGTTTTAACAATCTAGCGGATCGTAGTTCCCTTTGGGCTTTGAAATGACAGAGAGCGTCGTGTGAAAAGGAACTATGATCCGCTAACTGGCGGAAACTGGGGTAAACGTAACATGAAAAGGAACTGATATCCGCTATTTAAGCGGAACCTGCTGATTCCAACCGGAAAACGGAGAAATAGCGGAACGTAGTTCCCTCGAGCGTGGAATATGGCGGTTTTCAGAATTATAGCGCCCTGTAGTTCCCTCAAACTCCCGGTAATGACACTTTTGGCTAGAACAGCGCACCGTAGTCCCTCCGTGCGAGGTAGCTGGAGTAACTCCGCGTTCACGTTCATTCCAAAACATATAAACTCTTATATTTTTTTAAAACTACGACAGCACAATTAACTAGCAGGTATTTCCAATCTTTTGTCGAAGGTGTAGAGGTCAGAATTTATTCTAGGAGATGACCTTCATGCTTGAGAAAAATAGATTGGGTGCTGCACCCAAAG
>NZ_BMHE01000092.1 GCF_014640555.1 Paenibacillus marchantiophytorum | reverse complement strand
TTTCGTTCACTGCCGTGTTACCGGAGCAGCGAGAAGTAATATACCATACTGAGTTTTTTAATGCAACTACTTTTTTTCGAGTTACTTTCGCCAGCCATCTTGCGGCCGGAGTTGTAATATAGCATGCATTCCAAACAAATTGCAACATATTAATTTTCCAAACTACATTGAATTTTTCAAAAGGAAAGTCCGCTTGTTTTGTTCAACTATCAATTGGACATCCCTTCCCTCTTATCGGATAGGCACATACTAGTTCCACAATTACTTTCAAACTCTCTCTTCTAGATAGATCGGAATCATAAACAAACCCTTCAATGTATTTGCGTTACTTGTTGATGAGAAACTCTTCTGTCTGTCTCCAGACTTTCCACGCTCATTTCGGCTCCCTTTACCGTTTGAAAGGTAGGAATGCTTACTTTGTAGATTCCACCACTACCACCATTGATTTTTACTGATTTCCTTGCCATCCATATTGAGCTTGCTATACACCTTTTCTATTAAAGTATGAACTTTCCTTCCTGTGCCGTCTGCTTTCATGTGGTTTCGTATCCTCCGCCAGCAAGTTCTAGGTCTTTCACATGGGGAACTTCTGTCCCTTGCCGCTTACTCGTGAAACTCATTCTAGTTTCGGTCAAGGGCTTCACGCATTCCATGTTCTTCGCCTAAACACACGAGGCTCGACACTCTCTTGTCCTTTTCAGCTCTTTTTTGACGAAGCGGCAGGATTCACTTCATGTTACGGCCTGCTGTCTTGCTCGCTCCCCTTGCAGGGATACTTTGTCACAGGGCTTCAACCTTAGTATCTCTCCACCAGTTGCCTGTCAGCTACGAGGCAACTTGGCTCTTACCTCGATTGAACTTTCATCAATTAGTTGTGCCTAGCTTGGCTAGGCGCGCTATGTTAAAAAAAGCGCCTTTGCCGCCCTAGAAATGAGTGTCTTCATAACGGTTTTCAGCAATATAGCGGCTCCTGTTCCCTCCCTCTGTTCCTAGCGTTTTTCTTGCATATACTCGCTCATTCGTAGGATTACATCATTCTTGAAGCAGGGTTCTCTAGAAGATAAGGAAGCTGTTTCTCTAAAATCATAAAGAGGGCATGCGGGAATAGAGGGCATGTTGTAAATTCCTTATTTTACCGTATATGCACGTTTGACTCCACGGTCTCTTTGGCGGTTTACCCTTTGGGCTTTGCAATGACAGAAAGCATCGTGTGAAAAGGAACTATGATCCGCTAAATGGCGGGAACTGGGGTAAAAGTAGCATGAAAAGGAACTGAGAACCGCTATTTAAGCGGAACCTGCTGATTTCAACCGGGAAATGGTGCAATAGCGGATCGTAGTTCCCTCTGGCATGGAATATGGCGGTTTTCGGAATTATAGCGCACTGTAGTTCCCTCTGGATCTCTATCATGACACATTTTCCTACAATCGCGGCTTGACGTTCCCTTATCTCCGCGCGATTGCAAAGCTAGAGGATCTCATTCTGCCAAATAGCTTGTTTATACCTCCAAACCAGCACCAATTCGAACACATAAGTACGTTCACAGCTACCTTGTTCTCATCGCATCGAACCCCTCCATCGTGATGGGGCCGCCTACAACCCTAGCCTGGAGACTGGCGTCAATCTCCAACATTTAAATTCTGGGCAGCTTCACTCACCCCAACCCAAAAACATGTCTCTTAGACCTTCTTCGATGGTCAAGATAACATGTCGATGGTTGACTTGACATACGTCCTCAGACAAGACACGGCTCTACTCTTCCGTTTCTCCGCATGAACACGTCGTGCAGAAACACTCCTTTGCACCAAAAAGGCACCACCTTAAGATCGTGGCACCCTTCACATGCGAGCAGCTTAAACCCTTTTTTCGGGTCTCCACAAACACGAGGCTCGACACTCTCTTGTCCTTTTCAGGTCTTTTTTGACGACGCGGCAGGATTCACTTCATGTTACGGCCTGCTACTTTGCTCGCTCCCTTGCAGGGATACTTTGTCACAGGGCTTCAACCTTAGGATCTCTCCACCAGTTGCCTGTCAGCTACGAGGCGACTTGGCTCTTACCCCGATTGAACTTTCATCAATTAGTTGTCCCTAGCTTGGCTTGGTGCGCTATTCTGATAAAAGCCTAGCGGAAGATCACCGCTAGGTCCTTTGCTGTGTTATGAGATACGTTCGTGTTTGGTTCCCATTCAGAAGGAACATCTTCTCGATTATTTGGATTGGATAGAGGGGATGACTTTTCTTGTCTTTTGATATTCAGACGGAGTAAAGCCCGTACACTTTTTGAATAGCTGACTAAAATATTTTGAATCTTCGTAACCGACACGAGCACCGACCTCCGTTACGCTTAGAGTACCCGTCTCCAGCAATTGTTTCGCTGTTTCCATCCGGATTCCAATAAGATATTCCATGTAATTCATCCCCAATTCGGCTTTAAACAACCGGGATAAATAACTGGTGCTGACATGATGCTCTTGAGCAAATTGATGAAGGGAGTCGACCTGCTCATAGGTATAACGCGCCTTAATCATCAGTTTAAACACGAGATCCCTTGGTTCCCTGCCTTCGCCGCCCAATTTCTCCGCAAGTGCCGCAAGCCGCTCTTCCATCCAATCCGCCAATTCCTGATAGGTCGTAATCCGCATCAACTTTTCGTTTATTTCGCTGATGTCGGCGATTTGATTCGATAAGCTTTGCGTCAACTTGAATTGAAGTGCCGTATACATATCGTTCACCAAGTGGCCGATCTCCTTGGCTGTTAATTGCAGCGTTTTGACTTGTGCCAATATTCGGTCGATATGCGTTCGGATTTGCCGGAAATCCTGTTTCGACATATGAATCTCCAGCAGTCTTACCAGCTCCCAGAGGGCGTTCATTTCTTTGACTTCTTTGCGAGATTCCGCAGCGTAGATCAGCGTACTTGCCTCCAGTTGGATATGCTGCTCTAGCAGCGTTATGGCTCGGCCGTAAGCAGTATTGGGGAGTTCGTACTCTTCTTTGAAGACAACGGCGGTTTGTACATGCAGTCCCGTTTCCAGATAAATATTATGCAATTTTTGTACGCAATCACGAAGGTATAAGCTGCCCTTTTGGCTAGCGCACGGAATTAACACGCATTTTTGGCGAACATCCGGATCAACAACATAAAAAGGATGAAAAAGCTCCACAGAAACCGACGGTATGAGGTGCTCATGCTCCGCCCATACATGTGGGGACTTTAGATTGCTCAGCACCGATACCATCATCATCCAGACGCCCGGCAGTATCTCTTGTTCTCCCTTTTCTTGATTCCTTCCGTTCAAAGCACGTACCAGTCTCCATTCCTCCACTTCCCGCTCATTTTTCTGATGATCGGAAATTTGTTCAAGCACGTTCCTCACGGAGTCGCACAGCGCTTTACGTTTCACGGGCTTTAAAAGATAGTCTTTCACGCCCAATTGCAAGCCGGTGCGAGCATATGCGAAATCATCAAACCCGCTTATGATAATTGCCTGAACAGAGGGAAGCATTTTTTTTAGTTCCCGTATTAATGCCAAGCCGTCTATTTCCGGCATTCGGATATCCGTCACAACCAAATCCGGAGGAAATCGCTCGGCCAGCTTCAGCCCCTCAACGCCATTTTCCGCGGTGTAGACAGCATGATCGGGTGCGAATGTTTTCAATATATACTCGAGTTCATCTAATGCAAACGGCTCATCTTCCACAACCAAGATATTCATAATCCCCGCTCCTTCTCATGCCCTACACTTGTCCAATACGGAACATGAAGGGATATCCTCGTCCCGACACCTTCCTCGCTTTCCACCCGAAGCCCGTAAGGAACACCGAACAACAGACGGATTCGTTTATGAATATTCAATAGTCCAATCCCCGATTTACTTTCCGGAACTTCATGGAAGGGAACATCGACGGCTTGAAAAATGTCGTTCAACAGCCGCACTTGCTGCCCCGACATTCCTACTCCCGTATCGGTCACCGAAATCTCGAGCTCCTGCCGCGCGTCTTCAGGATGAGAGCGAACATGGGCATGAAGCTCTATGGTGCATCCTTCCATCCGTTTTTCCAGACCGTGAATGATGGCGTTCTCCACTAAGGGCTGAATGGAGATTTTGACGACTTGGGCGTTCATCAACGTGCTAGGGACAAAAGCGTGATAGGACAACCGCTGCTGGAAGCGAGTTTGCTGGATACGAATGTAACTTTCTACATGGTCCATCTCTTGCGCCAGCATGACCGGTTTACTCCAGCCTTTCATGCTGTAACGAAATAATTCCGCCAAATCCTCGACAAGGTCCGCAACGTCGTGCGCTTCTTTTTTTCGGCTGAGCGCTTTCATAATATTCAATGTGTTAAACAGCATATGCGGATTAATCTGGGCTTGGAGCGCCATCACCTGCGCATCTTTTTCCCGGATATTCGACTGAAAAACCTGATTAATCATGCGATCCACACTTTCGAGCATCAGATTAAACACCCGGGATAAAAGTCCAATTTCATCTTGCTGTTCATTTGGAACCGCGCGCACCTTAAAATCACCCCGTTCCACCCGCTTCATGACCATGATCAGAGAGGACAAAGGACGAACGATGCTAACTGAAATCAAGTAAGAGGCGATTCCGACCAGAAGCAAGGTGACCGCTCCCAACAGAACAATCAGGTTTCGAATTTTAACGGATTGTTTCACGACTTCTGAATAAGGCGTAATCGCGATAATCATCCATTTGTTATATTTGGACAAGTTGGTTGAGTACAAGTAATCTTTACCGGACCAGAACACTTTCCCCTCTTTGTTCGCCAGTGCAGCCGCTAACTCTCCTGGCAATTGCTGCCCCGTCAAGCTGCTCTGGCTGTCGAACATCACATGCTCCTGCGAATCGAGAAGCATGTAGCGCAAAGGCAAATCATTTTTATCCTTCCGAAAGACGGCATTAAACAATATAGACTTCATGACTTGCACATGTAAATCGATTTTTAGATAGCCTAGTTTTTTCCCGGTTGTAATGTCGTGAATGGAGCGTATCAGTGAAAATACTTGCTCTGGATTTATAGTAGCCGTCGATTCTGGACCGGTCGGCCAATAGAAGATGGACGGCTCGCGTTCTGTGCTAATTAACGAATACCAAGGCTCTTGTCGAATACTGTATTCAAAGGGCATACTCGATCCTTTGGACATATTGAAAGTCCGACCATCCTCGGCGAATAGGTACACGCCCTGAATATACGGCCATGGATACGTGAATTGAATCAAACGGTACGACATTTCATTACTATCGTACTGCGCACCGAAATCAGGATTAGGGGCCCGCATAACGCGTTGAATGATAGGGTCGCTAAAAATGGAAAGAGACAGTCGCTCCATGTCCTGAATGTATAAATCGATCGTTGTTGACATCTGCGTGATCGAAGTATTTACGAGGTCCAATGTCCGGTTCTTGTTTTCACGGGTTGTCAACACGTAAGTCAACCATGCCAGAATAAATAGAGTCACAGAAAACAACATAATAAAAGTAACTGCTATTTTGGTTTTCAACCGCCTATTTTTCCAATTCACCCACAAATCCCCCATCGTGCTCTCATGTTGTCAACTATTCGTTATGATGTTCTCCCTGACCCCTTGTAAAGCAGCCACTTGGTCTAGAATACCGCAATTGCCAAAGGCTGAATACTCCTTGATCGTTTCCTTCTCCAAATTATCCTTTTATTGCGCCGCTGGCGATCCCTTGAATGAAATGTTTTTGCATGGATAAAAAAAGTAAAATAAGCGGAAGCGAGCCGATGACCACAGCAGCGAAAATTAACACCCAATTGTTGGTATATTCACTAGTAAACGTGTACAACGACAACGGCACATTTCGCATCGTTTTATTTTGCAAAAAGAGCATCGGAATAAAAAAATCATTCCAGATAAATAAACTATTGATAATGACAACGGTGGAAGTGATGGGTTTAATCAACGGAAATAGGATTTGCCAGAACGTCCGGAATGGACCACATCCGTCGATCTGGGCTGATTCTTCCAACTCACGCGGCACTGTTTTAAAAAAAGAGACGTATAAGAAGACCGCAAACGAAATTCCCATCGCGGTGTATATAAAAATGGCTCCCGAATATTTCCCTATCAGATGAAGTGTGTTCAGCAATTTGTATAAAGGAATCATTGCAAGCTGAAACGGCACCATAATTCCCGCAAGGAAATACACATAAAGCATATTAGACCATTTGTCGTTTCGTCGTGATATCCGATAAGCCGCCATGGAACTAAACAGGATGATCATGATAACTGAAACACTGGTAATTAGAACACTGTTCATAAACGATTGTCCCAAATTTGCCTGCTTCCAGGCTGTCCAATAATTCGAGAGTTGGATGGAACTTGGCCATTTCAATGGACCGTACTGCAGATCGGAAGGCGCTTTCACTGACATGGTGACCACGAGATAAAACGGGATGAACACGATAAAGGCCCAAAAACCAAGCACCAAAGGCAGAAAAACACGCTCTATTCTCATATCAGTATTGCACCTCCCTTTTCCGAAGGAGGGTAACCTGAATAAGCGAGAAAATCAAAATCATAACAAACATCAAGATCGCAATGGCATTGGCATAGCCCATCCGGTTCAAAGCGAACGCTTGCCGATAAAGCATAAGTGCTAGATTCTCCGTAGACCCTCCAGGTCCCCCGTTGGTCATTATAAAAATGATGTCGAAGAGCTTGAGGCCGACAATCATCGTAACCACCATATTCACGGTAAAAGCGGGGGCAATGAGCGGGAACGTAATGTTTTTGAAGCGGCTAAGCGCCCCCGCGCCATCGATGTTTGAGGCCTCATACATGTCACGCGGAATCGATTGCAGCCCCGCCACATAAATAATCATGCTAAAGGCGACCCATTGCCAAATATTGGCGAAGATCACGCTGTAAATAGCCAGTTTACTGTTGCCCAGCCAATCCTGCGTCCAACCGGAAAGGCCAATGAATTCAAGCATCGTATTGATAACGCCGGAGAGCGGATTATACATGTAACTCCAAATATATCCGATCGCTAGCGGGCTTAGCAGTGCCGGAAGCAAGTACCATACCCGCAATATGCGGTAAATCCAACCGGTCCCTTGGAGACCAAGCGCCAACAGAAGGCCGATTCCATTTTGCAGCACGGTCACCAGAACAGCAATAATAAACGTATTGTAGAGGCTGCTCCACACATCCTGATCATGAAACATCTTATAAAAGTTGTCCAACCCGACGAATTCCGCCGTTGAACTTAGTCCGTTCCAATCCGTCAAGCTGTAATAAAAACTGCTGAGTACTGGGTAAACCAAAAACAATGTAAAAACTATGAACGCCGGTAGCAGGAAGGTTCCCTCGATGCCGATTCGTTTCATTCTTTCCCCTCCTTAGATACAGGGCGCAAATGCTTCCATTTGCGCCCGCCGACATGTGCTAATTTTTCGTTCCTTCCTTGAAGGCTTTGTCCATTTTGGCCAGTACGTCTGGTATTTTCGCTCCGGCAAAGACATCTTGAATGCCTACAAACATTTGCGGCTGCACGGTTGCCGGCCAGTTTTGATCCAGAAATGCGTAAGTGCCAACCTTTAGGCTTGGCTGGATTTCCATAAGCGCGGGATCCAAATTCGTTACAACGTCATTGAAGACGGAAAAGGCTTGCATTGTGTCCACGATCGTCTTCATATTCTCCTGCAAAGCCACAAAATCTAAATACTTCTTCACTTCCTCAGGATGCTTGGTTTTCGCGTAACCTCCTGCTAAAACTGCCGGTCCGGTAGAGACCCATACAGGTTCTCCTTGTTTCACATAGGGCAAAGGAAACATGCCCAGACCTATCTGAGGATTAGCTGCTTTAATCGCTGGCACAACGGCATTAAGACTGACTGTCATCGCAACTTTTCCTGAGCTCATCAATTGGACTACCTGGTCGTTCGCTGTCCCGAGTGTTCCTTTATTGATAAAGCCCTTCTTGTCCAGATCCAAATAGTCCGTCATCATTTGTTCCCATGGCGATCCCACGAACGTTTGTTTTCCTTCATACATACTTTGATCGAAATTAGGGTTATCCCGATAGATGACCGAAGCCGCCATTGCATAAGGGATTAGCTGCGTAACGAATTGGTCCTTCAAGCCAAGCCCGATTGGTATAAGTCCCGCGTCTTTAATTTTTTGAGCTGTTTGAAGAAAAGCTTGCCAATCCTTTGGAATTTCCAAACCAAGGTCTTTAAATATTTGTTTATTGTAAATAACGCCAATGACATTTTGGCTGCGCGGTAGTGCATACACTTTGCCATCCGTGCTCGCTGATCGAACTACTCCGGGGGTCAACCTGCTGATCCAAGGACGATCACTCAAATCCATCAAGTACCCTGCTTTCACGAACGAATCCTTCTTGGTTCCCGCAAACACTGTGAATATATCGGGACCATCGCCCGAAGCTAGTTTCGTCTTGATAACGGTTTCAAATTGATCGACAGGAGCCCCTTCATAATCAATTTTGATATTGGGGTACTTTTCTTCGAACCTGCGATTGATTTCTTCCAGATTCATTTTTGTATTATTCACCAAATACATTTTTAATGTTACGACCGGATCCGGTTTCTTGGAAGAACTTCCTCCAGTTGCTTCGTTTTTGCCTTCTGCGCCACAGCCGGCTAACATAAGCATCATAGCTAAACAACAAGCCGTAAAACCAATTTTTTTTCGATTACGCATCTTTATAACCTCCCTTTATTTTTGGAACTCTGTTTATTATAAATGACCTTCTATATCAACTCCCCCTGTTACATTGCTCAATTAGGGGGGACAATTTTTCTTAATCTTTCATATACCAAACCAGTAGTTCCAAGATCAAACAGGCTCACGCCGCTATTGCAACGTATCACTTCCCTTTCAGAGGGAACGCGTATATTCAAACAAATAACTTCCATTGCCGACCTCTATTACAACCGCCGAGTTCTCTTGCTTAATCGAAAGCAATCCTATCATTTTTTGTACAGGGTTGCCACTTTCTTGGACTTCTGACAACAAGGCTCCCGGAAGATAAATGGTAGCCGTGGTATTCGCCGGAATAGTCACTGCTTGCACAACATGCCCGCCCATGAGCTTCCACTGAGAAGCAATCGGACCGTACACGGATTCATACCTTGCTCCAGCATGGGTCAGACCGCAATCAATGGCAGGATGAATAACAATGTTCTTATAGCCCGCCTCATCTTTATTCACTCCTGCAATCCACCTATACAACCAATCACCCACACAACCAAACGCATAATGATTGTACGAAACATTCGTTACTTTGCCGTTTGGCATGATCGCCTGCCAGGCTTCCCAAATGGTTGTGGCGCCTTTCTCGACTTCATACAACCACGAAGGACACTCCGTTTGATAGAGCAGCTTGTAAGCGATGTCGCTTCGGCCGTTATCGCAAAGCACATCCAATAAAAATGGCACCGACAGGAAACCCGTATCCAGACGATAGCTATTGGCTTCAATCAGATGGACTAGTTGATTCAGCACTTTATCACGAGCATCGTCCGGAATCATATGCATTTGTAGAGCGAGCACGTAAATGCCTTGGAAGTGAGCTTTCAACCTGCCATTTTCGTCCATGTATTCGTCGGCAAACGCTTTTTGCACTTTACAGCTCAGATCAACATAACGCTTCGCATCCGTATCTTTGCCCAGCAGTTGGGCGATTTTGGCCAATAATTCAGTTGAATAGGCATAAAAACACGTGGCGACCAGCTCTTTAGTGGCAAATGAGCTTTTCATCATGTCTACACTATCTCCGCCTATACTGATTCCCAAGCTGGGAATCAGCCAATCGCCAAAATGGAAACCGGTGTTCCACAAGTAGGATTGCCGTTCCCTAAGCTCTCCGGTCAGGGGAATACCTTCTTCCTCGGGCATATAATTCGAAGCCGATTTTTCGATATAAGCTACCCAATTGACCATCATCTCGTAATTTTCCTTTAGTACTCGTACATCGCCATAATTATTGTAGAGTACCCAAGGCACAATTATACAAGCGTCTCCCCAACCCGCGGAAGAATCGGTCGACATCAGCTCAGCGAGCAACGCGTACCCCTTCAGATAAGGTACGACAATCGGCACCTGTCCATCTTCCCTCTGTTCAACAGCGACATTACGCAGCCAGCGCGTAAGGAAGGCATTGACATCCATATTAAAACATGCCGTCGGAGCGAACACTTGAATGTCCCCTGTCCATCCCGCGCGTTCGCGCTGGGGGCAATCCGTTGGAATAGAGAGCATGTTCCCTCGTTGACTCCATTGAATATTGGCCTGCAATCGGTTGATTCGTTCATCCGAGCATACAAAATCTCCTGTCATTCCTAAATCAGATGAAAGTACAATACCGAGAAAATCATTCACATTAATTGTTCCTGGATACCCGGTTACTTTGACATAGCGGAATCCGTGGAAGGTGAAGCGCGGTTCATAGACCTCATCATCCCCTCCTTTAAGCACATAAACATCCTTCTGATCTTTAAATCTTCCTATAATATTGTTTAGAAAGTTACCCTGCTCGTCCAATACCTCGCTGTGTTCTAACGTAATCGTTGTGCCTGCGGCTCCACGAACTCGCATTCGTACTCTTCCGGCAATAACTTGTCCGAGATCGATTAGAATCTCGCCCTTGGGTGTGATTAACAGACGGATTGGCTTGACATCCATGACAACCCTAACTGGTTCTCCGTAAGCCGCAATCAAACAACTCCTATCATGCTGCACTTCATGGACAGCGCTCCAACAACTGTCATCATAGGCAGGTAAGCTCCAATCCAGCTTCTCCAGACGTGCGTCGTATCTTTCGCCAATGAAGAGATCGGAATAAACAAGCGGTCCTGTGGAGGACACGAACTGTTTATCCGTGATGACGGTTTGTCTGCTGCCGTCCTCGTATTCAATTTCCATCTGCATGAGCAGCGCTTGTCGGTTGCCGTACTGGCAGTTATCGCCCATCAGCCCCACTCTCCCCGCATACCAACCATCCGCCAGAATCGCCCCGATCACATTGTCGCCTGCGGTTAGCAGCCCTGTCACATCATAGGTCTGATATTGCAAATAACGGTCATAAGCGGTCATTTCGGGGGCTAATTCCTGATCGCCGACACGTTTCCCGTTAAGCTCCAGCTCATATATACCATGGGCTGTGGCATAAATACGCGCACGTCTGATACCCTCTCCTGCCGAAAACCGTTTGCGAAGCATCTGGCAAGGATGGAGATTTTCATAGAAGGTCGGCACTGAGCCCTTGGCCCTATCGTAGAAATTCATCTGCTGTTCTTCGATAACAGGGCTCTGTTCCGGCTCGATCCATTTGGCCTCCCAGTCCGCAGGGCTAAGCAGACCCATTTCCCAGTAAGCCGTTTCACTCCATGACGAGACATTGCCTCGTTCGTCCCATACCCGAACCATCCAATAATAACGTTGCCTGGAACATAAAGCGGGGCCGTCATACTCATAGTTAACAGAACTGTTGGACTCAATCTTTCCTGTATCCCATAACGTGCCGGCAGAGTGAAAAAAGATAATCTGGTATCCAGTTTGCCATACATTCCTCCGTGATGCATGCAGAACCCAACTGAAGCGGGGAGAAACAATATCCATGCCTATTGGGTTAGTCATATACTCACACTTTACATTTCTAACTTCCACTTCACGTGTCACTGTCATTGTGCAACCTCCAGAATAATGTCTGATTGATCAATTATAATGGGGACGCTGATAGGATGACTTCGGGGGTTTTTGACTGGATAGGGGGGACAAATTTCCTTTTTGAAATTTAGTGATCAGAATAAAACGGCATCTATCCGAAAATATTTGGTTCTCTCAACTTTATAGAGGGATTCCGCGTGAGATGTCCTTCTTCAAATGCAAAACGAAAAAGGGAACGTACAAATCGAATTCGATGACCTAAACTACTAGGTTTTAATCTCTCTGATACCCTACAGCTTCATACAACTTCCACAAATCCTTCAAATTCATAATCAAAACCCTCCCAAGTTTTGTTAACTCTAGTTTTACTAGAAAAAGGTTGTCCGGCACGAGAATTTTGGGGATGCCTCCAAAATGAGAAAAGGCGTTAACATGGGCAGAAATCCAGCTTTCTTGATTCTGCGATAGGAAACCCTCTACATAAGCATATTGGCTACATGGAAGTGCGGCGACAAAGATGTATACGGGAGTATTTCCCCCGTATCTCGGTCCACTAAAGAAGCGGTCTGAGCGGCCCAGTCGACTTCCATTTGCTCACCTGGCTTACGCTGAATATGCATCGTGG
>NZ_BMHE01000091.1 GCF_014640555.1 Paenibacillus marchantiophytorum | reverse complement strand
CAGCGTTTAACCAGCGTTATATTACGCAAGAAATTTAATCGCAATACCGAAGGTTACCTCAATGATTTAGAGCAAAAATGGGATTTATTGAACGGTTAGTTAATTATACTGTCGTAGAAAAAAAAAGCAAAGGAGTTAAGCGCTTACAGGTGCTTAACTCCTTTGCTTTTTGCGTCTACGGCCGCTTTCTTCAACAAATTATGGGCAAGCGAAAGCCACCCGACCTCCAGACCTACATTGGGTAAGCCTTGAAGCAGGATTCTTTTGAATCCTCGGTTGTTCTTGATGTCACCAAATACAGGCTCCGGTTCAATCATCCGCCTGACTGCTAACGCATCGCCTTCTTCGCTGCGAAGTTTTTCTCGTGCCTGATTCTTTAAGCGTAAATACTTTAAACTTACTTTAACTTCGCGATTCCCCTGAGCTTTGGTACACTGCGATTTTAGTGGACAGCCTTCACAACGTGCTGTATTTGACAATAGCTTCGGTTTCATTTCGCTCTGAGGGATGAGACAGCGTGTATGTGATCTTCCTTCATTCGCATGAAGGCGAGGGAGCGAATCTTTACGGAGCGTACGCACCGCCTTCTTCAGTGGCTTGTCCTTTGGTTTTTCTTGCAGCTTTTCTTCCAGTTGTTTAACGGCATTCTCCAGCTTTTCACTCGTTATCTTCGAAGTTTCGCCTAATTCGCACAGATCCCCGCCGCCATGTGCTTTCTGAACTTTTCTTTAAGCTTGGCTTTATGCTTTACGACAGCTTTGCCCCAAACAAACGTATACCGATTCGCAATGGCTTCGGTTTTGGTCCGCCTCCCATTTAACCAAAGAACAGTTTCTTTTTGTTTACAAAAAATGAGAGGGTGTCCCCAGTCATTTCTATGAATTATGGGACACCCTCTTCTCATTGGCGTCCACCGCAGACTTCTTTGCTGCGAAGGTTTCCGGTCCCCAAAGGCATCGAACGAACTGTACGATGCTTATCGACGAGAAAATGGCTACTTCGGCGAATTAATGAACTGGATTGGCGTTATCGAGCAGATTTTAGGCGGAAAGGTGGTCGTTTGTTAGTAATAGAGCTTCTGGGATTCATTAGATTTTCAGAAGGAGCGATTTTGAGCGAATAGAGGGTATTGAGTTCGTAAAAGGTCTTGGGCTTGTCCCAAGATTCATTGACTTGAGACCTTAGTCACAGGCTAGGTTCTTCTCATTGGCATCCACCACAGACTTCTTTGCTGCGAAGGTTTCCGGTCCCCAAAGACATCTAACGAACTGTACGATGCTTATCGACGAGAAAATGGCTACTTAGGCGAATTAATGAACTGGATTGGCGTTATCGAGCAGATTTTAGGCGGAAAGGTGGTCATTTGTCAGTAATAGAGCTTCTGGGATTCATTAGATTTTCAGAAGGAGCGATTTTGAGCGAATAGAGGGTATTGAGTTCGTAAGGAGTCTTGGGCTTGTCCCAAGATTCATTGACTTGAGAAGGGTGTCCCATGAGCCTATGGGACACCCTCTTCAAGTCCCTCGGCACAACCCTCCAATTCGAGCACCATATAGTGCCCTTTTATAGATTCTCACAATTAAAAAGTTGCCCAAAACCACCAATGGAATAATTTGAATATTTTACTAAATGTGATATCATATTAGTATCATTATTTTCTATAAAGAAAGGAATAACATAAATGATTAGTCAGTTAAAGGACATCTTGGCGACAAAACGTGTTCAGCGGTGGGCCGAGCGCCCCAACCATCAGTTAACGATCGGATTGGTTCGTCATTCAGCTCGCACAATCTGGACTTCGGGACAGAGCAGCGTGGTTGATGCCTCGCACTTCCTTTATGAGATTGGCTCGATTTCCAAAACCATCACTGGCCTCCTATTAGCCATCGGCGAGCAGAATGGCGTCTGGCATCGTTCTGATCCGCTGTCTGATTTCGTTCCCGAATGGTCCACAAATCCATTTGCCAGTCAGACATCCTTGCTGCAACTAGCGACTCACACGGCAGGTCTTCCAAGATTGCCTACAAATTTGAAAAGCTCCATCATAAATAAAATGAATCCTTATGCGAACTACAAAGACGATGATTTATTCAGCGCTGTTTCAGCGGAAAGTGCCAAGAATTCCATCAAACACAGCTACTCCAATTATGGGTTTGGCTTATTAGGATGGCTGCTTGCCCGACGGTTGGGCGTTAGCTTGGATGCCGCTTTGCAAGAATTGGTTTTTAAACCTCTCGGCATGGTCGATACCGCATTAGTACTCCCGGAAAATCATCGCGGGCACCTGCTGCCCGTCTTCAATGCCAAGGGGAAATCTGTACCGCATTGGGATTTTCAGGATACGGTAGCCGGGGCGGGTGCCGTGCGGTCGACGGTGTCAGATATGCTAACTTACGTAGAGGCTCACTGGAAGGACCTCGCTCCTCCCTTTCCAGCTGCATTAGAGGAATGCAGGAAAGCGCAGCACGACATCCTCAAAAGCAGGGGAATCGGCATTGGTTTGGGCTGGATGTTCTACAGAGAGAAGGATGGTTCCACAACGCACTGGCACAATGGAGGAACGTACGGATCGAGTAGTTTCGCAGCGTTCAATCGCGATAAACAGATCGGATTAATCATTTTATCCAATAACGGTGGTGATATTTGGGGTCAGCTTGCCCCCCTGATCGGTATCCGCAAAATGTCTGTTGATTCGCTTGCTGCCCTGCTTACAAAGAAGCTGTTCACAGCCGAATTTAGCTAAGGAGCGCATTGATTGGATGCCTAATCCGCCTCCATATGTCAAACAACCACAGCTAGGGACTTGGGAATAAGTCCTTAGCTGCGGCTTTTATCATCACTTTGTAAATTTGACTACCCTTTAAGTCCAGTCGTGCTGATACCATCAACCATATATTTCTGAAATCCGGCAAAGACGAGTACGACAGGCACAAGCGATAGGACCGACATTGCGAATAAGGCGCCCCAATCGGTTTGCATGGTCGGGTCGGAGAAGTTTTTGAGCGCTAGGGCGACCGTAGCCAGCTTGGGGGAATTGAGATACAACAATGGACTGAAAAAGTCATCCCATGTCCAGTAAAACTTGAAAATCGCCACGGTAATGATCGGAGAAATGAGCAGCGGAAGAAGAATACGCGCCAAAATGCCAAATAGTCCGCAGCCATCAATTTTGGCCGACTCGTCGAGCTCTTTGGGAATCCCGCGCAGAAATTGAATCAGCAGGAAAATAAAGAAGGCCCCGCCAAAGAAGGAGGGTATGATCAAAGGCTTAAACGTGTTGATCCAACCCAACTTCTGGAACAAAATATATTGCGGGATTGTCAATACTTCGCTGGGCAGCATCATCGTCGTCATCATGCAGGCGAACCAGATGGCCGCTCCGCGAAACCGAATACGCGCAAAACCATAGGCCGTCAAAACGGATGAAATCACCGTTCCGATCACGGATAAAATTGTCACAATCAGCGAATTTTTGAAAAATACTGCAAACGAGATGCCCGCGAATCCTTTAAATCCGTTCGAATAATTATCCAATTTGAAGGTGGAAGGGATTAATTGGTGCGCATGGACGAAGATTTCACTCGTATCTTTCAGCGAGCTTGACACCATCCATAACAGAGGGTACATCATAACCAGGGCAAAACCTGCGGTAAAGGTATGCAGCAGAATCATATGCAAGATTTGTCTTTGTTTGGATATCATGCCGCCTAGTCTCCCCTCGATTCATAGTGCACCCAATTACGTGATGTCGCGAACAATGCCGCCGTGAAACAAGCAATCACCGCCAGCAGCACCCATGCCATAGCAGAGCCATAGCCCATTTCATAATAACGAAATGACTTCTCATACAAATACAACGCATAGAACAGTGTTTTATCGAACGGTCCGCCCCCAGTTACAAGCATGCCCTCCGTAAAAACCTTAAAGCCATTAATAATTCCCATGACTAAATTAAAGAAGATCACCGGTGTTAGCAGCGGCAATGTGATCCAGCGGAATTTCTGCCAAGCTCCTGCCCCGTCAACGGTAACAGCCTCGTACAGTTCCTTGGGCACCTGCTTCAAGCCAGCCAAAAAGATCAGCATGGCGGAACCGAACTGCCATACGGCAAGTAGAACTAGCGAGAAAATCGCCGTCGTGGGATGCGTGATCCATGAAGTTTGGAAGGATTGTCCGGTCACTGCAGACAGCAGCGAATTGACTGCGCCTTGCGCGCCGAACAGTTGACGCCACATAACGGCCACAGCGACGCTGCCGCCAATTAATGTAGGCAAATAGAAGGCCGAGCGAAACAAACCCGTCAGCTTCAAACGTGTATTCAGCAAGATCGCGACAACGAGTGCGAATAACAGCCGCAGCGGAACCGCAATGAACACGAACAGGAGTGTGGCAGTCACTGACTTCCAATAACGCGGATCACCTGTGAACATTTCTTTGAAATTATCTAATCCAACCCATTCCGGCGGCGATAAAATATCATATTTGGTAAATGCGAGCGCAAGCGAAACGATCATCGGTGCGACGGAGAACAGGATGAATCCTATGAGCCACGGCGAAATGAACGCATAGCCCGCCGCATTGCGATAATCCCGCAGCTTCTTTCCTCGCGTTGGTTGCGCCATGCCAAGTTTCCCCCCCTCTTTCCTTCAGCGAACAGCGGGGAGGAAGACAAGCCTCCTCCCGCACAGTGTTCGACAGCTGTTATTTCCCTTTGGCCAGAATTGCGCCTGCTTCTTTGCGGAATCGCTTGGCGCCTTCTTCCGGCGTCGTTTTCTCGAATAAAATTTCGTCACTGATATTTTTGAACACCTTGGTTACTTCGGCTCCAGCAGCTGGTTCCGGTGCATCAATCGCAGACGCATATTTCTCTACGTTCGTTAAATAAGCTACGACGCGTTTTTGTGTTTCCGTGAAGGTATCTTGGATACCTTGAATCACTTTAGGATTATAAGGCATACCGAAGTAAGCGTTGAGTGATTTGGCAGCTTCGATATTATTCGTATAGAAATCAATAAAGAGCGCGGCTTCCTTAGGATGCTTCGACGATTTGGCAATGGAATGGAAGAAGGATGGCTTAATGTACATCCCCTTGCCGTCGCCCGGATACATGGCTAAGCCGACATTCTTTTTCAGCTGTTTTTCCATAATATCGACGTGATTGCTCCAATAAGAGAATCCGCCGAAAGCCGTCTGTCCCTTCGTAAAAGGACCATCCTCCAAGCTTTTCACTTCCAACTCCGTGCCGAGCGGTGTAACGAGTCCATCCTTCTGCCAGCGAAGCTGCTGTTTAAAGAAGTCGATGAAGAGCTGATCGTCGTCATACCCGAGCGCATCCTGTCCTTTGTTGAAAAGTGACTTGTCATGCTGGCGAAGCCAGACGCTGAAATGCGACTGCGCTAAGTGGGTATCACCGAAGATGCCGAGCTTATCCTTGATCGTGCGCAAATCCTTCTCGTACTGTTCCCATGTATAATTGTCTGCCGGCGGTTTGACCCCTGCTTTCTCAAGCAGTTCCGGATTATAGAACATGACCAGCGCATTGTTCCCTATGTTGATGCCGTATTGTTTGTCATTGAAACGACCGCCGGCATTATGGATGGGGTTGACGCCTTCCAGATTAATCGTTTTGTCCTTCAAATAGTCATCCAATGGGAGAAGCAAATTTTTGCCGACGAAATTCGTAATTTTGGAGTAATCCATCCGGATCACATCAGGCAAATTATTCGAAGCGGCGAGCACGCTCATTTTATCCCAATACGCATCGCCTGCATAATATTCAGCCTCTACCTTAATGTTCGGGTAGGCCTTCTGGAACAGCTGCACGACAGCGTTATTCCTGTCAACGGTCAGCTGCGAACCAGCCCAATACGTCATGCGCAGTGTAACCGGATCTTTGGATACCGGAGCTGTCGTGGCGGCTGCCGTTGCAGCGCTTGTCGCAGCTGGCGCATTGGAAGTAGTACCGCTTGAGCAGCCTGCCAACGCCAACACAGTGCTCAAGGCAACTGTTAAACCTGTTATTCTTGCTTTTGCCATGTTTAATCCCCATCCCTTTTAGGTATTCGTAAGTTTCACTTCTTCCAAAGCTCTCTGCGCCAACCCGTTGACCACGATGTCGTCCATCGGCGGATTGTGAAGTCCTGCCCGCACGTCGCGGTACATCCGCTCCAATGGCAGGCTGCGCGATAAACTTGCAGCACCGACGATACGCATCGCTGTATCTACAATCGAGATGGCCTGATTCGTGGCCACATGCTTGGCCAAGCCCAGCTCCGCCTTCAGCGCTTTGCGCCGCTCAGGTTCACTGTCCCAGCGATCGGCAACCGAGTATAGAACCGTGCGCGCCGTCACAAGCGCGATTTCCATTTCACCGATTTGACGCCGAATATTCGGCAGTTCAGCGATCGGTGTGGTCAAACTGTTCGGTCGATAGTGCTGCGCGAAGTTAATCGCAAAGCTTCTGGCCGCATGCGCAATCCCGATATAACAAGCGGGAATATGCAATAGCCAGCCGCCTTCGTCAGGTGTGCGCTCCTCGCGCGGTGCTCCCGAACGATGAACCAACTGATCATCAGGCACGAATACGTCTTCTAGCACTACATCATGACTCCCCGTAGCGCGCATGCCAAGCGTGTTCCACGTTTCTTCCACACGCACGCCAGATTCGGCACGCACATAAAACTCCCCGGTCTCCTCCGTGCCTTCAATTGCTGCCGAAACGGTAAAACAAGTGAGGATCGGGCTCAGTGTACTGTAGGTTTTGCGTCCACTCAGCAGCCATCCGCCCTCTGTGGCAACGGCCTTCGTCTCCGGTCTTCCTCCCCGGCTCGGACTGCCTGTTGCCCGCTCCGTCGCCAAATGATTAACCAGCGCGCCGGTTTCCACCGACTCACGGCAAAAACGTGCATACAACGTTTCCGGCCAAGCATGCGTAAAGCGCAGCTGATGCAGCAAACCTACATGCCAACCCACCGCAAGCGCCGTCGAGCCATCGCCTCGCGCGAGCCGTTCCTGGGCAAGCACCAATTCGTACAGCGACGCTTCCTCTCCGCCATAAGCACGCGGCACGGTCAACTGCAAGTAACCTGCCTCGCGAAGATCCGCGAAATTGGCGAACGGAAAGCTTCCCTCTGTATCATGCTGCGCCGAACGCTCCGCGAAGCGAATAGCTAATCGATCGGACCGCTGCGCAAGCTCTGCCTCGCGCTCATTCCGAATAAATGCATCTGATCTTACGTCCGTAGTCATCTCTTTCTCTCCTCTACCTATAAACATATGAGAATACTAGGAATTAAACCGAGTATATACCTGAATCATCCAAACCAACATAGAAAAAACCGATACGTTTTTTGTGAAAATCCGAGAGAGCTCTCAGGCCCTCAGCGCGACTTGCCCGCCAGACTCTTCCTGTATTCGAGCGGCGAAAGGCCTGTAAACTTCTTGAACACGTTGCCGAAATACTGCTGATCGCCGCCAAATCCCGAGCGTTCGGCGATCTCATACATCTTGCTTTCGGTCTCTGTAGCAATTAATTCCTTCGCCCGCTCGATTCGCAAACGCGTCAAATACAGCGAAAACTTTTCATTCGTTTCCTTGCGAAACAAGCGACCCAAATACTCTGCGTTCATGAACAGGTGATGCTGTCCAAGCCATTGCAGCGATAATTCTTCATGCGCCAAATAATAGGCGATCAGCCGCTTCATCCGCATGACGACTGCCGTGCCCTTATGCGTCGAGGAATCCTCGAAGCGCTGCGCCGTGATCTCCAACTCGCCAGCGATGCAGTGCTCAATGTCGCCAAGCGTCGGCAAACTAAGCAGCTGCGCTGTCTTGCTCAGCAGTTCCTCCGGCGGCGTATCCTTGAGCATCGCTGTCATCAACTGAAGGCACAGGCTTAGCGACGTGTGCCGATCACAGCGGGCGGCGGCCAGCGCCTGGAAGAACGCGGCCAACTCCTGCCGCGCTCCCTCGATGTCGCCGACGCGCAAGGCGGCGGCGACCAGCTCGCCGCGAGCCGCCTCGGGCGCAGCGACAGCCGCGCGCGCCGGCTCAGCCAGCTCGCTCGTGGCGATGCGCCCGGCGCCGAGATAGAAGACGCGCGCGGCATAAGCCTGCGCGTCTTTGTACAGGCGCGCGAGCGCCTCAGGCGGTCCAGCATCGCTGACCGCCACCGTCAGCCGCAGCCCGGGGCAGCGGCTCAGCAGCTCGTCGCGCAGCAGCTGCGCAGCGGCTACGGCCGGGGCAAGACCGCCGTCCGCGACGGACGCCAGCAGCCGGTTCCCGGCTACGGCGCTCTGTCCGAACGGCCGGTCCGCCCCGCTCTGCGCGGCAGCCACCTCGCGGACGCGCAGTTCTTGGCAAGCCGTGGCCGTCTCCCACTGCACGAAGATAAGCCGCAGCTTGAGGTCGAGCTGCTTCGCCTGCTGCAGATGCTCTGCGGTTTCCGGCGCCAAGGCCAAGGGCTCCTCGAGCAGCAGAGCAAGCAGCGGCTCGCGCTCCGTCAGCCGCGCTTCGTCTGCTTGACGCGCGGCAGTGAGCAGCTTGTCACGGCGACGCGCCTCGTCCAGCTCGCGGATGATTTCGCTGAGCGCCCGCTCAATCTCTTGCTCATCGCATGGCTTGAGCAAATAGTGTTTGACGCCGTGATTCATGGCCCGCACGGCAAGGTCGAATTCATCATAACCAGAAAGAACCGCGAACTGCGTGTCTGGCAGATGTTCTTTGGTTCGACGAATCAATTCCAAACCGTCAATCCGCGGCATTTTGATATCCGTTAGTACAATGTCTGGCCGCAGCTCTTCGATTTGTTCCCAGGCTTGAAGCCCATCTGCCGCTGTTCCAATCAACGTTAACCCAAGACGTTCCCAATCAACCGTTCTGGCAATCGCCTCGCGGATAATTCTCTCGTCATCAACAAGTAAGATCTTATAGGCGTTCATCGCTGTTCCTCCTGTTTCCCTTGACTTTCGTTCCTGGCGGGTTCGGCAAGATCGGCACCTCAATGCGAATAACCGCACCTCGCTGGCGTCCTTGCTCAATCCGGATACCGTATGTATCTCCGAACCACAATTGAATCCGATCATGGATATTGGATAAGCCAATTCCGGTGCTGTCCGATACAGGCTCATCTGCTGCTGATTCATCACGATCAAGGGGGTTAGCCATGCCCGGTCCTTTATCCTGTATAATCAGTGCCAAACGATCTGCTTCCAGCTCTGCCGTCAGCGTAATCTCGCATCGCCCTGTTGCTGCATCGACACCATACTTCATGCAATTCTCCACCACTGGCTGCAGAATCAACCACGGCAGATGAAGGCTAAGCAGCTCCTCCGGTATGTCCATTTGGTAACTAAGCCGCTCTTCAAAACGAAACTGCTGAATCGTAACATAATTGCGTAAATGAGCCAATTCCTCGCGCAAGGTTACAAATTCCTTTTGCCTAATTGTGCTGCGCAGCATATCGCCGAGTGCCTTGACCATCCGGGCCAGATCTCCATGACCGTAGCCCTTCGCCATCCAGTGAATTGAATCGAGTGTATTGTACAGAAAATGCGGGTTCACCTTAGCCTTGAGCGCCTCATATTCCGCTTCCTTGAGTTGAATTTGTTTCACATAATTTTCCTTGATTAACGCATCCAGGCGCTCTGTCATTTTATCAAAATTGCGATTTAAAATACTTAATTCGTCCCTGTTTACTGGGTAAAAAGGCTCGCCGATTTCAAAATTCCCCTTCTCTACCAGTGAAATACGCTGTGTCAGCGCTTCTAACGGTCGGGTCATACTAAGTGAAAAGCGCATACCAAGCCAGAGCAGCACAACAGCAAGCAGTACGTATAAACCAAGCAGCACATTTTTCATCATATTCACGTGACTGAAGACGGCATCATAGGAGATAAAGTGGATGAATGTCCAGCCTGTATAAGCAAGCGTAAATTGCGCTGCCAAATAGCTTTTGCCGTTTAATGAAACGACATTGGAGTCACCCCTGCGCGCGACTGGCAGTGGCAAGTCGTGGTTGCTCGTGAACAGCAATCGGTCGCCAGAAGTTATCATCAGCTCAGAATCATAGTTGCCATGCCGCTGACTTGAGGCGTACACAACCTTGGGCGCTTCGACGCCGATCATCAGCGTGCCGAGCCGTTCCAGGCTCAATTCCGCAATTTCGCGGATGTCCCTGACAGCGTAGAAAGTTTCCTGCTGCTCTTCCCCGCCGACCCACACGCTAGCCCCTCCCCAGACATGTCCAAGATTCTGAAACCGCTCCTTGTTGCCATCGTTAATGCTGGCCGCGTTCACCCCTGCACTCAGCAAGTTGCCGGTTGCATCGAGAATCGTAATCGACGAGACAGAGAAATCCGACTGGTGATACGTCAGCAGTTTACGCTTCAACTTGTTGGCAGCCTCAAAAGCCTCATAGGTTGCCGGAGATATCTTCATCGTCTTCAAATCGGCTTGCACTTCCGGATCGGAGAAGATCGAGAGCGACAGCTTATCGATTTCCCGCAGCTTCTCTTCCATCCGCTCGGAAAATAAATAAAATTTGTCGGAAGCTTCCCGATAAATAATTTGCTCATACAGCTTATGCGACTGCTGCACAAACAGCCAGGCCAGCCCGCTTGAGGCAATTACACCTGCCAGGATAAATACAAAAAGCTTATGTTTAATTTTCAAATGCTGCATTAGCGTCATTCGTTCCTCACCCAACCTGATTATATCATCGATCCGCATCGGCGTCTGTGCCCTCCATCTTGCCGATGGACACCGTACAACCATAAGTAAAGCGGCTTCGCCGCCCTAAGGAATGAGCCTCTTAAGAGCGACAAATCTTTTTAACGGAACTGTAGGACTCTATTTTGGCAAATAGTAGGGAAGCAAGGGTGATCGCGGAACTACAGGGTCTTATTTGTGCAAAAAGAGCTGAGTTTCCTTGGCAAACAGCAAAATAGCGCCCTGTAGTTCCCCCAACCTCGCGATAATGACACTTTTGGCTAGAATAGCGGACTGGAGTTCCCTCTGTTCGCACAAGGCGGCTGGAGTAACTCCGCGCTCACTCCAAAACATATAAACTCTTATATATTGAGAAAACCTCTATCGAGGCCATTCAAAGATGAGCGACCGCGTTTAGAGGTAGGTTTTATCGCCAAATAGAAAGACGTTTTCGGGAACCGAAAACTTATATTTTCTATTGTGGTAAGAAAAAAGGCTTCGCCGCCCTAAGGAATGAGCCTCTTACGAGCGACAAATCTTTTTAACGGAACTGTAGGACTCTATTTTGGCAAATAGTAGGGAAGCAAGGGTGATCGCGGAACTACAGGGTCTTATTTGTGCAAAAAGAGCTGAGTTTACTTGGCAAACAGCAAAATAGTCGAGTAGGCGGGGCCTTTCCATCTTGGATTGTGCCCCTTACCCCTCACAGATCCGTACGTGCCCAATTAAGGCATACGGCTCTTCACGCTACCTTACAGAGTTGCTTTTCTTTGCAAATAGATTCACAGTTATGTGCGGTTTCGGAAATGGGTTTCGGGTCATGAACTTCGCGAACTTTTCCTCCGTGAAGCTTATCTTCTGACTCCTTCGGTTTCTCCACTTCAGTACCAGTCTTTTGACTGCTCTTAGGTAGGATGTGATCCCTTTTATGTTGTCCGACACACCATAGTAATTGTAATGTCCAACTAATTTACTTCGTAGGGTTCCCATGAATTCCGCTTCTGCCTTGTGTCGGTTGCTCCGAATCCATGCCTTGATGTCCTTTACTTTCGCCCTAAATTTCTTTGCGCTCGTTTTCCTCATGAGTCTCGAGCGCCCATTCTTCCCTTTGCCCCAGTAATGCGTAAACCCTAGGAAGTCGAAAGGTTTCTGGTTTCCTTAAACCTACCTCTTTGCATGCCACTTCTGACTGCCTTCCGAATCGGATAATTTTCGTCTTCTCTTCTGCGATCTCTAACCCAAACGTTTTCAGCCTTACAACCAATGCCTCATAGAATCGCTTCGCATCCTTTTCCTGTTCAAAGCAACACACGAAATCATCCGCGTAACGCACCATTTCAGCCTTTCCTACACATTCTCTTTTTACTGTCATCTCGAACCATAGATCAAGTGTGTAGTGCAGATAAATGTTGGATAAGATCGGCGAAATGATTCCCCCTTGCGGTGTTCCTTCATCCGTAGGCTTCAACTCTCCGTCCTCCTGAATTCCTGCTTTTAAGAACTTCTTAATCAGTCTTAAGAGATTAGGGTCAGCTAGACGATGCGCCAGAAATTTCATCATCCACTCATGATCCATGTGATTGAAAAAGCCGCGAATATCTGCGTCTACCACATAGCGTATGGGTTCTTTCATGATGATCCGGTCGAGCGCCCTAATGGCATCA
>NZ_BMHE01000090.1 GCF_014640555.1 Paenibacillus marchantiophytorum | reverse complement strand
GAGTTCAACCCTCTCTCAAGTGTGTGGTAGTGGTACTAAACACTTCGAGATTTGGGGAGGTACTCCCTTTTTTGCGCCTTAAATACTCAGATGGGGTAAGGCTTTTGAATTATGAAATTCATTCAACTAATAATTATTTTAATATATAGAGGGTTCATGTACATGATCGGAGCTTATTTCCCTACACTCAGCTCACGAAATTAAGATGCCTCCTCAAGTAAGCTTATTTTTCTATATATACACATTGCCCACTAATTGCACCTAGCAGTACAGCGTCTGCAGTTTCAATACTATTCAGAAACCCCAATACTCTTGATGAGAACTTTAGGAGAAACATTTATATTTGTTTGAGAAAGCGCTTTCCCCCAGTTATCCTCTACCTTCTTCCAGTTATTATAATCGTGTGCCCGCACATAAATCCCAAAACCAAAGGGATCAATCTGATACTTTTGAGCATTCTTGAGTAATGCCTCACATTGTTTTTTCAACTCTATTTCAATAGCTTGTTCCAGCTGTTTTCTCTCCTTCTCTAAGTCTAGGGTAAACATGCGCTCCGTCAAATCGATCTGAACCTTCATCTCGATATCGATTGTAAAATGGTCATCTTCGAAATGTGTTTTAACCTTATGCTTTGCTTTTGTAATATTGAAGCTCACAAAAGACATTTTCTCATCCGTATGAAACATATCAGGAGGAAAGTGAAATGTTAACGGAATGTCATTTTTCGTATCGCGCTGCAATAATAGGAGCAGAGAACTTTCTTGATTATTCAAAGAAGCCGCATAGGTGCCGTCTTTATGTAAAAGAACAGTACCTGAAATAACGAGTTCATCGTTCTCTGTTTTCATTTCAGTTAAAGCAGGCGTCATTCCTTTATCCATCATTTGTTGATGAAATTTCTGTAATGAAGTTTGCACTGTAATCCTACTCTGATACGAGCTTTCTACCAGTTGTTTGATCACGCTGGAGATTCGGCCTTTATCACTCATGTTCGTATACATGACATCTTTAACGGTCCCATCAACCACAATCACATTTGCATTAATCTCATTTCGGGAATCTCGGAAGAGAACATCCATATAAGGAAGTGCATCTCGTTTCTGCAGCAGCTTTTTTCCTATCAACACATTTTGCGACTTTCCATAAGCAAGGCTTCCGGATGTCTTACTATCAATATACCCTTTTGATTTGCGCATCGTATTAGCCCTAGTGGATGTGATTTTATGTTTATCTGTGGCTTCTTTGCTGAAGACCGGAGTTGCTGTGTATACGACTAACTTATTATTCTCATCGAAATCTATAGCCTCTGTAAGAACAAACTGTTGATTCTCTATATAAATGGCTTTACCGCAGCCAGTTACAAACAATAAAACTGCCAATGCTAAAAAAATATAATTAAATTTCTTCATTGTTTCAGTTCCTTTCTAACGAAATGAAAAATCCATCCGTACATCCAAAGAAAAATAGGGAATACGAAAGCGCTATATAAACCTGCCATTCCCCAGAATTTGCCCATTTGAGTAATTTGGGAAGAAGAAGGGAGGAAAAAGAATGACAATAGGATCCATAGAAACAAGAGTATTCGTAAAGAATTACGATGATCCTGCTTACCGAATAATTGACTTGCTCCCAACAGAGCCGTGTAAAGGTAAGGAATGATCGCCATAATTAAGGTAAACAAATAAAAGGAGAGAAAAATGATCTCAAATCGTTCCAAAAAGGGCAATCGGATGGCCTTAAATAAGTTGAGCGTGGGATAAACGTATTCAGTGATCTCTTTTGGAGCAAACTTGACAAAACTGATTACTGTAACTATTAAATATATAATCATGGATAAAGAGTTTGCAACAACAATTCCTTTGTACGCTGATTTCTTATCCTTTAGAAACGGATATAGCATGAAAGCCAGTTCAAATCCGAGGAAAGAAAAGATTGTTGATTTTACGGTAGACAGAATGGGAAAAAAGCCTTCTTTTCCAAGTGGAAAAAGGTACAACCATTGGCCATCCTTTAGTGCCAATAGCAGCAAGAAAGGCATCCACAAAGTGATAAGAAAAACAAACTCAGCAAAGAGTCCAATCACTCTTATTCCATGCTTGGTGATCATATAGATTGGAATGATAAACAGGATCATCAAGATGAAGTTACGTATATCCGGCACGACCCATATCTTTATGATATGAATCGTTGAAAACATGACAACGCTTGCTCCATATACCGCGTATAGTATCCAAAGAACAAATAAACTTTTACCCACCCATTTGCCAAAGTATTTAGATAAAAGCTCGAATAACGTATATTCGGGGGTTTTCTCCATAATGTTTATAATGACTAAGCTGAGAAGAATAGATAGAATCCAACCTAACAAAATGGATATCCACCCATCGGTACCGGCAGTTTTAGCTAAATCGTGGGGAAGGGAAAGTTCTCCGATCCCCACTTGGGCTCCAAATATAATAAGAATGTATTGTTTCAATGAGATTTGATTAAACGGATATTTATTCATTGGTTAACCTGCCCCTCTTCTCTTTGCTTAGCTTTATTCGGAAACTCCGGTACTTTTGATGGCAACTTTAGGAGTAAAATTTACTGTTGCTTCAGATAGGGCTTTTCCCCAGTGATCCTCTACCTTCTTCCAGTTTTTGTAGTCTTGCGACCTCACATAAATCCCAAAACCAAAGGGATCTACTTGATGCTTTTGAGCTTTCTTAATTAAAGCATCACTTTGTTTTTTTAGCTCTTGTTCAATGGCTTGTTCCAACAGTTTGCTCTGTTTCTCCATGTCTAAGGTAAACATGCGTTCCATTAGCTCGATCTGAACCTTCATCTGGATATCAATTGTAAGATGGTTTTCTTCGAATTTTGTCTTGAAGTTAGCCTTTGCCTTTCTAATATTAATACTCGCATAAGACATTTCTTCATCCGTATGAAAAATCTCAGCAGGAAGGTGAAACGTTAACGGTATGGGATTGTTCATATTGTGCTGCAATAATAGCAGTAGAGAACTTTCTTGATGATTCAAAGAAGTAGCATAGGTACCGTCTAAATGTAAAAGAGTAGTCCCAGAAATAACGAGATCATTCTTCTCAACTCTCATTTCAGTTAAGTATGGCGTTATTGCACTATCCATCATTTGTTGATGGAATTTCTGCAATGTAGTTAGCACTGAAATTCTTCCTTTATATGTGCTTTCTACTAATTGTTTGATCACGCCTCCCAATTCGCCTTTATCGCTCATTTTCATATACATAACCTCTTTCACAGATCCATCAACTACAATTACATTTGCATTAATCTCATTTTTCGGATCGCGAAAGAGGACATCCAAGTAAGATAGCACATTTGTTTGCTGCAGCATTTTTTTTCCTATAAGAATACTTTGCAATTTCCCAGGTGCAATATTACCGTTTATTTTCGACTCGAGTTTGTACTTCGATTCTCGCATCGTATCCACTGTTGTGGTTGTGATTTTATATCTCTCCTTTGCTTCTCTACTGAAGACTGAACTTGATGTATACATGACCAACTTCTTTTCATCATTAAGTTCTATAGCATGAGCAAGAATAAACCTTTGAGTCTCTATATAAACTGCCTTGCCGCACCCGGTTATTAATAATAAAGCTGCCCAAATTAAGCAACTAGCCTTCCATTTCTTCATTGTTTCTGTCCCTTTCTAACGTGATGAAAAAGCCATCCGTAGATCCAAAGGAAAATAGGAAACCCATAAGCGCAATATGTACCTAGCATCCCCCACGATTTACCCATTTGAGTTACTTGAGAAGAAGAAGGGAGGAAAAAGAATGACAAGAGGATCCATAGGCATATGAGTATTCTTAAAACATTTCGATGATCCTGCTTGCCAACTAATTGACTTGCTCCCAGCACTGCAGTGTAGAGGTAGGGAATGATTGTCATAAATAAAGTAAACAAATAAAAGGCAAGAAAAGTGATCTCCAACCGTTCTAAAAACGGCAATCGGATGAGCTTCAACAAGTTGAGCGTGGGATAAACGTAATCTTTAATCTCTTCTGGAGAAAACTTAACAAAAGTAATGACTGTCACCATTAAAAATATAATCATGGATAATGAGTTTGCAATCACAATTCCTTTGGACGCGGATTTCTTGTCCTTTAGAAACGGATATAAAATAAATGCCAGTTCAAACCCGAGGAAAGACAGGATTGTTGATTTTACTGTAGACAGTATGGGAAACAAGCCGTCTTTTGCGATTGGAAGTAGGTATAGCCAATGGGTTGACTTTAATGTTAATAACAACAAGAAGGGCATCCATACAGAGATAAGAAAAACGAACTCAGCAAAGAGTCCGATTACCCTTATTCCCTGCTTCGTAATCATATAGATAGGAATGATAAACAGGATCATCAAGATGAAGTCCCGCATATCGGGTACGATCCATATCTTTATGATATGGATCGTTGAAAACATGACCACGCTTGCTGCATATGCCGTATACAATATCCAAAGAATTGATAAACTTTTACCCACCCACTTGCCAAAGTATTTAGATAACAGTTCCAAAAACGTATATCCGGCATTTTTCTCCATAATTTTAATGACGACTAAGCTAAACAGCATAGACAAAATCCAACCCAACAAAATGGATATCCATCCGTCGGAACCGGCTGTTATAACTAAATCGCGGGGAAGGGATAAGACACCGATTCCAACTTGAGTTTCAAATATAATAAAGATGTATTGTATCAATGAGAGTCGATTAACCGAATATTTATTCATGGTTGATCCTCACCTTCTCTATTTAACCCCTGTCTTATTAGTTGAGTTGGATCAGCCGAGAGCGGGCGTTTTTTCATTTTCCACATGGGTACTCTAATCCACACGTCTTTCCAGTCAGACAGTCGGATGGGAGCAATCGGACTTCCATAGGATACTCCAAATGATTCTATTGAGATAAGGTGAGCCCCAATAATCATAAGCCCTATCACAATGCCCACCATACCGAACAAAGCGGCCATAAGCATCATTGGAAAGCGGAGCAACCGTAGAGAGGATGACATATCGTAATCAGGGATAATAAAAGAGGAAATTGCTGTAATGGCAACGATAATCACCATAATATTACTTACAATTCCCGCTTGGACCGCCGCCTGACCGATGACAATACCTCCCACGACACCTATTGTTTGTCCAATAGGACCTGGAAGGCGTAAGCCTGCTTCCCTTAACATCTCTAGGGCTAGTTCCATTAGAAGCGCCTCTATAATTGGTGGGAACGGTACTTTTGCTCTGGATTCCCCAATCGATATCAACAAATCCAAAGGAAGTACTTCATAATGAAACGAAACAATGGCTATATATACAGCCGATAAAGAGATCGTCGTAACTAAGGCTAGATAGCGTAATAAACGTAGAAAAGAGGCTATGATCCAGCGATTGCTGTAATCATCGACACTTTGAAAAAATGCCGCAAAGGTTACAGGAGCAATGATCACACTAGGTGAATGGTCGACAACAACTACTATTCTACCTTGCAGAATATGGGCGGCAGCAGAATCCGGACGTTCCGTCAGAATCAACTGTGGAAACAGACTTATCGGATGATCTTCGATAAATTCCGCCAATTCTCCTGTATTTAAAATGGCATCCACTTTAACTTGCAGCAGACGGTCCTCCATTTCTTTGACGAAATCAGGTTGTACAACATCTTCGAGATACATTATAGAAACTTTCGTATTCCCCCGAGACCCGATGGTATATTCTTTGATTTTCAGCTCACGATTAGGAAGATAACGACGAATAAGCGCAATGTTCTGCCCGGACGTCTCCACAAATCCTTGATGCGACCCCTTTAACGTCGATTCGATTTGGGGCTCTTTAATAGACCTTTGAGGCCACCCTTGTGTATTCATAACAAGCGAACGCGTTTGTCCATCAATCAAAAGGATGCTTTTGCCTTGGAAAATCGAGTCTTCAATATCTGACCATAAGGTTACAATTTCTGTTTTTGCAATCGTAATGGAAGAGTTCCAAATATCGTTAACCGAATCGACTTCATAAATGAGCGGGGTTAAGATATTATTATTGATCGCTGATTTATCAACGAGCCCTTCCAAATAAACAAGGATTGCTTTGTCCCCTGTTCTTAATTGAAACTGACGAGTAACAAAATCTGGTGCATGACTAAATATTGCTTGTAGAGTAACTAAGTTATTTTCAAGGATTCCTGAAATCGGCTGATTAAGAAGATCGGAAGATTTATTGATTGGAATTGTCTTTTTCCCATTTAACCATCTCCGGATCGTCCCCATCCTTACACCTCATCCCTAAGTCGTCAATTAAATTTTCCCACATATAGGTAAAATTATTCAGGAACCAACAACTCGTTAATTAAAACTAAAGGTTGTGCTGCAAAGTTCTAATCCATGATACCATGATTGAAATGAAGACATGGGATGGGGCTATTATTTTGGAAACAGAATTAGATTTGTTTAAGTACAAGCAATATGAATCAGAGGTTATCTTGCTAACAATAAGATGGTATTTAAAATATAGCCTTAGTTAGCGTAATCTTGTAGAGATGATGGAAGAACGAGGACTACATATGGCTCATACAACCATCATGCGATGGGTTCACCAGTTTGGGCCAGAATTAGACAAGCGAATTCGTCCCTATTTGAAGCCGACTAACGATTCATTCAGGGTGGATGAATCCTATATAAAAGTCAAAGGACAATGGAAATATCTTTACAGAGCCGTGGATTCTAGCGGCATCACAATTGATTTCATGTTATCTGAAAATCGAGATACTCTCGCAGCCAAACGATTTTTCGTCGATAAAAACCCAGCTTACCCAACCGCAGTTCAGCAATTGAAGGACGAGAAAGTTCTAAAGCAACAAACAATGATACGACAACAGAAATATCTTAACAATATTATTAAACAAGATCATTAAACAAGATCATCGACTCATAAAGAAAGTCATAAAACCAGCTATTTCATAGAATCTAGCTCCAGTGTGTCCGAACTTCAAAATGACAGCCTGTTCTATTCTTGAGTACAATTCGAACAACATCGCCTCTTTCATCAAATCTATGTTTTCATGGGGGGCAACATATGGATCATATGGGCTTATTTTCTTCAATTCTCCATCGATAGGAGAGGAGCTGCTACCACTGAATTTAAAAATACTAGCATGAAAGCAATAAATACTATCAGAAATAAACAAAACTCTAGTCTAAATGTAGATTTAAATATCTTCCAAAACATATGAAATCCCCCTCCTTTTCAAGGTATTTTTCTAGAAAGAATCCTCAATTATCCAGCTTGTTACTTGAATAAAAAACAGGGAACAGTTGCCACGGCAACTGCTCCCTGTTAATTGTCATAACGTCTTTCCCTTTAATTCTCTAACCTAGTTTGTCATTTATGTTGTTATGCTTTTCCGCTCTTTAAAAAACGGGCTATGTTAAATCTTAATGTTGTTTATTTCCATAAAATGAAACCGTCCTTTGAAAAGGCGGTTAATTTAACTATTGTTTCCCGTTAGTTTAGTTCTATTACCTAGCTTGGGTATTGTCGCTTCCACTCATCTATTAGCGGTTTGAAATTCTTATCAGGTTCTATATATGGCGTTTTTGCACTAAGCGCGGTCGGCTATGGCACACCTGTTGCTACTTCTGCCTATCCCCGAAGCAAGTCCACTTGTGATTGTTATGCCCAAGGCCTTGCCGGTTACAACCATCCTCGCATTTACTCCCAACCCGACTGCGACCCGGGTTGGGATAGCGCCAGAGAAAATATTTCAACGGGTATCACCTGTATTTTTTTAGGGCGATGCTGGTACAAGCAAGCGACACGACAATGATTGACGCTACCTGCGTATGAGAATGACTGCCTGCGGAATGACGAGCCAGAAGCCGGATACCGGAATAAAAAATACACCAATTAAGCTAAGCGCCAGCAGGTGGACGCCAACGAATTTCGGTACGTCCTCCCCCTTGACCCGAATAAGCCAGTTCATCAAGCAGGCAAGCATAAACAAAAGAACACCAAAAAACAAAAACCAGAAAGTGGCAGCTCTGTCGGCATGCAGTTGGGGTTCAACTGCGTTTATAAAACCGTCATTCGCTATATCAATTATCGACTGCCAGTAAACGATAATTCCGACTACTGTGTGTAACGCAGCTGTCCAAGCGAGCATCACACCACTATGTTCTTTCAATTTCATCTTAAGCGTTCCTCCTCTGCCGATTGGCCGGTTATTTACGCGATTCCAACAGAATAATCGGGACAGGACGACTGAGTCGTCACCGCGGATTTGTACGGTTACCAGGGATCATCCGCGCTTTCTTTCCGCCCGCTTTTTGATCGCTTTCAGCATCATTCTACGAATGTAAGCACTGCCAGGATAAATGATCGCCCAGTACAGAGCAAACTTCACCTTAGAGGCACTGCCTGTCGTTTGAATCCGTGTTTCCGTACGGACAACGGCGTTCCCGTGCGGTCCTTCGTGCACACTGAAATTCATGACAGATTTGGCATACCGCGAATCGACAAACGCGTTAAAATCGTCTGCCGACTTCAGCTTTATTGGCATGTTTCCGGTAAGTCTCCAAAATTTCCCAATTACACCCACGACAAATTCCCAGTTTCGCTCTTCCTCCAGCAATAGAAACCCGTATCGTTCCATCTCTTCGACATAAGGAAGCGTATTTGCCAACGCCTCCCTTCTTTTACCCATCAGCACGGATGGAAGCGCCCGGATCGCAAACAACAGACGTAATAGCGGAATTTCCATCGCTGTCACCTCCCGAATCGCCCGATATACGGTTCCCTGCTCCGCGTGTATGCTAATCTCATGGCGCTCTCCAAACTGGTAATCGGGCATGTAACGGTCAATCATCATGTTCATCTTCCTTCCTCTCCATTCTTTACGATTCTTCGACAAGGCCAAAATGTATTGTCAGTAAGCCTTCTGCAAGACGTGCCGCCTCTACCCGGCGTCCCAGCAAGACCCTCGGCAGTACGACGATCCGTCTATAAGCGCCGACCTGCAACGTCAACTCATCGCCTTTTTGATTCAATTGGAGTTGTTTCTTCTCGGTAAAAGGAAGTGAGATGCGGAGCTCATAACCTGCCTCTGTTTTCCTCACTTCCTCCAATATGCCTCTGTGGAGAATGGCTCCGCATTCCCGTTCATGAAAAGCTGCTGCCGCAACGCGCTTAAGCATCTCCTTGCCAACGACCTCCAAAGGCATCAGCGGAACCTTCAAGATCGGCAGAGGACTGAAGCAGTGGGTAATTTCTTCTTCGTACCGGTTTTGTATTTGTTTCCACTGTGCGAAATAACCTTCGGCAGCTTCTTCGGACAGCACTTTATTGACAATGACCGCATCAGTATGAAACCCGTACAAATTGAGGTTGGTAAAAGCCCTCCGCGCTTCAGAAATGACCATTTTTTCCGGATTCACGACGAGACGAATGCTGGTAATTTCGGGATCGGAGATTACCTGCTGCAGCTTTTCCAATTTATCAACAACTTGGCTGAAGCTATCCATAACGTCGTCGCCGGGCAATTCCAAGCCCTTGGTCACTTTCATAATGGGGCGGGCCAACTTGAGAATCTTGCGCTCGTAAGGAAAAATATTTCGAACCCACCATCGAAGCAAATGGGGATAGCTAAGCAAACGCATCGTCTCTCCAGTCGGTGCGCAATCCACAATGATTGCATCGAACTGCCCGCTTTCCACATGCTCTTTAATTCTTAGCAAACTGAACAATTCTTCTAAGCCCGGAAATACCATCAGCTCTTCAGATCTAATATCATCTAGGTTGGCCCACTGCATAAAATTTGAAAACCAGCTGCGCACGTTTCCCCAGTAGCGCTGAGTTTCCTTTAAGCTATCGATTTCTTGTGCCCACAGTCGCTCATCGACTAAAATCGGTTCGTGCTGGAGTGAAATGCCCAGAGAATCCGACAAACTATGGGCGGCATCGGTGCTTAAGACGATCGTTCGTTTTCCTTCGGCTGCCATTTGGTAAGCCGTTGCTGCGGCGATACTGGTTTTTCCGACGCCGCCTTTACCCGTATAAATAATAATACGCAAACCAAGCACCTCCATTAGTACGATATCGTAGTATTTGCATAAAAAAATTATTGGATTTCAATTTTTCTAGACGTCGATGATTTCGAAGCCCCAGTGGGATCCGAATTATGCTGCAAAGCTTTGGCCACTTTCAGCGAAAGATGAATAAATTGCTGAAGCTCCTCGGCTGTCAGGGCAAGCTCAATACGGCCAAACATCGTATTCATCGTGCCGAGCGCCTCTTCGGCGATCTGCTCCCCGTCTTCCGTCAGACGATTGACGATGATTCGTTGGTCTTGTTGCGATTTCTCTCTATAGATGTAGCCTCTCCGCACAAGCCTTTTGGCAATACTGGTCACCGTGCTGAGCGGTGCACCTAGGTGATCGGCCATTTGGGACATCGTCAGCTGCTCATGAAATTTCAGCAACAGCAATGCGGAAAAATCTGAACTTGTGAGCTGAAGTTCCATATGTGTTGTGTCAGGAAATATACTGAGCGGACGAAGACCGTTTTTAAAAATAAGCTCAAAAAACTGCTGCATGAACATCCCTTTCTTCTGCCAATAAACTACGATATCGTAATTACTAATGTTAATTTTACTACATCTTCGTAGTAATATCAAGCTCATTTGTTCAACCTACATAGGTGTATAAGAAGTACTCCGAATATCTATTAATACACAATATAATAAATATAAGTAAGCTTTTGTCCTTAAAGTCTCCGGCTCGAATCACTCCCCTACAAAATAGCATGTCGCTTCAATACTTCGAGAAGAATTAAAACTGCCCCGATATCGGAGAAAGGCGGCAGGCTGCCTTTCATAGTTGTTTATTGAGCTCGTTCTTCGTTAGCGTAATCATGCATTCGTATCAAGCATCGCTGGTATATTTATTTCTTTCACACAAGACGCCTTGGAAAGGTTCACGACGCATTTAACCAATGAAACGATATCATGAAGGGGAATCTGTGTGCCATTATAAGCCGATAAGACTTTCTCTATTCCGTCTTCATAAGGAATTTGGGTTGCAATTTCACCAGGATTTATACATGTTACACCTATTCTATACTTCTTTACATGTTCCCGTAATGAATTGCAAATACAGCTTTTGGATACAAGTAATTGTGGATGTTACATTTACATTAATAATTTTTGCAATTTCGTCCGGGCCATCTTTCTCAAAATCATAGTCATCCCTAAATCCTTTGCTCTCCCAGATCCCAACATTATATATTAAAACGTCTACGGTAACGCCATTTAATGTATTAGCAATCCTATTGCTTGCATCAGATAACGATAGGTCAGTGTCTATCCAATATCTATGGACGCCATCGTTAAGTTTCAAACTCTCCGGGCGACTTCTGGAAACCATCCATACGTTATCACCCGTATCCGGCAATCCTTTGACGAATGCCTCACCCAATCCTTTACTCGCTCCGAAGATAATAAAGTTTTTCATAATTTCCTCCCTTGCAGTTTTTTTCGTTTATTTTATTATACATTTCTACTTTGTAAATGAATATGTTTAGTTAATTAAAAAGACAGGTTTCATGCTACCGATATTGGGAGGATTTTTGCGTTATTCTGCCGGTTACTTCAATAAACCAAAATAGGACCTGTCGCGAAACAGATCCTAAACTATCGTTCTTTATTAGCTCAATGGTAGAAGGATATTCGTTCAAAAAAATTCCATTTTAGAAAATAGAAAAGGAGCTGATAAGGCAAGCTCCTTTATCGAAAAGTCCGTTTTTATTTTTTAAATATGATGAAAATGGCGCCTAATACAAAGATAGTAACATTGATAATGTTGCTTTTATCTTTTGTATCAATCAACCTTCCAAGGAAAATCATTGCAATTAACAAGAAAAACCAAGAAAAGTTAAGCTCTCTGCTTCCAGTTGAAGAAATAATTACAAATATTACAGTAAATAAGGATATCAGGAGCTCTAAACTAAGAAGAACTCGGTTCCTATTTTTATATGGATTTGTAAAGATAAAAGCATCTCCTCTGCAGTTTATACAGCTTTAATTTAAGATAGTATCATCATTCATTATTTTACCATATTTAGTATTTTATAAGGAATTTTCATTCAGTTTTATTTCCCTGTTTATTAAGCATTCCTGCCCGTTAGCACAACGCGGCTGCCGATCTATGCCAGCAGCCGCGTCTTAGTTGTTTATTACGCTATAGTTCTGCGTTAGCTGTAACTAAATGCCACCAGAAACTAAATTTTCGAACTTCTTTTTTTCATGTGTTATTCAATTTGGCTTGAAGCCTTACCAAATAAGGGGAATTAAATGATACCGTGTTTTCTTACAATAATCCTCATATCCTTTCAACTCTTT
>NZ_BMHE01000089.1 GCF_014640555.1 Paenibacillus marchantiophytorum | reverse complement strand
CGGCAGGTTAAACACCTGTTGGGGAAACAAAATGAGGACTCGCATACGTAAATTTTAAGAATTTCCACAAAATTTGCTAATTGGGAAGTGGGAGGGCTGGATGCAGAATGTTAATCGACGGTCTCCACCAAAAGCTTATTTTGTGATGCAGAGGATTATAGCAACATTATTTGCGACAATTGGTATTTCCGTTTTGGTGTTTGTGTGGACTAGACATTAAATATATGCTTCATGAAGTGAAATTGACGTAAGTAAGGAAGGAAGAAAGATGTTTATGCTCAAAAAAATTAATATATTTTGAAAAATTGGACTATTGGCTTCTGTTGTAGTATTTGTGTATGCAAGTTAATACCTGAAACATCCTGACAAGAATGGATTGCATTTTCTTCCGCTGTTTAACGGGATAATACTATTATTTTATGGTATATCCTTTTTTAAGGAAAAACACATTTCTGAAGTACGTAGCAGGTTGGGATTTGCCGACGGGTACGCTTACAGGTCGACAGATTATGATCGGTAACCAGCCCTACTATGCCGAGGCGCCGACAACAGTCGATTGGGGAACGGTCCCTGAAGCTTGCCAAGAAAGTGACGCCGGCTCACAATAAAATAATCGAAAAAGAGTTTGGCCGTTAAGTTTAAAGCCGACATCGCGCCCTTTATTTGAGGGCGGATGTCGGTTTCTTGCTTTACTCCGAAACCGGTGAAATCGGCAGATTAATTCAAATATTGAGCCTATCATCTCTCCTGAAATTAGGTTATAGTTGGAGGAATTATTTGTGAGGAGAGATACAGATGTCAGACATACAGGCAATTGTATTAGACTTGGACGGAACATTGCTCGGCAGTGACAAATGCATATCACCTAGAAATTATCAGACTGTTAAAAGATGTTATGAGTCTGGAATTCATATTATAGTTGCCACGGCGCGACCGCCTAGAGCGGCGAATCAATTTGTAGAGAATTTTCCATTTGTAGACTACTTTGTTTATTACAATGGTGCACTAATAACATGCAAGTCTAAGCAAACTCAGCGGCACATTAGTATCCCAAATGAGATTAGCCAACAGATTAGTAAATTCATCGAGTTACATGCTCCTCAATCGTTAATTTCATACGAGGTTAATGATTCGTGGTATGCGTGTAGACCAGTTCCCGACTCGCAGCGTGCTCAATTCGGTCTTCGTTCGAATGATCCGAAACCCCAGGTTATTGATAACGATTTTATTAATGCACTCTCCCCAACCAAAATATTGGTTCAAGGTTGCAGCACATGGAGGGATTTAATAGAGCAATTCGGCGACCATGTGAACGTAATCGCAACCGATGGAGGGGTATTGGTTCAAATCATGCATAAATCAGCATCAAAGGAAGAAGCCGTGCAAGGGGTGCTTAATGATGTCGGTGTGAAGTCAGAAAATGTAATGGTATTCGGGGATGATTTTAACGATTTAGGACTATTCCAAATGTGTGGATTTCCGATCGCAATGGAGAACGGGATAATTGAACTGAAAAATTGTGCAGCCCACGTAACCGATTCAAATGATAACGATGGTGTTGCTGTTGCAATTGAAAGATTTGTGAGTGTAATCAATTGGTAATAATAATGCAACTACGGGTAGGTTAGTTTAGACAAAACAGGGAGCAGATCGCCGCTGCAGGCAGTTGTTCGCTTTTCTTTGAAGTAAAGTGGCAGCATACTTCGAAACATATGATGAGTAGTAACTTATTTTGGCACAAAATGTTGCGAACCTATTTTCCGTCGCGCCTATAATTGAATTTGAGAGGAGGGACTAAGATGGAGTGGTTGGAGAGGATGAATCGAGCGATAGACTATATTGAAGCAAACCTGACTGGAGAGATCAAATTGAGGGAAGCGGCCCACATGGCCTGCTGTTCGTCATATCAGTTCCAACGGATGTTCTCGTTTATTACTGACGTGACGTTGGCGGAGTACATTCGGCGGAGACGACTGACGCTTGCCGCGTTGGAGCTACAGCACGGTGGGGCGGCGAAGGTGATCGATGTCGCGCTGAAGTACGGCTATGAGTCGCCAATCTCTTTCGCGCGAGCGTTCAATTCACTTCACGGCATCACGCCAGCCATGGCCCGTCAGGAGGGGATTGCGCTTAAAGCTTATCCCCGTCTATCCTTCCTTATCACAATTAAAGGGGCAATGGCAATGAATTATCGAATCGAAACGAAGGAAAGTTTTGAAGTGTTCGGTATTGAAGGTGTATTCCGCGTAGACGGGGGCGGGGAGGCGCCGCAGACACCGGCGAAGCTGTGGGAGCAGAGCCTTGCGAATAGCGACGTGAAGAGGCTTGAAACATGTGCAGGCGATTTGCCAGCGTTCGTCAGCCAGGATTTGCATGCCGTACATGCCGTATGCAGCTACCGGAAGACCGGATTGGACACGTTCCCGTACATGCTGTGCGCTTTCAAAAGAGAAGGGAGTAACACGGACGGTTACACTACGGTGAATATTCCCGCACATACATGGGCGATCTTCCCGTCGGAGCCGCATCCATGGAATCAGTTCGGCGCGACGATCGAAACGCTATACAAACGCTTTTACACCGAGTGGCTCCCGACTGCAGGATATGAGCAGGTGGACGGGGTAGAGTTCGAAATGTACGGTGCTAAAGACGACCTCAATTATATCGAACTCTGGTTCGCGGTTCGTAAAGTGTGATGAAAACCATTCCACGCGGAAGAATGCCTAAAATGAGAAGGGCTGCCGTGTGGCAGCCCTTTGTCCAAATATAAGAGTTTATATGTTATGGAGTGAGCGCGGAGTTACTCCAGCCGCCTTGTGCGAACAGAGGGAGGGAACTACAGTCCGCTATTTTAGCCAAAAGTATCCATATCGCGGGGGTGAGGGAACTACAGTCCGCTATTTTGCTGTTTCAAGGCAAATTCAGCGTTTTTCGTGGAAATAAGACCCTGTAGTTCCGCTAATCCCATAGCATCCCTGCTAGTTGCCTATATAGCGTCCTCTAGTTCCCTTAACAGGTTTTGTCGCTACTCAGAGGCTGATCTCTCAGGGCGGCGAAGCCGTTTTCTTTACGTCAACGGGCAGCTTAGTTCAACGCTCATTTGTGATAAAATGAGACATATGCTTATTTTCATTTATAGGGGTGAAGAGTATGGATGCCGTAGTTACAAACGGCTATCATGTACACGTTGATCCCAGCGAGAAAGGATATATTTCCCAAAAAATGGGCTTTTTCTCAATGCCCAACAGTGCTGAGCTAATAATTTCTTGCGGAGATTTTGGGCCGATTGATTCCTATCTAAAAGAGTAAATAAGGCGAGGAACAGTTGGGGAACAAAACTAACGGAAAACGATAACGATAGTGAAAGAGGGAGAATTGCCGCTGCAGTTGCTCCCTGTTTTCATTGAAGTAACGGTCTGTTATCCAAGGTTAAATTAAGGAAATTTGATTTACAGGTGAGGGGATTATGAAACATATATGCCCTGTTTGCGGATATGATGAGTTACAACAAGCACCATATGATGCAGATGGTAATGAATCGTTTGAAATTTGTCACTGTTGCGCTTTTGAATTTGGATTTGATGATATCCACGAGGGTCACACGTTTGAGAGTTACAGAAATAAATGGATGAGCGCAGGAGCGACGTGGTTTTATGAACAATCAAAACCTGAGGTTTGGGAATTAAATCAACAACTGAAGAATATCGAAAGAATACAGCCGATGTATATCCCATTTTGGAAAAAGAGAAGTACCCCGAAGTGGATTGAGGCTGGGAAGATACTCGCTTCAAATTCAACCGATAAAGTACCTTGTCCAGAGTGTGGTTATCATTTTCTTACGGTTCAGGATGTTCCCATTATGTTTGCACACAAGATTGAAAGAATTATTTCATGTCCATCATGTTTCGCGATAAAGATTATTTTATTGCCATATAACAGTTGACCGTTCACAACGTAGAACGATAGTTTAATACAGACAACAACGAGGCAGCCGAAATAAACCGGCTGCCTCGTCCCGAACGAGCAGAAGAACGGAATAAGTATAGATTTGTATGGGTAGCGGTGGGAGTAAGGGGGCGTGTTGAACTAACGCAGAACGATACCTGGGAGCGGAGAGTGAAAATATGCAAGAGATTAAAGACAGAAAATTTCAATTTTGGTTTTACAGGGTGAGTCATGGAGAACTTCTTATTCGTAGCCCCAAAAGCAAGGAAAACCCCAAAAATATAGATATCATGTTTTTTGATATTAGATACATTGAATTACCTCGTTTTTTAGATGAAATTATGCTTGATGAAGCAACGAATGAAGAAATCCTTTATTTAAATAACAAATTAGGTGAACCTTTAAAAGATAGAAAGGTAACCATTATTGTTTCAAGAGGCATTCGATATCTCATTGTAGCCTCATTTTTTAAAGTAAAGGAAAACGAACTAGACCTATTTGAACTTCCATTTGAAAAGCTAGGTCTATCAATTGGAGTAATCGAAGTTGACACTGATTTTCGTTAACTTTATGTTCACCAGAAAATTAAGAGACGGGCAGAATAGTAACTGTTCTTTAGCAACATATTACAATATGTTATTTGCTGATTTATGATATGTTTATATGATGCATTAAAAGGGGTTAATATTGTGATGAACAATGACAAGGAGGAGCTGCATAAGCGGTTCCTCTTTTGATTTTTGTTGATTTAATGGGCGATTATACTTAGGAAGGATTAGTAAAATTCAATATAGAATTATTAGAGATCAAAACTTCATGGGGTGAGGATTCTGAAGTATATAGAATTCGGCTTAGGCAATAGATGGTTTATTCGAACTGAAACGGAATTAGACAATGGAACTGAATGTGAGGAGAAAGGCATCATAGGACCAGTTCAATTCCGTTCGGTATATTTAAGGATTTGGATTTGTAAATCCGTATTAATTTTAGACTTAAAACAAGGCTTTAAAATTAGTAAGAAAAGTCGGAACGCTTTGAAGTTTATTTTTGGAATAACAAGTCTCTAATCATATGCCGTTAAACTATCGGGGAACGTTTGATCAATAAACACACCAATGGAAGGCTGCCGGCATGATCGGCAGCCTCCATTACGTTAACGGGCAGTTTAACTCAATGGATCATATTACTGCAAAGGTATTCACAGATGGATAATATTGCGAGAAACTCTTATAGAAAGGCGGTGTGGCAATGCCGCCAACTTGGACATTTAGTGCTTCTGAACGAGACTTTCTCCCTTGTAAGAACTAATCTTATAAAAGGGACGGCACATTTCGAGCACTATTCCAAGTTGCTCACTATGAATCGACAGCCTCCCCAGTTCCCTTTGGCAATAGGCGCGGGCCTAACGACAAAAAAGGCATTCCCTGTAGTAGTTAACTACAAAGGAAATGCCTTGTTCACATACCCCCAATGTTTAGTTTAAGGTCGCAGCGATTCCGCGGAAAGCGGCTCAATTAACTTCAATAATGCAATGATGTCCGCTTTATCAAATGTTCTATTTCCATCCATATCATACCCCAATGGCAATACCGCGAGAACATTGGTAATGTCCCACAGCTTCTCCTCTTTTTGATAAAAGAGGGACACGATATGTGCGTTCGAAGCTGTCCCGTCCAAGCTAACTACTTTTACTTGGAATCGGTTCAAGCCTTCCACGAACGATACAGGTTCACTCTGTCCGTTCGTCACCTCGATGGCTGCGCCTAGCTGGCCGCTCTGCGGATCCATCCGCTTCAACTCGGTGCTAGTACCGGCTTCCATAGAAGTTGCTCGAAAAGTAAATGCTGAGTTAGCGCCATGAACAACAGCTGCGATCCACGGTTTGGATGTTGGCAGTACTTTGCTATAGGCATCACCTGTGAGCACAAGCTGCGCGAAAGCAGGCCGCACAACAACTGTCACCGGATGGGACTCCGTGCCATCTGTGAGGCCACTTCTTTCGTACAGCGCTGTATATTGGTGCGTGCCAGAGCTAACGCCTGTTAAGCTGATATCTGCATTCCCGTACACATCGGTCGTTACCCTCGCCCGTTCAGTGCCATTCTCTTTCAACGAAATGTAGCCGGGCTGCGTCAGGTCGCCGATTAAGTCTCCTACGGATACGGAGAATTGAATAGGTTCTCCAAGCTGGAAAGTTCCACTCGGATCATTCAAAATGAGTACAGTCCCTTGGGTATTCGGTTTGATGACTTGGGTGATCGGGGCTGACGTCTGTGCTTCATGCAGCAGGTCAGGAACGTACGCAACCTGAATAGGGTAAGTTCCAGGTAGCAGCGCTGCTGAAGTGATAAAAGCAGTTCCTGCCGAGTCAAGATGTATTGGAGTGTCTAGTAAGTTGCCGCCACTAAAAACAATATGGCCAGCAGGAATCTGCGACTCTCCATTCGTATTGGTCACATGTGCGGTAAATGTAAGGGGAGTTCCATAATAAACAGCCTCCGTTACTGAAGCGGTAACTACGACAGTAACAGGGATTGGTTTAATCTGCAGACTGCTGCTGGTTGACACCCCATTAAGGTGCCCGCCGTCCCCTAAGTAACTTGCGACGACCGTATGCGTGCCAACAGCAAGCTGCTCGGTCTCCCAAGTCGCTGTCCCGTTCGTCAGCGTTAAAGCACCCGGCCAATTACTGAATCCGCCTGTACCTGAGAGTGTTACCGTCCCCGTTGGAACTGACCCACCGCTGCCTGCGTTAACGACCTGCACCATTACGCTAACTGTGTGTCCGTATATGCTTTGCTCTAATTGCGGTGCCACAGACAGCTGAACAATAACCGGTGCTTTGGATACAGGCTGGGTAATTGGCTGTGAGGCACTCGTGACATGATTGCCATCACCGCTATATTCCGCCGTAATGACGAGTTCGCCAACCGGCAGATCATGAGTGGCAAGCACCGCAGTGCCACTGCTATTTAGTTGGACTGGCGTTTGCAAGTCGACACCGTTGTTTTTAAAAGTAACTGTGCCTGTAGGCTTGATGCTAGGATTTAATGTATTTGTTACCTGTGCTGTTAAAGTCGTCGTTTCACCGACAGAAATCCCACCCGATGATGATAGGGTTGTCGATGTACTTGCTTTGTTAACGGTATGCCCGACTGCAGCTGATGGACTCACGGCATGGTTGCTGTCTCCGCCGTACTCCGCTTTAAAAGAGTGGGACCCCGTTGATAAACGATCGGGCACCGACCATTCAGCCGTTCCTGAATTAAGTATGGCAGTCCCTAATGTGGTTGAACCATCTTTGAAAGTTACGATACCATCTGGTGTAATTGGGCTATTAATGGTATTCGTTACGGATGCTCTTAATGTCAATGAAGTTCCGTAGGTGGAAGCTGCGTCTGTCGCTCCTGAAACCGTCAAAGTTGATGACGTAGGGATCAGATTGACGACCACGGGAATGGAGCTAGAGCTATTGGCAACATGTGTAAGACTTCCGCCGTAATGTGCTGTGATCGAATGGGTTCCCACTTCTAAAGTAGGCGCCGTCCATGTTGCTGTTCCTGAACTCAACGTCCCTGTGCCAAGTACAGTCGAGCCCTCCTTGAACGTCACGGTTCCTGTCGGTCCAAAGATGCTTGCCATGCCATTCGTCACAGTTGCCGTCAACGTCACTGAGTTCCCGTATGTCGTGCTTCCAGGACTAACGCTGACCCCTACTACGGTCGGGATACCTAGGACGGATTGCGACAAACTACTAGACGTGCTGCCTTGATGCTGACCATCGCCATCATAAGTCGCAGTGACGGAATAACCGCTAACCGGCAGTGACGACGTCATGAAGGTCGCGACTCCGCTTCCGTTAACACTCGCAGTTCCCAGTACATTGCTGCCTTCTCGGAAGGTGACCGTTCCCCCTGGCATGACCTGATTACCACTCGTATTGGCTACTGTCGCCGTGAAGGTAATCGGCTCGCCAACGTATATGAGTCCGGCATTTGAGGTAAGAGTGGTATTGGTTTGAATCGTATTAACCGTATGTACAAAGGTAGACGACTGTGGATTATGTATACCGTCTCCGCCTGAATAACTAGCTGTAATCGTATGTGTACCGACTCCTAGGCCGGAAAAGGACATAGAGGCGTGAGCATTAAAATTTTCAAGCTGCTCCCAAGTACGTGTCGTTAGCACATTGTCTTGTCCTACTAACGTAACAGTCTTAGCGATGTTATCTACTGTTATATCCGTAACGTAACGATTCCCCGAAAGCTGCCAAGATTTTACCAAAGTGTTATTCTCATCATACCCATACAAATAAACAATTAAATTATTATTCGTATCGCTGTACGCCCAATAACTCATTCCGCCCCACTGAATAACAGGACAGTCCGAGCAAGTGAATTTTTTTCCAGCTTGCACCGGAGCAAGCCCTGAGCTCTTATGAACCACCTCCGGCTCTGAAGCAACGAGCTCCTGCGGTCCTCCAATCAATGTGCCCCCATCGTAGAACGTGATGCTCCCAGCTGGTGTCGCCCCGCCTAAAGCACCGTCTGTCACAACGGAAGTAAGTTGCACCGACTCGCCATAAATGGATGAGGGCTGGCCTGTAATCACGTGTCCTACTGTTGTAAGTGCATAAGCTGCCGGCTGATACAAATTAACCAAGAGGGCAACCAAAAGAACTGCGCCAATCCATCGCAGCTTATTTCTATTTTCCCGGTTCACCATCATTCCTCCGCTCTGTGTTTCTCTAGTAATTATACTAAATTTATCGGGTTTTGCGTGTATAAAATGAATAGAAAAATCCCATCTGCTAGACTTGGAAAGGCAGTAAACTAACGGGCAGGATACTTCCAATATGTGTTAAAATAATACTTGCAAAGTTAGATATCTAATCGGAGGGTTCATGGACAATGTCAAGACATATGCTAAACATGATGATTTGTGCAATCTCGCTTTCCTTGCTATTCACAGGGTGCAAATCCAAAGAAGTGGGTAGCACCTCGCAACAGACTTCCTCAACTATCGCTGCTTCAGATGGGAATTCTGGTACGGAACCCGTCAGAAATCAAGGCGTTAGTAGTTCAACTACTCGTACATCAGAGGGTTTGCCTAAGGACGAAACCTTTAGGGTTACGTTGGATGGTAAAACCGTGAATGCAGCAGCTGTTGTCAATGCTGAAGATCCTAATAAAAAGTCATATACGATTACGTTAGATACTGGTGAAAAAATAGAAAAGAAACTTGAAATGAGTAGTGGACATTTTGTTCAGATGAGCTCTCAAGGTAAATATGCTTTGATTCTTGACGAAGAAAGTGGTGGGTCAGGAGGAGATTCCTTACTGAGCACATTAACCCGCGAGAATGGCAAATTAGTTATGAAGGAGCTCCATTCTCCAGGATATGCTCTGAAGGAACTGACGGCTAAAAATGCGCCGACTGATTTGGTAAGTCTGATTGCAAATAAAAAATTAGGCTATCTTGGATTTAATGCATTCCACGGTTCTAAAGTTCAAGGGGAGGCTTTGATACGAGATTTCCGTGTAGGTTTTAAACCCAGTATTTTCTACGGTTCTGCGCAGTATCATTACAACTTTGGTCTAAATACCTTAGAATTTGATAAAATTACCTCATATAAATATGATGATCCTCTGCAACTCTATAATTGTAAGGACATCATAATATCGGATAACGGTTACAGCATTACCGAAAAGAATATAGTCTACAATGCTTTTATGGCTGCGTCTAATGGACGTGTCGATATCATCAATATGTTTGCAATGTGTGGCCAAACTCCAGATATTCAGACGAAAGATAGTGAGGAAACTCCATTAATCGCGTCAATTAAATCCGGGGATTTAAAAATGGTAAAAGAACTAATTAATATCGGGGCAGATCCAAAACTGAAGACAAAATCATATACCCCATATCTGGCTGCAGGCTACTTGGAAAACTCATGGAGAGATAGTGAACATAAACTTAGTGATATTCGTAAATATCTAGAACCGTATGCAACTGAATCTGACAAAGCGACTCTAAAGCTTTTGAAATTACCGGACCCAAAGGATATTCTACAGTTGCTAAAAACGACAGATGTCAATGTTAACCTGTCGGGCATTGATGGTTACAATGGAACACCATTAGGTATTGCACTTGCTGCTGGTCGAATAGATATTGCTAAGGTCTTGCTTGAAAATGGAGCTGACCCTAGCCTTCGTTTTGGGACAGAAGAGGGAGGTATAACCCCAATTGTTTATGCACTTGACAAGCATTACTACGAAGTTGCAAAACTTATGCATAGTCATGGCGTCGATTTCAACGGGGATTATCATTTTTCATATCTGACGTATACCCTTTTAGGATATTTTCTCTCTAGTTGTGACGCAGAAACGACTTCATTTCTTGTATCGAACGGGGCAACCAAGGCATCTTTTTTTTCACCAATAGATGGTGAAAAGGAACCAACGACTGACCCCAATCTTCTAATAAAGGCATGTAAAAATAAGGATCAGCTTTTGAATATAGTTCAGAAGATCAAGGTTGTAAATTAGCATTATATGCAGTTTTCCAGATCAATTATAGAACTTCCTAGCAGGATGATTCCAATATCTGTTATAATTAAAGAGAATATACTTAGATCTATTTGAACTTCCATTTGAAAAACTAGGAATATCGCTCAACTAACGGTGAAGATAGTTCAATCAATAATATAAAGAGGCAGCAGTCCAGTGAATTGGTTGCCTTTTCTCAAATATATGCTACTTTAGTAATGTGTATAGTACATTTTCAGTAAGCTCGTCTAAGTGATCCATTTTGCAAAAAGAAAGGATGTGCAGATTCTTGTCTTATGTGACACCAGCGCAAGATGTATATTATAGTGATTTAAATATTTTCACTGCATATAGAATCTATGAGATTGTGAAAGAAAACCAAGATACTATTTTATTAATGAATGATAAAGGAGAAATAGATGAACTACATAAATCATTGATTCATGCAAGGTATCCCACGTATAAAATGGCTGTCATAAATAACAATCTTTTTCTTTGGATATGTTTTAAATTTATTGAAACAATCGGCCAAACAATTGTACAAAGAAAGCGAATAATTAAAATTTAAACATTTTAAATGGTTGCTCTTTTGGAAAACCAGCGTTTTGATCCGCTGGTTTTTTGTTTTTTCCAAGTCGGGAATGAGATAGGATCAATTTCTTGTCTTTTGTCACGAGCCAATGACAGAAACATGATCTCACTTCCGATCGAATAGATTTCAGCTATGTTAAGCTATCGGTGAACGATAGTTCAATAATAACAAGAGAAGGTAGCCGAGCCTATTGGACCGGTTGCCTTTTCTCAACTAATGGGCGGTTTACTATGGTTTAAAGGAAAGTAGATAACAATATAGAATTACCAATTACTACAAGATTATTGGAGGAAGAAAATGTCGATTAAGAATGAATGCGGATTATATACAATGTGCTTAGTACAAGATGAAAACAAGATATTATTATTAAATCGACCTGACAAACTGGGATTCCCAGGGTATATCGGTCCTGGAGGAAAAGTTGATTTCCCTGAAAGTTTAACCGAAGGAGCTGTACGTGAGCTTAGAGAAGAAACAGGACTAAGTGCTAAGCCAGAGGACTTGATTTTCAAAGGAATAGACGAATATGTCGTGCCTAAAACGAATTACAGATATATGGTCTTCAATTATCTGGTTAAAAATTTTGAAGGGGAATTACTATCTAATCCACCTGAAGGTGAGTTGCACTGGGTAGATATAGACGAAGCTATAAAATTACCGATGCAGTCATGGTTTAAACGTAGATTGCCATTATTTTTCGAAAAGGGAACTTTTGAAATATCTGTCGTATGGGATGAGGATAGTAAAAGCTCGATTGAAGATAAGCTTAGGTTACTCGGTTAGTCATTACGCTAACTAGTAACGTTAGTTGAATAAAGACAGCGGCAGTCTAAGACTTTATTTTTCAAGTCTTGGACTTCCGCTATTCCATTTTATAGTCAGTCTAAAACTTCACTTACTCATCAGAATAAGAACATTATCTGAATGAAGTCCGCGTAAACCGCGGGCTTTTTTAGTTATCTGATCTAGTTCTTGACTTTTGCCAATGACAAGAACATTGTCCGATTGCCGACAAACAGTAGACTGAGTAATAATGTGGTAACGGGACACGATATCTCAAAAACGTGAGGAAAGCGGCAGCCGGCATAAGAACTGCCGTTTTCTCAACTAACGGGCAGGATACTACCAATATGTGTTAAAATGAGAGTCTGATGAATCGATTCAACATTCAAAGAGTACAATTGGTTGACGTTACATGTAAGGAGCGATTGTAAATGGAAAAAGATATCGTTCAGTATCATTACGATGAGCTGATTAAGTCGTTAGTTACGTTGTCTTCTCCAGCTGAAAAGCAAAAATACATTATGGGCTACGGACACGTAGGGGACGATATGATTATTGAATTCGAAAACCATTATAATCTCGGCATGGCTGATTATTACTTCGATATAGGGCTTTTCACAGACAACCAATTACAGAAAATAGATGATTATGACAAATTCCTTGATGAGAAAAGCGGTGAACAAGAGTTGGATTTTTTCACCGATTTTGATCAATTGAACAGTAATCCGATATGGGAAGAGATTAGAGTGGAAACGTCTAAACTACTTAGATTTTTCGATAAAGACAATCTGGATATTGAGGTTACCAGGGAAGTTGATAATAAAATTGAATTGACTAGGACAAGGTTGTATAAGGTTAGATGAAACTTTGCTATTAAGCTATTGAGAGAACTATAGCTCAATAATAACAGGCTGCTGGCTTATTCGGCAGCCTGTTGCATTGTACATATTTTCTACGTATACATCGATTTCATTTCATGACAAGTGTAAGCAAATAATCAAAATTTCAAAT
>NZ_BMHE01000088.1 GCF_014640555.1 Paenibacillus marchantiophytorum | reverse complement strand
AAGCATCATACAGTTCATTAGATGCCCTTTGGGAGCGAAGACCTCCAAAGCAATGAAGACTGCGGTGGACGCCAATAAATAAGAGGTAAGCTTCGCTCACCCCAAAACATATAAATTCTTATATATTAAGAAAAAACCTAGCCTGGCGGCTAGGTCATCAAGTCAAGTCAACGAACCATGGGACAAGCCCGAACCCCTTACGAACTCAATACCCTTTATTCGCTCAAAATCGCCCATTCTGAAAATCTAATGAACCCCAGAAGCTCTATTACAAGCAAACGACCACCTTTCCGCCTAAAATCTACTCGATAGCGCCAATTTAGTTCATTAAATCTCCAAAGTAGCCAATTTCTCCTGTATAAGCATCATACAGTTCATTAGGTCTTCTGAAACCGAAAACCGCCATAGCAAAGAAGTCTGCGGTGGACGCCAATAAGAAACAACCTAGCCAGCGGCTAGGTCATCAAGCCAAGCCAAGTCAAGCCAACGAACCTTGAGACAAGCCCGAGCCCCTTACGAACTCAATACCCTTTATTCGCTCAAAATCGCCCATTCTGAAAATCTAATGAACCCCAGAAGCTCTATTACAAGCAAACGACCACCTTTCCGCCTAAAATCTGCTCGATAGCGCCAATTCAGTTCATTAAATCTCCAAAGTAGCCAATTTCTCCTGTATAAGCATCATACAGTTCATTAGGTCTTCTGAAACCGAAAACCGTCACAGCAAAGAAGTCTGCGGTGGACGCCAATTAAATAAGGGGTAAGCTTCGCTCACCCCAAAACATATAAATTCTTATATATCAAAAAAAACGCTCTATAAGCGGCTTATTCCAAGTTTATTATATAGTTTTCCCTACATAGAACCAGGCTTGTCTAATCTAATGATAAAGGCAAATGAAAGATAAGTTGCTTTGCACCATTTTTATCGAAATAATATCTGCTACAAGCTAATCCACTTTCTACTAAATCATTAATTTCTTTTGTAACTTCTGTTTCTGTCAAATTTGTAATAGCAGCAATTGTATCTATCGTTCTTAGTTGCTTATTTGATAATGCGTTCAATACCTTTTCACTTTTCTCTGACAAAAATTTCACCCATATACTCATTCCTTAACCTCGTTTTTTTCTATATTTTCCCACATAAAAACAATATTGTAAATATAATTTTTAAAAATAAGATTAAACACGCAGCATAGTTTTAGGTGGAATCACCAAAAAGGGTACACAATGTTCTATAATGAACGGAGCTCAGTCCGAAAGGAGTCTTTCACCAATGACGATCATCAAAACGCCATCCTCCTACCGCATCCCTCTTTTCTGCGCGGTGACCTTGCTGTTCTGGATGTCGATGTATACGAGCGTTCCTATTATGGCCCCCTATGTGGAATTTCTGGGCGGGAACCATCAGCTTGCTGGGTGGATTGTCGGGATGTATGGTATCTCGCAAATGCTGCTTCGAATTCCAGTCGGTATTATGTCAGACCGATTTCATAAACGCAAACTGTTCATCACCTTTGGGCTGTTTTTCACAGCTATTGCCGGTCTAGGTCTCTGGTTCACGCATGATTTCACATGGATCCTCATTCTGCGTGCTCTGGCCGGCGCCGCTGCGGCAACCTGGGTAGATTTCACGGTATTATTTACGAGCTACTATAAGCATGAAGATTCTACGAAAGCGATTGGCACTATTTCTTTCTTCAATTCGCTCGGCCAGGTGCTCGGTATTCTCTCGGCAGGTTGGGCTGCTGATTCTCTAGGCTGGGAAGCCGCGTTTATGTTAGGCGCCGGACTAGGTGTGATAGGGCTTATAGGATCTTTCTTCCTCGTAGAAAAGGTCGAACCCGACGCTCCAAAAATAACGCTGCGCGGCATTGGTGAGGTAGCGACGGACCGGACCTTACTGTTCGTCTCTTTACTAGCCATTCTGTCTCAAGTGCTGATCTTTGCCACTGTCTTCGGGTTCACGCCTGTTTATGCTACCGAGCTTGGGGCTGATAAATTTTCTTTATCCCTGCTCTCGTTGTTTGCCAATGTGCCTGTGGCTCTAGCTTCTTTATTCGTTGGAAGGCGTTGGGCTGCCCGCTATGGAGAAAAGCGCATGGTCGTATGGGGCTTCCTTCTTATGGGGATATTCACATTCTCAGTTCCATTCACGCATCACCTTTGGGTGCTTATGATTACTCAAGCTTTTGCCGGGTTCGGTCGGGGACTTTCCTTTACGCTTCTGATGGGAATGAGCATTAAATATATGGCTGCGGATAAGCGGGCTACGGCCATGGGCTTTTTCCAAGCGATCTATGGCCTCGGTATGTTCATTGGTCCTGTTCTCATGGGGGTTATCGGTGATTGGTTCTCGCTAAGTCAGGGATTTATTGTCCTTGGCATTCTCGGTGTTCTCAGTGCTGTTCTGTCACAATGGTTCGTTCGCAATAGTTCTTCTACGCCGCATATCAAGCCTGGAAGTTCGTCTATATCTCATTAATAACGTAGGAGGCTGTCTCAAAAGGGTCCAACCTGGAGAGCAGCCTTCTGATTATTACAAAGACTTTTGGGATGCAACTGCAGGGATTACTGGAAGAGCCTTCGTCTATTCATGCGGAGAGGAGGAGAAGCTTATTCAGGAACATGCCCTTATAGAGCGCATTTTGAATGGCGATGAGTCAGCATTTCGTGAGCTGGTTACTGCTTATCGGCACTATGTGTTCCACACGATTTATGCGATTGTACGTCATACCAAAGATGCCGAAGATTTATCCCAGGATGTATGGACCCGGATTTACTTCTCCCTCCCTCAGTACCAGAAGAAGGGTTTCAAAACCTGGATGACTCGCATCGCTGTGAATCGTGCCATTGATTTCAAACGCTCAGCCAGCAGGAAAAGAGAAGATATGACGGCTGAGATGGAAGAATCCGTACAAGCCTCGGAACCTGTTATGCTTCATCAGCATGCGGTAGAGAATGAGGTCATTATGAATGAAACCGCTCAGCTTGTACGGACGCGACTGCATCAAATTCCACCTAATTATCAAGACGTACTAACGGCCTACTATATTCAACATCAATCCTATCAAGATATTGCCGATACCCAGGGCATTACCGTTAAAACCGTCGAGTCCAAGCTTTACCGAGCCAAACAGTGGCTCCGCAAAAACTGGAAGGAGGAGGATTTCTTGTGAATCATTACGACGAGCAAGCCTGGAGGAATTACTTGAATGCGTCATTGAGCGCTGCGGAGATAGGCGCTATGGAGCATCATCTGTACAAATGCGATGAGTGTCTCGCTGTATATATGGACTGCTTGGAGATGACCTCCACGACATTCCCTTTGCTAGAACTCGATACCCAAGGGTATGTCGACGCGATTATCGCGCGAACCACGGGTACCAAGCGCTCTTGGTACCGCTCGACGATCTTGCATTATGGCATTGCGGCCGCTGCTACGATCATCTTGGTGGCTACCGGATTCTTTCATGGCTTATCTCAGGAACTCAATCCCTCTTCACTTCAGAAGAAACAAGAAATGCCCGTTTCGGACGTATGGCTTAACAAGACACTCGGTTGGCTGGATACTTTACAAAATGGCTCAAACAAAGGAGGTTCTCACCCATGAATCCCATACAAAGCAAAAGCAGCGTAACCGCCTTCCTGCTTTCTATCATCCCTGGGCTTGGCCATCTATATATGCAGCGGCTATTGCGCGCTTTCTTATATAGCGCCGGTTTTTTTGGCCCGATCTTTCTTATGTTCGTCGGTACAACTCTCACCCGTTTGCCAGAGGAACTATTAGTTATACTGGCTCTGTTCGCCGCGCTCTCGTGGATCGTAAATATGGCCGATATGATCATCTATTTGCTGAGCTCACAGCCTTATCGCTCCCCCTACGGCGGCATGCCTAATCCCTACGATCCCCAGTCGCCGGAATGGGAATCTTCTCTGCCTGTTAATCCCTATGCCAATCAGTTGAATCAGCAAGAACGGACCCGCGTCATGCTGCTCTCTTTCGTTCCAGGGCTTGGTCATTTCCAGCTTGGTCTTATGCAGCGCGGCCTGACTGCCATGGTGTCCTTCTTCGGGATCGCCATTCTCGTCTTCTTCATTACGATCATGACGCACAATCAAGGATTTGTGGCCTTTCTGCTGGCTCTGCCAGTGCTCTGGTTCTACACCATGTTCGATGCCCTCAAACAGCAGGAGCGCAAGCAAGCAGGCCTTGAACTGGTCGATCGCAGCATGTTTGATGATTTTCATCTTGGCGATGAATTTGGCCGTAAAAATCGCACCTTGGCGACCATTATCGCCATTTTTCCCGGTGCTGCTCATCTGTACCTGTCCATGAACAAGCGCGGAATTCAGCTGATGGCCATCTTCCTATTCTCCATCTATGTCCTGGATGTTCTGAGGTTGTCCCTCTTCCTTTTTCTGATCCCGATTCTCTGGTTCTTCAGCTTTTTTGATGCTTTGCAGAGCATCACGAAGTATGAGAACGGCACCTTGGTGGATAAGCCGATTATTGAGAACTGGACCGCGCATCATCGCTCCATCGGCTTCGTTCTCATTCTGATGGGCGGATATTACGTCTTCAAAGAAATTGTGACTCAGTTCATCTATCAACTGTTCCCGCATTCGAATTATATGTATTGGTTCAATAGCTTTGGCCAAACTTTAATCGTAGCGTTGATTCTAATCGGCGGCGGCATCAAGCTGCTTTTTTATCGCAAAGCTCACGCATTCCATGCTGACCCTGCGGCTGCGGATTACCACCATTTCGACATAGACGAAAAAAAGAACCCCTAAGGGTTCTTTTTTTGTCGGCGTTTTTGATTTCTTTTAAAACAAGTTACACGTAAACCTTAGGAAAATCTGCTTATAAAACACGGTAAGTGTCTTTGGCACATCCCCTCCAGCCTGATTATAACAGGTAGAAAAGTCCTCTTTGCAACGGTTGTTTCCCTTTCGCTGAATGCTCCAACGGAACCACACCTCTCTGCTTGCCGACAAATATAGTATGTCCGGCTTCCTGAATTTTAAACATAAGAAGCAAAGATTTTTTTATCAAAATAATTAAACGCCGCCGTGTCCTTCCCCATGCTGATTCGCTCTGGAATGATTGCGGTTTTTGACCTTCTTGGAGCCGGATAGCGGCTCTTGATTGCCGTTGTTGTCCCTGTTTTTGACAGAACCGTTATGAACAAGATTATCGCCAGCAGAGTATGATTTTTGTTTAGACATCGCTAACAGCCACCTCTCTAATTTTCTTCATGATTGAGCGCATCTTCATGACGATGGTCATTTACTTGCTGCTGATCTTGTTGTGCCTGATGACTGTTCACCGGACTAGCCTCGAAATCCTTCGCTACATTCTGCAAATTCTTATCGACACCTTTTTGTTTGGTCATGGTTAAGTTCCCCCTCCGCCGCTAGGCGTGTGTGACTTTCTGCAAAGCTTGCGCACACTCATGAATATGACGGATGTAGTCGTCTACCAAATTCTGCACGACATCGCCGCGTTCATCAATGTGAGTTGTTCCTTGCTGCACGTCAGTCAGCTCAACCTTAACCTCTCTGTCGTCCACGTAGGTGACTTTAAAATCGATTGTGTAGCCCGTATGACCCGCTGCCATAATATGAACCCATAGGGCATTGGAATTGGCCTCATCGGCCCACACACGTGCCTGATCGGTTGGCTGCAGCGTTGTTGGAAGTACTCTTGCCCATTCGTTTACCAATTCAGCTTGGTTGATCGTCAGCTTATCTGTTTTGCTCATAGGTAACACCTCCACATGTATAAAATGCCGAGGCGCATCGTCTTTTATCCCTCCCAAAAAATGAGGATTCAGCCAACAAAAAAAGCCACACGATTCAAAGGAATCGCATGACTTCTTAGTTGGGGTATTACCATGGTTACGGAGAGGGTGGGATTCGAACCCACGGAGACCTTGCGACCTCGGCGGTTTTCAAGACCGCTGCCTTAAACCACTCGACCACCTCTCCACGATAGGCGTCTCCCGGTAAGGAGACAACCTTGTGCAGTGACAAAAAGCATTGTAGCATGAATTCTAGGGTAGAATCAAGTGCTATTTTTTTGTGATCACTTTTATGCCATTCATGTAAGGAATAAGGACGTCCGGAACTACGATCGAACCGTCCGCTTGTTGATAATTCTCAAGGATCGCAGCCACCGTGCGACCAAGCGCCAAGCCTGATCCGTTCAATGTATGTACGAATTCCGGCTTCGCCTTCGCATCGCGGCGGAAGCGAATATTAGCTCTGCGAGCTTGGAAGTCCTCGAAGTTGCTGCATGATGAGATCTCGCGGTAAGCGCTGCTATTCGGCAGCCAGACCTCTAGATCGTACGTCTTCGCCGATGTGAAGCCAATATCGCCTGTGCACAGAGACAACACGCGGTAAGGCAGCTTCAACAGCTGCAAGACGCGCTCAGCATGCCCTGTAAGCTTCTCTAGCTCCTCATAGGAGTCTTCGGGCTTAACCAGCTTAACCAGCTCAATCTTGTTGAATTGATGCTGTCTGATTAAGCCGCGGGTATCTCTACCCGCAGATCCCGCTTCCGAACGGAAACAAGCACTGAAAGCCACGAAATTCACCGGCAGCTGATCAGTGGTTAGAATATCTTCACGGTGATAATTCGTCACCGGAACTTCTGCTGTCGGAATCAGGAAATAATCCGAATTCTGTATTTTAAATACATCTTCCTCAAACTTAGGAAGCTGTCCCGTTCCCATTAAGCTGTCACGGTTTACGATATACGGAGGCAGCATTTCTTCATAACCATGCTCATCACTGTGCAAGTCCATCATGAAGTTAATCAAAGCCCGCTCCAACCTAGCGCCAAGGCCTTTGTAGAAAACGAAACGCGAACCCGTCACCTTCGCCGCTGCTTCGAAATCCAGAATACCCAGTTCCTGCGCAACTTCCCAATGCGGCTTCACTTCATAATCGAACTGTGGAATCTCGCCAATACGGCGAAGCTCTACATTCTCTTCTTCTGTACGTCCTACAGGAACGCTTGCATGGGGCATATTCGGGATGGAGAGCAGAACCTGTTGCAAGGACTCGTCCAACACGCGAATCTCGTCATCGAGTTCTTTAATGCGGTCTCCGACGACCTTCATTTCTTGAATCAAATCATCCGCATTCTCACCGGATCTTTTGCGACCGGCAACCTCTTGCGACACGGTATTACGGCGATTCTTGAGCTGCTCCGTCTCTTGCAGCAGTTCTCTCCGCTTAACATCCAGTTCCGTGAAGCCGTTAAGTTCTTCAATCTGTTTCCCACGGTTTTGCATTGCAGCCTGTACCGCTGCCAAATCACTGCGTAGTAACTTTACATCAAACAAGGAGATTCCTCCGTTAGCGCAAAATGGTTAGAATATGGAAGCAAGCACCTTTCCCGGCACATCCGGTGAGTTCAAGGTGCTTGTCCCATTATATATGCTTGCTTTGCTGTACCATATCCAAGAAGTAGCTGTGCATACGGAAATCATCCGTCAGCTCAGGGTGGAAAGAAGCGGCAAGGAGATGCCCTTGCTGCGCCGCAACGATCTGGCCGTCATGCGTAGCCAGAACATCCACATCCGGTCCCACTTTCTCAATCAGTGGGGCGCGAATGAAGACCGCGCGAACGTTCTCGCCGATGCCTTTGATCGGCAGATCCGTCTCAAAGCTTTCGCGTTGACGCCCGAACGCGTTGCGTGCCACCGTAATATCCATCAGCCCAAGATGGGCTTCCGGCTGTCCGGTGATCTCTTTCGCGATCACAATCAAACCTGCGCAGGTACCGAAGATCGGCTTACCTGCGGCAGAGAAATCCTGCAGTGCTTCGATGAAGCCGTACGTACGCATCAGCTTGCCGATGGTCGTGCTTTCTCCACCGGGAAGAATAATGCCATCTAGGTCGGCTAACTGCTCTGTACGTTTAACAACAACGCCCTCAGCACCCGCCTTCTCAATGCCGCGAATATGCTCCGCTACCGCGCCTTGCAGCGCGAGGACCCCAATCTTCGTCATTACCAGCCGCGCTCCTGCATACGCTCGGAAGCTTGAAGCTTGGAAATTTCGATTCCCTTCATAGGGGTACCGATGTTTTTGGAGATTTCAGCGATCAATTTATAATCCGTGTAGTGCGTTACCGCTTGTACAATAGCTTTAGCGAATTTCTCAGGGCTATCCGATTTGAAAATACCGGATCCAACGAATACGCCATCTGAACCCAAGTGCATCATCAACGCAGCATCAGCAGGTGTAGCTACGCCGCCAGCAGCGAAGTTAACTACAGGCAATTTGCCTGATTCATGTACTTGCAGCAACAATTCGTAAGGAGCGCCTAGATTCTTAGCTTCAAACATCAGCTCATCCTTGGACATGCCTTGAATTTTGCGGATTTGGCCTTGAATTGTACGCATGTGACGCACAGCTTCTACGATATTGCCTGTTCCTGGCTCGCCTTTGGTACGAAGCATGGATGCACCTTCACCAATACGACGCAAAGCTTCGCCTAGATCGCGGCAACCACATACGAAAGGAACGGTAAAGTCACGTTTGTTAATGTGAAATACTTCATCCGCAGGAGTCAGAACTTCACTCTCATCGATATAATCAACGCCCAGAGACTCCAGGACTTTTGCTTCTACAAAATGCCCAATTCTAGCTTTCGCCATAACTGGAATCGAAACAACTCTCATGACATCTTCAACGATTGTTGGATCCGCCATGCGGGATACGCCGCCGGCAGCACGAATGTCAGCAGGTACGCGCTCGAGCGCCATAACTGCAGATGCACCAGCTGCTTCTGCGATTTTTGCTTGTTCAGCATTCATGACGTCCATAATGACGCCGCCTTTTTGCATTTCAGCCATACCTGTTTTAACGCGGGATGTTCCTGTTTCCATTCTTCATTTCCTCCTATACCATTTATAGGGACTTTGACGAAGTCAAAGCCTCCCTACTTCAACAATTTCATGCAGTTCCCTACACGATTCGATAGTAAACTTCTAAACAATCATTTTACATGAAGGGGGAGCATTATACAACCCATTTTCTGGGCTACGAGCCGCCTTTGACCCCTTTAAACATATCGCTGAAGAAGTTTTTGAAGGAGCGGAACAACAGTCGAATCCAACTGCCTTTTTGAACATCGTCATCGGCTATAAGATCAACCGTTTTTTCTTGGCCATTGTAGCTTACTTTTACTTTTCCAAGAGCATCGCCCTTCGTAATCGGAGCCACCAGCTTGCTTTCTTCAACCGGTACCGCGGTTATTGTGAAATCAGTATCTTTCGCGCCTTTTTTGGCGATGAACGTCAGTCCTGTTTTGGTCACAAGAGGAACTTGGGTTTGAACGCCTTTCTTAATGTTTACGATTTTCAAAGAATCTATTTGCTGCTTCGCATTAAGGAACGGTTTAATTTCAAAATTATTAAAACCATAGTCGAGCAGCTTCCTTGTTTCGTTAAAACGCTCCGGCTCTGTTTTGGTCCCCATCACAACCGTGATAATACGCATGCCATTCTTTTCGGCAGTTCCTGTGAAGCAGTATCCAGCATCGTCGGTTGAACCTGTTTTCAACCCATCCAACCCTGCATACGCATATTTTTTCAAATTAGTATTCGTCTGATTGCCTTCCAGCATCCAGTTCCAATTGATCATTGGCGTCTTATCTGTAGGTCTAAGTTTCAAAGATGGAATTTTCGTGAATTCAAGAATTTCCTTATGATCTTTGAGGATATTATAAGCAAGAATAGCCGCATCGCGCGCTGTCATTTTGGTCTCACCCTCAATAGAAGCGGGAGGATTTTTGAGATCGGCACGGGAAAGTCCTGTAGCGCTAATGAAATGAGCTTTGTCCGACATCCCAAGTTGCTTAGCTTTCTCATTCATCATTTTGGCAAAATTCTCTTCCGTCCCTCCCAGCAATTCAGCAAAAGCCACGGAAGCATCATTCGCAGAATAGATGGACATCGCATTAAACATATCTTTGAACGTCAGTGTTTCATTTTCAGCAATAAGCTGTCCGGATCCAATAACGTCTGCGGCATTTTTAGTTGCTGTTACAGGGGAATCCCACTTGAACTTGCCTTCCTTAATGCTTTCCATCGCCAAGTACTCTGTCATCATCTTCGCCATACTTGCCGGCGGGAAAGCTTCATCCGCATTCATCTCATAAAGAACAGTGCCTGTGCTAGCTTCCATGACGATGCCAGACTTAGCCGAAATTTTTGGCTCATTGGACGCAGTAGCTGGCGTTGTTGTAGCCGCTGGAGCCGTCGTTGCTGCCGGTGTTTTGGTATCCGCGGCATACGTTGGCTGTATATGTAAAAGTAAGGATTGAGCAATTATACTAACACCTAACACCAAAGCAACCTTTTTCTTTGTAAAACGTAAAAATCTCACAATTCCACTCTCCCTAGCGATATAATGACCGTTTATATTGTAACACACCCCATTAGACAAAAAAAAGAAGACGTAGGTTCAATTCCCACGCCTTTAAATTTTAGCGAATTATGAAACTTACATGGAGTAGTTTGGAGCCTCTTTTGTAATTTGAATATCATGCGGATGGCTCTCTTTCAGACCCGCCCCCGTAATTCGAATAAATTGCGTATCGTGAATCAACTCAGGAATGTTTCTCGCTCCACAATACCCCATACCAGAACGAAGTCCGCCCACCAGTTGATAGACAGTATCGGCCATAGGACCTTTGTAGGCTACGCGCCCCTCAATACCCTCAGGAACAAGTTTGCTCTCATTCTCTTGGAAATATCGGTCTTTGCTGCCTTCTTTCATGGCTCCCAAGGAACCCATACCGCGATACACTTTGTATTTACGGCCTTGGAAAATCTCCGACTCACCCGGGCTCTCATCCGTTCCCGCAAAAAGACTACCAATCATCACAGCGCTAGCTCCAGCCGCGATCGCCTTCACCACATCCCCAGAATACTTGATCCCGCCATCTGCTATGATGGGAACGCCGAATTCCGCCGCAGCTTGCGCGCAATCATAAATTGCCGTAATTTGAGGAACGCCAATCCCTGCGATAACGCGTGTTGTACAGATGGAACCAGGCCCGATGCCTACCTTCACCATGGATGCTCCCGCTTGAATGAGATCGCGAGTACCGTCACCCGTGGCTACATTACCTGCGATAATAGGAAGCTCCGGATATTGGCTTCTTAGCTTTTTAACCGTTTCAGCAATATTAATATGATGGCCGTGCGCGGAATCTACCACGATAACATCAATACCAGCTTTCACAAGCGCAGCAGCGCGTTCAAGGACATCTTTGGACACACCTACAGCTGCGCCTACCAACAAGCGGCCCTGAGCGTCTTTTGCCGAGTTAGGGAACTGAATAGCCTTCTCAATATCTTTAATCGTAATTAATCCTTTAAGCTCAAAATTATCATCAACTAGCGGCAATTTCTCAATTTTGTGCTTTTGAAGAATACCTTCTGCCTGCTGAAGTGTCGTTCCCACCGGAGCCGTGACCAGATCTTCCTGCGTCATTACTTCCTTGATCTTGATTGAATAATCATGAACAAAACGCAAGTCGCGATTCGTCAGAATCCCTACCAGCTTATTGGCATCATTCACAATCGGCACACCTGAAATCCGATATTTCGCCATTAATTCTTCTGCATCATAGACATGGTGCTCAGGCGTTAGGGAGAAAGGATTCGTAATTACCCCACTCTCTGAACGCTTCACACGGTCCACATGCTCAGCTTGCAGGTCAATCGTCATATTCTTATGAATAATCCCGATACCGCCCTCACGAGCCATAGCAATAGCAAGCGACGATTCCGTCACTGTATCCATAGCCGAACTAATAAACGGAATAGTTAATTTCACATGAGGCGCCAGAACTGTTGAAACGTCGATCTCCTTACCGAACACTTCAGATTTTCTCGGCACCAACAACACATCATCAAATGTTAAGCCTTCCTTACCGAACTTGTCTTCCCTCACAACACCTATTCCTCCTTAGAACTTTCGATTGGCATAGCTTTTGCCGTAAGCTGCTGCTCATTCATTTTTGTATATGATTGCAATCTTAACAAAAGCCTATTTTTCGTGTCAAGGAAAAGGACCCCTCAGAAGAAACTCATCCCCCTGAATAAGACGATTCCGTTAACGATAGGAGTATATACTGTTGGAGTTCCACAATAGGAATTGTTCCACGCCATGTTCCTTGGCTGCTTTTATTTGCTCGTTCACATCTGCCGCGCCGTAGGTCTTATGAGGCTTTACCCAAGTTGCCGTAAAATCCTGATACCAGGGTCTAATTTCGGCCACATGGCTAGCCGCTTGCGCTAGTTGTTGATTCTTTCCCTTCGCATCGCTGATTGCTCTACTAATGATCGCATACGGCTGCAAATCGGGACTCTTGACGCCATAGATGCCGCTTGTGTAGTGAGAGGGATACAGCATAGGCGAAATATAGTTGACCTGCTTGCTGATTCTGGCCCAATCCTGCCCGATTCCCATATCATTATCTGAGGATGTCGTTAAACCGAATACATCGGCTGACAAATACGCCCGTTGTCCGATCTTCTCCTTGGCTCTCTGCAAAAATGATTCGATGACCTGCGCCTTCGTCAACTTGTTCGGGTTATCGAATTGAACTTCGCTATCAACTTTCTTCCCATTCTCGGGGAATCTCACGTAATCGAACTGAATCTCGTCAAAACCAAGCGCAGCTGCTTCCTCCGCTAACTGAATATTATAATCCCACACTTCTTCTTTATAAGGATCTACCCAGGCAATTCCCTTATTATCCTTCCATACACTGCCGGAGTGACTTTTCATCGCTAATCCGCTTTTTTGCTTCCCCAAATAGGGATCTTTAAAAACTACAATTCGAGCAATCGAATATATATTCTTATCCTTCAACCTTTGCAGCTTCGCTTTCAAATCATGAATAATGACATGGCTATTCGCTCCAATTTCATTAACTACGGGGATCGTGGAGGGATATGTAACTTGCCCTGAATCATTTTTCACATCAATGACCATCGCGTTCAAATCGGTTTGTTCCACCAGCGTTAGCAACTGCTCGAACTTATTGCCTACAGCTGACCAGGCTGACACGTAAATTCCCTTTACGACCTGCTTCGCTGGCAGCTGCGGCTGTGCAGGAACATCAACCATCGGTGCTTTCGCTGCCGGTAATGGCACAGGCAGGGCGTTTCCTAGTCCATTGAGGCTTCTCAACGGATTGGGATCATCTTTGACGGCGTCTATCTTCGCCGAACAACCGCTAATCCCTTGCATCACCAAAAATAATAAAAGAAATGTACTTATCCCTTTCATAGGTCCTGAACTTCCCATACCAATCCCTCCTCATAGGGCTAGTATGGTTTATTCCACGCTTTTGTACTGATGTAAAAAAAAGAGTCTTCTTGGAATTTCTTCCAAAAAGACTCTTATAGTTGCTTGGCAACGTTCTACTCTCCCAGAACCCTGCGGTTCAAGTACCATCGACGCTGGAGGGCTTAACGGTCGTGTTCGAGATGGGAACGCGTGGGTCCCCTCCGCCATCATCACCAAACAGTCAAAGCGTGATTTGCGCCTTGAAAACTAGATACGAAACGTGCGTAAAGTTAGGATTTCTTAGGTTTGAAACTGAGAGACTTTAATCTACGATTAAAGATCCCTATATTAGGTTAAGCCCTCGACCGATTAGTATTCGTCAGCTGCATACGTTGCCGCACTTCCACCTCGAACCTATCAACCTCG
>NZ_BMHE01000087.1 GCF_014640555.1 Paenibacillus marchantiophytorum | reverse complement strand
GGGGCGGAGCAGCCAGGTGCGGCGGCGGCGGCGGCGCGGGCGAGGCGGCGGCAAGAGCGGCGGCGGCGGGAGCGCGGGCGAGGCGGCGGGGGTGGCGACGGCAAGAGCGGCGGAGGTGGCGCGGGGCGGAGCAGCCGGGTGCGGCGGCGGCGGGAGCGCGCGGCGGCGACAGGAGCGCGGGCGCGGCGGCTGGGGTGCGGCGGCAAGAGCGGCGGCGGCGCGGGGCGGAGCAGCCGGGTGCTGGCGAGCAACATGAGATAATAACTTCGCCGCCCGGAGAAATCAGCCTCTTTCAAAGAGGCTGATCCTGTTTAGGGAACTACAGTACGCTATTTTGGCAAAAAGCAGAAATGCTAGCATGTTAGCGGAACTACAGGGTCTTATTTCCACGAAAAGCGCTGAATTTCCCATCAAACAGCAAAATAGCGCCCTGTAGTTCCCTCAACCTCGCTAAAAGGTCACTCTTGGCTCGAATAGCGAACTGTAGTTCCCTTTACCTGGCATAATGTCACTTTTGACTGGAATAGTGGCTGGCTTGACGTTCCCTTATCTCCGCGCGAGGCAGCTGGATAACTCCTCGCTCACCCCAAAAAAATATACACGCTTATAGAGCAAGAAAACCCAGCCTGCGGCTAGGTTTTCTGCAATTATTTGTATGCTTAGGTATAAATAAGCAAGCTGGATGGTCTTATTCCCGCCCACTTCGCGATTTTTCGTGAGATAAGACCACAGAGAGCGTGCTTATCTCCTGTATTTTTATACAAATAGGCACGTTCAGCTACCTTATGCTCAACTCATAGAGCTCATACGGGGATCCCATAGCACAGACTTAGAATCCCCGTATGTCACTCTCAAACATTCAATTTTTGGGGAAGCTTCGAGCTGCCGAGGACAACAATTAGTTGGCCGCATGCACCAACGATGGCTTGCTCTCCCATACGGTGCTAGGCAATTCTCGGCGAAGCACGGGCATGACTTCTGATGCGAAGCGCTCAACTTGTTCGCGCTGTTCCGCCTCCGTTAAGCCATCCACACTGATGCTCACCACTTGGTGACCATATGCTGCATGGTAGTTCAAGATTTTCTCGATCACCTGCTCCGAACTGCCTACGAGCACAGGACCATTCGCGATATTATCTTCCAAATCCCGGAATGGCGAGTTATTGTGCTGCGCTGAAGCCGTAGCCCGGAAAGCATCGTAGTACGGACGATATCGCTTGATCGCTTCTTCAGAAGTATTGGCTAGATACAAGCTGCCGAAGCCCGAGCCTACCACGGCTTGGCTCGGATCATGACCGTAGTATGCGAGTCGCTCCCGGTAGTGATCAATCAAGGCTTTGTATTTCGCCTGCGGATGAAAGGTATTCGAAGAGAAAATAGGTTCACCATATTTAGCTGCTAATTCCGTGGAGAGTTGACTGGATGCACTGCCATGCCATATCGGAATCGACTTCTGAAACGGTCTTGGCTGTGTAGTCACTTCGCTCAGCGGCGGGCGATAACGGCCCTCCCACGTCACGTTTTCCTCCGTCCACAACTGCTTGAGCAGAGCATACCGCTCGGCCATTGATTCCCACTGCTCGTCTTCGGTAATTCCGAACAGCGGATAGTGGCGCGGGTCATTTCCCTTGCCGATAATTAATTCCAGTCGCCCGTCAGACAGATGGTCCAGCGTTGCATAATCCTCTGCGACGCGCACCGGGTCAAGCACACTTAACACGGTTACGGTCGTTAACAACCGAATCTTCGACGTTCTTGCGGCGATAGCCGTGAGCACAACCGGCGGCGATGAGGAAAGGAACGGAGCTCCGTGCCGCTCCCCCACGCCATATGCCTCGAAACCTAGCTCCTCTGCGAGTTCAGCTTGCTTGAGAACATTTTCGAATTTCTGCCGAGTTGTCAGACTTTCACCGGACAGCGCATTCGGAAGATTCATCATAAGACTGAATAATGCGAATTTCATGTTCTGTCGACTCCCTTCAGCTGTTCAAATCCTTTTGATAAGCCAGTACTAAATCCCAGTTCCCGCTATAAATCGGCACACGATAATAACCAACCCGTTCATAAAGGGCGGCTGCTTCCGGCTGCTTGGGTCCCGTTTGCAGCTTGATGCTGGTATAGCCGAACTGATTGGCGAGCCGCTCCGCTTCGGATAGAATCGCTTGCGCCACGCCTTTCCGGCGGAAATCCGGCCTCGTATACATCCGTTTCACTTCGACTGTCGTCTCATTGATAGGACGCAGAGCGCCACATCCGACAGGGTGTCCGTCCAATCTGGCAACGATGAAAGCAGCGCGCGGAACTTCGACGTCTGAAGCTTGAAAACCGGCTGTTCCGTCCGATTCGTAGAGCAGCCCTAATTCCACACTTAACTCTTTGATCAACTGTTCAGAATCCGATGTTCTAATATCTTCTTGCGCGGCAAGGACAGCAACAATCTTCGGACTGTTGTTATTGTTGGTGTTGGTGTTGGTGTTGGTGTTGGTGTTGGTGTTGTTGTTGGTGTTGGTGTTGGTGTTGGTGTTGGTGTTGGTGTTGGTGTTGGTGTTGGTGTTGGTGTTGGTGTTGGTGTTGTTATTGCTGTTGGTGTTACTGTTACTGTTATTAATATAAGCAAAATAAGCATCAGCTAAGCTCTTCACCCCACGACCAATCTCAGCTTCACTCACATAACTGAAACAGAGTCTCGCATAATGAAACCCTTCGGGGTTGACATAAAAACTTTTGCCATCCACGAAGCTAACGCCCCGATCTGCGGCATCCTGCAGGAAGTCACTTGTATTCACGTGATCCGGGAAACGGAGCCATATATAGAAGCCTCCCTCCGGCAAATGAAAGCTCACATGCCCACCGAAACTTTCGCGTACGGCTTTGGCCATGATGTCCCTTTGACTGCGATAATGATCAATCAGGCTATCCACATGCTCTTGAAAAGCAAAGCCACTGAGCAGCTTGGCCACGATCTCTTGTGTAAACACACCGATGCTGCCGCCAAGGCTCAACAGCCTTATTTTCGCAATCACACTTGAATCGGCAATGATCCAACCTAAGCGAAGGCCAGGAGCAATGATTTTCGAAAAAGTATTGAGATAGATCACTCTCTCCGGATATAACGTGTATAGCGGTGGATACGTGTTGCCTGTGAAATTCAGTTCGGAATAGGCGTCGTCTTCCAAAATGAAGAAATTGTAGATTTCAGCCAGCTGCGCAAGGCGTTTCCTGCGTTCAAGGGAGAGCGTAACACCACCGGGATTATGATAGGTAGGCATGGTATAGAGAAATTTAGGAATCGGTTTGTTGTTCTGCCTCGCGTCCAGCAGCGCATTCTCGATCAAATCAACACGTACACCTTCTTCATCAATCGGAAAAGAGGTAATGACCGCTTCGGCCGTGCGGAAAGCTTGCAGCGCACTGAAAAAAGAAGGCGATTCTACCCATACGTGATCGCCGGGATCAACGAGAATACGCGTCGCCAAATCGATACCTTGCGTGGAGCCGTATGTCACCAGAATTTGATCGAGCTCCGCTTGAATCCCGTGAACCTTGGAGCGAGCCTGAATCCACGATAGAATTTGGCCAGGTCCTCCGGAACCTGAGTACTGCAAAGCTTTTCTGCCATGCAAAGAGACGGCATCCGCTGCTGCTTGCGACAATTGTTCAATCGGGAATAAATGCGGTGCGGCAAAGCCAAAGGATAAGTGCACATGATCCGGTTTGGTCACGGTTGCGCTGCCAATGGACGGTGTCGTTGGTATCCGTTTGGCAAAAGAAAAAGGTGTTATGGTTTGGGACATAGTTGTAACCTCCACTTCCCTCAATTTACTGTCTGACATAGCTTGGATTCCACTGCAGCCACCATTTCTCCAGCCATTTCGCAGCGCTGTCCGATAATTTACCCAACAATGCATAAATGAGAATACTGAGTACGATAACGTCCATTTGGAAAAATTCCCTGGCACTATTCGCCATATAGCCCAAGCCTGATTTGGCCGCAACCGTTTCGGCCACGATGAGCGTGAGCCACATAATGCCTAGTGCGTAACGAAGACCGACCAGGATAGAAGGCAAAGCGCCCGGCAGGATAATATGCCAATACAAGGCTAATCGATTTAAACCGTATACTTTTCCCATTTCAATCAAACCTGGATCAATCGAGCGAATGCCATGGAACGTATTGAGATACACCGGGAAGAAGACGCCCAAGGATACCAGCACCAGCTTCGCTGACTCATCAATCCCGAACCAGATGATTACCAGCGGGATCAGGGCGAGATGGGGAATCGTTCGAATCATTTGGATGGACGAGTCCGCCAGTTTCTCCGCTACACGCGAGAATCCATTCAACAGGCCAAGCAGAAACCCGATGCCTCCGCCAAGCAGCAGTCCACTGAAAGCTCGCCTGGCACTTATCGTAATGTGAGTCAACAACTCACCTGATTTCAGCATAGCGACAAAGACGCTTAGCACTTTGATGGGCTGTGGCAGCACATTCGCACCAAGAACCCCGGTAGTCGTCAAAACATGCCAGGCGGCGATGATGGCAATCGGAATAATCCAAGGAGCGATGACAAAGAAGCGTTGTTTTGCTTTCGATTCTTTCATTTGCGCGCACACACCTTTCCTCATATCACCAACTTATGGCGCTGCTGTTATCTTCTTGAGTTCTTCCTCGAAGGCCCGGCTCCATGTTGCGCTGACATCAATTTTATTTTTCAGCACCCCTACACTCGTAAGTGCATCGGCCACATCCTGTTCTGAAGCAATGGCTTTATCGAAATTAGAAGAAATTTTGGAAGGACGTTGGATCTCGCCTTTTTTGAGCGTGTCCAGTGCCTGTTCAACCGGTTGCTTGGTGTTAGTTGCTGTAATTTCAGCCCATTTCTGCTGATTATTGCGTGTCCACGTGTAAAATTTATTCAATCTGCTTAAGAAATCTACGATTGCCGCATGCTTGGCAGGATCACTGATCGCATCTGGTGTTGCTTCATATAAAAAGTTTCCAGATAAAATATCTTTGGCGCTGGCCAGTTCTGTTGCGCCATTCTGATGGGCAGAAATAATCGCATTCCCGTAACTCGCTAAGGCATCCACTTTGCCGCTAATTAACGCACTAAGTCCATCCGACGTGGATAAAGGCACCGCTTCAACATCCGTCCAAGAGAGACCCGCATTCTGCAAGATTTTCACCAAAAAGTAATGCGCTGTCGTCGCGTTCACATAGGCAACTTTCTTGCCTTTCAGTTCAGCCACACTTTTGATCGGCGAACCTTTGGGGACGACAATTTCTTGATTTAATGTCGTAGATTCAAAGGAGGCGATGACCTTGAAATTACCGCCATTAGCAGCTTGCGAGGCAAAAATAGGTGGAATTTCGCTCGTTGATCCCAGGTCCAAATTGTTCGCCGCCATTGCCTCAAGCTGGAGATTGCCACCTTGAAACACGCTGAATTGCAGCTTATAAGGCGTATCCGTCAATCCAGCTTCTTTGAAGCCGATTTCCAAATTGGCCCACCCCGTCTGTCCGACGCGAAGTGTCACTTTGCTCAAGTCTACGGCAGGTGCTGATGCTTTGGTCTGCGCTGCTGCCGAAGGTGATGGTGCAGGCGAACTCGACGACTTGGCGTCTCCCGCTGTTGTTGCTTGGTTGGCACAACCCGCCGCAAATGCGAGTACGAATAAAGAAACAATGGTTTGGCTGAATCGTTTTTTGGCTGTTGACATAAGAAATGACTCCCCTTCTATTTATAAAATATGATTATTGCTGAACGTAATTTTCCTGCGCGATGCGCTGTCCCCATTGATCAGCCGTTTGAATGGCTTGTGCGAGCAAGGTCTCATTCACAGCAAACGATAAATGACTGATCGCTTCCTCGCGCAGTTGAACGCCTTGGGCGATCGTCACTGCCACTTCCGCAGACGGCTGTTCAATCCCAAGCTCCTTAAGCGTAATGGGGAGTTGGAGTTGGTGGAGTAGACTAGCGAGACGATGAATCTCATCTTCTGCACGCTTCTCCAGCACGACTTGAGTCAGTAATCCGAAGGCAACCTTTTCACCATGCAAGGTGTCTTTCGTTTCCGGAAGGAAGGTCAGACTATTATGTATGCCATGGGCAATGCCCGCACGCGGTGTATTTCCTTGAGCGCTTCCTGCTAATCCCGCCAAAACAATGACAGCATCCACGGCTTCTTTAAACGCAGGCGTGACTTCACCTGTACCCGCCGCTTCATAAGCTGACTTGGCGTATATCTGTAATCGTTCTAGGGCTAGTTTGGCTATTTGTATAGAGATTCGTATATCCAAGCCATCTGGCTCTTCGTTGTGATTGACGACCGTTTCGTACCATTTCACGAGCGTATCGCCAATGCCAGAAGCCAAGTACCGCTTAGGAGCTGCTGCCAATACTTGCAGATCAGCAAGCACTAATGAAGGGGACTGCTTCAGCAGCTTATACGAGGATGAGCGGCCCAACTCATCGTAAAGCACGGATAAAGCAGCCCAAGATGCGCAAGTTGCAGCTATGGTCGGCACCGCAACAATGGGAATTCCCAAATGGTCAGCGACTGCCTTGGAGATATCCAGGGATTTGCCGCCGCCGATACCGATAATGACATCAACTTCTTTGTCGGCAGCAATGTTTCGATAGGTTTGAATTTCCGTCGTTGTCACTTTGCCACTGAACAAAGCAATGGAATACGTAATCCCGGATTCTTGCAGGCCCAAGAGAAAGGAAGATGAACTAATTGCTTCCAGTGCCTGTTTCCCAGCAATAATAAGTGCTTTTTGACCGAGTGGTGCGATAAGTGCCCCGCCTTTTGCTAAAATGTGTGACTCATTCCAGTACTGATTCGGTGCTTTGAAAGATATCATTCGCCTTGGCCCCTTCCCTTGCCTTATATTCACGACAATTCCTATCGTTTATATATGATTTATTTTCATACTGTATCATTTGCCTGCTATTTGCGTCTAATCGATCTTTCCTATTCGTACATTTGTTCAATAGAAATGTTCTATTAGAAGGTTATTCCATGTGCGATCTGGGGGGGTAAGCGAAGCTAATGTTCTTATTTAAAGGAAATTCACAAAATATGTCGAATATATGCGTACATTCTTTGCGCACAAGTTAACGGTACTTTTTGCTATTCTCGAGGAGGAAGGTCTTTGACAGCTTTAGATAATCTAACAGGCCTCTTGCAGAATTTGGCTAATATTACGTTGTTCATCATCATTATTAATCATCTATCGCCTTATTTGACCACTCAAAGGTGGTATTATCAGCAGCTTGCCTATGGCCTTATGTTCGGTCTAGCGGGTATTATTTCTATGCACATGCCTGTTCAAGTGACTCCTGGTGTGTTTCTTGATATGAAAGTCGTGTTGTCTGCAGTATCCGGAAGTATGGGAGGCGGGCTTTCTTCACTGATAACCATTCTGCTTATCGGCGGCTTTCGGTATTCGATCGGGGGCAGCGGCATGCTTCCTGGCGTGTTTGCCATTCTAACATCCGGTTTGATGGGGATCTTTTTTTATCATTACAAGAAGCCTTTTGGTCGTAGGAGAAGTGTGATTTCTACGGGCATCTTCAGCTTGCTCATTGCTATTCAAAGCATTGCCTGGAGCGTCTTGCTTCCTCAGCACATTGCGATGCTCTTGATTAAACAATTCGCAGGACCTATCCTGATCCTCTATCCGATTGCCATTTTTACGATTCAACATTTCATACAAGTAGAAGTACAGAGAAATCATAATTCGTTGTTCGATACAATTACAGGCCTCCCTAATCTTCAGCGAATGTCCAAACTGATGAAGAAAATCATCCATACGCATGCCAAATCCACCTTTTTATTATTCACCGTCAATAATTTGAAGGTCATTCATGATTTACATGGCTTGCAGGTAACCAACCAACTCTTGCAAGAAGTTGGCAGTCGCATTTCTGCTCATTTACCTAGCGGAAGTTATTTAGGGCGCATTACTTATAGTGAATTTCTGATTCTGCTGCCGCTTGCCAGTGATGAAGCGTACATCCATGAGTGGAACCGTCAAGCCTTGAATTCGCTTGTCAAAGGATACAACGGGGGAACACCCGCCATTGAGATTTCACTTAGCACAGGGGTTTATATGTATGAGGGCCATTCGATTGAGGTTGAGCAAATTATTGAGCAAATCCGAACCGCGAATTACTATGCCCAGAAGCAAGGCAACAACCGGATCGTACTCTATAAAGAACAATTGACTTTAGATCAGCTCCACCATGCGAATTTATCGGAATCGCTTCGGAGCGCTTTGACTAGAAATGAATTCCATCTCATGTATCAACCGCAAATTGACCTGCAAACCAGCAGTATTCGCGGCTTTGAAGCTTTGCTTCGTTGGCAGCATGGCGTGCTGGGCCCTATTATGCCTAATGAATTCATCCCTATTGCCGAAGAGAATGGCATGATCATTCCGATTGGCAAGTGGGTTATTCAGCAGGCTTGTGAAACTCTAAAAACCCTTTTGCTTACATGTCCCGACGCCGTCATGGCTATCAATATCTCTCCCGCGCAGCTTAGAGAAGATGATTTCGTGGAATGTGTTGTCCAGATGGTGCAAAGTGCGGGGATCTCCCCTTCTTCCATCGAACTGGAAGTAACGGAGAGCGCCCTGATCGAGTCCATAGATACAGCCGCGAAGCGCCTGAATCAGCTTATGGAAGCAGGCTTCAAACTCGCACTCGATGACTTCGGCACCGGTTTCTCTTCCTTGAGTTATTTAAGAACGTTACCCTTTCATCTCATCAAAATCGACAAAAGTTTCATCCAAGATCTGTCCCACCTCGAAGAGGAACGCAATCTAACTTCAGCCATCATTCATTTAGTCAAGAAATTGAATTTATCTGTGATCGCTGAGGGGGTTGAAACCAACTATCAACTGGACATCCTCAAAACGTTAGACTGTGATAACGTGCAAGGTTATTATTTTAGCAAGCCTCTGGGAGAAAATCAGCTCTTGCCTTTTCTATACAGCCATGCTTTGTCTAGAAAGTAAGCAAGAGCGATGCCCATTACATAACGAAGTAGGTCTAGTTTCAGAAAGCCTTGCCCTAGGATGAGGGCGCCGAGAACCGTATGCCTAAGAGCAACTACCCAATCCGCTTGATATAATTGACTGAATTCTATGGCAAAACTGAATAAGACGCTCAACCCTACAGCCCAGAGAAGACTTTTGGTGTACCCAACAAATCGGAACCCTTGATACACCATACTGGCCCAGAGGATATCCCCGGCATGGATGGCAATGACAGGTGGCAGCAAGCTCGCAAAGTGTCTAGAACCCATGCCTAAAAGTATCGTCACGATGACGGCAACTCCGTACTTGATCATTTATTTTTCTTCACGTACACGCCTGATTCTTCTTAGGAATGCGGACAACGGAAGCTTCCCTTTACTAATACCGACCAACTCAGCACCTGCAAGAATCAACAACACAACCAGCAACAACAACATAACAAGTGTTATCCCCGATTGAGACGCTTTGGTGAGAATAATCGCACAAATCCCCAAGAAGGCAGATATGACGTACAAGGTATACACCGTTTTACGACGACTAACCCCTAGATCAGTCAATCGATGATGCACATGACCCCGGTCAGCTTCATACACAGGACGCCCTTGCATAGCGCGACGCACCATCGCAAGCAGCGTGTCCAATATCGGAACACCTAGAATTAATAACGGGACAATAAACGAGACAAAAATAGCCTGTTTGAACCCAAGGATGGCAAGGACAGCCAAAACAAATCCAAGGAAGGCTGATCCGGATTCCCCCATGAAAATGGAAGCAGGCTCGGCGTTGAATAGATAAAACCCTGCTAAACTCCCCAGTAATGTTGCGCTAATAATCAGAACAGGCACATTGCCTGTCATCGCAGCGATGATACATAGTGCTAAACAGGATATGCCCGCAATACCCGTCGCCAGACCATCTAAACCATCAATCCAATTCAGGGCATTAATCATGCCCACAATCCAACCTATAGTTAGCAGAATTGAAAGCCATGCCGGGAAATACAGGTCACTGCCAAACGGGATATGGATTTGATCAATCGTAAACCCGGACAAGGCCACTGTCGATGCTGCCAGCAGTTGACCGAGCATTTTCCACTTGGCGCTTAATGTATAGACATCATCAATTACCCCAACAACTTCAATGATACATGCAGCTAAGAATAGTCCCCAAAAAGCTGGCAAAGTAGGTGCTAGCTTGGCATAAAACAAGGCTGCTGCTGACATAAAGGAAATAAAGATAGCCAATCCCCCCAGTCGGGGCATGATCGAACTGTGCATCGTGCGATGATTCGGCACAGCTACCGCTCCTATGGCAATGGACAGCCGTCTTATGAACGGCATAATCAGAATCAATACGATTCCTGAAGTTAATAACGCAGCTATGGATGACAGCAACACGCTCAAATCACTCTCCTTTTTTCTACTAAATTAGACTGCTTCTGCCCGATAAAAGTTTCAATCTTTTGGCAAACATAAAATAGAGGCTATTCGTTAAGTCTTCTTGCCTACTTAACAAACGGCCTCTTCAAATCGAGCATCCTGATAATCAGCTTAATGCCGCTGCTTTCTCCTTAGTTCCAATTCCTTCTTCAAGGCATTCTCCACAGATTCTGCCAATAGATCGAATTTTTCCGACACGGAGTAGGAAAGCACAACACCGCAATGCGTGCAGCGATGCATTTGCAGTTCCGTTAATTTTGCGCAGCTTTTACATCTAATCACTGTTCGCATACCACCTTCCACAAAATCAGTAGATGACCAGCACCATTTCACATCTCACGAGACCATAACTCTATTATACACAAACCTATCAAAAAGAAACGTCCGCTGCGCAGCGAAAACCAATATTGCCCGTTGAGCTGTCTGGCGTGTTCTTACTGCGGGCAGCTACTCGGTAGCGATTACAATAGGAACGATGGCACAAATATGAGCCGCCACGCATTGCGCGAGCTTCTCCTTTAGGTGGACCGCTTGGGTTGTCGCGCTTGCCTTTGATATGAAACTTCGGGCTGAACCAGTCGGAGCACCATTCCCAAACATTGCCTGACACATTGTATAAGCCATAGCCATTGGGTTCGAACGCCTTTACAGGCGCAGTACCGGCATAGCCGTCACTTTTGTTATTCTTATCGGGGAATTTCCCCTGCCAAATATTGCACATGTGCTTGCCGCCGGGCTTCAACTCGTCTCCCCAAGGGTAGCGTTTCTTCACTAAGCCTCCGCGAGCAGCGAATTCCCATTCAGCTTCCGTCGGCAAGCGTTTGCCGGACCAACGACAATAGGCCATGGCGTCATGCCATGAAACCTGCGTGACCGGATGATCCATCCGATCCTCCACATGCGAATCCGGACCTTCGGGATGCCGCCAATCCGCACCTTCTACAACCCACCACCACGGTGTTTGCTGAACAGTGGTTTTGACCTGCTTGGCTGTTTCTTCGGACACGAACAAATGGAAAACAAAGGACCATCCGAATGATTCCGCTTCCGTCATGTAGCCTGTTTGATCAACGAACTGCTTGAACTCCGCGTTCGTAACCGTGCAAGGATCTATATAGAAAGCCTTAACCGTTACTTCACGCACAGGCCCTTCTCCATCGGAAGGGAAGCCTTCCTGATCATCCGTCCCCATCAAAAAGGTTCCGCCTTGTATCAGAACCATGTCTTGCAGTTTCGGAACGTTCGGAACATCTGTTTGAGCAACTTCGAGTGTGGGGATTGGTGGCTGTTCCTGTCCCGCAGTATGACGGCTCGCCGAACAGCATGCTTTACTGTTTGTATCCATACATAGCTTCCTTTCTCAACTTTAAAATGGTATTTACTCTTTTAATCTATAACTAACAAAAGCTAATTGGCGGCTATCTGGCGACCAAGAATTCACATTCAATGTACCCTGACCACCAAACAGTTCGACTAATCGCTTGGAAGGTCCGCCCTCACTGGGCATTAAGCGAATCTCCACCTGTTTGTTCGGAGGATGATCACCGGGAGCCACGTCCCCTTCGCGATAGGAGAGGTAGGCAACGGTTTGGCTGTCTGGCGAAATGTGCGGAAACCAATTATTGCTTTCGTCGAAAGTCATCTGTGTCTGTGCGCTTCCGTCCACATTCATTCGCCATACCTGCATAAGTCCAGTGCGAACGGAATTAAACCAAATATGTCGACCATCAGGCGTATATTCTGGCCCATCATCAAGACCAGGCAGATTCGTTAATTGTGTTTCTACGCCGCCTATCGCTGGAAGGGTATAAATATCATATTGGCCGTTTCGCTCTGCGCAATAAGCCAACTGCTTGCCGTCCGGCGACCATCCATGCAAGTAGCTTGGGGCCAGCGGGGTAATTAAGACAGGATTGCCGCCGCTGAGCGGAAACACATAAATCCGGGATTGGCCGTCCTCCTGTGTATGATGACTAACAGCGATATGTGAATTATCAGGTGACAGTACATGGTCATTGTTGCAATGCGCAGCAAATCCAGCATCTATTAACGTACTTTCACAACTTGCAATATCAAAGGAAAACAAACTTCCTTGGCTATTATAGATCAGCCTTTGGCCATCGAGCGTCCAATTCGGCGCTTCAATTAGGTGATCGAATGTGGCGAGCAGCTTTCTCTCTCCAGTTAAGCAGTCGACGGTTTCCAGCATACTGATTACATTGCGATCTTCCATCTCATTGGGTACTGGTAATGTATGCACAGCTTGTCTTCCCCCTCTCGTTGACTATTCCTAGATTGAACAGCAAACATCTACTCTCCTCAGGTTAACAGGCAAATCACAAGCTGTAAACTCAAAAAGCCGGGAGCATCTGCTCCCAGCTTTCTCAATTTATTATTTCACTTTACTTTGCAGCAGCTCGACAAGCTGTTTGCCAGGGTCGCCAAACCCGCGATTGCCTCCACCGTTGCCGTTGCCAGTGCCGCCAGGCCCTTTGCCGTCACCTTGACCTCTTGCCGGCTTTTGCTCACTTCCAGTTCCTGACGCTGCGTTGCCAGTGCTGCTCGCATCCGGCTTTGCAGCCGTGTCTGGTTTCGTCTGATCACCGGTTGGGGCATTGCGTTTACCGCCGCCATTTCCACCATTCCCCTCAGTTCCGCCACTTGTCCCCGGATTGCCTCCATTGCCACGATTGCTCATACGGGCTGCTGCATCATCCATATATTTTTTCTGAGCTTCAGTAAGCTTCTCTAACAGCTTGGTTTTATTCTCATCCGTTAGTTCGCCTTTGGCAACGGCATCTTCCGCAACAGGCAGCATGACTGTCGCTTGATCCTTTGTGATCGCGAGTCCCTCCGCTTTGTCCAGCATAATCAGCGACTGCATCGTGCTGAACATTTGTCGCTGTTCCGTACTCATTGCTGTGCGATTCGCTCCGTTCGCCGCCGCTTCCGGCGATGGCTTAGTACTCTGATCTTGCTGCTGCGCAGGCTTTGTTGTGGCCGCTGCATTGTTGGCTGTGGGTTGACTGGCATTTCCGCAACCTGCTAATAACACGGGAATAAGGATGCAGAGTCCCGCTATCTTTTGTATTTTCATATTATCATCACTCCTATGTCGATATGTACAACCCTATCTTACTGTCCATTTATGAACAAAATTTGAAGCGAACCTGAAGTCCGGATAAATGTTTGCTTAAAATTAGGTGAGAATGGGCCGCAGGTATAACTAAAGATAAGAGCCTCCGTGAGAGTCCTATTCTCCGGAAAGAGCCTACTTTGGTGGCGTATAGGTGCACCTAAAGGCTCTTATATCTTTGTTTGGAGGGCTCTGGAGGAGATTGGGCGGCGATAGGAGCCTCCAAAGACTCCTACTCCCCAAAATGGGCAGAATTTGGTGCGTATAGGAGCTTCTAGAGACTCTTATTTCTTTGTTTGAAGGTACTTTGAGGGGTTTGGATGAGTTGATGGGTTAATGAGTTGGATGGAGTCGATGGGGTCGATGGGGTCGATGGGGTCGATGGGGTCGATGGGGTCGATGGGGTCGATGGGGTCGATGGGGTCGATGGGGTCG
>NZ_BMHE01000086.1 GCF_014640555.1 Paenibacillus marchantiophytorum | reverse complement strand
GGTGCAGCACCCAATCTATTTTTCTCAAGCATGAAGGTCATCTCCTAGAATAAATTCTGACCTCTACACCTTCGACAAAAGATTGGAAATACCTGCTAGTTAATTGTGCTGTCGTAGTTTTTTTTACGCCTATTCCTCTGCAAGCCAACGACTTCAGCATGATTCTGTATATTATCCATACCAGTATAAGGAAATTGTTCATGGTCTGGATAACAGCCTTCACTTATAATCAACAATGAGAATCATTATCAGTAAACACCTTCGAAGGTGATGAATAATGATTTGAACTTGAAAGGAGAGGAAAACCAACTTGACCCGTTTAGACAATGACATCCCGTATATTTCTCAGGTCGAGAATAGCCTCGAGGCCTTCTCTCTGCCCAATACACAGCAGTTTCTCCTTCCATCGAAGGCAAGACAGCAGCCGTATCGCATCTTCGTCTACACACCAGCGCAAGAAGCGCCGCCGCAAGGATTTCCTGTTCTTTATCTGCTGGATGCCAACGCTTTGTTCGGCACGATTGTAGAAGCGGTGCGAGTTCAAGCTCGCAGACCGGAAAAGACCGGCGTTTATCCAGCCATCATCGTAGGTATCGGATATCCGACGGATGAACCGTTCGATGATTCCCGGTACTATGATTTCACGATGCCGACTTCGGATGAAGTTCTTAAAGCTCTTCCTGTAAGGAATAAAGATCATGTATGGCCCAAAGTGGGTGGCGCTCAGGATTTCCGGGATTTCATCGAGCAAGAATTGAAACCGCGAATCGAACGCGATTATCCGGTCGATTGGAATCGGCAGGGGATTTTTGGACACTCCTTGGGCGGGCTTTTTGTCCTTCAAACGCTTTTGACGATGCCTGACAGCTTTCAATTTTATGTGGCAGGCAGTCCGTCCATCCATTGGAATAAGGAACTAGTGAGGCGGCAAGAGGCACAATTCGCAGCGCTTCAGCAGCAAGCAAGAAAGAGAATCAATTTATTAATTACGCTAGGTGAGCTGGAAGATGCGCATCCAAGCGGCATGAACGGAAATGCCCGTGAGTTTTTCGAACGGTTTTCACTTTTAACGAGCGAAGAGCTGCGTGTGGAGTACCAAGAGTTTGAGGGCGAGGGACATGTTTCCGTGCTTCCTGCGCTTGTGAGCCGCATGCTCCGTTTTGTGCTAGGGGGTTAATTAAACGTATGCAGGATCTACAATTTACAGGCAAAGTAGCTTTGGTTACTGGAGCCGCTCAAGGTATTGGCGAAGCCATTGTAAGAGCTTTATGCAAGCAGGGAGCCGTTGTAGCTGCTGTAGATTTGCAGCAGGATACGCTGAACCAACTTGCGTCTGAGCTAAAGGAACAAGGACTGGGGGCATTTGCGTATCCCGCAGATGTGCGGGACAGTGAATCTGTTCAAGCTGTGGTTGACCGTATCGAGCGTGAGTTGGGGCCGATTGAACTTCTAGTCCATGCGGCAGGGGTGTTAAGAATGGGAGCTCTTACCAGCCTCTCTGATGCCGATTGGTCCGATGTGATGTCTGTTAATCTTAACGGCGTTTTTCATATCTCCAGAGCGGTTCTCTCCTACATGAAGCCGCGCCGCAATGGGGCTGTCGTCACGGTTAGCTCCAATGCAGCAGCGATTCCGCGCATGCATATGGGGGCGTATGCCACTTCCAAGGCAGCGGTGACCATGTTCACGAAATGTCTGGGTCTGGAACTTGCTGAATATGGGATTCGCTGCAACATCGTCTCCCCAGGCTCGACGGACACGCCCATGCTCAGGTCCATGTGGGAAGATGAAAGCGGAGCCCAGCGGACGATCGAAGGCTCTTTAGAAACTTATCGAACCGGAATTCCACTCAGAAAATTAGCGGCACCTGAAGATGTTGCAAGCAGTGTGCTCTTTCTTCTCTCTGCGCAGGCGGGGCATCTCACCATGCATGATTTGCGCGTAGACGGGGGAGCAACACTAGGCGTTTAGACCATTGATGAAGGAGGCGTTAGATAGAATGAAAACCAATATTCAACTGGATCGTGAGGTTGTAGCGGCCGATCTTCTAGCCGATTATCAGCCGGGTTCCTCGTTTTTCTTTGCTTCTCCACGTGCCACCCTATTGGCTCAAGGGACGATTGCTGATTTACCTGAATCTCCCAATGGCAATGAACTCCAGTCACTGCCGGAGCGGGCAGCGCGATTGCTCGCTCATATCAGGCAGCCTGGACAAAGTGTCCCGATGCTTGTAGGTGCAGTCCCCTTCGATCCGATGCAGCCTGCGCAGCTGGTAGTTCCGATGACAACGCGTAAAATGGGGCCGCTGCAGTTTGAACCGCATGAACGGGTACGACGCCCGATCGGTTCCAACTTTGAGACCGTCGCAATCCCCTCGGCCGAAGGTTACGTGAGCGGCGTTGAAAAGGCATTGAAACGCCTCAGATCAGGCGAACTGGACAAGATTGTGCTGGCGCGTTCTTTGAAGCTCACATCGCCTAACAAAGTGGATTTACGGCAGCTTCTGCGTAATTTGGCTGTCCATAATACGCATGGTTATACATTCGCGGTTGACTTGCCGAAGCGCGTGGAAGGGTATCTCCAAGCGCCTCCGAGCATTGAGAGCAGAACGCTGATCGGCGCCAGCCCAGAGCTGCTTGTATCGCGATCAGGACGCGAAGTGGTCGTGAACCCGCTCGCGGGCTCCGCTCCACGCAGTGAGGATCCGATCGAGGATGCCAGGCGAGCGAAGGAACTGCTTGTCTCACCCAAGGATTTACGTGAGCACGCGCTAGTGATTGAAGCTGTAGCAGAAGCGCTTCGACCATTTTGCCACAAATTGGACGTTCCGCAAGCGCCTTCGCTTGTGCAGACGGCGACCATGTGGCATCTCTCAACCGAATTAAGGGGGGAATTAACTGATCCATCTGTCACTTCGCTGGCCCTTGCTGTTGCTTTGCACCCGACACCTGCGGTATGCGGCTCTCCAACGGCGCTAGCCAGGGAAGCCATCCGTGAAATCGAACCTTTTGATCGTGGATTCTATACCGGTTTGGTAGGTTGGTGCGATGCCAGTGGAGACGGTGAATGGATAATTACGATTCGTTGTGCCGTAGCGGAGAGTCGATCTCTTCTACTATATGCGGGAGCGGGCGTGGTTGCAGAATCAAGCGCGGAGTCCGAATTGCAGGAAACGACCGCTAAATTCCGCACCATGCTTCATGCCATGGGCATAAACCATGAATCATGATGATAGGAATAGGAGCGATGCGAAGTGTTAACGAATTGTCCAACCTGGCCGGATGAGTGGGCTCAGCTATATCGGGAGGAAGGCTTGTGGCAGGGGCTGACGCTCGGCGACATGCTGACTGAACAAGCACGTGTGCACAGCGAAAGGATTGCCGTTGTCAGCGGAGAGCAGAGACTGAGCTATGAAACTTTAAATCAGCGAGCACAAGAGCTGGCTGCGGGATTATTGACGCTGGGTGTGAAGCAGTACGACCGTGTGATTGTTCAACTGCCCAACATTGGTGAATTTTTCATTGTGGTTTTTGCCCTGTTCAAAATAGGGGCGATTCCCGTATTCGCGCTGCCGGCCCATCGCCACAGCGAAATCAGTTATTTAAGTGAATTTAGCGAAGCCGCTGCTTATGTGATACAGGATCAAGACAACGGTTTTGATTATAGAGAGCTTGCGAACGCAGTCAAAGACCAAGTAGCAACGCTTGAGCATGTTCTGGTCGTAGGCGATCCTGGGCATTTTCGCTCACTAGACAGCCTGTATCAGCTTAATTCAGAAGTACCATCTTCATCAGGTTGGCCAGAGGTGAAAGCAAGCGATGTTGCTTTTCTACAATTATCAGGAGGCAGCACAGGACTGCCCAAATTGATTCCACGTACACATGATGACTACATGTACAGCTTCCGCAGAAGCAATGAAGTCTGCGGAATGAACGAGGACAGCGTGTATTTGGCAGCTCTTCCTGTTGCTCATAATTTTCCATTGAGTTCACCTGGGGTCCTAGGGACGCTCCTGGCTGGAGGCAGAATTGTCATGGCATCAAGACCGAGCCCTGATGATGCTTTCCCTTTGATTGCGAAGGAACGCGTTACGATAACGGCGCTGGTACCTCCACTGGCCCTTATCTGGATGGAGGCGGCTGCAAGCCGATCTTACGATCTGTCTAGCCTTAAGGTGCTGCAAGTGGGAGGCGCCAAGTTCAGTGAGGAAGCAGCACGCCGAGTAAAACCAGAACTGGGCTGCACGCTGCAGCAAGTTTTTGGCATGGCGGAAGGGCTTGTGAACTACACCAGACTTGATGATTCGGATGACGTTATCGTAAGTACCCAGGGTAGACCTATGTCTGCATGGGATGAAGTCCGTGTGGTGGACGAGGATGGACTTGTTGTAAAAGCCGGAGAAGTAGGTGAACTTTGGACACGTGGTCCCTACACGATCCGAGGCTACTACAAAGCGGAAGCGCACAATGCCAAATCCTTCACGGAGGATGGTTTCTATAAAACAGGCGATCTCGTGATGGTCAACGAAGCCGGTTATCTCGTTGTTGAGGGCCGTGCCAAAGACCAAATCAATCGCGGTGGCGACAAGATTGCAGCGGAAGAAGTAGAGAATCATTTGTTGTCTCATCCGGGGGTTTATGATGCAGCGCTTGTGTCGATGCCGGATCCCTTTCTCGGAGAGCGGTCCTGTGCCTTTGTCATTCCCCGTGGGGATGCCTTGTCTGTGGCCGAACTCAAGAACTACCTGCGTTCACGCGGTCTTGCACCGTTCAAAATACCGGATCGGGTACTATTTTTAACCGCTTTTCCACAAACCACTGTCGGTAAAGTCAGTAAAAAAGCTTTGCGAGAAAGCTTATTGCCCACCACAGTTTAATCTCAATTCGAGCAGAAAGTAGGTCTATGATGGCACTTCCAACTATTCAACCATACGCGATGCCTATCGCAGCTGATTTACCTGAGAACCGAGCTTCTTGGGTCGTAGATCCTAAACGGGCCGTTTTTCTTATTCATGACATGCAAAAATATTTCCTAAATGCGTTCACACCGGGTGCGTCGCCGGTCATTGAGCTGCTTGCGCATATTGATGCCTTGCGTGTGAAATGCCGAGAGCTCGGAATTCCCGTGGTGTATACGGCTCAACCGGATAACCAAACGCCTGAGCAACGAGGACTTCTCTTTGATTTCTGGGGCGCTGGTCTGAACGACAAGCCAGAGGAGAAGCACATTGTGACAGAACTGGCCCCGTTAGAAGGGGATATCGTATTGACCAAATGGCGCTACAGTGGTTTTCGCAAGACGAATTTAGCGGAAATTATGCAGGAGCAGGGGCGAGATCAATTAATTGTGACTGGCATTTACGCGCATATCGGCTGCTTGATGACAGCCTGTGAAGCTTTTATGCAGGATATTCAGCCGTTTTTTGTCGCCGATGCCGTCGCAGATTTTTCGCTGGATAATCATAAAATGGCTCTGAACTACGCAGCGCAGCGCTGTGCCGTCACCCTTACCACGCAAGATGTGCTTCATCAATTGGAAGCCGCAATAGCTCCATCACATATCGCCGCCAATTCGGAAGAGCCGCAGCTGAGCATAGAAACTGTCCGTGAGCAGGTCGCTAAACTACTCTACGAAGCACCGGAAAGTTTGAAGGATGAGGACGATCTAATTAACGAGAAAGGCTTGGATTCCATCCGGATTATGAGCTTGGTAGAGAGCTGGAGACGTGCCGGGGCAGAGATTACTTTCGTTGAATTGGCTGAGCAGCCTACACTGGCCAAATGGTGGCAACTGCTGGCTTCGAGGTTGAAGCTGCCGGTGCCGAATCTTGACTATTTCGCCTAGATGATGAAGGAGGCTGCGGGTATGCTTGTCGCTCAACATATAAGAAGACCCTTATCCGGTGCGCAATCAGGCATCTGGTATGCGCAACAACTTGATCCCGATAATCCCATGTACAATACGGGGGAATGGGTGGAAATTCACGGTTTGATAGATCCAATTCAGTTCGAAAAGGCAGTGCGTCAAGTCGTTCTGGAAGCCCAAACGCTGCATGTTAAGTTCGCTGAAGATGGAGATGGACCTTGGCAGGCGGAGCAGCCTGATTCGCTCTGGCCATTTACCTATCTGGATCTGACCGCTGAGACTGAGCCTGATCTAACAGCCAAAGCTTGGATGGACGCGGATCTCCGTCAACCATGCGACCTGACGCAAGGACCCCTTTTCACGGAGGTGTTATTCCGGGTAGGGCAGGACCGCTTTCTGTGGTATCAACGCATTCACCATATCGTGATGGACGGGTTTGGCTTCTCGCTGCTGTCCAAACGTGTAGCCAAAGTATATACAGCTCTAATGAATCACTTGCCTGTGCAGGAAGGAAGCTTCGGCTCGTGGCAGCGCGTGCTGGAGGAGGACCAAGCTTACCGGACCTCCGCCAAAGCGCAGCAGGACCGGCAGTTCTGGCTGGAGCGTTTTGCCGATGAGCCAGACGCTGTCAGTCTGGCTGAGAAGTCGCCCCGCAGCGCCAAAAGCTTTCTGCGCCAAACGACGCTGCTTTCGCCGAGCCAAGCCCAAAGCCTGCGCGCCTGCGCTCAGCTGCATGAGGCAGCTTGGTCAGATCTGGTGCTTGCCGCAGCAGGCTCCTATCTTCATCGTTTGACCGGAGCGTCAGAGGTGATCTTGGGATTGCCTATGATGGGAAGGCTAGGCTCAGTGTCGCTGAACACACCGGCAATGGTGATGAATATTTTGCCGCTCCGCCTATTTATCCGTCCTGGCATGAGCGTCTCCGAATTGGTGCAGCAGATTGCCCGTGAAATCCGTGAAATCCGCAAGCATCAAGGCTACCGGCACGAAGAGCTGCGCCGTGACTTGAAGCGGGTAGGGGATAATCGCCGTATATTCGGCCCCCTCATCAACATTATGCCGTTTGACAATAATTTGAATTTTGACGGTCATGAAGGAACCAAAACGAATCTATCCGCAGGTCCCGTCGACGACCTAGCGATCAATGTCTATCTAAAAGCTGATGGAAGCGGACTCCAGATCGACATGGATGGCAATCCGGAATTGTACACAGCGGCGGAGCTTGAGGCTCATCATCAGCGGTTTGTGCACTATCTGGGCAAGCTGACAGAAGCTTATCCTAGTTCATCTATTGGATTAGTCGAACTGCTGGCTGACAGCGAGCGCGAAGGGCTGCTAACGCAGTGGAACGATACATTTCGGCCCCTGCCTTCTGCAAGGACATCGGAATTGTTTGAAGCTCAGGCAACCCGTAGTCCTGCCGCCGAGGCTGTCGTTCATAACGGTGTTTCCGTTTCTTATGAGCAACTAAATGCCAAAGCCAATCAGCTTGCCAGGCTGCTGATCGCTCATGGAGCAGGGCCGCAGAGCATTGTTGCGCTGGCGCTCCCACGTTCTGTCGAGATGATTGTCAGCATGTTGGCTGTACACAAAACAGGTGCAGCCTATCTTCCGCTAGACCCGGATTATCCGGCTGATCGTGTTGCCTATATGCTGGAGGATGCGCGTGCGTTAGTTACGCTGACCAGTCAAGAGGTCGCCTCCCGATTGACAGAAGATTCAGCTTCCAAGTCAATCGTGCTCGATGATCATGAGACTAGCGAGCAGATTAGCCGCTTATCGGATGCCAATATATCCGATCAGGAGCGCATTGGCGTTCCTGCGGGACAGAATCCGGCCTACATTCTGTATACCTCTGGTTCAACTGGGAGACCCAAAGGTGTTGTTATTTCCTTCGCCAGCTTAACGAACTTCTTGCTTTCCATGCAGGAGCAGTTTTCACTTGGCGCCGCTGATCGTTTGTTCGCTGTGACGACCGTAGCTTTTGATATTTCTATTCTTGAGATCTTTCTGCCTTTACTGAATGGGGCGCAGGTTATTGTCGCAGATAAAATAACGATTCAGGATTCCGCAGCCTTATCCAAATTGATCGTTTCGTCCGGTGCCACACTGATGCAAGCCACGCCTTCCCTTTGGCATGCGCTTGTAGAACACGAACCTCATTCCTTGCGCGGCCTGCGTGTTCTGGTTGGCGGGGAAGCGCTGTCTGCGGGCTTGTTGCGCGATCTGCTTCAATTAGGTTGTCAGGTGACCAATCTCTATGGTCCGACAGAGACGACGATTTGGTCGACGGCTCTCACCTTTACGTCGGAACCGGATGGCAAGCCATCGATTGGACGGCCCATCTGGAATACGCAGTTGTATATTCTGGATAGCGCGCTGCAGCCAGTTCCCTTAGGAGTAACCGGTGATCTATATATCGCGGGAGATGGTCTTGCCGTCGGTTATTTAGGGCGTGCGGCCTTAACGGCTGAGCGTTTCGTCGCGAATCCGCACGGGCTTCCCGGTTCACGCATGTACCGCACCGGGGATCTGGCTCGCTGGCTTCCAGATGGCACTTTGGACTACAGCGGCCGGGCCGATCATCAGATCAAAATCCGCGGCTTCCGTATCGAGGTCGCCGAGATTGAAGCCGTGTTGGCTGAGTATCCTGGCGTGCTTAAAGCAGCTGTGGTTGTGCGTGAAGACCAGCCTGGCGACAAGCGTCTTGTCGCCTACGCGGTAGCAAGTGAAGCCGTTGAAACGGGGGGACTGCGCGATTTTGCAGCAGTTCGACTGCCCGATTATATGATTCCTTCTGCTTTTGTTTTTCTGGATGAGCTTCCTTTGACGCCTAACGGAAAGCTGGATCGCAAAGCGCTGCCTGCGCCGCATTACAGCCAAGCCGCGATTGGCCGGGCTGCCCGCACGCCGCAAGAAGAAATACTTAGCGAATTGTTCGCTGAGGTGCTTGGTGTGCCTAGAATCGGGATCGATGATGAATTCTTTGATCTGGGCGGTCATTCCTTGTTGGCCGGTCGTCTAATGAATCGTATTCGCGAGGTCATGGGTGTCGAGCTCGGCATCGCCAGTCTCTTCGAAGCTCCGACAGTGGCGGGTATGGCCAAACGGCTTGATCATGCCGCCGCAGCGCGCCCTGCCATTCGGCCGGCAGTGCGGCCGCAGGACATTCCGCTTTCTTTTGCTCAGCGACGCCTGTGGTTCCTGAACTGTCTGGAAGGGCCTAGTCCGACCTACAATATACCGCTTGTTATTCATCTGAAAGGTCATCTTAACCGCGAAGCGCTCGAAGCTGCATTGGCTGATCTTGTTGAACGGCATGAAACGCTGCGCACCATTTTTCCAGAAAATGGAGGTGTATCCAAGCAATTGATATTAGAAGCTTCCGCTTGCCCTACAGTTCTCCATACAGCTGAAATTATAGAATCAGAACTGGCTTGTGAGCTCGCGCTTGCTGTTCGTTATGGGTTCGATTTGGCTCAAGAGCAAGCATTCCGCGCGCATCTTTATCAAGTAGGACCGCAAGGCGATACCCATGTCCTTCTGCTGCTGCTGCATCACATCGTAGGAGATGGCTGGTCGCTTGCGCCGCTTACACGTGATTTGGCCGCTGCTTATGGAGCCCGTTCCAAAGGCGAGGCCCCCATCTTGGGGCCATTACCGCTGCAGTATGCTGACTATGCTCTTTGGCAGGAGCAACTGCTTGGTGACGAATCCCATGCAGACAGTCTAATTGCCCGTCAAGTTGCTTATTGGCGATCGGCTTTGCATAATCTTCCCGATCAGTTGGAACTGCCAACGGATTATCCTAGGCCTGCGGAAGCTACGCATATGGGAGATACCCTATTTGTTCATCTGAATGCTAATTTGCATGGCCGTCTGGTTGCACTAGCCCGTGAAAGCCGAACAAGCTTATTCATGGTCATTCAGTCAGGGCTTGCCGCACTGCTGACGAGGCTTGGCGCGGGGACGGATATTCCGCTCGGCAGCCCGATTGCGGGCCGCAGTGATGACGCGCTTGGCGAACTGGTCGGTCTGTTCATCAATACGCTGATCCTGCGGACGGATACATCAGGAGATCCCACCTTCCGTGAACTGCTTGGACGGGTGCGGAGCGTCAATCTTGCTGCTTATGAGCATCAAGATGTGCCATTTGAACGGTTGGTTGAAGTTCTCAATCCTCCAAGATCAAGGGCCAGACACCCGTTGTTCCAAATTATGCTGGCGTTCCAAAATACCCCGGAAGCTTCGCTGGATTTCCCGGAACTAACATCGGAACTGCATCTGGAGACAGTTGGCAAAGCCAAATTCGATCTCACGATTGAATTCCGTGAACGGCGCGGTGAAGATGGATCTCCCGCAGGTATCGACGGATGGTTTGAGTACACCAGCGATCTGTACGAACGGGAAACGGTCGAGAAGCTTGCTGCGCGTCTATTCCTCTTGCTGGAGCGAGCACTGGAAGAACCGGATGTGCCGATCGGGATATTGGATATCCTTATGCCGGAGGAGCGGCAAAGCCGCATCGTGAATTGGGAGCAGCCAGCCGCAGCGAGCGACGCGACGATCGTGGAACTTTTCGAGGCTAGAGTCCGTGAACATCCTGATGCGGTAGCTGTCGTATATGAAGGAGAATCGCTCAGCTATGCCGAGCTTAATGCACAAGCTAATCAATGGGCTCACCTCTTGATTGCTCAAGGCGTGGGGCCCGAGATGATGGTCGGGCTCATGCTGCCGCGATCCACGATGATGATGGTCGGTATCCTTGCTGTACTAAAAGCAGGTGCAGGCTACCTGCCGTTAGACCCTGATTATCCAGCGGATCGTTTGGCTTTCATGTTGGAAGATACAGGGCCAGCTTGTCTGATCGGCTGCAAGCAAACCGCTTCAATGACGGCATCTGCCCACGGCATTCCCGCAATCATTCTGGATGATCCACAAACGTTGGAGAAAGCAAGCCAGTATTCGGCAGCGAATCCGGCTGATGATGACCGTAAGGCTCCTTTGTCACCTGATAATGTGGCCTATATCATCTATACATCTGGATCAACGGGCAAGCCGAAAGGCGTTGTCATTCCCCACGCTAATGTCGTGAGATTATTTTCATCGACGGCGCATTGGTTCGATTTTGGGCGAGAAGATGCTTGGACGCTGTTCCATTCCTATGCTTTCGATTTCTCCGTATGGGAAATGTGGGGGGCGCTCCTGTATGGAGGCCGTCTTGTTGTAGTCCCGCATACGGTCAGTCGTTCGCCGGAAGAGTTCCTGAAGCTGCTTTGTGAGGAAAATGTCACCGTGTTGAATCAGACACCATCCGCCTTTTATCAACTCATGCAGGCTGATCGTGAATATCCCGAACTCGGGCAGCAATTATCGCTGCGTTATGTGATTTTTGGCGGTGAAGCGCTCGATCTCGGGCAGTTGGAGGACTGGTATGAGCGGCATGAGGAGGATGCTCCCCGTTTGATTAATATGTACGGCATCACGGAAACGACCGTTCATGTTAGTTATAAAGCGCTCAGCCAGGAAATGGCCATAAGCAAAGCAAGCAGCCTGATCGGCGTCGCTATTCCGGATCTCCAGGTCTATGTTCTGGACGCTTATTTTCAGCATGTTCCGCCTGGGGTTACCGGGGAGATGTATGTCGCAGGTGCAGGCTTGGCACGGGGTTATTGGAAGCGTCCCGGGTTAACGTCGGAGAGATTCATTGCAGACCCTTACGGAGTGCCGGGATCTCGCATGTATCGGACAGGAGACCTCGCCAAATGGCGCAATGACGGGACGCTGGATTACATCGGACGAATTGATCATCAGGTCAAAATTCGCGGCTTCCGCATCGAGCTCGGTGAGATCGAAGCCGTTATTGCCCAGTATCCCGGTGTCGCCCAAGCGATCGTTATCGCGCGTGAGGATACGCCTGGAGACAAGCGTCTGGTTGGTTATTTGATTCCCGCTCTCAAATCGGAGATCGGTATGGATTTGGCAGCTGTGCGGCAACACATTGCTGCTGCGCTGCCCGGCTACATGGTGCCATCCGCATTGGTTGAGATCCCGGAACTGCCGCTCACCGTGAACGGCAAAATGGATCGCAAGGCGCTGCCTGCACCAGATTTCTCCCAAGCTGCAAGCGGCAGAGGTCCTCGCACGCCGCAGGAAGAAATTCTCTGCGATTTGTACGCGGAGACGTTGGGTTTGCCTAAGGTTGGGATTGATGATGGATTCTTTGACCTTGGAGGGCATTCACTCTTAGCGGTGAAGCTGATGAGCCGCATTCGGGAGGCGTTGGGTGCTTCGCTAAGCATCGGCACCTTGTTCGAGGCGCCAACAGTCGCTGAACTGGCGGAAAAACTGGAAACAGGAGGCAGTCAGGGCGCACTCGAAGTGCTGCTGCCCCTGCGAACGAGCGGCAAACGACCGCCGCTGTTCTGTATTCATCCGGCAGGCGGACTTAGCTGGTGCTACGCAGGCTTAATGAAATCACTGGGGCCGGATTATCCGCTTTATGGGCTGCAAGCACGGGGCATTGCCAGACCCGAAGCGCTGCCTGTGCAGCTGGAGGATATGGCTGCTGATTACATTGCCCACCTTCGCTCCGTGCAGCCTCATGGCCCTTACTACTTGCTCGGCTGGTCGCTAGGAGGCAATGTCGCACATGCGATTGCTTCCCAGCTGCAGCAAGCAGGAGAAGAAATTGCGCTGCTTGTGATGCTTGATGCATTCCCAAGTCATTTCCTGCCGCTGCGCGATGAAGTAGATGAGCACGAAGCGCTCATTGCACTTCTGGCGCTGGGTGGTTATGACCCGGACAGCCTTGGCGACAAGCCGCTGGATATGGCTGCCGCTGTTGACATTCTCCGCAGCGATGGCAGCGCTCTGGCGAGTCTGGAGCCGTCTGTCATCATGAGCTTGAAGGAAACCTACGTGAATTCAGTGCGGATTCTTGGAGCTTTCAGACCTGTCTCGTTTACCGGTGACTTGTTATTCTTCCATTCAACCGTCATTCCCGATTGGTTCACACCGATCTCTCCGGACACGTGGAAATCACATATTGTTGGCGACATTGAGCAGTACGACCTCGCATGCCGCCATAAAGATTTATGCCAGCCGGGACCGTTGGCCGAGATTGGCCGAATCCTGGCGGAGAAGCTGGCAGCTATGCATGCCGAGTAAGCATGAAAGATGAAATTTGGCAGCCGCCGTGCGGCGGCGATGCATCGCGCGGCTATGAAGATGAACGATGAAGTTTGCCAGCCTCCGTGCTGGGGCGATGCATCGCGCAGCTATGAAGATGAACGATGAAAGATGAGGAGGAGACGAACCTATGAGCAACCCTTTTGATGGTGCAGATGATACGTACCTGGTCCTGATCAATGAACAAGGCCAATATTCGCTTTGGCCCTCTTTCGCTCTTGTGCCTGCGGGCTGGACGACCGTTTTCGGCCAGGAAAGCCGCGAGACGTGCTTAGCCTTCGTGGAAAGCAGCTGGACGGATATGCGTCCCCAGCTTCACAATGAAACTGTCGCGGCTAGCAGTCTGCGCTAGTTTGAATTTAGAATTCGTGGAGGCAGCCCTCTCAAAAGCAAATAAATAACCCAACTCGAGAGGGCCATCACTTGCTAACGAATTGTATGAAGCTTATACACAAGAAAACGGCTTCTTTGAAAATCTAGCGAACTGATTCGGCGTTATGAAGTAACATTTTGGCGGAATGATGATAGTTTACCTCGGATAACGTGGCTGGAATTCGTTATTTTTTAATTTTAGCCTTTTTTGGGCAAATATGCGTAGTGGAGTTCGTTAGCACATTACGACCTCCCCATACTCCCAAAGTCTGCGCTAAGATAGCCACTTGTGACGCGATAGGGAAACTAGGGTAGCCCAAATTGCTTATTTGTTCGATTGGCTCCCGATTTGAAGGTTTAAGCAAGGTGGGCTTGCTTAATGTTCGTTCTTGCGTTCAGAGAGCAAGCGAATGAAGCCAATAAGCACGATCTGTTGGTCTTATATCACGAGAATTCATGGAATTTGCGCGAATAAGCACTTCTAGCTACTTCAGCTTGCCTATTCATCTCCGAGCACACAACGTTAGAGAAGATGCTGCCTCAAAAGTCAACATGGCTGAGAGGCAGCATCTTATGTTTTAGAGGCTTCAACCGCGGCCGCAGTGGTAAGGGCAATGGGAATGGTGATGGTAACCCCAACTCCAACCCCAACCCCAACCCCAACCCCAACCCCAACCCCAACCCCAACCCCAACCCCAACCCCAACCCCAACCCCAAC
>NZ_BMHE01000085.1 GCF_014640555.1 Paenibacillus marchantiophytorum | reverse complement strand
ATGTCTGTAACTCGACCTTAGGGGTTTTTTTGTGTTTTGTCCAGATAAATACATCATTTAATTACATATTTAGGAATATATTCTAACGAAATATTCATGTTAGGTTTTTTGCAAAGCTTCTGGGTTTATCCCACTCGTAAGGTTGTTTTTCAGCGTTAAAGTGACCTTTTCTTAGTTTGCTGCTATTATAACGCTGAAAAAAAGCCTTAACTTCTTAGTTCAAGCGGATCGCCAGTACGTGGCGATTAATGCCCTGCAGATCCGGCACGAAGCGGATCTCGTCCCAGTCGGCGGCGGCGCCCAGCATCGCCGCCACAGCCTCGGCCTGCCGGATGCCGACCTCGAACCCGACCACGGTCGGGATTCGCGGCAGCTGCGGCAGCTGCGAGATCATACGGCGGTAGAGGTCGAGTCCGAGGACACCGCCGAACAAAGCCGTGTGCGGCTCGAACAGCCGCACCTCCGGCATTAGCGCAGGCAGGTCGCCATCAGGGATATACGGTGGGTTCGACACCAGTATATCGGGCGCGATCCCGCGCTGAATGAACGGCTCGAGGAGGTCGCCCTCGAGCCACTCCACCCGCGCAGCCACGCCGTGGCGCTGCGCGTTCACGCGGGCCATCTCCAGCGCTGCCGCGGAGATGTCGCTGGCCGCCACGCGCCACGCGGGGCGCGCGTGCGCAATCGTCACCGGGATCACTCCGCTCCCGGTGCCCACGTCCGCAAGCAGCGGAGCGCCTTGCGGGAACAGACGCGTGCCCTCGTGGAGCAAAGCTTCCACGAGCAGCTCCGTCTCCGGCCGCGGGATCAGCACGGCCGGGCTAACGGCAAAAGGAAGGCCGTAGAAATCCTGCTCGCCGATGATATACTGCACCGGCTCGCCCGCGGCCTTCCGCTCTACTAGCTGGCGCCACGACTCCGCCAGCTCCACTGGAAACTGTTCCTGGAAGCGGAACAGCAGCTCCGTTCGAGTGCAGCCTAGCAGATGCTGCAGCAACAGCTCCACACAGGAAGCCGCCTCGGCCACGCCTAGCTTCCCCAAAAAAGAAGAAGCCTCTACATAGGCTTCTCTAATCGTAATCGCAGCAGTCGGCATCACATCGCCTGCTCCCCTTTATCTAAAGCATCCGATTGTGCAGCAATCGTAAGTGCTGAAACAATTTCGGCCATATCGCCATTCAGCACAGTTTCCAAACGATGCAAAGTCAAACCAATCCGGTGATCCGTAATCCGGCTTTGCGGGAAGTTGTACGTACGGATACGCTCTGAACGATCTCCCGTACCTACTTTGCTTTTACGCTCGCCAGCGTATTTCGCTTCTTCCTCTTCACGCAGTTTATCTGAAATCCGCGTACGAAGTACACGAAGCGCTGATTCTTTATTCGAGTTTTGCGATTTCCCATCCTGACAAGTAGCTACGATTCCTGTCGGCACGTGAGTTACGCGCACAGCAGATTTCGTTGTATTAACAGACTGACCGCCCGCTCCACTTGAACAGAACGTATCTACGCGAATGTCCGCATCATGAATAACGATTTCTACATCTTCAGCTTCCGGCATAACAACTACCGTAGAAGTCGATGTATGAATGCGTCCGCCAGATTCCGTTACTGGAATCCGTTGTACACGGTGCGCTCCGCTCTCAAACTTAAGCTTGCTATAAGCACCTTTGCCCGTAATCATGAAAATAATCTCTTTGAATCCGCCTAAATCATTCACGGAAGCATCCAGAATTTCCGTTTTCCAGCCTTGACCATCTGCATAACGCGTATACATCCGGTAAAGATCGCCTGCGAATAACGCAGCTTCGTCGCCACCAGCCGCTCCGCGAATTTCAACGATTACGTTCTTACCGTCATTAGGATCTTTGGGCATCATCAGCAATCTAAGCTGTTCTTCCAAAGAAGCCGCTTGTTCGCTGAGCTCATCAATCTCCATTTTGACCATTTCGCGCATCTCATCGTCCAGCTTCTCATTCTGCATCACTTTCGCATCAGCGAGCTGTTCACTTACACTTTTATATTCATTATAAGCATCATAAGCTTCTTGAAGATCGGATTGTTCTTTGGAGTATTCTCTCAATTTCTTCGTATCATTTGTGACATCAGGGTCACACAACAATTCGCTTAATTTATCATATCGATCTACAATCGATTGCAATCTATCCAACATCGTGGATCACTCCTTTCTTATCTTTTTCTCGTAGTTAAACGTTGAATCTGAAATGCATGACGTCCCCGTCATTCACCACGTACTCTTTGCCTTCAAGTCGCACTTGGCCTTTTTCCTTAGCTCCATTCATGGAACCAGCCGCTGCCAAATCATTGTAAGACACAACCTCAGCACGGATAAAACCACGTTCGAAATCAGTGTGAATCACACCAGCTGCTTGCGGCGCTTTCGTTCCTTTACGAATCGTCCAGGCTCTTACCTCTTGCACGCCAGCTGTAAAATACGTATACAAGCCGAGCTTTCTATACGCTGCTTTAATCAATCTATTCAAGCCGGACTCTTGAAGTCCCAACTCTTCGAGGAACATCGCTTTTTCTTCGTCTTCCAACTCGGCGATTTCGGATTCAACCTTCGCGCTGATCGACACCACTTCGTTGTTTTCGCCTTCAGCAAATTCTTTCACAATCTTCACGAAAGGATTTTCGTCTGCTGTCGCCACTTCATCCTCACTCACGTTTGCCGCATACAGCACAGGTTTCATGGTCAATAGGTGAAGATCGCGCACGAGAAGTTTCTCATCTTCGCTGAGATCCAAACTACGCGCTGGCTTATCTTCATAAAGCGCTTCTTTAATACGCTCCAAACACTCCACTTCAGCAACAACCTTCTTGTCGCCGCCTTTGAGGTTTTTGCGTGAACGCTCAATCTTCTTCTCGACGGACTCGATGTCAGCCAATATCAATTCAAGATTGATGGTCTCAATATCCCCAATCGGATCTACTTTACCAGAAACGTGGGTAATATTATCATCTTCAAAACAACGAACAACATGCACAATGGCATCCACTTCACGAATGTGCGCCAGAAATTTATTTCCAAGCCCTTCGCCTTTGCTCGCACCCTTCACTAAACCCGCGATATCCACGAATTCAAAGGCTGTCGGGACAATGCTCTTAGGCACAACAATCTCTACCAGCTTCTGCAATCTCTCGTCTGGTACTTCAACTACCCCAACATTCGGATCGATCGTACAAAACGGATAATTCGCAGATTCTGCTCCCGCCTGTGTAATTGCATTAAACAATGTCGATTTTCCTACGTTCGGTAGACCGACGATACCTGCTTTCAAAGCCATTGTAGTTACAACTCCTTAATTTTCGAAAATCATCCTTCTTATTATATAGTACTTGGAACGCAAAAAAAAGCCTGAGGCTACGGATTGGCCACAGTCTTTTTTTCCATTGCTTTTTTGATTTGCACTTCCCGCTTCTGAATGAAGTAAGTTTCTATCTGATTTTTGAGGATAAAGCCTCTTAACGCATTTGCTTTTTCATCCGGAACATTCAAATAGCTGGCCCCATAATAGAAGCCCATATTTGTTTTCTCTTTTCTAACAACTTCCATTGTACAGGCCATCGAAAAGCCAAGATTCAATTCAACTTCCAGCTGAGAATGCTTTTGAATAATTTTTTCGACCATCGCATTGTCATCTACCGTGAAGCCTACGCCATTAATGGAAATATTTTTGATCGAAATGGCAATCGGATTGTCTAGATGGTGTTTATTTCGCTTATTTACATCTTGAAGTCCTAATAACAGGCCGCCCTTTGTGACTTCGACACGAGGAAACTCCCGTTTCTCCGTAAATTTCCGACGATTTTCGGGTGGATTCAGCACGATGAGAGATCCTTGCTCTTTGGCAACTACCGTCGTTTCCCAAACAAACAGCCCTGATTTCGTATAGACTGTCATTTTCAGCTTATCCCCCAACCGAAACACATCAAACTCAGGGAGCTCTACCTCAATAATGTCACCGAGAGCATAAGTCAACACACCAGTAGCTACGAAATCATCCTTGCTGAGCACTGCTTTACTGTTGATCATGACATCAGCATCATAGCCTTCTTTACTGCCATAAAGTTTCATGGGTTGTTGCTCGTTGGCCACTTCACTCAACATCCTTTCACGAACCGTACTCGACTTATATCATTAAAAATAGACCGCCCCGATGATCCGGAACAGTCTATTACCTTAATCAAAAAGCAATGATTTTCGGTAACCAGGCTGTCATAGTTCGCGGGAACCGTAGACCCTCAGCTTTGCGTCCTTGCCTTTCAGCAAGTTTGCCATTTCGAATTCTGCAATTTCATGTCAGATTGTGGTTGTGCAGGCTTTATGGTCATAAAGACCTACTAGCATCTTCATTATATCGGAACCTTGTCTCCGTTATCAACTAAAAACCTTGCGCAGCCCATCTTTTTAGTGTATGAATGTAGAAAGAAAAAAATATCCACAACTTTTCAAGTTATCCACATTGTTATCCACAGGTTGTTAACAACGAATATTTGTTCGATGTTTTATTCACATGTGGATATATTATTTTAGCGAGGTGTCCCCCTGTGGATGAACATATTCCCTGGATGAAAGAAGCCATTCAAGAGGCGCTCAAAGCCGAAGCCATCCGCGAAGTGCCCATCGGCGCTGTCGTTGTCCACCAAGGCCAAATTATTGGTCGCGGCTACAATCTTCGTGAAACAACCCTAGATCCGCTCGCTCATGCAGAGCTGGTTGCTATTAAGCAGGCAAGTGAGCATTTGCAGGCGTGGCGTCTGCTAGATTGCCAGCTTTATGTTACGTTAGAGCCTTGCCCTATGTGCGCTGGCGCCATTGTTCAAGCGCGGATCCCGCAAGTGATTTATGGCACGACGGATCCTAAAGCTGGCTGCGCAGGAACGCTCATGAACCTGCTGCAGGAAGACCGGTTTAATCACCGTGTCGACGTCATTAGCGGCGTTATGCAGGAAGAGTGTTCGACGATGCTGACCCAATTTTTCCGTAAATTACGCGGCAAGGAATAACCGTTGCATCCATCTGTGCAAGAAATTCTCTATATGACCTGGCCACAACCGAAGGCTTGCGCCGCGGAGGCCTTCGTGCTATCATAATTGTTGCTATGCGCCCGTAGCTCAGCAGGATAGAGCAACAGTTTCCTAAACTGTAGGTCGTACGTTCGAATCGTATCGGGCGCGTCAACGAAAGCAAAAAGAGCCACCTCTGAGAGGTGGCTCTTTTTGCTTTTAAAAGTTCGCAACGACGAGGTACTAAGATATGTGCCTTTGGAGAAATAAGGCTTCGGCATACAAACTTGTACCAACCACCGTTTGGTGCTTAAGAGGCTCTATTTCAAATCAAATCCAGCTAACAGCCTTTTCAATACAACCACGGCTTCTGCTCTCGTTGCCTGTTCTTGCGGAGCAAATCCCTCAGCCGTTCGACCATTCATCAAGCCGGAATCAACAGCAAGCTGAACCACTTTTTTCGCCCAATCGCTGATTTCATGCTCGTCGTTAAATGGGGTAGAAGAGCTCACCGGCATATATTCTATGCTCATCCCTGTTCCATGCGACTTCGCTCTTATCAGCATCGCTGCCATTTCTTCTCGCGTAATGTTCTTCTCTGGGGCAAATTCACTGTCGGAAATGCCATTTATTAGGCCTGCCGCATATACTTTCTTCACCGTATTCTCATACCAAGAGCCAACTGCAACGTCAGAGAAAGGCATTTGTACAGCATCGCTTTTCAAATCTAATGCTTTGGAGATTAAAGTTGCAAACTGCGCTCTTGTCACATTCATGTCCGGTACAAAGCGGTCGTCATCCATACCTTCTACAATGCTTTTATCAACCATTAACATCACATCTGTTTTTGCCCAATGCCCAACAAGGTCACTGAATATTTTAGTAAAATCAGAGGATTTATCAAGTGTGATGGATTGATTTTTCAAATTGTGATCCACGATCTTCAACGAGGTCCAAGTAAGATGGGATGTCCCTACCTTTTTGGCTTTAAAGGTAATCGTGCCTATGTCGAGGTTCCCCTTCTCCCCACTTACATTGCCGACTTTGGTATGCGCAAAGGTAACTTCATTGTTCTTGACAATAGGAGAAATGGAGAAGCCTTCTATCCTCGTAGTCGCTTTGACAACGTCAAGCTTGCTCGCATCAAAGTTGATTTTGGCTTCGTAAGCATATAAATCCTGTATATCTGTACCTTGCAAAGTGACGGTAAATTCACCTGTCGATTCGGTACCTGACGTCTTCAGGACAAATTGGGAATCATTTTCCGCATAAGCAGGAGATAATAAGGCTGCGGAGCAACATAGATTACAGACTAATGCACCAAGAATGATTTTACGTCTCATCTTAATCCATCCTCTCGTGTTTAAAGGAGGGAGATCAGAAAACAGCCTCTCCTGATCTCCTCGCTTCCGGTTACTCTAAAATTTTCATCGCAATTGCAGCGAGATCAGCGATGTCAATTTTACCGTCTCTGTTTACATCTGCTGCCTTCGCATTCTGCCAATCTGGACTGGTCGTCGTTTTACCGTAATGAGCGGCTGTAATGGAGATGTCGCCGATGCTGACTTTGCCATCATGGTTGATATCGCCAAGGACGGCAGCCTCGATTTTGACGCCGATTGAGGATGCGCCTATCGACGTTTCCACACCGGCTGCATTAGCAAGCTTAGCGCTTTCTACAACGATTGCTGCGGTAGCCGACTGTGAGATGTCCTTCGCTCTGAAAGTTGCTTCAAGCATCTGCTCACTGCCTGTAACAGCACCTGCCGGGCCTTCGCTGGCTAAAATAAGACGTACCTTACCTCCCAGGTCCTTCGATTCGACAATACTTACTTTATCCTTCACAGACTTAGCCGAAACGAATTCAAGCAGGTTAGCGTCGTAGTTTAATACATAATCTTGTGCATAAACGGCATCCGTCACACTTCTAACTCCCAGACTTACGACAAATTCCTCGCCTGCATCGACAGTCTTCACACTGCCCAGTCTTGTGTACGGACCTGCGGGCACATCATCCCGCACCTCGTTTAACAGATTCGGTAATACTTCTCTTCCTGTCGAATCAGCGACTACGGCTGTTTCCAACGATGCTGAGGCATCCCCGCTCAGCGGTGTAGCTTGGATCTTCAATAACGCTGCATCCGGCGTAATCCCGTTATCCGAGTTCAGAATAACTCGCGTTCGGCCATTAGCCGACTCGCTGCGAACTACCCTCACGCCATCTTGCAGCGATTCGACCGCTGTGACATTCAGTCCCACAGTCGCTAGCACCACGTCCATCGCCTTCGCTGCCGACTGCTGACTGCTTATCGCCAACACATAATGCTTAAACTCCTGCGTTTGGGGAACTAGCACTTTGGTCAACATTAATTCCGGGGCATCCGCTTTGTTCTGATCCTTCTGATCGACGAACATGCCGTTAATCACAATGGAATCGCCCATCGCGTTAACACCCAGTGCTTTTAATACGATGGCGTTCAAATCTTTGGTTGTCCCGCCTTGCAAAATTTTCTCCTTGCCAATATCGGTTGCAACGGTTCTGCCGTTAGCCGCAATGAAAGTCGTTGTCGCCAGAGGTGAATCTTGACCGTGCGAAGTAGCGCTTCCCAATGTTGTGTTCGAATTCTCCGTACCTCCGCCGTGATCCGGCAACATGACAATTAACGTATCGTCCAGCAAGTTTTTATCCCGCAGGGAGTTTATAATCGCTCCTACGTTCAGATCCGTCTTCGTTAATTGTTCATAGTATTTCTTCGTGTAGAAACCGTATTCATGTCCTGCATGATCCATACTATCCAGTTGGATGAACATCAACGACGTATCGAGCGCCTTGCCGCTGTTGACATAGTCCACGAAGGAAGCCGTGTCCTGTTCATCCGTTCCAGAACCGACCTCAACACCGACTGACGGCTCGATATGCCCGTTCAAAATATTGGTCCATCCAGCGAAAGCTGCTAATTTCTTATTCGGCATAACCTGCCTTAACTTCTTAAAAATAGTAGGGTATGGCGATGATTCCGAATAATAATAAAGTTCACTTTCTGAATTGCCAATTTGATGCTTATTGTAACCAACACCAGTGAACATGGCCCCCCAATTGGGAGATGAGCTTGAAGGCAGCGTTGTTTTGACCGAATAGCTGGCAGCTCCATGTTCAATCAGGTTTCGTATATTAGGCGCAACCAGCCGATTGCCAACCTGTTCTTTGAGTGAACTTGGCGTCTCCCAATACGGCGCATTCGGCGTCACGGATACTCCTCCGCCATCGACCCCGATAACTACAACCCTCTTGTATGGGGCATACTTCGCATTTGTGGCAATTTGGTTCTGCACCGCTTCGGAATTGCCCGGCGCAAGAGCTAGATCCCCTACTGTTATCATACCGTCCTGATTCAAATCTTCTGTTGCTTTCGGATGAATTTGAACAGTCTTAGGCTGTGACTGGAAAGACTCATTATCTAACTTGGCCGTGCCTGAATAGAACTCTGCCTTGCTCACTTGAATTTGCCCTTGACCAGAAGCAGCCTTCGTTTTGAAATACACTTCAGAAATTCTTGATTTGGCAAACTCAAGCGGATCTGCCTCGCTGTAGATGTTACCTCCCGGTATATCCAATTTGACAACACCTGGCGTGGATGTATCAGCCGAAACTGCTTTCGTTGCACTTACAAATTCAAATAAATTACTGTCATAGGTGAGTTCAAGAACGGATTTATCTATGGAAGTGCTCATTAGCGGCGTGCGAAGATCCAGATTAACTCGGAACGTACTCCCCTGCACGGCATGCTCGGCGCTAATTAAGTTTAAGGAACCTTTAAAAGGCTCATTCGAATTCTCTTCCACTGGCGCGCTGCTGAACAATTCCCCAGCTTCTTGCTCCGTTACAGCCCGATTAATAATCTGCATCTCGTCAACTTGCATTTGAAACGTATCTACTCCATATGAACCCGTGCCGTCGTTGCCGATCATCGTATTTAGCCCAGCATCAACTGTCCCTGTCCGTCCGGCAATATTCATACTATTCGTAATCCCTTGGTACAACGTTCCGGATTTCACTGTAACATCGACGGGAAGTCCATCCTTATAGAAATCTACCCTTCCGGTCGCTCTGTCATGAGAAACAACGATATGATGCCATTTTCCATTGGCCACGTTCGGAATTTGGGCATCCGCGCGGGAGCCGCCCGTCGTGTTGTAGTTCCATAACAAGCTATTATTCGGCAATAAGGCCAAAACGTACCCAGGACTGCTTCCACTATCCCAATTCTTGTTTGAAATAACTGGCGGATCACTGGATACACCGGACGACTTAATCCAAAATGCCAATGTAAAGTTGGTGTTCGTGCCGAACTGCAAATTTGCAGGTTTCCCTAAATCTAGATATTGCCTGTCTGAACTGGTGGAGTTGAGTTTGATGGCTTGTCCGTCTCTTCCCTGCACGTAGGTCAGATTCCCATGTGCAGAAACACTCGTTGCATGGGTGGAGCTGTCGACAATGTTATTCTCAAACTTCAATTGAACCCCATTGTCCGATGCAACGACAGACGCATAAGCTTGTCCCATAAAGGGAATCCCTAAGGGTGAGCCCGCTGTTGTCAAGAGTGCCGCTGTTAACGTAGATATGCAAACTTGCTTAAATGTAATTTTCAATGAAATTTCCCCCTGTACCACAAAGTATAGACTTGCGCGCAATTTCGACTTCATCGTATGAAACTATTGAACAATTCTACGTGCGAGGGTTGCAAGGTCAATAATATCGATTACATTGTCGTTGTTCATGTCTACGATTTTGACTAAATCCCAATCTGGACTCGAGGAGTTTTTGCCATAATTGGCTGCAGCGAAGCCAAGGTCGCCGACACTTACTTTGCTGTCCCCGTTCGCATCTCCCGGGATGCCGACAGGTACTGTCGTTACTTGGACGGTCATCGACGATGCGTCAGCTTTGGATTCCACTCCATTCTCGTCGCCTAATGTTGCATCGGCAACCGTGATCAGCCCAGTTGCCGACTGCTGCACATTCTTCGCTTTAAAGACAATTTCGGCGATATCCGTTGTACCCGTAATCGCATTGGCTGCTCCTTCACTTGCAAGGATAAGTCGAAGCGTACCCGCCTGATTCTTCGATCCCACAATGCTGACTCCGGCTTTCGCCGAAGCAACCGATACGAATTCCATGACATTCGCATCATAGGTAAGCTTAATATCTTGGCCATATACACGATGCGTCACATTATCCAAGCCTAAACGAACTGTGAATGTATGGCCTGGGATAACAGAACTTGCACCGCTGAGCGTAGTTTCAGGATCTGCAGCATCTACGGTTATTTGACTAACCGTCGTAAAATTGCCTTCTACCGTAGTGGCGGTAATGTTGACACTGCCCATTTTGAGCGCAGTCACAACAGCTTTGCCTTCACCACTGTCAACGACAGTGGCTACTGTCTTATCGCTGCTGCTCCACGTAACGTTTTTGTTCGTTGCATTAAGAGGCGCTATAATTGCTTCAAGTTCGCCCGACTTTCCAGCTTTCAAACGCAATTGTTCCAGGTCCATCCGAGCGCCAGTGACAGCAATTTGTTCAAAAGGAACGATTTCTGCTCGGTCAACAGAGACAGTCGTACCTGTTGATTCGCTATTTTTTGTTCCCGTTACTCTGACCTTGACCGTATGCAGGCCTTTGCCTAAAACCCGCGATACGTACGAATTAACCCCACTCTGGGTAGACGAAGCATACAAATCAATCATTTGCTCTGCGCCACCGTCTATGGAAATGCCCGCAATTCCTTGATCAGGTCCTTTCGTGTCAACCAGGATGATTTGTTTGCCTTCAAATTTCATCTCATAAGCATCATTCGTTGTTGCGCTTGTACTCTCATTTCCATGATTCCACGTACCCGAATATTTGAATTCGTCATTGTTCATGCCACTCGCACTGTTCTCAATCATTGTCCGATTGTAAACTTCGGCGCGTTCGAGCGAAAGAGAGACTCCGGCGGAAGAGCTGTTCTTATTTCCCGTTACTCTAACTTTGACTGTATGCTCGCCAAGCGGCAATATGGGCGAGGCATACCATGTAACTGAATTTTGCCGTGATGTGGCGTACATATCGACATTCATTTCATTTCCGCCATCCATGGATACGGCTGCAATACCATGGCTAGGAGCCTTCGCGCCAAGCAATTTAATCTGAGTTCCGAAAAATTTAATTTCAAAATAGCTATCGCTCAAGCCCGAATAACTATCTGATGAAACTACCCAACCTGTGCTGCCGCTTGTGCTAATGTTCGAATAATTAATTTTATTGATATCTGTTCCTTTTGCATCATTAAAGATCACTGTGATTCCTAAAGGATCCGTTGGCACTGGGTTAGCGACAGAAGGAGCATCTCCGATCAGACTCACCCGGTTGAAGAACTCGGCAACGCTGGCGGACCTAGGTCCCCCCCACATTCTTTCGGAGAGCGCTTGACGTGGCTTTCTGGATGCTTCTTCAAAGTTGGATTCTGGGATGATATATTCGCCATCCCCAACTTCTGAGCCATTGAACGCGCTTCCGCTTTCATACCCGGTTCTTCCATCTGGTGTCTTTACCAGATTCCAATAATCAGACCAAATAGAGAGGAAATAGCCGGTCATATTGGCATGAACAGCAGGTGCCCAAGTCTCGTACAGGGATGTTGTTTTAGGCAGAAGCCCCTTGCCTGCCGTTACATACAACACATCACCCGGAGAAGCGTATACTTTATATCCATCTCTGGCAAAATCAATTGCCTGCTTAGAGGAGCTTGCCTCATCACTCCAAACCGTAATCACGTTATCTGTATTCAGTGAAATGCTCGGATGATAGTCTTCAAACCCGTTCCAGTTCATAGGGGTTTTCCCAAGTTGCTTCACATGATCGCTCATTTCATTAACGAACTGGATGAAGCTGTCTCCGACCTTGGGCAAGTTGTTCGTCGTTTGGTACGAAACAAGCTCTGGACAAGCATTCATTCTGGATTCTGATTGAATTTCATCGGAGCCGATATGGAAGTAAGGCCCTTTAAACAACGGAACAAACTCATCAAGAAGCGCTTTGATCCATGCACGCGTTTCAGGCTTCGTATAATCGACTGTAAATTGTGGAATATCCCACCCCGTCGTATCTTTACTCATAGATGAGCAGCTGAATTTCAATGCTGGATTATACTTGTTGAGAATTGCCGCATGTCCGGGCATTTCTAATTCAGGAATGATCAATACATGATAACGTTCTGCGATTTCATTCAATCGTGCGATATCATCTTTGCTGTACGATTTGGCTGAAGCCAAACCCGGATAGGTATCACTTTGCAGTCGGAATCCGTTCCATTCGCTGAAATGAATTTGAAACGTATTCAACTTATTCCACGCCAAGCGTTTAATTGTATCTTCGAGATAATCCATCGAATAATATCTACGACCGACATCAAGCATCACTCCGCGCTGAGCATATTGCGGGTAGTCCTTGGCAGTTCCTTTAGGCACATTGGAACGGGAAGGGTCCTGCTGCAAGATTTGCAGGACAGACCGTGTTCCGTAAAATGCGCCGGAGCTTGAATGCGCTTTAATGGAGAGCGTATCTGCCGCTTCCAACACATAGCCTTCATTGCCGATGCTTCTGTCATCGGTATTCAATGTCAAGAAAATATCGCCTGCATTAGCGGCATTGGCCTGAACAACGGTAATTGCTTTGCCGGCGACCAGCGATATATCTTCTTTGAATGCCTCTGCCGTATCGGCAAGTTCTGCGCTGTAAGAGGAATCGATAACAATTCGTGATGCGTCTTTTAATTGAAAGGCGCCTGCTCCGCCCGTCCATTCCCGTAAACTGGGAACCACATTGGGAGCTGCGTTTGCTGCGTAGGATACCGATGGCAGTTGTAACAGAGAAGTGATTAAGAAAAATACCGATAGTGCCATAATTGATTTTCTTTTTAAAGAAGAATATCTCATGCCAAATTCCTCCGTTTATCCTTTTCTTGTTAGCCTTTCAATGGCCAGGCTGTAATGCCTCCAGTAATATTGTTATTGGGAATCCATGTGGTTCAGAGCCGGAGATTTTCTTGGAAATGGATGTATGGATGTGATCGCTCATCTGTCCGTCAGCATTAATTTTTCCCCCTAAAGCCATGAAGCTTTCGAAATTTGCACTGCGAGCGCTTCCCAATCTTTGCTTTTGAATAACGCTTTATCTTAGAACGTTTCCCAAGAATCGAAGACTAGTGGCACTGCATAAGCTTTTCCTTGCTTGTACTCCTCTGGCGGAGCGATTAGCACACGGGTTGACTTACAGCCAGCGAGATTTCATCTGATCATTAGTTTTCACCCAGGCAGACGCTGCGCTGTCAGCCGGTTTGGCCGCTTTCGAAGGGCTTCACTGACATCGAGAGCGTGCTCGCCTTGTTACTTCCTCAGCCACATAGTGTGAATATAACTGTCGACAACAACATCCCCCCCGCCATTCCTTTTTTTGAATTTCAAATGACCTCCCTAGCATTTTGCTAATCCCTTCTTACGCTTTAATCATAGTAATTTTCACGGAAGACAACCATTGATTAAAATACTATTAATAGTTAAAAACGTATTGTCTTTATGCTATATAAGTTGAACTAATGAATCTCCTGACTAGAACCTAACACAAAGACTATAGGGAGGTTGTGGCGGGCGGTAAAGCCCAAATCATAAGGGATCGAGTTCACAATTGTCTGTTCACTTTTTCCTTCTGCTCTTTTTCGTTAAACGAACTGGGGCACCCGGTGAGCAGTTCATTTGTAAGGCAGAAAGACCACCCGTTTCATATGCATGGATGTAGCCTTAGGTGGTTGTGCTCGTTGACGTGTGGATGCCGCCTTCCGCGATGAGATGGCGAATAAAGCCGTTAAGAGAACGCTAACAATACCAAAATGGCTTGATGATATAGCGGCCGAAAACAACTTAAATTATTCGCATATTCTACAAGACGCGCTCAAAACTTATCTTGGCATAAATAAATGGCCATAAACGAAAAAAACGGTTGCTAATTGCCAGATGAAGTACAATAGTTTGTGTAACAAACTTTGGAGTCTTCACAGATAATAACAAAAAAGCAGGGTATTCTCGGAATTACGACACCACCAAGAAAGGACCCTACTCTATGACAACTACTACTTTACACGAATCAGTTCTATCCGATCTACTGGAAAATCTAGTGAGTTTCAGACACAGCTATTTGAGCCTTATCAGCGGCGGAAGGGTTGGCTTGAAGAAGTCGTCATCCGCATGTACAAAGGTGGTATGAGCACGCGAGAGGTTGCGGGATTTATTGAGAGCATGTTTGACCCACAATACTCCCCAACCACCGTTAGCAACATAACCAGAACCGTTCTTGAAGATGTTGAGAAGTGGCAATCGAAAAAACCTTTAAACCGCGGCAGATATTAACTCATTGATCCATAATAAAAATGAATAACAATGATTAAAAAAAGCGGCTTTGCCGCTCTAAGAGATGAGCGTCTTCATAGCTGTTTTCAGCAATCTAGCAGATACTAGTTCCCTTTGGGCTTTGCAATGGCAGAGAGCGTCGCGTGAAAAGGAACTATGATCCGCTAAATGGTGGGAAATGGGGTAAACGTAGCATGAAAAGGAACTGATATCCTCTATTTAAGCGGAAACTGCTGATTCCAACGGGGAAATGGTGAAATAGCGGATCGTAGTTCCCCCTGGTGTAGAATATGGCGGTTTTCAGAATGATAGCGTACTGTAGTTCCCTCAAACTCG
>NZ_BMHE01000084.1 GCF_014640555.1 Paenibacillus marchantiophytorum | reverse complement strand
CTTTGTGAAGCTAACTGCGGAAACTGACTGCTTATTAATTTATGAGCCAATTCTTCTGATACTTCCCATTCCGCATCCCATTGATTCGTACTTCCCATACCCATTTATCGACTCCCTCACGAAAATAGAAAATAGGCTCGACTAGCCTGTTCCATTTACAACATCATATCATTAATTTGTTCTTCTGTTCGAGAACAACCTTACCGTCTGTTCCTCTATCCTGCCCGATAGTTCAATGAGTTTGCGTTATTTTTCTGAAATGACCAAACCACTATTTCCTGCCACCCTTTCAGAATAGCCAACGTCTTCAGCCCATTATGATACTTTCTTTATCTAAAAGAATTCTCCCTTTCTCCAAACAAGTTTGTCTGTTACCATAAATTAGTTAACAACAAATTTAAGGATCTAGGGGAGCGACAAAGTAAATGAGCATCAATATACAAGATAGGATCCAAGAAGCTGACTTCGCAAGCATGCAGGCAGCTATGACTCGGGGGGAATGCACTTCAGAATCTCTCGTTCGAGCGTACATCGAACGTATTCATAGATACAATCCCCTAATCAATGCCGTTCTAGAGATCAATCCAGATGCCCTTGAAATCGCAAGGACTCTTGATTATGAGCGAAATACAACAGGCATTCGGGGGCCGCTGCATGGAATTCCCATCCTGCTAAAGGATAACATCGATACGCACGACCGGATGCATACGAGTGCCGGATCAGTCGCATTGGCAGAGTCGTACGCTGCAGCGGATGCATTCGTAGCTGCAAAACTTCGAACGGCAGGAGCAGTCATACTAGGAAAGACAAATATGACTGAGTGGTCTAACTTTATGGCTAACCGAATGCCAGCGGGATACAGCTCACGGGGCGGATATGTGCTGAATCCATACGGTCCCGGCAAGTACTTCGTCAACGGCTCCAGTTCAGGCTCAGCTGCAGCCGTAGCTGCGAATCTCTGTGCGGCCGCCATTGGCACAGAAACCGCTGGTTCCATTGTTGGGCCGGCCAGCCAGCATTTCCTCGTCGGTATTAAGCCTACTGTTGGCCTTGCGAGCCGTAGCGGCATCATCCCTATCTCCATAAGCCAGGACACTCCGGGGCCGATTGCCAGAACAGTTACCGACGCAGCGATTCTGCTTGGGGCGATTACAGGGATTGACAAGAACGATAGGGCTACATTAGCAAGCCCAAATTACATTCCTGCTGACTATACCCCTTACCTCGAAGCTGGATTTCTGCGCCAAGCACGTATTGGGATCCCTAGGCATTATTATCGTGTGTTAGACGAAGAAAGAAAATCCATCATGGAATCCGCCATTGATGTTCTACGTGAACAAGGCGCCACAGTCATCGATCCCGTCGAACTCTATTTGGAGCAACATCCTTGGAACAATGACGTTATTACCTATGAATTCAAGGCAGGGCTGAATCGCTATTTATCACAGCTACATGCGGATGTACCCGTGCATTCTCTCCATGAATTGATATCTTATAATCATAAGCATACCGCTTCTGCCTTGACATACGGACAAGAAAATCTCATTCGCTCGGAACAAAATATGATGAACGAAAAGACCTATCTGCTAAAGCGTCAGGAAGATAACCACCAAGCAATAACCCAAGGAATAGACTATTGCCTTGATCAATACGGATTGGATGCGCTGATGCTACCTGGGGATATAGATGGTATGTACATTGCCGCCCGGCTAGGTTACCCCCTTATTACCGTTCCCGCTGGCTATTCTGAAAAAGGAATAATCGATACGGACGGCGATTCGACCCAGGGACCCTTCGGTGTTGTCTTCTCCGGGAAAGCCTTTAGCGAGCCAACGCTGATCAGTATCGCTTATAGTTTCGAGCAGGCGACCCTCCAGCGCCGCCCGCCCATGCTGGATAATTGAACAGCATTCCCAATCAATTGCAAAGGTTTTGTAAAGAGGCTGCCGATCATGCCGGCAGCCTCTTCTCTTCCTGATGTTTTATGAAGCTATCGTTCTGCGTTAGCGGAATGACCTCACCTGTCATCACCACATGAACCTGCATAGAATAAATCAACATTACCTGGTTAGTGAATTGTGTTCTTTGGACGGACCGAACTCCAGCGCTTGCACACTAGAGAAACAATCATTTGGACGAACAACAACCTCACTTCAATTGAAGTGAGGTTGTTTGATGAGGTTATTAAGTTGTTTAAACAAATTCATTAACCACCTGAATTTATATTTGCATCATCAATACCATTATTGCTGCTACTTTTTTTACTACTGTTTTGATTTGGTTTTTGGTTTTTTTGCTTTGCTGATTCTATACTCTTTTTTTGGTTCGTCATGATATTAGCCCACCCATCTTAAGTAATTGGAACATTAATATTATATGCTTTTAGGGACAATATACACCATCCATTTAGTGGACTTCTTTGGCACTCTCTCATTCGTATAAATGATCTACATATAGGAGAAAACAAGCATGTCAATACAAATTATATTAAGGAGAGAAAACCAAATGAAAAAGAAAGCATTTACGTTTTTTTTAAGTATCTGTTTCATGTTTCTTTTGTGTACAGGAGTATCGAGTGCCGCAGATAGTACAGGTATGACTGGATCGGCAAATAACGGATATGGTTCAGTTAACGGTACGACTACTACTAATAGTTACGGGACAAATTCAACAGCTACTTATAGAACTAATGCTGCTACCGATAACAATAATTCCAATTGGGGCTGGCTTGGCCTTCTAGGGTTAGTCGGTTTAGCTGGTTTAAAAAAGCGAAATCGTGAACACACCTAAAATATAGACATTTCTACTAATAACCTCCGTTTCTAACGGAGGTTATTTTATGATTCAATATCTTTATGCATCTATAAACCACTAATGACTTGCTACTATTAAATTTCAGGAAAATTCCGACGCTTGATTATGGTACATATAAAACATTTCGTTTTTTCCTCTTAACATTTGTTCATTTTCGCAAAGTAAACATCGCATGTAATCACCTCTGTTGGTATTGTATCCAAAGGAAATAATCAAACATTCACTTTTCAGTAATTTTTTTCAATAATGTAAATCGACGGCTACATGAATTTTAAAGGAACAAATGGGTATGATATACAAGTCATTAAATTAGAACAAAGGAGCTAAACTCATATGGGAATTTTAAGCGGTAATCCAAAAGATGAACCTCTACACTACGGGGAAATCTTTAGTGTATGGACAGCATCCACAGTGGCTAAAGGAGCTGTATCCTGTTATCAAGCCTATTTAAATCACTCAGGAGACAAAGATCTTAAAAAGGTACTCGACGGTCTCATTGATCAAGCAAATCTTGAAATTAAAGAATTAGATACAGTGCTGATTGATAACGGAATTGCCACAATTCCAATGATGCCAGAACGACCACCAGTAAAGCTCGAAGACATCCCTGTCGGGGCAAGATTCGCTGATCCCGAAATTGCAGCCAAAATTGCAGCTGACGTCTCATTGGGATTAGTTGCCTGCAGTCAAGCTATGGGCCAATCAATTAGAGTGGATATAGGTGCTTTATTTGCAAAATACCACATAACTAAAACAGCAATAGGCCTTAAAATACTGGAGATGAGCAAAGAAAAAGGTTGGCTTATTCCTCCTCCACTACAAATAAAAAGACCTGAGACCGTAAATGCTTAGTTTAATCTAAATAGATGGTAATATATTTGTAAAATTAGGCATAGAAGCAGAAACAACTTCCTCGAAAGACGAGGAAGTTGTTTCTGTTCTGGGCCTTAGTCTTTAATTCGTCATGCCAATCAAGGTAAGCCATTTTTCCTTCAAAACGGAAAGACAACACTAAATAAAATCCGACTTGGGTGTATCCACAGGATTAAAATAATCTTCGCCTTCGGGGTCTCGGACACGAGGCGGTAGACGAGATCCTCCCTTCAGCCAGTTCTTCCGCCTTCGACCCAGGAATACAAACAATTTGTTCCATTATCCTGCCCGTTACTTTAATGAAACAAGGGACAGCTGCCTGCCGCGGCGATCTGTCCCTTGTTATTGCACTATCGTATCCCGTTAGCCATACATGGTATCTTTAAAAGAACATTAATTTTTAAACGATAATTTTTGTAGTAAAGCCTCTCCAGCTGACTTAAATGTTTTATTTTTGCTTACGAACTCTTCCACTTCTGATAATTTTGCCGGTCGATAACCTGGCCCATTGCATCCGCAGGAATGGTAAGCAAATCCACTTTTATATAACAGTTCTACCTTTGTCCATTGCATTGTATCATCTTGTTTTGGTGCCTTGAAATCATGCCCCATATCATTCATGATTTCGCTGCATTGGGGACATTTATATTGTCTATTTCTAATCTCCGTGTCACTAAGTTCAAGATCAGATACTTGTTTAAATACCTTTCTACAATTAAAACATGCAAAAATGTCTTTATATGGCCCATACATCGCATATCTACACATATAATTTCACTCTCCTTTCTACGTATTTTGACGTTAAACTATCGTTCACCGTTAGCTTTATCTTGTAGTCCACACTATCTGGTTTGGGCAGTTCTACTCCATTAGCTAGGAGATCAGTCCATCCGCACTCGAATCTTATCCCTGGCAACCTCGCGGTCATCAAAATGGGTCGTTCCATCCGAAGTGATTTGGTAAGTTTCGTGCCCTTTACCCGCAATGACGACGACATCACCTGGATTCGCCATTGAGATTGCCCTTGTAATAGCTTCAGCACGATCCGCCGTTAATTCATAGCTGTCTCCCGAATCATGCTTCTCTCGCAGACCAACCTCGATGTCGGCCAGAATCTGTTCTGGATTCTCCGAACGCGGATTGTCAGATGTAACGATCACATAGTCGCTATGCTCGACCGCAATGCCCCCCATGATCGGGCGCTTCGTCCGGTCGCGGTCGCCACCGCAGCCGAACACCGTGATAACCCGTTGTCCGGCAACCCCCCGGACTGCTCGTAGCAGATTGTCCAGTCCATCCGGAGTATGGGCATAATCAACAAGTACGAGGAAGGGTTGCCCCTCGTTAACGACCTCCATCCGACCCGGAACGCCTGGAAGCGATGCTAGACCCCCCTGTATGATCTCGAGTGTCAAACCCTCGGCGAGAGCAGCAGTAATTGCCGCCAATGCATTATAAACGTTGAATGTACCTACCATACCGAATTGCATCTCAGCCGTCCCATTATACGTGACGACTCGAAATGACGTACCTAGTGGGCTCAATTGGATAGCTTCTGCCCGTACATCTGCCTCTTCACGAATGCCGTATGTGAGCACATTCGCCGCCGTAAGCTTGCGAAGAACGGAAGAAGCGTTATCATCCGCATTCAACACCGCAAATTTGCGTTTAGCCGGATCGTCGGAGAAACCGTTGCCGAGCCTTGAGAAGAATAGCCCTTTCGCGGCGATATAACGTTCCATCGTACCGTGATAATCCAGATGATCTTGCGTAATGTTAGTAAACACGGCCGACCGGAACTCACAACCTAGTACCCGTCCGGCATCGAGCCCCTGTGACGTCACTTCCATTACTGCAATTGAACAGCCCGCATCGACCATTCTCCGAAGATTCGCTTGCAGTACTGGTGGCTCTTGCGTATTGATGTCTGTCTCGAATAGCGTATCGCCGATCTTCGTGCCGATGTTCCCCATTAGCCCAGTCTTGCTGCCAGCATACCGAAGAATCGCATCTATCATGTGGGCGGTAGTCGTTTTACCGTTCGTTCCAGTAACCCCAATCAGTGTGAGCTCGCGGCTAGGATAATCATAGAAATGCGCTGAAAGAACCGCAAGCGCGTGCCGCGAATCCTTTACGAGAACTACGGGAACATCGACCTCAATGTCACGCTCGGCGACGATGGCCACCGCACCCGCTTGAACAGCATCGCCGGCATACGGGTGCCGATCTTCCTGATAGCCCGGAATGCCTGAGATGCATACGAACAGTTCACCCGGTAAAAGACGTCTTGAATGATTAGAGATTCCCGTTATTTCGATATCTGCGTTTCCACGGACTATCGCGTTCGGAATAAGTGCTGCTAAATCCCGTAATTTCATTCCTCACCCTCCTCAAAGTGTACACGGATACATTTATTTTACGCCACCAATCTATTCGAAGGAAGGATTCCCATTTCAAGTAAACTGCCGTTACTTCAATGGAACAGGGAGCAGGCCACCGCGATCGTCAGATCCCTGTTCTGGTTGAACTATCGTTCCCAGTTAAAAATCATAAATATTTCTTGAATCCCTTACTTACTGATCCGCTGTAACCTGCTCGGTCAAAAAAATAATGTGCTCTTTCACGAGTAGAACTGCTTAGAAGCATAATTTTATGACAATCGACTGATCTACAGTACTCTTCAACATATTGTAGAAGTTTCAGTCCGATATTTTTGCCTTGATGATCTTCATGAACAATAATATTCTCCAATACTCCATATGGTCTAAAGCCATGTTGAGCCTGTAAACATATATTTAGCGTGACTGTGCCTAATAACTCTCCGTGCTCTTCGTAAACAAGCAAGAAATTTGTTGGGTCTTTTCTGATCGTCTCAATCTGTGCTTCGATGACAGTCATCTTCTTACTATTCGGTACTAACATTTTATAGAGTTTAAATATTTGATCCCTATCTGCTTTTTCAGCTTCTCGAATAATCAAATCGTAGCTCCTTTATAACGGGATATTAAAGAATTCGTTCTATAGACTAAATTCCCTTTATTTGGAACTATTCTGCCCGTTACTTGAATGATCAAATATAGGAGCTGCCTCAAGACAGGCTCCTTCACTATCAATTCTCTTTTATTTACATCAATACACTTGAAGGAATCTTTGCACTAGAGTAGTAACGGATTGCCTTCCCCTTTTCTTCAGCATACTGGATCTCTCTTCTTGTGCTGTTCCCTATGTAACCATCAACATCAATTACGAATATTTCGTCAGAAATATCAATCTTTCTAAAATGCAGCTCTCCAAGTAATTCAGCTTGTTCTTTTGTTAATTCAAAACCGTCGCTTTGCTCAAAGAAGGCAACGCTAATAACGATGTTACCTTGAAGTGTGAGATATGCGTTTGCTTGTTCAAATTGTTCTTTGAATTTTGAAGAACCGCATAAAGTAATGACTCGCATATTCTTATTCCTTTCTCGATTTACTCCTTAGTATATTCTTTCATCAGTTTGAATTTCCTTCCAGTAACCTTCAGGTTACCACGCAAACCTGCCTGTTCGCGGGGAAAAGGCAGCCGATGGTCGGCTGCCTCCGTATATTTATTGTAAGTATCCTGCCCGTTACTTGAATGAAAACCAAAAAGTAGCCGCTTCAAAGTAGCAGCTCATATTACACTAAAGTTATCCGTTAGATTCCTGTAGATGGATAAATTTCAGCTTTGTAAAAAAACGAGCGCCTCTGTACGATGGAAGTACGCTAGGGTCAAAAGCCCTTTAATTCCATCATCCAGGAGGACACTCTACTATGAAGTTTAAATCACAAGATAAGCAAAATCAACTCATTGAAAACATTACCGTTAATCATATTGTTGTTGGTGTAGACATTGCTCAAGAGACTCATGTTGCCAGAGCGGTTAATTTCCGCGGTGTCGCTCTCGGTCTACGGTGAGATCCTGCGAATAAGCGAGTATTCGTGAGTAAATTGCATTGTACCGAGGGAGCTTATTCAAGATATCCCTATAGATATTGATATTTTTGATAGAAACAATAGTTTCACATCGTTTAAGTTGCTATAATGATCACTCACCATATTGATAGACGCTGTTCATGATCACGTCCATCACTAAACCTTGAAATAACGTCTTTGTAAATTCGTTTTGATTAGCTGCTCCCATCGTATAAAAAACAGGAATGAAATGTTCTTTTGCTTGTTGAGGAACCGCGATCTTTGCATTAGGCGCAAGTTCTTCGTAACGAAAGAGTGAATCCAGATCCCATTGTTTCATGTGATTTTCCAACCATTTCTCGAAACCTAAAACCAACGATTTGACAGCCGATTTATCCTTAGCTCTTAATAGACCGAAATTGTGTACGGTTACTCCGCTGCCGATGATCAGCACGTCTTGTTCCCGTAATGGGGCAAGCGCCTTTCCAATCGCATATTGCTCCGCAGGAGTCAGACTCGGATTTACCGACATCGCGATCAAAGGAATGTCTGCATCAGGATACATCCTCTTGAGAATCGTCCACGAGCCATGATCCAAACCTCGTTCACGTTCAGTGCGATTCGCTATGCCAGCTGCGTTCAATAGTTCTTGTACCTGAAGGGATACCTCTTTGCTTCCTTTTGCCGGATAAATTACCTGGTAGAGCTCATTCGGAAATCCCCCAAAGTCATACATCATGGAATACTCATCAATTTCGCTAATCATCTGCACATCACTTTCCCAATGTGCGGAAAACAAAATAATTGCTTGGGGACGGGGGAATGTTCGTCCGAGTTCTTCTAAATAACGTGAATACGTTGTATCTTCTACGGCGAGCATTGGAGTACCATGTGTAATAAAGAGTGATGGAATCATTATCTTCAAACCTCCACGCTGATTTTTTAGCTTTCAGTTGATTATCAAGTACAATCACAATATTCTGGTGTGCGTAGAGCTCATCTTCTCATCGATCTTGCCAAGCAAACTGTTGGTTCCAAGCAGGCATCACATGCTTACAAACTCCATCTAGAACAGCTCCTTGAGGAGCATGACTTAGCAACTAAACAACTGCAGAGGATTGAAAAAGAAGCCAAGGACGTTGTTGAACGTATCCCCTATTCCGGCAAGATCCTAGCCATTACAGGTATAAGTTCAATTGCTTTAGCTGGTGTTTTGGGAGAGTCTGGAGATCTTAGAGGTTATGCCCACGGGAACGCACTACTCCGCCACGCAGGCCTTAATTTGACCGAAGCAAGCTCGGGTAAATGGAAGGGACAAATGACGCTCAGTAAACGAGGCCGTCCACGCCTGCGTCACTTTCTCTATTTAATCACGATGTGCATGGTCATGAGCAACCAAGAATTTAAAGCCTTACATCACCATAATGTTCAAGTAAAAAAGCTCAAAAAGATGAAATCTATCATGAAGTTATGTGGAAAGTTAACTCGACTCTTAGTCGGAATGGTTCGTAGTGATGAAGCCTACAACCCAACTAAAATCTTTGCAGTGGCAGCTTAAAAATAAACCTTACCTCACGTAAGTTGGCGTATTCGCAGGATGACAAAGAAAGCACGGAGTATCGGGATACGTTACGCAAAAGGGCTCTGACCCGTTCCGTTAGAAAGACCGACCTACAACCCTTAGATAGATGTGACGAAGGAATGAGAGGGCCAATGACCCGTTGAGACTTGGGAGTGAAAATCGCTAAGGGCACCGTGGAGAATACGTGCAGCATTTGGAATGAATTGGGTGATTCAACTCCACCTCTGTTCCCGCATGCCTTTTTAACGACACATCCTAATATATCTCGCTATCTTTCATTCATATTAGAAACCTAAAGGATGAAATCCTGCGAATAGACGAGCTTACGTGAGGAAATCAAATCATACCGAGGGAGTTTAATAAGCTATCTTTCATTTGACGTTCCCTCAATCCATATTGAACTATCTACTACTTCCCTTAGTTACGTCCCCTTACGTCTCTCTTTTCTCTTGTAAAACCTGTCTATGAGAAGGATTAAGATATGTACCATGGTTATAAGCACAGCCATCTGTATAGCCTTAATAAAACTAACCCCTACAAAATAATAAACTAGAAGCAAAATGGCACAAAAATAAAAAGCAATCCCTAGAATTGATTTCATCATTTTACCTCCCTTAGCTTACTAATTTTACCACACCCCTCACCCTCCTGTATTGGGCCAAACTGCCCGTTACTTTAACGGACAACGGCAGCCGATCGTTTGTAGGCTGCCCTCAAATAATGATTGAATGGTTGGCTGCAGAATGCTTATTCTGTTCTCTTATAGTTTTCTTGCTTTGATTACAAAAGTTACAGGAAGCATCTTTGCTTTTTGTGCAAATTTGCTGTTTCCCCGCGATTGAATAATTTCATCATCAGATTGCTCAATCATTTGCTCAATAACAAAGCCCGCTTTTGCTATCGCATTCACATAGGTTGATAGTGTACGGTCCGATAATGCTAGCGTACTTTCGTCAAGGGATGACGAATACCAAGATTCATCGAAATAACATTTTTTAAAAACAAGTGAATTATTTTCTTCAACAACACATTTGTGTATGGGGTGAGACCAACTGAAAATAAATGCGCCGTCTTTTTTCAGGTAAGAAGCAATCCGGCAAAAAGTTCCCTCAAGGTCGGTTGTCCAGCCTATGGCATAAACCGAATAAACAAAGTCAAAATAATCCTCTGGTATGCCACATTTTTCTTCCATGGGAGAACAGATTAATTTTGCAGAAAGACCGCACGCCGTCATATGTTGCCTTGTCTTTTCGATTTGATTTTCAGATATATCCATACCCCATAGTTCAGATGCTTTGCGTTCCCCCAGATATTTCAAAGATTCACCGCTTCCACAGCCTATCTCCAGTACCTTTTTTCCTGAAACATCGCCAAAAAGTTGGCATTTTTCTTCTGAGACAAATGCCCCATAAAAAGGAAGTGCTGTTGCTCCTAAAACATCATTACCTTTTGTATCCCAAAATAAGCTGTTTGTTTCATGAATAACATTCTTATCCATGTCGACCGAGATTGCGACAACCTCACTACCGCCTACAATGTTTGTTCTATAATCAGAATTTTTGTCCATGTCGATGCCCTCCCCAAATATAAATTTTCAAACCCACAGCTTTATTTTTCTGCAGGTAGGTGAATTCATTCTCATGATATCATTGAGTATCAACAATCATTGTTTGAACCTGCAGTATGAACCTAAACAAGCAGAGTTGGTATTGAACTCTTGTGTCCCGGTACTTTAACAACAAATTTATTCAATATGATCTTCTACTAGTTCAATAATCTCTAAAGATTCGTATTTTTCTTTAATTTTTTCAGACAGGGACTTCACGCCAAAAATCTCTGTGAAAGTGTGACTTCCAACGATAAGGTTCATTTTAATAAACTTTGCATATTGAATCGTCACGAAGACTTTGGGTAGAGTTTCCTGCCCCTGTAATAATCCCCACTCTTTTTATTGGCTTTTCTGAGTTTTTCCACGATTTTATGTTTTCGCTTAGTACCGTACTAACCCGTTCACTTAATTCTTGAAAGCTAATCGGAAATTCGAACTCTCCAATTCCAGGCAGGCTCCTACCCTCGATATCAATTGATTGTTGGATAACATTATTTATTCCAATTGCCTTGAATAATGAAGCACACGTGCCAAATTCAGCATAATCCAATGGCAAATGCACGAAAAAATGATTGATTCCATATGATTCCAGAAGTTTATGACACTCTTCTTTCATTCCAAAGACAAAATCCCATGCATCATGGTGGGTAACTATAAGATCAACTTTCTTTTGTGAGGCTTGTTCAATAAGTTCGGGAGTAATATTTTGTTGCATACCCCATTCGACGAATTAAATTAGGACCATAGTTGTAAAATGCAAATTCCTATCCATAATCAAATTGATTTAGGAGTCCACCAAATAGTTTTTCGATTAATTCATTAAATTGTTCTGTATTCACTCGTATCCCCCCCAATAATTAACATTTCATATTAATTACTTCTATTCGGCGAAATAATCAACAAACCTGCTCGTTCAACGGACAACGGCAGCCGATCGTGTGACGGCTGCCGTTGTATTGTGATTGAACTATAGTTCAGCGTTAGCTCAACAAAGTGTGTTATAACTCAGCTCAAAGTCGAGCAAAAAAATCTTTAGTATATGCTCTTTTTTCTGAAGCAATTTTTTTGCCGAGAGGTGGTGTTTTAAATTCGATGCATCGAGAAATTGTTTACCACCCTGAAATTCCCCAATTATCTAAAAAAAGGGCAGAATTTGATACAATAAAATTCCATTATATGGTACTATTTTATAATATGAAATTTTGGAGGTGTATATCTATGCCCTATGAGGAGTTAAGTAAAAAAATTAGTAAAGAAGCAAATGAAATATTAAATGAGTTAGGATTAATTAAAGCTCTAGAGCACTATGGTCAACCATTTGTCCATGGTAGTTATTCATTAGATTTAATGACTTGGAGAGATTTAGATATTTATCTCGAGGATAATGAAATAAACGAATCAAAATTTTTTGACTTAGGTAAGGATTTATCTAGAAGGTTAAAGCCATCTAAAATGAACTACCGCAATGAATTAGATGGCTTATCACCACATTTGCCAAGAGGACTTTATTGGGGGACTTACACAACCTTATTAAATAATGATTGGAAAATAGATGTTTGGGCTATTGATTCAAAGCAATTTAAACAAAAGCAAGAAGAATTTACCTCACTTCAATCAAAAGTCAGTGAAACGAGTAGGGCAATTATTTTGAAATTAAAGAATAACCTTTATCAACATACTGATTATCGAAAAAAATTCTTTAGCGTGGACATTTATGAAGCAGTATTCGAAGGTATTAAATCACCAGAAGAATTCTCAATATGGCTCGAAAAGAATAAAGGGTTAAGATACTCATTCTAGCTAAAGATGATAAAAAGAACAATTGAAATATGCTGCCCGTTATTTTAATGGAATCAAAAAAGAGCTGCTTCAATGCAGCTCCTGAGCTATCGGTTGCAATAGGTAAGCATTTGATGTAATCTCCAGCTTTTCCCCTGTTCCACACGGAGCGTGCCGTAGAGTAGGAAGCCAGCGAGTTACCATCCGAAGATAACACTTTTCCAACCACCCCTCCCAGAACGGAGCATGCAAGTTTCCTATGCACTCCGCTCGCCAGTAATTATAAACCAGCGATTTTCTTCCCTTGGTATTTACCTGAATGGATTAAAAGGTGGCATGTATCACAAACTGCTAGAGTTTTCCGACTCATTGCAATCATATGTTTCATCCATTCAGGTTTATCTTTTCTACCATTTTGGGCTAGGTCTTTTAGTTTTCGAATATGATGTATCTCAATGTTTCCTTTCAAACCGCAAAGCTCGCAGGTATCATTAAGAAGTCGCTGCACTAACTGGCTTCTCTTCGAAAAGATTTTGCCAACCAATGTAGTATCTTCAATTCGAATGTCTTTCTGGTAACCTAACCTGATGCCTCCAAAGTAAGCTTCTAAAGGCTTCTTCCCCTCACGATCAACAAAAACCTGTAGCACTTTGTATTCACCATTTTTGGTCTTGCGATATTTTCCATACTTTGCAAAGACTTTATTAATAGTGGTTTTATGCTTGTTAGCTAATGTGTAAGCAAGAGAAAGTTCCATCGTCCATTTTAACTTTGAAAGTTTATGAGCATTATATGCCAAGAGGTATTATTGAACGAAACCACGGAATTCGGATTGGTATTGACTGATAATGTCGAAATCCCCGTTAATAGTTCGTTCTTTACGGTGTGTTGCTCTCCCGTTAGACATATAGTTCTTAGCCTTGTTTCTAATCTTTTCATCTGGAATACTCAAACCAATAACGCCGTTTATATTACGCTGTCCACGATAGTCATGTTTTGCATCACAATGCAATACGTGTACATCATATCCAAGGAATCTAGCCTTTTCTGTCTTAGCATGGGTGATCAAAGTCTTCTCCTCGCTAAGAGATAGTTTCAAGTTTTTAATAAGGAATCCGCGAATTCGCTCTTTCATCATTATCGCTTCTTCCTTACTTCCTGAAATTCCGATTAACCGGTAAGTAGCCCGAGGGAATCGCACCCTCAGGCCCTCTCAGAACCGGACGTGAACCTCTCGGCTCATCCGGCTCCCATTATCCAGTCGTAGGCAGTATTCCCATCTGCCAGTGAGCAAACAGTTTAGGAAGATTCTTTGCCAGTCGTTCCATCCAATTTGTCGCCCGTGTCTTGTGCCTCTCCAGTTTCTTGTATTTCCTTCTTGCCCAATGGATGAGTGCCTCGTTCATATGGCGTAAAACGGGATATAATTGCAACTTGCAGAAGTGTCCATAGTAGTTGATCCACCCTCTAATCGAGGCATTGAACATCCGCGACAGGTCATCAATGGCCACGTCCGGCTTCAAACGTGAACCGTCCTTTGAGTTGCTCAAGCAGCCGTTCAGCTTCCTCTTTCGTACGACAGTGGATCACTGCATCATCCGCATATCTTGCCCACGGATTATTGGGATGCTCGATTCCCATCCATTTATCGAATGTATAGTGCATGAACAGATTCGCAAGTACTGGACTGATGACCCTGCCTTGCGGCGTGCCGGAGGTTCGTTCTACGATGTCTCCATTCTTCATTTGAAAAGGAGCTCTTAGCCATCTTTTGATGTAGAGAATGATCCACGCACAGTCCGTATGTTTCTTTACTGCCTTCATAAGCAACCCATGGTCGATGTTGTCGAATAGACCTTTAATGTCAAATTCCATCACCCAGTCATATCTCCAACATCTGGTTCTTGTTACTCGAACCGCATCAATCGCGGATTTTCCCGGTCTGTACCCATAAGAGTCGGCGTGAAATATAGGTTCCACGATCGGCTTAAAGATCAGCTTAACTGTTCTTTTGCGCGATACGATCTGAGACGGTTGGAATCCCCAATATCCTTACCCCGCCGTTCTTCTTCGGTATCTCTACCGCCTTAACTGGTGGGGGAAAGTAACTCCCCGAGGACATTCTTTTCCAGATTTTAAAGAGGTTGGCTTTCAGGTTTTCCTCAAACTTTTGAATCGACTCTTCGTCGACTCCGGCTGCTCCCTTATTCGCTTTGACTCGCTCATAAGCTTCCCATACGGTGTGCTTTGAAATTTCATACGACTTTGTTTTGTCCATTTGTTCCTCCCACTTTCGCGGTTGACGTATTTTCAAAACTGGGTAACACAGCCCCTTGGCTCCACCACATTTTCAGTGGGTTCATCGCTACTACGGGCTATTCCGCCCCTATACTCCGCATTTGTACTTTCATCCTTGCGGGATTTCCGCTTGGATTTTTCCATTCGCATCGGAGACGTAGGTTCCCACGTTCCGAACAAAAGCCTGTGTTACGTTCACGCCGCCTTCATGCCGGTCACCATCTGGACAGTAAACAGGTTTCCTCCAGACTCATCCCAGGCCAACGACTCCCTCCTGGTTTTGATGACGTCCCTACGCTTTCGACACTTTATCAGCCATTGACTTGTGTTCGTCTCCGTAACACTCACCTGACAGAGTCTTGCTCTGCCTTTTCCTTAACGCTCACCACCAACGGCTTTTGACCGCAGCAGCTTAAGGTAGTTTGAAGCCTCCGCCTGCACAGCGACTCCGAAGGGCCCGCCTTCATCTTTTGTTCAGCATTGCTTTGGCTTTCTTACGCGCCATGCATTCGTGGCGCACAGTCATCGGCGTAGCGCACCAGATAGCCTTCTTTCAGAATAGACCGTATTTTGGCAGCCCTTTCGCCAGTTCTTGATTTGAAGGTTTCGTCAGCGGAAAGAGCTCCCAGTGGCCGAGGTCATTCAATACAATGTTGGAGAGCAGTGTTGACAGCAATCCTCCTTGAGGCACGCCCTTTGAAGTTATTCCTTCCCCCTCGATTTCAGCCTTTAGCATTTTAGAGATGCATGCTAGAACCTTTCTATCTTGAATGCCCATGTTCCACAGTTGCTTTACAAGCAAGGTATGGTTGACGTTGTCAAAGAACCTTTTATGTCGATGTCGACTACATAATGCATCGATGCCTGATGGATGAGAAATTGAACTCTTGCCATGGCATGGTGTGTCGATCGAAGAGGTCTGAAACCATAACTATGGTTGTAGAAATGGGCTTCAGCTATGGGCTCAAGGACTGCTTAAAGCACTGTTGAATGATGCGATCGAGGATGACACTTCAATGTTGGTATCCCCGTAATTGGCTTTTACAGTAAAATAAAGTGGTGGAACGACAAGTATAAACTCCCCTTTAGCTGCCGAGTTTTCCACGATTATCACCGTTTCTGTGGTCGGTTTGGATATTTCGATCCGTAACTTGATATCCTGAAGCTGCATACTCTTGCCGAGCTGATCCGAAAGTGCACTAATGTTTGATCTGCTGTGCGGGCAACGTATACGCCGCATTCCCCCGTTTGGAATTGAACGACTGCCTGCCTTTGTTCCATGCTTTTGACCATCTGGCTGTCAAACACCAAACGGAATTCATATAAGATGTTTCACACTCGGACAGGCGCTTGTTTCAAGTACTAAATTCACCTGATTCGAGCACGTTATCGATTCGAAACCTCTGGATATGGTCCGTTCTCCTGTGTCACATCAGATGGTGTACTCACTCGGTTTGTGGTGCAAAGCTCTAATAAATGATAAGGTAATTGATAATGAAGACATGGGATGGAGCAATTTACTTTGGAAAGCAAATTGGATTTATTTAAATGGAAGCAATATGAATCAGCAATCATTTTACTAACCGTGAGATGGTATTTAAAATATAGTTTAAGCTATCGAGGCATAGTAGAAATGATGAGCGAGCGGGGTTTAAAGATATCCCATACAACGATCATGAGATGGGTCCATGAATTTGGACCTGAAATAGATAAACGAATCCGCAACTATTTGAAGCCCTCAAACGATTCGTGGCGCACGGACGAAACCTACATCAAAGTCAAAGATCAATGGAAATATTTATATCGGGCAGTTGATTCGATGGGGAAAACGATTCATTTCATGTTATCTGAAAATCGTGATATGCAACAGCTAAGCGTTTCTTTACAAAGGCTTTGTCCTCTCCACATAATCCATTACCTCGTGTGATCACTTTGGATAAAAACCAAGGCATATCCACCAGCCATACAAGAATTAATAACTCAAACTTCGCAGCTTGAAATGGGCAAGTAAGCCTTAAGATAACTGGGCAAACCGGCGATCCATTGTTGGAGTTGACTTTTAATCAATTTTGAGAGCTTTTTACTTGCCTGTGTGGCT
>NZ_BMHE01000083.1 GCF_014640555.1 Paenibacillus marchantiophytorum | reverse complement strand
ATTGCTCCGTGTTTCATAATTCTCTCATGCGAGAAAACCAATTATCCGGTCTTAGCTATCGTTTCCGATAGTTATCCCGATCTGTTAGGCAGGTTACCTACGTGTTACTCACCCGTCCGCCGCTAATTTGTTCCCGAAGGAACAAATCCGCTCGACTTGCATGTATTAGGCACGCCGCCAGCGTTCGTCCTGAGCCAGGATCAAACTCTCCATAGTAGTGGATGATTACTCACCCATATATCTGAAAGCTGAAATGCTCATTGACTTGCTAGCGAGATTTTGCAATCTCTTTTTGAACGATTGCTCGTTCGTGCTTACTCACTCGTTGTTCAGTTTTCAAAGATCAATTATTCTTGTCCAACCCGCTCTCTTTCGAAAGCCGGAAGACCAATATACCATACTAATTATTCGAATGCAACTTGTTTTTCTCGAGTTACTTCTTTATCCCCGCATGTCTCAGCGGCAACTTTTATAAGATACCACAGATGTTAGCAGCGAGTCAACCACGATTTTACACACGGGTAAATTCACTACAGTAACGCCAGCTTTAACCCCGCAAGAAGCAGCACCCCGGGAATCCCCAGAACTGTAACCGTTCCTAAAGTGGCCGTATTAATCGGGAGTTCAACATGCGTATATGTGCTGAGTAAGTTAAGCACATACAGAAGAAATGCAGCGATAACAACATTCAGCCCCAAAGCTGATAATAATTTGCCTGCACTACGGTTACGAAATACAATGAGCAGCAGCATTAAAGAAGAGAATAAGAGCAAGCCCCATAGGATAAATTTGAGATACACGTCCTACACCTCCATTAAACGGTCACTGTCAATTAGGCTGACACCCAGTTTCTTCGCTTGCTTGATGAGCATTTCAAATCTCTTCTCGGCAGCCTCCATCGCAAAGATGGCATAATCAATCTGATCCTTGTCCAGCGCAAACTCAAAATGCGCCTGCGCGGCTACCCAAGTCTGATGCGCAGCGCGGATTTCCTGAATCAGCAGCTGCTTGTCCTTCAGCAATTCTTCCTTTGCCTGCTTTATTTGAGGACCTTTCCTCCCGTACATACCCAGTAGCGCTGGTCTCATGTGTTAACCCTCCATTTCATAACTTACGGATTGATCTATCCTTATCCATATGGAAGAAATGGAACATTTAGAACCGCGAGGCTGCTGCAAGATCACGACAAAAAAGAGAGCTTCGCAGCTCCCTCTTTATCGCTTATATCTCTCGGCGGCCTTCCATTGCTTTGGTCAGCGTCACTTCATCCGCATACTCCAGGTCTCCGCCTACAGGCAATCCGTGCGCAATGCGCGTCACTTTGAGCCCGAATGGCTTAATCAATCTGGATAGGTACATGGCTGTTGCTTCGCCTTCAATATTGGGATTTGTAGCAAGAATCAATTCCTGCACCGTTTCGTCACCCAACCGCTTGAGCAATTCGGCAATATGAATCTGATCCGGTCCAATTCCCTCCATCGGCGAGATTGCACCATGAAGAACATGATAGTAGCCTTCAAATTCTTTGGTCCGTTCCAAGGCGACCAAGTCTTTGGGCTCCTGTACCACACAGATGACAGATCCATCCCTGCTCTTGTCTTGACAGATACGGCAAGGATCCACGTCCGTGATGTTACAGCAAACCGAACAATAGTGAAGATTCCTTTTGACATTAACAAGCGCCTTGGCGAAATCAATAACGTCCTCTTCTTTCATACGAAGAACATGAAATGCCAGGCGTCCTGCTGTCTTAGGGCCTACTCCCGGCAAACGGGAGAAAGCATCGATTAACTTGGATATCGGTTCGGGGTAATACAAAGGAGTTCTCCTTCATTGATCAGAATCGTTGCTCTTGATGTCCTAGAACAAACCAGGAATGTTCATGCCGCCTGTGAATTTGCCCATATCTTTGTTCGCGATTTCTTCGGCTTTGGTCATTGCGTCGTTAACAGCTGTGAGCACGAGATCTTGCAGCATTTCAACATCTTCCGGATCTACAGCCTCTGGTTTGATGATAATGCTTTGAACTTTTTTGTGACCGTTGATCATCACCGTAACGACACCGCCGCCTGCAGTACCTTCAATCATTTTAGTCCCAAGCTCTTCTTGTGCTTTCATCATTTGTTCTTGCATTTTCTTCACTTGCTTCATCATTTGGTTCATGTTATTCATCGCAGGTAGCTCCCTTATATTTAGTCTTCTTTGATCGTCACTAAGTTTTCGCCAAACAATTGGATGGCTTCCGAAATCCATTCTTCTTTCACTGCTGTACCGTCTGCATTTTGCGTTTCTAATTCCATGACCTCAGGAGCGGCGCTCGTTGCATCATTCCTAGCATCATCCCACTCCTTGCGCATAATCGTCAGCAAACGCATGGGCTTACCAAGCACAGCAGCCAGAACTTGCTCGATGATGACTTTGTTTTCAGGTTTCTCCGTTGTATTGCGGTGCATATCATTTTTGAAAGCTACCAATACAACGTCATCCAACATGGAAACAAGATCACCATTCACAAACCAGGCATGAACGGTAATTTTCTTTTCTTTCACATCACCTAATACTTGGCTCCACTTCATCAGCGCAGTTTTGGTTTCCGCGCTTTCTGCCGCCTTCAAATAACCATCAAGCTTGATGCCGGATTTCTTCGATGGCGCTGAAGCCACTGGCGCTTTGGCCGAGGTCGCCGCTTTCGCTTGCGCATCCGCAGAGGCACCCGCTACTCCCGATTTTACCAGTCCAGCTACCTGATCTTCAAGTTGTTGCAGCTTTTTGGTCATTTGCGCCAAAAGATCACCTTGCGGCGCACGACTTCCGACTTCAGCAAGACCAACTGATGAGCCGCTTTCAGCCCCGCTATGACCGCCGCACATTTTCATAACCGAAATTTCTAGCAGGGTCTGCGGCTGTACGGAGTACTTCATTTCGCTTTGATAATGATTGAGCGTCTCGATCATAGCCATCATCTCAGCAGCTGAGAAGTGACCAGCAATTTCTTTGAGCTCAGCCATATCAAACACGCGTTCGGTAATCACCGGCGAATTGGGAACCATGCGAACCATGAGCAAGTCGCGGAAGTAGTTGATCAAATTTTCAATGCATTTGTCAGCACTTTTGCCTTCTTGCATGAACGTATCGATAAGCTCCAGCGCGGCGCCCAGATTCCTCTCTTTGATGAAAAGAACGAGTTTCTTGAACTGATCGGAAGCAACCCCGCCAGTGATGGATAGAATATCCGCGAGCTGCACTTCGCCAGTGGCGAATGAGGTCGCCTGATCAAGAAGACTGAGCGCATCCCGCATTCCCCCATCGGACAATCTAGCTATATAGTGGAGAGCTTCCTCATTAATGGATATCTGCTCCTGCTCACAAATATACTTGAGCCGCTGCACTTGATCATCCATGGAAACCCGTCGAAAGTCAAAGCGTTGGCACCGGGAAATTATCGTAGCTGGAATTTTGTGCGGTTCGGTGGTCGCCAAGATGAACATCACATGAGCCGGAGGCTCTTCCAGTGTCTTCAACAGGGCATTAAACGCTTCGGTCGTGAGCATGTGTACTTCATCTATGATATAGACCTTTTGTCTAACTTCCGTAGGGGCATACTTCACTTTATCCCGGATATCCCGAATTTCTTCCACGCCGCGATTCGAGGCAGCATCGATTTCGACAACATCCATGACTGCACCTTCGGTGATTCTTTCACAGGCCGAGCAAGCATTGCACGGTTCTTCGGCTGGGCCATGCAAGCAGTTCACTGCTTTGGCTAGAATTTTGGCCGTACTGGTTTTCCCCGTTCCCCTAGGACCGTTGAATAAATATGCATGGGTAAGACGATTTTCCCGCAAAGAATTCTGCAGCGTTTGTGTAATATGTTTCTGACCGACAACATCACGAAACGTCTGAGACCTCCACGTTCGATACAGAGCAATATGTGCCATAGTGTTCCTCTCCAATAATCCCTGTATGGAATGACTGAATCCATTATACTATAACCCACCTAGGGATGAAATAGAGGATCAAGCATAGGGAATGGATATTGTAAAAGTGGTTCCGAAACCTTTGGAGGATACCCGGATCGTCCCGCCCATATCGTGAATGATTCTTTGGCATACGGAAAGACCTAGTCCTGTTCCCGTGTCCTTCGTCGTGAAGAAGGGATCGAAAATCTTATCGATGACGAACATCGGAATTCCGGAGCCGGTGTCATGAATATCCACACAGACAATTCGTTCCACGGTATCGACTTTCTCTGCGATGGTTAGGGTTCCGCCGTCCGGCATGGCTTCTATCCCATTTTTACAAATATTCAAAAAGACCTGCTTCAACATTTCTTTATCCGCAATGACTTCCGGCAGGTGATAGGATGCTTCGTACTGGAGATGGACATTGTATAGAATAGCCTCATTATTGATGATAGGTAAAATACCTCGGAGCACTTCCGGCACATCGATCGGCTCAAAGGAGACATGTCTAGGCTTGCTGAGCAGCAGAAATTCATTGACCAATTCATTGATTCGGTTGATTTCCTCTAACATAACTTCCGCGTAGCTCCGCTCTTTAACCATCCCCTGAACTTCAAATGTGCGCCGCAAGACTTGGAGAAAACCCTTGATCGACGTTAGCGGATTGCGAATCTCATGTGCTGTGCCGGCAGCAATTTGCCCTATCATCGCCAGTCTGTCGCTTCTTTGCACCATCTCTTCCAATGAGCGCATATTCGTGACGTCTTTGAAAATAACATAGGCCCCGACGATATTGCCTAAGCTGTCTTTGAGCACATTGGAATCTAACAGCAGTTCAAATCGTTCTGTATGATTCGTCCAGGATACGGCATGATTGCGCATAACGCCGCCATGCAGGATCGTCCGCTGCACCAATTGGTGCTGGCTCGGCACGGAGGAGAAAATATCATCCAGCGACTTATTCAAAATATGCTCGCGTTCCATACCCAGAATCTGTGTTGCACGATCACTAACATCTACGAGTGTAAAATCCATATTAATTAATAGAACACCTAAATTGATATCTCGTAAAAAAGCATCCGAAAACCGCTGCAGTAAATTCAGCTGCAATCCCTCTTGCCGATCCCGCATGGCCAGTAGATACATAACCTTCCGACCTAGCATAAGCCGAAGAATTGAGAATTGGTAGAAGTACGCTTCCCCGTCTTTGGCGATGAGAAAGCCATGCGGCCATTCCATTAAATTCGTTTCGTTGCTGAAATAAAATTCGTACAGCTCACGTAAGCTAGCCCGCACTTTCATTAGTTGCGAGAACGAGGTTTGCGTTATTTCTTGGGCTGAATAGCCTGAAAGTTTCAAAATATGATCGGTCGCTAAGTTAATTTTGCCATCCTCATCTACAATGAGCATACCTGCTTGGACACTAAGGGTGAAAAGCTTGCGCATTTCTTCCATAGAAACCGTGTAATCTTGAGGATCATGAATGGACATACAGAGCAGCTCCTTCACATTCTCTATTCAATTTGCAATAGGCATCCCAATTATCTGCTGATTCCGATCGTATATGAATTCTCTATTAAGTAAATATTTCCCTTCTGGAGGCAAAAGAAAAAACGCCCAAATTGCTGGCGTTTCATAGTTTCATTCATGAAGTTAATGGGTAAACCGTGCACCTGTTATTGATAAAGTGATACAAGCGAACTCTTATCGTTAGCTCAAATTAGGCAACCCTTCGGCACATGAAACATCTCACTTACGGCTGCTTCCTTCCAGACCTGACCGGGTTCATGGGCATCCATTGCGAAGGACCCGACTCTCAACACCACGTGTAAAAGCCAGACCTCACATCACAGTACCGCTAACAGGAATTCAACCTCGCTACAGCGGATTGCGAGTTACAGGGCACCGCTACCTCCCCATCTAGCACAGTAAAAATAGTATAGCTGATTCACTTCAAAATAGCAACCACAGGCAAAATCTGCCTAATTAACGCATCATTTTGACGATAACTTTGTAGCGCGGCATATTCGTATTTAGAGCCATCTGGGCTTGTGAACGGAGTTCCTCTACCTGATCTGCCGTTAAAGAAGCTTTAGGTGTTATTCTCACCTTCGCTTTGGGTCCGTTAATTGCAATGTTCGATTTCTCTATGCCTTGCAGCTGAGCGAGCACCGCTTTCATTAAATTGGCATCATCCTCATAATGATGATACGTAGGGTTCAGCGGATCATTCGGATTGACACTCGTAATTCCAAGCATCCCATCCTGCTTGTAATGCTGCGCTTTGTACTTCGCATCATCTGTCTGCGGCGGGTTCTTGTTGCCAGAACTTATGCCACAGCCAACTAAGCTCATGGTAAGCAGTAACGCTCCGGTAAACCTAAGCATACCCCTAAACATAAAAACACCTCCCATTGGACTCTAAGCCTAAGCTTAGGATGACCAAGGGAGGTTGTCTTATGCTGATTGGCAGCAAAGCAATTGATGCCAATTAGATTCCGTATTTCTTTTTGAACTTGTCGACACGGCCGCCTACATCGATAAACTTTTGTTTACCAGTGTAGAAAGGATGGCAATTGGAGCAAATCTCAACGCGCAGATTTGGCTTGATTGATCCCGTTTCGAACACATTACCACAAGCGCAAGTCACTGTGGTTGCATGATAAGTAGGATGAATACCTGCTTTCATGTTGGGTCACCTCTTTCCGCCCTGAATCATTTGCTGAAACAGAGTTAATGGACGTACCTATAGATTTTAACATAGTCAAAAGCATTAATGCAAGATGAAACGCTCGAATGCCAACTGCCTTATAAAACCATCGCAGCCGTACTGCGATCGCTGGTATAGAACTTAGGCGTGTGCGAGTAGGAACCAAGAATAACATCTGGAAGTTCCTCTTGGAAGATTTCGATCATTTGCTTCATACCCAGCAATTCGCCCCGCGCCTTAGGGATAATCCCCAGATAGCTTTCGGGATCAATATTCAGGTTGCGCAATTGAATCAATTTCAATCCGGTTCTTCGCACGAATTCAATCATGGCTTCGATTTCCTCTTCCCGATCCGTAACGCCTGGGAATACGAGATAGTTAATCGAGGTAATAACCCCTTTATCTGTAGCGTAGCGCAGAGATTTCTCTACATTTTTGAGCGTGTAAGCTCTTGGCTTATAGTAAGCATTGTAATGATCATCTAACGCACTGATGGTGCTTACGCGCATAAGATCAAGCCCCGCATCTACGATGCCGCGAATATGATCTGTGAGCCCGGCATTAGTATTAATATTAATGTACCCCATTTGGGTTTGCTCACGCACTTGTTTGATAGCGTCAATGATGATTACGGCTTGCGTACTAGGCTCGCCTTCGCAACCTTGTCCGAAAGAGATAATGCTCTCAGGCGTTCGCAGATGCTCCAGCATGATTTGGGTAATCTCTTCGACCTTAGGCTTGAAGTTCATTCGAGTCTGTGGAGCTACGAAGCCACTCTCATCCGGTTGTTCGGAGATGCAGCCGAAGCATCCAGCATTGCAGGAGTAGGAGACCGGAACAGCCCCTTCCCAGCGCTGCAGAAATGTGTTCGAGGCTGTGAGGCACTCGTAGCCGAGCGCACAATTGGACAAGTGAGCATAAAGCCGATTGTCCGGATACTTGGCAACCAGTCGCTTAACCTCGACTTCCAGCTCGTTCGGATCACAATGAATGGGATTCCAGTAGTAAGGGTTGTCCGTTAGGCGGGCCGCTACATAGAAGCCGTCCTCTTTCCAAACGACGGCCGTATAGCCGAACAGTGGCAGTGCTTTGGTCTTGTCCGATTTGACATAGCCTGGCAGCAAGAGTCGGGTAAACCCTTGCGGCAGCAGAGCGCCAACCGCGTGGTAGTCGCCTTCTACCAGCTTCATATCGCCGGTAGCCGCGTCAATACCTACCGGCCGCGTGAACGGAAGGCTGACAAGGGTTGATCCCTCAGGCAGAGGAATCAACTCTTCGTCTAATATTTCTGTTATCATTTCTGCGTTACGACCAAGCGCCAAGAAATCGGGGTGGTCGAAGACGTTGCCTTGCAAGTCTGAATAAACCAAGTTCATAACGGGTACTCCTCTTGTACATAAGGATAAACGACTTAAGTCGTCCATAAGGACGACCGCGTTTGTCAAGGTTGAGGCAGGCTATGTTATCTACACATGCGTGCCTTCTCACCAAGATGCATTTATAAAATTAAGAAGCAGAATTCTTCACTTTGCTTTTGTGATTCGTTGTATTCCCAGTCCCTGCCGTTGGTGAAGCCAGAGAATCCAGGAACTCTTGATTGGTCTTCGTATCGGCGAGCTTTTTGATGAATTGTTCGGTATATTCATGCGAATCATTCATCCCTTTGCGAAGCGCCCATACCTTCTCGAGCTCATCCTTGCCCAGCAAGGCCTCTTCGCGGCGCGTACCGGATCTGCGAATGTCGATCGCAGGGAAAATGCGGCGCTCCGCCATTTTACGATCCAGATGCAGCTCCAGGTTACCAGTACCTTTGAACTCTTCGTAGATGACATCATCCATACGCGAGCCTGTTTCGACTAGGGCTGTAGCCAGAATCGTCAAGCTGCCGCCTTCTTCAATATTACGGGCTGCGCCGAAGAACCGCTTAGGGCGATGGAAGGCTGCCGGATCAATACCACCGGAAAGTGTCCGGCCTGTCGGCGGAACGACGAGGTTGTACGCTCTGGCTAGACGAGTGATACTGTCCAAGAGAATAACGACGTCTTTCTTATGCTCAACTAAACGCATGGCGCGTTCCAGCACGAGTTCGGCAACTTTGATATGATTCTCAGGCAGTTCATCGAAGGTAGAAGCAACGACTTCCCCTTTGACAGAACGCTGCATATCCGTCACTTCTTCCGGACGCTCATCAATGAGCAGAACGAAAAGCTCGATCTCCGGATAGTTCGTGGATATGCTGTTCGCGATTTCTTTGAGAAGCAGCGTTTTCCCCGCTTTGGGAGGAGCAACAATCAAACCACGTTGACCCAGTCCAACCGGAGCAAGCAAATCCATAATCCGCATGGAAATTTTGTTAGGCTCGGTTTCAAGCGTAACCCGCTTGTCCGGGTATAAAGGCGTCAACGCCGGGAAGTGAAGACGTTCCGCAGCAGTTTCTGGTTTCTCGCCATTCACCGCTTCTACTTGCAGAAGACCGAAATAGCGCTCATTCTCTTTGGGAGGGCGGCATTTCCCTGAAACAATATCGCCTGAACGCAAATCAAATTTGCGAATCTGCGACGCCGAGATATAAATATCTTCCGAACTTGGCAAGTAATTAATGGGACGCAAGAAACCGAAGCCCTCTTGGAGAATCTCGAGGACACCTTGCATGAACATTAGACCACTTTCAGCAGCTTGTGCACGTAAAATCGCAAAGATGAGTTCTTTTTTCTTCAATGTACCGTAATAAGGAATCTGGTGTTTCTTGGCTAGTTTATATAATTCAGTAAGCTTGAGTACTTCAAGCTCAGCAAGCTGCATGCTCATGTTTCGACCACCAAACTATTAAATTTTCAATTGGATTCTAGCATTGCCTGTTGTCTGGAACTTTATTCCTCACTCTCGCGCCAAACCTCAGCGCCCAGTGAAGATAAATTAAACACCAAGTTCTCATACCCGCGGTCAATAAATTCGACGCCAGACACCTCCGTGATGCCCCCTGTCCGAACACTCAGACCTGCAAGCACAAGCGAAGCTCCTGCTCGTAAATCCGTTGCACGCACTTTGGCTGAGCTGAGCTGCGAACCTTCGATGATCGCGGAGCGTCCCTCCACTTTCATCTTAGCTCCCATGCGCACAAGCTCAGGGATATGCTTGAAACGATTACTATAAACATGATCGGTTAATATACTAACGCCTCTGGCTTGGCACAGCAGACTCGCCATTGGAGACTGTAGATCTGTTGCAAAACCAGGATAAACCAAAGCTTTCACATCAACGCTTTCGTATTCAGGCTGACCCACAACTCGAATGGATTCATCCATTTCGTAGATATGTACACCCATTTCCTGAAGTTTGGCCGTTAAAGCTTCCATATGTTTGGGAATGACATTATCCACGGTAACATCACCGCGGGTAGCCGCAGCAGCGATCATATACGTACCCGCTTGGATGCGGTCAGGAATAATGGAATGGCGGCAACCATGCATTTCGGTTACCCCTTCGATTCGAATCGTTTCGGTGCCAGCGCCTTTAATTCTTGCGCCCATGGAGTTTAACAGTGTAGCTACATCTATGATTTCAGGCTCTTTGGCCGCGTTTTCGATAATGGTAACACCTTTGGCCCGCGAGGCTGCCAACATGATATTGATCGTTGCTCCTACGCTTGCCATGTCCAAGTAAATCTTAGCGCCGCGCAATTCTTTGGCACGTATCTTCAGCGCACCGTTTTCATTGCTCACTTCAGCGCCTAAAGCTTCAAACCCTTTGATATGCAAATCAATCGGGCGCGGTTCAAAGTTGCAACCACCTGGCAAACCAATCGTTGCCTCTCCAAATCTCCCTAGCAAGGCTCCCATTAAGTAATAGGATGCTCTCAGCTTCTTCACTTTGCCATTAGGCATCGGCAGGGATTTCATGCGACTGGGATCGATCGTCATCCGATCTTCATTCCAGTCAATTGTGGCGCCTAGATCTGTCAAAATTTCTGTATATATAGCCACATCACTCAGATGTGGAAGATTATCCAAAGTTACCGATGTTTCTGCAAGAATGGCCGCTGGAATGAGTGCTACTGCACTATTCTTAGCTCCGCTAATTTGAACGGTTCCCCGTAGTGGACGTCCCCCGACCACCATTAATTTCTCCAACATGCTTCTCCCCCTAAATCCAGGTGCCTTCCTAACTACAACCAAAAAAATCCAAAACGTCAGCAATTCCCCATTCTACATTTACAAAAAAAATTAAAAAGTCCATGACAAATACAACACTGCAGTCCAGTGGAGTGAGTCTAAGATAAAAACAGAAGAAGGAAACGCCCGTAAGAACGCATACGTTGGACATTTATTAATCTGTCTTCCGTATGCGCCTTACTGCATTTCCTATCCTATCTATACAATTGGAATTAAGCTTGGTTGCTGCTTCCGAACAATTGAATTTTGGATTTTACGACTTCGATCATAGCATTGCGAGCTGGGGTGAGATATTTACGAGGATCATAAATTTTAGCATCTTTGTTCAGAGCTGCGCGGATGTTTTCTGTGCATGCCACTTGGTTCTCTGTGTTTACGTTGATTTTGCCAACGCCAGCTGCGATGGATTTACGAATCATTTCGTCAGGTACGCCGGATCCGCCGTGTAAAACAACCGGAACTGGAATCGCTTTGGAAACAGCTTCAATAATGTCAAAGTGAATGTTAGGCTCGCCTGCGTACATCCCATGTGCAGTACCTACAGCGATAGCCAGACAGTCAACACCAGTTTCTTCGTAGAAACGGATCGCTTCTTCAGGTTTTGCAAGGTTAGCGTGCTCTTCGTCTACCGAGATGTCATCCTCAACACCACCGATTGTTCCAAGCTCACCCTCAACGGATACGCCCATTGCACGAGCAGCTTTAACAACTTCTTTCGTCAAACGAATGTTTTCTTCGAAAGAATAGTGGGAACCGTCAAACATTACGGAGCTGAATCCTGCACGGATACATTTCATTGCTACTTCAAAGGAACTACCATGATCTAAGTGCAAAGCGATCGGCAGACCGGATTTTTTCGCTGCTGCTTCTGCAATAGCTACTGTAAATTCGATACCCATATATTTCAGTGCGCCTTCGCTAACACCATAAATGAACGGGGACTTTAATTCGATTGCTGCTTCCACAATCGCTTGAGCAAACTCAAGGTTGTTCATGTTAAATTGACCCACCGCGTATTTGTTCGCTTTTGCCTTAGGTAAAAACTCATTCATTGAAACCAATGCCATGTTTCTCTTCCTCCTAGAACCTGTAGTAGTTGCGTATACCGCTCTTTGTCATACCTGAGTTATTATAGCACATAAATTTTCAAATGATAACCAAGCCCCTGACTTCAGCAACAAAAAAAGACCCTATGACTAGGATCCTACGGCAAAACCACTGCTAGATTCATTATTAAGCTGCATATTGACCGCCATTCGCAACTCATCAATATCAAACGGCTTGGTAAAATGCATGATGGCGCCCAAATCGGTTGCTTCTTTAATCATATCGAGTTCGCCATAAGCCGTCATCATGATCACTTTAATCGAGGCGTCAATTGCTTTCACATGCTTCAAAATATCCAAACCATCCATACCTGGAATTTTCATATCCAATAGCAGCAGGTCAGGCGAAGAATTTTTCACGATTTCTAAAGCCAACTTACCGTTCGAGGCTTGATAGGTATCGTACCCTTCGTTACTGAATACCTCCATTAGCAATACACGAATCCCATTTTGATCGTCGACAATCAATACTTTTTTCTTCATGAGCCTAGTTCCCTCCCGAAAACGAATAGCAATTCGTATCTTCTACCGTTAAGTAAAGATATTCGCTATCCATTTTCGTTTTCCTTCTGAAAGAGAGACTAAATTGAAAACTTTTACAAATAAGTTGTTTTACAGGAGACCGCGTTAGTGCCGCGCAAAATATTAGCGAGCAATCAGCTGCGCTGCTTTCACGAATTCACGGAAAAGCGGCTGCGGACGGTTCGGACGCGAAGTAAATTCCGGATGGAATTGTACCGCCAAGAACCACGGGTGACCCGGAAGCTCGACCATTTCGACCAAGCGACCATCCGGTGAAGTACCGGAAATACGCAGTCCAGCGGACTCAATCGTCTCGCGGTATTCGTTGTTGAACTCATACCGATGGCGATGTCTCTCGTAGACAAGCTCATCGTTGTAGCATTGCTCAGCAAGGGAGCCCGGAACAATTTTGCAAGGGTATAGGCCCAGACGCATGGTACCGCCCAGATTTTCGATATCTTTCTGCTCTGGAAGCAAATCAATAACCGGATAAGCTGTCGTCGGATTAATCTCAGAGCTGTTCGCCCCGTCCAAACCGGAAACAGAACGTGCATATTCAATAACAGCCACTTGCATACCCAAACAAATACCGAAGAATGGAATTTCTTTCTCACGGGCATAACGAATGGCGGATACTTTCCCTTCGATCCCACGATCACCGAATCCACCAGGAACAAGAATCCCTTGTACGCCGGAAAGCAGAGAATGTACGTTATGATCAAAAATATCTTCCGCGTTCACCCAACGGATATTAATTTCGGAATCATTATCAATGCCGGCATGACCTAGTGCTTCCACGATACTGAGGTAAGCGTCATGCAAAGCAACATATTTCCCGACAATAGCGATTTCTGTCTTCTTGGTTAAGGATTTAACTTTGCGAACCAGACTTTCCCACTCTGTCATGTTCGGCTCGTTCGTTGTGAGCTTCAGGTGATTAACAACATAGTCGTCCATGCCTTGCTCACGAAGCATCATCGGCACTTCATATAGCGTTTCAGCATCTCTGCACTCGATAACTGCCGCTGGATCAATATCACAGAACAAAGCTAATTTGCGCTTCATGTCTTCTGTCAACGGATGCTCGGTACGGCAAACAATCACGTGCGGTTGAATTCCCAGTCCGCGCAGCTCTTTCACACTGTGTTGGGTTGGTTTAGTTTTCACTTCACCAGCTGCTTTAATATAAGGAATCAGCGTAACGTGAATGTACATGACATTCTCGCGGCCGATATCATTTTTCATTTGACGAATAGCTTCTAAGAACGGCAAACTCTCGATGTCGCCGACAGTTCCGCCAATCTCTGTAATAACAACATCGGAACCCGCTTCGCGGCCAGCACGAATAACACGATCCTTAATTTCATTCGTGATATGCGGGATAACTTGGACAGTACCGCCCAGATATTCGCCTCTGCGCTCTTTGGTAATAACGGAAGAATAGACTTTGCCTGACGTTACGTTGGAACTTTTGGACAGATTAATATCAATAAAACGCTCATAATGACCTAAATCCAAATCCGTTTCTGCCCCATCGTCGGTTACGAAAACTTCACCATGCTGGTAAGGACTCATGGTTCCTGGATCCACGTTGATGTAAGGGTCGAACTTCTGAATCGTAACTTTTAGACCTCTGTTCTTGAGCAATCTTCCCAAGGAAGCTGCTGTAATTCCTTTGCCAAGGGAAGAAACTACGCCTCCCGTAACGAAAATGTATTTTGTCACTATGTACGCCTCCTAAGATTTTTTTGGTGAAGCATGAATTCCCTTGTTTGTATGCAAAAAGCTCACGTCGCAAGCTCTCGCTCTCGCTGCAGTTAACCTCATATTTAGTGTCTACTAAATGGTGGTTTTCATGAAAATACGGTGAAAAAACACCGAAAAAAACAAAAAAAGTGACACCCGTAGTGACGGGGCACTTTTTGAATGCTTGCGCAAAATGTTAAGATTCTTTTAAAGCCCATGCAATAGTTTACTCTGAATAGACGGGGGCTGTCAAGACAAGTTATTTGTCGTCGTCATCCTCATCATCCAACTCTCCATCTTCGGCTTCCTCATCGGAATCCTCGTCCAAATCGTCATCCTCATCGGTCTCTTCGATACCCGCTTCGCCAAGATCCTCTTCGATTTCTTCATCTTCGAAGAACTCTGTATCTTCTTCCGCTTCTTCCTCTTCGGTTTCGGTACCAAATGTATCGTACTCGTCTTCCTCAGCGTATGTATCTTCTTCTTCCGCGTAGATGTCTTCATCCAGATCGTCGTCTTCGTCGTTGATGATTCTAGGACGCTTAGCGTTACCTACTGCATCATCCGATTTCTCAACAGGATACCAACGTTTGAGGCCCCATAGGTTCGTACCTACGCAAGCAAAACGTCCATCGATGTTGATTTCCGTATATAGTTGGGCAATCACTTGCATGACATTCTGCTCAGACAACCCTTTTATTTTTGCAATTTCCGCCATCAGGTCACGGTAATAAAACGGCGTATTCGCCGACTTCAGTAATTCAAACGCCAAATCCACCATGGGCATTTCGCGTGCTTGCTCTGTGGTGATTTTGAGTGTGTATTCGCTACTCATCTAAGGCACATCCCTTTCGATCGTCTTCTTCGCTTCTTCTATCTACCTTATCCAATATCTTCATTAAGTAAAACCTATTTTTTCTAAAAATGCAACTACCCCTTCGAATCCACGAAAACCTTGGCCAATTCAAACCTTCTGAACAAAGAAAGCGATCCCCCTAAAATGAATACAAGCGAAGGTCCCCCTCCGCTCGCGACTGTATCCTAAGGAAGCGATGCGTACGGGCCGCAGCCGCTTCCATTACCTGAGAAAGAGACACTCCTGCCCGCGCCTCTCTATCTATCCTATGTAAAACCTAAGCATCTGACACGGCTTCGCACCCATTTATTTCTTTAAAGGCTATGACACGGTCAGAAGGGGTGACCTGTACATAAGATAGGGGAGATTCGATTCTAAGCTGTCATGGGGGGATGGCACGATGGATATAGCCACCTTTCTTCAATTGCTTCACGAGGAAATCGGCCTCACCAAGCACTCCGGCAAAAAGCATATCATCCATTTCGCAAAGGCTAAGGACTATTATGCCTGCAAATCAGAGCTGAAACGAATGAAGTCCACGTTCCACCATCTCGCTAAGGTGCGCTATCTCGACATCATTCACGCTTTCTCCTGCATGCTTCGTCCTGACACCAAGCTCAGAGGTTTAACCGGTGCCCCCATCATTGAAGCGGACACCAAGATCACCGTGCATCAAATGGCCAGCAGCAAAATCATCACGAAGCGCGCAAGCACTTTATCAGGCTCCCACACCATCCCATGGGGCATTGATCAAGTAGGCGCCCCGGAAGTTTGGAACAAGTCCGTTGGACAAAACATTCGGATCGGCGTTATCGATACGGGCATTGATTACAATCACCCCGATTTGCGCAATTCGATTTCGCGCGGGATTAATTTATTAAACCGGAGTATGCTTCCCTTTGATGACAACGGCCATGGCACGCATATCGCTGGCACGATTGCGGCAACAGGCCGCCATTCCGGCATTGTCGGTGTCGCTCCTCGAGCGATTATTCATCCTGTCAAAGCTTTCGACAATAGCGGGAGCGCTTATGTCTCGGATATTATCGCCGGCATCGATTGGTGCGTACACAATGATCTCGATATTATTAACATGAGCTTCGGCATGAAATCTTACAATCGGTCTCTCGAACAAGCCGTGATGAATGCCTATTACCGCGGTAAAATTATCATCGCCTCCTCCGGTAACGACGGCAAGAAGAAAACGGTTGATTATCCTGCCCGTTTCCCGCAAGTCGTCTCCGTTGGAGCAACAACGCGATTGGGTAAAATTGCTCCCTTCAGCAATCGCGGGAAGCAAATCGATATTTATGCGCCAGGCGAACGCGTTTACTCGTCGTGGCTGCATGGCAAATACAACGAGCTGAGCGGCACCTCGATGGCGACGGCCCATGTCAGCGGCGTAGTCGCGTTGATGCTGTCCATCAAGCCGATGTCGCCGCTGCAGATCAAAAGCGCGCTGCGCCGCTGCGCAATCGGTCTGAGCAAGCGCCAGAGCACACGCTGGCAGCCGGGGCATTTGAACGCCCGGCGGGCGATCCGGGCGGCGCGGCAGAGCTAGAGCGGGGCGGGCGGCGCGGGCGTTGCACCACGCACAAGTGCCCCCGTGAGCAGACCCTATGTAAGAAAAACGGCTTCGCCGCCCTGAGAGATGAGCCTCTTAAATGCGACACATCCTATAAAGGGAACTACAGTACGCTAATTGGGTAAAAAGGAGATATACTATAGCAATAGCGGAACTACAGAGGGCATCTAATGAACTGTAGGATGCTTATAGACTGGAAAATGGCTCCTTTTGGGGATTTAATGAACTGGATTAACGTTATCGAGTAAATTTTAGGCGGAAAGGTGATCATTTGGTTGAAATAGAGCATCAGGGATTCAGTAGAATTTCAGAATGAGCGATTTTGATCGAATAAAGGGTATTGAGTTCGTTAAGGCGGCGGAGGGAACTACAATACGCTAGTCTAGCAAAAAGTAACTACTTAGGTATCAGTTAGTTGAAAATAAATTGCCCCCGAAATGCACGGAAAAGAGAGTCGAAAATTGGGCGAGCTTGTTTTTGTAGAGTGGAGATCACACTGCGGATTCTTAGGAATAA
>NZ_BMHE01000082.1 GCF_014640555.1 Paenibacillus marchantiophytorum | reverse complement strand
ATCAGCGTTTAACCAGCGTTATATTACGCAAGAAATTTAATCGCAATACCGAAGGTTACCTCAATGATTTAGAGCAAAAATGGGATTTATTGAACGGTTAGTTAATTATACTGTCGTAGAAAAAAATAATAAAATTTGCCAGTCATCGTTTCAAAAGCAGGTTAGTTTAAATTGAATCGTGATTCAAGGAAGTAGGTTTCATCCCATGGCTTCCATCAAGTTCTACTTGTGGGTAGGATTCAACAATTAACTAAGATTAGATAGAGTTTCACAGCAAAAAGACCGTTTATTGGCTGAGTAAGGGCTTTAAACGGTCTTTGGTTTGTTTCTTTAATATTATTTCTTATGTGATGAGCATGATGTTATCCATTTTGAATTTTAACAACCTAAAGATGTTTGATAGAAATTTGACAAAGGATCAACTGGCAAGGAAACTTTTTTTGTGTAAAATTCGGTAATGCTGTCCGATTGTTGTATTTGTTATTTCCTCATAATGATTGGACCATCCTTCTTAAATCTCTTGGTTCTGGAATCTCTACCCCTTGACTAGCAAATTTTTAAAATATAACTTTTTTACAATCTCCAATTTTTCACTGAGTTCCTCAATTGTATCAGCGTGAGTTGAACAACCATAGAGTTCCTCAATATGTCCTAATAAAAAATTCTTTTGCTGATTTCTGTTATTTATAACCTGATCCAATTCAATTTTGTACTGAAGCTTCATATAATAATCTAAGGTTTTCTCCATTTTCAACCTCCAAATAAGCGATAGGCTTGTCAGGATGGACCAGATCCGAAAAGATGATGGGGATCATAGTAACCGTGCGAAATTGCCTGCTCGTTACTTTGAAACAAGACAAACTCAATGGGATTAGGAATAGGAATACACACTGAAAATTTATCTGAATTCGGATTAAACCGAAAATCTTCTTGAACACAAAATCATTCTTTGGATCAAATAGCTGCGCCATGGTTAATCACCATCCTTCTAATGCTTTTGCCTCTTCAATTCCTCAATCTCCGACTCAGACAAACCAGTCATTCGAACAATCAGCGAAACAGTGATGCCTTCATCCAGCATATTCCTTGCCACTTCGAATTTACCTTCTACTTTCCCTTCTACTTTCCCTTCTGCCTTACCTTCCGCTTTCCCCTCTTCCCTAGCCCCATAAAGCATCGAAGCCTCATCATGCAAAGCCTTCTGCCGCATCTCATACAGCCTTCTGGCCTCTTCATTCTGGCTTAAAAACTCCAAGGTATCGAAGTTGCGGTTCATTCATAGCCAGCACCTCGCATTTTTCTTTTTCGGTTCCTTTCAGAAACAGCAACCATTTTACCAAGCCTTCATCCAGGCTCACAGCCGTTTCTTTCAACTTAGGCAATTCAATAAAATGAAGCTCTATATCATCGATCAGCGGCGCATGTGTGACAATCTCTCTAAGTTGAAAAATACTGTGGTAACGCGCAACCGGCAAAAATGAGTAATTCAATATGTTAATCGTTATACATTTGTTCAGTTCTTTATATTTTTGTCCCTCACTTAACTGTGCTTCGTACAATTTGGACCATACATACAAGCTTCGTTTTTCAATATCGTACTTATTAAACAACTGCATCTCGATATCAATGTACTTACCGCTGCTTGTCTTAACACGAACATCCAAAATAGACAGCTTGTCTTGGAGCGAATCCTTATCTAGATTCGGATTAACCAGAATGATCTCACTTAACGCTTCACGTTCCGTGTGTTTCAACGTCTAGCTGCGCCATGGTTAATCGCCATCCTTCCATTTCCAGTATATCATATTTGACACCCATCAAAACCTGATACACTCACAATTTACGCCTAATTGCAAAAGGCAGCATGATACAAGCTAATTCCACACATTTGCAACCGAACGCAAATAAAAATTGCACACTTTGCATCATCACGCAAAAAATTTACATGCATCACGCTCATTATTGTGATGATTCCAAATCGAGTTAACATTATGATAATTAGTATAAATATGGAAATTATTAATTCCGTTTATCATCTATGGTATGAACAGAAAGGAGTTCCGGGTATGAAAGATAAAGTCATGAGTCGTTGGAATACCTACGATCCCTTCTACATCCAACTAGCAGATAAAAAAATTGTGGATATCGTCATCACACATCATGCACATAGCCGTTGGTGTACACGTATTGGCAATGAAGACACCAAGCTCGAAGAGATTTGCTCTTTCCTATGGGAAAAGCTCAAAAGCGGCAATATTGCTTCGTACTATCGGAATGAGGAAGAAGTTTATGTCATCGACGATGACTTATTGATGGTTGTACAGTTTTCGGTCGACGATGCTGAGAAAGATTTGCTGGGCAATCCACTACATAAAATGATCGTCATCACATTTCTCGGGCGTATGTCCGAAACGATGGAATTGCGTGATTTAAAAACGTATTATTCATGGCTGCGCCATTCCAGAAGAATGACGCTGCTTAAAAATAGTAGAAAACGAAAATAATTCCCCGAAATGTACGAGGTTCAAAATGAAATCACTGAGTAGCCAAGGGCTGATTGACGCTTATTTTAGTTCCATAGATCTACAACTAGAAAAAGAATTTATACAGCTCCTGCTGCTCGAACTCAAACAACGAAACATTCATGTAGACTGTTTATCTAACATTACATTCGGAGCTAACAGCCCATTAGATGGGGCGAATGAATAAAGACACTGCTCACGCATGGACGAGGAATAATTTCTTCTTCGTCTATACGCGGCAGCGTCTTTTTTTAGGCTGTGCCGAAGGTGACGCCAAGTTCACGAAGCCGTTTGCGATAGGCAATGCTCAATCGGTCAGTGTTCAAATGCAGTTCCGCCTGCAAATCTAGCGGCAGCAGTTCGGGCTTCTGGTTTTCTACCATGACGCGATCCTGCTCAATGAGCATATCCTGGAATCTGACGAAAACCTCGTCCGCTTCCTCATACGCGTAATTGCGCTGCTTCAACATGAATGCCTTGCTCTCTTGCTCCGTCACCGGCAGCACCATCAGGAACAGTCGGAAGAGATAATCCGAATCCTTCTCTCTTTTGGTGAAGGCTGCGCAGAGCGGACTGAAAACTTCATAGACATAACGGCTATGTACGCCTCGCCCCGTTCCATCCGAATCCGGTTGATACACGATGATTTCTTCGGATGTAAGTACCCCATTTTCCTCTTGAACCTGATAGTCGTTAATCTCCGCATAGGCGCTGTCTCCCAGATGACCTTCATGCACGAACATGAGATGGGAAACATCGAGGAAATTCTCGATAATGCGCGGCCCCGCTGCTTGCAAGGTATAGGGACCCATCAGCACTTCTTTGAAGCCCGCAGGAATATAGCTGCTTACTTGGGGCAATGGACTCAGCGGCACGCCTAAGCAAACCCAGATGAATCCGTGTGCTTCAACACATTCGTAGACGATCGCTTTGGCTCTCATGGGAATGGCCCGATCAGCAGGCAGAGATGGAATTCGTGTGCAGGCACCACAGCCATTATAGGACCAACCATGATAAGCACAGACGAGTTCATCTTCCTTCACTTTGCCCAGCGATAGCGGTACGCCCCGATGAATGCATAAATCTTTGAAGGCGTGGACGCCTTGCGAGGTGCGGAAGACGGCCACTTTTTCACCCAAAATAACGACAGGGACGGGATCTTCTCGAAGTGCTGACGACAACAACACGGGATGCCATTCCTTACGCAAAGCCTTATCTTGTATCGTCATCGACACAGCCTCCTATTCCTTATTTGGGGATAACGCCTTTAATGCCTTTCACGAACCACGTTGTGCCTAAAATCTCTTCATCCGTCATTTTTTTCCCTTGCTCGTAACGCACTTTACCGTCTTGATCCACAATCGGTCCTTGGAACACTTCGAAAGTTCCTGCCAGAATATCCTGCTTCTTCTTCTCAACTAGTGCTTTGACATCGGCGGGTACATTTTTACCCAGAGGAGCGATATCGGTAATGCCGTCTTTCATGCTGCCGAAATAAGCTTCTGATTTCCACGTACCATCCATGATACTTTTTACGGTTTGGACGTAGTAGGGGCCCCAGTTCCATTTTGGATTGGAAATGTACGTTTCTGGCGCAAATCTGCTCATATCGGAATCATTGCCAATTCCCCACACTTTGCGTTCAGCGGCCGCTTGAATACTTGCAGGCGAATCTTGGTAAGCCGCCAAGACATCAACGCCTTTATCAAGCAAAGAAATCGCAGCTTGCTTCTCGGTTGCCGGGTCAAACCAGGTATTGCTCCAAACAACGGAGACGTCGATATCGGGATTCACGCTTTGAGCGCCCAATGTGAAGGCGTTGATTGTATAAATAACTTCCGGAATCGGGAAGGCTCCTACATAACCCAGATGATTGTTTTTAGTCATTTTACCGGCAGCCATACCTACGAGGTAAGCACTTTGATATTCACGACCCATGTAGGTCCCCAAATTCGGCAGTGTTTTGTAACCAGTGGAGTGCAAGAATTTCACGTTCGGATGCTTTTGAGCCACGCTTACCATCGAATCCATGTAGCCAAAGGAGGTGCCGAAAATGATATCATTTTTCTGTGCCAGCTCTTCAAATACACGCTCTGCGTCCGGGCCTTCAGGGATATTTTCAACTGTAGTAGCTTTAATGCCCAGCTCTTTCTCCAGCATGATACGCCCTTGGTCGTGCTCGTACGTCCAGCCTCCATCACCTGGTACACCAATATAGACAAAGGCGACTTTCGGCAATTTTTTCTCAGCTTGCGGTGTGGCTGTAGTGGCCGTTGTAGCTGCAGGGGAGCTGCTAGGTGCTGTCGTGGAACTCGTTTCTGTCGTTTTTGCGGAGCAAGCGCTTAGAATCACTAGGAAGATTGCAGTTAGAGCAAACATCATTTTTTTCGGCATCATAGCTTCACCCCTCTCTTTTTATCGACAACCCACATCTTTCTACTGCTCTGAAAATACCTTCGTACCCCGTGCACCGGCATATATTTCCGCACAATGCTTGTTCCGCTTCCGCCCTTGTCGGGGCAGGATTGTTCTCCCATAGTGCCGTTAGCGTCACGACCATGCCAGCGGTACAATAACCGCACTGCAGTCCCCCCTCCTCGAGCATTGCTTGTTGAACAGGATGCAGATCTTCCCCTGCGGATATTCCCTCAATGGTGGTGACCTCGCTGCCAGCCGCTTGATAAGCCATTAGTAAACAGGAGTTCACGGGCTTGCCATCCAGCAGAACCATACAGGCGCCGCATCTGCCAATTTCACATGACACTTTGGTCCCTGTTAGAAGGAGGTCATCACGCAAAATGTCCGACATCCGCTTGGATGCAGGTACGGGTATCGCTACTGCTTTCCCGTTAATGGAACATTCGAGCACATAGGTTGTATTAATCAATGGCCTCCATCCTTTCTAACCAATCGATGGACTGCACGATGTCTTCTGGTGATAGGGGCAACCGATTCACCCAAATACCGATCGCTTGCCGTACGGCTGCGGTGATCGCTGGAGCCAGCCCGACAGAACCGATTTCTCCAACTCCGCGAGGGCCAAATGTATCCCCTTCGGGTAATTCCTCTATCGCTTCCACTCGAATGATAAGTGGACTATCCTTGAATGTTGGAACCAAGTACGTATCCAAATTATGCCGTAAGTAGGCACTCTCTTTCATGATGGCGTCCTCGGTCAGCGTAAAGCCGAGAGCCATCCCGCTGCCGCCTTCGATCTGTCCAAGGAAGCCCATAGGATTAATAACAGGACCTGCTGCAATGACGTGATCGGTTTGTATCACCTTCACTCGGCCTGTCAGCATGTTCACTTCCACCTCTACGGCAACTGCTGCGTAAGAGTAAAGGTAGTGCGCCCCGACCAGCCCTTCGGGCGTCGTCGGGTAATCGAATTCCGTCTGCGCACGGATCGGCTTGGCTGCCGCCTCGGCAGCCTCCGCCAACTGCGCATACGTCACCACCGGCGTGCCCGCTTCATCGCCTATGCGATGAATGCCGCCTGCGCCGGTGGCCAGCTCTGCGGCTGCGATGCCCGCCCATTCAGACGCCAGCTGCAGCAGCGTCTGAACGAAGGGCGGCCTCAGCCGCTGCAGGGCGCGCCACATCATCGTGGTGGCGCGTGAAGCCGTGCTGGACCCGCTGCTCGGCACGCGGTCCGTGTCGCCGATGACAATGACGATGTCATCGGCGGCGCAGCCGAAGATGTCCTGCAGCATCAACGTCAGTGCTGCGTAAAGCCCTTGCCCGAACTCCTCGAAGCCGAAGGAGGCTTGGAGCTTGCCCTCCGGCGTGAGCTCGAGGCGGCCGCCGGAGTGATCCGGGATGCCGAGGCCGAGGCCGGCGCCGTGCATCACCATGGCTGCGCCGATGCCTCGGCGGGTCCACGGATCTTGGGGCTCGCTGGGCGGAGGCTGCCCCGATCCGGACTGGAGCCTTGCCCGCTTCGCCCAGAGCGGCGACTCCATCATCTTGCTCCATACCTGGCTCGCACCCTCGGTTTGCACGATCTTCTGCCCCATCGGGCCTGGATCGCCAGGAGCGCGCAGGTTTAGCTTGCGCAGCTCCCAAGCATCCATGCCGAGCTTCTCGGCCAACCGCTCGATCTGGCTCTCCACGGCAAAAATCACCTGATTGCCGCCAAACCCCCGAAACTCACCAGATACCCCATTATTCGTATAGACACTAGTCCCTTCTACATCAACATTCGGAATCGTATAAGGCCCAATCGCATGTTCGGTAGCAAAGTTCAGAACTTCGCATCCCAAAGTTGCGTAAGCTCCCGTATCCGCAAGGATACGGACTTGGTGCGCGATCATATGCCCCGCTTCATCGATGCCTGTTTTCATGTGAATCCGCATCGGATGGCGTTTGATGCCGGCAATAACGGATTCCTTGCGTGAATTATGCATTTTGATCGGAGAACCTGTTTGTAAAGCTAACAACGCTCCAAAAGGCTGAACATTAAGCTCATCCTTACCCCCAAAAGAGCCTCCGATCGGACTCGATATCACTCGAATCTGTTCCTCAGCCATAGCAAGAATACGCGCTAATTGCATGCGATCTTTGTAGCCATGCTGCGTTGGCGAGTACACCGTTAAACGGCCATCCGCCTCTGGGATGAACAACCCGCCCTCCGTTTCCATGTAAGTGTGCATTTGACGAGGTGTATAGTACGTTTCTTCAACGATATGCGCACACCCGGCGAATGACATTTCCCCATACTGGAGGCTAGTTCGATGCAAGAGGTTTCCCTCGGGGTGCAGCTTCATCACACCCTCATCCAGCGCCGTTTCCGGATCATCCACAACCGGCAGCGGCTCGTAGACGACCTCAATTAAACTAAGCGCATACTCGGCTAGTTCTTCCGTATCCGCAGCGACAGCTGCCAAAGCGTCGCCGATATAGCGCACACGATCATGACATAATACAGGCTGATGCGGAAAGGCAATGCCGAACAAATTCATGCCAGGAACATCCTTTGCCGTCACGACAGCACGTACGCCAGGCAGCTGCCTTGCTTTCGTCGTATCTATAGAAAAAATCCAGGCATGCGGGTAACGACTTCGAAGTACTTTCCCATAAAGCATGCCCGGCGCAGTCAAATCTGTTAAATAGCGCAGCTTGCCCGTAACCTTCTCTTCACCGTCAGGTCGAATAATCCACTTTTTCGCATAGGTTTCACGATTTAGGAGCATTCGCCCCGCCCCCTTTTCGCCAAACTTTATAGCATTCCGAAACGATTAAATTGGCCGCTGTCTGCTTGCGATAAGCCACTCCGGCATAATCATCAGGCACGGCCTGAAAGCCCTCCGACACGCCTGTGTGCAGCAGTTGCAATAGGTCCTTCGATAGCGGCCGACCGATTGCAGCAGCTTCCAGATCAGCGAATCTGGCCGGCACAGCGCTTCCCCCACCTGCGGCTAATGCGATGCTTAGGATGGTCTGATCCGGTGCCAAGCCCAACCTCCCGGCCACAGTTACAACAGATGGCGTGAAAGCTTCTCGGCGTCCTACTTTCAAATAAAACTCGAACGTGCTCTCTGCATCCTCAATATCCGTGTTTGGTACCTTGATCCCTGTCATCACCTCAGAAGTAGGTTGCGTTGGGGCATCCAGCCACTTCGCCAGTGGTAGTGTGTATTCAGCAGTCCCATCCGAGCAGACCACCTGCGCATCCATGACGAGCAATGCTGCGATTAGATCACCCGTTCGAGTAACCACGTTCCCGCCAATGGAAGCTAGGTTTCGCACCGATGGTGCTGCGATCTCGGCGCAGGCTTTGACCAGAAGCGCACATTTCATCTGCATAAGCTCACTATCCATTAAATCGGCCAGACGGAGTGATGGACCTATATGAATCTGCCCCCCGGCATCCATTGCCAAACCGGAAAGAGCTTGAATACGTGCAAGACTAATTAAATGCTGCGGCAGCGGTGAAACGCCATTCTCCCAGCGCGTGCGGAGCCAGGTGCCTCCGGATATGAGTACCGCTTTGTCTCCCCATTTGTGCTTGAGATGCATAGCTTCCTCCACGCTTGTAGGTTGCCACACAGAAGGCTGCTGTTCCGGCACTTGATATAAAGGAACTGACATGAACACCCCTCCTTTAGCATTGCTATAAAATTGCTTCATCCATGCTATCTGATTTGCTTACGACTGGCTGCCATCCGCTATTTGGCTGCTCACAAAACCCCATCCCCCAAGCCAATAACAGCCTCCAGAAGCTTCTATTTGCGCAAAACACACCATTTTTGGAATGATAAGAGTCCACAAAGACTCTTATTCACCGCATGCTGCTCACAATACCCCTATCCCAAGCCAATAAGAGCCTCCAGGAGCTTCTATCTGCGCAAAACACACCATTTTCCTAACTGATAAGAGTCCACAAAGACTCTTATTCACTGCATGCTGCTCAGAAAACCCATCCTCCAAGTCCTGCGAGTCCTGCGCGTTAACTTTCGTTAGCCCATTACCTATAAATTAGATCTACTATAAACAATTCCGCAAAAATGCGTCAACTAACATTACATCATTTTGTGATTTTGTATAAAAAAATAGCGCATCATTAGTAATAATGCACTCAACTCATCTTTTATGTTATTTAACTTAACATTAATTTGTTCCATAATATTTTTTTCGCCGCTAAGTACCGCTCTTCAGTATCAATATCCAAAAACTTCAAGGCTTCATCTTCGTCCAGAACCTGTCCGCGATACTGCGGCAAATGAAATAAAGAGCGCGCACCCGCATCTCCTTCCAAAGCTAGAGCAGAAGGCCACATCTCCCGCCCCAGAATCACAGGAGGCTTAGGCATGCCTTGATCTCCACTGGCTACGAAGTCCCTTCCAGCCTCGCCACTGAACGCAGCCATGAGTCGATTCAGCATCTGGGCATCAATAAACGGCTGATCCGCCAAAACCACCAGAATACCGTCTGCGTTCTGACGCTCTGCTGCCACAATTCCCACCCGCAAGGAGTGAGCCATGCCTCTTCCTGCTTCCGCGCAAACCTCAACCAAACAACGCCCAGTTTCTGCATAGGCAAGGACTTCAGCGGACAACCAATCGAGCGGGTCATCCTCCCGAACGACCACGACAACGCTATGCACCTCAGACTGGAGCGCATGCAGCAGAGCTATACTCCCCAGCCTAGTGCCCGCTGCCAACTCCAGCGACTGCTTCGAAGTCCCCATGCGCTTGCTGCTTCCAGCCGCCAAATAGATGCCGATAATCTTCTTCGCTTCACTCACCACGAGCGACTCCTGCCCTCGCGACCGCTCACATCAGCGGATGCTCCGGTCGCCTTGCCGCCTCGTTTGAGGCTAATCAACTCTGCGACGATACTGACGGCATTCTCCACAGGGCCTTCTGAACCGATCGGCAGTCCTACGGGGTAACGCAGCCATTCAGGGCGGTCGATGCCTGCCAATAGATTCTCCGTCCGTTCTCTGGACCCCATGATCCCCAGATAACGCAAGTTAGCCTTCATGGCTTCTTGGACAAACAGAGCGTCCTTTTCATACTGATGGCTCATCACAATGATGTAGTCTTGGGCAGTAAGCTTTAAATTCGCCGCCAGCTGCTCAGGGAAAGCAACCTCTGTCTCCGCGCCCGGAAAGCGTTCTGCCTGACAATAAGCCTCACGCCAGTCCGCGACAACAACGCGAAATCCGCTGCTAATCGCCATTTGAACAAGCGGAATTGCATCCGCATTTGCGCCAAAAACAATCACTCTAGGCTTAGGTTTAAACAAGGAAACATACACAGAGAGAGAAGCTTGCCGATCTGAAGAATGACCTTCAGAGCACAGGGTATACGAGATGCCTGAATAGCCATCCGTGATTTCACGCACCAACTGTACAGCTTCGCCTCGATCCAAGCATATTTTCACAGCAAGCAGATTAACCAACAGTTCTCCGCTAACAGGCTCCAGCAGAATACGGATCAGCCCGCCGCAGCCAATCGTCTCTCCCCAACCGAAATCATCAGCTGGCCTCATGTCGTACTCCACCATTTGGGAGGTTGAAGATTCCCATACTGCCGGTACATAGGCGAAGAGATCCGCTTCCAAGCAACCTGGCGAGATACTTCCTATCGAGCTCCCGTCTGCCATCATCAGCATGACAGCTCCCTGTTTACGATAAGCATGGCCTTCCACATGAATAACTGTTGCCAACACCCGCGCGTGACTATCACTCTCTACTGCCAGCAAAATATCATAGGCTTCCATCACTCATCGCTCCTCACTTGATCATTACCAACCGATAGCTAAACCGTCACCCCGCGGATCGGCGGCACCACTCATGAACCCTTGTTCGTCAATGACAATGCCTTGCGCTTGCCCCATAATCCCATCCCATGGGTTGACGGGTTCGACACGATGTCCCCACTTCTTCAAACGAGCGTACACATCTCCATCCAGACGATGCTCCAGCTTCAGGGCGTCTCCGTCTTCTCCCCATGTTCGGCCGTACACCCAACGAGGAAGCGAAATCGCTTCTTGAATCGACAAGCCATAGTCCAGAACACCAGTCAGAATGGAGAGTTGTGTTTGCGGCTGACCTTCCCCGCCCTGCGTGCCGTATAGCATGTAAGGCTTGCCCTCTTTGCTGACCATCGCCGGCATTAAGGTATGGAAGGATCTTTTACCTGGCTCCAAAGCATTGGCACAAGACGATTCCAGCGAGAAAAAAGAGCCGCGATTTTGCATGATAATCCCTGTATCTCCAGGCACATAGGCCGCGCCGAAGTCAAAATATAAACTTTGTATGAAAGAAACCGAGTTCCCCTCTTCATCCACCACAGCCGCATAGGCCGTATCCTGGCCGATCGCTGGCGACAAATGCTCACTGACCTTAAACGGCTCCGCTTGCATATCGCTCCAAAGTTCCTTGGCATAAGCCTTGGAAAGCAAGCGCTTCAATGGAATCTCGCGGAAACGCGGATCGGTTAAGTACAGGTCGCGATCTTTGAACGCCTTTTTAACAACTTCCGACATCAAGTGATAAAAATTCGCTGATGCTCGGGGAACCGCACTGACATCGACATTTTCCAGCATATTCATCATCATTAGCGCTGTGAATCCTTGCGAGTTCGGCGGCATTTGATAAATGTCGTACCCGCGATACGTCGTGGAGAGCAATTCAACCCATTCTCCGGCATAATTGCGGAAATCTGCTTCCTGCAGCAGCCCGCCATCAGACTGAATGTTCTGTACAATTGACTGCATCAGAGTACCTTTATAAAAAGCATCCCGACCTTCTCGCTGCACTACTCGCAGGGTCTGAGCCATCTCTTTCTGAACGAGGCGATCGCCTTCCTTCAAAAGCTGACCACCCGCCATATATAAGCTGCTCAACTGCTCTGAGGCTCGAATGAAAACCTCATCCTTGCGCATCCAGAACAGTAGATTGCGTGAAATCGGGAACCCTTTCTCCGCGTAGTCAATCGCAGGCTCAAGCAGCTTAGCCCAAGCAAGCTTGCCGTATTTCTCCCATACCTGCCACCAGGCGTCGACCATGCCCGGAACGGTGATCGCGCTGAGAATACCTCTTTGCGGGATCGCTTGCAGCCCTTTCGCTTTATAAAAATCAGGCGTCGCTTGGGCAGCAGACTTCCCGCTTCCATTGAAACCCGTATATTCGCCTGCAGCCGCATCGTACATCAAGAAAAAAGCGTCCCCGCCAAGCCCCGTCATATGCGGATAAACAACACCAAGCGTTGCGCTGATAGCAATCGCTGCATCGAAGGCATTGCCTCCCTGCTGCAAGATCGCGCTTCCTACGCTGCTGGCCAAATAATGAGGCGTAGCGATCATCGCTCGCTCCGCTCGTGGCATGATGTTCAACATGGAAGTTCCTCCTCTTTGGGGGCATATACGGATAACGCCGCTTGCAGCGCTTTACCGCTTGTAATCGCAGCGTCGTGCCATAAGAGCACCGCTTCCAATGCACCCAACACGTGAAGCACATTTTTCTGGTTGCAGCTGAAGCCCATCGTTCCAATTCGCCAAATTTGACCTTTTAACGGCCCGAAGGAACTGGCAATTTCGATGCCAAAACTATTCAGCAGCATGGCGCGAACGGATTCGCCGTCAATTCCTTCCGGTATCTGAATGCAAGTGACGACCGGAAGCTTACAGGTGGGGTTGCCATACAACGTTAAGCCCATGGCCTTCAAGCCAGCAACCAAGGCAGCTTCATGGCGCTTATGACGGTCGAAGCGTTCCTCCAGCCCCTCTTGCAGCACAAGCCGCAAGCCTTCGCGCAAAGCGTACAGCATGGAAGTTGACTCCGTATGATGATTGAGCCGCTTAGGGCTCCAGTAATCCTGCAGTTGACCGAGATCGAAGTAGTTGCTCGCAACCGGCTTCCCAGCAGCTACAGCATCAGTTGCGGCTGGACCATTTTCACGCAGACCGCGCTCGATCGTTTTGCGTCGCAGCACCTTCGCCTCAACGCGCTCATTGTAAGTAATCGGGGCCATGCCAGATGGAACCGATAGGCATTTCTGCGTGCCACCGATAACCGCGTCTAATTGCCAGGCATCCGTCTGTACCGACACGCCGCCAATTGTCGCAACAGCATCAACGACCAGCAGCGCATCCACTTCACGGCAAGCCGCCCCGATTCCTTCAAGAGGTTGAACGCACCCCGTGGACGTTTCGCCATGTACAATCGCTACAATATCTGGCTTTTCCCGATGAATAGCGGCAATGATTTCCTGCGGGTCGAATACCGTCCCCCACTCTTTCTCCAACAGGACAACTTCAGCTCCGCAGCGTTCAGAAATTTCGACAAGCAAGTTGCCAAAACGACCATAAATCGGCACAAGCACTTTATCCCCTGGTTCAATCACACTGACTAATACCGCCTCAATACCTGAGCGGGAGGTACCATCGATAGGGTAAGCCCATTGATTGCTTGTTTGAAAAACATCCCTGAGCATTTCCATTGTCTCATTCATCAATTCCGTAAATTCAGGATCAAACTGTCCCAGAATCGGATACGACATCGCGCGCAGAACACGCGGGTCGACCTCAACCGGTCCGGGCGTCATAATCGTTCGCAGCGAGGGCGATAAGTCTTTATAGGATTTCATCAGCTTTACCCCCATAGCCATATTGGTATAACACATGAACCAGTGTTTGAAAACCTGCAATCAAGTCATCCGGTTCCGTGAACTCCTCCGGACTATGACTGATCCCCCCGCGGCTTGGCACGAAAATCATCGCTGATGGACAGATTGGCCCAAACAACTGGGCATCGTGGCCAGCCCCGCTGGGCAGCTTCATGCTTCCGAATCCATAAGTCGCGCACGCTGCCTCAATGTCATCCGAGATTCCTTGGTGCATCGCAACAGGTGAAGCATGCAAATTTTCAACCGTCTCTATAATAAGCTCTCTTCGCTTCGCGATTTCACTGAGCTTTGTTAGCAATCTTGTTCGAAAAGCGTCCATCTTCCGCTCATCCGTATGCCGAATATCCAGCGTAAATTCAACTTCGCCCGGCACTACATTCGAGGTTCCACGCTTTACATCCAGCCGCCCTACCGTAGCCACAAGCGGCCCGCCTTCTTCCAGCGCCATACTTTCCGTGAGAACAACCATTTCAGCAGCTCCCGCGAGCGCATCCCGGCGCATGGTCATCGGTGTCGTTCCGGCATGGTTCGAATTGCCTTTGACAACTACAGTCATCCGAATCTGTCCAACTATCGCTGTCACAACGCCAATTTGTTTCTGTTTCACTTCAAGGACAGAACCTTGCTCAATATGAATTTCAATATAAGCTCCAATATCATCACGCACTGCCGAATGCTCGCCCGCGTTCGCAGGTTTGAAGCCTGCTTCTCCCATAGCTTCCAACAAAGTAGTACCCTCTAGATCTGCAATACCTGCAGCACTTGCGTAAGATCTTACGCCAGTTACATGGCCGGATCCCCAATAAGCAAGCGGGAAGCGGCTTCCCTCTTCTTCACATAATGAAATCACTTCAATTGTCCTTCTCGGAGTCCCATGTACAGCCTTCAGGTAGCCAAGTGCCATCAGCGATGCAACGACGCCGTATGCGCCATCATATTTACCGCCATTTTGGACTGTATCGACGTGCGAGCCTGTAAGAACCGACTTCAAAGACGCGTTGCTTCCTTGCAATTTCCCATATACATTGCCTACGGCGTCGAAATTCGCTGCTAGACCCAGCCCTTCCATCTTGGCCAAAAGCGCACGCTGCGCCTGCAGCCATGACTCCGTGTACAGCAGCCGGGTAACTCCTCCCTCTGGATTAGCGCCGTAGGTTGCGAGCCACTCCAGCACATCAAGCATTTGCTTGGAATATTGAGCTAATTCTTGGACAGAGGTCGGTGTCATTTCAGCCACTGTGCACACCTCCTGTCACAGCAGCATGACGAAGCCATGCTCCTTCTGTCCTGTCAGCAACGCCTTCATGAAGCTCATACACTTGATTTCCGCGTAAGAATGTGGCTTTTACTCGGCAGCCAAATGTTTTCCCCACATAAGGGCTATGCGGATGACGGTACAGCAAATCACTAGCTTGCAGCGTATAGCTCATCTTCAAATCCACAAGCGCCAGATCCGCGTCTGCCCCCAGGACTATTTGGCCTTTGCGCGGATACAACCCAAAGCGCTTGGCCGGCTCCGTAGCCAGCAGCCGTGCAAGCAAAGGCAGCGGCACATCTCGGCGGAGATGGCCTTCATCCAGCATCAGTTCCAGCGAGCTTTGCGCGCTGGAAATCCCACCCCACGCCTCAATAAACTCCCCTTGCTTCATCGCTGCCGGGCAGGGGGAATGATCCGAGGCGAGCAGATCAAGCCTGCCAGCAGCAAGCTCCTGCCAGAGGCGCTCCTGATCTTGCGCCGTACGCAGTGGCGGCGCACATTTGGCAATCGCCCCTAGCTGCTCCAGATCCGCGCTGGTCAATACCAAGTAATGCGGGCACGTTTCCACGGTGACGTCCAACCCTCTCGCCTTCGCATCCGTGATCACCTGCACAGCCTCCGCGCTGCTGATGTGCACGAAGTGCAGCTTGCAGCCCGTTTGTTCCGCGTAGAAGAGCGCGCGGTTGACCGCTTCCAGCTCAGCGGCGATCGGCCGCGTCGCAGCGAAGTCGAGCGCTCCTCGCTTGCCTTCCTCCCGCGCTTGGGCTGCCAGCTTCGCGACTATCTCTTCACTCTCTGCATGCAGCGCAAGCACGAGCCCCAGACGAGCGATCTCTCTCATCCCTTCGACGAGCGTCAGGTCGTCCACTTCCGCGAAAATCTCTTCCCCTTCTCCGCCGGGACAAGACATGAAAGCCTTGAATCCAATGACACCAGCCTCAGCTAGCTCTTGCAAATGCCCGATATTGCCGGGAACAAGACCGCCCCAGAGCGCATAATCGACCACCGAGTTTCCTTCCGCCGCTTCCAACTTTCGCTCAAGGGCGCTAAATCGCACCGTTGGCGGAACACCGTTGAGCGGCATATCGATATAGGTGGTGCAACCACCTGCGGCGAGCGATGCGGAACCTGTAGCGAAGCCCTCCCAATGTCCCAGGGCGGGTTCATTGAAATGAACATGAGCATCTACCATGCCTGGCAGAATGACCAGATTTTCCGCTTCATAAGTAGGCGTTTGCTCCGAGTAAGCGAGGTTTTCACCTAATGCGGCAATTTTACCGTTTCGAATACCGATATCCAACTGACATACTTGATCTATGAGGACTACGGTACCTTTACGAATAACGAGATCAAATTGATCATCCATGCAAATCCCTCCCTCGGAACCCTTGGTGGCTTGAAATTAACTGCCCCTGTAGGTGTTGTATCCCCAAGGAGCAACCAATAATGGCACATGATAGTGAACATCTGTGGCTGATATTCCAAAGCGAACCGGAACTTGATCTAGAAAGGCCGGCTCTGGAAGCGATATGCCTGTGCCTCGAAAATAATCGCCAATATGAAAAACAAGCTCATACACCCCAGCTTGATAACCCTCACCGCTCAGCAACGGTCCATCCAGACGGCCATCGCTGTTCGTTGCACCAGAACTTAGCAGTTCCGATTTCCCGTCTTGTATTCGAAATAGGGCGATGTGTACATCCTTCGCAGGTCTTCCGCTGCTAATATCCAGAACATGCGTTGTAATCCCTTTGCTCATAAGCCCTCCAAGTCACGCTTCGTCATCGAAAACCCTTGGAAGCCATAAGGAGGTCTAGGTTCTGTAAATACTTTGCCTTCGCCTACCGAAGCCTGCTCCAGAATCGTTTCCCACGTGCGATTATTCGATTCGAAGCGAATGTCCTTCAACTGCGGGAATCTTATAAGCGCTCGTTGTCCAATCCGATAAATGAGATTTTGAATCGACGGGGAATGCTGCTCATGGAATACGGTATGCGCAATATCCCTTATTTGCTCAGCCGCGACATAACGACCGAGATCAGAGTCGAAGGCATCTTCCACCTCTTCATAGCTCCATGACATATCCAAGAAAATGAATAAGGGCCGATCATAGGATTCCGGAAGCGTAGTATACTCGTCTCGCACGAAACCAGCGAAGGAGCTGCCTTTTACCTTAATTAGTTTAAGATCTGCGATACCGCCGGAGTGTTCAGCAACAACGATCCCCTCGTCTGTCCGAACCATGTCAACGAAAGCCGTTGGATGTTCATTTTGTGAATAGCGGTAGACCAGTTCTCCATTTTCCAAGCCATTGGCTCCGGGAACCGGCAGAACATCGAAGGCGACTTGATCAGCCGTCATTCTCACGCCCGTCATCTGCGGGTAGGTCTCCAGAAACTTGCGAGCAGCGAAGGCGAGGAAGCCTTCCGCCGTAGCTCCTTCATAGTCGCCGGCTTTGCGTAGAAGGAAGTTTTTCATCGAATCCGTGGCAACGACCAACGTGTTATCGCCTTCGGTGAACGAAGTGAAGAACTTCTCTCCGCTAACCGCGATTTTAATATTCATCCCGAACAACACATTATCTCGTCCCGTAAAGCCCGATTCAGGGATCAACGTTAAATTCGTCAAAGGTTTGGCATAAGAACGATATACCCACACATCACCTTTTCCGTAGTACATCGTTCTCTCTGATACGCTCGCTTGTTTCATCGCTGTTTCCCCCTTCTCATCCTCCATTAATGCTTCAAGCCGAAAACGACCTATCTTGCAAACTTCCTGAAGAGCCTTGCCTAATTCCGTCTCTAAGTCTCGTTCAATCCGCAGACGAATCGCTTCTTTGATCGTATCCTTCGTTTGCCCCTTCACAGCCATAATGAAAGGAAACTTGAACTTCGTTGTATACTGCTTGTTGTAAGCAAGGAATTGCTTATATTCCTCTGGGGACAAGCGATTGAGTCCTGCGCCGGACTGTTCCTGGACCGAGTGATTCGTCATCTGCACCCTTGTCCCTAAGTCCGGATGCGCCCGCAATAGGGCAAGCCGTTCCTCCCGACTGGCTAACCAAACTTCCTGCTCCAGAGCAAGCATGAATTCCTGCTGTGAGGCATAAGGCAGCGAGCCCCACGCCCGCTCAGCCACCCACGGGGAATGTTCGAATAGAGGGCCGAACGCATGAACGAAGTCAACCTGATTCATTGTGTTCACTTGCTGCAGCTTAAATTCCATGACGTTTCACCTCTATGTTTAGGTTAGAACCTGCCATTCAATTGTAAGATTTGTTTCATTGTAAGTGCGCTACCCCTATGGGTCAATTTATATGAAAGAAGTTTGTAAACTTTCATAACATGGCTAACTTTTTTTGTGAAATAATAAAAAAGCCGCCAGGAAGAAGAAACTTCCTGACGGCTTTCCATACTTACTTCAAAATACTTTTCAAAACGTCATCAATCATTTTACTGTTCGCAATGACTCCGCTGTATAACCAGCTGTGGGTTTTATCAAATTCATAAACATGCCCGTTCTTCACAGCAGGAATGCTTTTCCAAATCGGATCGTTAATGATTTGGTCGCCTTCTCCCTTACCACGAATCAGGATAATATGATCCGCATCTAGTTGGGACAAGGCTTCCATCGAGATTGCCCGCCAGTTCGCAGTCCCTTTGCTGGAAATTTCTTTCACCACATTAGGCACTTTGAAGCCCATGTCCTTGTAGAGCAAAGCTCCACTGGACAGGCTCTCGCTTACCACATAGGCAGCCTTGGCAGTCACCCATATCGCAGCCGCTGATTGCTCGCCGTTTGCTTTAATCAATTTATCCTTTGCTTCTTTCGCCTTCGTATCATAAGTCTTTAGCGCTTGCTCTGCTTCCTTCGATTTATCGAAGATTTCGCCGATCTTCAGCAGCGCTTTGCGCCAGTCATTGTTGACTTCATCGCCCAATACAAAGGTAGGTGTAATTTTGGCATACTGCGCGTACTTCTCCCCTGCTGCTGCGCTGGATCCACCGATGATCATAAGATCCGGATTGAAACTCGCAACCGCTTCGAATGGAAGATCCGATGGAAGCGTCGGGATGCCATTCAGATTATCCTTTAAGTAGTCCTGAACACCGCTGGCAACAGCCCATTGTGCAACTGGCTTAATGCCAAGTGTTATCAAAGGATCTTCTAAATAAGAACCGATAATTCGTTGTGGATTAGCAGGAATGGTTACTTTATTGCCTAGCCCATCCGTCATTGTTTTGGCTGCAGCCGCTGCCGTTGCCGATGGAGAACTAGCTGCTGGCGACGTGGATGCCTTGGAACCAGCATTAGATGCGCTCCCGCAAGCCGACAATAACAACGTTATACTCATTAAGCTTACTAGCGCAACGGCAACTTTTTTGCTTTTTCTTTGTTGCATGACAATCTTCCCCTTTAACTTCGTTTGTAAGCATAGAAATTTGCTACGCTCAATTCACATTCGATAATGATAACAATTATCATTATCATCGTCAAGTTTAACACCTTAGAGGGATCGTAGCCCCTCTAATTTGGCGAAAAGCATGCGAAATTGTCCTTCTACGGATCGCCGTTCCGCGGGGGGCAGCCTTTTATGCCCCTAATAAGAAATACGGCTTCGCCGGCCCTGAGAGATCAGCCTCTTATTAGCGACAAAACTAGTAAGGGAATCGTGATAAGGGGGAACTCTAGTACGCTATTTCGGCAAATAGCAGGGGTGCGAGGGTCATAGCGGAACTACAGGGTCTTATATCTACGAAAAGCGCTGAATTTCGCTAGAAACAGCAAAATAGCGTACTGTAGTTCCCTCAACCTCGCGATAATGACACTTTTTGCTGTAACTACTTAGGTATCAGTTAGTTGAAAATAAATTGCCCCCGAAATGCACGGAAAAGAGAGTCGAAAATTGGGCGAGCTTGTTTTTGTAGAGTGGAGATCACACTGCGGATTCTTAGGAATA
>NZ_BMHE01000081.1 GCF_014640555.1 Paenibacillus marchantiophytorum | reverse complement strand
GCCGACACGCGAAAGTAAGGGGAGAATAAAAAAGAAAAAGACGGGACGCCCCCGAAAGTATCCGAAGAAGTACACAGCGGCACGAATCGTAATTAAATAGAATAAAAACCCAAAATTTACAGTTGGCAACATGTCTCCTCACTCGAAGCCTCCTTTCTTTTTTTCTCTGTGAGCGAAAGACCAACTGTAAATATAAACCTTATTATAAATTTTTTTGAATTTCCTCCTAGTCGGCATGTGCTCCGTAAAGGTGAATCAGCCGCTAAGGAGCACAATGCCTTATCATGTCATATATTTTGCAAAGCTTCTGGTGGTAACCCTGCTTTTTGCCAAAATAGCGTACCATAGTTCCCTCCCTCCATAGGTTTTATCGCTAATAAGGGGCTGATCTCTCCTGGCGGCGAAGCCGTTTTTTCTTTCAGGAAAGTAATATGAACTAGTTCTTTCCCTTGCATGCTTACAGATTCTGGCTTATTGTCAAGTTAATGTTCGACATGGAGATGAGGCTGAATGATGAAATTAATAATTATTTTTGGGCCACAAGCCGTTGGTAAAATGACAGTAGGACATGAACTAGAAAAAGTGACTGGAATGACAGTCTTTCATAATCATATGACGATTACAGGCTTGAACATAAACCAACGAAAAGAAATGTAGAACAATCGGAGCAAAATCTAAGAATGACCGCTGAGAATCATAGATTGAACTCTCTAGAACATGAAATCAAGCGGGCAAACTATATAAGAATTAATAATACAAATTTAAGTCCTGAGGATGTTGCTAGAATGGTTAAAGACAGGTTTCAATTGTGAAATTGACCTGAGGTGGTAATTAAGGAGATAGACTCATGAATCGATTCATGATAGGGCAATACGGTACTCTTGATTATCATAAGTTTCATAAAGATTTTAAAGAAGGCTTCTATGGCATCGAAGCTTGTTTGTTTGGCGATGAAACTGATATTGCGAAGTTGGTTAAAGAAGCCAGAGAACACGGATTTCAGATAGGTGTCCATTTTCCGCTGCGGGCTGGTTTATCCAAATTCAGGGATGCCTTGTTTTTAGCAAGTGATGATGCAATTAGATCGCGTGCCTATGAGAGTGTCAAGCAAGAGTTAGTATTTCTGGCGGCAATTAAACCCTCGTATGTGTTATTTCACTACCCCAAGCCTGTAATTCTAGATGACAGGGTGGATTGGAATCATTGGCGATTCGAGCAGAGCAGTGAATTTACGCATGAAAGCTCTTACGGGTTAGATGAGTTTAAAGAAAAAAGTGAGTCGTGGTTCGAATGGATTTCTCAGAAGGGGCGAGAGTTCACATTTACTCCCGTTTTGGAATTGGATGCTTTGAATACATACATTTACGCAGATACTTTTCTGGAGGAGTTATTAGACAAGTTTTCGAACGTGAAACTCTGTGTTGATACAGCTAGATGTTATTTGCAAGATCGGATAGATCCCTATTTTGATGCAAGAACAATTATGAAGAAGTTTGCCAAATATACAGAGATTATTCATTTGTCCAATGTGAAAATGACAGCGAACAACACGGTTGAGAAGAGTAGGATTCCTGTTATGCCGCATCAAGATCCAAACGAGGGTTGGGCTCCTATTGAAGAATATTTGCACATTCTTACACACGAGAATAAACAAGTGAAAATCATGTTTGAACATCGTTCAGATTTGGTAAACGAGGAGGAACTGTTGGCTTGTTACAGTTGGGTAGAGGCAATTATCACCTAGACTCCTGTCACGATTAAAACTCCGCTGCATATTATGGGTGCAAATATACTAACAGAGTGGAGTGGAAAGATGGATGCCTGCACCTACGCCTAGTACCGTGTACACGAACCCTAATGAGCAGTTTTTTTTGATATTAATAAGAATCGCTTGATGACAAGAAATGCGGAAAATTTCATTAATCGCCTCGGGCGGGATAATTTAAATACGCTTGGCAATGTCTCTATGCTCGATATTTACTTGAGCAGAGGGCGTGTGGTTGAGCCGCATTATCACCAAAATGCTTCTGAACTTGTCTATTGTATTCAAGGGAAAGCCATGATTTCTCTGATTAACCCGTTCGATAACGAAATTACGAACATTACGGTAACGCCCGGACAAGTGGGCAATATTCCGCAAGGCTGGTGGCATTGGGAAGTAGCTCTAGAAGATGATACGCACTTGCTGGCGATTTTTGATGCGCCTTATCCGGAGTATATTTTGGGGTCTGATATTCTTACCAAAACGCCGATCGAAGTTCTTGCCCATACGTATTGTTTGGATCCTGAACTATTGAAGAAAGTGCTCAAACCTCTTAATAACGAAACGATTATTATTGGACCTACGGATGAATGTGTGATGCAAGCGCATGAGCAAAATAAACAGTATGGTCATGGATCTTATACGAATATGCAGAGCCAGTCCCAGACAATGCCGCCATATTCAAATCCCCCACAAAGCCCTATTCACTACGGGTATCCAAATCGTTAATTGACATTGAAGCGTAATTGGTGTAAAAATAAAGGAATTAGATGTTCAAATATGATTTAAATTTGTTGACGAGAACGAGTAAGCTAATACCTTGTTTCCCAGAGAGTTGGCCAAGAGCTGAAAGCCAATATGCAGGAATTAGTCGAAAATCCTCTCCGAGAAGGAAAGCTGAAGGAATTGAGTAAGCTGCCCCGGGATCCCGCCGTTACAAGGGCCGCGTATGTTCGTGCGCAGAATGAGGAGCTGTGATGGTCAAGACGATTGATCATTATGGAACTAGGGTGGTATCGCGAGAGGTAATCTCGTCCCTTACGGGGCGGGATTTTTTTGTTTTTTCATACCAGGAAAATAGAGGAGCGTTTGTAACTGATGAGAAAAGTTGATGTGAAAGAGAAAGCAAGAACACGCGATCTGCGTGTGTTGGAACAATGGAAACAGAACGATACTTTCCACAAATCGATCGAGAATCGCAAAGGCAAACCGAATTTCGTTTTCTATGAGGGACCACCGACAGCGAACGGTTCACCCCATATCGGACATGTGCTAGGCCGTGTTGTGAAGGATTTCATTTGCCGGTACAAAACGATGACGGGACACCATGTCGTCCGCAAGGCGGGTTGGGACACGCATGGCTTGCCTGTTGAGCTTGGCGTTCAAAAGCAGCTTGGAATTTCCGGCAAGCAAGAAATTGAAGAGTACGGAGTAGCCAAGTTCGTCGAGAAATGCAAAAGCAGTGTATTTGAATATGAAAAGCAGTGGCGGGAATTAACCGAAGCGATCGCCTACTGGACGGACATGGATGATCCATATGTGACGTTGAAGAACGAGTATATCGAGAGCGTTTGGCATATTTTAGCGGAAGTACACAACAAAGGATTGCTGTACAAAGGGCATCGGGTCAGTCCTTATTGTCCAGATTGCCAAACGACATTGAGCTCGCACGAAGTCGCGCAAGGTTATGAAGATGTGAAAGATTTGAGCGCCACGGTGAAATTCAAAAGTAAAAGCGGAGAAGAGAACTTTTTGGCATGGACGACAACGCCTTGGACGCTGCCAGCGAACGTAGCTTTGGCTGTGAACAACGATATCGACTATGCTAAGGTGAAATATCAAGATGAAGTCTATATCGTGGCCCAGAAGCTTGTGGAGAAGCTGTTCAAGCAAGACTACGAGATACTGTCTGTGCATAAAGGGGCAGAGTTCGTTGGCACTTCCTACGAGCCGCCATTCGGCTATATCAGCCCGAACAAAGGTCATATCGTTGTAGACGCAGATTATGTTATGGACACAAGCGGTACAGGTATCGTTCATATTGCTCCCGCACATGGCGAAGACGATTACCGCACAGCTCGCCAGCACGAGTTGGACTTCGTGAATGTGGTCAATTTGGCGGGACGTTACCACGACCTGATCACCGACTTCGCTGGTCGCTTCGTCAAAGATTGCGATGTGGATATTGTGAAGTATTTATCCGAGCGCAATCTGTTATTTTCCAAAGAGCGTTATGAGCATAGCTATCCGTTCTGCTGGCGCTGTAAATCACCGCTTCTGTATTACGCTATGGAAAGCTGGTTTATCAAAACGACCGCTATCAAAGAGCAATTGATTGAAAATAACAGCAAAGTCGATTGGTATCCTGGGCACCTTCGAGAAGGCCGTTTTGGGAAGTTTCTGGAGGACCTTGTGGATTGGAACATCAGTCGCAACCGTTATTGGGGAACTCCGCTTAACGTCTGGTTATGCGATGATTGCGGGTGCGAATATGCTCCTGGAAGCCGCAAAGATTTGCAGGAAAAATCGGTGCAGCCGCTGGACGAAAACTTAGAGCTGCATAAGCCTTATATCGATGAAGTGAAGCTTCGCTGCTCTTGTGGAGGCGTCATGCACCGAACCTCTGAAGTCATCGATGTCTGGTTCGATAGTGGTTCTATGCCGTTCGCGCAGTATCATCATCCTTTTGGAGATGAAGCGCTGTTCAATGAGCAATACCCGGCGGACATGATCTGCGAAGGGATTGACCAAACGAGAGGCTGGTTCTTTAGCTTGCTCGCGGTTTCAACGTTGTACAATGGGAAAGCACCTTACAAAGCTGTGCTTTCTACAGGTCACGTTTTGGACGAGAATGGGCAAAAGATGTCCAAAAGCAAAGGAAATGGTATCGACCCTTGGGATATCATCAATGAGTTTGGCACGGATGCGTTTCGCTGGGCTCTGCTTGCGGACAGCGCGCCATGGAACAGCAAACGATTCTCTAAGCAAATCGTAGCGGAAGCGAAGTCCAAGCTGGTAGATACGCTTAACAATACACATGCTTTTTATGCGTTATATGCAGAGATTGACCAGTATAAGCCAGAGGATCACCCGAAACTCTCATCTGAGAATGAATTGGATCGCTGGATCATCTCGCGGCTGAACAGCACCTTGCAGAATGTGCGCAAAGGCTTGGAAATCAATGATTTCTTGAACCCTGCGAAACAAATCGAGGCTTTTGTAGATGAGCTTAGCAATTGGTACATCCGCCGCTCCCGTGACCGTTTCTGGGGAAGTGAAATGACCGCGGATAAGGTATCAGCTTATCAAACGCTGCGTGAAGTTTTGCTGACGATTGCGCGGATGATCGCACCATTTGCACCGCTTATCGCGGAAGATATCTATGGGAATCTAGGCGGAGACGGAAGCGTCCATCTGGCAGATTATCCGCAAGAGAACCAATCCGTCATTGATTTAACCCTTGAACGCGAGATGGAAACGACTCGGCAAATTGTTGAGCTGGCTCGCAACGTGAGGAATGAGACAGGGATCAAAACGCGTCAGCCGCTTTCCGAGATGATGGTTTCACTGAATGGTGATTTCGACTTGAGCCGGTTCGAGGATATCATCAGAGATGAGATGAATGTTAAAGTCATTCGCTTGGAACAAAGCGACAGTGGTTTTGTAGACTTCAGCGTGAAGTTGAATCTGAAAGTAGCAGGGAAAAAGTACGGCAAGGCCGTCAGTCCTTTGCAAAATCATCTGAAGCAATTGTCTGCTGCAGAAACCAAACAAGCCATCGACAAGGGCTTCTTAACAGTGATAATTGAGGGAGCAGAGCTGCGTGTCGAGCTCGAAGATTTGCTTGTAGAAAAGCAGGCAAAAGCAGGCTTCGCATCAGCCTCCAGTAATCAAGTTACCGTTACCCTCAACACCACATTAACGGAGGAACTGGAACAAGAGGGACTTGTCCGGGAAATGATCCGTGCTATACAGGATTATCGCAAAAAGCTGGAGCTTCCGATTGAAAAGAGGATCAACCTTGTCTTGGATGTGGGGGCGCCGCTGAAAGAAGCTTTGGAGCGCTTTGATCATGTGCTGCAAGAGAATGTGCTGCTTGCCGGGGTCAGATTCGCGAAGGTGAATGACATGGAGCCGGTATCCATTGGGGATGAGAGTTTCGGTTTGTTAATTGAGGAGTAAGCGTTGGAAGCAGGTGCCGCGGCACCTGCTTTTTTTAACATAGCGCGCCTAGCCAAGCTAGGCACAACTAATTGATGAAAGTTCAATCGAGTTACTCCAGCTGCCTCGCGCGGAGGGAGGGAACTACGGTGCGCTATTTTAGCCAAAAGTGTCATTATCGGGAGGTTGAGGGATCTACAGTACGTTATTTTGCTGTTTTATGGGAATTTTTACGCTTTTTGTGGAAATAAGACCCTGTAGTTCCGCTATTACCCTCGCATCCCTTCTTTTCGTCTAATTAGCGTCCTCTAGTTCCCTTACAAGGTTTTGCAGCTAAGAAGAGGCTGATTTATCAGGGCCGCGAAGTCGTTTTTCTTAAGATGTTAGTGTTTTTGGTAGATACAATATTGATATCTGTGGTGATTTGAAGGTTATGGGGATAACTCGTTTAATTCTAGGAGAATTTGATAATTTTGATTATCGCTGATTTGTGATCTGGAAAACTGTAAGAGTGCGCCAGCAGGCGTGTAGACCTAGTCTGAATTACCATTTATCCAAGTTGTAATATCCAAGTATTGCACAACTCTTCCCTGATTTACAAAAACCAAAAGGGTGCTGCTCTCATTTGATAAATGCAGCGAGTTTTTTGTCCAATCGTATCCCAATCTTTTATTGATTTCACGTGGTGTCATATAGGGTCCAAACAAATACAGTTTGTCCCAAACGAAGGTGGTCATTTCACGGACAATGTTGGAGTCTAAGTAGTCGCACGAAGAAATAGGTAATCAATAATCCAACGAGTAAAGGCGTTAGGCATAGTGCTAGATTAAACGGTCTGAATCCATTTTCGGTGATATCCAAAAGAATATTTAAAGTTTTTATAAATGAGTTATACAATTGAAGGTAGCTTGTGGATTTGCCTAAATCGTTGCTTTCAAAGCAACCCTATTGGATGAATTCCAATAGAGATGAGGAGTTCAGCTAGGAGAGAAGACAAATAAGAGGTACCCCGGAAAAAGAAAGGAGCCTGCAAATGGAAAAAATACGCTATCCCATAGGTCAATTTGTTGCAAAATCGGCTTTATCTGTTGAGGAACGAAACAAGTGTTTACAAGGAATCTCTGATATCGCGAAGTCGCTCAGGGATGTGCTGAAAGATTTGGACCACGAGCAGCTCCAAGTGCCTTATCGTCCAGGTGGTTGGACATCGCAGCAGGTCGTACACCATATGGCAGATAATGATATAAACGCATATCTGCGTTTAAAGCGAGCGTTAACGGAAGACGAGCCTGTGGCAAGTTCATATCGTGAGGATTTATTTGCAGAGCTGAGCGACTATAGGGATGTGCCAGTTCAAGTTTCAATTGCCTTACTGGAATCGCTGCATACCCGCTTAGTGGCTTTGCTCAGAGGCGGCAGCCAGAATGCGTTCAACCGACAATTCTCCACGCAGGCTCTAGGGAGGATCAGCATCGATACCGCGCTCCAAAGGTTTCTTTGGCACAATCAGCATCATATAGCCCAAATTGCATCGATCATCAAATAACCAAAGAGGAGCAGGGCCGCCTAGGCGCCCTGCTCCTCTTGTTCGTTAAAGACTATTTAACCGTTTTGTTATAAGCGGCAATCTTCTCTGTAATGCTCTTCGCAGCTCCATCGAGCGCTTCTTTTGGCGCTTTTTTGCCAGTTAAAGCTTCTTCGATGGCTGTTTCTACGATTTGACGGGCTTCTGGGAATACGCCCATGACAGCGCCTTGAGTTGCCTTATTCGCTTTGGTGTTGTGAAGCTGGTCAATGGCCGTCTGGAATTGCGGATACTTGGCCAGGTTGTCCTTCACAAGCTGCTCGTCGTAAGCTTTTTTGGTAATAGGGAAGTAGCCAGTGTTCACGTGCCACCATGCTTGTGTTTGCGGAGTCGTGAGGAATTTAATGAATTCCCATGCTCCCTTTTGCTCAGCTTCGGATTTGTTGTTCAAGATGTAAAGACTCGCTCCGCCTACAACGACACCGCCTTCTTTGGCATCCGCTGGCTTCGGCAACGTGCTTGTCCCGACTTGGAATTTCCCGTCAGCACCGCTCACGATACCGCGAAGGGAGGCTGTGGAGTCCAGGGTCATCGCCACTTGACCAGCCAAGAATGCTTTCTTGGTATCATCGGTTTTGCGACCGAGGTTCGCGGAAGTTTTGTTGTCGACCATGTCTTTCCACCATGTCAATGTTTTTACGCCAGCTTCATTGTTAGCCAGTGACTCCGTTGCTGAAGCAGTGCGACCGTTGCCATTATTCAAATATTCCACACCTTGATTGGCAAAGAATTGCTCCATGAACCAGCCGTAGATCGCAAAGGAGGAGCCGGATTTACCATCTTTGGACAGCACTTTAGCGGCAGTGGCAATCTCTTCATACGTTTTTGGCGGCTTCTCGGGATCAAGACCGGCAGCTTTGAACATATCTTTGTTGTAGTAAAGGATTGGATTCGATGTATTGAAAGGCATGGAATAAAGCTTGTTATCAAATTTATAATAGTTCAAAATATTGTCTTCGAGCTGTGAAAGATCGAATTTATCTGCATCCACGAATTGCTGCACCGGCGTAATGGCTTTGGAGTCGATCATGAAGCGGGAACCAATTTCGTATACTTGAATGAGTGAAGGGCCGCTTTTGGTATCCATGGAAGCTTTCATTTTGTTTAAGCTTTCGTCGTAGGTACCTTGGAAAACTGCTTCCACGATGACATTTTTCTGAGAAGCATTGAAGTCTGCAACCAATTTATCGACAGCTTTGCCAAGCTCGCCACTCATGGAGTGCCACCAAATGACTTTAACCGGCTCGGCCGATTTCTTGGTGTCAGTTGTCGCTGAAGGTGTAGAAGCTTTCGTATCTGCTGTGCTGGAAGTTGTTGTCGTTTCCGCTTTACTGCCGCAAGCGCTGGTTAATAAGACCATCAGTGCGGTCATCGCAAGCGCGGAGCTTCTCATTTTCAATGATTTCATGTTCTTTGTTTCTCTCCCTTTTGATTGCATTTTTTTATGGAAATCGAGATCAGCGATGGGCTGAACTGAGTAGCCATCCTTATGGATCAGCCTTTCAATGCTCCTGCGGTAAGTCCGCGAACGAGCTGTTTTAAGCCAAGAATTAGCATTAAGAGGGAAGGCAGCAAGACGACAGTGACGCCGGCCAAAACCAAGTTCCAAACGGTTAATTCTTCAAATTGGAGCATGGCGATGCCGATCTGCACGGTGCGCATGCCCTCACTGTTCGTGATTAGAAGTGGCCATAAGTACATGTTCCAGGCATTCAAAAAGGCATACACAGCGAGAGTGGCTAATGCCGGCCGTCCAAGGGGCAATACGATGCGGAAGAAGCTGCGGAAATGGCCGCATCCATCTATCCGTGCCGCTTCGAACAACTCTTTGGGCAGCTGCAGGAAGAATTGCCTCAGCAGAAAAGTGCCGAAGGCTGTTGCCAGGAAAGGGACCGTTAAGCCCTGCAAGCTATCGAGCCAGTCCCACTTTTTGACCATCAAATAGTTCGGAATGATCGTGACTTCCCACGGAATCATCATGGTGGCCATGAAGAGTGCGAAGATGAACGCTTTTCCTTTGAAGCGAATATTGGCAAAAGCATAGGCAGCCATGCTGGAGGTAATCAATTGACCAACCATGATGATGATCGCGACGATCAAACTGTTGGTGATGAATTTGCCGATAGGAACGAGTTTGAAAACGGCAAGTAGACTGCCCCAATAGAAACCGCTAGGCAAAAAGCGGGGAGGATAAGCGGAAGCTTCCTCCGGCGTCATTAAGGCTGACGAGAAGGTATAGAAAATGGGATACAGCACCAGGACTGAGCATATAACCAGAAGCGTGTAAACGAACGTATTTTGCAAGCGTGAACTCATTGATAATGCACGTTCCTTTCAAAAACTTTAAATTGAACGATCGTGAAGATCAGAATTATGGTGAAAAGGACCAAGGCTTGCGCGCTTCCCGTACCGAACCGGAAGTTGATGAAAGCGTCCTGATACAAGGAATATACGAGCACGTCGGTCGAGTTCACAGGTCCGCCTCTGGTTAGGATATGAATTTGTCCGAAGGACTGAAAAGCTCCAATGATGGAGACGATGGTCACGAAAAAAACCGTGGGTGAAAGCAAGGGCAAGACGATTCGGATAAAGGTTCGAACGGGTCCAGAGCCATCGATTTTGGCGCTATCGTAGATTTCGTCCGGAATTCCCTGTAGGCCGCTCAGCAAGACGATGTAGGTGAAGCCCAGATTCATCCAGACGGTCATCATGGACACGGAAAGCAGTGCCCATCTCGGATCGGTCAGCCAAGCAACCGGCTCAAGCCCAACAAGAGTCAGCAGGTAATTCAACATGCCAACACTCGGGTGAAACAGCATCATCCAGATGACGGCGGAAGTTCCGACAGATAATACGACAGGCAGAGAGAAGATGAACTGAAAGATGCGCATCCCTTTTAAGTGATTATGTGTGAAAGCCGCGAGTATCAGAGCCAGAACAATAACGGTGGGTACGGTTAAAAGGGTGAAAAGACCCGTGACACCGAGGCTTTGGTAAAATCGCTCCGATGTGAAAATAGCTGTAAAATTATCGAATCCAACGAAGGAAGAGATCCTGCCTCTGGGATCCGTTTCATGCAAGCTGAGATAGAAGGTTTGGAGCAGAGGGTAGAACAAAAAAAGGCCAAACAGCAATAGCGAGGGGAACAAGAAGACATAGCCTAAGAATGTCTCGCTCCACTTCTGGCTGAACGTGCTGAGGATTGGCTGTTTGACTTTCAAACCTGGTTTAGCAGTTGTTGGAAATGATAAATCTCTGTCCAAAGTGTTCATTCATTAAGCCTCCACAAACTGTAATCGATGAATCTCTTGCATCCCTAGCTTAACGTTAACTTATTTGACCAATGTTAAATACAGGTGAAGGATTTGTAGATTTTTTTGAATATTTACGTAACCTTTACGCATCCTGACTGGGCAAGAGCGGAGATTTTCCCTTATAATTTGAGCATAGAAGAAGCCTAAACTACCCATTAGGAGTGTGGAATGATGCATAAACAGAAACCGCTAGTGATTGGACATCGAGGTGCCGCAGGCGAAGCGCCGGAAAATACGTTAGCGTCTTTCGCTTTGGCGCTGGAACAAGGTGCTGATGGTATTGAGTTGGATGTACATCTGACGAAAGACAATGAAATTGTCGTCTGTCATGATGCAACGCTGGATCGAACGACCAATGGGGCTGGTTGGATTGTGGAAAAAAACTGGGAAGAACTGAGATCCCTCGATGCGGGAATGTGGTATTCAGAAGCTTATATAGGGGAGCGCGTGCCGCTGCTGCGAGAAGTGTTTGATCTTGTGCCGCGCGGACATCTGATTAACGTGGAAGTGAAGCATGCGTACGAAGGGCGTATGGAGAAGGCGCTTTTGGCATTCTTGCAAGCAAGCGGCAGGATGGAGGATGTCGTGATTTCCTCGTTTGATCACAAGGTGATTCGCAGGCTGAAAGTGGCCGAACCCGAGGTGAAAGTAGGGTTGTTGTATACAGCCAATCTTATTGATCATGCTGGTTATGCGGAGCAAATCGGTGTCGATGTATATTCCTTGCATCCCTATCATCATTTAATCGGAGATGAGGATGTCAAAGCTGCTTCGGCAGCAAACGTAAAAACTTATCCTTATACGGTGAATGAGTTGAGGGATTACAAACAGCTGATTTCGTTTGGTGTTTCGGGTATTATTACAGACTATCCGGGCCGGTTGAGGAAGTTGCTGGATTAATCCCCGAATCTGCGATAGGGGAACGAGGCTGACTCAAAAGGTTAAAGGGAGCTTTTCCATGTCGTGCAATATTAAAAGAAAGAGGCTGCCCTTAAGTCATTAAATTGACTGATGGGACGCCTCTTTCTTGATTCATGAGCCGGAAGCACCTTCCATCGAGGTTAGGCATGCCGTCTGGAATTCATGTGGATTATCCACGAATAAATAGATTTGATCGACAAGTTGTCGTTTGCCAAACAGGCGGATAACCAGATTAGCATTTTTCAATTGAATGCGTATATTCGGTTCTACGACCAGCGGTATAAACGATGTGTTCATGCGATCTTTAGCTATTTGCTCAGAGGAAATGACGGATACCGATTCAATATTAGTTATTTCTACGTAGGAGAACAATTGAAGACCATACTGCAAGCGAATGACCTGCTTTGAAACCAAAATTGGATTTAGACACATTGCCCGGTAATCGGCGACTAGCAAAAGAATGATATATACATTCCCGATTGAAAGAATCCATGCGACAATAGGTGACCATTGCATGAAAAGGATATGAACACAAACACCTTCAATTAGAAGAATTTTCGATAAGATTAAAATGGTGATCAGCCAATTAGAATTTGTGTGATAACGGAATGCAGCAGTGTCTGGTTGTAGGTAAGGCTTTTTTCTCCAAGCAAAAAATGCGTAATAAAAAAGCGACAAATCATGTAGAAGGAAGGGTGCTATGTTGGAATGAGGGAATGTTTCTTCCATACTTTTGCGAATTGTTTCGAGCGGATGTGCCTTGATGAAATGATTGCGTCTAAAGTGGGTAATGAGTTGATATAGTTTATAGATTTCATAACCAAGAAACGTAAGTTCCACAGGGATGAGCAAATATTTGACCCATTCAAGAGTTCCTTGCCCCTTAGCCGGTATAAACAGTAGCAATGCCAAATAGCCTAGCAAAGCGAAAGGAAGAACCGAGATGAAGCTTTTATTGATTTTTCGATAGATCAAGAAGTAAAGCAAGATTGGAAGTACCACAACAAAATCCAGTGCGAATCCAATGGTCAAAATTTGATCATGTTCTGCGTACAGAGCAGATCTTACAAGAACAAGATCAATCAGGTATATGAATAAACTGGCACAAAGGAAATAAATGAAGTTGGATTTTGCAACTAATTTGAACATAGGATACACGCTCCTTTACCGAAATATATAGTTTCACTATAACAGAAAATTCCTATATTTACCAATAAACGGAACCGATTCGCCAGAGTACTACGCAAAGTTAGTACTATCCGTTTGGTGGCAAATGCATACAATAGGATTATGACCAGGTATTAAGAGGTGCCCAAAAATATAGGCAATTAGACATATGAAAGCTCTTAGGAGGAGTCACGATGATGAAATGGTTGGTTGTTACCCTGTTGAAGCTGCTGCTGCCCTTATTGCGCCCAGCCTTGATGGCTGGCTTTCGGGTGAAAGTCAAAGGGCTGACGCACTTAATTATTACTGAGAAAACGGTACTTATCCCGAATCATGTCTCTTTGTTAGATGCTGTTCTGCTCGCGTTCATTTTGCCGAGTGAAGTAGCATTTGTGGTGAATACCAAAATCGCCCAGCGTTTTGCGTGGCTTCTCCTTTTTCGGGCTCATATTGCGGTAGATCCACTGAACCCTTACTCGGTAAGGACGATGTTGAAAACGGTGCAAAGCGGAATACCGCTGGTCATTTTTCCAGAGGGGCGAATTACAACGACAGGCGGCATGATGAAAGTGTATGGAGGTATTGGTTACATTGCATTGAGATCTCAGGCGCGGATGCTGCCAATTGCCATCAATGGTCTGGAACATTCTAAGCTGTCGTATCTGCGCGGCAAGCTCAAGCAAATTTGGTTCCCGGCAGTGAGTATTACGTTTGGAGAGGCCTTTCAAGTACCCGTGCGTGAAGAACTGTCGAGAAGGATTCAAAAGGAACAAGCAACAGAAACAATCCGCTCTCACATGCAAAATCATTTATTAGCAAGCCGGATGAAGCCTGAACTCAATTTATTCAATGAACTGTTGATCGCCGCGAAAAAGCACGGCTCGACGACTGTCATTATAGAAGATATTGTTGGCAACGCCACCTTAACATATCGGAAACTTCTGCTCACTACGTATACGATGGCAGGACGTTTGAAAGCGCTGCTTCGAGCTCAGAAGCGTGTTGCGGTACTGCTGCCGAATGCAGCAGCGAATGTGGTTACCTTGTTCTCGCTATTCCGACTAGGCGTGACGCCAGCGATTATGAACTATTCGGCAGGCAAGCAAGCGATGCTGGATGCTTGTGAAACGGCGTCTGTGAAGACGATCATTACGTCCAGAGCTTTCATAGAGAAAGCGAATCTATCTGATTTTATCCAGAGCGCAAGTGAGATTTTCACCATTATTTATCTGGAAGATGTCAAACAAAGTATCGCGTTCAGCCATAAATGGGCAGGCGTACTCGACTATATGCGCAAAGCGAAAGGGCCTGTCGGCGCGGAGTGGAACGAGGTTGTTCTGTTCACCTCAGGCAGTGAAAGCAAACCCAAAGGTGTCGTGCTCACTCATCGCAATATTTATGCCAACATTCAGCAGGCTAAGGTCGTTATTGCGTTTAACGCTGCGGATATTGTGTTAGGCGCAATGCCGATGTTTCACTCTTTCGGATTGACCGCGGGGACGATGCTGCCGATTCTATCTGGGATGAAAGTGGTCCTGTATCCGAATCCTTTGCATTATAAAGTCATTCCTGAGCTGGTTTATGACCGGAATATTACGATATTATTCGGGACTTCTACCTTTCTGTCGGCTTATGCAAGAACGGCGCATCCGTATGATTTTGCCCATTCGTTGAAATATGTGGTAGCAGGCGCTGAGAAGTTGAAGGATGAAGTCAGACAAATGTGGGCTGATAAATTCGGGATTCGCGTGTTGGAAGGGTATGGCACAACGGAAACGGCTCCAGTCATCTCGCTGAATACACCGATGAATAACAAGAAGGGGACTGTTGGCCGATTGCTGCCGGGTATGCAGTACCGTTTGGAGAAAGTGGAAGGAATAGCGCTTGGAGGGAACTTGCTAGTGAAGGGACCCAACGTGATGAAGGGCTACCTGATCCATGGCCAGGGATTCGTTCCCTGCCCGGAATGGTACAGCTGTGGGGATGTTGTTCATCTGGATGAGAGGGGCTATCTAACTATCCAAGCTAGAGTGCAGTCTTTTGCTAAAATTGGCGGAGAGAAAGTTTCGCTTCCTATGGTCGAAGAGTTGTTAGCGGCTTGCCTGCCTGCTCAGTCGATGTGCGCAGCAATCAGTGTCCCTGAACCGCGCAAAGGGGAGCGGATTGTGCTTTATCATACGAGTCGAGATGCTCAGCTCCAACAGATCAGAGAGTCTATGAAGCAGCAAGGGCATCCAGCGATTTATGTGCCTTCCGAGCTTCGATATGTAGAGAGGCTGCCACTGCTGGGCAGTGGCAAAGTCGATTATGTAACCATCAAGCGAATGGCCATGCAAGATGAGGAGCAATCCAAAGGGAGCGATCTATGATGACATTGAAAATGAAAATGAAGCCACTCCAGACGTTATATGTGACACAATTCCTCTCCGCTTTCGCAGATAATATGATTCTATTCATTACGCTGGCAATCATTAAGCAAAGCGCGTTCCCTGCTTATTATATCGGTGTTGTGCAAGCCTCGTTTCTTGTTGCCTTTGTGATCCTGGCGCCATTCGTTGGCGCCTATGCCGACAAAAATGCCAAGTCCCACGTCCTTCTAGTCGGAAATGCCATAAAAGGCATCGGAATTATTGCCTTGTTCTTGCACTTGGACCCGGCAGTCAGCTACGGCATCGTAGGCATTGGGGCCGCGGTCTACTCACCGGCCAAATACGGCATCCTGCCCTCCTTGACGAAGTCTGACCATGAACTGCTCAAAGCCAACGCCCGCATAGAGGGCTACACCATAATGGCTATTCTTTTGGGCTCCGTTTGCGGCGGTATTTTGGCTCAATTCTCCCTTACCGGTTCAATTCTTGTATGTCTGGGGCTTTACTTGGTTTCCTTGTTGATGTCCTTGCAAATTCCAAAGATTGCTGGCAATGCCACGATCCGTTACGGAAAAGAAGCGAAAGCTTTTGTGAACGATGTCGCCTTTCTGCTAAAAAATCGCACCACTCGGTTCTCGCTCGTTGGCACAGGCTCTTTCTGGATGACTTCCTCCGTTGTTCGTCTGGCGATTATCGCTTGGGTACCGGCGCATTTGGGCATCGAATCCGTCGATCAAATTTCCATGCTGGTGGCAGTCACTGGTATAGGCATTATGATCGGAGCGCTGCTAACACCCAAGCTGATCCCGGCCCGCAAATACTATAATTCGTTCGTATTCGGTATTGTGATGATAGTTAGTATCTTGTTGTTTCCGCTTATTTCCAACTTGTATGTGACGATCGGACTATTGCTGCTGATTGGCTTCAGCGGAGGTGTATTTATTGTACCGATGAACACGGTGCTGCAAGATAAAGGACAGCGAATGATAGGCGCTGGGAAAACGATTGCGGTTCAGAATCTCCTTGAAAATGCGATGATGCTTGCCGGAGTTGGCATCTACACCCAAATATCTGCTGATGGTCTTTCCCCGGATAGCTCCATAACAGGGATTGCCGTCATCCTGGCTGGCTTCGTAGGCTACCTTATTTTGCAGCGTCAACGGTTAAAATTAATAGCCTAAAAAAAGCTGCCTCATCACTCCGCTCTTATAACGCGCAAGCCCGAAGGAATAATCTCGATATGCAGTGGTGTTGTTCCACCGATCTCTCCGTCAGCTTGAACGAGCAGGGGCGATTCGGTGCGCAGAGAGATAGATTTGCCTTTGTAAAAGGAAACAGCAGGATGCTTGGTATGTTTGCCTTGATACACGGTGAAAAGAATAGGCAGCAGCCGTAATCGCCCGCTGCTTCGGATTACGACGATATCAGCCAAGCCGTCGTGAGGGGAAGCAGACGGGCATATTTGGATGGAGCCGCCGTAAAAAGGTATATTGGCAACAGCCGTCAGCCACATATCTGTTATTTCATAGGTGGTTCCATCCACCTCTAGCCAAGCTTTACATGGTTGATAAGTAACGAATACACGCAAGATTGAAAGGAAGTAGGCTATTTGGCCTAGGCCTAGACGATTAAGCCATTTTTTGTAGGCAGCCTCATTCGTCAGCTTGGCGACCTTGCCATCGAAACCAGCTCCAATGCTGTTCACTGCGACGCGTCCGCTGGCTGTTTTTAGCAAATCAATCTGTACGGTGTTTGCAGCTTTCAGTGCGATATCCAACGCTTGCAGGGGATTATTAGGAATCCCATACGCTTTGGCAAAATCATTGCCTGTCCCCGCCGGAATGACCGAAAGACGGCAGTTCTCGCCATGTTCAGCAGCCTCCATAATTCCGCCGACAACCTCGTGTATCGTGCCATCTCCGCCAATTACGATCAATTGATCGATCTTATTCTCTTGTAGAAGCGTAACGGCATGTTGGGTGGCTTCGCCTGCTAGTGTCGTTAATTTGGCCTTATAGGCAATCGCTTGCGACTTGAGCAATGGCTCAATTTCTCGCCAAATGTTAGATCCTCTGCCATCACCTGAAAGCGGATTCACAATAATTCCGAGCAACTTCATGATCGTCTCCACCTTAACTCTATTAAATTTGGAAATAATTAGTTTATAAATGAGGCGGTGCGGGTGTGGAATTTTGACGAATAATATCTTTACAGATGGGGCACTTATTTGTAAAATAAACCATAGGTAAATTAATTAATTTCATGTTAGATATTATGTCACCAAAATTACAGACAAGAGCATCGATGACTCGAGAGGAGAACGGGAATACTTTGAAAAGCAACATGAGATCGACGATGAGCAGCTTGAAAAATGTAAAAAATAAGAAAGCGAACCTGTCCATGCTGCGAAATCTTAAACTGCGTTTTAAGCTGTTGATGATGAATGCGATTGCGATTGTGTTCTTGCTTATTGTAGGGGTTACTGGCTATTACTATATGGACAAGATGGCTGGCAATTCTACTAGAATGTACGAGGAAAGCCTGCTTTCTGTCAAATGGATTAATCAACTGAAATCCAATTTTAATGAAACAGAATCCAATTTGCTCGAGATGATGCTCTCCGTAGATGTGAAATATAAGCAGAAATTGAAAACCAAGTTAGACGAGAATTTGATGACTAATAATGAACTGGTTACCAAAATCGGTCGAATTGCGCTAAGTGACGAAGAGGCCATTGCCTTCCGCAATTTTGAAGGGATGAATTTAACCTATAGCAAAGGTATCACGACAGCGATTGAACATGCTACCCAAAATAATCAAGTCGCTTATCAGGTTTATAACAATGAAGTGTCCCCGCAAGGAAATAAGACGGTTGAAGCGCTGGATGCTATCGTCAAACTAAAGGAATCAGCTGCCGAACAGTTTCAGGAATCCAACAAGAATGACTCCGAAATATCCCATTTGGTCATCATTTTGACGATTATCATTGCTATTATCATCCTGACCATCAATGGCCTAACCTTGAATATGATTATTACCACGCCAATTCGTAAACTACAGGAACATATGGAGAAAGCGGCTGATGGCGATTTGTCGGTGAAAGGGGATTATCCGTTCCATGATGAAGTCGGGAAATTGACCGGAGCCTTTAATGTGATGACCGAAAGTCTTCGTTCGCTCGTGTCGCAAATTGCCGACAATGCGTTAACTTTATCAGCAAGTTCGGAAGAGCTTCTGGCCAGTTCTGAGCAGAGCTCGTTGGCGGCCAAGCAAGTAGCAACCTCCAGTCAGCAGTTGTCCGAAGATTTCGAGAAGCAGTTCGCTGGTGTTAACCAAGCGAATGAGGCCGTTCATCAATTGCTGACGAGTACGAAACTGATTGATGAGTCGGCGAATGAAGTGACTTTGCTTGTAGCGCAAGCGACAAATGCCGCTCAGAACGGGAAGAAATCCGTTGTTTCGATTGCCGGGCAAATGAGTGAAATTTCCGATGCTGTCAATGAAGTGAATGGTGTGATTGATGCTTTAGGCAAAAATGCCCACAAAATCGGTGAAATCGTCAATGTGATCAATGATATCTCGACGCAGACGAATTTGCTCTCTCTGAACGCGGCGATCGAAGCCGCGCGTGCCGGCGAATCGGGAAGAGGCTTCGCTGTCGTAGCTGGGGAAGTGCGGAAACTGGCTGAGCAGTCGGCTTCCTCCGCGAGAAATATTACGAATCTCGTTTCGACGATTCAAGGGCAAATAGGCCACGCGGTAAGCTCTATGTATGCCGGAGCGGCCAAAGTGGAGGCCGGTCTAGCGATTTCTGGTGAGGCGCAGGAATCCTTCCTGCATATCGAATCTTCCGTTGAGAAAGTCAACGCGAAGGTAGAGAACGTGAACCTGAACATTCATCAGCTTGTAGAAGCGAATGAACGCATCGAGCAAGTGATGAGCATCGTCAGCGGCGTATCTGAGAAAGGGATTTCCGTCAGTCTGATGACATCCGCTGCAAGTCAGCAGCAAATGTCCACGACGGAGGAAATCGAGAATTCCGCCAAGTCCTTGGCGGGACTTGCGGAAGAACTGCAAATTTCGTTGCAGAAATTTACGGTGTAGTGGGGATGGAACCGCGGGCTTAGGCCTGCGGTTTTTCTTTGCGGCTGCGGCGACGCGAAATCGAGAAAGCGCGTGCCGTCACGGAAGTCTTTTACTTCGTACCTTAGGGGTTTGGGCGTAGTAGCGGAACCATGTTCCCTCGAGCTAGAGGAACGGCGATCTGGGGAAGCTTCGATTCGTTTGAGCTAGGGGAACCATGATCCACAGATCGTTTGAGCTAGAGGAACCACGTTCCGTGAAAGCTCCGATTGGTTCGGTTTTAGACGAAATAGAGGATCTATGATTCCTCTGGAGCTGAATTTGTTCTGTTGATGGAGTTAAATAGATGGTTGGGAGAACGCGTAGAGCTGATGCATGGAAAAGTAGCTGATTAATTGGACGATGCATCAGCACGTACAACTGCTCGCGGAACAACGATGCGTTATTCGTCAGAAATCGGTCGATTTGGCTTTCCCACGAATCGAGGAGGCGCTATTTCAGGAAAAGCGGCTCATTTCGCAGGAGAAACAGCGAACAGGGGAACCACGATCCGCGTAAGCTCAATTTCGCACGGTTGTAGCAGAAGCTTTGCAAAATATATGACATGATAAGGCATTGTGCTCCTTAGCGGCTGATTCACCTTTACGGAGCACATGCCGACTAGGAGGAAATTCAAAAAAATTTATAATAAGGTTTATATTTACA
>NZ_BMHE01000080.1 GCF_014640555.1 Paenibacillus marchantiophytorum | reverse complement strand
ATTCCTTCAACTAGCTTGCTTTTCCGCACCACAACCAGAGATCGGAGCCTCTAGTGGCTCCTAATCCGCGCAAACACCCACTTTCTGCGTAGATAGCCCCCTCCAACGGCTTCTATTCCTTCAACTAGCTTGCTTTTCCGCACCACAACCAGAGATCGGAACCTCTAGTGGCTCCTAATCCGCGCGAACACCCACTTTCCTACGTAGACAGCCCCCCACAAAGACTCCGGATTCGCTAATTCTTGTCACCGTAACGTTGTTTTACAGCGTTAAGTTGATGCGGATGCTACGGATTCAGCATTTAGCGCTGTAAATCATCCTTATCGGCAGCTCATCGGGCCGGATTCCCCAATTCTTAACGCTGTAACGTTGTTTTACAGCGTTAAGTTGATGCGGACGCTACGGATTCAGCGTTTAGCGCTGTAAATCATCCTTATCGGCGGCCCATCGGCCGGATTCGCCAATTCATAAAGCTGTAACGTTGTTTTACAGCGTTAAGATGGTGCGGACGCTACGGATTCAGTGTTTAACGCTGTAAATCATCGTTATGGACGTGAGTCGGATCGGATTAGCGGATTCGCCGATCCGGCGGGAGCGAACGTGCTGGTTTCACTCTTCAGCGGTCTTCAAAGTCGTTTCCAGCTCCTGCAAGCGCAGAAGCAGCATCGGCACGGCGACGAATATAATCATCGTCGCAGCCGCTACAATGCCGGAGTCATTCAGCAGCAGCGCTGCGATGGCTCCAATCATATTAGCCGAGAACCCGTACATCCAGTACGGGTTCTCGGCCTTCCATACGCGGAGACGGCCGCGAGGACGGAGCACAAGGACCGCCATCACGAACAGGCTCGTGATGAGGACCTTGCTCCATGCGGATGCGCGCAGCAGGTGCACGTTCATCCGCAGCTTGCGCTCGATCAGATAGCCAATCTGATCGAACTGCCCGGCGCGCAGCGCGTGAAACGCGCGCCCGACATGGCTCTCCCGCGCAGCCGCCGCGGGAGAATCAGCGCTGTTGAGCAGCCACAGCGCCCCAAACCCCAGCGCGAGCAGCGCCGTCAGCAGGGCTGCGCCCCTGCCCAGGCGCAGCTCGCGCCAGCGATCGCCGGCGAAGCAGTGCACGCCGGCTACGCCGAAGGCGACCGCGGCGCTCAGCGCGCCGCCCGCGTTCGCCCCAAGGGACGGTGCCGCCAGGCACACCGTCACGAGCAAGAACGCCGCGACCGGCCCGAGGCCGCGCAGCACGGGACGACCGCGGCGCTGCAAAGCCGCCGTCACCCCGAGCACAAGGGCGCCAATCATCACGCCCATGTACTCATTGCCGATGCCATAATAGCGCGCGCCAATCATTGGATCGTAACCCAGCACAGCATATTTCATCGCAGGCGAGCCTATACAGGCATCCATCATAATGATCCCTGCGGTTCCGTAGGCAAGCCAGATCATACTTGTGAACAAGGACCTTCTTTCCAAGGCTGCAGAAAGCAGCAAGCTCCCGCCAATAAAGAGACCAATCAGCAGCAGGATCGAATTATCTATACCTAGAACTTTGGTCAAAGGTACCGTTATGAGCCCTAATATCAGCATCACAGCTGGCGCTACAAGCAAAGCGTACAAGAGTGTGCGCACCGTTCTACGCCAAGGAAATCTCCCGCTTCTCACCCACATGACATAGAACAAACTAACAAGCAGAACAACCATTTCACAAGTAACAAAAGGATACAAGAGAAGTGGTCGGCTGCGATAAATCATCTGAATGCTGCTAAGCTCCTGCTGCAGATCTCCAAGGGCATTGGCCTTGAGCGAAGTGGATAAAGGCAAACCGCTAAGCCCCGCCGGGAGAGGAATATGGCATTCATCCATGAGAGTACTTGTAAAATCCTGCATCGTCACCACACCCGGTCTTCGCGTAGATTCAGACACTAGCAATCCACCTTGGCTCATTCGGGTATAATGCACAAGCGGAGCTAGGTACATTTTGCCCCTGGCAGCTTCGTTATGAACCTCAGGTGAGAACAGCCACAGGCTTTCCTGATCCTTCATAGCAGACATCCATTGCCCGAACCATTGATCCATTTCGAGCAAAATTTGTGTTTTCAATTCTTGAAAGCGTGCCTCCGGGTAATGCTCCTTGTCTGCGTACAATCTGTACAAATCAGCAAATTCTATCAGATACACGCTGGACGGCTCCCTTTTGCCCAACAAAGCAAGCATTTCTGCATAATCGGTCGTTACACCGAACGGTCTATCCACAGCAGCGGTCAAAACACCGCGACCAAGTACTCCTTTATCCACAAAACCATTGGAATCCATAAGCATAAGAGGGCTATAACGCCTCACTTTATCCCCATCCACGCTTGAGATATGGCTCTCTTCACCGCTTGCGATTACAGTCCGCTGAATGCCATATGCTTTCAAGAAATCGCCCAGCATCCCGGGACCATAGGCTTTTTTGGCATTCACCTTGAGCAGCCGTGCAATATCAGGCACAATCAATGAATCCGGATTCAACTGCAGACTGTTATCTCCCACGTTCCTGCCAATATAACGCTCCCTTAATTTCGGAATAAGTGTTCCCTGCCACATTTCGTCGGCTTCAAACGCCTGCAAATCCGTTAATCCAACTGTAGGCTCGCCAGCCCCCATTGACACATACACATCACGCATGGTGCGATTAGCAGTACGTATATTCATTGCCCCGATCGCACCTTGTTCGATCATTTGCCTAAGATGAGGCAGCACATCCAGCTGTTCAGACTTCAATTCCATAAAGGATAGACCTGAGATCGAAATGATCGTCACCTGTTTATCTGGCATCGTTTTGTGGATGGATCGCTCATTTTGAGCCTCGAACCCATACGCACTTGTGGACAACTCCAACAAAAATAGGAAGATACCCACAAAATAGCCTGTCATTTTTAGTTTCAAGGAGAATCCTCCACATTTTTTGCTTTTAGCATTTTCCTCCAATCCAAAAAGTATCCACTGACGGATTGTTCCGATAATTTAAATCGGGCTATTTCTACCTCCGAATTCTTATCCACATCGTTATCCACATAAAAAAGAGGGGCTAAACCCGCCCCTCACTGCACTTTTCGTATGTTTTCCACAAACTTATCCACATTATCCCCAGAAAGTTGTGAAAAAGTTATTCTTTTCATTTCTACTTTGAAACCGTTGGTAATCGTGCTTTTCCACTAGTTATACACATTGTACACAGGGCATGTGTATAACTTTGCAAACAGGGCGTGTATATATCTAAGTTTTCTTACAATTTAATGCGCAGCATGATTTAAGAAGCTGTCGTCGCCTCGCTTGTTCCTGCCGGCTGGTTCTGCATCCGAATAGCTTGGTTGCAGGCCGAGATGAACGCCTTGGCTACGGCGACAAGGACGTCCTGGTCGATCCCTGTATTTTTGTAGGTTTGGCCGCCTACGGAAATAGTAACTTCGGCTTCTCCGGTTGCTTTTTCACCTGTGGATAACGAATGCAGCTCCAGATCCGAGAAATCGACTTCCATCGGAATCGCTTGTCTAAGACTCTGAACGATGGCTTCAATCGGGCCTTCTCCTGTTCCTGAGAATACCTTCTCCACCCCGGTTTGATTGTCTCTCACCGCAACGGAAGCGACTCGATCCTGGTCACTGTTGGATATAAGCTGCACATGGACCAGAGTGAAAGGCTCCATTTGACCATCCACCGTGGAACCAACAAGTTCCAGAAGCTGATCGTCCGTCACCATTTTTTGTTCATCCGCTTTCGCTTTGAAACGAGTGTACAGGCTATCCAGTTCTTCCCCGGTAAGCTCGATCCCGAACTGCCCCACCCGATGCTTCAAAGCATGGCGTCCTGAATGTTTGCCCAGAATGATCATGGACCGTGGAATACCCAGCTTCTCTGGGTCCATAATTTCATAGGTATTGCGGTTTTTCAGCAGTCCGTCTTGGTGGATGCCCGCTTCATGCTGGAACGCGTTGCGGCCGACGATCGGCTTGTTGTAGGCAATCGGGAAGCCCATGATGCGGCTGATCATTTTGGATGTGTTGAAAATCTCACTGGACACGATCCCTGTTTCCACCCCCATCGTATGCTTGCGTGTTTCGATCGCCATAACCAGTTCTTCAAGCGAGCAGTTTCCTGCGCGTTCCCCTACGCCATTGACTGTGACTTCGACATGCGTGACACCTGCTGCAATCGCAGCCAGACTGTTCGCTACTGCAAGACCAAGGTCATTGTGGCAATGAGCGCTATATTCAACCGTCTCGCCGCCCCTTACGCTCTGGCGCACTCTGCGGAACATAGCGCCATATTCTTCTGGGAGTGCATAACCGACTGTATCCGGGATATTAAGAATTGTAGCCCCTTCAGCAATCACTGCTTCCAGCACTTCAAAAAGGAATTCGTCCCCTGTCCGTGTTGCATCCATCGGTGAGAATTCGATGCGATCTACGAATTGCTTGGCATATCCGACCATCGAGCGCGCCATCTCAACCACTTGCTGACGGGATTTGCGCAGTTGGAAATCGAGATGAATATCCGATGACGAGAGGAACATGTGAATGCGGCGCGAAGCCGCATCTTGTGTCGCTTTGACCGCAGCGTCGATATCCGCCTTCATCGCTCTGGCGAAACCGCAAATCTCAACGGTCTGCAGTTCGCGGGAAATCTGCTGTACAGCTTGGAAATCCCCAGGACTTGAGATCGGGAAACCCGGTTCAATCGTATCTACGCCAATCTTGGCAAGCTGTCTGGCAATCCTAATCTTCTCTTCCGGATAAAGCGATGCGCCCGGCGCCTGCTCGCCATCTCTCAGTGTCGTGTCAAAAATGCGAATACGTCGATTGTTTGTAGTAGTTTCCATGGTTAAATTCCTCCTAAGGTTGGGCCAGTCGCAACTGGCAAGTCATTTATATTCGTCTGCCGATATACATGAGATGTGAGGAAGCCCCTAGCATATAAGGGCTCTCCGCTGCTTCAAAAATCAGTTTCTGGAATGCTCGGAATTCATCTTCGCCGCGATCACGCCAATAACCGAATTGGTCAGGCTTCAAGGCTCCAACAATGCTGGAGGAACCAATCAGTTTGAGACTTTCGAAGCCATGCGACTCCATAAAGGGGTTAATCTCATCGATGTTAAAATAATAAGCACCTGTAAATCTGCCTTCATCCGAGTGATTGAAAATCCCTGTTTCAGCAAAAGTCTGAATGTCCGTCATATTATCATTGGGCTGCCAATGCCCAGGGTGCATCAAGGAAGTCATGATATGTCGTATCCTGGTCATACAGGCAACGAACACGATCCCGCCAGGCTTCGTTACTCTGTGCAATTCTTGCACAGCCTTATCTCGATTCTCTTGGGCTTGCAAATGATACAACGGGCCGAGCATCATCGAAGCATCAAATGCCTCCGAATGGAACAGGCTCAAATCCCTGGCATCCGCAATGTGAAAACCTTTGAAGCATTCCGTAAGCTTTTGTTCCTCCACCTTGTCACGCGCTAGTTCGACCAGTCTTGGGGTCAAGTCTGTCAAGGTAACTTCATAACCGCATTTCGCTAATTCAATGGCGTATTTCCCTGGCCCAGCCCCGTTATCCAAAATGTGCCCTTGCTGTGGCAGATAACGCTGGATATGATGCCAATTGATCATCATTTCCACAGGCTCCCGGTCAAGGCGACCCCATTCATCGAATCGGTTGTAGTAGTCAATCACTTTATCCATGCCTCTTCCTCCCCTTCCGCAGACGACAAAAAGACCCGTCATCTCCACATAAGAGACGACGGGTCTTCACCCAGCGCGGTACCACTCTTGTTGACTCCTGTCAGGGAGCCCACCTCAGATCCAGTCAGCATACTGCCAACTAGATCACCTGATCACGGAGGTCATCCGTTCATCCCTACCAGCTTCTTACTTCTGCTGCTCAGGATGACCGCTTCCAAGCGAGTTCAGGGATTTCACGGTCTGCGTCGCATCAACCCGCAGCTTTCTGTACCGTTCAAGGGAGCCCTTACTACTCTTGTTCATTGCGTTTATTCTATATTTTGTAACTTTCAGAACAACCAAAAAAGCCTGCCATCTCTTATATAAGAGACGACAGGCTTGAACCTTCCGCGGTACCACTCTAATTGATCCGAGCTGTTACGCTCGAAACCACTCATGTACCTGATCACGGGGGTCAACCGTCAAGACCTACTTGGGTGCTGGATCCTTGGCATCCTTATCAGCCTTACCGCTCCCGGGCGAGTTCAGGTTCTGTTTCGTCTGTGCTTTCACCAAGCGCACAGCTCTCTGAGCGAAACTGATCATCCTTACTATTCCCGTTCGTTGCGTTTGAAAGTATTGATTGTGATTATAGTATGCGATTTTGGCAAAGTCAATACCGTTATCTGAAAATTTATTTTTTTCCGCTTTGGAAGCCTACCACTCTTCGAGCTTGAGCTGCGGCTCGGCTTTGAGCTCCAGCGAGTCGAATTCCTGCTTGTCCCACTTGAGGAAAGCGGCTGCGCCTATCATCGCAGCGTTGTCCGTGCAGAGGCCCAGCGGCGGCACCAGCAGCGGGACATCCAGCTCTGCGCAGCGCTCGGCAAGCCTGCTGCGCAGCCCTTTGTTCGCGGCGACGCCGCCCGCGAGCAGCAGCTGTTTGGCGCCGTATTCCCGTACGGCACGACTAGCCTTCTCCACAAGCACGTCGATGACGGAGGCTTGGAAGCCCTTGGCAATCTGCGCGACTTGTACGGCTTCGCCGCGCATCTTGCTTTGGTTGACGACGTTCAGCACAGCGGATTTCAACCCGCTGAAGCTGAAGTCGTAGGAGTCTGCCTCGAGCCAGGAGCGAGGCATCTTGATCTCTGATTCGGCTTCCTGCGCAAGCCGATCTACATGCGGTCCGCCCGGGTAAGGCAGGCCCATGGCCCGGGCGATCTTGTCGTAGGCCTCGCCAGCCGCATCGTCGCGCGTGCGCCCGATGATGCGGAACTGGCCCGGCCCTTCCATGTGAATCAGCTCGGTGTGTCCGCCGGACACCACGAGCGAGATCAACGGATACTCGAGCTCATGCACCAGTTGATTCGCATAAATATGACCCGCGATATGGTGGACACCAATCAGCGGGAGATCCAGCGCGCAAGCCAAAGCTTTGCCTGCGACGACGCCCACCAGCAGGGCCCCGATCAGTCCGGGCCCCTCTGTTACGGCAATCGCAGACAGCTCTTGCAGCGATATGCCCGCTTCTTGAACGGCTTCCTCGAGCATCCATGTGATCGATTCCACATGCTTGCGGGAAGCCACTTCCGGCACAACGCCTCCATAGCGCTGATGCGTTTCGATCTGGCTGGAAATCACATTGGAGCGGATGATTTTACCATTTTCGACAATCGCCACGGAGGTCTCGTCACAGCTTGTCTCGATAGCCAAAATGTAAACCTGCTTCGTCTCCTGAACGGTGGCATTTCTTTGTTCTATTGTCTGTTGCTCATTAACTATTGTCTGTTGCTCGTTATCTTTCGTCACGTATTCCACCTGCTGAAAGCCTCAATCTCCGAGACTTTCCCTTCCTCGTCTGGGCAAATCCACCCACATAATAACGGCATCCTCGCGATTATCCGTGTAGTACCCTTTACGCACGCCAACGGAGCGAAAACCGACTTTTTCATACAAATTTTGCGCGACATCATTCGAGGCGCGCACTTCCAATGTCATGCGGATAGCACCTAAGAAAGCAGCGGTTTTCATCAATTCGCGAATGAGCCGCTCCCCTAATTTGCGCCCTCTATACGTATTTCGAACAGCAATATTCGTCACATGCGCTTCTTCCATAATGAGCCACATGCCGCCATATCCGGCCACTTCGCCTTCGATATCCATAATCATATAATGCGCGAATTGATTATTCGTCAATTCGTTCTCAAAAGCACCTTTGGTCCACGGCGTCGTGAACGCTTCTTCTTCAATTTCACATATATAAGGGATGTCCGCCGCATTCATAGAACGAAACACCATCGTATTCTCTGTCGTTTGGGGCTGACGCTGCTCCATAATCAATGATCCCCCTTCTTCGTTACAATGCCGGCCAACAAGTTAGCCTCTGCTTCCGGAAGTCTGGTGTAATTGGGGACGAAATTATGCACGTCCGCCTTCTCTCCTCTAGCCAACCTCGGATAGGCCAGAATCCCGATAAAGTGCGCTTCAATGCCATAAGACAGTTTGGTTGCAACGCCATGCCACGCTTGCGCGAATTGGTCAAGTTCATCATTGAACCCTTCTGTTTCACCAACAAACAGAATCTCTTGCGGCTTACGCTCAGCAGAAGCGATTAATGCAAGGATTTGGGCTGTCCATGGTCCAATTACGCGAATACCGTCAGGCAGCACTTCATGCCAACTAGCCGATAATCCACCGTCGGGCGTTAATGGTGAAGCTCCTTCGAAGGCGTATACAGCTGTAAAAGCTTGTCTCCGTCTTCCATCCAACAGCGGTACTACCCAGGTAAGTCCATTACTCCTCTGTTGTTCTTTCGCTGCGCCGCCTAAAGCAATGGCTTCGAGGCTGGACACGCCAATCAAATCCAGCCCCAGTGACCAAGCAAACGTTTTGGCCACAGAGACGGCAATCCGAACTCCCGTGTACGAGCCTGGTCCTTGTCCCACAGCAACCGATTGAAGATCCTGGGGCTTGAGATTCAGCTTAGCGAGCAGCTCTTGAATATGAGGAAGCAGTCCGATGGAATGGTTCCGTTCCGCGTAGGAGCTAACTTCGCCTAATAATTTTCCGTTGTCTAACAAAGCAACTGTCATGGCAGATGATGAGGTATCGATGGCCAAGCATCGTCCTGTAGGTATAGTCCGTTCAGTCATTGTAAATGTCCGTTCTCCTTCATTTGTACACACCAGCTCTGATACGGTTCTCCGTGCGGAGTAAGGTGAAATACTCGGGTTTGATCCCCCTGTTGGGTAATCGTAATTGTCAGTCGATCCGGTGGCAGCAGGTCTTCGATCAAGCTTGACCATTCAATCAGCGTCACACCTGCTCCGTAGAAATAATCTTCCAAGCCAAGTTCATCCGCTTCCTCTTGGGAAATGCGGTACATGTCCATATGGTAGAAGGGGAGGCCATCTCCCTCGTATTCTTTGATAATCGTAAATGTCGGAGAATTGACGGTATCGCGAATGCCGATCGCTCTTGCGAAGCCTTGCGAAAATCTCGTTTTCCCCGCGCCCAGGTCGCCATCCAGTGTCAGAACCGCGCCAGGAAGCAGATAAACAGCCAGCCATTTCCCCAATTGATCGGTATCTTCCTCGTGTCTGGATAAATAGGTAAATGTGGATTGAGTCAGTGATCTCATCCCTTTCTTCCGTTTGCGCGTGCTGCTCCTATTATAGTCCTCGCCAGCAGGCAACATCAACTCTGTAACGAAAAAAAAGCCCGCTCCGATGTGAATCGGAGCAAGCTCAGCGGCACTCTCCAAGACTAGTGAACCTCTTCCAACTCTTGGACGGTGACTAACCTGGAATCGGCCGGATTTTCTTCCGCATGGACTTTGGCCACTGCTTTACTGGCATCGACACTGTCAATCCAGACTGGCAGGCCGTTCAGTTCAACGGTAATTTTCTCGTCAGCGGCTAATATTTCTTGCGCGCGATGAACGTTCATGGCTCATCCAAAACCGATTCCGGATGGTCCATCGTATCCGTTGTCGAAGATTCAATTAATCCGCCTTGAATGGTGACGTTGCCGCCCCCCAAGCCCTCGTTGATCATGCGGTCAATATCCATGAAATGATCTTCTTGCCCCTGATTGCTCGTATCTTGGGAACTATTTGCCTCTTTTGCCATCCGTGAACCTCTCCTTAGCGCTGTTTTATCATGAAAGCCCTTAGTCACTTTCACGTTTAACGTTCCCACCCCGCAGACAATCCATTCTCTTAAATCCCTGCCGTATAAAGGAAACGAATCAAGAGAATACTAGTACAATCAAGGTTAATGGGGAGGTATGAAGCCATGCATACGGTTTGGAAGGGCGCTATCAGTTTCGGGCTTGTTCATGTGCCTGTTAAGATGTTTTCGGCAACAGAAGATAAGGATATCTCGATGCGTTACATACATAAAACGTGTATTACTCCTCTCTCCTATGTTCGGAAATGCCAGACTTGTGAGAAGGAAGTAGAATGGGAGGAAATCTCGAAGGGCTACGAGTACGAGCCTGGGCGCTTCGTTCTATTTGAAAAGGATGAATTAGAAACGATCTCTGGGGAAGCGAATAAAGAGATCAAAATTCTTGATTTCGTCAACTTGACGGATATTGATCCCGTTTATTTTCAAAAGACGTATTATCTCGGTCCTGGAGATACGGGCGCCGGCGCCTATAATCTGCTGCTGGACTCTATGCGGCAAACTGGCAAAATCGGTATCGCCAAAGTCTCCATCCGTTCCAAAAGCTCGCTGGCTGCGATTCGTGTGATCGAGAACTGCCTGGCGATGGAAACGATTTTCTACCCTGATGAGATTCGTCCGATTTCGCAAGTCCCTAATCTTCCTGACAAGGTCACTGTCAATGAGCGGGAGATGGAGATGGCCAAGATGCTGATCAACCAGCTTTCAACCCCTTTTGAGCCGGAAAAGTACAAGGATGAGTACCGCGGCCGACTGTTGGAGGCGATTGAGCATAAAGTGGCTGGAGAGGAAATTCAATCCGCACCTGCGCTGCAGAAAACGAGCGTCATCGACCTCATGGCTGCGCTGCAAGCAAGTCTCGATGCAACCAAATCGGATGGTACTGGCACAGATGGCAAAGTAACTTTGGAGCAGGATGCCAGCGTGTCCGAAGTCAAGAAGCCCAAAGCCAAAACGCCGCGAGCCAAGAAAGCCAAAGAACCTATCACGTAAACCATAAAGATTTATTTCATAAAAGCGCTTCGGCTTGGATGCCAATTGGATCCCAACTCAAGCGTTTTTTGACTTGTCCGAATGCTGCTCAAGATTAGATGTTTTTGATTACGGTTCTAGCTGTAGTAGGACGCCAGTTCAGAATTTTCACTAGCTGCTCTTGCATATACCCCGGCGTGTGCGTGAAGCCGCTCTCCACCCAATGAAATACAAACCCCAACAAAGCATGAATCGAATAAATCGCGAGCAGCTCTTGATCGAGGTCATCTCTTTTATCAGGATAAATCAGCTCTTCCTGTAAAATTTGTTTCAAGGCGCCAAATATTTGCTCTTTCAACTTCGGCAGCACATCGCTTTTCGTGAGCACCGTGTAGACGGCTGACTGCTCAAAAATATGCTCAAAAATTTTAACTGAATTGGCGTGCAGTTCATCAATGTGGAACACTTTCACTTTTTCATAGGGCGCTCGGAAGGATTGAAGCAATTGTTGGATCAAATCGGAGATAATATCGTCAAGCAGAGCTTCCTTACTCTCGTAATTGGAATAAAAAGTCCCCCGGTTATAATTAGCGAGCTCAACAATTTCTGTAATCGATATCGCCGTAAATGGCTTATGCGTCATCAAGGAAAGCAGCGCACCTCTTAAAGCAGTTTTACTGCGAACAATGCGGCGGTCGACTTTTTTATTTTTTTCCACCATGATCTTCATTCCTTCTAAAAAGTTATTGAACAAAATCAATCATCTTGTTCGTTAGATAACAATCATGAACCTTTTACTGATTGTAATGCCTCGCCATAGTTTTATATAATCTAGGTAACAGATGTTTAGTATTCAACAACTGTTGGTTATATTCCTTTAAACAGTCGAAACGACTGAAACAACATTAAGAATGGTGGAGGAATGACGTATGAAACTAGCTGGAAAAGTGGCCGTTGTTACTGGTGCTGCCTCAGGCATGGGAAAAGCGATTGCCGAGTTGTTCGCGGCGGAAGGCGCTAAAGTGGTCGTCTCCGACCTGCGCATCGAGACGGCTCAAACCGTGGTATCCGGCATTGAAAGCAGCGGCGGACAAGCCCTTGCGATTGCCGCTAACGTAGCCAAAGAAGAAGACGTTCAACTATTAATAGATACGACTGTAAAAGAATTCGGCACCGTGGATATTTTGGTGAATAACGCGGGTATCATGGATAACTTCGTCCCTGCGGGAGATTTGACGGATGAGCTCTGGGAGCGAATATTTGCTATCAATACCACAGGTCCTATGCGGACTACGCGTAAAGTTCTCCCTATCTTTACGGAGCGCCAAAGCGGCGTTATCGTCAACATTGCTTCAGCCGGAGGCCTGTATGGTTCTCGCGCAGGCGCAGCCTATACGGCTTCCAAACATGCCGTGGTTGGATTCACGAAAAACGTCGGGTTTCAATATGCCAATCTGGGCATCCGCTGCAATGCTATCGCCCCTGGTGGCGTGAGCACGAATATTGGAACATCGATTAACGCCCCTAACCCATTTGGGATGGAGCGCGCTATGTCTGGCATGGGCTTGAATCCACGCGCTGGCGAACCAGAAGAAATCGCCAAGGTTGCCCTGTTTCTGGCCTCTGACGATTCAAGTTTTGTTAACGGTACGGTGGTTACAGCCGATGCAGGCTGGACAGCCTACTAATAGCTCTGCACCCAAGGAAGACTGCCGATCGCTTAGATCGGTGGTCTTTTTTTGTCAGAAAATTGATAAGTCCAGCCAAAAAAGTTAACATTAAGACGAATGATCCAAGTATAAAACAAAATGGAGAGAAGGTTATTATGCTTATTAATTTATTGTTAATTGCCATTCTGATTTTACTTACCGCAATTTTTGTCGCTACAGAATTCGCCGTTATTCGGATTCGTCCTAGCCGCGTCGACCAAATGGTTGCCGAAGGCAAAAAAAATGCGCTAGCCGTGCAAACGGTCACGTCCAATTTGGATGGATACCTGTCTGCGTGCCAGCTTGGGATCACCATTACCGCTTTGGGACTTGGTTGGCTGGGTGAGCCTACGGTCGAGAAAATCCTTCATCCTTTGTTTGAATGGCTAGGTGTGAGTGACACTTTATCTCATATTTTATCATTCAGTATTGCATTTATTTCCATTACATATATTCATGTTGTCCTTGGTGAGTTAGCGCCCAAAACGCTTGCCATCCAGAAAGCAGAAGCCATTTCCACCCTCACCGCGCCGCTTATTATTTATTTTTATAAAATCATGTATCCGTTTATATGGGTTTTAAATGGCTCAGCGAACCAGCTCGTCAAGATTTTTGGCGTCCAACCTGCGGGCGAACATGAAGAAGCACACTCGGAAGAGGAAATCCGCATTATTTTGTCAGACAGCTATATGAGCGGGAAAATTAATAAATCCGAATACGGCTATGTGAATCGCATCTTTTCGTTTGACGATTTGTTGGCGCGTGAGATCATGATTCCTCGGACAGATATGATTTGCCTCTATGCGGATAAGCCGCTGGAAGAGAACCTGAGCATTATTGCCAAAGAACAATACACCCGTTTTCCAGTTGCCAAAGAGAGCAAAGATCATATTATTGGTTTCGTGAATACGAAACAATTCTTCCTAAGCTATCTTCACAACCCAGACTTCGATTTCAAAAGCTTGCTTCAGCCGATGCTGACGATTCCGGAAAGTATGCCCGCGAAAACTTTGCTTAGGAAGATGCAGAAAGAAAATGTCCATATCGCTCTGCTGCTTGATGAATATGGCGGTACTTCGGGTTTAATCACGATTGAAGATATTCTGGAAGAAATCGTTGGCGAGATCCGCGACGAGTTCGACAAAGATGAAATAAAAGAAATTCAGACAATAGGTGAAAATCACTATTTAGTCGATGGCATGGTCTTGTTAAATGAGCTGAATTACGCGCTGGGAACTGACATTCAAGATGAGCATGTTGATTCAATTGGAGGTTGGCTGTACAGCAGGCAGCCTGAGCTTGCCATCGGCGAAGAATGGCCTTATCGTTCCCTGACCTTCATTGTGCGTGAGAGGGATAACAACCGAATACGTAAAATTGAGATATTGAAACGATAAGGGAGAAACAATATAGCCAATTTAACTAGGGAGCTTTGTTGCTTGGCGATAAGAGTCTCCAGAGACTTCTAATCGTGAAAAACAACTCCTTTTTGTGCAAATAGGAGCTCCCAGGGACTCTTATTGCTACTTGTGTAGCGGTTTTTGCGTGTTCACTGACGATAAGGGTCTCAAGAGACTTCTAATCGTGAAAAACAACTCCTTTTTGCGCAAATAGAAGCTCCCATGGACTCTTATTTTGCCGAAACGGAGGCGCTGCTTTTTCAGGTCTATTTACCTTTCGGAACAGCGCCCCTCTGATTTAATTCTGATTAAGAAAGCACTCCTTAGCATCCAGCTGAACGAAAGATTGAATACTTGGGTGTCTCAGCGTCTTGTTTGGGGTCCATTCCAAAAAACTCACTTTAACAACTACTGAGGGTTCTATCCATATCGCCTCTTTCGCTCTTTCCGGTTCATTGATAAAGGGGCGTTCATTTGTTCGAATGCTTTGAACTTTCTCGGTTACATGCTGCCAGTCTTTCATTGTAAGTTTGCCAGTACCCGCATGACCAATGTACCAAAGCTGATTTTGATCATCATACAAACCCAGCAGAAGTGAATTCACCATTTTATCCCTGTAAGTAACGCCGCCAACGACGGCGAATAGATCTTTAAAAATCTTTTTTTTAAGCCATCTCTTATCTTTGCCATTGATCAAATAAGGACTGTTCAGGTCTTTGATGACGATCCCTTCCAGGTCATGCTGCATCACTACTTGAAATAGAGCTTCAATGTCTGAATGGTTAGCAACTAATTGAACTTGCTGACTAGGTTTAATTATTTTTTGCAAGACAGCTTGTCGCTCTGAAAGGCTCAAGTGCGTCAGCCAATCCCTATCACAGTAAAGGATATCAAAAATCATATAGGTTATTGGCACCTGACGCATGGCGTTAGTCACTGTACTTGTTTTTCTAGCGCTGTCGCGTCTCATAATCTCATAAAAGGAAGGCTTTCCTTGATCAAGCGCAATAATCTCTCCGTCTAAAATGACAGAATTGGCTGAGCAGAAATCTTGCGGATGGGTTAGTTCAGGATATTGCAATGTCCTTTCATTGCCTCTGCGATTTATTAATTTGGTCGTACTTCCGTCGAAGTATAGTAACATTCTCACCCCATCCCATTTGATTTGGCTAGTAAAATGACTGCCCGAAGGCAATTCTTCCGTACTAATGGGCTCAAACGGGGTTATTGGTACAAAATCCAAATCAGTGCCCCCTCTATATTGTTGGTAGTAACATTATTCACCATATAATTGTTAATATTACTACCATTTTCACAATAAATTATTTCTATAAAGGAGCGACAACATGTCTTCAGAATTGGGCACCAAAGAGAATCCATGGAAATTAAAGACACCTCCGCAATCGTCGGAGTATGAGATGTACAAGGACGAGAAGGACGGTAAAGCCATCCTCGTCTGTACCGTAGGGAAAACTGTCTTGCATTATGACTATCGCTGTATCGAAGATTTAACAACGATGCTCAAGCAGCATGGAGATTGGATCGAGCTTGGAAGCGCGGATGAGCAGAAACCTGCCAAAGAAGGCACGGTAGAAAGCTGGGGACGCTCTTCGGAGAATCCAGTCGGTGGTTGGTATGGGCTGAAAAAAGGCTTTCGCGGCCGTTTTGGCATGTACATACCTCCCTTATTAGAGGAGCTGCAGCTTGCGGAAGTAGAGCATAATCCGAGAAATAATCGGATGCGCGCCCTGTAGGAATTGAACCTCGAACTCCATGCTTTTGGGAGTTCGAGGTTCTTTTTCATTGACGTATATAATCAAATAATTATATACTAATTCAAGAGTTGGAAGGAGCGTGTACCTTTGATGGAAATTGAAAAGATGGCCGATATCTGCAAGCTGCTAGGCGATAAAATGAGGCTGACGATTCTCACCCTGCTCCGAGAACGCGAGCTCTGTGTCTGCGAAATTGTCGACATCATGCAAACTAGTCAACCCAATGTCAGTCAACATATGCGAAAATTAAAAGCTGGCGGGCTGGTGAAGGAAGCGAAGCGTGGACAGTGGGTATATTATTCGTTAGCTATCGCCGATAAACCATATCTGCATGAATTGCTGCAAACTTTGCCTACGCCGAGCATGCTTACTGCTATATCTTGCGAGCAGGGAAGTTGCTGCGATTAACATTCAGGAGGAATCTATGATTTATTTGGCCATTATCATCTTCTTACTTACACTTTTCTTTGTAATTTGGCAGCCACGAGGGCTCAGCATAGGCTGGTCAGCGTCGGCCGGAGCCTTACTTGCCTTGCTTTGCCAAGTTGTTAGCTTGCAGGACGTCGTGACCGTAACCGGGATCGTATGGAATGCAACGTTAGCTTTTGTCGGCATTATCCTCATTTCACTCATCCTAGATAATATTGGTTTCTTTGAATGGGCTGCCTTACATATGGCCCGGTTAGCCAAAGGGAACGGCAAAGTCATGTTCGTCTATGTCATCCTGTTGGGGGCCGCGGTCTCTGCCCTATTCGCCAATGATGGCGCTGCGCTTATTTTGACACCGATCGTACTCGCTATGGCCCGCGCTTTGAAATTTCCAAATCCGATGATCCTTCCCTTCATTATGGCGAGCGGCTTTATTGCGGATACTGCTTCTCTCCCGTTTACGATCAGCAACCTAGTCAATATCGTCTCTGCTGACTTCTTCGGCATTGATTTTGTGACCTATGCAAGCCGTATGATCGTTACAAGTCTATTCTCCCTAGGAGCAAGTTTACTTGTGCTTTATCTGTATTTTAGAAAAGAGATCCCCACCCATTATGAGATTTCGGATCTTAAACGGCCAGCAGACGCCATCAAAGATATCGCGCTCTTCCGACTCTCCTGGGTCATTCTTGCGATTTTGTTAGCTGCTTACTTCCTAAGCGGATTTATAAAAGTTCCTGTTTCCTTCTTAACTGGAGCGGCAGCCTTATTCTTTATACTGATTGCCCGTTCCAGCAAAGCCATTGAAACTAAGAAAATCATAAAAGAAGCTCCCTGGACAATTGTTATTTTCTCCATCGGGATGTACGTCGTTGTTTATGGGTTGAAAAATGCTGGCTTAACCGACGCGCTTGGCAACTGGATAGAACTCTTCGCCAAACAAGGGTTATTTGCGGCAACTGTCGGGATGGGCTTTCTCGCTGCCATTCTTTCATCTGTGATGAATAACCTGCCGACCGTTTTGATTGGCGCATTGGCGATTCATGGTACACAAACCGAGGGCATCATGCGGGAAGCGCTGATTTATGCCAATGTCATCGGCTCTGATTTGGGACCCAAAATTACGCCGATTGGCTCACTCGCCACCCTCTTATGGCTCCACGTCCTCTCCAAAAAAGGGATTACTATTACTTGGGGGGCCTATTTTAAAATCGGCTTCATTCTTACAGTTCCCACTTTGTTTATTACGTTAACGGGTTTGTATGTGTGGTTAAAAATTATTTCATAAAAGGAGTGGTTTCTATGAGCAAAAAAATCGTCTATTTTCTATGCACAGGAAATTCCTGCAGGAGTCAAATCGCGGATGGCTATCTGAAGGCTTTGGGCGGGGATGCCTACGAAGTCAGAAGCGCCGGGCTGCAGGCTCACGGGCTAAACCCCAGAGCCGTAGCTGCCATGTTGGAAGATGGCCTTGATATTTCGCACCATACCTCGGATGTCATCGATCCGGAGATTTTAAGTCAAGCTGACTATATTATTACTTTGTGCGGGCATGCCAATGAAAATTGCCCTGTCGTGCGCAATGAGACAGCGATTCGCTGGCATTGGGGTTTCGACGACCCAGCTAAAGCGACAGGAACTGAGGAAGAAATTACCGCACAGTTCCGCGCGGTCCGCGAGGCAATTAAGCAGCGGATTGAGGCATTTGTTAGGGACGGGAAGTAAGGCACGTGTCTTACTTCCCAAAGAAAGGGCTGTCCTCAAAGGTCAATCGACCTTGGGGATAGCCCTTACGAATTACGTCGGCCTTACCTTTCGATAGTTTGCTCGCGTTTCGGGCCAACGGATACCCATTTTATCGGTACACCGATTAATTTTTCAATATAAAGCACATAATTCTGAGCAGCAGTCGGCAGCTCCTCGAAAGAACGAATATGGGAGATGTCACATTGCCAGCCTTGAAGAGTTTCATAGACGGGTTCTGCCCGCTGTAATTGCTCGGTACTCAGGAAATCTGAGCTCAAAGCACCATCAATGCGATAAGTCGTACAGACAGGGATTTCATCCAAGTAACCTAAAACATCCAAATTCGTTAAAGCTACCTCTGTAGCTCCTTGTATTCGGCAGCCATACTTGGTTGCAACGGCATCAAACCATCCTACACGCCTTGGCCTGCCGGTTGTAGCGCCATATTCCCCTGCATCTCCGCCTCGTTTGCGCAGCTCCTGAGCGGCTTCACCCTGAAGCTCTGAAACAAAGGGGCCTTCGCCCACACTGCTTGAATAGGCCTTGGTCACAGCCAGCACTTTTTGAATCGCATAGGGAGGGACACCTGCGCCTACAGCAGCATAACCAGCTAATGTCGATGAGGATGTCGTATACGGATAAATCCCGTGGTCCGGATCGCGCAGGGCTCCCAGTTGGCCCTCTACCAGTATCGTTTCCCCCTTAGCCAGAGCTTGTTGCAAAAGAACAGTCGTATTACACACATAAGGTTTAAGAAATGCTGCTTGTTCCTTTAATTCCTCCATCAGATGATCGATGTCCACGGGAGCCTGATTGTATAAATGCGTAAGAAGCACATTCTTGGATGCCAACGCTCTTCTCAGTTTTCCCCTCAATAACTCTTCATCCCATAGCTCCGAAACCTGAATCCCGATCTTGGCATATTTATCTGCATAAAATGGGGCAATTCCCTGTTTTGTTGAGCCAAATTTCCCGTCTCCCAAACGCAATTCCTCTAATTCATCGAATTGAATGTGATAGGGCATTACGACTTGTGTCCGGTCAGAAACACAGATTTTGGGTGCAGGCACCCCTCTCTCCATTAAATCATGAAGCTCCTGCTGGAATTTCCTTATGTTTAACGCTACGCCTGGACCAATCACATTCGTAGTCCCTGGATAGAAAACGCCCGATGGCAGCATGTGCAGCGAAAATTTGCCGTAATCATTAATGATCGTATGCCCCGCATTGCTGCCACCCTGATATCTTACGACATACGGAGAATGAACAGCCAGAACATCCGTCAGTTTCCCCTTTCCTTCATCGCCCCAATTTGCGCCTACAATCGCTGTAATTGTCAATTTCTTCACACCTTCTCGTTGAAATGACTTCCTACGATCAAGTATACTTACTTCGAATGCATTAGAAAAATTAATATAAATAATATTCGATATAAACTACATTGATGTCATAAGGGTGATCTAAACGATGATTCACAATATGGAGCTTTATCAAGTCTTCTATGTGACAGCCAAAGCAGGAAGCCTATCCCGAGCAGCGGAGGAGTTATATGTTACCCAACCTGCGATTACGCATTCCATCAAACAATTGGAAGCCAAATTAGGTGGACAATTGTTTTTCCGCACTCCGCGGGGCGTGAACCTTACGGTGGAAGGACGGGAGCTTTTTGCGTACATTGAGCAGGCCTACCATTTTATAGAAAATGGGGAAAGAAAAATTGCGGACATGCATCAGCTTGCCTATGGTGAAGTCAGAATTGGAGCGGGGGACACGCTCTGCAAGCATTTTCTGCTGCCCCATCTCAAAACGTTCCACGAATCCTTCCCACAAGTAAAAATACAAGTAACAAATAGAACGACAAAGGAAACGATTGCGCTTCTAAAAGAGGGTAAAATCGACTTAGGCATTGTGAACCTGCCTATCTCCGACCCTCAAATTATCATTCAGGAAAGCCTTTCTATTCATGACTGCTTTCTAGCAGGAGAAACCTACAAGCATCTGGCTGCAGCACCGATTTCGCTGAAAAAGCTGCTCGAACATCCCCTCATTTTACTTGAGAAAGGCAGCAGCACCCGGGCTTATCTGGATCAATTCGGAGAGAAGCAAGGCCTGCCGTTCAAGCCTGAAATTGAACTTGGAAGTGTTGATTTATTAATTGAATTTGCCAGAAATGGATTCGGCATTGCCTGTGCCATCAAAGAGTTCGTGCAGCAGGAATTAGCAGATGGAAATCTGTATGAGATTACGTTAGAAACACCTATACCAGCCAGGAAAATTGGAATTATTAAATTAAAAAGCACCCCGCTGTCTGCTGCTGCGAACCATATTTATGAGGCTTTAAGTTAAAAAGGCCTTAAGCATATATGCTTAGGCCTTTTTTAAATATAAGAGTTTATATGGTTTGGAGTGAACGCGGAGTTATGCCAACAGCCTCTCGCGGAAATAAAGGAACTACGATGCGCTATTCAAGCGAAAAGTGTCATTTTGGGTAGGGTGAGGGAACTACAGTACGCTATTTTGCCGTTTCATGGGAATTTTCAACGTTTTCGTGGAAATAAGACCCTGTAGGAGACCGTCGATTAACATTCTGCATCCAGCCCTCCCACTTCCCAATTAGCAAATTTTGTGGAAATTCTTAAAATTTACGTATGCGAGTCCTCATTTTGTTT
>NZ_BMHE01000079.1 GCF_014640555.1 Paenibacillus marchantiophytorum | reverse complement strand
CCTACGTGTTACTCACCCGTCCGCCGCTAACTTGTCCCCGAAGGAACAAATCCGCTCGACTTGCATGTATTAGGCACGCCGCCAGCGTTCGTCCTGAGCCAGGATCAAACTCTCCATAGTAGTGGACAATTGCTTGTCCATATATCTGAAAGCTGAAATGCTCATTGACTTGCTAGCGAGATTTTGCAATCTCTTTTTGAACGATTGCTCGTTCGTGCTTACTCACTCGTTGTTCAGTTTTCAAAGATCAATTTCTTTCGTTCACTGCCGTGTTACCGGAGCAGCGAGAAGTAATATACCATACTGATTTTTCATTTGCAAGCTTTATTTTTTTCATCCATTCGTGAAGATATTCAACACGTTCAGATCTTGCATTTAAGCTTGCTGCCTGTCCCGTTTGGAACAAGAATCATAATATAGCACATACGAATTCGTAATGCAAACTCAATTTCACTTTTTTCAAAAAAACCCTAGGACCAGATTTCTCTGACACCAAGGGTTCCCTACAGGACTATTTTAACCAAATACCTTTAAGCAATAATTCGAGTGGCTCTCGTTCCTCGGCTTCCCCTCGATGATCGTACTCCACTAACTTATCGAGCCGTGCAACCTGGTAACCATAATCATACATAGCCGCGGCCACAACGGATAAACGCAGCATGCCTGTCGGCTGCAGATTAGAGCGTTCGATAAGTTCGGTCATGAAACGCTCATTGTCAGCTTCCATTTCCAATCCTTCCGTGCTGTCATCCTTGAGCTTATCATCGAACTTCAAAAGAACATGCTCATGAAACTTAATTAATTTCTCCATGTGATTATCAAAGTAATCATCCATAGCGTCAGTGCGAGCTGTCTGGAAATAGTGCTCATCTACTGCATCGAGAACTTCGAGTCCTTTGTACATAACCAGAAGCTTCTGCTTGTAGACAACAAGTTCTCGAATACGACTGAAGCCTTTTCTTTTACCTTTAAGCTTCTTAATCTCTTCTTCCATCAATCGGTACTTGTCCGATAATGACTTCAGCGCACTGCGCAGGCCTTCTTTTTCCTCACGGAAAATCGTCTCCTTCATTTCATTGGAGATTACCGTCCGCAGAAGCAGGGACATTTTCACAAAAATAGATTGAATCTGTGACGCAAACTGCTGCTTGGGCTTAGGGGGGAAAAATAGGATATTAACCAGGAAGGCGCACCCGATTCCAATCAAACTAAGCAATAATCGATTAACCGCAAAGCGCCACTCCCCGGAAGCTTCCATCACGGCAACGACGGTAACCAGCGTCAAACCGATCGTATCCTCCATCCCCAATCGGAGACTAATGATAATCACAATGATACATACAATTCCAATAGCAATGACATTATTAGAGAAAAATATGCCCGCCAGCAAAGCCAAGGCTGCGCCTAAAATATTGGTCTGCAATTGGTCAAGAAAATAGCGCCATGAGCGATAAATCGAAGGCTGCATAGCAAAAATAGCCGCAACGGCCGCAATAACCGGAGGAGTAAAGCTGAGCCAAGCACTAATATATAAGGCTAAGGCTACGGCGATTCCCGTCTTCCATACGCGCGCACCAAAAACCACGAAAGCCCCTCCTAATTCCTATAAATGAATTCATCCCTATCTTACACAGGTCGAAGAATGGATGTAAAGAAACTAAGATTCCTCTCTATGCAGGGGAAGGACCAAGGAGAACTTGCTGCCCTCCCCTTTTTTACTTTGCAAAGCCAGTGAACCGCCCAGCAGTTTGGCCAGTTGGAGACTGATCGATAAACCTAAGCCCGTTCCCTCATATTTGCGATTAGAGGCGCCGTCACCTTGTTGAAAAGCTTCAAAGATCATTTGTTGCTTCTCTTCGGCAATCCCAATGCCTGTATCCTGTACCACAAAGACGATCCAAGCTGTGGAGTCCGTAATATCCATTTCCACATTCAGGGTGATACTGCCCTGCTCCGTAAATTTAATCGCGTTCATAATTAGATTTCGAAGAATTTGATTGAGCTTCTGGTAATCCATCTGGATCATGCTAGGCACGCTGGGTGCCGAGTGAACCTCGAAGCGCAGCTTTTGTGCAGCTGCCAACGGTTGAAATTGTTGCTTGATGTAGGAAATCAGTTCATCCATAACGACAGGTTGCCAGAGAATCTCCATTTTGCCCGCTTCAATCTTAGACAGATCGAGCACACTATTGAGCATAAGCAGCAGTTCATTGCCAGACGTGTGAATGATCTCGGCATATTGATTGACTTCCTGAGAATTGGTCGGATCATCATACTCCCGAATTAATTCGGATAAGACGATAATGCTGTTCAATGGCGTTTTGAATTCATGTGACATATTGGCGATAAATTGCGATTTGTAGGTAGAAGCCAGTGTCAGCTGCTGTGCCTTTTCCTCCAGTTCACGCTTGGAAGCAAGAAGCTTCGCCTTCTGTTTGCGCAGTCTGGTATTCATTTTACGAATCTTGTTCGCTTGCAGCTGTTCACTGTAAAAATCCCGGATAATAAAAACAAAGAGGGTACTTATGAGAAGACCTGTGGGATAGGTGTAAATAGCAACCTTGGTCAAATAGACAGTCTTGTTCACGGCGCCAAAACTTACGACCCCGATCACTTGCAGTGTGTTGATGGAAAGGATCGAGATTAGCGCCTTTTTCGTGTAGCTCCACTTTTTCCGTTGGTATAATCCTACGAGAAACGCAGCTAAGAAACTTAACAGCAAGATATTAAGCGAACCCGTAAATGCTTGTGGGTTAATCCCCGTAATCGTGTATCTGGCAAGCGCGATGCCCAGTCCGACAGGGAGAAGCAGATGATATTTCCGAAAAAAGAGGGTTCCAAAAACAAGCGGAAGCGCACGCAAATCAAAAAGCGTATGCTCTGATATTCTCACGCCAAAAAACATGGTTAGCCAGCCCGAAGCAATAAATATGGCGACTAGCACAATCTGTTTTACCGTCCATGAAGCCTGTTGACATGTATATTTAAAAATGAGATTGAATAAATAAGCGCATGTGATCAAGATACAAACATTAACTAAGAAACTGATAAAAATCGTAATGATAACTCCCCCTTGCCTACAGCTGATCCTTGTGGTTGTCACTTATGATTATACCTATTGATGTACCATAAAAATACCCTTATCTCTATTAGATCCAAACAAAGTCCAAAGTACTAGAAATGCGCATGACACCCTCGTTGGAAAGCCATACTGTTAAAAGCAATCACCTAACTATCAGGAGGCTATCGATGATCAAACAGAAATGGCGCATTCCCGCCACGCAAGGTCTAGGGTTTAAGCTTAGCAAAGGACAAGTGGTTCGTGTCACGGATGTGGAGGGTGAACAAGTCGCTGATTTCGTTGCTTATCATGCTAATAATTTGGACGAGCGACTCGATCCTGGAGTGACTCTCGATGCTCTCAGTACAACGAATGTGAAGCCGGGAGATATCCTGTATGCTACAACCTATAAACCAATGCTGACCATCGTATCGGATACTGTGGGACGGCATGATTTCATCAATGCTGCTTGCCGCTCCGAGATGTACGAAGTGCTCTATGACAAACAAAATCATGCGAGCTGCTATCATAATTTGAACCAAGCTATCGCAGAATTCCATATCCCTGCCCCTGTTCAGCACTACCCTTTCAATTTGTTCATGAACACCGTGATTCATCCAACAGGAGAAATTAGCGTAGAACGCCCCTTATCCAAAGCCGGGGATTATATTGAACTTAGGGCCGAGATGGACCTTATTGTTGCTGTCTCAGCCTGCCCCTGTGTGGAAAGTGTCTGCAACGGCTTCGTATGCACCCCAATTGATGTAGAGATACTGTAAGAAAGATCTGGGCAATCACCCAATCACCCTCCTTCGCATACTATGCTCCGAATGATGAAGGAGGGGTTTATAGTGGTTCAATTACATGCAAAAACTTGGCTCGATCGTCATCTGGGTGAGCTGCCGGAGTGGCAGCAGGATGCTTTCAGTCAATTTGGAGATATGATTGCGGATTCAGACAGGACATTTCCCTGTATCCCTGGTCGGCAGGGTTTTCTTGCAGACAGCTTGCGATTCGGGTTCTCACCTGACCCACGGACAGACACGGCCATCGAGGAAGTCGCTGCGCTTCTGCAGCAGTATGGCGAATGCTCGCGAGACACAGGGAAGTTCGCTTCGCTAGTCATTTTCTTCCAAACCCCAGATGATATGAGAAATGACTATGCTGTAGAGGATTATGAGCATTTATTCTGGTCGGTTTTAAGCCGTGTCAGCGCCAAAGATGACGTGGCGTGGCCAGGGCACATCTCTACCGATCCCTCCCATCCGTCTTGGGAGTTTTGTCATAGCGGGCAGCCTTACTTTGCCTTCTGTGGAACACCAGCCCACCAAGTTCGGAAGAGCCGAAGGACATCTCACTTCCTGATTACGTTCCAGCCGCGCTGGGTATTCGCCGAAATCAATGATTCTACCCCATTCGGGCGAAATATGAAAAAGCTGATTCGCGAGAAATTAGTGGCATACGACGGAGTGCCTGCACATCCTTCGCTCAAATGGTACGGCCAATCGGATAATTTGGAGTGGGAGCAGTACTTTCTGCGGGATGATGACAGCGTGGCCGCCAAATGCCCCTTTCATGCGATGCACAAAAAAGGGAATGATTAAAAGGAGCTAAGCAGTTACAAGCTGCTTAGCTCCTTTGTTTTTGCCGTCTCTAGTGCAGAGAAGGTCGGTTATTCGGAGGCATTTGCGGCATGCCTTGTGCCGGAACGAAGGTATTCAGCATTTTTTGCATATCGGAGATTTCCAGCCGCGGAACTTGGTAGTAGGTATTTCGGTTTTGATATAAGAAAATTTCGTAGGCCATTTCGATGAAATTCTGAACTTGAGAAGCCAATACGCGGCGCACCGCAGGATTGGTTACTTCAACAGCCGTCATCGTCAGCAGCGATGCATGGGATTTAATCAGTCCCAGCATATGAGCGCTAATGCCTGCATCTTTGACATCAGCCAATGACTGATTCGGCTTCTTGGGTTGCGTTGGCTTGATGCCATAAATCGGCTGGGACAGATTGCGAATCATATACGTGCCTGTTTCTTGACTTGGCTTCTGCCCGGTTGCAAAGCATTCCGCTGTTAAATTGTAATGGAACAAGGTGAAGTTGTACTGACGATCCAGAATATCCAGAAGCTCGTGATCTTGCACAAACTGTCTGAAGATCATGAATTGATCCAGTACATTAATGGTACATGCCAATACTTCATGTAAATCAAAAACTTCATGACCCCCATGATTCATGTAATGCTCGCCTTGCTGGTTATTGTTGTAAGGTGTTTGCTGCTGCATCTCGAAGTCTCCTTTGAACGAATAAGTTTGGTAACTTCGATAAGTTGCGTTGATTACGTTCAAATTATGCGTGGCGCTGTGTTAAAAAGAATAAACAAAACCCCCGGCAAGCTGCCGAGGGTCATCTTATTTGGAGGCGTTTTTCGCGGCTTCCGCTGCCGCCTTCAGACCTTTGCTCTTATATGGTTTAGGAGCGCTTTTGGCCCGATTGGCACTGGCTTGCCAACGATCCCAGCCCTTTTTATCCGTTCCTCTGCCAGTACCGCCCTTGCCCTTCGCCTTGCTCATGCTTTCACGCTCTGCAAGGAAGCCCACAACGCTTCAAGCCACACATCAAAGTCTGCCCCTTTGTCACCTTCATACGTATCAAAAACATCGCTTCTTGTTTTCTGCAGTTTCTCTTTAAACTCTTCATACGTGTGACCTTCTGGCAAGCTCTTCTTAATCCGCACGAAAACTTTGCCTGCGCCTTTGATCAGATCGCCTTTTTTGCGCGGGGGCAGCTGCGCATCTTCGCCAAATGCGCGAAGCTTCCGGTAAGCGGCCTCTTGAATGGGATACACGGTATCGTTCTTCAACATCCGCGCCAAAATATTTATCGTCTGTTGGTCGTTCCACTGTCCTAATTGTTCCACAGCGTCCAGACGCTCTCTCCAATTGGACATGCGGCTAGCAGATTTTTTTAATTCTTCAAAATTCGGGGGCAATTCATAGGTTTGTTCAGTACTCAAATGATTCAGGCTCCTTTTAACTGCAAAAAAATCGCAAGTTTCTTGTCTGAGATTGATGTTACACTTTTTTTGCGCGGAGCGCCAACTTTTTGCGATATCCACAAAGTACCAATCGGGAAGATACTTGAGACTTTATGCCTGCACTCAAGGCTGCAAACTGCGGAAAAACAATTCAAAACTTACTGCCATCTGCGTCGTGAGTTTATCCTCGCCCATCCCCATTCCCCATAGGATTAAGACCCCCATATAGGTTTGAAGCGCTTGATCAGCAATCATATCAGGAGGAAATGCCGAAGAAAATTCTCCACGCTTCTGCGCTTCAATAATAATAGGCACCAATACTTCTTTCAGTTCTTCGAGCATGTTTAGTCGACTCGTTAGTGATTTTTCATTACCCAAATCACTTTGAAAAACGGCACGAACAAGCTGTCTAGTATATGGAACAATGCGTACAAATTCCATTAGAAATTCTCTGATATGCGGGAGAAGCGGTCCGCTTTTATCCTTTAATTTCTCAATTTCCGTGGTCGCTTGGAACGTTTGGATATCACAGAAGACATCTTCTTTGCAGTCAAAATAATTGAAAAAAGTCCCTTTGGCTACGCCAGCGCGTTCCGTTATCAAATGAACGGTCGTGCCATCATATCCATGCTCCGCAAACAGTTCAAGCGCAGAGTCTAATATTTTTTTGCGCGTAACGCGCTTTTTTTCTTCACGGTTCATAAGCTCATCTCCGTCAAATCACATATGTGCCAAGGATATAGGCTAAGTATAGAGGAAACTAGAATTTTGTACAATGTATAAAATGACCGTAAGTCCAATAATATTTTGTTAATAAACATTAATTATTACTATCTCATATTCATAAACCGATTAAAATTGTAAATTTGTCCACATAAAATAATGACCAAAAGTCTAAAATAGGATTAACCACAATTCATAATTGAGTTATAACTGAGAACAGATAAAGTTTTCAGAGGACCATTTAGGAGGCCCACTAGTAATGATTGAAAAATGGATTAGACTTTTAGCCAAAACGAAATGACTTGTTTTATAGGTTATCTTGTACCTAAATGCGTATAATGTAGGGGATAGGATGGATATGCCAACACATGAATGAAGGAGGGTGTGCGATGCTGCCAACATTTTTTGTAGCTCATGGAACACCAAGTTTGGTCATAGAGCAGCATGCTTACACCGAGTTTCTGCAGAAGCTGGCCCAAAGCATTCCCAGACCCAAAGCAATCGTGCTGTTCAGTGCGCACTGGGAAAGTGACGTACAGAGAATTAGCGCTGCCATTCATCCGGAAACGATCTATGATTTTACGGGCTTTTCGGAAAAACTTTATACCATTAAGTACCCAGCTAAAGGTGATTTGACGCTTAGTTTACATATACAGCGGTTATTCCAGGAGGATGGCATCCGGTGTGAGCTGGATGATGAGCGCGGGTTGGACCATGGAGCATGGGCACCTCTTACTATGATGTACCCGGATGCCGACATTCCGGTAGTCACGCTGTCGGTGAATCCTCGGCTAACCGCGGAAGAGCATTACCGCATTGGTGCCGCGTTGGGCGCTTTGCGGGATGAGGATGTGCTGATTCTCGGCAGCGGCGGGACGGTTCATAATGTAAGGCGGCTGGACCGAAATAATCCAGTACCCCAGGTATGGGCTGTGGAGTTCGACGAGTGGCTGGCGGAGCAGCTGGAGACGTGGAATCTAGAGGCGTTGGTTCGATACGACGAAAGGGCGCCCAATGTGCGTGAGGCGGTTCCGACGCCGGAGCATTTTGTGCCGCTGCTGCTGGCGATGGGCGCGGCGGATACGACGCGCAGAGCGAAGCTGCTGCATCACAGCTTCCAGATGGGCACGCTCAGCTTGTGCTGCTGGATGTTCGGGGCGAAGCGGAAGTCGTAGCCGCTAGTGCTAGTCGAGGAAGCGCTGCTTATACGCCGGCGTCGGCAGCATGCACTGCTCGGTTTGGCCGAACCAGCGGTAGCGATTGCGCGCGATGAAGCCGTAGACGAGATTCCTCAGCGGAGCAGGAATGAGAATGGCGGCGTAGGCCGCAGGCCAGGCGCCACGCAACCGTCGGGCGATGCGCAGCGCCGCGGTTGAGCGGGTGTAGGCACGGCCGCCCTCGATCAGCACAATCGTGCTGATCATATCTATCGGCAGATCGTGCCGCGCAAGCAGTTGTTGGCCGATAGCAGACTGCAAGGATGCGAAGCGGAAGATGCCTTCAGGGTCATTCCGCAGAATGAACTGCACAGCACTGCTGCAAAGGTTGCAGACCCCATCGAACAGGACGATGGCGGGTTCATGGTTTGGTTGCGTCATGGCGATGTCTCCTTCTTGGGGAAGCGTGGCGGTTTCTTCTAGTATACCGAATTGGAGCGCGGGCTCCAACTGATATTCCTAGGTCCCAGAGGGGAGCCGTGGTAACTAGCGGGAAAAGCTGGCGCTATTTTCGGCAAATTGGCTATATGTGCCGGATTAACTGGAAATCATGGAGGATAATGATCCAATGTTAACGGGAACCCGTCCAATTAGAGGAAGGAAATCCCGTTATTTTCCTTTTCTTGTCTTCTATTTTTCTCATCCCTAGCATATCTATTTACTAGAACGATAGACTAATTTTAGAAGAAGAGGTGTAGCTCTTTTGAAAACATTGCCGATTCTCCGCAAACACACGCTCAGCACCTGGCTTGTCCTTGGATGCTCTGTTATCACCCTTGTTGGGTGCAGCGATACGTCACCTGCCGTTTCATCGCCTAGTCCGCAAGCTACCGCAACGCCGTCCGCCGCCGTGTCGCCGGCTACCAAACCAGCTTCAAGCGCCGTTGATACGACGCTGCCGTTCAAATTCCCGCTGACCGGTCTGCCTACAGATACAGAAGTGAAGAGCCGTCCCTTCATGGTCATGGTCGAGAACGCGCCGCAAGCCAGGCCGCAGACCGGCCTCGATCAGGCCGACATCGTGTATGAGATTCTCGCAGAGGGCGAGATTACGAGATTCGTCTCCGTGTTCCAAAGCCAACCGGCGCAGACGATCGGTCCGGTGCGCAGCATTCGGCCTTATTTCGTAGAAATCGGCGATGCGCTTGATGCGGTGATCGTGCATGCCGGCTGGAGCCAAGATGCTATGGATATGATGGCCGGCCGCAAGCTTTCTCATCTCGATGAAGTCTACGGAGACGGCGCCTATTACTGGCGGTCCACGGAGCGCAAAGCGCCGCACAATCTCTATACCTCTGTGGATAAAATGAAGCAGGGCGCCAAGGCGCACAATTTCCGCGCGGAGTGGAACGGACCGCTGCTCACTTTTGCCAAGGAAGGCCAGAATAAGCTGACCGGCGCAGCCGTGAACTACATTCAAATCCCTTATATCAAAGGGTATTTCGCTTCCTATGACTACGATGCCGCCGAAGGCGTGTACAAGCGCAGCATGGAAGGCAAGCCGCATTTGGATAAAGAGAGCGGCAAGCAGCTTCAAGCGAAGAACCTGCTCGTTCTGGAGAGCAAGCATAAGATCGTAGACAAAGAGGGCCGCCGAGAAGTTGATGTTTTCGGGCCGGGCAAGGGCGTTATTCTGCAAGAAGGGAAATCCCAGTCCATAACGTGGGAACGCAAAAACGGTCTCCTGCGTGCATACGACGATAAAGGGATCGAAGTGCCGCTGCTGCCGGGCAATACGTGGGTTCAAATCGTGCCGGAGGGGACGCAATTGAAGATGGAGTAACAGAGTTTACAATCGCTTTACACAACGCGACGACTCAGCGATATTGCCGGACATTGGGCGTAGGCGAAAATCAAGCAAGCTGTAAGCAGCGGCATCGTAAAGTTCTGGCAATGAAGTAAATAGAAGAGGCTGCCTCAAGGTCATGCGATCTTTGAGAAAGCCTTCTTTTGCGTCATGCAGAGGCAAGCTTCTCCGCCAATCGCTCGGCCAAATCGATAATGTCTTCCTTCCGAGCTATCACATCAATCCAAGGCCCTGGAATAGCCGACAGACCATAATAAATACCGGCTAAACCACCAGTTACAGCCCCAGTCGTGTCTGTATCTTCACCCAGATTAACAGCCTTTAACACAGCTTCTACATAGTTAACGCTATTAAATAGACACCATAAACTAGCCTCCAACGTGTGAACCACATAGCCCGAGGATTGGATTTCTTCCTCCGTAAACTCCGCCATATTTCCATTCAGAATTGCGTGGAAATGCGCCAATTCCGGCTCATCCTTGTAATAATTGTTCACCGCAGCCTGCGTCTTCCTGTAGCTTTCTTCAAGGTCGAATCCCTGGAGCAGATGACAAGCAAACTCCACGTAGATGACGCAGGCGATGCTTAAGATATCTTCTCTCCCGAAATTCGACCGGCACACCCAATGCATCCCCCACACAGAGTCCGAGCAGCCCAGCCAGTACTTGATTCTTCATAGCCTTAACTCCTTTCGCCTACTTCTCTTTGATCAGATCTTCGCGAAGCGTAGTTAAAATCTCACCGAGCCAATTTGTTCCTCGCCAAGTGCGGCGATTTCGGGCATGGGGGTGTTCCTCCGCTAAGCCGATTCCCCAAATTTTATCGTCCGGGCTGGCTTCGACCAATGTAGTCCCGCCTGTTGCAAGCAGTGCATGTTTGAGCTCGGGATTTTGCGTAAATTTAGCATAATTAGCGTCATAAACAATTTTTTTACATGCCTGCTGCCATTGATACGCCTTGAAGTTTTTGACACTTCGACCCAATTTCTTTTGATCAGATGGCGAACGGCTGGCAAGAATTTTCTCTGCTATTTCAGCATCTTCAAAAATACTTGCTTTCATATACATCATATATTGCTCCGCACAGTTAAAGACATTGCCATCAATTACAAAACGACAAGAATGCCACTGCGAAAAAGGAGACTGCGTCCTCCAGAAAAATGTAAACTTCTCCATTTCTATCACCTTCATTCCTAAAATGAGCGGCGGTCCTGACTCTCCTTCACCTAAAGGTTCCGCAAAAGCTCCGCTCTAATATCAGCCAGCGATTGATCACGAACTAATTTCCCATCTTCGAATACAACTTCCAGCCTATCTTCCGCCTGACGCTCGGTGTATTCAGCCACATTCAGATTGTCTGTGTATGCGATCTTGCCATCTTGTTCGGTGACGAGCACGAGGCCTGTTTGCGATTTTTTAAAGTTGCCGCTGTCTGTTTTGGGATCTTTGAAAATTTTGCGCTCTTCGCCATTGATGACCGTGAAGGTCGATTTCAACGCAAAGCCAAACGTATCGCGTGTATTGTACTGGTATGTGTACGAACCGATACCGTAGACCATGTTGGTCGAAGCAAAACCCTTGGCTGCTAGCTTCTCACAAATCTCTCTGCAGCGAGCAATCGTAATAGCATCCCCATAAATAGCGCCAATATGGCTGTCTAACTGCTTAAATCCCTTCTCCGTCGTCGTACCGCCAAAGATATCCCAGAGGATCTCAATTACGCCTTTCCGCTCGAACTCATTGGTCGAATCCGCATCGCCGCAAATAATTTTCACCGGGTCCCCGCTGTCCGGACGAATCACCACTTTGCCATCACGGCTCAGAATATCCTCCTTAAGCCCGCGGATCACAACATCGAGCACGCTCCACAAGTCCCATGTATCCGACACGATGGAAACGAAGCCGCTCGGGTATACCTCTTTGATCAAGTAACGGTACGAAGCCATTTCGTCTGTCCCGTGTGCGCACATAACACTATGTTCCGTCGCAGGAATCGAAGTGCCTACGAGTTCTTTTTCAATATTAGCTTGGTAGAAATCTTCCAAATAAAGAATCGCAGGAATAGTATCAGTCCCTGTAAACGAAATCAAATGCCCAGCCCCGCTGATTTTGGCCGCTTCTAATGAGCTCATGCCGCGCATCGAGAAATCATGCCCTTGAAAAGGCACGCCCGATGTGTCCCCATTCGTCGTCTTCGCGTACTCCTCCAGGATCTGACGATACTCAAAAGCTAATGTCGCACTCGTCGCAGGCATCCAAAGCTGACAGGACATCAATGTCTCCAGATAATTGGTCAGCCAGAAAAATTCAGGCTTTGTATTTTCAATTGTCAGCATTGGCACCTTAATGGGAACCAACGTTCCTTCTTTAATCGCTTTGATTTTAATCGGCAAATAGCCTAAATCGTGCAACTCTTCGATATGCGAAGCGTCCGGATTCTCAGCGCCAAGCGCGTATTGGAGCACCCTTTTATACTCAACCACTACGTCATCTTTAGGTCTTGCAAAAAAATTCACATCAAAATATTGGATTAGATACTCCTTAATAAACGATTGAAAGCCAAAAGCCACTACATGATGGACATCTTCCAAGCGGCTCGTACGTGCCGTCCAGGTTGAATAAACAAGCTCCGTTCCCTTAGGATATTGATTTTTGTGGCTCACCTTATAGAAATCGCAAAGCAGCGTTGCCGGATAAATGAATGGTTGTGTCATGTTACATGCCTCCTATGTTGGTTACATGAATTTTGGGATGATCAGTTTCCTCAAGCATGGTATTCGTCGTGAACACTTTATCAATCAGGTCGGTTTCTAGGATTTTCCCTTTAAAAATGGACGTTTCGCAGTGTCCCACCAGCAGATAAATTTCGGAAGCACCCAGCTCCTTCAACTTCTCAGCACTCAGCATAAATGTCCCTCCATAGGAGCACAGATCATCTACAATGATGACTTTAAAACTACGGTTCTCGATAGTTCCGACAACATCTAGCTTCTTAATTTGACCTGTTTCGAAATCCCGCACTTTAAAACCAACCAACTGTCGGTATCCTTTGACCTTGCTGTATCGCTTCTGAGCCCCTGCATCCGGGAAAAATAAGTAATCAACTTCTGGATTGAAGCCTGTAGCGGCAACAACCTGATCGAGCAATTCGATCGTTGGGTACCTTGCTGTACTGCGGTTAATGAGTGCGAGCGAGACGTCTGAATGAGGCTCAATCAATGTCACCTTTTGAAACGACAACGCATTAATGAAATTCGCCACGTATTTGAGCGTAAAAACGGACGATCCCTCCACGCGGTCCATACGGCTGTAAGGCATGTAGTAAATCACTAGGGAAGATGCGAAATTATGATCATCTAGAAAATTCTTTACGAACATCAGCTTGATTAAATCGCTGTCTGATTCATATTTAAAAGCTATTTCATTGTGCTCTATAGCCAACCCAAGGATTTGCTCCCCATCCACCAGCGTCTCGCCGTTCGGGAAAATCCGGAAAACTAATTCGGTCCCATTTAACAGAATCATGGTTCGTCACGCTCCCTGTTTCATAATTGTATCAGCTATAAATAGATAATTGCGGCTCCACCTCTGTGAAACGATACAACTGAGCCGCGCGCTGGGAAAACCGATTGGACCCCTTCAAGGTCCCGTCAGGATTGAGAACTTCCTCAATAATTCCCTTGCGGCTTCGTGTCGATGTAATTTTGCGAATGAAATTTTGCTCCGCGAACTCCGGAACGACTGTCTGAATCACTTGGTACAGCTCGCCAATCGTGAACTCCTCTGGAAGAAACTCTTTGGCAATCGTTGTCGTTAGCATCTTCTTGCGGATTTCGTGGAGGGCATCTTCAAGAATTCGTTTATGGTCAAAAGCTAAATCCATGGCTAACGCTTCATGTACCGGGAACAGCCGCACATCGGAGGCATCCACGTCCGCCTTGCGATGGGCTAGTTCATCTTCGTCCACTAGCGCTAGAAAGGCATGAGAGATAATCCATCCACGCGGGTCGCGTCCCAGCTCACTGTAAACATTGAAATATTCGAGATGAACGTTGGCCACTCCGGTTTCCTCTTTCAATTCACGTGCAGCGCACGCATACACTGTCTCCGTCTCAAGTGTGAATCCCCCTGGCAGAGCCCACATGCTTTCGTAGGGCCAGATCTTCCGCTGAATTAACATGACGTTTAACTCACGGGTAGGCAGTGATTTCTTCCGTGTATTTCTATCTTTGGATATGATCGTAAAGATGACGATGTCCGTTGGCGCTCCATCAGGAGTTCGGTAATTGCTTGCAGAATAGTTGGATTCGTTGTCGACCATTTACGTTCACCAGCCTGGTTTGATTATTTCGTTTTGATATTATCATTATGACATAATTAAATGTTATGTCAATGGGTGTTGGGAGAATACAGAAAAACAGGAGAATTCTCTTTGATGCAGAAGATGTAACAGTACTTATTTGATCATTTAAGGAGACCACCCTATGAAGTTCGGAATTAATCCTAATTTGCTGAGATTTACTCTTCCTATTACGCTTGCTTTCACATTTATCAACAGCTTTCTTCCAGAAGCGCATGCAGAGGAGAATGGAACCGGATGGCAGGATATCGCTGTCGGTGGAACTTTCAGTTTAGCTATTAAAGCTGATGGCTCACTATGGTCTTGGGGAGAATCCAATCGCTACGGTATCCTCGGCAATGGTGAAAAAGGGAATCTGGCAGCAAATGCTAAAGTACCGGTAAAAGTGCAAGGAATTGATCATGTTAAGGCTATCGGAGCAGGCGCTATGCACGCCTTAGCTGTTAAAGCCGATGGCACTGTCTGGACTTGGGGAGACAATACCGACGGTCAGATTGGTGATGGAACCGAAACACTTAGAGAGACAGGCTCTGGTAAGGCATTAACTGATAACAATAGAGAACTTCCTACTCAAGTAAAAGGCTTATCCCATGTGGTGGCTGTTTGGGGTGCATGGGCCAGAAGTTATGCCATCAAAGATGATGGCACCTTATGGGCTTGGGGAGGCTTATATTATAAAAAGGCTGATGGTTCTACAGGTAATTACGTAACTCCTGTACAATTAAGATTTCAAAATGTAGCGACAATTTCCACCGGCTATGGCGATAACTTGCTAGTACTCAAAAAAGACGGTACGGTTTGGACTCAGGACCAAGGGACTGTTGTCCAAATTGCAGGATTATCAGATATCACTGCGATCGCAGCGGGCGGCACAGATTCCTATGCCTTGCAAAAAAACGGCACAGTTTGGATGTTTGGCTCCAATGGACGTGGTAAAATTGCTGGAGAAGACGTCGCCAAAACTGCTAGTCCCCAGCAAATACAAGGTATTCAAGATGTCGTTGATATTCGTGCAACAGGCGGCGGGCCTCTATTCCTCAAAAAAGATCATACCGTCTGGACAAGCGGTAAAAATACTGGTGGCCAACTAGGCATTGGTTCGTACGAAAACAGTGATACACCCGTACAGGTTAAAAATCTTACGAAGATCAACAAGATTGCTGCACACGGAACCGGATTTCGCTCCATGGCTATTAGAGAGGATGGGACTCTCTGGGCTTGGGGCAATGGCTTTACCGGAGATGGGACAGAGTGGTATAGAACCGAGCCTGTTTGGATTAAAAGCAGCGAATCCGATTTTACTCCTCCTACTGATTTAATTAGTGTACAGCTCGATGGGGCGGTACTTCACTTCGAGCAGCAACCAACGATTATCGATGGAAGTACGCTTGTCCCTTTACGAAAAATCTTCGAAACGCTTGGAGCAGAAGTACATTGGGATGGAGCCACCTCTACTGTAACCGCCAAAAAAGATAAACATACCATCACACTAACAGTTGGCAATCAAATTGCTACTCTCAATGGTCAACCTATTCATTTGGATACTTCTCCTACTATCATTAACGGGAATACACTTGTTCCCGTTCGGTTTATCGCAGAGTCACTGGGGGCCAGAGTATCATGGATCTCTGAGACTAAGACTGTTCAACTGACATCAAAATAGAAAAAGAAGCCTTTCACTGAATAATCATTCAGTAAAGGCCCTTTTTTAATATCCCCATGAATCGAAATCAATCAATCGATCCTTTTCCATCTTGGCTTTTTCATCAGGTGATAGAGCAGTGACGAATACCTCTTGATCAATAACAACCTCAACAAACTGATACCCTGTCTCCTTTATCCATTCATTGATTTCTCCTAAGATGCTCGTATCCAAGAAGTCACTCATGTATTCGGGGTGAATCGTTCTTTGTAGTCCATTTAACATAAAACTAACCGTTACTGGACCTTCATCAGTATTCCATTTCTCCACAATATCTGTCGGCTTGAAGGCTCCTCTAGAAATTACGCTCCACTCCTGTAAGGCTTGAACATAGCGTTCATTCCCCGTAAGTACATCTGTTTCAGTATCTTTCAACCATACGCGATCCTTATCTTGCTCCAGTACATAGAGTTCAGCAAACTCATTGTACCATTCGGAAGAATCAAATGGGTTCCAGTCCGCTCTAATAAAACCCTCATAGAAAGCTAAAAACTTATCGGTGAATTGCTGATCAGTCAGCTGACTATCCTTCTGGAAAAAGCCAAATTTACGATAATAATGTGCAGCATCCATGGCACGCTCTTTTGGTGTCATCGCTCCAAATTTATCCTGAGCTAGTTGAGGCATTGTTTTAATCTCATGGAAAGTTTTAATAATGTTCTGATAATCTTTTTCTATTTCCGAATATACGAGTTCCCCCGCCACTAAGATAACTCGATAAAAATTGTACTTCCCATTAAGTAAAGTTTGTACAACCGTATAGTTACCGAGAGCTTCTGAATTCGCAGAATACGAAAATTGTATAGCACTCAAACCATTTATCGTCAGCGTTCGCGATTGACTATACTCCTTTACATTTTGAGCTTCTATCGACTTCTTAATGCCCTTCTCATAATCCTCTAGTGTCTTTATTTCCTCAAGGTACTCTTTCGATTCTGTAGCAATTGTAATAGCATTATTCCCTTTTGCTAGATAGATTTGATCCCCAAAAGCTCCTGATGGTTTCGAAAGCCACTTACCGCTTACCGTTATTTGCGACATTTGATTTGGGCTGATGACATCATGTGAAGGAATAAGATAAATGGTCTTGCTGCTATTTTCCAATGTGACATCAAAGCTTGAGGCTTCACCAACAAAGCGTATCGGAACAAATATATTACCTTCCACATTCTTAGGAGCGACAGGCAGTATTTGTTCAGTTCCATTCAAAGCCGCATTCACATTATCAACTTGTAACTTAAGGGAAACTCCCACTTTGGATGCATATATGGTTCTTGTTTCATCTTCCCATCTGATCGTGAAGCCCAATTTCTCAAATAAAGGACGGAATTGCACTAAAGTCGTACCTGTTTCCAAAATAGGTGGATGATCAAATATCACTCTATCCTGATTAACGATAACAGCCAAACCATCAACAGGATTTGAAAGATTTGGAGCTTTATTCACGGTCATTCCAGATTGTTCTAGCTGCTCTAGCAGCAACTTCGACTTCTCATTTAACTCATTTTCGTCTATGAAAAGTGTACGCAGTTCCTCAATAGTTCCTATCGATGAAATATCCGTAACAGGGTTGCTGGCAATATCCAACCATTTGATTGGCAATTTAGCTAGTGAGCTTATATCCAAGATATGATTCTTGCTGGCAAGTAAATCTGTAAGTGATGTCAACTGTGATAAACAGCCAATGCTTTCAATTTCATTGTTATTGATTATCAGTTTTTGTAATCTCGATAAATTTGAAACAGGACAAATGTTTTTAATTTTATTATTATTCAATGCTACAAAATTCAATTGATATAAGTACCTAAGAGGAGCGACGTCCGTAATTTCTTGATTAGCTACAAAGAGTTTAGTTAGATTAATAGCTCGTTCTAAACCTTCCAAGCTCTTGATCTTTTCTGTCCCCCTAGGATAAAGGGAAGTAAGTTTCTGTAAAACCTTATAATCCAATACTTGCTCTTGCGTAAGCTTCAACTCATCGCGGATAGCTTTCTCGAGAACAGGATCTTTGATCTTCACTTCATCCGTAGCTGCTTGCATAGGAGACGGCATTAACACAGAAATTAGAATTAGTAAAAATGAAAAGCATAGGGCTTGCAGTTTCATGATAGATTTTCCTTTACTCATGTATTTTTGATAATTCGTTTTGTCGTATTAACATTACGAATTATACTAGAAATACTAGTAAATTAATGTAGTATTTTGTCGAAAACTATATAATATTTTGCTAAAATTTAAACAAAAAAACGGCCCATCCGCCCAAGCGAATCAGCCGCCGACCTATCTAGAACCTCTAACTGACCACCACACCCCTACAGTATTTGCATACATCCGCATCGATTGCAATTTCCTCATTACAATAGGCACACGGCTTATGTGTTTTCAAATCAGATGAGTCTGTTACTTTTCGCTTCCTCACACTTGCCAAAACCAATAAACCAATGACAACAATGACGACGGCCACCAACCAATAAATCATTCGTGAAACACCTCCTAGTTGATAAACAACTTTCTGATGGTTCCGTCTATGTATATTCGGCTAGCCTTGTCCATTAGTCATCTCAGCAAAATTAATTCACACCAAGTCGATATACTCCGCAACCCGTGATTCCAAAATTTCTATCAGCTCTTCATCCATGAAAGAATAATCATCTGGAATATCCAGGCATATTAGTTTTTTATCCCCCAACATATCTCCAAATTTCTCGGTTATACGTCTAACATGCTTCTTCTCCATAGCAAAAATAACATCAGCCCAGCCTACGTGACCACTGGTGATTCTAACTCTTGCTTGTTCTTCCGTCCCCACTGACCGAACATCCAATCCTGCTTGTCCCGCGAATATTTTCTCAGCGGTTAAGCTTCTCCATTTATTCCTACTGCATACGAAAAGAACTTTGATTATTGCTCTGCCATCCATCATGTTGACGAGCCTACAGGCCACATCTGCCCCTGATAAGCCATCTCCCAGAACATCGTTTCATACCTCGTCGTATTTAAGAATATCGTCTCTAGTCTGGCCAAATCGTCCCCCGATTTCCCTTCCGCCAAACGATCCATTAAACGAATACACCACTGGGCTAGCTCGCCGAATTCCTCGGAACTATACATTCGGACCCACTCCCCATAGTCAGGGTGATCCGCGGCGCCTGGTATTTCTTTGAGCATCACGCCAATCTCCCAATAACTCCACATGCAAGGAAGCAGAGCAGCGGTCAATTCAGCCAACGATCCGTTCTGTGCAGCATGAAGCATATAATGCGAGTAGGCTAACGTAATAGGGGATGGTTCCGCCTTCTCCAATTCCTCTTCCGTAATGCCGAACTGAGCCGCGTAGGAACGATGCAATCCCATTTCCTCATGAAGAATCGAGTGCAGCAGGGCTCCGAATTCGCCCATGGTCTTCAAATCCGTCGCTTTCACTGCGCCGAGTGCAAACAATTTCGCGTAATCAATCAAATATAAATAATCCTGTATCATATAAAAGCGAAATTTTTCGCGATCTAAAGTCCCTTGCCCGAGCTCCTGAACAAATGGATGAAGCTGTGTCTGACGCCAAGCATCCTGGTATTTATCTATCAAATGTTGTGTGAATGACATATGGATATCCCCTTCTATTCGTTTTATGATTGGTGCAAACGTATAGGATTCGACGAGTTGAACCGAATTTCCTTTTAAAGGTAATTGTCTGTACAATTAAAAAAACCACCCTAAGGTGGTCTTTCTGTAAGCGGGCGGCGGGAATCGAACCCGCGCGATCAGCTTGGAAGGCTGAAGTTCTACCATTAAACTACGCCCGCGTGTTATAAAATTGATGGTCGGGACGACACGATTTGAACATGCGACCCCCTGCTCCCAAAGCAGGTGCTCTACCAAGCTGAGCTACGTCCCGAAGCCAAACAGGTTGAAAATGGCGCGCCCTGAGAGATTCGAACTCCCGACCTTTTGATTCGTAGTCAAATACTCTATCCAGCTGAGCTAAGGGCGCATATGTTGTTGGGATAATGCCGAAGACCGGACTTGAACCGGTACGATAGTCACCTATCGCAGGATTTTAAGTCCTGTGCGTCTGCCGATTCCGCCACTCCGGCTTGCATAAGTAATAAGGCGCTACCCAGATTCGAACTGGGGGTAAAGCTTTTGCAGAGCTCTGCCTTACCACTTGGCTATAGCGCCAAATTAAAAAGCGGAAGACGGGGATCGAACCCGCGACCCTCGCCTTGGCAAGGCGATGCTCTACCGCTGAGCCACTTCCGCATGGGTACCTCAGGAGTATGAATACTGCTGAGGATTTAATGCGCGTAGAGGGACTTGAACCCCCACGGTCACCCGCTAGATCCTAAGTCTAGTGCGTCTGCCAATTCCGCCATACGCGCGCAAGTTAATGCTGGGGCCCCCGAAAAGTAATCGGAATTCCCTGTGAAGCTTTCACTTCACTTTTTGAGGTAAAGTGGTGAGTCATGTAGGATTCGAACCTACGACACCCTGATTAAAAGTCAGGTGCTCTACCAACTGAGCTAATGACTCATACATAAGATGTAATACTGGGGATCAAGGATTTGAACCTTGGCATGACGGAGTCAAAGTCCGTTGCCTTACCGCTTGGCTAATCCCCAACATAGGTTAAAAATAATGGGCGGACGACGGGACTTGAACCCGCGAATGCTGGATCCACAAACCAGTGCGTTAACCCCTTCGCCACGACCGCCACACTATAAAATTAGGTATATGGAGGCTGATGGATTCGAACCACCGAACTCGGAGAGAGCAGATTTACAGTCTGCCGTGTTTAGCCACTTCACTAAGCCTCCATATTAAAGCCTTGTGGTGCCGTCGAGAGGACTTGAACCCCCAACCTACTGATTACAAGTCAGTTGCTCTACCAGTTGAGCTACAACGGCATAATTCTTACTTTGGTAAAAATGGCGGAGCTGACGGGATTCGAACCCGCGGTCTCCTGCGTGACAGGCAGGCATGTTAGGCCACTACACCACAGCTCCACACTATGTACAAAATCTTCTGTAAGAAGATTGGTTGCGGGGGC
>NZ_BMHE01000078.1 GCF_014640555.1 Paenibacillus marchantiophytorum | reverse complement strand
TTAGACTTGGGGCTGTTCCTCCACTCCCATTACAGGAGATTCATCAGTCGTGCCCCTGCCCTCACAAGGATTAATGTATTTCGGCATGTGCCTTATAACAACCGTTTCGGGTAACAGCCCTTGTTGGTCACGGTAGAGATACCAGTTACCTGGCACCCCCCGCACAGATCCCGGCGTGCGGATTTCCCGCACCGGGCTCTTCAAACGTATTCGCTTCCATACTTCCAGCCTCTAGAAATCAAATTGCAATTGGATTGTACTCGATTCTACAATTCGGGGACGCGACACTTGATAGTGTTTTAGGCACATGGCAAATTCGGTGTAGTTGAAACTTAGGCGTTGGCTTCTTCGGTTCAACCACTTGTACAGGATTTTCATCGCTTCTTCATAAAATTGGTTCAGACTGGCATAGTTTCCGATGAGACCGTAGTAGTTGTAGTAGCCCCGTAGTTTGGCCTGGAGCATTGGAAACAAACGGCGTAGCCTCTTGTGTCGATTCTCTTTGCACCATTCTGTAAATGCTACCACTGACTTCCTTAGCTTTTCCCGCGCTGTTCGACGCTGGATGGCAACCTTCTTTTTCAGAGTAAATCCCCAGCGAAACTCAAATCCCAGAAACGAAAAATGGGTATTTTCTGCTTTACGATATCGGGAGAAGCTAATCAGATTCGTCTTCTCTTCCGACAAGCTCAGTCCGAATTTCCCCAGACGGCTTCCTAATGCTTGATAGAATCGCTGTGCATCCTGTTTGTATTGAAACGCACAAACAAAATCATCCGCATATCTGCTGAAGTAAGCCATTCCTTCACATGTCGGTTTCACTGCCTTTTCGAACCACCGATCCAGTGTATAATGCAGGTAGATGTTGGCTAGGATCGGACTAATGACCCCTCCTTGGGGACACCCCGTTACAGGGTGAGTGACTGTTCCATCCGCTTCCATGATTCCTGCTTTTAGCCATTTTCGGATCAGGTTCAGAAAGGCTTTGTCCGCGATTCGCAACTCCATCATCTGGATTAGCCTGTCGTGATCGATGGTACCAAAATAATTAGAAATATCGGCTTCAACAATGTAACTGTACTTTCCGAAGTTTAACTCGTGCGTCAGTGCTTTCACCGCTTTTTGCGCTCCTGTGTTAGGACGATACCCAAAGCTCTGTGGGCTGAACTCCGGTTCGTAAATCGCCTCGAGTATTTTCGCCGCTGCATGTTGCGCGACTTTGTCCGACACTGCCGGTATGCCTAACGGGCACTTTTTGCCATTGCCTTTATCGATATACACTCTAGGTACTAATTTCGCCCGATATTGTTTGGTCTTCAACTGCGCTACCGTCTCGTTTATGTTTTCTACCAGATTCTCTTGATAGTCTACTGCGGTGACGTTGTCAATGCCCGCGGCGGCTTTCTTTTTCAAGTGTTTGAAAGCGGTGTGTAGCGCCGGAGCATCCAACAGTTGATATAGATTTTCGAACCGATGCGTTTTGTCCTCTTTGGCTTTCATCGCTATTCCCCGCAGTGAGGTTTGCCTATGTTTCTCCAGCCCTACTTGTCCGGTATAGGTTTCCTTTGCAAGCTGCATACGTCTGTCCATCCCTTCCCCATGTGGTCGGCTCTCCCGCCTCGGAGTACTATGAATGAATCCGAATCCCTTATCTTGCCATCGGCCTTCCTCTTTTTCGATTGTCCGGCCTACCCTTGCCACTTGGCTCAGGAGCGATTAGGGTACCTCCCAAGTTCCTGTTTTCTCTTTCCTTACATGCCACGTCCTACGACCCCAGCAGACCCTCGGGAATCTCACCTTATCGATTCCTCTGTATGGACTTCCGTTACGTTGACAACGTCGTCATCTGCACTTTGTCTGTTTCCAGACTACAATTTGATGAGGCTGAATATGCTTCAGGAGGTATGGCTCCTTATGGCCTGCAAAGTTCTCTGTGTACACTTCGCCTAGCGGTCTCCCGTGTCAGCGCAACACTCGATAAAGGTGGCTGGTTAGGCCTTGCCTTACAAGGATTTTCACCCTGCCAGAGTAAACAAGTTGCTTGGCGTACCAACGTCCCTTGCTTTCCAAGTCCCTTATAGCCTAGCTATCCGTTCTGAACTTAGGTGCTTCCTCTAGCCCTATGAGATTAATGCCACCATAGTTCGGCATAGCGTATTTCATAGGATAAAGTTTTACTTTACGCCACTCACCCCATCGTTTGATGGTACATGCGTTTACGCATGCTCTAACTGTAGACCTGTACATTCGGAAGTTCGTCAGTTCGCTTCTGTGCGAGCATTCTCACCATATCCAGTTTTTCAGCCGCGCGGCATATCCATTGGCATACCTTTTCTATTAGAATGGCTCTAGCCTTCGTTCTGCCGAATCTACCTGTACTTCACACCTCATATTCTGTTTAAATATGACGCGTGCAGGAGTATTGGCGGGATGATTTCAGGAAACATGGTTCCGTCATTCCCATCCTCGGTTGTAAAGTTAAGATTACTGCTGTAATCTCCTGCTTTTCACACTGTTTGGTGCTTATAGCAGAACTTGTCGTACTTATCCGTTAGTGCAACAAACACACATTTAATTTTTAAGCTTAAAAGTGGTTTTTATTGTGTTTATGTGGTCGTACATTGAAAAGAATTCTGCTTTTAACATCTCATCGTGAGGATTGTATTCAACATCTCCTGGAGGGGCTAATGTGAACACTTTATCCCCATCTTCTCCTATTTTATATATTTGACCAACCACGATTAGTGATGGACCGTTTTTAATCCAATCTTCTTTTGTCCATATAGTGATCGTGAAAATAACTCCCCCATACCCTTTATTAGCTTTATCAATAAAATTATAACTGTCTGGCCAAGCTTCACTTTCGCCTACCCTTTCTTCAACATCAAATTTCCCTTCCCAACTTTTAGGAAGCCTAAGCGTGAAATTGTATTTCGTGTTTTCATAAACTATGCTTGGTGTTCCAGGAATAATTTGATTGTTTACAGCACTGATATGGAGGTTAACCGCTGAATAGGCTCTGAAGTCCCCTGAACCCTCCAAAACGAACGTTTGGGACTCAACCCCAAAATCATTTCCGTTTATGGCTATATCGCCAATTTTTTCACTTTTATCATTGTAAAAAAATAAACTTGCTGCAATCGTATTTTTTGTATTTCCTACACCTTCCATTTTCAATTGACCCGTGACTTTTGTGTTATTACCATCTCTAGTTAATATTAAATTACCAACAGAGATACCTTTGTAATCTGGATCTGTTAAGTCTAGGATTTTATTTTTGACAAAAATCTTTTGTGACTCCGCATCATAGTCGATGGTCGCCCCCAAATATTCAGCTATAAAGCGAATGGGTACATACGCATGTCCATCTACATTCAGTACCTTGTAATCATTGTTTAATCCAATATTACTACTATTAATTTCAAAACTCGCTGGGAATAATAACGCTTCAATAGAATCCGATGCGAATACTACAGTTGAACAGGCAATAGCTAAACCTAAACTCAATCCCAATATAAATTTTTTCAATACGACACCCCTTTTCGTTGTTTATAAAATAGACGCTAAAGATTTCATTTTATTGTAATAAAAAGGAAAATTACTGAAAATAATTTCCTGTATATGGAATTTATTACTCTGCTATTCTGCCCGTATTATGAGGTCAAGTAAAACTCTTAACGGCCTAACCGACTGTCAGTATCAACCACGCTCTAATGCCCTTTAGTTAAGAAAAGGCTGCCGATTTGCCAGGCCTTATTGTCGTAAGTTGAGAAAACGTTATATCGGTTGCCGTTTCTTGGTGTCAATTAAGCTCTTGTTCGCCGTTAGCCTTCCATACCCCTCACGGGACACCGCAGAATAATGAAAATTTGATTGGTGATTGGCTCATTCTACTGAACTTCAGTGTGTCAATCTAACATATATACTTTCCATTGGTTGCTTGATGGTTGTTTTCGTAAACAAACAGCCATGATTTGCCTTTCACTGTTTTCATCGGTTTGATATTGCAATCCTAAGCAGAGTTCGCCTACAGAACCCACTTCTTGCAAAGGTAACACGCCAAAGAACACATAGTCCCTATTTTTCATATTTATTAAATCACTTTCTGGAAGTTTTTGCAGAGTTAAACTGTTTAACTTTTTTTCATCTTTACTTAGCCAAGCTTCAGCAAATTGTCTCGTAGCTTTAAGAGCATCTTTGTTTCCTTTTAACTTCGTAATTAAAGCAGTAGTGAATAGGTGCCATGTCTGACCATTGTCAGATGTTTCGTAGAATATAGACTTTTTATCTACGCTTTTCACATATTCAACTTTAACAGTCCCATGCCCATCCGTATCAAAATAAGGAGGGTATACATTTCCGTAGGGATAATCTGTAGCCAGTTGGAGTTTTTGGATATTCCATGTGTGACCGCCATCTACTGTATGATAGAAGGGAACCGAGTCTTTGCCTTTATAAGATGAACTAATCCATCCATTTTTACCATCGGTGAAAACAATCCCAGTAACATCTCCGGTGATTTTAGATGTGTAGTCGCCAATAAATGACCAGTTCTCCCCTTTATCATCTGTTCGATATAAGGTTTTATTGACAATGTTCTCTGAAGGTTTGGATGTTAGCAAGATCCAACTTGATCCTTCATTATTTAGAACACTAAATATCTGGTTTTGATCCACCTGGCTTTCCCAAGACTGTTGAATCGGTAGTGTTGAAGATTTCCAATTCCCCCCTCGATTATCCGTTCGAAAGACGTGAAGCTCGTTTTTTTCATTATCAATTGTCCATCCCGTCAAATCACTTAAATGATTATCGAAAAATATACGAAAGCCATCCGTAACGGGCATCTCAAAACCCTCTAATACTATAGGCGATGTAGCTGTAGTAGAAGTAGGTGTTATAGTCGGTTCTGTCGTTACGACAGACAAAGGCGTTGGTTGAGCCGAAGAAATAGGCAACGATGATTCACACCCTGAAACAAGAATTGTCGCTAGCAGAACAAATCCTATACTTTGACTTCTTTTAGGTAGCATTCTAAACATATTTCACTTTCTTTCCTTTAAAATTTTCAGAAAAAAGATGAACAAAACCATTCCGTTCGTAACGCTTCCGACCGATTCAGTGGTAGCCTGTAGATGTAGACTAAGATTAATAATTTAGACGTTCAATATACATATAAGTTCCAAATTTTACATAATTATTATCCTTGAAATACCAATCTACTGCCCGTCCTCGGTATTAAGGGTTTATCTCACATATGCTCACTCATTCGTAGGATTTTGACACCTTTTGCAGATGTTGTTGTAGAGAGCGATCATCAGAAGTAGCTATCCAAATTTTGAGATAGAATAACTACATAACAATCCTATTTATGACGTAAATTTGAACTGACTAATCACCACGCTAAACTCCCGTTACTTTAATAAACAAAAGAGGAGCTGCCGCGATGCAGTCTCCTCCGCTATAGTTTCTCGTTAGCTCAGTAGTCTTATGTTTTAATTAGAGTCGCTGCTTATAGTTGTGAGGCTTGCTGAACACCTAATGCAGTGACGTCCCGACGGGCTTAGGGGGCTGGATGTGGTCACTCGCTTCTCAGAGTGACCCGGAGCGTCAATATGGTGTTAGCCGAAGGAAGTTCTGGAAGCAGCCATTGCATTTAAGGCGTTCTCAAAATAGCTATATACTTCATCTGCAATTCCCAGAAACTCTTCAACAAGTACATTACTATCCAAGTAACAAGCATACAGATAATCAACTAAAGTGGAGTCAATCTCACAATAGTTTAATATGGCATTCTTCATCTTAATAATGTCATCTTGCCATACACCTGTATCTTCTAAAACCAAAGAGTATAATGCACGAATTAATCTCTTAGAGTAACCTTTAATATATCTAGTTTTCATTGTGTTATCGCTAGCATTAGAAAGTAAACTATGTATACGATCTACTTCCTCCTTGGTCTCTGTATTTAAGTCTAAAATGAACTCTGGAGAAATAATTATCGGTGGTACTTTTTCACCAACGTCATGACCATATATGCAAACACAAATTATCTTTACCCAAAAACCCCACTCATTTGGTTTACTTAATACATCGTCAATCGAGCAAATTATCGTATCAATCTTAGTTACTACTGGATATTCTTCCAAAAGCCTGTCTTTAATATTTGACAATCTTTCGTAATCAATATCTTTGGGATTTACACATACAATAGTAAAGTCTGCATCTGACTTAAAAGGTTTAGCAGTTCCTTTTGGAATCGAGCCACACATATAAATGCTATGAATCTTACCTTTAAATTCGGTAAGTATATTATCTATATACTTATCAACAAAATCCTTATATTCACTTTGTATTACAATTCTATTTATAACTTTTTCTAATATCATATAGACTCCTCCTAAACTAAGAACTTCTTTCGGCTAACGTTCCTCGTTAGTTGAATAATCAACAATGTATAAACCTTCTGTCATTTCTCAACGTTCTAATTATAATATTAAAGAGTCAAAGAGAAATGGTTTACCACTTAGGTAATTTCTTATTATTGCTTGTGCATAAGGCTGTTCTTCCTTTAGTCCCGCTGTTTCCCTCGGGTCAGGAGCATGGTGACAATAATTTTCGATCATAACCATAACGGTAAAACCCTCTAACGCGGGAAGCCAGTCTTCTTTAAGTTCTTTAATGCTCTCATAGCCTTTAATAATAACTTTCCTTTGCACTGGATAAACCCCTAATATGGTATGTGCTATGTCATAAAGAAAATAACCATATCCACACCTTCCAAAATCAATTGGGCGAGGCTCTCCATTATGAAATACAATGTTACCTTGGTGAAGATCGCCATGTATTAATCCATAGTCATCTTCATTCTTTTCAAGTTTGTTAATCCAAGATAGAATCTTTTCAGCTGCTGTTTGATACAACTTGAATTCCGCATCTGTTAAGAACCGATTGTAATGCCGTGATAGACGAGTCATAGCGAGCCTAAAGCTTTGCTCACCCCAAACAGGACGTACGAAATTAGAAGTCAGCTCGACATTATTTGATACCTCATGAAGCTTTGCCAAGAGAATTCCCTCTCTACGGAGTTGGTCATCACTCAGTCCACTACTCGGATGCTCGCCCTCAACCCAACGCATTAATGAAGCACAGCATAGGAAATCATTATCCAGCTCTATGCTTACGGTCTTTGATTCAGTTCGGTCCAAAACCCCCTTTGGTATTGTAATTTCAATTTTCTCATTCAAAATATCAAGCCACTCCAGCTCGGAATTGATTTCTTCTCTGTTCACCTTTGAGTGAATGCGGAGCAAAAAAGATCCCTTATTGCTTGTTTCTAGTACAAAAGTGCATGTATCGGACAGTTGGTTAAACCGAATTTGTTCCCAATCCAAATCGTAATTTTGAAGGGCAATTAAAGCTGCCTGTTTGGACTGCGAAAGTACCTTCTTGATATCTTTATCCGATTCCATGCTCATGAAAATCCCCCTAGTAAATTCTATTCCTTCGTTTATTATAATACTAGATCAGTTAAATATTGGGATTATAATTTTTAGTTAAAGTTGAACTTTCCCGTTACTTTAAAAGACAAAGGCAGCTGATCGTATGCCAGCTGCCTTCATTTCTTGATTGAACTATAGTTACCCGTTAACTTAACCAACATCGGACCCAAGCCTTCTAAAAAAGGCTTGCTCAGCTGAGATGATAAAGTCAATTAGCCCCATTTCCTGATTCTGAAGCAACATGTGAAACTCGTATCTGTCATTTACTTTATATACTTCCTCATATAACCACCATGAATTTTCCAATCCAGCGTCTTGCTTTATTATCGTAACATTCTCAAAGATAACTTCATCGATGTCTGTAAAACCACCAGTGTTGTCAAGAAGTAATGTTATGGATTTATCATTCAGAATTGATTTGATAATCCTACAATCATGAAAACTGAAATTCTCAACAATTTCTCTATCCATGGATAATGAGGCTTCTGTATGATATTTTCTGTAATTATCAATTGTTGTATCTACAGACCTTTTATTATCCTCACAAAATTGAGCTACAGCATTTATAACATCACGTGTTGCTTTATTTAAGGCAAAGACCCTTAGATCGGCTATCTGATTCAAAATAGTTTCTGGTAATGACTTTTTTAAATGCTCTTGATTATAAATGATAGATTCATGAAATTGTTTCGTTTCTTTATCTTTATTGAAAGGCTCATTCGTTCCGTTCGCTTGCATAATGGAAGCCACTTCTTCTTGGAGATGAAGCCATTTGATTAATTCGGCACTGTTGAGTTGTTGGAAATATGCTTCTGAGAATGTTTCCGCTTGTTTTTCTTCCTCTAAAGGTAAATGAAAGCTTATTTTTTGACAAAGTTCGTACCATTCTTTCGTAAAATATTTCATTAAATAATTTTCTCCTCTCTACCCGTATATTTCATTCATCTCCCACATATGTCGGTAGCCATTTGACACCATATATTGTTAGTGTTCTGCCCGATAGCTTAATGACAATGGAGCAGATGCTTCGGAAGTCTGCTCCATTTTGTTTAGTAATGTGGTGGATTAGATAGCAATCTCCATCTTAATCGATGGATGAAATTCATAGTTTTTTAAATCGAAATCATTAATAGTAAAATCATCAATTCTTTTAATTTCTGGGTTAACCCAAAGTTCAGGAGCAGGATAAGAATAACGTAGAATCTGTTCTTTTAAAGGTTCTATATGTCTTTCATAGATATGGGCATCATTAATATTAATTGTAAGTGTTCCTAATTTGTATCCAGTTACTTGAGAAATCATTCGTTGTAAAACGTAATATTGGAACACATTAAAGGGGTTACCTAATCCAATGTCGTTTGATCTTGCGTTAACTACTAAATGGAGAAATCCTTCTTTTATTAACCATTGATTGTTCCAAACACAAGGATAAAGCTCCATTTGATCAAGATCATCAATATTCCAAAGAGATATTACATGCCTTCTAGATGTAGGATTATTAATAAGCTGATCGATGAGATTATGTACCTGATTTGTGATCTTTCCATTTAACATAATTGGCTTGCCTAACTGATAGCCATATGCCTTACCAATATTGTTATTAGTATTCGTCCATTCTTTCCATATCTTCACTTTGTTTTCATCTAAATAGGTGCAATCGCTTGTTCTCTTCACATAAAACCATAATAGTTCATGTATTGCTGATTTCCATGGTACTCTTTTCGTTGTGAGTATAGGTACCTCTGAATTATCAAATTTTAATTGCTTGGAAATTAAACTTTTTGTGTAGGCAGGAGTACCGTCCGACCATGTTGTTCTTACATCATGTTCTTTGTCCCAAGTACCATTTTCAAGAATATCTTTTACGAGTTCATTGTAAATCCCATCTGCCTTTCCCAACTGCTAGCCCCCTAATTAATATTAATATTGAGTATGCTTCATAATTTCGAGAGGGACAATGAAGTCTCCTTTTCCTTTATATTTTTTAGCGATTATTCCAATCGTATATTTCAATAAAAGCTGACCGCGACCACGCATAACTGCTCCCGTTAGCGGAATAGGCCACCGAATTTATCACCGGCAGCCTGCTAGATCATGTTAGGAAGCTATCGTTCTCCATTCACTCTCATTAATGTCAGCCAAACGTCTTTGGTCGGTGCCATTATATTGATCGTCGGAAAGTTTGTCATGAGAAAGAGAGTCTGAGTGGTTATGGAGGATGTAACAAAGAATTAAAAGAAGCGTGCAAACAACTTGGAGGAATCTTATTCCAAGCAGGCCGGACGCGGTGGGCTAAATTTAACGAAGCAGATTCGTTAAAGCGCGGTAAAGAGTTAGCAAAACGATATGAAGAAGTTTACGGTTTCTCTTAAGCACTGTTTAAGACTAATGGTACTTGAAGGAAAAAAAGCTCGGGTATCCTTCACCACCGGGCTTTCATCTTTTCTTTAGAACAAAATCAACATGTGATCCACCTTTGAATCCTATTCCACTATCTACTCTGAGTATAAATTGATCTGTTTTTTCTATCCCTAAACTTGCAGGCATATCGAATACAACGAATCCTTCTATATCAATTCCAGGGTTAATCTTTTCCAAGAAAAAGTGAGTTTTATCATTCGCGTATCTACCTGCCGTTGTATCCGGATCATACGTTGTTCCATCTGGTCCTACCAACTTGAACATGTTACTGTCGATCGTTCGCGATTCTTTATCCTTGTTACTCACACCTACTCTAATGAGCCAATACATTCCCTTGGCGTCATACTTGAGAATTCCATCCCCTACGCTAGGTGCTGTAAGCGCTCCTTTCCATACGGCAACATTTAGTTTGCCGACTTCTGTTGCCTCCCCGATATGAGGGGCCTTCTCTAATGACGCCGTCTTGGATTTCGCATCGGCTTCTTCCTTTGCTTTTGAATCCTCATCCTTCTTAGCTTTGTACTCTGCTTCCTTTTGTGCCTTAACTTCTACATCTGAAATGGCAGGTGTTTTCTGCTCCATCGCTGAGACCGGTGATCTGAGTTGTTTATCGGATGGAGCAGTATTTAAGTTCCCGATCACATACAAGACACTTAACACTGCCCAAATAACCCCGTAAAACCTTCCAACATTACGCAGACTTTTCCATGACACGAAAACCATTACAAAAGGAACGAAAATCCATCCCAAAACCCTTAGTGCCTTTTGGCTTGCCAAATTCGACATTTGATTATCTCTTAATTTATTTACTCCAAATGCATATCCGCAATCATTACAGTACTTAACACCATCGTTAACTTCATTTTTGCATTTCGGACATCGCATAGTATCTCCCCTGGAAAGAATATTTTGTTTCCAATTATATTCGATACACTTCGTATCAGTCTACAAGTTTCTGGAAACTTGCTTAGCAGCCTCGTTATAAACCTCACATATCCATCCTTGCTCTTGAGTAAGTTAAGGCTTTGATACCTTGGAAGTTTCAATAAATCTTCTTCTTAGAATGGATGTAATTCACTCTCTAACTCTGTGAAATTTTTCTTATAACATCCACTAATGAGCATGTAAGAAGCATTAGCGCTGCGCAGCTCGTCGCGGATATGTTGATTTGGTTTAGGTAATGAGCGCTGATGATTGGTTTAGCATTAAACTTTGCAAGTCGACTACATTTATAAAAAAGCTAAAGAACTCACTCACCCTCTCTAACCATCTTCACAGCCCCGTTATGCCATCTTCCTGACATTCACAGGAGTGGAATACATATTCGCTGGAAATTAGCCAAAGATTGGATATAAAAGGATTCTAAAGGCAAATAAAAAAGAAGCCTATCATGTCACTAAGCTTCTTGATGAGTATTTTGTTTTTACCAATTAATTCATTCGCCACATGCAGCATTTATGTCATTCGCTATTGCTGTTTCATCATAGACGGTTGGCTTATGATCCGGACGAGACGATGAATAGTAGAATCGTCCCAACGATAGTGCTTGTTGACGTAATTGAACATACTTTGGGTTTTGTGATAACTTACGAAGTGCTATTTGATATCGTTCATACATATCTACTGCCACTTCATCATTAACGTTTTTTAAATAGATTCTCCTCAGAGCGATAAAGCAAATAAGCAAAAAAATAAGTATGCCAGCAACTGTACCTGATTGTGTTTTAGTAAAAACAAAAATTATTACAATTAATACCGCAACAGTCCCTAAAACAATACCGATCGTTCTTCCTGTCCTCTTTTTATCCTTATAGAGTCCTTTGTAATAATCTTTTTCGCTCCTTGCTTTCTTTTCTTCTTGAAGGGCTCGCTTAATTTCTTCTTTTCTTTCACTCATCTTTAATTCAACACCCTGCTCCTTATTGGAATTATAAAATTAATAATATCATCAATCGGCAAGGTTGACTGCTTCTTTTGATCAATGAACATGGGCATTAAAAATCACCATGTTGGGTGCTTAATAAATTACTGATAACGAAGTCGGTATACTATCCTGCCACTTAACAAATGATCTACAGGTACTATGTTCATAAAAGAACTCATATCACCTAGATCAATTTCTACATCGATATCAGGTAGCACTATTCTATATTCTTTTTGATAATTAAAAAAAGTATCTTTCCAAAAAAATCTAGTTACTTCCTGATTAAAATGAGAGGAGATACGGTCAGTAAGAGTAGTTGAAAAATCAACGTAATTTGCTTTACCATGCCCAATCTCTATCCCTTTTGCTTGAAGAGTTGTTTCTACGTGATTGATAAAATCCCCTGCAGAGATCAGCAAAACACTTTCCCCAAAAGTTACTTTCATTTCCTCTGAAAACTTTACAACTGATTCGACGTAATCATCTGTCTGATTCACAATTTCCAAATCAGATAGAGTGAAATATGCCATACAGAAAACAGGTTTAGTTCCGTCTTCTTTACTAAATAATTTGGTTCTCTCAGCAGTTCCTGAAAGAAAAACTTCATCAGTTTCAATTTTTCGTAATGTAAACGATTCTATCTTCAAAGAAAATTCCGTTTCATCGCGATCACCTTGACCTCTTATACCAGTCTCTTCTTCCAAATTAATAAAGTAATTGAAATTTTTCATGTACAACTTACCCGATTGCAAAGACTCCAGATTATCCTTTTGTCCAAATTTCAAGAAGAATAATGGCAGTAAGCTATTTGACATGTTAATTTCACTCTCCCACCTACATTTTCCAACATAGGAAGAGGCTTGTAAAATCAAGTTTTGATAAAGGATATACCAGCGCCACATTATTCTCTGAATTCTTTCTTCCATTCTGCCAACAGGAACGCTTCGGCCTCTTCGTACGAATCAAACGTTTCAGAAGATGGTGGTTCCGATGTAGTACCTGTGTATGGTCCGATAATGCAGGCTTCATACTTTTCTGATCCCTCAGATATAAAAATTTGCCCATTGTATGATTTACCTTCGAACGTTCCAATTTTCAATATCGTTAGCCCTCTGTTATTCATGTTCATATCCCCTCTCATAAGTTTCTAATTTTATCTTACGACGAGGAACAAAACCTGTCCAATTCGGGTTTCTGTTATATACAGATTCCAGTATCAAGTAAACAGCTACCCAAAAACCTGTATACAAGATAACCAAGAGGGTGACAAAACCCTCACAAGTTGGACTCATGCGCAGCCACCACCTTATAATTATGACAATTGCTATTAATCAAATCTGCCCGTTAGCGGGGTGAAGGGCTGCCACTCGGCCCTTCACTGTTTAACTATCTTGTCCCGTTAGAGTTTCTCGTTCCAATTCATAAGTTCTCTCGCCTTATCAAACGCCCAATTTAAGTCCACATAGCCTCGTTCCAAGTGTAGTCGAACCGCATCTTCCCAAATGAAATATTGAGCACCTTGAATTTCGTTAGCCTGGTGGATAGGCTCAGCCTGCTCGTCAATGGCTTCGAGAAGGAATAAGCGCACCTGCTTGCGAACGGTTAACCCTTTTCGTTCGATAGGATATTCAATGTCGCCAAGAAGTGAAAGAATTCTGGAATTAATCCCAGTTTCTTCTGAAATTTCTCTGATTGCAGCTTCCTCCCATGTCTCTCCGGATTCCAGGTGGCCTTTTGGGAAACCGACATGTCCATATCTATCGTGAATGAGTAGGACTTGGATTCCTGAATGCGTCTTGCGAAGAACTAATCCCCCGGCAGCACGTTCAATAAGATTCTCTGTCATAGTAACCTCCTTTGTGAATAATTGCCTAATGCTATGTATCCGTTTCCTGTGTTATGAAACTATGGTACTCTCTTCTAGTCTATAACCTTATTATTATACTAATTTCTTTGCCGCGGTGTTTTTATTAACCTATAACTTGAAGTTGTAATGATAGCAATTAGGACATACCTTCTCCGCTCTGGACAAATCAACTTGAATACCAAGTTCGGATTCTAAAGACTGAAGAATTGACCGCTTTACCATTCGTTCAATCACAGCGTTGATATCGTAGCAATCTCCCATCCAAAGTGGATGATTTAACAGAGGACAGTCATACATGTCTCTATGGTCATCCATGTTAACTCTCCTTTAATTACGCACTTCTGACCAAGTAACGAGGCTGACTATGATTACCATAGCGTGCTTATTATACTCTCGTTCACCGTTAGCATCTCCTAGACTTTAAACAATTGTTGCACAATAACCTGTTTCCTTACCTTTTTCAACTGCATTGATATAACCATCAAAGTAATATGGTATCTCATCTTCTTTACCATTCTGAATTCTACCTCTGACTTTATCGAAAGCAAAAATTGAAATTGAAAATTCCGGCTCACCAGTAACTAAAACAGGTTGTTCTCTATCTTGCATCCAATAGTTCTTGCCACCATAATTCCTTCTTGCTACTTCGAAAATGTAACTTCCAACCATAGAAGAAACAGAATCCAAAGAATCATTATCTATTTCATACTCACATAATTCTTCAAGAATGTCGTCTACTTTACGTCAGACTGTCTAACAACTAATTTGCTGAGTACTCTTTAAAACATGGATTCATGCTATTTTGCTCAAATAAACCATTTGTATATTAGATATCAAAGGAGCTCGGTCTCTTAAGAGACGTATGAGCTCCTTCACACCTATTATTTTGATCATTCTCTTTAAATTATAGGCAAGACAAATCAAATTGGTCTCAGTACCTACTGATGCCAACCCCCGTGTTAAAAAGTATGTATAGCCCCAGTAACGTTTTATCGTCCCGAAAGGGTGCTCAACAATTTGCCCTCTTTGCTTATAAATATTACTTTTTCTACGCGTATTTTCGGTAATCTGTTCGATCACTTCTTCGTCACTAAGCCTAGTTACCGCCCTTCCGCCTTTGGCAGAAGTACAGAACTCTTTTTGTCCGCAAAAATCGAAGGCTTTGCAAGTGTAACGCTTATACTCTTTCCCATCTTGTTTTCCATTCCATTTGAAAGGTAATTCATAGCCCAATGGGCAAATATATCTATCGTTTATGGAATCATATTTAAAATTCGCTTTATCAAATCCACTTGCTACTTTGTCTTGCTTTCCCTTTTGCGGCTTAATTAAGAGTTCTGTGTTTTCGTCGACAATATCAATAATTTCAAGATAATTATAATAGCCTGTATCGGCTACAATTGTCGTTTTTTGATCAGGAAAAACCTGCTTTGTTTTATGCCCCATATTAGACAACTGCCCTTGATCGTTGACATCATTAACCGTATCGCAGTCCACGATTAGTTTAAATTTGCTGTCCACCGCAGTTTGAACATTGAAACAAACTTCATGCTTTCCGTTGTTTTTCATTGATTTGGCATCCGGATCGGTAACACAAAGCTGACTTTCACCTGTTTCCTTGAGTTCTTGTTTCATTACCTGCAGTTCGTACATTCTCTCTTGATAAACCGCTAACTTTTCCGTGATTTCCTGCTTTTTCAGGCGATTATCCTCCGTTAAAAAGTCACGCAAATAAGCATCTATTTTTTCATCGATTTGCTCTAACTTCTTAGTAATGATGTTGTCATTATAGTGTTTCTTTTTAGAGCAGTTCGCCTTTAATTTTGTTCCGTCAATCGCGACAAGTTGACCATCGATTAACCCGAAACCTTTTAACATTAAGGTGAATGCTTTAAACAGTTTTTTTATGGCCGTTTGGTTATTCTTCATAAAAGCAGATAAAGTGCCGTGGTCTGGCTGGAGCTTACCAATTAACCACATTAGTTCAATATTTCTTTTTGTTTCGGTTTCCATTTTTCGAGAAGAACGAATACCATTCATGTAACAGTAAAGATAGAGCTTGAGAAGATCTTCCCTACGATAAGGTTTTTGGCCTGCTTTGACTCCTGAATACACCTGAAACCCCAATTCTTCCAGAGCCAAATAATCGACGTAAGCGTCGATGACTCGTACAGGACTTTCTTCTTGGACAAAGTCATCCAACGTATTTGGAAGTAAATGAATTTGATTTCTATCTTCACCTTTGATAAAAGGCATAAACGCTCATCTCCTTTTATATAGAGATTCGACAAAGACCATTTATTTCCATGCCAAGAACAAAGATTTATTAATAGTTGTTAGACAGTCTGACGTAAGCTTTGTACACTAAAATCGAAATTTCCTTTATCAGAAAAATTATTTGTGAAGCTTTCTGCCGTTGAAATAATGTCTTGTTCTAATCTACTTTGCATAAATTCTAGCCTCCGATAATAAATACCATTGAATATGGACATATCCCAAAACGTCTATTTTTCACTTTTAGATCCCATAATCTCTTCTCCAGGCATTCCCATTATCCTGCCAGTTAGCTTAATGCCCGTTACAATTCATAAAGCAAACAGTGCTCTTCTAGCTAGAAGAGCACTGTTTGTTGGTCTGTTTAGTAATTTTTAACACCTTGTTGTTTTATCCAATGTGCCTGGTGGCGCCATATCCCTTGATGTTTACTATTGTAAATTCGACTAACGAACTCTATTTTCCACTAACACACTTTATTTTCCACTAACGATCTTTATTTTCCTTGATCATTATTATTTTCCACTAACGATCTTTATTTTCCTTGATTATGAAACACGATTTTGACCTAACTTTTTCTTATGATACATTTATACATCAAGAATAAACCCGTGCAATTTGAACGGGTTTACAGTGTAATATCAATTCTGATGTTTAAATTTCACTAATACATTCCGTACTCAATGAACCAATCGTCCATCCCGAAACCTCACTACTCTTTTCGCCTGCTCCGCAACCTGCCGATCATGCGTAATCACAATAATTGTCCGCCCCTGCTCATTCAGCCGCCGGAAAGTATCCATGATCTCCACGCCCGTCTTGGAATCCAACGCCCCCGTCGGCTCATCCGCCAAAATAATCGGCGGATCCCGGCCAACGTGCGCGCTATAGCCACGCGTTGCTGCTGCCCACCAGACAACTCCGACGGGAAGTGCTTCCGACGATCCAGCAAATCAACCGCTTCCAACGCCTGTAGCACCAATGGCTCTCGCTGTTTCCTCGACAATCCGCGATAAATCAACGATAACTCCACATTCTCATACGCACTTAACCTCGGTAGCAAGTTAAAATTCTGAAAAACAAACCCAATCTTCCGATTCCGAATCTCAGCCAGCTGTGAATCCTTCAGCGAGTGAATCTGCTTCCCATCGAGGACATACAGGCCTTCATCCGAAACGTCCAAACAGCCGATGATGTTCATCAGCGTGGACTTCCCAGAGCCTGAAGGCCCCATAATAGCGACAAACTCTCCTTGTGCGATTTCTAAGGAAATGTCGTCTAGGGCGCGGATTGTCTCCCCGCCCATGTGATAAAATTTACTAACATGCTCAATTTGAATTAAGGCTGTCATTGTCTTCGCCCCCCATTATCTGATGCCAAATAAATGAAGATTGCGATGCAATTGCACTGAATTCAATTCTATTAAAATCAATTTTCTTACCGCTTCGCCTTATAAAACTCATGATAAAGCTTCATCAACGCCCGCTTCTCAATCCGCGATACATACGACCGCGAAATCCCCAGCTCTTTCGCAATCTCCCGCTGGGTCCGCTCTTCACCCCCGAGCTCCAAACCAAACCGACCGACAACAACTTCCTTCTCGCGGTCGTCCAAAATCTCTAAATTTTTATATATCTTCGACTTCTCAATCTTCAGCTGCACCGCATCCACCACATCGTCAGCCTCGCTGCCGAGGATGTCAATCAACGTAATCTCATTCCCCTCTTTATCCGTTCCAATGGGATCATGTAGAGATACATCTTTCCGCGTTTTCTTCAAGGAGCGCAGATGCATCAAGATCTCGTTCTCGATACAACGTGCCGCAAAAGTCGCCAGCTTCGTGCCCTTATTCGGAGAGAAAGATTCGATAGCTTTGATCAGTCCGATCGTCCCGATAGAGATCAAATCTTCCAGATCTTCCCCCGTATTGTCGAATTTTTTTACTATATGGGCAACTAACCTTAAATTGTGCTCAATCAGCTTGTTCCTAGAGTGATCATTGCCTTCTGCCATAAGCCTCAGATGTAATTCTTCTTCTGCCTCGGTTAGAGGTTGTGGAAACGCATTATTTTTGACATAGGATACAAGTAAGGTTAGCTGCTTGATTAATACGGCTATTGCGCTAAACAATCCAGGCATTCCAGCCACCCCCTTCGATGTTAGCGGATCTCAGCTGTTCGGAAGTCTCCGCTTTGAGCTTAGTATTAGTGTATGTGGGTGGGAGCCTAGAAGTGCCTGTACCTCATAACTTACATGAAGAAGTCATTTTGAACTAGTTCATTTGGTCCTCGTTATACTTAGATAGGATAGTAACTGTAGTCTCCTCTGATTGAACTCATACATCGACTGCTCCTTTGAGATCTCCATCAAAAAAAACTTTACGTTAACATCCTTAAACTTTCGATATTTATTCACTTCAGACATACAGATATACCCTCTGGCTGCAAGTTCCCCTACCCTAGAGATATCTATAACAACAACATCAAACAGTTCATTGATTCCAAAAATGCTTAGGAAATGTTGAACTAAAACTGCTGGCTTCGCCTCTAGGAGAGAGATTGTCCCATAATCGGAGACAACCTTTTTCTCATTAAGAAGTATTCTAGAAGAACATGCAAGCTTGCGAAGTTTATGCCACTCTATAGACAATATCTCAAGCTTTCTATGGTATTCCTGCCAAACAGCCAGTTGATCTTGAATATTCATATCAGCCCACCAAATATCTCCATTAAATTGAAATTTCAATTTATAATTAGGGCTAAAACGAACAAACTGCTCTTTCTGTATCATATTACTATTCAATAATATAGAAAGCTGGTTTTCATCTAATTTTTCAATACATATCGAACAAGCATGCACTAAAATACCAAGATCATAAAACATCTCCTTCAGTACATCCTTGTCCCAATTGTATTCTTTATTAGAAACAAACTTGCTAACAACACCTATCTCTTTCCATTCAATACGCATATCTTCTGTGTTCATTTGATACAAACGAACATTATCCTTAATGCTACTCGTAATAAATTCGCACTTCTTCATTTCCGTATATTTCCCTTGTTCAATAAAATTGTAGAGATGAAATATTGTCATAAGAATGAACTACTCCCACTCTACTATTTTTTTGCGGCTATACACATTTGCTCTTTTCAACTTAAATTTCCTATGTAGCATTACACCAATATTTGCACCATTATTGGGTTGCTCGGCAAGTAAGCTCTCTAAATGACCAATTGTAGTTATCTGAACTTCATCACCTAAATAAGAAATTCGCACCTCATCAATTAGCCAATTAACGATTTTCCTTTTATCTTCAAAAGATAGCTCTGTGCCTCCATTTTGGATAAACTTTTGAATACGCTCAGTTGCAAAAATAATTTTCTCAGCATTTAAATTCCCCTCCTCAAAAGCTCCAAGTTGCATTAAATAATTATCTAGTGACTGTTGCAATTCCAACTTGGAAACATTAATTTGAGCAATCTCAGAAGCCATCTGCTCTTCATCAATAACATCGCGTTTGAACATTATTTTTATCTTTTCAATCTCTTTCCCCTTTTCAGCAAGCTGATTCTTTATCATCTCACTTGCTTGCCTGACTTCAGTAACAATTGAATCCGACATAACCTCTAATTGTGCTATGTATTCATTAGGATCAGAAATCACTGACATAATGAGATCCCAAATGTATCCATCAAGTAAATCTGCACGCAATGTTTGCGCTGGACATCGTTCAACACCTTCTCCATATCGTCTTGGGTTTTTATTGGGGCAACGATAACAGGTATATCTGACACTCTCACGACTATGCAACTGATTACCAGTGTAGGTAGTACAATTCCAAGTACGTCCACAATGAGAGCACTTAATTAATGACTTGAGGAGATACTCGTATTTCATATTCCCAGAACCTGTACTGTTCTTAACCCTCTGCTCTTTCGCTAATTCAAAAAGTGTCGAATCAATGATAGGCTCAATCTCAACCAGGATCCAGTCACCTTTTTCTCGAAATTCATATGTTTTTTTGGGTGCACCACCTTTGGTTTTCTCACCCTTAACCTTCTTAAATTTTCGACGATTGTAATAATATTTACCGATATAAACCTCTGAATTTAATATCCGCACAATAGAAGAAGCTCCCCAGTGTTCGCTTTCTTTTCTTTTTGGAACAACTCCTAAGTCATAAAGTTTACTTCCAATTTCACGTAAGGTTAAATGATCGAAGATATACCAATGGTAAATATTCCGAACTACCTCAGCTTCTTTTTCATTCACAACGAGATTCTGATTTTCGAAATTATAACCAAACGGTGGAACACGCATTGGCATTATTTTCTTATCTCGTTCAACTGCTTTAAGCCTGCCGCGCACAGTTCTTTTCTTAATTAGTGCAAGCTCGTACTGAGCAATAACACTCATTAAGTTAAAAAACAATTGCCCTTCCGGTGTTGAAGAATATTCGGTATCTACGAAAAGCAACGCAACACCCTTCGACTCAAACTCTCTGCAGATAAACAACTTATCTGTAAGGTCCCTAGAGAGCCTATCAGGATGAGTAACAAAAACGTGAGTTATCAATCCAGCGGCTATATCTTGCCGAAGCCGGTTAAGCTGTGGGCGTTCAATGTCCTCGCCACTAGCTCCTTCTTCGCGGTACACAACAACATCATGTAAGGAGTGGCCGAGATCAGAAACCCTTTTTAAACAAAGCTCCGTTTGTGCGTCTAGGCTTGTACCATCCGCTGCTTGGCTTCCAGTAGAGACACGTGGGTATATTGCTATTGCCATTTTCTTTTTCCTTTCTTGACTGCATATGTTTGAGCTCTGTGTTCCTTCAGCTCTTGAAAACGAGCATAGTATTGGTTTAAATACTCTTCAGGAAGCACTTCAAGAGTAGGCAGTAAATTACAACAAATCAACTCCGAATTAGGATTGATTATGTAAATACAATTAAGGCAATCGGGAGCATAATAAACCGTTACCTCATTACAAATCGATTCAGATTTTAAACTAAACCATTGCTTTTCTAGAGCTATACTACATGAGTAGAATCTCCCCTCAAAATCAATATCATTATTAGTTAGCAATGCATAACCTTCCTCAAAATCAAACATTCAAACACCTACATTCCAAGTAATAGAACATTTGTTCCCGTTACTGTTATGCCCTTAAATATGAAAAATAAACCGACTTTATTCAGTCGGTTTGGATAGCAGCCTTTTGATAATCAGCTCAATAACTCTTTTCTTGGCTGATATGGCAGCATCATTCTTTGTTGTCATGAGCGATTGAATTAGCATCGTTATCTTTGGATTCATTGTCGGAGCGTTCTACTCGCTCCTCCTCTTCTTTAATCCATTTCTCTAGAAGCTCTAATGCTCGCTTACGATTTTCCTCCAAAGCAAAAACCCCCTGATTGTTTTATATCAGGAGGTTTACCAAAATTTATTTGTAGTCTACTCTAAAATCCTTAGTGGAGTTCTCTCTAATGATTCGATAAAGCATGGTTGCCGATCTAATCTCATCTAAATAATTATTTAATGAATTTTCAACAATTCCATTATGGCCTACAATACATAACTTTTTGATATTTGGCCGAAGAATTGCTGGAAGAAAATAATAACATTCTAGATTAATTCTCAAGGCTTTTTCAATATTTACAACGAATTTTGGGTACAGAAGCACTTCATTAGTCACGTATAATTCTATCGTGAAAAATTCTTTTCTTAAATCAATTAATAATGGTATTACAGTTGATTGGATTAATTGGGTATCGTCTTTATTATCCAGGAAAGCACTTCTAATAAGCCTTTCAGGATAAATAATTGTCTTAACTTTTTTCTTTTCTATCGTTATCCCATTGGTAATATCTACTTGCATAGTTCTAAATAAATTACCTAATCCAACAATATCAGTTGCTGTTAATTTCAATAAAACGAATTCTGTAAAAGAATGCTGAGCAATTATTGCGGGCTTCGTATTTTGTACATATTCTAAAGGGACTTCCGTAATTGAAGAAATCTTATTGAAGTACTCTGCAGCGATTTTCCGATCGGAAGGTTCTTTTTTCTCCTTACCATATTTAAAAAAAGAAGCAATTGTACTTCCACCACCACAACCATTTGCAAGTAAATCTTGATTCCTTAGTCCTTTGATCTCTTTTGCAAGAGATAGTTGACTTTTAATCAATTTTGAGAGCTTTTTACATGCCTGTGTGGCTACTTCATTGATCAAATCAATGAGTTGTTGCAAGGCGACCACCCAGTCCATGGTGCTAACCTCATCGCACAACAAATAAAACAAACCGCCAAGTGAACGCTGATCTGTGCTTTGCCGATGCTGCCACGCAAGCAGGATGTATCTAGA
>NZ_BMHE01000077.1 GCF_014640555.1 Paenibacillus marchantiophytorum | reverse complement strand
AACATGTCTGTAACTCGACCTTAGGGGTTTTTTTGTGTTTTGTCCAGAAAAATACATCATTTAATTACATATTTAGGAATATATTCTAACGAAATATTCATGTTAGGTTTTTTGCAAAGCTTCTGCTGTTTGCGGGGAAATTCAGCGCTTTTCATGGAAATAAGACCCTGTAGTTCCGCTACTGTCCTCGTATCCCATCTATTTGCCGAAATAGCGTACTATAGTTCCCCTCATAGGTTTTGCGAAGATTAAATAGGGAGCTTACCCGAGATTGGCCCAGCTTTTTATACACGGTTAAGTAAACCCAAACGGCGTTCAGCAGCAACAGGGCGCTAGTACTCTCTTGATCAAGACAAGGGAGGTTATGGGCCAGACCTGATACGGAGAACGTCACGCCGGCGATCAAGGCAAGATAATTGGAATTTGTGAAAGAAGGAGACTGCAAAAATGAGTCGGAAGGCAAAATAAAAAGCACCTCTTAGGTGCTTCAAGCCGAGCTGATCGTTCAGCACTTGGCGCGTCAAATCCATAGGCGATATGATTTTTTTCACACCCGCTTTTTGTACACCCTCATTGCAAAGAAATAGGCTACGATCAGAATCCCGACGCACCACGCAAGAGCGACCCATATCTCATTGCCCACCGGCTGACCTGACAGCAGCGCACGGATGGCTTCCACGATCGAGGTCACCGGCTGGTTTTCGGCAAAGGCTCTCACGACCGACGGCATCGACTCGGTCGGCACAAACGCCGAGCTGATGAACGGCAGGAAGATAATCGGGTAGGAAAAGGCGCTCGCGCCATCCACCGATTTGGCGGACAGTCCGGCAATCGCCGCGACCCATGTTAAGGCCAACGTAAACAGCGCCAGTATGCCGGCTACTGCAAGCCATGACAGGATCCCCGCCGACGAACGAAAGCCCATAATCAACGCTATGAGAATGATGACGACAACCGATATGGCGTTGGATACCAGCGAGGTTAGCACATGCCCCCACAGTAAGGTGGAACGTGAAATCGGCATGGAGTGAAACCGCTCGAATATGCCCCGCTGCACATCGGTAAACAGGCGGAATGCCGTGTAGGAGATACCGCTCGCAATAGCAATCAGTAGTATACCGGGCAACAGGTAATTCACATAGTTACTGGTTCCGGTTTGAATGGCACCGCCGAACACATAAACGAACAGCAGCATCATCGCGATCGGCATGATGGTGACCGTGATGATGGTGTCCATACTGCGGGAAATATGGCGCATGGAACGCCCAAGCATAACGCCCAGATCGCTGAAGAAATGTTTCTTTACCGTCTCCATTTACTTTGCCTCCTTTTTGCCGATGATTGCGAGGAAAATCTCCTCTAATGTCGGCTGCTTTTCAACATACTCCACCTTGGCGGAGGGGAACCGCTTTTTGAGATCCGAGAGTGTGCCGCTGGCGATAATCCTACCCTCGTGCAGAATGGCAATTCGGTCGGCAAGCTGCTCAGCCTCCTCCAAATACTGCGTGGTTAGGAGTACGGTCGTGCCGCCACCAGCCAGCTCCTTAACAATCTTCCAAACCTCGAGGCGTGCCTCGGGGTCAAGCCCAGTGGTCGGCTCGTCGAGGAAAATGATCTGCGGTTTTCCTACAAGGCTCAAGGCGATGTCGAGCCTGCGGCGCATACCGCCCGAATAAGTAGACGCCCTGCGGTCGGCGGCGTCTGTCAGACCGAAGCGATTAAGCAAGTCGTCCGCAACCTGGCGCGGGTTCTTGAGATATCGCAGCTTCGCAATCATGATCAGATTTTCCCGTCCGGTCAAAATTTCGTCCACCGCGGCAAACTGCCCAGTCAGACTGATCACCTGCCGCACATTCTCGGGTTTGGATGCAACATCGAATCCGTTGACGGTGGCGGTTCCGCTGTCTTGTTTGAGCAGGGTGGTGAGGATTTTGACAACCGTGGTCTTGCCAGCTCCATTAGAGCCAAGTAAGGCGAAAATACTACCTTTTTCAACCTCGAAATCTACACCTTTTAGGACTTGAAGCTGTTTGTAGGACTTGTGCAACCCTGTTACTTGAATAGAGTTTTGCATAACTTCCCCTCCTTATCGAATAGTAACCTTGGACAAGTCGGCCCCCATGCCTTTAAGCGAAGCATAGGTCAGCTTATCCATGACTGCGCCGTCAAAGCAAATGGTTTTGAAAGCACGGTAATACTTATTGGTCAATGAGAAGAAAGCCTGAAAAGACACATTCTTGAGTATAGCGCCCCTAAATGAAACTTCGTTTACTGCCGATTTGTCAAACTTAACGCCGATAAAGGTTTGCCCGTCAAAATGCAGCCCGCTCAGGTCGGAATATTCGAAGTTCACACCGTCAAAGATACAACCTTCAAAGATTGTTTTTCTAAGGTCAATCTTGCTTAACGTGACGTCGGTCAGTTTCACACCTGTGAATTTGGCTCCCTCCATCCCCGAAACGCTGAAATTGGTGCGTGCAAGGATTGACTTATTGAAGCTTACATTCGTAAGGTCAGTTGCCGTTAGGGTACAGTCCGTCAGATTTGCGCCGTCAAAATTGGCTTCACGTAAATCACTGGTCTTAAACGAACTTCCGGTCAAGTCTGCACCTGCAAAGTCTGCACCGCGTAGCGCGCTAGCATTAAATTGACCTTTATGGGCCTTAACGCCTGCAAAATCGCTCATGGCCAGGTTGCTTGCGCTAAAGTTTGTCACGACTTGCCGTTCCAGCGAGCGGGAGAGGTTGGCGACCTCCAGGATCGTTTGCTCGATGTCGCCGATACTTTCAATAGTCATCTTAAACGCTGTTTCATCGTCCTTGCCCTCAGCTCTGAGTTCACTGTAGCGCTCCTGCAAATCGGAGAGTAGGTCGGCCTTTAATTCAGTGACGCTTTTAACCCCATCGTATGGCGTGAAAACACGGTTCAAATAGTTCGTCAATTTCTGATTCATCCTATCCATCTCCTTATAATAAATTTTCTAGTACTCGCTTCGAATACTCCCAATTGTTTTTGTTGCGGGCGTAAGCAACTTTGCCCTTATCGGTAATCCTAAAATATTTGCGTCGTCCGCCCTGAGATTCGTCACCCCAATACCACTCGATATCGCCGTCTGCCTCAAGCCGCCGGACGCTGGAGTACATCGTGGCTTCCTTTAATTCATACTCGCCGCCCGAGCGCTCGGCAATCAGTTTGACAATTTCGTACCCGTAGCGGTCAGCTTCGGATAAGAGTCTTAAAATCATCGTATCGGTATGTCCGCGCAGCAGGTCGGATGTAATTTTGTTCTCGCTCATATAATCACCTCCGCTTTTTCATAATACGATACACTACTGTGTCTGTCAAGGTACTATTGCGGATAAAATACTTTGGCTGAAAAAAACCGATGCCCACCCCGACTTATACATCGGTGCAGGCATCGGTATGAATGTAGTTATTTAATGCAGTGTTAGCCTAATGCTATTTGCGAAGTTTTTTCTATCTGTTTAGCAGCAGCAGGTTCCCGATGCTTTTTGAGAACGGACAAGAGAATGAGCACAATGCCAACAGCACCAATGGAGCTTAGAGTCCATATAGGTCCGCTGATATTCAATCCTTGGCCGAAATAGAACAGATCGCGCAGACCTTCTATAGAAAATCGAAGTGGTATCCACGAGTAGAGCCAATCATGGCTGAAGGCCGGAAGCAGCTGCGGTGGCAGAGAAAGAACTGGAGCACCGAAGAAAAAGACAAGTACAAATAGCGGTACCCCAGCCATCCCAAGCCAGCTTACGATTGCTGTTTGCAGCAGGAAGAAGACGAACCCGGCGAAGAATAGGAACATAAAGACTTGCCCTGTATGGGGAATGGATAAGCCGAGCCACTGCCCTGTAACCAGCAATATACTGCCCGCTGCTGCCGCGGTGACGACAATCCCGCCTACGAGCTGAGCTGCGCGGATGCCTAGACGATGCAGACGTGATCCTGATTGAACAGCTTTCTGCGAAGCCGTGTAAAGAAGCAGAGTCGTTACCATGGCTCCGAACCATGCAAGCTGAGTCAGAACCATGGGTGCGTTGCCATTCGAACTATTTGCCCCTACCGTATTGATTGTTTTCGTCGTGACCGAAATCGGTGAAGCGAATGCTTTGGACTGTTCAATCGTAAGTGTAGCACCGCTGCGCCCAGCCAATTGATTGAGCAGTTGTTCTCTGACTTGCGCGTTTATTCCGCTAAGCATCTGGCTGATGACTTGGTTTGCCATGGTTGCTCCGTTATAGTTCATGCCTTGATTAACATAGACAGTAATCATAGATGGGGAGGGTTGAGGAGATAATAGGCTAGTAAGTTTGGAACTAAAATCAGCCGGAATTACAATTGTCGCATAGGCCTGCTCACGATTCATGGCATCCATGGCTTCTTGCTCACTTCCCAGAATCGTCCATTGCAGCGGAGACACCGTATTACTTTGAGCTGGAGTCGCTGTTAATTTCTCCTGGATCGTTTTGCCAAAATTCATCTCCTGACCCGTAGGGAGTTTTGCACCGCTATCAGCCTGCACAAGAAGTACGGGTAAATTTTTCGGTACAGGATTAACGGTTGAACCAAGTTGCGCTAAACCTAATAGAAGAACCACAAGAAATACAGCAATAATAGCAAGATACGGATGTTTTTGTTTAAAAAAATGATTCATACTTAACCTCCTAATTTGTATTTAATTCATTCAACGTTGGATGAATCAAATAGTGAAAAAATAATCACTATCTCCATAACGAGACAGTGAAAGCGATCATATGTCGTAAATAACTATCGATATCGGCGTTGATAATATTCAATGAAGTCACTTCCCCAATCACAACCATGATACCAATAGAAAGCACTTGTTTGGCCGCAGCGTTGAAGTCCATGTCCCGAATTTCGCCATTGAGAGCTCTCTGTTTGAGCGCATCAGTTAAGGCTTGGTGCCTTTTTAAAATCATTTCGCTTAAGAAATTTTTGTCGTCCGATAGGATCGAATCGGAATCTCGCATCATAATTAGCATAAAGTCTTTATCACCTAACATCGTTTTTACCATACTGCTAACCAAGAGATAAAGGGCTTCCTCCAGCGGTTGACCAGGGTGAATGCCTGCAATCAGATCATCCATTATTTTTAACCGAACTACTTGAGCTTCCTGAAAAATGGTTTCGAGAAGTTCCTGTTTGCCACCGGGAAAATAATGATACAAAAGGCCATCCGTAATACCTATTTGCTTATTAATAGCTCGAATAGAAGTACCATGATAACCGTGCAGAGCAAACAACTCCTTGGCGCCTTGCAAAATCTGAACTTTCCGTTCAGCAGCTTGAAGGTCACGGCTCGTTCTGGGTACTTTTTTCATGACCAATATCCATCCTTTCTTGCGTGTATTTCATTGAACGATTGTTTAATGAGATTGTAGTCCATTTTATTAATGAAGTCAATCGTAAGGATTAGGATAACGAAGCATCTATAAAATGATGCGGAAATTAGGCTGCCTTCAAGAGGTTATATGTTTTGGAGTGAACGCGGAGTTATTCCAACTGCATCGCGCGAAGATAAGGGAACTACAGGACGCTATTCTAGCAAAAAGTGTCCTTTTTGCAGGGGGGTGGGAACTATAGGACGCTATTCTGCTGTTACATGGGAAATTTAGCGCTTTTCGTGGAAATAAGACCCTGTAGTTCCGCTATGACCCTCGCATCCCCGCTTTTTGCCAAAATAGCGCCCTCTAGTTCCCTTAACAGGTTTTGTCGAAAAGTCGACCCCCTTTTAAAATATAAACTTTGACCCTCAGCTCGTTGCTGAGGGTCTCTTTTTTAACTATTAAACGAAAGGGCAGATTAGTTCATAACTTACACGGTTTTAAACTTCTGAATGATTCTCTCCATTTTTTCAGCTTCTTTACTAAGTGAATCTGACAATAAAGATACTTCTTTTACCAAATTAGTCTGTATGATTGTTTTATCATTCACTATTTTCACTGCATTTAGCGATTCTTGAGACACCTGTGCCATCTCAGATACGGACGCCGAAATTTCTTCGGAGCCAGCAGCCATTTGTTCTGAAACGGCTGACAACTCCTGAATTTGAACCGTAATACCTTTTGCGGAATGTAAGATTTTTTGAAAGGAGTTTCTTGCGTATAGTACTTTTTGATTTCCAAGCACCACTTCTTCAGATACACTATGCATTGCTTTTACAGTTTCCGTAGAATCGCTTCTAATTTCTTTCAATAAATTTGATATCTCCGATGCCGAAGAAGCTGATCCTTCAGCTAACTTTCTAATTTCCGATGCGACAACAGAAAATCCCTTCCCATGTTCGCCTGCCCGCGCAGCTTCAATAGACGCATTTAAGGAAAGCAAGTTGGTTTGATTGGCTATCTCCATAATAGCTCCAACGATTTTCTCAATATGTGATGACCGTTCACTAAGCTTGGTGACAATGTTTAGGGAAGATTTAAGGGAATCATCAATCGACTGCATTTGCTGCTGTGCTTGTTCCATATGTTCAAAACCTTCAACAGCTTCACTTTCAGTGTCTCCAGCAGATTCAGATAGCTCATTAGCAGATTCTGCAATTCGCTGTACACCTTTGGCCATTTCTTCTATTGCCCGCGCTCCGTCTAATGTATTTTGTACGGTAGTTGTTGCTCCTTGCTGAATTCCTTCTATACTTCTGGCAATTTCCACTGTTGCCGTTGAGGTTTCTTTGGTATTGAAAGTTAATTTTTCTGCGGATTGAAACACATGCTTTGAAGCTTGGGATATATCTAGAACCATAGCCAACAAACTATCCAGCATTGCGTTTAATGAGGAAGCGATTTCTCCGATTTCATCCTTGGAAGTTACGGATAGTCTTGTCGTGAGATCTCCACCCTGACTTGCTAATTCTGCTAGTTTTTCATTTACCGTTTTTAAAGGTTTCAGCCTAACAATGATGAAAAAAAGCATAGCGAAGAATGTTAAGAAAGTGATGCTTAACAAAGCAACTGCAAGGTTCAACATGCTGCTTGCCTGTTGTCTTGCTTGAATTACTTCTTTTTCGGCCCTTGCATTCATTTTTGTCTGAAAGTCATCAATCGGATCCCTAATGATCTTCTTAGTATCATCATAATTTTTGTCAAACATCAGTTTTCTAGCTCTATCGAAGTCTTTACTCGCAACTGCTTTCATGGCTTCATCTTCTGTTTTTATTAATGCATCGGAGTTTTGCTTTGCTTTTTCTATGAGATCCAATTCTGCCTGTGGAGCATTTAATTCCTTTAATTTCATGACAACATGATCTCTTGTCTTTGTCTCATTAACTTCTTTCCAATAATTATTAAAATACTCTTTTTCCCCGAATTGCACGTATCTTCTGGCTTCATTCGTTAAATAATCTGATGCATTGGCCAGATCTATCCCCAGTTGTTTAAATTCTGATTGTCTTTGCAGTGACAGCCGTTCTTGTTTAACGTCTTTTTGCAGCAAGTATACGCTAATGCCATTTAAGACAGACAGCAATAGAAATATAACACACATGAGCTTTAGGATCATTGAAATTCTCATCATTGATATTCTCATTGTCACAACCTCTTTTCACTGTTATTCGTTCATAATTCGACATGAATCGACATGTATTCCTTTTATTTTCGCTCTTTTGATAATAAGAAAATGTTAAGATCCACAAAACGGAATTCTACCGTGGCAGCAAATTGGATTTTTTGGAACAACGACAAAAAGACGGCTCTGTTCACATCGCTAGATAACCTTCTTTTCGTTAATACTTAAATGGAACAGCATAGACAAGAAGATCAGGGGGTGCGAAAATAAAAGCGACTTAAACGAGCTGCTAGCAGATAACGGAGGTTTGGCCATGGACATCAACCATGTTTCGGAGTGGGCAGCGTCCCACTTTCAATTATATATCTTGGAGAGCATCCATTCACTGTACAGCACGATGAACAAACCGATGTATCAGATTAAAGAGAACGTACCGGTGCTGATTGCAGCAGCCGGCGGCAAAGCGGTCCTTACTGTTCAGGGTCATTCATACGAACTTACGGAAGGGAGTGTCATTCTGCTCCCGGCGTTTGGTGAGGCTGAGTTGATTGCCAATCGCCAGAGCCCTTTTCATGCTTACAAAATTGCCATTAATACTCAGAACCAGAATCGATCTATGCCGGAAGAGGCGATGATTCGAAAAAACGGCATTACCTCCAATATCCATGTTCATTACTTCTCGCATGAATCTGAGATTGTAGCCTACGCGGAGCAACTGTACAGGCATCGTATGCCTGACCGCGAAATCCGTCATGTACAGAATCAACTGCTGTTTCATCAAATGCTTCTTCATTTGCTGGAGAAGATGGACGTCAAGTCTGCCACGGATGAACAACCTTCCATGGAACGCAGCATGACGTATTTGGAAAACAACTTTAATGAAAAGATCACGCGTGAACACTTGGCCGATATTGCCGGTGTAAGCCGGTCGCATTACTCCATTCTGTTCAAGCAGCTTACTGGCTTTTCGCCCAATGAGTATATGTCGCGGCTGCGCGTTCATCGTGCCAAGGAGCTGCTGCTTGGTGAGCCGGGCACGCTCAGGGAGATTGCTCAGAAGGTGGGGTACAGAGATGAATTTTATCTCAGCCGTCGTTTCAAGCAGCAGACAGGAGAGTCGCCTTCCGGCTACGATGGGAAGTCCGTCCAACGCGTGGCGGTTTTGCTTGCCCCCTATGCCATACATCTGATGCTGCTTGGATTGGAGCCTACTGTCATCATTTCGGAGACGAGCGAATATATCAGCACGGCAGGCCTGCATCTCCCACAGACGATTGTGTTTGTTAACGCGGGCTACACGATTGAACAGATCAATTCGGCGCTGCTTGATAATGGGATCGAGCTGATTTTTGCAGCAAACCTGCATATGAAGCACTTGGGACTTAGCCCCGAGCGACTGCGGGTTTCAGCGCCTGTCCTGGATATTGCGTGGATGGAGATGGGTTGGAAAGAACATCTTCGTCTACTCGCCAAATACATACAGAGAAGCGACCGCGCAGAACAATGGTTGGCTGATTTTGAACAAGAGGAAGAAGCGGGACGAATACGGGTTCAGCAAAGTGAGGTCGCTGATGACATCCTCATGATTCTGGTTATCAAACCGGAGGGACTCTATGTCTATGGAGCGCGAAATGCAGGTTATGTCATGTACCGATCGCTGGGATTGCGGCCGCCAGCAAGGATTGCGCAGGAAATAGACAAGCAAGGGGATCAATTCCATTCTATTGCCATCAGAGTATCAGATTTAGCGGATTTTGAAGCAACAAGGCTGATGGTCATTGTGTTTCCGGATGAAGTCGGCTCCACGGCACATTCCGAAGCGGTATTCACTTCATCTCCGTGGAAGAATCACCCTGCGGTACAGCAAAAGGGTGTCCATCATCTTGTGAAGGATGAATGGATTCCGTATAATCCGATTTCAATTCGGTTGCAGCTTGGACGGGCGGTAGCTTTGTGGACAGGCAATCAATAGTGCAAGCTTTTTTCCAAACAAAAAGGCATGGTTTGTTGCGAGAGGGATTCATATAATTATGTGTGTAAATGAGAATGATTTTCATACTCAAATATTAGAAACCTCGCAATGGAAAAGGGAGAGAGTTATTGATGAAAAAACTGTTAATTCCGTTCGTTTTAATTTTAGTTTTGCTGATTAGTGCTTGTGGGGGGAAGGAAGCTAACAAGTCCGATACGGCAAGTAGTTCGTCGCCTAAACCGGCTTCGACGCAAACGGGGGAAAAGGATACCGGCACGTTTACCTACCAATCGGAAAGCGGACCTGTACAGGTTCCGACCCATCCGAAACGTGTCATCGTGCTAACGCGGTTTCTGACAGGGAATTTAATGGCGCTTGACGTGCCTCTGGTGGGTGCGGATGAGATGTCCAAGGATAATCCGAATTTTGCCGAAAAGCTGGCTGGTGTAGAAGCGGTTACGGACGAAAGTCTCGAGAAGATTATTGAGCTGAAACCTGATCTTATCGTAGGACTATCCGACATCAAAAATATCGACAAGTTCAAGAAAATCGCCCCGACGGTGACGTATACGTACGGCAAGGTTGACTTTTTGACCCAACAGCTTGAAATCGGGAAATTAGTGAATAAAGAGAAAGAGGCTCAGTCCTGGGTCGATGATTTTAATACACGCTCCAAAAAGATCGGTGAAGAAATCAAAGCCAAAATCGGTGAAAATGCTACGGTCTCAGTTATCGAAACGTTCAATAAACAGCTGTATGTGTACGGCGAAAACTTTGGCCGCGGAACCGAAATCCTCTATCAGCAGTTTGGACTGAAGATGCCGGATAAAGTGAAGGCAGCAACGAAAACAGATGGTTTTTTTGCCTTATCGACCGAAGTGCTGAAGGATTTCATGGGCGACTATGTCATATTCAGTAAAAATGCCGATGAAGATAACTCGTTCCAGAATACGCAAACCTACAAGAATGTTCCTGCTGTCCAGAATCAGCACGTGTTCGAAGCTAATGCGAAGGCATTCTACTTTAACGATCCAGTAAGTATGGAGTACCAACTTAAATTTTTCATCAAGAACTTTCTTGGCCGTTAAACGCTGATTCCAATGACAAATAGACGACATCTTGTACGGTTCTTCTTAAAGCTTATAGGAAGTGCTCTGGTGCTTGTCCTTTGCTTTGTTATAGCGATGCTGTTCGGGGCAGAAAAAACAACGTTTCGAGATGTATGGCTTGCCCTGACTTCGTCTGCTACGAATGATACGATTCTCATATTGCGTGAAATTCGGCTGCCGCGGGAGCTTGGAGCCATTCTAATCGGCTCTGCGCTTGCGGTGTCCGGTGCCATTATGCAGGGCGTCACCCGCAACCCGTTGGCCGATCCCGGCTTGTTGGGGCTGACTTCCGGAGCGAATATGGCGCTCGCTTTGGCTTTCATCTTCGTTCCGTCATTGAACTATTTTGGCATTATGATGGCGTGTTTTCTGGGAGCTGCTCTGGGAGCGGTACTGGTGATTATTCTCGGCTCCGTGCGTCAGGGCGGCTTGTCGCCAATTCGAATTGTGCTGGCGGGAGCGGCTGTATCCGCATTTCTGTATGCTATTTCGGACGGCGTCAGCCTTTTTTTCAAAATTTCCAAGGATGTATCCATGTGGACAGCGGGCGGCTTGATTGGAACTACCTGGGGACAGCTGCAAGCCATCGGGCCGGTCATTCTGGTTGGTATTATATGGGTGCTCTTTCTGTCCAGCCAAGTGAGCATACTTAGCTTAAGCGATGAGGTGGCGACGGGACTGGGGCAAAAGCTGGTGCAAGTCAAGGCTGTCCTCTTCGCCCTTGTTATCGTGCTTACTGGGGCTTCGGTAGCGCTGGTCGGCAATATGGCCTTTGTCGGGCTCATGATTCCGCATATCGTTCGCCGAATTGTAGGCACCAATTACCGGTATATCCTTCCGTTCTCCGTCATTGCGGGAGCTTCGTTCATGCTGCTTGCCGATACGCTGGGGCGGACCATTCATGCGCCTTATGAGACACCGATGGTAGCCATCGTCGCGATGCTTGGGTTGCCCTTTTTCTTGTTCGTCGTGCGTAGAGGAGGCAAACAACTCTAATGATGATGACAGCTCTCATTCGCAAACAACGCCTTATTCTGCTTGTCAGTCTGGCGCTGATCGCAGCCACTTCTATCATTAGCATGAGTATTGGCTATTCCCCGCTATCGTTTAATCGGTTGATTCCCGTGCTGTTCGGCCAAGGCACCTTTAAAGAAGATTTTGTGCTATTTTCTATCCGGCTGCCGCGCATTATTATTACACTGCTGTCAGGCATGGCACTCGCTCTATCCGGATCTATCCTGCAAAGCGTGACCCGCAATGATCTGGCTGATCCAGGGATTATTGGTATCAATTCCGGAGCGGGTGTGGCTATCGCCGTCTTTTTCCTATATGTTCCGATTCAGGTTGGCTCTTATGTCTATGTTCTGCCGGCAGTCGCTTTCCTCGGGGCGCTGCTAACGTCCGCGTTGATTTATCTGTTCTCGTATAGTCGGACGCGCGGGCTTAATCCTACCCTGCTGGTACTGGTCGGTGTTGGTTTCTCTATGGCGTTGTCGGGCATTATGATTGTCATCATTTCGTCGGCGGAACGATCCAAGGTCGATTTCATCGCCAAATGGCTGGCAGGCACGATATGGGGAACGGATTGGCCGTTCATCTGGGCGCTGCTTCCCTGGCTGGTGCTGCTTATTCCGTTCACGTTGTTCAAAGCCCACAGACTTAATCTTCTTGCTCTGAATGAAGAGTCTGCCATCGGCGTTGGCCTGAAGCTTGAGCGGGAACGTCTGGTATTGATTCTAACGGCAGTCGCCGCTGCTGCTTCGGCGGTTTCTGTCACGGGCGGTATTGCCTTCGTTGGGCTGATAGCTCCGCACATTGCCAAGGCGCTTGTCGGTCCGCGCAATCAACTTTATATCCCTGTCGCGGTGCTCTTAGGCGGTTGGCTGCTGCTGACAGCAGATACGATTGGCCGCAACCTGGTCGACCCGGACGGTATTGCGGCGGGCATCATGGTGTCGCTGATCGGTGTGCCGTATTTCGTCTACTTGCTGCTCAAGAAGTAGAGCTCTATCCTTTTCCATGCCGTGCAATATCATCGAAACAAAGAGGCTGCCCATAAGTCATTAAATTGACTTATGGGACAGCCTCATTTATTTTAGGGGAATGAATGAAACAGGGGTTGAGGGAATGAATGGTCAATTTATAGTATAATCGTTAGGATGGACAACAGGAAAAGAGGGAACGAATGCCTACTATATTGGTTGCTGACGACGATGCGAACATTCGCGAACTTGTCTGTTTATTCCTCGGCAACGACGGATTCGAAACCGTTGAGGCTAGGGACGGCAAGGAAGCACTGAGCGTCTATGCGTCGACGCAGGTCGATCTTGTCGTGCTCGATATTATGATGCCGATTATGGATGGTTGGACGTTATGTAAGGAACTCCGAAGAGGCAATCCTGATCTTCCGTTGCTTATATTGACTGCAAGAGGCGAAACATGGGAGAAAGTGAAAGGTTTCCAACTGGGAACGGATGATTATATGACGAAACCATTCGATCCGTTGGAGTTGACGGTTCGTGTTAAGGCGCTACTGAAGCGATATCGAATTGGCTACACGCAGACGATCCGATTCGGCAACGTCATTCTTGATCGGCAGGCCTATAAGGTAATGAGAGGAACGGAGTCGTTCACACTGCCGCTCAAGGAATTCGACTTACTGTATAAGCTGGCTGGCACACCAGGACAAATCTATACGCGCGAGCAATTGATCGATCAAATCTGGGGGATCGATTACGCGGGAGATGATCGAACGATCGACGTTCATATCAAACGCTTGCGTGAAAGATTCGCAACTACATCTGATTTTCGTATCGAAACGGTGCGTGGTCTTGGTTACCGGCTTGAGGTGAACGAATGATCAAATCCTTGTATATACGCGTAGTTCTGACATTTCTAGTCTCCGTGATCGGGGGCACTGTCATTGCTTATTGGGTGTCAACTTGGGTATATAAAGATAAATTGAACGACAACTTGCAGAGCACTTTGCTTCATTTTGGTCAGGACGTCGCCCGAATGTACGAGACATTTCCATTGCGTGAAGCGGACGCGTTCGTAAGTGGAATGAAGCAGCTCAATTCCTATTATATTCGCATTTACGAAGTAACGGGTCAGTTCCAGTCTTACGGAGCGCTTAACGGACACACTCCTTCCACTGTGACTATGGAACAAGTTAATGAAGTACTAGATGGAGAAGTTGTTCAAGTCAATACGAATAGTGTTGCTTCTCTCATCTTAGGATTGCCGTTGAAAACGGAAGTGGGGATGAAAGCAATGTTTGTGGAGCCGCTCACGGCCCCTTCCATCTCTTTTCTCATCAAATTCTTGACCTATTCGTTGACAGCTGGAAGCCTTTTGATTCTGGTTGCAGCCATGTTCCTTGTAAGACCGATCCAAAAGCTCACAAAAGCGACAAGGCGTATAGCGGCAGGAGATTTCAGCGTCAAGCTGAATATTAAGCAAAAGGGGGAGCTAGGTACCTTGGCTCGCAGCTTCGAAGAGATGATGCACGATCTGCAGCAGCTTGAGCAGATGCGCAGGGAATTCGTAACGAACGTGTCGCATGAAGTGCAGTCCCCGCTCACCTCGATATCCGGTTATGCGATCGCGCTCAAGCAAGTAGACATCGCTGAGAACGAGCGAAGACGTTATCTCGATATTATCATCGATGAAGCGGCACGAATGTCCAAGATGAGCGACAGCTTGCTGAAACTGAGTTTGCTGGAATCGCAGTCACAGCAGATGCGGCTGGTCAAGTTCGGTCTTGATGAACAGATAAGACGAGTAGTCGTAGCGATCCAGCCACAATGGACTGCGCGCGACATCCGTTTTGACCTCAACTTGAGGGCAGTTATGCTATGGGCTGACTATGACTTGATCAATCAGGTGTGGACCAATATACTCGGCAATAGCATCAAGTTTTCCAAGGACGGCGGCCTGATTAAAGTCAGCATCAAACAAGATATCCAAAGTGTGACAGTCCGAATATCCGACAGGGGCATTGGTATTTCCCTAGAGGATCAGAAGCGTATATTCGAACGGTTTTTTAAGTCTGATCGTTCCCACAGTCGTAAGTATGAAGGTAGCGGCATGGGACTGGCCATCGTTAAGCAGATCGTATTGCTTCATCAAGGCGACATCCGAGTGGAAAGCGAACCCGGCCAAGGAACGACCGTCATTGTGACCTTGCCAATTATAGCGCCAACCCAGGAATAATAGCTTTTTTTCCTTGTTCATATTGCGTTCATATTGTCGTCATGGGGAGGACATCTTCTTCCTGTAAGCTTTCCTTAGAGGCCTGTTAAGAGAGCTGATAAACCGATGTGGACAGGAGAAGATGAGGGTGAACCTAAGCGAGGAGGCAATGAAAATGAGGATGGGCACGAGAATGAAAAAAACATTTAGTATAGTACTTAAAACAGTAGGAGTTATAGCTATTGCAATAGGACTTTTTCTAGCGATAGTAGGTATAGTTAATGTGATTTGCAACAAATCGGAGCAAGGGAAAATAGCATCTTATGGCCAATTAGTACCTGTAGATGGGAAAAATATGAATGTTTTCATTCAAGGAAAAGGTGAAGAAACAGTCGTTCTTCTACCTGGTTTTGGAACAGCAGCACCAGCACTTGATTTCAAGCCGCTAGTAGATGAGCTGTCTCCATTTTACAAAGTAGTCGTGATCGAGCCTTTTGGATATGGATTAAGTGATGAAACCGACAAGGAACGAAACACAGCGAATATGGTAAGTGAAATTCATGAAGCTTTACAAAGTCTTAAAATTGACCGGTTTATTCTAATGGGTCACTCCATTGCAGGCATTTACGGACTAGATTATGTGAACAAATATAAAAATGAAGTGAGTGCCTTTGTCGGGATTGATAGCAGTGTTCCAACGCAAGGCGGTATGGATGTTGAATTTCCATTAGAAACGTTTAAACTGCTCAAAAAATCAGGTCTATTAAGAATGATCGTGAAACTAAATGGTGACCCTTATGCTTCACTACCCTTTGATGATACAACAAAAGAACAAATGAGAATGATTGCGAATAAAAATATGAATAATGCCACTACGTTGAATGAAATGAAACATATTTCTTCTAATTTCAAAGAGGCCCAAAATTTAACAATGCCCAAAAATCTTCCCGTTATGTTCTTTTTACAAGCGAATAATACAGGTGTGAAAAACTGGATACCGCTGCATGAAGAGCAAGTGAAAGATTCTGTACACGCAAAAGTGATGACATTTGAAGCAGGACATTATGTACACCATACCAAATCCAAAGAGATCGCTGAAAATTTCAGGAAATACATGCAAGAAATTAAATAAAGTAGGGAACGCGTTCAAGTGCATTGCACTCTTGAACGCGTTTTTCTATATCTTCGTCAATATACTACGCATTGTGGTTTTTTTTGAAATATAAGAGTTTATATGTTTTGGAGTGAGCGCGGAGTTACTCCAGCCGCCCTGTGCAAACAGAGGGAGGGAACTACAGTCCGCTATTCTAGCCAAAAGTATCCATATCGCAGGGGTGAGGGAACTACAGTCCGCTATTTTGCGGTTTCAAGGCAAATTCAGCGTTTTTCGCGGAAATAAGACCCTGTAGTTCCGCTAATACCACAGCATCCCTGCTATTTGCCTATATAGCGTCCTATAGTTCCCTTAACAGGTTTTATCGCAACTAAGAGGCTGATCTCTCAGGGCGGCGAAGCCAATAACGAATTTTTGGTCTAATGAAAACGCAGATTTCGTTGCTATTCACGGCAGTTGCTATGATGGCAGGTGGTTGGTTGGGCGGGACCGATGCGGCTGCGCCCGGTTTTCCCCAGGATGGGACATGGACGGTCCGCTGTGAGGGTATAAATAAAATGCTTTAAATGTGGAAAAAAGGTAAAGCGCCGTACCGACTGAACGAGTCGATACAGCGCTATTTATTATTCCTTAACCGCACCTGCGGTCATGCCGGATACCATGTATTTTTGGAAAAATAAGAATAGCAGCATAATGGGAATGGTGGAAGCGACGCAAACCGTCATAATGTTGGCCCAATCGTAGGCGACTTCGCCCATATAACGAATGGAAATACCAGGATTGAGTGTCCGCAGCGCATCCTTGGTAATGAGTGTGAGCGAATACAGCAAATCGTCCCAAGACATGATGAACGAATAGATGCCGACTGCAAAGATGCCAGGCTTGGATAAAGGCATCACGATTCGAAACAAGATACCCGTACGGCTTACGCCGTCCATTTTGGCAGCTTCCTCCAACGAGATGGGAATATTGTCGAAGAATACCTTCATCATCATAATGGAGAAAGGGAGAGCTGATGTCGTGAGGGCAATAACGAGCCCTAGATGTGTGTTTAAAAGTCCATATGATTTGTACATCGCATACAGCGCGATGAGCAAGGATACGACGGGCAGCATCTGCGTTGACATAATCGTGAGCATAGCGAAGCCCTTGTAGGGAAACCGGAAGCGGGAGAAGGCATAGCCTGCCATGATGGCGAGCAGTAAGGTTAATAAAGTTGTCGACAGGCTGACGATCAGGCTGTTCCTGTAGTAGATGAGAAATGCGGATTCACTTAACAATTTAATGTAATGTCCAAAGACAGGTTTGGTCAAGATCCATTTTGGCGGCAGCACGAAAAGCTCTGAATTGTTTTTTAATGAGGTGATGGCCATCCAATAAAGGGGAAATAGAAGGAAGGCGAGATAAATAGTTAGCAGAGATGGGGTTGCGACCAGGCGCAGCATACGTTCTTTCCAGCTTTTGTCCATGTCAGTGCCCCCTCGCCTGAGTTTCTTCGCCAATCGAAAATAACTTGTTATAGCCCCATGATATGCCTAGTAACAGTAGAAGCCATAAGACCCCGATTGCTGCTCCTTCGCCCAAGTTTAATTTGATAAACGCAGTTTTGTAGCTAAGAATCGCTAAAGTTGTGGTTGCGTTCAGCGGACCTCCACCAGTCATAATCCAGAATAAGGGGAACATTTTGAAATTCTCGATCATGGCGATTAGCGTGACTGTTCGAATCGTATTCTTCAACTGAGGCAGCGTAATGTACCAAAATGTTTGTTGCCGGTTGGCTCCATCGATTCTAGACGCTTCATATATTTCTGCAGAAATTCCTTGCATACCAGCAAGCAGCATTGTGCTCATGAAGGGCAGCTGCCGCCAGAGGGCAGCGACCATCACAGCCGGCAAAGCAAGATGGAGACTGCTTAACCATTCATATGGTTTGTCAATAATCCCCCAAGATACAAGGATATAATTCAATATGCCGTATTGAGGCTGGAACAACCACATCCATAATAGGGCTACGACAATCGTCGGAATCGTCCATGGAATCAGGATGACGGTACGCAGCAATTTACGCATTCGAACGACATGATTGAGAATGGATGCAAGCAGGATCCCTAGCACGAATTGTAGAATTACGATGCCTATGACATAAATAAGCGTAGTTCGCAGTGCTTGAATAAAGTCTTGTTCAGTCCACAAATGTAAGTAGTTAGCGAAATTATTCCACCGATAGTCGTTCATATGCAGCAGTGTGACATCAAAGAAGCTTATATAAATCGATTTAAGAATAGGAATGCCGAGCGTCAGAAACAGCAGGGCCATAGGCGGCGCTAGCAAAAAGAAAAGAAACCATCTGTCTTTGGCGCGACTTGAAAACCAGGTTTTTCTGTCAGGTTTAGTAAGTATCACACGCCTATCTGCAGCGCTTTTCAAAGTCATTCACTTCTTTCTATGTAAGGATCATTTCAGCGATTGCTTAAGCCTGGCATCTAGATCTGCCGCTATTTTTTCCGGCGTTTCTTTGGCAATGGTTACTTTGAGAATGGCATCCGCCATGTCCAGATACGATTGCTCTAGACCTCGATTGTTTTTTGGCAATCCATTGACGGCATTCATTTGTTCGTTCAGCACTTTATCGAAAGGACTGCTGTTGAAATCAGGCAGCGAACTGATTGATTTTCTGGCGGAAACGACATCGCTCTTCTGGTGATACAGCAGCATCATGTCTTTATCCGTCAAGAATTTGATGAAATTAGCAGCTTCTTTCTTTTGTTTGGAATCTTTGGTGATAACAAGTCCGTGGGCTTCCCCAATGGAGACGCTTCTGCCCGATTTGCCAGATGGTATCAAAGCGGCTTCCCAGGTGCTGTCGAACGCTTCGCCTTTGCCGCTTAACGACCGGAATACCGCTTTACCATAATATCCGTCCGTATACATGCCGAGACGGCCAATCGAGAATAGGTTGCGCAGGTCTTTAAGTTTAGCCGATTGCGGCATCAGGTTCTCGCTTGCCAATGTCTGATAGTACTTGAAGGCAGAGACGGTTTCCGGTGTATTTACGTTCACCTTGCCGTTAGGCTCAAAGATGGAGCCGCCGAAGCTGTAAAGTGTCTTCAAGAAAATCATACCGTTGATGGGCAGCTTATCCGTCGGTTCGCCAATCCCATAGATGCTTTCTCCGCTGTCGGTTTTTAATTTGGAAATTTTGCGGGCGATATCCAGCATTTCATCTATAGTTTTCGGCGGCTTTGGTTCCAGACCCGCTTTCTTGAACAGCTCCTTATTCCAATACAGCACATAAGGCGAAGCTGCCCAAGGTATGCCCATCAGCTTGCCATTATACGTGTAATCTTCCTTGTAGGAAGGAAGCAGGTCATTTACATAATCTTTGCCGAGCCATTCGTCAAGAGGTTCCACGATGTCGGAGGCGGCATAGGTTGGAAATGAAGCCGTGAAAGTTTGAATGATATCGGGGGCATCACCGCTTGAGGCCATAACAAAGGTTTGATCTTTGATATTGGCGAACGGGATGCCGATAAATTCGATTTTTATATTTTTGTGCAAGTTCATGTAAGTGTCAGCCATTTGCTGGAGCGCATCTTTGGTCGCTGCTTCATTAATGCTCCAGCTTGCGAACTTTAATGTAACGGGTGAACTGGAAGTGCTGGATGCGCTTGGCGTAGAGGCTGGATCCTTGGCTGCTGGTGATTCACTTGTAGTATTTCCCTGTGACGAGCAAGCGGCTAATAATGAAGCTGTTAAGCAGCTCGTTAATACAATGTTGAAATGTTTTTTCATATTCAATCCCCCCGGCATGTAATTGACTTGCATCTTTATCATATCGTTCCCGTTTCCTAGTGGTAAATGAGAAGTATCGGTAGATTCATCTCGAAAAATGATAGCTGGGCATCATACATTTATGACGTGTGTCCAGATTTTCTGACTTTACCTATTAAAAACGTGATGCGGTATGGCATAATGAAGGCACATTTATATTAGGAAGGTAATCGCTATGAGAGCACTGACCCAGCTATGGGCACAACGAAAGAAACCGAATCGGTTGCTGCTTGTATATTTCTTCTCTTATATACTCGTTATTTTGCTGCCTGTAATTGGAATTGCTTTCTTTTCATACCGGCTTGCCTTATTCACAGCCGTAGATGAAATCAGCAATTCTCATATCAATTCATTGCGGCACATGGTGGCAACCTTTGACGATACACTAAAAAGAGTGAACTCTCTAACCGTGACCATTGGGTTGGATGGGAGATTGAACAGTTATTCCGCCGACCATGATAATCGCTACTTGCTTAATGAGTTTCAAGATGTGCTTAAGCAAGCGGTAGCAACGGACCGGAAAATTCAATCCCTCCAGCTTTTTTTTGAATCCGGCCAAGTGATGATTTCTTCCGATATGCTCATACATGCTTACCAGGGGACTAAAGCGGAACGTTGGGTGGAGGCCATTCGGGCTACGGATGAAGATCATCTGTGGCTTCCACCTAGGCTCATACGCAATTATGACGGACGTGAAGAGAGCATTGTCACGTATATTAGCAAAGTACCTGTCAGCTACCACGATAAAGTCGGCTATTTAGCCATTCATCTCTACGAAGAGCGATTGCAGGAACAGCTAACACAAATGCAAAATATTGCCCACATGAACACATATATTGTCACACGGGAAGGTCAATTTATTACGTCATATAAGCAGGCAGATATCGACAGTATGGTTACTCAAATGAATATGAAGCAAGTGGCTGAACAGTCTGGAGAGGGCTTTTATACAGATAAAACGAATCGGCCCCACATCTTGGTAGCGTATTCAAAACCGCTATGGAATGGCTGGAGGCTTGTCTCCCAAACACCATTGACGAACATATATGAGAAATTGTCCTATATTGGCTATCTGACATTTGGTCTTTGTATCTTGCTGAGCATCATAGGTATCGCAATTTCCTATTGGCTTTCACGTAAAATGTACGATCCAATCAAACAGTTGATGGAACGAACCAAAGTTTACATGGATGAGCTTTCCATTAATAATCTCTTACATTCTAACAATGAACTGAGTCTGGTCTCCGATGTCTTGCGAACTGCCGTAGGGGAAAAGAAGCAGTTGGATCAGCATTTGCGCAAGCAAGCTCCTGCCATGCTCGAACGCTTCGGGCTCTCGCTGCTGCATCAACGTCTGACCGACTACACAGACATTCAAGAGCAGATTGACCTTCATCGTTTGGAGATGTCCATGCGAGGTTATGTTGTGATGGTCGTGGAGATGGATTATGCCGCCGAATTAGCGCAGCGTTTTTCAAGTAAAGATCTGAATTTGTATCAATATGCGATTGTGAACATTATATCAGAATTGATGGAGTCGCAAACTCATTATCGGTTTGTCATGACGAATGTAGCGGAGCACCAGCAGGCTGTCATTATCAATGTATTCGATATGATGGAAGCAGACGAGCTGCGAGAGCTTGCACAGGTGATGCAGTCCGTCATTAGTGATGTGTTGAAAATTTCCGTTACAATCGGTATTGGAAGTGTCTACCCAGACATCATCCAATCGCACAAGTCTTATCAGGAAGCGCTCCAGGTACTTAAGATGAAGCTGCTTCATGGCGCTAACTCCGTGCTTCTATTCGAAATGCTGGATAAAGAGCAGGCATACTATTCTTTGCTGCAGACCGAGAAGCAGCTGATCAATAATTTGAAGGCGGGAAACACGGCAGAAATATTGGCGATTTTGGAAAAGATGAAACTGGAGATTACCCAAAAGCAGCTTCAGTCGGAATCGGTTTATATGGCTTATAATCGTGTATTGGAAGCCAGTGTTGAAGCGTTGCTTGAGCATAATGGTCACCCGCATCAATTATTCGGGCCAGATATCGTGCTCTACCGGGAGCTCGCCAAACGGGAAACCATTGACCATATTCACCAGTGGATGTCGAGTATCGTCGAGAAAATAGCCTTGTACATACAAGATCAGGATAATAAGAACAATAAAACGGTGGAAAAAGTCGTTGCTTATATTCATGAGCACCATCAAACCGATTTATCTATCGAAATGATTGCAACAGGTGTCGGTTTTAACTCTTCCTATTTAAGCCGTATGTTTAAACAGCATACGGGTCGCACCATTCTGGAGTATTTAACGCTGATCCGCATGGAAGCAAGCAAAAAGCTTCTAATGGATACAAATATAAATTTGTATGATATCTCCACGGCGGTCGGTTACAACAATGTAAATAGTTATATCCGTTTTTTCAAAAAGTTAGAGGGGATTACTCCGGGGGAATATAGGAAAAAGAATCGACTCTAGCAATTACATGGGATTGCGGTACTAAAGCAGCCGTAGATGCAAAAACAAAGGAGCTAAGCGCGCACAAGCCGCTTAGCTTCTTTTCATTCTGTCCCGATCACTATGAATAGTTACTTTTGGGACACCTTCGTTCCTATGAGAAGAGCGGAGGAAAGGGAACTACAGGCCGCTATTCCAGCCAAAAGTGCCATTATCGCGAGCCGAAGGGAACTACAGTTCGCTATTTTGCTGTTTAGTGAGAAATTCAGGCGCTTTTCGTGGAAATAAGACCCTGTAGGAGACCGTCGATTAACATTCTGCATCCAGCCCTCCCACTTCCCAATTAGCAAATTTTGTGGAAATTCTTAAAATTTACGTATGCGAGTCCTCATTTT
>NZ_BMHE01000076.1 GCF_014640555.1 Paenibacillus marchantiophytorum | reverse complement strand
CTGTAAATATAAACCTTATTATAAATTTTTTTGAATTTTCTCCTAGTCGGCATGTGCTCCGTAAAGGTGAATCAGCCGCTAAGGAGCACAATGCCTTATCATGTCATATATTTTGCAAAGCTTCTGTCTTATTTCCACAAAAAGCGTAAAAATCCCCATAAAACAGCAAAATAACGTACTGTATGTTCCCTCAACCTCCCGATACTGACACTTTTCGGCTAGAATAGCGCACCGTAGTTCCCTTACGTCCGCGGGAGGCAGCTGGAGCAACTCCGCGTTCACTCCAAAACATATAACTCTTATATTTAAATAACCTAGCCTGCGGCTAGGTCATCTACAATTATGAGCATGAGGATAAACAGGCACGCTAAATGTGCTTACTCCCGCCTGTAAGCTTGCTTTACGTCACTTCAGAGCGCTGCCGCGCCAAATTTTCGACTCTATCTTTCCATACCACTGAATCACCTGATTCATCCATTTAAGTGCCAAAGGCGAACGCTTAAATACGCGGTGGACCACACAAGCCGCAATGGCTCCAATAATTGCTCCCCCAATTACATCAGAAGGATAATGTACCCCTGTCCAAACTCTTGAGAGGGCTATACATCCTGCCAATACAAGCCACAGCCTTCCCGCCTTTCTATGGTGCAGCCAAATCGTCGTGGCTATGACGAACGCCCCAATAGCATGGTCACTGGGGAAGGACGCATTGGCCGGATGCGAAATTAACTGTAGAACATGATGGGAAACAAACGGCCGATCCTCGTAATACACTTTGCTTATTAGGACACTACCCATGAATGCGAGGCAGGCAGATAGAATCGCTTCTGTTACCATCCGCCGATGGGAGCCTTTCTTCATAAACCAATAGATAACAATCCCTAGATAAAATACGTACTCGGCTTGTGAGGCGAACAAACGCATCAAAGGATTTAAGAAAGAAACCTTATCGCCTAACTGATTGATCATTTGAAACAAGTCATAATCCAATTTCGTGAAACTCATCGTCATCATCCTTTTGCTTTACTAAATGCTTCCTGGTCCAAAAGCATTTACAATTACCTTACAAGATGAAGATGAGAGCCAAATGAGAATCCAACAACTATTTATCGCTTCGGGATAGAGGGAGTTTAATCAACACCTTGGTCCCTATGTCTTCTTCACTCTGAATCGTTATTTCTCCGTTGTAGGAAAGCACGATTTGCTTGGCGATGGATAAACCAAGTCCCGTTCCGGGAATCTCACGGTTTCTCGATTTGTCTACACGATAGAATCGGTCAAAGACATAAGGCACATCTTGCTCCGGGATCCCCATCCCGTGATCCTCGATACAGATCAACAGCCCCGTTCTTGTTAGCACAGCTTCCACGACGATTAATTTATCCCCGTTCGTGTATTTAATCGCATTCTCAATAACGATCAGGAGAATTTGTTCAAAGTGCAGTGAATTCATGCCTAAGCGTACATCAGCAACCCCTTCTATCTTTAATTGAAATTCAAAATCCGGATGAAGGACCTTCACTCTTTGCATCGTCTCATGGATGATCGGCGCCGCATGGATCAGATTGTCGCTTGCCATTGCAACTTGTGTTTCTACCTTTGTTAATGTGAGAAGATCTTGAACAATACCTTTGAGTCGTCTTGTTTCTTGTAAGGAAGCTTCCAAAGATTCCTCTAGAATCTCAGGCTTAGACTTCCCCCATCGATCCAGCAGCGACAAATGGCCTTCCAATATCGTTATGGGTGTTCGAAGTTCATGTGAAGCATCTTCCACAAACTGCTTTTGTTGACGAAACGAAATCTCTAATTGATTCATCAACTCGTTAAAAAGCTGAGTTAAGCTGGATAATTCATCTCCGTTCTGAATATTGACAACGCGCTCTGTTAATCCTTTTTCTTTCACATTCCGGATTGCCGTCGCAAGCGCCCTGATCGGATACATGAATTGCCTTGCAATAGCTAAACCGCAAATAGCACTTATGAATATAGCCAGAATACCGCCAATAAGCATAACCAAAAGTAAAGTCCGGCTAAAATGATCGAATGTTTCTAGATTACTTACTAATTCTAATGTTCCCTGAAACGTTGATGTACGGATTGGACTCCTATTCACCAGAAGATGGTCTGACTTAAATGTGATATCAATCACTTCAGCCGTAGTGACGGACTTAGGGGCAACCCACGCTTCATCAAAATGATTGGAAACAGAAACAATCGGGATATCGTTACTTCCGATAACACGTATTAACTGGTGTTTCCCTATCATTTTCTCTATATATAAACGAATCTCAGCCATTTGTAAGGCGTCTAATTGGCTCGTTTTTTCTTGCATGTAAGCTTGAATCTGGATCCTGTTCACTTGCAGCTTATCTTTCTCCTGATTCAACATCCAATGCTTGAGAACCACATATTGCGCGAAGTTATAAGAGGCAAATAGCAGAAATATTAAAGCTGTCGCTCCCAGCATAAGTTTCCATTTGATGGGAAGTTCACGAAACATACGCGTCAATTTATTCATCATCGCATCACATATCCTATGCCGCGCACGGTTTGAATGCAGCCTTCTTCCCCATTACGATCAAGTTTATTCCTTAGATATCTAACATACACGTCCACAACATTCGTCTCTACGACAGAATCATAGCCCCATACGTGATCCAACAACATATCTCGCGTAAGAACGAGATTGTGATTTTTCATAAACATCACCAAGAGATCGAACTCACGTTTGGTTAGCTCGACAATCTCTTTATCTCTATAAACAATGCGAGCATCCATATCGACACGAATATTTTTGAAAGAGAGTACCGTATGCTCCTCACTATCCTCCATCCGCCGAAATATCGCCCTCATCCTCGCCAATAATTCCTCAATAGCAAATGGTTTGGGCATATAGTCATCAGCGCCACTATCAAGTCCGGACACCCGATCAACAATACTGTCTCTTGCAGTCAACATGATAATAGGCGTTTTCTTGGCAGCTCGGATTCGCCGACATACTTCAATCCCATTGAGCACCGGCAGCATAATGTCTAGCAAAATCATATCCCACTGATGCTGAACAGCTAATTCTAATCCCGTTTTGCCATCGTAGGCCGTCTCGACTTCAAAGGATTCGTGCTCCAGCTCTAGTTGAATAAACCGTACGAGATTTTTTTCGTCTTCAATGATTAGTATCCGTTTCATCGATATCTCCTGTAACTTTTTATTATCACTATACCTTTCTATGATGAGAATTCAATGATAGAAGGCCTTGTTCAAAAAATTTTATCTACTAGTGTGACCCTTTGTCGATTTCACTATTCTTCACTCGGTGGAGAAATTCAATTTTTGGCGATGCATCAGAAGCCGAAACGGCCTATGCCAAGTTAAGTGTAGGCGGCGAAAGCAAGTATCCACTCGCTCTTCAGCCATGGGGGGCTTATTATGGAGAAGTCGTAGATAAATTCGGTGTTACGTGGATGATTACCAAACAGTAATCTTCGGAAACGTGTTCGAGGGGCCTGCGGAAAGAACCTTGAGGCAAGCCCCTTTACGAACTCAATAACCTTTATTTGAGCAAAATCGTTCATTTCAAAAATCTAATGAATCCCCGATGCGTTATTTCCTACAAATGAACACCATTTCGCCTATAAATTGCTTGATAACGCTAATACAGCTCGTTAGTTCCCAAAAGGAACCATTTTCGCGGCTATAAGCTTCATCCAGTTCATTACAATGGACAACATCATTTTCACTTACTCTTCTGTGCCAACATGTTCAGCAGAACCGCAACCGCCTCAGCTCTTGTTGCAAAATCACGAGGGGCGAATGCCTTGCCCCCTTTTCCTTGCATGAGACCTGATTGCTTCATATAAGCAATGCTGCCTTTCGCCCATGCTGAAATCCCTGATCATTTCTTATTGACACTGACACTAATGTCATCCTTTATGATGAAATTAGCTTATATATAGAAAGGATGAGAGAACCATGTCCGATTCACAACCAACCCAGCTGTTGGAACAACAACTTTTTTTCGATGTTATTCGAGAGCGCCGCTCAGTCCGAAGCTATGATCCTGCGGTCAAGATTTCACGGGAGGAATTGACCGAAATGTTGCAGCAAGCTACGTTGGCTCCTTCATCCGCCAACATGCAGCCATGGCGTTTTCTTGTTATCGACTCGTCGGAACTACAGCAAAAGCTGCTGCCAATTGCGTTTAACCAGCAGCAAGTCGTCGAAGCTTCGGCGGTTATCGTCATACTCGGGGACTTGGAGAATATCAAATTAGCCAAGAAGATTTATACCCAAGCCGTTGATGCAGGTTTCATGCCTGAGCAGACAGCCAATTCCTTCATAGAACGCTATACAAGCATACACGCAAGTATGCCTCCAGAAACCCTCCGACAGATCGTCTATACCGATTGTGGATTAGTATCCATGCAACTTATGAGCATCGCTCGTGCCAAAGGCTACGATACGGTACCAATGGGCGGCTTCGACAAAGGAAAATTCATCGAAGCTTTCGGAATTCCAGAGCGCTATGCTCCGGTTATGCTCATTGCCATCGGCAAGGCGGCTACCCCTGGGCGCCCTACAACAAGGCTGCCCATTCAGGATGTTACCTTCTTCAATGAAATTCCCGAAGAATAAGAACATGCCAAGACCTTCGCATCCACTTTCATAGTGGAATACGAAGGTCTTATATTTGCATCTTGGGCAGATGCCGCGGCATCTTGCTTTTCGTTTAGCGATTCACCAAACGTCTAGTACATACTTAATACCTGATAACTATGCGGTTCGATCGCTTCCTCGCATGTTGGGTGGAATGGATTAGAGGTTATCTGAACGTATAAGCCTATGATTTAAGCCCCTTCAAGAGCAATCCCAGCCTGTCTAGGTTTTGTTCATTAGCTTCTTCACAAATGGGTTTGAGCTTTGTATAGTCTTCCTCTGTCTCGAAAGTCTGCCGGAAAGTAATCTCCGTCTTACCGCCAACGTCCTCAAAGGTAGCAGTTAGAATAAAATGAGGTCTGACCTCGTGCCGCAGTACTATACGGTCTGGCCCAATTTCATGAAAAACGTTTCGGTTCGGATAGTCTGCTCCACCAGGTCCATGCATCGTAAATTCCCAGGCTCCTCCGGGCTTTAAGTCGAACGTATGGAATGTATTGGTAAAACCATCAGGTCCCCACCACTGGGCAAGCAGTTCCGGGTCCGTCCAAGACCGGTAGACCAAACTCCGCGGAGCATCCAGCTTTCGACGAGACACGAGTTCAAAGCTGGATGCGTTGCTTTCCCCAAGTGATTTCCCGAGAAGGTCCAGCATTTCTTTCGTTCCGTGCTCACGTTGTTCCGGTGTATCCAGGCCGTCGAGAAACGCTCCTTGTTCGGTAAACACCAGCTTAGTGCCATCGATCGTTGGGATCAATTCAATGGTTGCAATGGAAACCGACATCCGAGTATCCCCTTGGTCCAGGCTGTACGTGTACACTAGCCGTTCATTGGGCACGATTTCCTGATAATAAGCATCAAAGGTAAAAACAGGTCCTCCAGCAGGGCCACCCTGACTAAATTCTCGCCCTCCAACTTGGAAGTCAAACACCTCGGCAGGCTGAAACCAACGCGCTTTGGCGCTCTGGTTCGACCATGCCGTAAATACGCGTTCCGGAGCGGCACGGTAAATGCGCTCAATTTGGAATGTAGTATGGGTCGTATATCGTTGTTTCATAATGTTGCCCCTTCCTTCTCTTAGAGAACTCACAAATTATCGTTCAGAAAATCACCAAGCAGATCGAAACGATGTTCCCAGCTCAAGCGGCGTTCAATGATATGCTTTTCGTGGCTTACCTTCATCGTTTCCAGTAATGAAACAAAGGCATCAATTGAAAGCGGTTCCTGCTTGTTCATTCGCTCGGCAACACGTTCGAGCTCTGCGAGAAGTTTCTGCTGGGTTTTTAGATTTTTTCGGACCCGTTCAATCTGAATATCCACGATGTCAGAGGGGGTCAAGTTATGTTCTTTCCGTATCGACTGAATTTCTTCAAGCGATAAGCCCAAGTCTTTGAGAGATATGATTTGGTGCAGCTGCTTGATGTCGGCTTCGTTATACAAGCGATGACCGGAATCGGAATGCCCTGACGGAGTAAATAAGCCAATCTGATCGTAAAACCGCAGGGTGCGAACTGTCAGTCCAGTCAATTTGGCAAGCTCCCCCACCTTCCAATGCTGCTGCATATCCCGCTCCTTTCTTTGGCGCTAGCTGCTTACCGGTGTCTTTAGTATAGAACATGACGTTACGTAAGGTGCAAGAGGTTATTACTCATTATGATAAGGCTCGTCTTTGACTCCGTAACGCGCAAGCACTTTCTTAACGTCTTCGCTGCCCGACGCTTGGTTGGGCAAGGGGGCGCCGGCTTGAATAAGGAGCTCCGCCACCGCTGGATAATCCCCCGCCGCATCTCGAAAGTGAACGGCTCCCCACATACAGCTGCTCAATGCATTGCCGCCGTACCCGTGGGTTAGTTGAGCAGATGCGCCGTGTGCAAGCAGCAACCGTACCGCTTCTTCGGTTCCTCGCATAGCCGCGTTATGAAGCGCTGTAAAACTCTTGTGATCGCGGCGGGAATCCGCAGGGAACCCGGCTTCAAGCATCGTGCGAACAGCTTGAACCTCATTGTTCCATGCGGCATCGGCAATTATGCTTAAATCCTCGGACGAGAGTGTCTGTACCAGATTCGAAGCCTGTTCAAGCACAGTTTGCACGGCCGCCGAATCGGCCTGCATACAGGCAAGCAGCAGACGCTCATTTGAAGGGCTATGCTTCGCGATCAGATCAACAATCTCGGGATCATTGCGACGCGACGCAAGATAGAACGGTCGCGTATTTGAGCCTATTTTGTACGTATAGATATGCCCCCCGCTCGAATCGCCAGACGTGAAGCTGCCGCGCCCGACTTGAGCTTGAAGGCACTCAGGAGCGGAACGAATGAAAGAACGTACCCGTTCCACATCTCCGATATGGATCGCCATGAAAATATCCGCTGCCGCGCCACGCTCAATGAGAAACTTGCATTTAGCCGTGTTATCGATCGCCCACTGAGCCGGCGTGCTTCCATGATCTATATCGCGCATGTCGATATCTGCGCCGTGAGCGAGCAGGAAATCTATGATTTCATATTCCGTGGCATAATGAAGCGGAACCTGTCCATCGGGTCCACGCTGATTGACGACGGCGGGATTCATCTCGACCATGTCTTTCACCGTATCCAACATGCCGAGCGCTGCGGCCGCGTGTATATCGACGGGAGCTCCTCGTTCGATCAAATATCGAGAAAGGTCATGATGATCATGATGCAAAACCCCGAATCCTCCGGCCCACCAACTGCTTTTTGCCTGTAAATCAGCGCCGTGCGCAAGCAATATGTCCACAGCTTCGCGGTTCCCCTTTGCCGCTACAGCGACGATTGCAGGCGTATCGAAAGCGAACCACGGCTCGTTAATTTGCTTGGCAAGGAAGGGATGCTCGTTCAGGCATCGGCTCATAGCGACCGTATCATTGCTCATGATCGCCTGTTTGAACTGTTCGACAATCTTCTGCTCGTTCATGCTTTTAGCCTCCAGGCAACCATCTTTTTGTTTCTCCATCACTATTTATCAATCAAAATAAAACCATTCATTACACATAAATCTTTATCACTCTTCAGGTGGTTGTATACGGCTTCTTGCAGACTGCTTTGTCTAGGCAGTTTCTCTAAATCTGGATTCGTGGTTCTGAATACAAAGAACAAAAATGACGAGTTTCTCACAACACCGCTTACGAGCTTGAACATGGAGCTGAATTTATTTATGTTGCTGTCAGCACCCAAGATTTCCTTGAAATGCGGCGTAAGAAGCCATGAGTCGCAAACGAAAGCCTTGTAGTTGTATTCTTTGAAATACGTTTTATAGAACACCAAGGCTTGCTCAAGGGATTCCCTGCATCTTTCCGAGTCTAACGGCTCATACCCAGGTATATGCACATCCAATACATAATCATTTTCACCCAAAACAAGATCGTACTCGTCCAAGGCAAGGGTTACATTTTTCTTAATCATAATCCCATTCTCAAGCATGCAATTCGACATAATAGCCTTATCCGTTTCTCGCAATACAGCCGAAAAGTTGCTTCTATTCCGATCCGTGCCAGCGAGAGTGGTAGTAAACCCTTCCTCATCGAACTCCACCTGATCATGCGGAATTATGACCCTTTCACTAGTCTCTTTATTCCTATAGACTCTTGCCTTCAAATAATTTTTCTTATAAATAAATTGCAATCGGCCCACTCTGAAAATTTCATTTTTAAAATGGAGCTTCAACCAACGAAGTTCTTCAAATCCATCTTTCTGATGTCTGTCTTTGTATCCTCGAATCCATAAATTCACGTCGCTGAAGGTGTGCAGCAGGATCTCCTTGGGCAATTTGTGTTTCTCATAAAATGTTAGAACGTCATCGAATTTCTCCAACAGCACAAGGAGTGGGAAAAAGTTCGCGCTTTGCAAATGATTAGCTACATTTTCTTTGAGATCCTCGGATAAATCATATTGGTTCTCTACAAAAATTTGATTGCGTGCGATTTCCAATTGCTCTCTCAAAAAATCTGAGGACTGAATCTCATCGAAACATTGTAGAATTAATTCCAAGTTATACTCATCAATTTGCAAATATTCGTTGATTTTATTGATATACGATCGATCCATCGGTAATTCCTCCTAATTATTATGCTCATGGTGAACGCTGCGCTAACCTGTCCGTTAGATTCTAATTATTATTTGCAAACGGATTCGGCAAGAAGGGCACCAATCCGTTCTATTCCTCTCGCAATATCATCCTCGTTTACGTTGGTTGCGTTTAGCTTAACTATATTATTCCTCTCGAAATTCTTCAAATAATTCCGGTCCAAAGACTCAAGTAGGATTGATTCTTTCTTTAATTTTGCAATAAGCTGCGCAGCAGAAATCGCTTTATCCAGCAAAATATGCGTATGTATGAACGGAATTTTCGAGCGCTCATACATGAAGGCACCGCCGCTGCGGGCAGCCTCCTTCGTAAGCGCAGCATCGAGCAGCTTCGCCCTAGCTGCATATCTGCTGCGGATTTTGGCAAGATGGCGGTCGAACATGCCGCTGCGCAAATAGATTTCAAGAGCGGCCTGTGACAGCATGGAGCTGTCGATATCGTCTTGCTTCTTGTACAGCCGAAACGTTTCGGTGAGTAGCACTGGGATGACCGCAATGCCGATGCGCAGGCCTGGGAAAATAATTTTGGAATAGCTTTTCAAATAAATGACATGCGACGAATCATCATGCGCAAATAACGGATCAGCCTTGCTGTCCTGCTCGAAATCGGCAAGGTAATCATCCTCAACGATATATACATCGTATTTGGCGGCAAGCCTAGCAAGCCGCTTCTTTTCTTGGCTCGTATAGGAGCAGCCCAGCGGATTGTGGAAACGCGGCATCGTATAAAAAAACTTAATATCCTCTGTACGAAAGATGTTCTCCAGCCTGTCAAAATCAATGCCCGCAAAGCTGCGCTCGATGCCCATGACCGGCACGCGGCGCGTTTCCAAATATTCAATTAACAGATGATAGCCAGGCTGTTCGATCAGCACCGTCATCTTGCCATTTGGGAAGGGCATAGCTGCAAGCAGCGACAACGCCTGCTGAACCCCAGATACAACAAAAATATTCCGTTCCTCCGTAAACACCTGATATCCCATTAATTGCTTGCGTACGATATCAATCAGGGAGGCCATTCCTTTGGCAGTGCCGTAAACAAATAAATCCTTCTGGTACGTGTCGATGGCTTTGTTAATGCAATGCTGAAAATCCAAATAAGGAAACACATTGGGATCAGGAGCGGCCTCCGAAAAGTTCAGAATCGGTGACGCTTGACCTTGGGAAGAATTTGTCCCTTTGACTACATAATAGCCGCTCTTGGGCATCGCATATATGAGATGGCGCTTCTCCAGCTCATCCAATGCTTTAATGATCGTACTCTTGCTGCAGCCGTACTGCTCCGAAAGCGTACGGATCGATGGAAGCTTCTGTCCATCCTTATACGGCTCCTTCAGAATCAGTTCCTCCAGCTCATTCATGAGCTTTAAATACATGTACATCGGGTAAACTCCTTGCTTAGAATCTGTAACGGTACAGATAGCCATTTTCTCTATTGTAGCATGCATGGCTGAGAGTTACGATATACCTAACAAAAACAGTTACTAGGAGGAACGTTATGACATCAGCACAAATGGACTCCAAAACAAAGCGCTTCGCCTACTCAGCCATCATTGTTTACTCCATCATTGTAGGACTCTCTTTTCTTTTTGGAAAATTAGCTTTAACGGTTGCAACGCCGCTTGATAGCCTCGCTCACCGCTTTACCGTCTCCCTTATCGCTGCGACCATTCCTGTTCTATTGGGATGGATTAAGCTTCAGATTAAAATTCGGGATGTGCTGGCAATTCTCCCGCTTGCCGTCTTATATCCGTCGATGTTCTTTGCTTTCCAAGCATTTGGTTTGCAATTCACGACCTCCGCGGAGGCAGGCATTATCCACGCGACAGTGCCGATCTTCACGATGCTTGCGGCAGCTTATTTCCTGAAGGAACGTACGACGAGGTTGCAGCAGCTTGCGACGCTTCTCTCCGTCGCAGGCGTCGTATTCATCTTTGTCATGAAAGGTACGACGATTAATCTAACGAATATGAAAGGCACGCTGCTCATTCTCTTGTCAGCCCTCTCATTAGCTGGATACAGCGTGCTTGCAAGAAAGCTTGCACTGCGCATCAAGGTGATTGCCATGACCTATGTGATGACGGTGATTGGCTTCCTTGTCTTCAACCTGATGGCGGTAGGCCAGCACTTGGCAGAAGGCACGCTATCCCTCTATTTCAAGCCGTTTGCAAGCCCGGTGTTCCTGTTGGCAATCCTCTATTTGGGCGTACTCTCCTCACTCATATCCAGCTTGCTCAGCAATTACGCTTTATCCAAGTTGGAGGCATCTAAGGTGAGCGTGTTCAATCATCTTGCCACATTGGTTTCAATTGTTGGGGGCTCCGTTTTCTTGAATGAGCACCTAGCGTACTACCACATAATTGGCGCAGGTGTCATCATCGCGGGAGTTCTGGGCGCGAATGCGGGGACATGGAGAAGGAGGAAGGCGGCGCTTCCTCCCCAGTTATCTGATCAAATGATAAATAAGAATGGATAGGAGTCACCTTATCTAAATCTCTGTCACAACCACCGCAGCATGGTTGCGATAAGGATCGATGCGTGTTGGAACTAACCTGCCCGTTAAATAGTAAAAAAAGGACCCACAGCAACGGGCTGAGGGTCTAAGTATTAATTAGTGTCAAATGAAAATAAGATTTCAATCTCGTTACATTTATTTAACTCTTGTTTCTCGTTAGCTTTTTCGCCAATTCAATAACTGATTGGATGAATGGTGCTTTCTGTTGGGTATATGTCGTTCTATCTTCTAAATATAGGGAAGCAAGATGCTTCTTAAGTTGCGCATACTCTACTAGTTTCTCCGGATGAGATCTGAGGTAATTGCGGAATAAAAGGTTATTGTTCCATTCGTCACTGCTTAGTTCATAAACGTGAAGGTGATGTGTTCCCTTTCTCCATTCTCCTTTACGAAAAAACCTACGATTAGGAAAATCTACTTTTGGAACATATTCATAGCCAAGCTTTCTCAAAGGTTCTATAAACAAGTCTGCTTCATCAAGATAGTTCACCCCAACAGCAATATCCAATATTAGTTTGGAGGGCAACCCAACTATTGAAGTACTTCCTATATCTCAGGTTCATCTCCAACTAGAGTTATCATTCGCTCCTCCTAGACCTTTTCCTTTATCCAAGAACGTAACTTATCAGCATAGAAAGAGCGTTTCATCTGGATCGGACTGAGAACCCTTTGATATCCTCTATGCTTGAAGCGTAATAAATAGCCGAATTGGACAAAACTGTGAAAAGCCGTCCCAAAGGACGGCTTTTCACATCACTTATTACCGTCTGCAAAATCGTGGATGAAGCTTACTCCGTACACTTACTTTGCTTCGTTCATAAATAATCTAACGTTTTCAGCGATCTCTTTGAATTTAGTATGGTGTAAATAATGTGATCCATCCAGGGTGATTACTTTTCCATGTACCGAGTCTTTGATCTGCCCTTCATGCAAAGGTATCCATCCTGTTACCCCTTCATTATTCGCTTGTACAAAGAGAAGAAGTGGAAGGTCTTTAGGGAATGTTAAATCGTGAGCCCCTTTAAAATTAGAAGAAATATGGCCCATCTCATTCAAGGCCGTGTCATTATTCATGTTTTTATACGAAATCATTTTCATTTGCTCTACGGTTTTATCGTCAAATGCTAATGAAGCATAGGGGTCAGCACCTAATTTCATCATCATTCTTAAGAGACCCGATTTTTTTAGAAGTTCTAACTTTTTGATTGGTAATTTGACATCCATACCTGGTTGTGTTGGAACACTGCTGTCGATTCCGACAAATGCAGTCACCTCTTTTGGATATTTGCTCACATAATCAATTCCGTAAATGCCTGCAATGGAATGGCCCATGAGCATGTATCGGTTAATATTAAGCTGCTGCAGCGCTTCATGAACTTCACCTACGATATTTTCCGTGGTTCGTTCTTTTTCAGTTCCATCACTTAATCCATAACCGAAAGGCTCAACCGCTACAACTTTGTAGATTGGAGATAATTGATCGATAAGCAGCTTAAAATCAAGCGCTGGCGTAGCCGTTCCAAAACCAGGCAGGAGCACGATCGTTTCCTCGCCTTTGCCTTGAATTAACACATTCATATTTTTCCCGTCTACAGATACGTGCTGACCGTAGGGCTCTATTTTTCCTTGCTCCGATTTCGTGGCGAACACATTCACGATAAATACAATAGCTAGAAACAGCACGATGGCTATGGCTATAACTCCTAAGGTTTTGAGTAAAATGCGCAGCGGCTTACGCATTTTATTTTTCATTACCTCTTCTTTTGGTTTCATGTTCATCTTCTCCTGTCCCTCATCTCTTTATTGGGCTGCCCTTGAATAAGGAGCCGTTAAGAGAAGCTTATACGACGAAGATGTACTCCCTATGACGACAATATGAACGGAATATGAACTGGCAAAAATTTAATCTATTGGCGTAGTGATTGGCAAGGTGACAATGAAGGTCGTACCTTGACCTAGTTCACTTTCCACTCGGATGTCACCTTGATGCAGCGATACGATTTGTTTAACAATGGCAAGGCCCATACCGCTCCCCTCATATTTGCGACTGTGGGAACGATCGGCCTTGAAAAAACGCTCGAATATACGTTTCTGATCTTCGAGGGGAATACCGATGCCCGAGTCGGATATTCGGACGGTCACGTTTTTGATATCTTGGAGGATACTGACGTTAATCACGCCGCCATCCTTGGAAAATTTGATGCTATTGGCGAGGATGTTCGTCCATACCTGATTTAACTGGTCATGATCAGCCGTTACTTTAACGGTCTGTAAATTAAGCTCAAAATGAATGTTGCGGGCAGACCATTGCGGCTGGAGCGCCACGATGACCCGTCGGATCTTTTCATCAAGGCTGAGCGTGGCTAGACGGAGTTGCTGTGACTGCGATTCAAGCAAACTCAGCTTGAGCAGGCTATCACTCATTTTGGACATCCGCTTCGCTTCCGCAATGATAATATCCAGATAACGGCTTCGTTCCTGGTCTGAGAGGTTGACTTGCTTAAGTGCTTGAGCATAACCGGATATCGAGGTGAGCGGTGATTGTACTTCGTGCGACACGTTCGATACGAAGTCCCTGCGCATCTGCTCAAGTTGCTGCAGATCATGCATCATGCCTTCGAAGCTGCGAGCCAATGTACCCAGCTCACTCGTTTGCTTGATATTCAGCTTGACGTTGAAATCTCCAGCTGCAATACGCTTGGTCGCTTTTGTCAGCTTGTTGATTGGTCTGACCAGGAATACAGAGGCAACGAGAATCAATAAGCTTCCTGCAATCAACGAACAGATTGCAAAGATCAATCCCCACTTGGCGACAAAAGAGGCAGAAGGAGGGGCGAGCGTTTCCAAGAACATCGCTTTCGTTCCCATTTCCGTTTTCAACGGCAACCCTAAGAGGACTGAAGCAATACCGTTCGGCGTTTCTTGAACAACGCCTCCATCAATGACTTTCTTTAGCTGCTCCATCGTCACCATAACAGATTTGTGTCCGTTAAGTTTACCGTAAGATTGGAACTGACCCGTTGCCTCGTAAATGCGAATATAATAGGAATCGAGCTGCTTCATTTCACTTACGAACGCGTCCGCTTCACGTAACGGAAGCGTCTTGTAAATCCGGACGACGTCTTGACCAAAGTTACGTAAGTTAATTTGCGCGTTCACGTTCAATTTTTCTTCGAATATCCAAGTAGACACATAAAAAGCAATGACCGTGCCCGCGATGACGGAGACTAGAAATGTCAGGACAACTCGAATATATAACGATTTAATCATTCGTAAACCTCAAGCCGGTACCCAAGCCCACGCACCGTTTCAATCCGAAAATCGGCTGTAGTTGCGAACCGTTCACGCAGGCGTTTAATATGTACATCCACGGTTCGATCATCCCCGGCGTAGTCAATACCCCAAATTTGATCGATCAACTGCTCGCGCGTATAGACTTGTCCGGGTGTACCAGCCAGCTTATACAGTAACTCGAACTCCTTGAGCGGCAGCGTGATCGACTGCGTCCCTCTCATCACCTTATACGTCTGTCGATCAAGCGTGACGTTGCCGAACTGGATCGTCTGCGATGAGCCAATCTTGTATCGTTTCAACAATGCCCGAACACGAACCGTAAGCTCCAACGGGTCGAATGGCTTCGTCAAATAATCATCCGTCCCAAGATCGAACCCTTTCACTTTCTCCCATGTCTCGCCTCTCGCAGTCAGCATAAGTAACGGAAGATCAGGATTCGCTCTCCGGAGTTCCTTACATAACGTCCAGCCATCCATAATCGGCATCATAATATCGAGCACAACAAGATCGACATGCGTTGAGGCGTAGACGGCCAACGCTTCTTTGCCGTCCGCGGCTTCGGCCGTTGCGAATCCGTCATTGCGTAGAAATAAACAGACGAGTTCGCGAATGTTCGCATCGTCGTCAGCAACTAGTATCGTAGGCATCTGTTCCCTCTTTTCGCTGTATTCCATCCCATATTGAAGTAATCATTATACTATAAATGGATTTGATTTACCCCTATTCTTCCTATCATCACCTTCACATTGGCACTTACCTTTTTGTAAGTACCTGTACTAAAAGTGCATACTTATTGCACTCAAGCAATATCACTAAACTGCCCGATACTTAAATAAAAGAAAAGAGGAGTTGCTGTAAAGCGAACTCCTCCACTATGTTCTCTATTGACTAAACTATCCTAATCCTGCTGCAACTTGTTCCGCAGAATATACAGCATAATGGCACCAACAAGGAATGCGACGGCATCCGCAATGACGAGCGACCAGACTATGCCGTGGAAGCCGTTCATTCGATTGGCGATATTGAGCACAGGAATCAGAGTAATTCCTTGAATAACTGACATAATAAACGCGGCGGTTCCTTGCGCTGTTGCTTGGAAGATCCTTGTAAACAACATGTCTATTCCTGAAATGAACAAGGATAAGAACGTCACATGTAGAATGTAGCTGCCCAAATCACCTTAGGAAATTGCAATAAACGCGATGAAATTCCAAATGCCGCTATAATACCCTCCTGCGCACTAAATACAAAAAAAACGGCGCTCCAAGCACCCCCATTACAATCCCTACCGGCAACTCCATCGGTGCAAATATGATTCGAGCCACGGTGTCCGATATTGTAAGTACACCCACACTTAATAATACACATGCTGGAAGCAACCAACGATAATCGCTGCCGATAAGCAAGCGAGCAGAATGAGGCACTATCATGCCTACAAAACCGAGCAATCCTACTACACTGACTGTGCTGGCTGCAAGTAGTGTAGCGATTGCTGTAAAGTATAAGCGGTGTGACTCTACACGTAGACCTAATCCCTTCGCTTGCTCTTCCCCAAGCGCCATAATATTCAATCGTTGGCTCCCGATTACTGCAAGTAAGGTTCCAATTAGCGTATATGGAAGAAGGATATAAACATGCGGCCAGCTTCTTGCTGAAAGCCCTCCAACCATAAAAATCAGCGCTCCCCCTACTCGATCACTATATAAAGTAAGTAAAGCTGAAATTCCTGCGTTCAACAGAGCAGACACAGCTACACCTGCAAGAATGACCCTGAGTGGACTTACTCCGCCGCGCCAAGCCATAAGATAAATAAGTAAAGCAGCTCCAATGGCACCAACAAATGTAATGGGTGTAAGTAAAAGAAGTGCTCCTGATAGCAAAAGACTAATACCGACTAATGCGGCAACAATTGTTCTCGGCAGCCTGATATTCCAAATAATATCGTGATAAGTGCTCTGTCCACCGAACAACGAATATAATACATCCGGTATAGTAATATTTACTGCCCCACATATTAGACTTAAACCAATCCCCAACAAAGCGAAGAGTGCAAGAATGACAAGCACACTCGTACGCCAATTTACACTTTTTTGACCATGTATCATTTCGCTGTACTTCCATAAATATCCGGATAAACTAGTTTAGCTAGATAGGATAAGGATTGATCGAAGTTAAATCCAGGATTAGTCACAAATAGCGATGATGGGAGAAAATAAATTTTATTTTCTTTAACCGCTCTCAAAGTCTTCCAGGCAGGATTACTCTCTATTTCTGATTTGAGTTTCTCTTTACCGTAGTCTTCTGTGCCGTGCACGATGAAGAATAGAAAGTCCGGATCCAATTCAACAAGCTTTTGCAGGCTATAAGGTGCAGAACTTGGCATCCTACCTGTTGGGAGGGATTCAGCAACATTGTTCAGCTTCAAACGATTAGCAACGTCCAGTGAAATCGTCGAATTCTTCTGTACACTAATCCCCATTGGCATGATGGTGATCATCGCAAACTTGGGGCTTTGTTGGGGGAGTTTGATTAAAATCGTTTGCATTTTTTTCTCCGTTTGATCAAGCGCAGCCTTAGTCTCATCTTCTTTCCCCGCTATTTTTCCAAGTTAACTTGGTTTACTGCACCGACCTGTGTGACATCTTTGGCCATTTCAGTAATAGGAATGCCAGTTGCAGTCGCCAATCCAACAGCGGTGCCTCCCACCTGTTAGAACAACTCCTGAACTTCTGTGTTTAACAAAATAACGCATTGCGGTTTGTCCTTAAAAGTTACTTCTTGTTTCGTACTGTCTTTAAAAGTAATAAAATCTCGATTCGGTGGAGCCATACTATAAGTAGGCTTCGACGAGGAACACCCCATAATTACTGTTGATAACACGAATGTACTTGCCATGATTAACCCTAAACGCTTCAATAACATACACTCCTTTAAGTTTCATATGCCATTGATCATAAAGCAATATTTAGGGTAAGTGATGACTCCAAAGTGTTATTTAACCAGGGATTATTTGAAGGATTCTTGCCAATTGGTTTTATTTATCGATCATTCTGCGCAGCCATCCCTGCTCAAATACATATCGGGTAAGCTGCACCCGGTTGTCCATTTGCAATTTCTGCATGATGTTCTTCAGATGATTTTTCACCGTATATTCGGAGATACCCAATCCCTCCGAAATTAACCGGTTAGATCTTCCACTTGCGACCCATTCCAGTATTTCTCGTTCACGTCCGGTAATAAGCGCGTTAGGTGCCTCCTGTTTTTCCTTCGGTGTGAATTCTTGTAATAATCGTAAAGCGAGCTCTCTGGACATAGGGGCTTCGTCTACGGCAATTGCCTTTAAATATTCATGCCAGGAATTCGGGCTCAAATTTTTGAGCAGATAGCCTTGTGCCCCTTTCTTCAGAGCTTCAAACAAATGCGTGATATCATCGGATACGGTGACCATGACAATCTTCACATAGGGGAATTTATCCTTAATTTGCTTCGTCGCTTCTAAACCATCCATTTGCGGCATGTTAATGTCCATCAGAATGATATCGGGCATCCATTGTTCTGTAAGCCTAATCGCCTCTGCACCATTTCTTCCCTCAGCCACGATTTCAAATGAAGTATCCATTCTTAAAATGCTTTGGATCCCTTCCCTAGCATGAGGATGATCGTCTACAATTAAAACCCGAAAAGGCTGAGACATACGTATTCCTACTTCCTTTGTTGAAGGTACTATATACCTAACTATACTCAATATCTCAAAATTCAAAATGACTCGAAAGAGCTATAAGGCGTTTTAATTTCGCCAGGATGCCTTTTGCAGTCTGCTCGCATTGGCTACGACGGATACAGAGCTTAGCGCCATAGCGGTTCCAGCGATCCAGGGTGTCATCAAACCCATGAACGCAAGCGGGATCGCCAAGACATTGTACATGAGCGCGAACAGTAAATTTTGGCGAATATTTCGCATCGTCTTACGGCTCATCACCATGGCATCCGCAACGCCGCCCAAGTCGCTATGCAGCAAATTGACATCTGCTGCGTCCTTGGCGATCTCTGAACCTGTACCTACAGCAATGCCAATATCTGCGGCTGCTAAGGCAGGGGCATCATTCACGCCATCGCCCACCATCGCGACACGCCGACCTTTCTGCTGCAGCATTCTTACCAAATGAACCTTGTCCTGAGGCTGCATTTCCGCATAAATGGCTGTTATACCAGCCTTATCAGCAATTGCATTGGCTGTTTTGCGGTGATCACCGGTTACCATGGCGACGACGATCCCCATTTTTTTCAACCGTCGTATAGCTTGGGGTGTAGAAGATTTTAATGTATCCATGAGCGCGATAACACCTGCAGGCACACCATCCACCGCGGCAAATAGGATCGTCTTGCCTTGCCTCTCTAACTGTTCTGCTACTTGCGAAAACTTCTGTGTAGAAATCTCGGTCTGGCTCATAAAAGCCCTGGAACCGATATGAATCTCATGTTTATCTACTCGCGCCGTCACACCTAGACCTGTTAGTGCTTGAGAAGAGGACGTCTCTTTAACCTGAAATCCGCGCCGAGCGGCCTCCTTCATAATCGCTTTCGCATAAGGATGTTCGATTCCATTCTCAGCGGCAGCAAGCATCCTTAGTAGGCGATGCTCCTGGCCCGAATCCGTGATGATGTCTGTCACTCGGGGTGTCCCATGAGTAAGTGTTCCTGTTTTATCCATTAAAATGATATCGATCTGCTGCAACTGTTCCACATACTTGCCTTCTTTAAATAAAATACCCGACTCCAGAGCCCGGCTTGTACCCACCAGAATCGAAGTTGGCGTCGCCAACCCCAGAGCGCAAGGGCACGCGATAACAAGTACGGCTATTGCTTTGAATAGTGCCCCTTTGAAATCCCCCGGAGTAAGCCACAGGGACCACATGCACAATGTCAGCAAAGCAAGCATCAGAACTGCAGGTACGAACACAGCAGCTATTCGATCTACATATCGCCCAATTTCAGTCTTCGAGGCCTGTGCGTCCTCCATCAAACGGATCATCTTGCCTAACGCAGTTTGAGGTCCAAGAGCAGTCACTTGCATCGTAATCGTTTCGTCTCTATTGACAGATCCGCCTATCAAGCGATCGTATTGCCGTTTCTCCACAGGCACCGACTCCCCGGTAATGAATGCTTCATCAACATTTGACCGGCCCCGAATAACTCGCCCATCCGCAGGTACGACTTCACCGGTAAGAATGAGAAGCGAATCCCCGATGCAGACGTCTTTTATCGAGATGGTTTCTGTTTGCTTTTCATTTCTGATGACTGTTACTGTTTGTGGACTTAGGCGGCGCAGTTGATGAACTGTTTTCATACTTCTTTCTTTTGCGGAGGCCTCCAGCCACTTACCCAGCAGCACCACGGTAATAATCATGGCGCTTGTCTCATAATAGACCGCATGCGGGTCAGCTCCCCCAGAACGCAGCATATGCATGGTCATGTAATGACTATATAAGTAAGCGCAAGTCGTACTAAGGACGATAAGAACATCCATATTTGCACTTTTGCTTTTTACAGCCTTCCATGCGTTAAAGTAAAATGGAGCCCCGATAACGAATTGAACCGGCGTAGCAAGCAGCAACTGAAACCATGGTTCCAGAAATAAATCAGGAATCCATATCCCCGATGTTATCGTATAATGACGAACCATTGCCCACAAAAGAGGAAGTGTTAATAAGGCTGAGATCACTAATTTTGTTCCTAGACCAACTATCGATTGCCGAGAATCACTCGCTTCTTCAAAGCTTCTAGCTGAGTATCCCAGTTGCTCCATACGTTCAATAATTTTCCCTTTCAGCTCTGTACTTGCGTCCAGTACTAAAGCCGCGCGTCCCAACGGTAAATTGACAGCAATCTCATGAACACCTGCCATCTTGCCAATCACTTTCTCAATACGCGCAGAGCAGGCTGCACATGTCATGCCTTCTATTTCTAGGTTTATTTTTTGAAACGTTACTTGTTCATTCAACCTCTGCACCTCCGATATCCGTCTCGACACTTACTTGCAACTATATGGAGTGTGATCCAAAATCATGCTAGACTCGGCGAAACTTTTCTATCGAGGTTAGTCAAATAAAAAAGCGAGATAAACGTTAAGCTGCGCAACATAAGAAAAGATCGTTTCATACCGGAAAAGGTTGAAACGATCTTTTTTATATACGCGATTTATTACCAACCACTATAATTTACGCTTCTAACTGAGAAGCAGAAATACCAACAGGAAGACTTTCTTCGGCATCCAACAATTGATATAGAAGCAACATAGAAACCGCTAACACAACATCCATGAAAACGATTGAGAGTGTCGGATAATCCGAAATCACCATAACACCCAGCATCGCTCCCATCATGCCTCCCATCAAACCTGCTAACATGCCATCCAAAGAAGCAAGTAAATGCAATGACCTTCCGGATACATAACCAACAATCATGCCAAAGGTGACACCAATAACAGTTGAAAGGAATAATTTCTCCAACACGATACCAGCTATTGTGCCAACAACCAGGCTGGAAACCATAGCAATCGTCATAGCCGCCATCATGCCTGTCATTTTAGTTAGAACCGTTTTCTTAGCGCGTAAGTGGAGAATGAGAACAACAACTACAAGCAGGACGAAAATGAGAGAAGCAATACTTGTATTCATCGTTAACGCGGAAGGCCCCATTGGGATCTCCGTTACTGAGTGCTCCCCGTGTTCATGCGCAGCTGCAGGTGAATTCCGTGCAAATGCAAATATGATCATGAATACACCACATATTTTTGAATATATCCCTTGCGTTACTCTTCTCAATAGACTTCACCTCTTTACAATGAATTAACCAAGCAGCTGCTTTAAGGCCGGTACCCTACGAATAACTAATGCATCCAAAGTAAGAACGATTAACAATGAAATACCAACTAGAGGAAAAATGATGCCTAACCCAATGGTTACTACGGCAACCCATTTGACCATTTTAAAATCTTTTGGTAATGCTGGAGCCCCTACTCTCTTCTCTGGTTTTCTCAACCACCACATGATAACGCCGCTAACAGCTACTAAAATAATACCAAGGCAAACCAATAAACAAAGGATCTGATTGACTACTCCAAAATATTCGCCTTGATGCAGTGCGATACCAATCGTTATAACTTTCGCCATGAGGCTGAAATCCTTAAATCGCTGATCCGCTAATACTTTTCCGCTATATTGATCAATATGCAGGGTCGTTTGTTTCTTCGGATCTGCTGTTGTTGAATAGATTGTGTATACGCCTTTCTCATTTGCGGGTAGGGCAATTTGGTAGCCTGGGGCCAGTTCATTACTTTTACCAATAGCCATCACTTGCTCAATGGAAATGGAACCACCTGAACTTGCAGTAGAATTAGGTATCGGAAGTTGCTCAGCCGCCCAGGGAACTCCTTTAACAACATCTTTGGTCGGTACAATCGACTCTGGTTTTTGCGGATCAAAAGAGAAAAATCCCTGCGGGTATGTAGCTGTTTTGTTTATATAAGTTCCTAAAACGCCTGACCATGGTAAGCCAGTTAAAATCAACGCTGCAATGAATAGAGATAACCAAAATGCGGTCACAGCGTGCATATCACGCCAGAACATCCGCTTTCCTTTATCCATACGTGGCAGTATAATGCCGTAGATAGATTTCTTACCTCTTGGCCACCATAAATAGATGCCTGTGATTAAAAGGATCATCGCCCAGCAAGCAGATAATTCAATGATGCGATCTCCCGTTTTTCCAATCATCAGTTTCCCATGAAATTCTCTTATCAACTGCATCAGTTTTGTGTTTGAATTAATGTCTCCAAGTACTTTCCCGTCATAAGGATTAATATATACGAGCAAGGATTGCCCCTTATGACTTATTTCTAATTCCGAAGAGCGGTTTGGTTCGTAGGACGGTTTTACTTTTTTCAGGCTGGCCTCGGGGTAGGCTTCTTTCATTTTTTGAATTTGATCTTGTACAGACAACTGTTGTTGTCCCTGTTGGACGTAATAATAATCCTTGTACAATACATTCTCAATTTGCGGCTTAAATAAATAAATGCCCCCCGTCACAGCCAATATAACCAAAAAAGGAGCAAAGATCATGCCAGCATAAAAATGCCATCTCCATATGGCTGCATATAAACTCTTGGTCCTCGCTGTTTGTTGCCCTCCATTTGCCATTTCAACACTCATACTCATGAATTCATGACTCTCCCTTTCCAATCGAACTCAGACTAACTGTCTAAAGGTAACTACTTAGGTATCAGTTAGTTGAAAATAAATTGCCCCCGAAATGCACGGAAAAGAGAGTCGAAAATTGGGCGAGCTTGTTTTTGTAGAGTGGAGATCACACTGCGGATTCTTAGGAATAAC
>NZ_BMHE01000075.1 GCF_014640555.1 Paenibacillus marchantiophytorum | reverse complement strand
TACACAGTTCCAGCTCGCGGAAGTGACCGTTACTACGAGTTATATAAAAAACGAACAGCAGTTGAGCGTGTCAACGCTTATCTAAAGGAGTATTTCCAGCTCAATAACATTCGTCATCGAGGAAAATTGGCAAACGTTGATTTTCAGTTATCTTGTTTAGTATATACAGCCTGCAAATTAACAGTAGACCGTGTTAGAAAAAACCAATCCCACAAGATTGCGGCTTAATTTTTTAAAAAAACAGAACGTCAAATTTCGTATAGCACAAGCCACATTCAAAAACATTATGAAATTGATTCAATTGTTCTAACAATTATTATTAAAATAACAAGAAAACCCAGCCTGCGGCTAGGTTTTCTACAATGATGAGCATGGGGATGCATAAGCACTTTCGGCTGCCTTATTCTCAGCGCATCGAAGCAGCCCATCATAGTCACCCCGATCTTTTCCAAAAATATACTTGCTCAACAAAGCACTGTATACTGTTCATTTTCTAATTCTTGGCATCTGTTCACTGTACTTTTTTGGCCCCCTCTACGTTTTCTCAAATTGAGGGCTTTTGTATGTACGAAGACAATTGTTCTACGATTGGATCTATGAGCGGGTAGACCAACTCTTCCTCTAAAGTGAAATGTTTAAGCAGGATGAGACAGGCTGTCATAAGTTCAGAAGCCATCAGATGTAAAAACTCCATATCTATCGGTACTTTCATCGCATTCACACCATCTACGTAGGCCTGCACAACTCGTTTGGCCAAGTCATGATCCTGTTCTAGGACGGTGATGGAACGCGAGAAGGAGAGAGCTATCGCCCCATTCAAATACGTCAGTAAATGAGGGAATAATTCCTGTTCTTCCCATTCCGAATGCTGTTCCAACTCTTCAACCAGGAACAGAATACGATCTTGCAATTCAATCAGCTTGCACATTCCTATTGAGCAATCCCCAAGGGAATACAAGGAAGCAGCCATCGTACGGATCTTGGAGAGCTGTTCGCGCATCTGCAAATGCTCCTCTTTCAGACGCTCCACGAGCATCGGAAAGTAGCTGGGATCCACGATGTACTCCCTATTCGTGCGAATGCTCAAACGGTCGATCATTAGACATCCTCCTTTAATTAAAACTGCTCCAATTCCGCATTATCATTCTATGCGGGGTGGGGCAGCTCTCATGCGAAGGAATTGTTGAAACTTAAGCTTAGAACTTTAGCGGATTCGACTCTCCGTGAGATGGAACTGATTGACGAGTTGGAGCAGCGATTGCGTAATCGCTCCAACGTCACCTGTCGTCTGGCGCACATGCAGCATATCCTGGAGAAGCTCTTGGACAGTGCGTTCCACTTCCGCCGAGATTTGACGATTCTCCTTGCTGACGCCGGCGACTTTCTCCATCAGCGCCACGACTTCCTCCACCACTTGTGTCTTCATGGTGTCATGCGCGTTAGCGCTGCTTAATATTTCGGAAGCTGCCGCAACAATATGCGTCCCTTCCAGAACGACCTGCGTGCCTTCCTCCATGGAGATGAAGGCTTCGTTCGCATGACGCTCAATTTGTTCGATCGTTTCATTGATTTCGGTTGTCGACTTCTTCGTCAGATCCGCCAGCTTGCGAATTTCTCCTGCCACAACCGCGAAACCTTTCCCATGCTCGCCAACTCTGGCTGCTTCGATGGAAGCATTCAACGAGAGAAGGTTCGTCTGGGCCGAAATTTCCTCGATCACTTGCAGCAGCTTGGGAATTTCCTGCGTTGTCTGCAAGAACGTTTGGATCGTGCGGTTCGTTTCCGCTACTTTGGCGGAAATATGATTCATTTTATCCCCGATACGACCCACTTCATCCTGGGCAACGGCAATTTGCCCGGATGCTTTTTGTTCCAGCTCACGCAAGGTGCCGCTCATATTCTGAGTAACATCCTTCGCAACATCGATATCCTTCAATTGGCCGCGCAAAGAGCGAATCATATTATGAATTTGGGTGCTCATTCGACCCGTTGACTGCTCTGTTGAACCGGTGGATTCATTCATCCGTTCTTGCGTTACCTGCACTTCTGCTGCCGCTTGCTTCACTTGCAGCATGATTCCTTCCAATGAATCAATCATATTGTTGATCCATTTGGCCAGCTCTTGTGTCTCATCGCCAGCGAACTCTTTGACGTTGAGCCGCTGCGTCAAGTCTCCACTGCCCTCCGCATTAAGCCGAATGAATTTATTCAATTGCACAATCTGCCGCACAATGGGCTTGGTGCCCTTCTGACTGAACATTTTGGCACCAATGAAGCCGTATAGGAGACTGCCAGCAGCCAGACTTAGCGCGCCAATAAGATTAGAAACGCGACCATTCATCAGCCAAAATCCCCCGCCAGCGAGTAAAATAAAGCCTATCATGTATTGCAGCTGCAAGCTGAACAATTTCCAATCCATACTGCGGATGCGATAGACTTCTTCCAGATCCCCTTCGCACATCATGCCCCAAACATCGGGACAATGCGGCAGCTGGAAGGTGACTCCTTTGCCGATAACCGAAATATGCCGATAATCGGAATAACCTGGGAATTCAACGAATAGATTATTTCCCTTGGCAATCGTTCCCGCAACCCCAGGGTGAAGCTGTCCCGTTGCCGGGTCCGTGAAGATAAGCTCCAGTTCCGTATGCTGCTTAACGCCCACAACGCCGTAATCGGTGCGAACCCCATCTTTGAGATTGTCGCCATGGGTGAATGCAAGATCCTCAAAGCGGCTTCGGGATAAAGCAGTTCCAGGGGCAATCTGTTTATTCAAAACGGGCTTGGCCATAAATAAATAGTTATCACCGGAATCCGGATAGACATGACCTGATTCACGCTGAATCAAATCCCCGAGCACATCGTTGGGAACTCGGCCACAGACGGCCCCTTTCCAGATGCCATCCTCCATAATAGGTACGATAAAAGTAAGCGTCATCGCATCATGGAAGGGTGACGTACTGGGACCAATCTGCAAGGTCAGCGGATCCGAATAGGGGCCGAATAAACACTTTTGACCTTTGCGAGCTTCTTCTAAACCCTTGGTTAGCACACTTCCAAATTCGTATGTCCTTCCTTTATGCGCAGGGTAGGTTGAGTCAATCACGGTTGCTTTCTCACTCAGCAGGAAGATTTCCGAGAAATCAGCTCCGCTCTTGTGCGCCGCTGTTAGCAAACGTCCAACGAGCAAATCGTCCTGAGACTTAGCACCTGCTGTGGCTTCCACAAACTGTGCGAGCAATCGATCCAGATTGGACCAATAACTTTCCACCCAGCTTTGTAGAATATCTATCCTCGTTTGTGCAATACCTTCGAAAATGTGAGCAACATCATCCTTTAGCTGACGATTTAGACGATATGACCACCACAGCGGTAGTCCCTTGCGAAAACCTAACCAATCAAACATATTCAAGTCCCCCTATAATCACATTTCAAGTGACTTTATTTAACATTGCTTTAATCGACATTTTATAGCTGATTTCGACGTAAATCAAGACAAAAGTTGACATTTTTTAGAAATATTTGCGCACCTCGTGAATTCTTCCGTTATATGTTCAATATTTTAGTGTTAGTTATATTGACATAATATTCTGAAAAATCTACAATATAAGAAATATCATATTTCCCCATCAATTTACGTTATATTTACTCACATTAAAAATGAACTTAGATCAGAAAGGAGGCCTGGTTTCTGCTTCGGGCCCATCTTATACGTAGCTTCCGAATGCATGCTTAAGAAACCAGGGAGCTGCAATGTCTAAACCTGAGAATCTGGTCACCAACCCTTATGATCCCCATCCTTTTTATGATGAGATGTTTATGAATGCTTACTCGGTAAGAAACCATTATCAAAGCGTTTTCCGCCAATTCATGTCCATGAAAGCTGGGAGCCTAAACAAGCGGCAATCCGCCACGATGAAACGCATGATGGAGGAAGGCATCACCTTCACGCTCTATAGCCCTGATCAAACTGAACCTCTGGAACGGACGATTCCCTTCGATCCCATCCCGCGCATTATTCCAAGGGACGAATGGCTTACACTTGAGAAAGGTCTTGAGCAGCGCGTTAAGGCATTGAATCTATTTCTCAAAGATATTTATCATGACCAGTCCATCCTCAAGGATGGGATCATCCCCAGGAAAATGGTCTTGTCTAATTGTTATTTCCGTCCTGAAATGATGCGGCTGTCCATCCCTAACGATGTGTATGTCACCGTCTCCGGCATCGATTTGATCCGTGATGAACAAGGGCAATACTTCGTGCTTGAAGATAACCTTCGCTCACCATCCGGTTTCTCCTACTTGTATAAAAGTCGATCGATTATGACGCACTTGTTCCCAGAGCTTGTGTTCAGCCATTCGATCCAAGATATCGAGCAGAGCCTTAACGTATTTCTCTCTGCACTGCGCAGATTGAGCCCTTCCGGGAAATCAGATCCGGTCATTGGCTTACTGACGCCAGGCTGTTATAATTCCGCCTACTTCGAACATACGTTCCTTGCTCAGCAAATGGGCATCCAGCTTGTAGAAGGACACGACCTCGTCGTCATCGATCATAAAGTATATATCCGCGGGATCAAAGGACTTCGTCAGATCGACGTCCTCTATCGCCGAATTGACGATGATTTCCTGGATCCACTCGCTTTTGACCCGAACTCCATGCTTGGCGTTGCCGGCATTATGAATGCGTATCGCGCAGGCAATATCAACATCGTGAATGCTCCGGGAACCGGTGTCGCCGACGATAAAGCCATCTACGCTTATGTGCCTGATATGATTCGTTACTATTTAAATGAAGAGCCTATTTTGAAGAATGTGCCCACTTATATTTTATCAAGACCTGAAGAGCGCGATTACGTGCTTCAACATCTGGACGAAATGGTCGTCAAAGAGACCTCGCTCTCAGGCGGCTACGGCATGCTCATCGGACCTTCAGCAACGGATAGTGAAATCGCTGATTTCAGGCTCAAAATCATCGCCGATCCTGATCGGTATATCGCCCAGCCAACCATACAGCTCTCCAGAGCTCCCGTTATGATGGACGGCCAAATGGCAGCGCGGCATATTGATTTGAGAGCCTTCGTCATCGCTGGAGAGAACATTCAAGTCATTCCCGGGGGCCTTACACGCGTCGCTCTGAAGGAAGGTTCACTCGTGGTTAACTCCTCGCAAGGCGGAGGCTGTAAAGATACGTGGGTCACTCATTCGTAGAGAAAAGATTGGAGGCGAGTAGGATATGGTGATGATGGGACGAACGGCGGAAGCTTTATTCTGGATTGGCAGGTATACGGAAAGAACGGAGAATCATGCGAGGTTAATTGATGTGTATTATCATATCCGCGAGGACAAAGCGAGCCAAAGCGGTCAGGCTTGGAGTCGTTTAATCGACACGATTGGTGATCGCGCTGTATTCACCGAACAATTCGGCAGCTTCACCGAACAGCATGTTCTTCAGTACATTACACTGGATAAAAACAATGCGAATTCCTTGCTAGCTTGTACGAATCATGCCCGAGCCAATCTGCGAAATATCCGCGAGAAAATGCCTGCCGAGCTATGGGACATCATGAACGGCTTGTATTTGTGGCTCAAAGAAAAAGAAGTGCGCGATATTACAAGCGATTCGCCGCATCTCTTCTATCGCTTTATTCGCGATACGTTGTCTATGTTTCAAGGGGCAGCCACTTCGGTCATGCCGCGTCACAACGAATGGTATTTCGTAGAAGCTGGCCGATACCTCGAAAGAGCTGAAAATTTACTGCGTTTGCTCCAATCCCTCTGTCAGGATTACGCCAGAGAAGAAGGTTCATCCTATCCGCTAATGCTATCTGTTCTGAAATCGGTAAGCGGCTATGAGTCCTACCGCAAAGAATACGCAGATACGGTTAATCTCAGCAATATCATTAAGTTCCTTATGCTTCAAGAAGCGTTCCCGCGCTCGATCAGCTTCTCTTTCCAAGCGATGGAGCGTTCCTTGAAAGGCATTCAAATGGATGAGCCAGAGCTGAACAATGCCATTCACAAGATCGCCAAACTAGCTGGGAAAGTGAAAGCCAACCTCGCTTGCATGGACGAGGATGATATTTTGTCCGGCAAGTTGGAAATGACGCTGCAAGCCCTTCGTGATTCGTGCAACCTGATGGGAATTCGGATGTCCAAAGTCTTTTTTCCCTCCCCGGAGGAGGTCATTGCATGAAGAAACTGGAGATAACGCATATCACACGCTACTCCTACACGGATACAGCGCAGGACAGTGTCAATGAAGTGCGTTTAACGCCACTCACGGATAACCGTCAAGCTTGTTACCACCACAGTATCGTGACTGAACCGGTTTCTGCTTTATTCACATACTCCGATTTTTTTCACAATCGGGTTCATGCTTTTACCATCAATAAGCTTCATCGCGAGTTGACAATCAAAATGACATCGACGGTTGTCACCCATGATAATGATCATCTACCGGTTGACAATCCATCTCCCTATGAAGAGAAGGCTATGCGGTTCAGCGATGATTTCCAGAATGAACACGCGGAATATTTGCTTCCAACGAGTTATACGGGACTAACGAATGAGATCAAAGCCTATTCAGATGCCATACCGGATCAAAATGTGAGTCTTTACGCCTTACTGTGCCATATTTACACAACGATCAATAAAGATTTCACCTACGATCCGATGGCTACGTCCGTACAGACTACTGTCGGAGAAATGCTGCAATATAAGCGTGGTGTCTGCCAGGACTACTCCCATTTCATGATTGCAATTTGTCGCGATAAGGGCATTCCTGCTCGCTATGTGAGCGGTTATCATTTTGTTGGCGATCTGCAAGGCGGCAGCGCTGATTTCACGCAAGCCTCTCACGCCTGGGTTGAATGCTTCATCCCAGGTTCCGGCTGGTTCGGTTTTGACCCAACCAATAACTGCGAGGTCAATTGGCGCTACATTAAGCTAGGACATGGCCGTGACTACAATGATATCGTTCCGGTCAAGGGCGTCTATCGCGGAGCCGGCCAGCAGGATTTGGAAGTCATTGTGGATGTGAAGCTAATCAGCTAATTCCTCGCACAACCCCCCGTTTTGGTGTAAAATGATCTCGAAGCGATATCACTCAGCTAAGAGGTGTTCGAATGTCCATCAGTTTTACGTCATCGATTATCGATCGATTAAAAAAGGAGATCGCCGATGATCAACAGAAAAGCAGCGAAGAACAGAAAAAAAAGGCCAAAGTGCTCTCTAAAATAAATCAATTACAAAGAGATCTGAAGCTTAGCAATTCCGCTAGCGACTTGAACAGCAAAATGTCGCGAATGAACAAAATGAAAGAAGAAATCAAACGAATTGATCTCTCCCAAGCAGCGCTATCGAAGCAATTGGCAAAGAATCAAGCAGCGCTTCAAACGCAAATCGCCAAGGACCAGCAACAGGAAACGACCAATTAGCCAAAAGACGATATTTACGCACCTGCAGGTTGCGTGAATATCGTCTTTTTAGGAGGAAAATTTTCTCGATTCCAAGACCTAAATAAAGGAATTCGAGTGTATATGTGGAATTCATTAAATAACCTAAAAGTTCGAGACAATAATGTTAAATCGGGAGGCCTTTCGATGAAATCAACGGGTATCGTAAGAAAAGTAGACGAGTTGGGACGCATTGTTTTGCCAATTGAGCTGCGGCGCACACTTCACATTGATATCGGCGATGCGATTGAGGTTTACGTCGATCCTGAGCGGATTACACTCAAGAAGTATATGCCTGCTTGTGTCTTCTGCGGGAACTTCGAGAATATGACCTATTTCAAAGGAAAATTGGTTTGCGGCGCCTGCGTTGATGAAATTGTCTAGCTGCCCGCCCCAACGAAAAGCCTCTAATTCGCTCTGCTGAATGTTACCAGCAGCTGCGGATCAGAGGCTTTACTTTATTCCATGTTACTTCACATCAACCTGAACTTGATCTGGTCGGTACACAGCCAACAGCTTCCCTTGGCTATCCGCGGCGAACATAACCGTACGCTCGGATTCCAGTTCAAAGGCATAGCTATGACCAGTGGCTGGGTCCATCACTTCAATATCTGTATCTACGCTATACTCAGACACGAAGATGAATAAGGAACCTTGCTCAAAACCGAGCTTGCGCCCATATACCCCAGGCAGTTGTCCACCCTTCACCCACGTGAGTTCTGCTTCTACACCTGCTTCAGACAAAGCGAAGTTGTAGAGCGCTTCGATGCTTTCTCCGCGTTCATTCAGTTCAATAGGCAGTGGACACCAAATTAATTTCCCTTTGCCTAACTCATAACGCCGGGCAACACCATGCTGGGAATTCCATGCACCGCTGTTCCCAGATCCTTCAGAAAGAGCAATCTCTTTATTCAACTTAGCGATGCCCGCCCCGCCGAAGGAAACCGGATACACTTGGCCATCCAGAACCATGGCTTCCTCACGCAGAACGTTGCTAAGTACGGTTTCACCAATAACCTCCGTCAAACGAGCATTAGGTGTCCAGTATTCATTCAATCCTACTGGACCAGTGAATAAAAGTGTTCCACCGTTCGTACGCACATGTGCTGTGAGCTTCTCAAGCGCTGCATCACTGAAGTTATGCGCGCTAGGTACGATGATCAGCTTAGGATGATTGTGCTCCAGAGCTTCGAGATGGTACTCGCCCAAGCCGCGGAAAGGAACATTCATCGAATAGGCGAGCGTACGTGTAAGTTTGGATGTCGCTTCTCCGGCTAATGGGCGCGTGGAGAAATCATTGGAGTACGGGAATACGGCTACGACATCCTCCAGTTTCCGATTTACGAACAAATCGCGAATCTGGCCCATGAATGCTCCGAAGTCATAGGATACGTCGGCTTCCGGTTTCTCTGTCCCATCTGCCCGAAGCGCTCCGATGTGAGATTCATTAACATTGTTCATATAGTAGTTAATGTTCCAAATCCATTGCACTGCGCCTGCTCCGCCTGTCGAGAAGGAATAGGCATATTTGCGCTCAAGGATATTGCGCAGTTCTTGTTCCGAACGCTTGGCGCGGCCATCGGCCGTTTCTACATACATGATGCCTGTCTCTTGGATCAAGCTAGGTTTATCCGGCGCCTTGGAGAAGATGCCATCCCAGACGAGCTGATCCATCAACCACCACGTGTGAACCGTTGTATAGTCAACCGCTTCCGCGTAGAAGAAGGGAGATGGCCGCTGAGCGCCGAGACCTTCATCTTGTCCGACGGTCGCCAAATGGGCAGGATTAATACTGCGAATCGTAGCAATTAATTCATGTGCCCAACGATTATGCATATCCATCGTGAACAGAGTATAATCCAGCCATGGATTCCCATTTTTCTCCATGGGCTCCGTGGTGTTCATGTTCATCTCGGACACATCAGGCAAACGAGCATTTGCAAAATCAGGCAGTTCACTCGGCGTCATGTTCCATCGCTCCTGCAGCTTGCGAATATCTCCATGGCGCGTCTCCAGCCAGTTCACGAAAGCCTCCTGCTCGAAACGGTCATGCGCCGATTGCGGTCCAGCAAAAGGTTTATTCGGATTAAACATGGACGGCTCATTGATGAGATCCCATTGCACGTTCGTTGTATCTCGATGTCTGGAAACAATCGCCGAGATGAATCGCTTCTGAGCTTCCACGCTGCGCGGATCGAGATAAGGGTTAACCCCTTCCCATAATTCAGGTGTGAAAGCGAAAAAGTTAAACGTCACTTCAATATTATGTCTTTTGCACGTCAAGATGAAAGCATCGATAGAACGAAGGACTTCCTCATACGGATGACCATCGACAAACATCACTTGGCGCCAGGCTGACCAAATACCGGTGCGCAGCAAGTTAATGCCAGCTTTGACCATCTGCGCAATATCGCGCTCCCAGACCGATACGTTCGGCAGGAACAAGAACTTACGCGCCACATCGCTCGTCATGTACGTCATACCGACAATCGGGAGAGGACGTCCATCTTTGATAAAATAGTCGCGATCGCAAGACATCGGTGTTCCTTCGCGCAGAAGTTCTGCATCGTAGCCCCAGAAACCTTGGTTGAAAATACGCGTTTCGCCTGTATTGGCAACTGCTGTACAGACAGCTGTGTAATACCCGGCTTCCAGATCAACGGGAACATTTACTTTTTTGTACGTGAGTTCGCGTGAAGCATCCATTTGGAATTCCGTGGACCAAATCGGCTGCGATTGTCCAACTTTATTCACTTGAACAGCGAAAGTCCAGCCCGTATTCTCCGATTTGAATCCGTCACGATTGGCTAGTGACTGTAATTGAACCGTAAGCGCCGCGCGATCACCTGGGTCATAGCAAGCATAGTTCGGTTTGAACCAAATTTCTGTTACGCCGCGAGTCGTGAAGGCAGCCAGTTCATTCAACAGTGCTGCTCCTCCTTGCACCCAGAACGTCTCATCCGTAACCATATTGGCGAAAATCCAGCGACCCCCAGCAAAATCCCCTTTGGTATTTTCCAATAAAACGATCGGAGCGGCAACTTCACGCTCATCCTTCGAAATCCCCTTCAGCAGCGGAATCAAATGAGCATCCATCGGACCGCTGGAACCTACTTGACCCGGGTGATCATCCGTACGCGTTACATGAAGAGCAAGACCGACAGTCGGCTGTACGCTAAGCAGCGATTCTTGCCCTGCGAGCAAAGGCAGCTCCGGATTAGCCTTATAGCGAGCAATCGGTGAAGGATCAACAGGCAGCACTTCATGAATCTGCAGCTGCTGATGGTACCTTGTTTGTTCAGCCTCTAATTCCCAACCCTCTGCCCCTTGATACACAGGGTTCCGAAAGGGAGCACTTCCTAGATGAATAAGTCCCTTGCCTTTGGTTACATGCGCCATAATGGCAAGCCAGGCTGATTTAGGGAAGTAGCGTCCGTGCAGATGAATCAAATTGTCCGCGCCTTGCTGCAAAGCTTCTGCCAATTCACTAGCAGTCACTACGCGGCCAAATTGCGCCAACTCCTCTAAACGGCTGCTATCCGGCCGAGTCCCCTCATAAGGAAACGATGCATCATAAAAAATAATCGATTTACTCATATTCGTCCTCCAACGCAGGTTTAATTTGTTATTTTTGTTAGGCTAACAATATAATTTCATATTCATAATGTACTCATTTTCTCGCTATTGGTCAATTCCTTTTTATCATATTAACGATATCAAGATTGACAATTATACGATTTTAATGAACAATTGAATTCGTTAGTTTTGTTATGTATTTTGAAATTCAAGTTGGTAGGTGTGTCCATATGAGTAAAAAAGTCTCGATGCAGCAAATTGCCGACCGGCTCGGCTTGTCCAAATATACGGTCTCCCAGGCACTCTCCGGGAAATCAGGTGTCAGCGAAGAGAATAGACTCCGTATTCAAGAGACGGCCAGAGCCATGGGCTATCTGATACAAGGCAAGGTCAAAGGGAGAAATACAAACGAACTGACCCAAGATAAAACCAATAAAGAGCCTCACAATTTCCCCAAAGCAATTAAGCCCTACATTTTGGTTTGGATTCAAGCCATGTATCAGCAGGATAACCCTTTCTGGGGAAAAGTTCTCGCAGGAATCGCTACTGCCAGCACCGAGCTTGGCTATGAGCATCTAATTGTCCCTGTTCCTAATCGGTACTCTGAATCTTTGCATATCCCGTCCTACTTGGATCCGTCCTACTGCGCAGGTCACTTGCTAGCGGGCACATTCCCGTCCCAATCCGTTATTTCACTGAAACAAACCGGCATTCCCCTTGTTTTGATTGATCATTATGAGCCATTGGTGGATGTCGATTGTGTGCTTAACAATAATTTGGACTCGGGTAAAATTGCCTGCCAGCGATTGCTTTCTACCGGGATGAGACGCGTCATCTTCGTCGGTGACGATACCTTCGCCGTCAGCTTCAAAGAGCGTTGGTGGGGCTGCCGCTTGGCTATCGAGGATGAGGCCGGACATGATGACACATACGCCCTGAAAAAATGGAGCATTCCCTACTGTCAACCGCAGCTCTTATCTGTCTTGGAACGGAAAGTATCCGCACTCACACCCGAAACGATGCCCGATGGCATCATCTGTGCCAACGATCAATTAGCGCTTGATCTAATTCCCATTCTCAATCGCCATGGCATCGATATCCCAAACCAAGTCAAAGTCATCGGTTTCGATAATATCGAAGCTTCTGTCTATGCGCATCCCCCGCTAAGTACCATCGAGCTTGCCAAAGAATCTTTGGGCATCCGCGCGGTTGAGACCCTGCTTTATCGGATCAAACACCCAGGCAGACAATCGGAGAAAATCATGCTGTCCTCCCGTTTCATCGTTCGCGATTCCGGTTAACTGTCACTCTACCCCAAAGCCGCCGCTATCATGCAAAATAAGCGCAAATAAGGCGTATAGATTAGCTCATTACGAGCCTTCTATACGCCTTTTAACTGTGCTATCTACAACCGGGAAAGTACAATGGAAACCAGCATCCCCGCCACTGCAATCCAAAACAAATAGGAACGGAGCACTCGTCCCAAGCTTTTATCCTGTCGATCCATAACCGCTTTCTTTCTACCGCTGCTCCCCTTGGTTTCCGTATCAAGCTCATCATTCACTTGTGAGCGCCAGTTGACGAATTGAAAACCTATTCCACTGACCACAACGGCAATCATCATTAAAATTAACGAACCCATAAATATCTTGTCTGACAAAGACTGCATCACGCATCTAACCTTTCTGTCATCACCTATTCTAGTTTCTTATTATACTTCAAAACCAGTCTCGGATGCACAAAAAAAGGCTTGCCCCAAAGATCAGTCAGATCTTGGGAGCAGCCCCTCTTCTCAGATAACTTATAGTGTTTTATCGCCTGGCTTCCAATTCACCGGACAAAGTCCGCCAGCTTGAAGCGCTTGAAGTACACGCAGCGTTTCGTCCACGGAACGTCCTACGTTCATATCTGTCACGACTTGGTAACGGAGTACGCCTTCGGGATCAATAATAAACAAACCTCGGTGCGCAGCGCCGCTCTCTTCATCCAGCACGCCATAAGCGCGCGCAGTATCTTTGGAGAAGTCGCTCACCAGCGGGAATTTGACAGGACCGATCCCATTTTGATCCCGCGGCGTTTGTGTCCATGCGCGGTGTGTATAGATGCTGTCCACAGAAGCGCCGACAATTTCGCAATCTAGTTCAAGAAATTGCGCGTAATTGTCGCTGAAAGCTGTAATTTCTGTTGGACAAACGAATGTAAAATCGAACGGCCAGAAGAAGAAAATGAGCCATTTGCCTCTGTAGTCCTGGGGTGTAATTTTCTCTTCCAACGTTTCCATATTCTTCGTTGATAAAAGTGAAAAGGATGGCGCGGGAAGTCCTAATTTGGCAATAGCAGGCGTCGGTTGTAATGTTAATTGTGTCATCGTATGGTCTCCTCTTTTTCTCTCTATTTTGTTAGGTCTTGTTAGTTGTTGTTAGCTTGCGACTTCAGCCAATGCTTTTTTAAGCTTTGTGACGTTAAGGCCGAGAATTTTGTGTTCGCCGATAACCGTTACCGGAAGCGACATTAAACCTAGATCGTGAAGCTCTTGTCCATATTGATCGTTCAGATCGATATTTCTTTCTTCAAACGCAACCTGCTGCTCGGTCAAATACTTCTTCAATTGTTGGCAATAAGGGCAATTTGTACTGGAATAAACAATGACATTAGACATGGCTATTCATCTCCTGTTATTTGTATTGCGGGATTAATTGCGCCCGCTTATTAATAAATTTATCAACAGCCATAGCGGCTATGGCACCGTCTGCTGCTGCAACAACTGCTTGTTTCACAGGTGTGCGTCTGACTTCACCCGCTCCGAAGACGCCGGCAACGGATGATTGCATCGAGCTGTCCAAAATCATGAAGCCTTCCTCATCCAGCGGAACTTGATCCTGCAAGAAATCCGTGCCAGGTTTGCTCCCCGACAGGAAAACGAACACACCGTCGACTTCCAACACTTCTTCGGTACCAGAGCTTGTACGAATTTTGAGTCCTTGCACATGCTTGTCTCCAAGCACTTCAAGCGGCTTCGTTTTGTAAAGAATCTTTGTTCCCTTCAATTCAGGAACGTGGTGAACACCCTGCAGCTCAGGACGCGGCACAACAAAGTAAATTTGGCTTGCAAATTTACCCAACGCTTGCGCTTCTTCCAGCGCTTCCTCCGAATCACCGATAACCGCGACCGTCTTCCCCTCGAAAAAGGCTCCATCACACGTCGCGCAGGTGCTTACGCCGCGTCCAAGCAAGTTTTCTTCACCAGGCAGCATGCGATTGCGGCCTTTTGAGCCTGTTGCAATGATGATCGATTTGCCTTCGTAGATTCCATCTGCCGTAAAGACAAACTTCGTCTCGTCCTCCACATCCACAGCCGTAATCGTCGTTTGAACGAATTCCGCTCCGAACCCTTTGGCTTGTTCGCGCATCGTATCCAGCAAATCTTTGCCAGATAGCTCACCGATGACTCCAGGATAATTCGCAATTTTATGCGTAATCGCCAGTGCTCCTGTGTTAGGTGCCTTGTCGATAACTAACGTTTTTAGATTCCCACGTGCTGTATAAATGGCAGCGGAAGCTCCCGCGGGTCCAGCACCAATAATAATGACATCATACATTGCGCAGATCTCCTTCCATGCATGCTCTCGTATTCGATTGATAATTCATATCACATAATAATTATTATAAATAAATATCTGTGAAAGTCAATCCTTTTTAATAATTATTATAAATAAGGATCATCTTCTTCAAAAAGGCATCGTTTTCTTGGCATCAGCAAGCCGGCCGACCTCAGTATTAGGATATATCTTATATACAGCTTTTAAGATTTTAATGATCTTATTTGCATCCTCGACTCTTAGCACCGGTTCTTTCTCCTCCGCCTTCAAAGAGCTCCATGCCCCTTCATTCCCGAGACTTTCATTCAGATTCATGTCAATCCCATTCATCATTAGTCCCAACCTTTGCGGTCCGTAGTCGTATTGATAAATGTGAATGTACGGATGAACCGCCCCATAACTCCATGCTCGAGTTTGCCAATACCTAGAGCATGCTTGAGCTTTCCAAACCGCATCAATTACGGCATATGAACCGTAAACTCCGGTTGTATACTCTGGAATAGCCTCACTAGCCGCACGGATATATTCAATTACAGTCGCCATCTGAGAAGACTTAGCCTCAAAGTCTACGGCGAAATAAATACAACTCCCAGCCGGTTGTCCTACCTGCTTTGCAATTTGAACCGAGGTTGCTCCGTCAGCCAATCCCGCAGCACGGCCGCCAAGTGCTCTATTAGCGGTTGTCTCAAACACAGATACAATAATCTAAGCCGGCTTGATTAATCAACTCAGCTTCTGCCTTGGTAAGTGCTTTCCATCCGGACGGCACCAGGTAACGACATGCGAATTTGTATCCATCCGGATCTGAAGCGAATGCTGCTGCTGTATTGGCCGTCAAAGGTGTTGCGCAATCAAAACCCTTTGTCATTACTGCACGTCCTTTTCGTGTGGAGTGGCGTCTCCTTTGGCTTTTAAGACCTGAATAATCTCCTTTAGTTTTGGGAACATCGGAAGATTCAACCGACCATAATTTTCTGCGATTGAAATGAGTTCGTTTGATAAATAAAAACAAATGGCCCCATTCATAATGACATTGGAGCCAAGCAATACATCCATTCTATGTGCCATCACGACAATTAGAGCCATAAGGAACTTCTTAAAGATCTCAAGGAAACCAACCTTACTGCTTAGCCCCTTCTGCTCTTTAATCGAAGCCCCAATACCTGTCACATAATCAATTACCATTGCCAAGAAGAAGAAGCTTAACAACTCCGCCCCCCCCCCCATAAGCATATGTGAGAATTGCTCCGAGAACTCCAGTTGATGTGGTGAGGGCTGCTGCTTGTTGTGTAGTTGGCAATCCTAATCCTTCGCTTAATATTTTCTTAAACATGGTCCACTCTCCCGAAAATAAAATAAGCCCCGATCGGCTCGGAGCAAGGTAATTTCTCAATTAGGTCTTATAACAATTGATCCAAACCATGAACAAACTTCAATTTTCCTTTTTTTAAATCATCCTTAACGTATTGGAGATGATCTGTGTCAACTAGAAGATTAAAGAAATGGCCTAGTTCCTCAATATGCTCAAAGAATGAAATATTGAAGAATGAATTGGGAAGATCCTCAATAGTTGGATACAATCTAAATGACTTTCTTGTCTGTTCTATGAAAGTTGCATTTTTATAAGGGCTATAAATTAACTCTGACTAAGAGTTTATTTAGCTTTAGTGTTATGATGTATGGTTCATTACTCACACTATTATATTCTGAGAACTTATCTCTTGCTGTGACTACATTGCATTTAGAGGTCAGATGATATTGCAGAACCAGATAATCTAAGGTATTTATAAAACCTACATCAATACTCACTCCGGAAGGTATTGACCCCATCATAAACTCCCTGCCATGGGCGAGCGGTACAATCTTTCGGTAGTTAGCACCATAGCTTAGTACATAAGCGGTTTTATATATCCATTTTGAAAGTAATTGTTGATTCCCAACTAAAATAGCCAATGAGTCTGGAGCGAGTGACATTATAGGTTTGAGAATTGGAATTGCTTTACTTTCTAATTCACTCATCCAACCATTGTTGCATTCTCTGCATACCAATCCATTTTTAAAATTATTATAGTTCATTGTTCTACTTTTATTAACAGGCTCAAAAGTATCAATATTGACATAGTGACCTGCAAACATTTCGTTTGTTAAGCCGTACTCATTCAATAACCATACAGGAAAAATGTGTTCATTACTAAGTGATTTAGAACTGTCACAAAAAATGCATTTTCTTTTCATCGCCGGATCACTACTCCTTAAATACATAACAAAGCTCCTTTATGGGATAGTTTCCATTTTTCAATTTTGTCATATCTATTCAACTAAACTACCCGTTTAGTAATTAAGTCGTTAATCCTCGGATGTACTACCATCATTTAGATAAATATCTGACGAATTTGAATTGTCCATTTTCTTTCTTATCGTAGATCAAAGCTAATATAATCAATAATATAGAAAACCAAGGACAACTTTCATAATGCTCCCTATTGTGAAGACCTTCTAGGTTTAGAGATTCAACATCCTGTTAAATTATCTGCCCGTTAGGTGAGCGGAAGGCTGCCGATCCGGCAGCCTTCCATTACTGTATATTGAACAAACGTTCTCCGTTTAATATGCTTATTATTTCGTTCGTATCTTTTAGTGTTATGGACTTAGAAGAATATTGTCCCAATTTATTTATAACCTTTGGCTTAACTCGACTTTCAAAATTATTATTCCAGATAAACATGTTCCTAAATATTTCAAAAGTCGGTTTATAGTTTGATTTTTCTATTCTGAGTAACTGCAAAATAAATCTTCTAATAATTCGATACTTTCGTTTTGAATTATCAGTATCCAAAAATATAATCACATCAGCATTGTGAAAACTTTGGAACACCCATTCGTTATAATGAGCACCCTCAATAATCCAAGTATTTGAATGAACAATTGTTCTTAACAGTTTATCTCTTTCTTCCTCAGTTCTTTTTATGTCCCTAGGTTTATGCTTCTTCCAAACAACATTATCCAATTCGTAATGTGGAATACTCAGTTTATTAGATAGATTTCTGGCTAATGTTGTTTTACCACTCCCAACGGAACCTATAATATGTATTTTTTTCGGGTCCAATTCAACCAAACAATCTACCCTCCTATTTTGATTTATAATATTTTTTTCTTCCAAAATTACCAAAAAAAATGCTATTAGAACTAATGAATTCTGCCCTTTCGGTTAATTAAAAGGGGAGCTGCCGCCAGCCGTGGCGAACTCTATCGCTATTGCTGCCTTCATTTCTTGATTGAACTATAGTTCACCGTTAATTCGATCGGGACCAGCTATAAACTCCGTTAGATTTACGACAGTAGGAGCAGTTTGCCGCGGCAAACTGCCACAAGATTAGTTCAACTTATATAGATATTTTCGACCTGATCAAACGCTTCTTAGGCGAAGGACCTTCGCCTAAAGCAAAAGCAGCGCCTTTCGCTCCAAAATGATGGAAAGCCCGAATGGAAGCTTGCTCATATATTCACCGTCAAAAGTCCAGGATCGATTTAGCTTTCAAATAGTTGTGTGTACTCAGCCGTCATAAATTTGTAAAACGGTAATGACTGTACAGCGCTTTGAACAACCTCCAGGCTGTCACCGGCAAAAATACCCCAAATATCCATCATCGTGTGGGACAAATATAACGTTTCGAGTATTCCTTGTTCCTTAAGTTCAGCAACTCGCGCTCGCTCCGCCGGCAACAGCTTCGCTATTTCTTCCTTCGGAGTAGCAGGGTCAATTTTCAAATAAACGATAAAACGCATAGTTTGTTTGCCTCCTAAACGCAATTATATTGTTTGTACATACAAACTGTATAAGATTAAATTACAGAAGTCAAATTCAGGCTCTACCTATGTGGAGGCATTCATGGACAGAATCATGAAAGCCCCTCTAAAAATCATTGAAAAGTGTCTTTGGTTCAACTTAAATAGATAAATGTATGACCAGCATTCTCCAATAATGATTTTGCTTTTTCTATGGAATGTACTTTAATCAACAAATAGTCCGTATTAGAAGTAGAAATAGCAAAAATGCTTATATTGTTTTCCGCCAATGGGTTGGCTAGAGAAGATAATATACCTGTTAACCCAAAATCCAATATGCCCTCGACTTTTATGCAATTCCAATCATGCTCCACGTCCGTTAGAATGCTATCAGGAACATTGGAGGTAGGACATACAATAGATAGTTCTTCGTTTGTTCGTGTAATCGAAAAAAATGCGCCTTTGTCCGCCCAGTATGGTATCTCTTCTATTGGTGGCAATTTCACAACAGAGAATATCGTGTCCAATATGACTAAATTCATGTTTATCCCTCCTAATTAAAGTTGTTGTATATTACACAATAACAATATTTCTTTTATTGCACAATCCTGCCCTTTAGTTGAGAAGTAACCAATGATAGCCCTAAAAGTATCGACGATACAATTCTCTCCTACGCTCACCGCGCAGCTGAGCATAAATCTGTGTAGTAGATGCTTTTTCATGCCCAAGCATGCCCTGAATAAATTCTAACGGTGCACCGTTATCTAGCAATTGACAGGCATATGTGTGACGGAATCGATGAAGATATACATTAGCATTAATTCCCCCGCGTTTTGCCAGCTTTTTTAATGACCAACGTATTGTTGGAATCGACAATCGTCGGGTCGGATTCGTTTCGGTAACAACAATGCTTTACAAGTATCCCCACGGCTCTCTAAATATCTTTTTAACCAAACCTTATACTCGGTAGTAAAATACACTTCTCTTTGTTTAGAACCCTTACCATTCACAATTGCTGAACAGTTCTCCCAATTAACATCTTTAATGTTTATTTTCTGGACCTCTCCAACGCGGCAGCCTGTGCAGTACAGAAACTCCAACAGAGCATGTTCCCGGTGAGAATGACAGGTAATCTTAAGATGAATAACATCCTCCTCAACTAGGAATTTCGGAATACGTTTGTCCATCTTAGGCTCTCTCAGCTTGAGAGAAGGATTCCTTGTCATATGACCTTCTTCAAATGCAAAACGAAAAAGGGAGCGTATAAATCGAATTCGATGACCTAAGCTACTCGGTTTTAATCGCTCTGATACCCTTGAAAAATAATCTTTTAGCATATTTAAGGATATTTCTTCAATCTCCAGATTACCTAGTTCACGAATCAACATGTTGAGTTGTAGAAAGTATGCTTTCATTGTATGCGAGCTGAACCCCAGGATACGTTTGTCAGCTTCATACAGCATCCATAACTCCTTCAATGTCATAATAAAACCCTCCCAAATATAAGTTATCTCTAGCTTTGCTAGAATTGGAAGGGTTTAATCTTAACGCTTAAGTTGTGTGTTGTGCTAGCGTTCACTGTTACTTCAATCCGGTCGATTGTTCATTTAATACATGAGAATGTCTTTGTCAATTTTGCATTCTAAAATACTCCAGGCTGACATTGGTACAAATAACAATATCTAAAAACAAAGGTCACTTCATTTTGCTGATTGGTACTTTAAAAAGTATTATTAAACCTACTGTTGCAATGACAGACAACCCATATGCCAATAATGGCTTTTTGTAATGGAGTCGAACCATAGAATAGAGTGCGATATTAAACAATGCACTCCACCAAATATTCCATCCGTGATGGTGTGAAAACTCCCCAATTCTTTGAGCCACCCACTCCAAGAATGACCATAAGAATACCCAGAAGGTAACCCATAGATACTGTTTAATTCGTTTAGTTGGATATCGACCTAAATACACGAGCATTACGCATGGGTAAATAATAAACATTACTATAAGGCTGATTATCGTATGATTTGGCAGAAGTGTTGTATTAGGTTCGTATTCCCACAGAGAGTAATTATATGTAAGAAAATTATAAACTAAATCAAATGTAATCAAATATAATATGGATGATTGATATTTCGCCCAGTTCCGCCAATCACCCCAACGCCAACACGCAATAAAATATAATAAACACAACATAATGATAAACATTCAGTATTAACACCTTCTAGATAGATAGTTCTAATACTATTTACTCACATTTCCATAATTATTCATTTTTTAAAAAAGATAAAAAGCATTTCTCATTACAAAGAAATGCTCTATAACTTTAAGCTATTCTATTAATAACTTGTTCAACTAACCTGCCCGTTACTTCAACGCACAACGGCAGCCGATCGTGTGCCGGCTGCCGTATGTCATGATTAAGCTATAGTTACCCTTTAGTTTAAACTCGTGATAATCTTTGATTCTTATGCTTTATTCATCCTATTCTTTTTCCAATAGGCGATATTTGATTCAAGTATTAGACTCGTAAAATTAAGTTGTTGACTGGCGTACCTGCTACACGGCCTCCTGCAGCTCCAGAATCTGGCCGGCGAGTTCGTATAAAATTGCGTAAGCGTTAACCTAAAGGCGCTGTCGGCGAGTCGTTTATATATTCATCGCAATTGCTATACAGCCCCAGACCATTCATTACATAGGGACGAACAATGTCTATAAGTAAATCGGTTCGATTATTTTCCCCAACAGTTAACCAATAATGCGCAGCACCATAGATCGCTGAGCCTGTCATAGCCGAAATGATCTTTGTATGGTGGCGGTCCGTATAGTGCCCTTTCGAAAAAATGCTTTCAATTAATTGCTGCAACATCTTCTTTACCTTTTCATCCACAAGTGCAGCAATCGATTTGGAATCCATTCTGCATACCTGATAAAAATCCACTATGTAGTGGTGTGTCAGCAAGATCAACTGGTCACATATTTCAATTGTAAACTCCCGCGCATTCATCACTTGCTCGGGAATCATCTCACGAAAAACCTGTTCTGTGATTTCTTCAAGCAAAGCATATTTATCTTCATAATGGGCATAAAAGGTGGCGCGGTTAATGGTAGCTTTCTGTGCGATATCCTTTATGGCTATTGCATCAAATTCTTTACTCCGCAACAAATCTCTGAATGCTTCCCTTATTAACTGTCGTGTGCGCAAAACCCTTGGATCTTGCTGATTTACCATATGCATATCCCCTTCTAAAACATCAAATATCACAATGTGTTGTCTATGCAACCTTCCACTGAATCTGCCTGTTGAATTCATAAGAATACAGTAATATTATTTTACCAGACAGATGTTGCTTAAACAATTTGTGACGAATTTACTGAAAGGAAGGAACATAATGAACACAAAAAAGAGACTTTTGATATTTGGTGCTGGTGTGATTGGTAGTGTATACGCTCTCCGATTTGCACAGTACGGACTGAACGTAACAATGCTGGCGCGAGGAAAGAGACTGGATGCACTGAAAAGGAACGGACTGCGATACAACGATAATGGAACAATAAAGCAAATACCGATCAAGACGATAGAAAAGCTTGATAACGACGACATTTATGATTTTATTTTTGTTCCAGTACGATATGATCAGGCCGATTCTGCCCTAACTGTGATCAAGAATAATCAGAGCAAATCCATTGTCACCTTGACCAACACCATTGGATATGACAGCTGGCTTGAAATCGTGGGGGACCGGTTACTCCCAGGTTTCCCGGGGGCGGGTGGAGACATCAAAGAGGATGTTCTATATGCCCAATTCGGTTCCGAAAAACATCAAGGAACCATTTTTGGTGAAATAAATGGATTGACTACCGAAAGAGTGAAAGAGCTTGCCCAAATATTTGAATCGGTGGATTTGCAATATGAAATCCAAAAAGACATTCAGGCATTCCATATTTCACATACTGCATTGGCTATCGTCAACAAGCATTTCTATACGAATGACGGAATGGTGGATTTAGAGTCAGCAAGGAGTGTAAGCACTCTAAGCAAGATCGCCGCGGATATTAAACAAAACATTCACCTGGTAGAGCAAGCCGGAATTCCGGTAATCCCACCCGAAACGAAGGCAATGGGGGAATTACCCGAAAACGATATTATTTCCCGTTACCACCAGATGCTCAACAATGACTTTATTATTGATGTAAAGTTTGGGAACCATGCCGTCAGCCAAAAAGCAGAAATAATGTTATTAGATGAAATGTTTCATAAAAGATATCAAATTGGTGATGACATCACCATAGACTAAACATAGGACTGCAAACCGGATACTGAAGTAACCATAGTGGCATCTAAGATAAATGATTGGGTTCTTCCTGTTCAATACGTTTGAACTCTAATGGGAAACAATAGCTCACTCAATAAAACAGGCGGTAGTCTAGGACTTTATTTTCTCGTCCAATGCTACCGCTATTTTTTATTGAGGGTCAGTCTAAAACTTTATTTTCAATGAACAAAATAAAAGGAATATCTACCCCAGATGTCCCCCACCACGCTAAACTGCCCTTTAGCTTAATGAACCATCGAATACTTCACATAGACATGGTATTGTGTATGACTCTTTTTTCACTAATCTATGTGGGTTTTATATTTTCGCACGTTTTAATGGGAGTTTCATGTCGCAAGAATTTATTTGAGGGATTTTCTTGTCGTAAAAAAAACGACAAGAAAATCCCCCAAACAGAAAAAAACCTTGATATATCAAGGTTCTAAAGCGGGATTATTCTATCGTCGTACTGGAGTACAACGAAAAGAAAATCCCAACAATTAAGAAAGCAGATATATAACGACATAAAAATCACATCAATAGAGAAAATGCATGTATATCTAGGAGTCTGTCCGACGGAATACTTTTGTTGAATATTTATTCAGATATATTCAATACAAGGGAGTTTACATCTTGATTTTAATAAAAAACGTTGGATTTATAGGTCAAAACACGCTAGAAATACAAGTTTATTCTCCTCGTATTACAGAGTTCTGCATATTTATTAGTTATTTCTTTTCGTCGGACAGACTCCTAGTGAGCTATGCTTGAAATAAATATATCCATAAACTCATTTGAGGGGGCTATTTATATGGGGGCAAACATTATCTGTTACCGCTTGGCTAATCCCCAACATAGTTAAAAATAAAATATCCACAAACCAGTGCGTTAACCCTTTCGCCACGACCGCCATAATATTAAGTTCCTTACTTTTTTAGACAGCGCTAGTAATAGTAAAGCAAGATTTGAACCTGCGGCCTTCGGGTTATGAGCCCGACGAGCTACCGTACTGCTCCACCCCGCGACGGGATCGAACCGCCGACCCTCTGCTTGTAAAGCGCTCTCCCAGCTGAGCTAAACCTCCATGGGATAACGAAATGAAGCCCGCGGCAAAGTAGGCTTCGTCAGTTTTACGTCATTTTGTGGGGATTATTGGTGAACCGTAGGGGACTCGAACCTGTGACAACTCGATTAACAGTCGAGTGCTCTACCAACTGAGCTATCGGGGAATATGGTGGGCCCTAGTAGACTCGAACCACCGACCTCACCCTTATCAGGGGTGCGCTCTAACCAGCTGAGCTAAGGGCCCGTATATGTGTTAATTAGCCTAAATGCGGCAAAAAAAAAATACCCACTAGGGGTATTCTGCTTGGCAACGTTCTACTCTCCCAGAACCCTGCGGTTCAAGTACCATCGACGCTGGAGGGCTTAACGGTCGTGTTCGAGATGGGAACGCGTGGGTCCCCTCCGCCATCATCACCAAATAGTCAAAGCGTGGTTTGCGCCTTGAAAACTAGATACGAAACGTGCGTAAAGGTTTGATTTGCTTAGGTTTTTGCCCTTAGGAGTTAATCCTTTGGGCCCCGTTAAAGTACTTGAGTCCACTTCGGAGCTCTTCATCACTTTAATGGGAGTAGGTTAAGCCCTCGACCGATTAGTATTCGTCAGCTGCATACGTTGCCGCACTT
>NZ_BMHE01000074.1 GCF_014640555.1 Paenibacillus marchantiophytorum | reverse complement strand
GAATACGACAACTGAATCAATCTCCTTCCTGAGTTCCCTCTAAAAACAATTAACAAACGTTTCCTCTTAATAATCAATATAATGTTTAAAAGTAATGTACTAATAACGGATGCAAATAAACCTACCTTAATTCCAATAAATGGAAGGGTTTCAATATCCCAACCAATTGTAGCAGAAAAACAAAACACTAACCAAATTACCACCAAGAGAACATATATGAGAACATTAAACGTACTAATTATTATCAAATTACTCCAAAATGAGTTTGTCTTTTTAATTAAGCGAAGTGCAGTACGATAACTTATGAATATTGGAGTAACTGAAAGTATCAAAAATAGAATAAGCCCATAGTAAGAAATGCTCATTTTCCCCCCATAAGATTCGTACATATATTCAATTGGCTTATAACAAACTCGTTTTATTTGTTATTGCCTTCAATCATTTTAATAAATATTTTGTGCTCGGTAATCTTCCGCGCAAAATGCTGATATAGTCCTTGTTTTTAAAAAGTTTCGCTTATAAGGAATTTCATAGTCTCCTAGCAATCGATAAATGACTACTTTACTAACATATGAATTATTTATGTAACTATATAACTCTTCTAATGTAAAAATCGCTAATGTTTCAACATACTGCTTCCAATACAAATGCTCTTTTGAAATTCATCGTGTGTTTCTTCCTCAATCATGTAACCATTTCCCCCTCTCTCCCATGAAAGGCTTGTTTTATTATTTATCATTGATAACTTTAATTCTTTCTATCTCACTCAAAGCCCCAGACATAATTTCAACAGTTGATTCTTTAATTCCAATATAATCACGCATTATAGCACCTCATCTTCTCTCGTTGATAGAATTGTTTCATTTTGTATCGCTTCTTTCATTTAAATGATCATTAGCTATCCATGAAAGAAAGGATGAGTCTGATCCCCCCAATGCAACAACTTCGTTTTTAAATAGCATTACACCAAAACCGTGCTCTTCATCCCACGAGCAATCAAATTGAAAGCCAAAATAACCAATGCCGTCCTTGATTACATCTAAGATATGAACTCTTGCTAAACTGATTAAGGGCTTTAGATCATTAACACCAGTTAAATCTGGCATAAATTCATCATCTTCATCATCGCAATATTTTGCTTGGAAACCACTATATTCTTCAAATAATTCTTGTAGTATTACATTCTTAATTTCTTCTTGATTGGATACAATAAAATCATAAGTATCTATTAATTCACTGCGTAGAGGTGAATTTATGTCTCCACCAAAATCTACTTCATAAACATCGTTTGAGTCTGAAGTAAACTCATTCCAAACGTTTCCGTATACAACTTTTGCTTCAATTTCTCTATCGTCCTCTTTTCACAACCATTGTAATTTTCTAGTCGTTGCTTTATTTGTGCCATCATCCAAATGTACTCTGCTGGATACATCGCATATTCTTGTTTTCCTTCAAGATATGCAATTTTACGAAGTCCTGTAGCTCTAGAATCCGCTTCTTCATCATGGAACCCACCAAACGGCTACCGCGGTGGTGAGCTTGCTATTTTTTTCATTTTTACACGAAGGTAAATTGATAAAAGCTAGGCAGACAAGCTAACAAAATTTACAATTAAAGTAATTTCACCTAATGCTCAATCATTGCTATATATCCTTACCACGCACTCCACATGTGTCGAGTGTACAGTGAGAACCAGCAGGATACTATGTGCCCCTAATAGTGTGCGCTTGCTAATCTTGCCTCCGTAGAAAAAAAGCTCCTCGAACAGCCAACTGGCTGCTTCAAGTAGCTTTCTCAATCTTACATACTAAAACGTTCGCGGTACCCGCATTTGCGGCATAATTCCTCAACAACTTCGCGTCTGGAAAATCCCTCAAACAAACGGTTCGCCCGTTCGCCCTCTACAATATCCGAGAAATGCGTATCGTTGATATTGCCCAAATTGATAACTCCTTCCCCATCTAAACAACATGGGATTACAGTGCCATCAACAAGAATACCGGCTTGATTGCGCAGCGCGTGACAGAAACCAGGTCCAGAAATTTCCTCTGCTTTGAGATCTGGCCACTGGAACTCATGATCCTGATTCAGATAGACGCGATCGGCTAGCTTGACGCCCGTTCCGCGCACGAATTTCTCATCGATTTTGAAATCGAGATTGAATTCTTGCTCGAGCAGCTCCAGCACCTCACGGTTGCGCTGACGCTCCAGATTGGTCTGATTATCGGTATCCAGATTCCAGAGCCGGAACGAAATGATCACATTGGACTTCGCCACGATTTCTTTGGCAAAACGCAGAATACTCGTCACATAGCCTTCCTTATCCTCAGACCCTTCATGTCCGTCGAAACTGTGCAACGAGAAATTCATTTGTCTAAGCGCCGGTTTATCCAGCAGCTTGTGTCTGTTTTTGTTAATCAATGTGCCGTTCGTTGTGATATTGACCTTAAAGCCCTTCTCATGGCTTAAATCCAACAATTCATCAATCTTAGGATGCAGCAAAGGCTCACCTTTCACATGGAGGTAAATATGATCGGTATGAGGCTTAATTTGATCAAGGATATTCGTAAACGTATCTATTTTAATAAAATTGGCTTGACGTTTCGTTTGCGGACAGAACGTGCAGGCCAAGTTGCATACACTTGTAACCTCAATATAAAATTTCTTGAACTTCTTCATTCTTTGCTCCATTTCTAGCTGCGCTACTATGATATTAGCTATTATAGCAAGCTGTCACTATGAATGAAAGGTAAGGAGGAAATTAGAAAATCGTTTGGACAATCCATCCGATGAAATGGGCAGACGGAATCAGAAACAACTGAGCAAGCAATGTTCCAAGAAAGCGAGAAGTCATGAGCAGCGCATAAATCTTGCCTAGCTGCCTTTTTTGCGACTCATCATGCAGCGCCTTATCTGTAATGAGACCAAGCTGTGGATCTATGAAAATGGTCAAAAGTATCGTCGCAATCCCGTTAATCAGCCCAGAAGCCTGAGAAGCTGTCGTTGCAGATTCAGGAACCAGATGAGCGGCATATAACGAAGCGAGCACCCCGACCGAATAGAAAGCCGTCACCACAATATTGATCAATAATAAGCGCTTGGGAACACCCAAATAGCGAAATTGACTCAGCTTCACTTTGGGCTTTTTCCAGTAGGATTTCGAATTCTTCAGCTGCTCTACGGTAACACTTGTAATTAATTTGGGTAACGACCCTGCAACTTCCAATCGAGCAATAATACGCACACTGAAATTAATAAATGAGGGAAACAAGGCGATTGCGATCAACGTGCCGATAGACGAGGCGAAAAGGCTGATACGCAGGTATCTTTCCAAGTCAAAAGTCGGTTCCACCTTGGCAAAATCCACGAAGTTCGCCGTCATAGGCGCTTGAATTAAATTCGCTGTTCTTGAAACGAGCACGACGATTCCGACTAAAGAAAGGGCCACAGCCAGCTTGTTCACCTGCACGCCAGCGTATCGAATTGAATAAGACAACGTTTCGGCTGTATGTATAATCATCGTTAACACGAAAACCACAACAAGGGTTCCTGTCATTGAATGGCTCCGAGTTCCCCTATGGACTGGAGGTCAGCAATAACAGCTTCCCAGCGCGCTTTCATCTCTTCTCTACGCTCCTCATTATCCAGCTTTTCTTGATGAAAACTGATCGTTGTCCGGCCGGGATTTGCTGTAGGAAGCAGCCGAATCTGCAGCGTAGAAGCATGCTCCCATGCTGCGGGCTGCCAAGTCAAACGAAGCTGCTCGAGCGGCTTCACCACACGAATTTCTCCTGAGCATCCATCTACGGTCTGATAAGCTTGACCCTTGGTGAACGACAGATCCGCCACTTCACCGAGCCAGAATTTTCTTCCTGATGGGGAAATGAGCAGCTCCCAAGCTTCCTCCTGATATAAAGGCAGTGTCCTTCTGACACCAATTTGAAAACCTGCTTCAGCCGTTTGACCTACCACTTTATCTGAACCCATCCTCTTGCCTCCTTCATGAAATTCTTGTATTAGAATAGCTTCATTACTCATTCTAGAAGAACCTAGAAATTCCCTTTTAAAGTTTGGCATAGAGGGAGGGAACTGTGGGGCTCTATTTAGTCGAACAGATGTGATTCAAGAGTAGTAACGGAACTAGAGGGTCTTATATCCACGAAAAGCGCTGAATTTTCCGCCAAACAGCAAAATAGCGAACTATAGTTCCCTCACCCTCGCTAAAATGACGCTTTTTGCAAAAATAGCGAACTATAATTCCCTCTAATTTGCTATGATAGCACTTTTTGGAAGAATATCGGCTTGTCGTTCCCTTATCTGCCGCATGGCGGCTGTCAAACCCCACGCCCACCAACCTGGTAGAACTCCCGCCTCACTCCGCTTTCCGCTCATCCCCGTACCAGAGCTGCTGGAACGTCTCGCTTCGCAACAGCAGCTCCGCCGAGGTGCCCTCGGCTTCGATGCGGCCGTCCCTCATCACGATGATGTGGTCGGCACGGGTTAGCGCCGTTTTGCGGTGCGACACGACCAGACAAGTCGCATCTGCACGCCGCTGGAACATGCGTTCCCAGAGCTTCTGCTCCGTCTCGACGTCGAGCGCGCTCGACAAGTCGTCGAACACGTACAGCTCGGCGTCGCGTACGAGCATGCGCGCTGCGGCCGTCCGCTGCGCTTGGCCGCCGGAGAGCTTCACCCCGCGCGGGCCGATGACGGTGTCCAGCCCGCCTGGCAGCTGCGCGACGTCGAACTCCATCACCGCCGCGTGCAACGCCTGCGGCAAGCTGTCGTTTTGCTCCGCTTGCCCGAGCAAAATATTATTGCGCAGCGTATCGCTGTACAACCGCGGCACCTGCGCGGTGTAGGCGCTCCGCGACGGGGTAAAGAAGGTGCCCGGATCTTCGACGGGCACGCCATTCCACGCAATCGTTCCTTCGCCCTTGGGCAGCAGCCCAAGGAGCGAACGCACGAGCGTGGTTTTGCCTGACCCAATCGTCCCCGTGACGACGGTGAACGAACCTTTTTGCAAGCTGAAGTGAATGTCCGAGATTCCTCTGCCCGTATCGGCATATGCATAGCTCAGCCCATTCACATCTAGCCGCTCAAGCTTGCCACCAAGCTTATCTGTTCCCTCAGTCATGCCTGGGAGCGGGCTGCCCTTTGTCAAATGCAAGGAATTAACCATCGTCAGAACTTTCGCTGATGCACCTTGCAGCAGAAAGGTTAATCTTTCCAGTGAAACGCTCATTTGTTTAAAGTAAGTGATAAACTTGCCCACATTCGATATGAACTGCGTAACAAAAGTTAAGTAATACACGAATAAGGCAAAGTCTCCGACTGTAAAAGTACCTGCACGCATTTTGGTCCCGGCTAACAGCAGAATCAGTCCTGTTCCAAGGTTAACCGAGTTGGAAAACACCGAATCCAGCAGTTCGGTCATCAACCGATCTTTCAGCATGGCTTTCCTTCGGCTGTCACCGAAGCTGCGGAATCTGGCAATAACACGTTTCTCAGCACCTGCGACTTGAATCGCTTGCACGTTGCCGAACATTTCACTGATTTCGCCAGTCACTTTGGAAGTTGCTTCCCGACTCGCTGCGCGATATTTCTGCAATCGTACGGTTGCTAGCTGTGCGGCGGTAATTACAAGTACGATCGGCATAAATACAAGAAGCGTCATTTGAGCATCAATCCGAATTAAAATATAGCCGGACACAAGTGCAAAACAAGTCATCCCAAAAACATCAACAGACCAACTCGCCGCCTCTTCAGACTGATCAACATCATCACGGAAATGACTGATTGCTTCGCCTGGCGATACCGGAATCGCCTGCGCTCCGGGCTGTTTGAGCACATGTTCAAGTAGATTCCTTCTAAGCAGCATCCCCATGCGGAAACGGAAATTCACGTCTGTAATAAAACCGATGACGATCAAAATGATTCTGCCTAGTGCCGCAGCCATCAGGAGGGCAATCAACCCCCAAACACTATAGCCAAGCTTTGAATTACCTGTTAAGGAATCGAAGAATTCTTTCGTTACCAAGCCCGCTGCAATCGGCGCCAGATAAATGACCGTCCAAGCGATTGCATTTATGAAATAACGCATGGGACGATACATAATCAGCCGCCACAAATATTGATACGTATTCATACCAATACCTCCTCAAGCCCGGTGGCTAGTAATTGACTGAAGCGGGAATTCGGGTCGGCTGCCAAGATTTCTCTTCTGCCTGATTCCATAATGGCTCCATTATCCAATATCACAATATGATCGGCCCGTTGTACGGTAGCCAGTCGATGTGCAATCATGATGCAAGAACGCTCCGTTAAGAGCTTGGAAACCGCCTTCTCAATCCGCTGCTCGGTTAAAGGATCCAAGCGTGAAGAAGCTTCATCCATAATAACGAGGCCAGGATTCGTCAGAAAAACTCGCGCAAAAGCGAGCAACTGCGCCTCACCCGCAGACAAGCTTCCCCCTCCGGAAGCTAAATTCGTATCCAATCCCTCGGGCATTGCCCCGTACCAAGAACTAAGTCCGAGCTCGCCCAGCACGTCAATAATCGCCTGATCCGAGATCGTTTCATCATAGAAGGTTAGATTATCGCGGATGGTTCCTTGCATAATTTCAATATTTTGCGTGACTAGTGCGACTCGTTTACGCAGATCAGCCAGCTTTGCTTTACTTATATCGGTCCCACCCAGAGCAATGACACCCTCTTGCGGATCGTAGAAACGAAGCAACAAACGTGCCATTGTCGATTTGCCGCTGCCTGTGCGTCCAAGCAACCCAAGAACTTCACCTGGTTTCAATGAGAACTGTACACCTTTTAACGTAGGCTGATCTCCGTCATAACTGAAAGTAACGTCACGAAACTCAACGCTTAATGGCCCCTCGGGAATGATAGCACCAGGTCCATCCTTAATTTCGGATTGTGTGGCGAATAGCTCGCGAATTCTTGAAATACTGGCATCTGCCTTCTGCAGATCTTCCATTTGCGTACGAATTTTTTCGATTGGCTTTGCCAATAGCTCTGTATAGAAGAAAATCAAGTACACAGTTCCCATCGAGATATGCTGCGTTTGCCACAAGTAAGCGCTTATTCCGAAAGCCATCGCATTCCCTAATGCGAAGACAAGAATTGACATATTCCACATGGCGCAAAAGCCTAGGAAAGCTTTGACCCTAAGCGGCAGCATCACCCGCAGCATCGTATAGAAACGATTCATGACGAAACCTACGGCGCCATTGGCACGAATATCTTCCGTTCCTTCCAAATGTTCCCCAATAAAACCATAGAATTCAGCGTTGGCCTGCCGCCAACTAGCCCAAACAGGTACAGCAAATTTGCGAATCCATTGGATCATAAAGACGGCAAAAACGACGAAAAAGGCCATCCCTAACCCAATTAACCAATTCTCCCGAAACAATAAAATGATAATGCCAGCCATTAGCAGCACATTGCCAACCAAATGAATAATCATACTGGAAAAGAAATTGGCTAGCGCATTGACATCCCCATCCACGCGTTCAATTAACGACCCAGAGGTGTGTGATTTGTGAAAAGACATATCCAGCGACAAACAATGTGCGGCAAGATCGACACGCAATTTATTCGTTGTTTTCCAACCGACATTTTCACTAAAATAAGTAGCGATGACAGTGACCAACTGTTGGATTAAGGAAAAGCCGATAAACAGAATCGCTGCTGTAACCAGCGGCTGCAATGAACTTTGCGACTGCGCAGTATCAATAAAAAAGCGAATAATTTGCGGATTAATAAGTTGTAAGCCGATAGAAGCAAATAACAGCAGCGTTAATACAGCAAGTGTACCCTTCTGAGGGAACAAATAGCGGCTTAACAGTTCCGAATATTGTCCCATCGAATTCTTTTTTCTAGGTTGTTTACTCATTCTGCAAGGTCCTCCATAAATATTTTATGACATTAATTATTTATGTAATTAATTTAAATCCCCTTCCATTTTTCTTCCTCCTTTTCCAACCGTACAGTCAATGATACTAAATTGCTACTCCGCCGACAATGTAGGATTTACATATACTTAATTAATCGTAAAAAAAGACCTAGCCGCAGGCTGGGTCACCCAATCAATGAACCTTGAGACAAGCCCAAACGCCCTAACGAACTCAATACTCTTTATTCGATCAAAATTGCTCCTTCTGAAAAACTAATGAATTCCAGATGCTCTATTTCAAACAAATGATCACCATTCGACCAATAATTTGCTCGATAGCGCCAACTCCGTTCGTTACATCTCCAAAGCCGCCATTTTCCGCTCTATAAGCATCATACAGTTCATTAGATGCCCTTTGAGACCGAAAGCCTCCATAGCAAAGATGCCCGTGGTGGACGTCAAAATATAAGGGGTGAGCTTCGCTCACCCCAAATTTTAGAAATAACGAGCAGTAATCATCTTTTTCTTCGTATAAAATTCAACGCCATCCTTGCCATTCGCATGCAGGTCTCCATAGAAAGAATCTTTCCAGCCTGAGAATGGGAAAAATGCCATCGGCGCGGGAACACCGACATTCACGCCCAGCATCCCTGCCTCGACCTCTTCGCGGAATTTCCTTACCGCCTTAGCATTCTCCGTATAAATGACGGCTGAGTTGCCGAATCGCGACTGATTCACAAGCGTCAGCGCTTCGTCCAAATCCGCTGCGCGAAGAATCGATAAGACGGGGCCGAAAATCTCTTCCTTGGCAATCGTCATCTGCGGTTGAACATGATCAAATATCGTCGCCCCTAGAAAATACCCATCTCCGGCTCGTTCCTGAACCAATCGCCCATCAAGCAGAAGCTTCGCGCCTTCTTCCATCCCTTTGTCAATATAGCTCTCGATTCGGGTCCTCTGTTCATCGCGAATGACCGGCGTCAGAGTCACCGCGTCCTCTACCCCATTGCCGATCACCATAGTAGCCGCAGATTGTTGCAGCGATTCTACGAATGCTCCGCCATCGCCAACAACCACAACTGCTGAGCAGGCCATGCATCGCTCCCCTGCGCTTCCGAAGGATGACATGATAATATTCTCGACCGATTTCTCAATATGCGCATCCGGCATGACAATATGATAGTTCTTAGCGCCTGCTAGCGCTTGCACACGTTTACCCGCAGATGAGGCTTTCTCATACACATATTTGGCAATGGGCTGAGAGCCTACGAAGGAAATCGCCTTCACGTATGGCGTTGTGGTTAGTGTATTCACGACGTCCTGTGCACCATGAACAACATTCAACACCCCCTCCGGAAGTCCCGCTTCCTGGAATAACTCAGCCAACTTCATTGCCGTTAATGGTGTACGCTCCGACGGTTTCAAGACGAATGTGTTCCCGCATGCGATAGCTAATGGAAACATCCAGCATGGCACCATCATCGGAAAGTTAAATGGCGTAATTCCGCCAACAACCCCCAACGGCACACGAAACAACTCCGAATCCATCTCTGCGGAAATATTGGCTAATGTTGTCCCCATCATATGTGAAGGTGCGCCTGCGGCAAATTCAACACATTCTATCCCTCGCAGAACTTCACCAAGCGCTTCTTTGTAACTCTTGCCGTTCTCTGCTGTGATCAGTTCAGCCAGTTCTGACTCATGATCTTGCAATAACTGCCAATAACGGAATAAGACTCTTGCTCGTTTGGGCACAGGCGTTTTACTCCATGTTCCATAAGCATCCTGAGCGGCAGCCGCTGCTGCTTCAACATCTTGAACCGTCGATAAGGGAACCCTTGCTATGACTTCTCCTGTGGCCGGATTAAGAACATCACTCGTCATTGTGCTTGTTGAATCGATCCATACCCCATTAATGAGATTCTGCAACACCTTCATATTCGTTCATCTCCTGGCTGAATGAAAATTTCTCCACAAGTCATTGGACACATTGTATAATAAGTAAAATCACAAAATACCTAATTTGATGTCATATTAATTAACATAACTGAGGTGAATCCAGATGGTTCAAACGATTCTTCAATTAACCGTTCGAGATATTTTGCAGCGTCCCTTATTTCTGAAAGCCGAAGCGATTGCCAGTGAAGAAGCCTTGAATCGCACCGTTCATTGGGTTCATATTATGGAAGTTACGCAAGTCGGGCATTTGCTCAATGGCAATGAATTGATACTCAACACAGGCATTGGCTGGCATGATAACGAGGAACTCAGCCTCTCTTTCTTGCAGCAGCTCATTGACAGTGGTGCCTCCGGCTTGTGCATCGAATTAGGCACGTACACGAAACAACCGCTCGAACGTATGAAGCAATTAGCTCAATGCGCCAATTTCCCTCTCATCTTTTTCCATGAGCAAGTCAGGTATATCGACATCACGCAGGATTTGCACGCTTACTTCATCCACCAACATCACAAAATGGTCTCCGAACTGTATCAAACGACGCCATCCCCTACTCCGTATTTGGAAGAAAAATTACGTTTCAAACAGGAAATTTGGCTGACTGATTGGTTAAGCGACCAACACTCACAAGTCGAAATTCGCGATTATTTCCATACGCTTAAATCAACTTTAAAACTGAATCAAGCCATCGTCTGTGTATTTGACAGCAAATCTGCCTTGCATAACCTCAAAAATCACGATGCCAATATCATTCACAAACAAATGGTGGCCATAGCCCTATTTGAAAATGAGGGATTCTACCTGCTGCCAACTGTACTTCATCATCAAATGGTGCTGATTTTAATCGATCAATTGCCAACAACACCGATACAGGAGCGAATTTTTAAAGTCATCCAAAGACTGCCGAAAACAGAGATGAATCAAAATCCCACTGTGTTCTCCTCCCTACTCGGAATCGGGAAACCTATAACGAACTTCGCGCGCCTGCAGAGCAGCTACGAATCTGCCTTAGAAACGATAGCGATTCAAAGAGAAGTAGGACCACTCCGTAGGCCTTTTTATCAAGAATTGCATATCTATAAGATTCTCCATCATTTGAAACAATCCGGTGAGTTGGGTCCTTTGATAGAGGATTACATCGGAAGCCTGCTCAGTATGGATCGCGAAAGAAACAGCCAACTTTTAAAAACATTGAAAGTGTACTTAGCCCTGAACGGTTCCAAACAAGAAACAGCCAAAGCGCTGTTTATCGTAAGGCAAACGCTTTATCATCGTCTTGATAAAATAGCTGCGCTGCTAGGCTCAGATTACATGGAGCCGCACAAACGAATAACTATTGAGCTTGCCTTGCACGGCTATGAGTACGTCAATGGCATGATCGATTAAGCCTGGTCCACTTCTTGGGCAATAAGGATCACAGCAACATATTTCCGCGCATTGGCTGTAGTCAGATGAAGCGTAGCGGTTTCCCCGCCAGGATGCTGCATATCGAGCCAAGCACCGCTTAGATCTTCTTTCACATGTACGATTCTAAATTGCTGCGAAATGAAGTCATCAAGCTTTTGTTTTTCTGATTGAAACTGCTCATAGTCAGACATGGGCAGCCCCCTTATCTACGGCAGCTTCCTTCAATAGCTTCAGATCTGCCGAAGCTGCCTGGTAAGTCCCCCGTTTAATAAACTGACCCGTTCCCGGTGTGCCTGCGAATTGTTTATCGCGAATGACGAATTCCCCACGTGAAAGGACCGTCACTGGCTCACCCTTAATTTCCAGTCCCTCAAACGGATTGTAATCGACGTGCATGTGATGCGTGTCAGCGGAAATGATCCGATGTATATGGGGATCGAAAATCACGATATCCGCATCGCAACCTATGGCAATCGTCCCCTTTTTCGGAAATAAACCAAACAGCTTCGCGCTTCGTGTAGAGACGATGTCAACGAATTGATTGAGCGTAATTCTTCCCTTGGCTACACCTTCGGAATAAAGAATGGAGAAGCGATCCTCTATACAAGGCCCGCCGTTAGGTATTTTGCTGAAATCATCAAGACCCAAATCCTTTTGCCCTACAAAATTAAAGGAACACTGGTCGGAACCTAGCGTCTGGAGTTGGCCTTTGCTCAGAGCGGTCCATAACGCTTCTTGATGAAACTTTGGTCTAAGCGGCGGCGACCACACATATTTGGCACCCTCGAAGTTCGGCATCTCTAGATAAGTCTGATCCAGCACCAAATACTGCGGACACGTCTCTCCCCATATGTCGACCCCTTTATTTCGCGCAGCGGTAATTTGCTGCACAGCTTCTTCGCAGGTAACATGAACAACATATAGCTGGGATCCAGCTAGTTCCGTAAGCTTGGCTGCGCGCCCCGTCGCTTCGCCTTCAATCAAAGATGGCCGCGTCAAGGCATGATAGATCGGATCTGTATGCCCGGCTTCCAGCGCTTCCTTGATCAGATACTCGATCACATCGCCATTTTCCGCGTGAACCATCACCAAAGCGCCATGACGCTTCGCCTCCAGCAGTGTTCGATACAAGGTCCCGTCGTCAGCTTGGAACACATTTTTGTAAGCCATGAAGACCTTGAGCGACGTAATCCCTTCTTCATGAATCATTTTCGGGAGCTCCGCCAATACATCATCCGTGATTTCTGCAATCATCAGATGAAAACTGTAATCAATCACAGCTTTGCCTGCCGCTTTGCGGTGCCATGTTAGAACGGATTGACTCAGAGGAACGCCTTTATTCGTGAGGCAAAAGTCGATCACGGTCGTCGTTCCGCCGAAAGCTGCAGCCCTCGTGCCAGTCTCGAAGTCATCTGCCGTCACCGTGCCGCCAAATGGCATATCCAAATGCGTATGCGGATCAATTCCGCCAGGAAACACATAATGCCCTGCAGCATCAATAATTTCCGCGTCTTCCCGCACGATATTTCGCCCAATTAGTGTGATAATGCCATCCTCAATAAGAATATCTGCTTGATATTGATCCACAGCGGTAACGATCGTGCCATTCTGAATGAGTTTGGCCATAGCTAGACAGCCTCCTTCTTATTGGAATCTTTGCCATCCGCCAGTTTGGCGATCGCTGCTTGCCGTTCATTCCAAGTGAGCGGGGCATCGGTTCCTGCGACTTCAACCATCGAAATAGCACCTTCCACTGGGCAAACAATCGCGCACAGATTGCAGCCTACACAATCTTCCTCACGAACCTTCAGATAAGATGCGCCATTCTCATCGGTTAACCGGTCAATGCATTGATGCGAAGTATCCTCACAAGCAATATGGCATTTGTTGCAGTTGATGCACGTTTCCTTATCTATTTGGGCGACAACCGCATAATTCAAATCAAGGTTGCCCCAATCCGAGTAGCGCGGAACGGATTTTCCGACTAATTCACTGACGCTGGCCAAACCTTTCTCGTCCAAATAATTATTCAACCCATCAATCATATCTTCAACAATACGAAATCCGTGATGCATCGCCGCTGTACACACCTGTACGCCTGTCGCCCCCATTAACATGAACTCGACCGCATCCCGCCAATTGGAAATCCCACCTATACCCGATATAGGCACGCCAACATCAGGATTTCTAGCACAGTCAGCAACCATATGAAGAGCGATTGGTTTCACAGCCGGTCCACAGTAACCGCCATGGGAGCCTTTCCCTCCTACATGCGGAATCGTATGCCATGTGTCGATGTCGACTCCAGCCAAAGAGTTAATCGTATTAATTAACGATATCGCATCCGCGCCGCCTCGCACCGCTGCCTTCGCTGTACTCGTAATATCTGTAATGTTCGGCGTCAGCTTGACGATAACCGGTGTTGTCGCCGCCTCCTTCGCCCACATCGTTTGCGCTTCGACGAGATCCGGCTGCTGTCCGGAAGCCGCCCCCATCCCGCGTTCGGCCATCCCGTGCGGACAACCAAAATTCAGTTCTAAACCATCAACGCCGACAGCTTCGACCTTCTTGACAATTTCATGCCACTTCTCCTGTTTCGGCTCCACCATCAAAGAGACGATGATCGCATGATTCGGAAACCTTCTCTTCGTTTCATAAATCTCTTTGAGATTCACCTCAAGCGGACGGTCCGTAATCAGCTCAATATTATTAAAACCGGCAACCCGTTGACCATTAAAATGGACCGCAGCAAAACGCGAGGATGTATTAATAATCGGGTCTCCGAGCGTTTTCCAAACCGCTCCGCCCCATCCCGCTTCGAAAGCTCGCTGTACCTGGTAACCGGTGTTCGTCGGTGGCGCCGAAGCCAACCAGAAAGGGTTGGGTGAGACAATACCAGCAAGATTGATACGTAAATCAGCCATGTTGAATCCCCCCAGTTAAGTGTTGGTTATAGATGGCATTAGCAACTAGCTTCCCTTGCTGCGCGGCTGAGACAACCATGGCCTCTCCTTGACCTTCACCAAAAATAAAATCTCCCGCTGCATAAATACGCGGATTCGAGGTCTGCCCAGTCTTCGGGTCCACCATCACCGTTCCGCGAGTATGAACAAGTCCGAATTGTTCGATTAAAGGCAGATGACGCGTTTGCCCAATCGCTTTGATAACCGCATCTACCGGAATCGTAAACTCCGACCCTTCGATGGGCAACGGTCGTTTGCGCCCCGCATCCACGTCCACGAGTTCCATTTGCAAGCATTCGATTGCAATGACTTGCCCATTCTGATCTCCAATGATGCGATTGGGTGCCGTCAGCCATTTGAAAGCCACGCCGTCCTGTTTGGCGAAATCAAACTCAAAATCGTAGGCCGTCATCTCTTCCTGCGTACGGCGATATACGATTTGAACCGTTTGGGCGCCAAGCCTTACCGAGCAGGTTGCCGCATCGATTGCAGTATTGCCAGCTCCAATGACGGCCACTCGCTTGCCGATAAACGAGGCATTCAGCTCTGTCTGTCCTTTGGTCGACTCTACAAATTCAATTGCATCATACACGCCAGTAAAGTCTTCGCCAGCGATGCCGAGATTCGGAACTTTGGACATCCCTACAGCTAGTACAACCGCATCATAGCTTTGTATAATCTCTTCCGCGCTTATATCCGTGCCCACTCTCGTGTTCATACGAAAGTCCACGCCCAACTGCTTAATTTGGTCGACTTCCCAGAGGGATATTTCCTGCGGCAATCGAAAGGAAACGATTCCATACGTATCCAAGCCTCCAGCCTGCGCTTTCGCCTCATAGACGGTTACCTTAAAGCCTAAGCGGGCCAGTTCCCGGGCTGCGGATAGTCCAGCCGGTCCGCTTCCAATGACTGCTGCGGACTTTCCGTTGCTGGTTCCCGCTTCGAATAAGACTTGCTCATTTCGAATCGCCCAATCTGTCGCATACCGCTGCAATTGCCCGATGAGAATAGGCTTGGACGAATGATTAAGTACACAAGCTCCTTCGCATAATTCCTCAGTTGGACATACTCTCGAACAGGTCGCACCCACCGGATTGGCTTCCATGATCGTGCGGGCCGACCCTTTGAGATTGCCAGAGGCAATCTTTTTGATAAATGAAGGAATCTCGATCCCCGTCGGACAGGCACGAACACAGGGGGCATCATAACAAAACAGACAACGATTCGACTCTTCCATCGCTTCTTTCGGCTTCATCCCAGCCTTTACTTCAGCGAAATTGCGTTTCAGATCCGTTAATGAGATAAATGCTGCGCTCATCTCCCTGCACCTCCCACAGTCATCCGGCGTGCCGCTCGATATAACAGCTCTGTCCCTAAGGCGATGTCCTCGATACTCGCAAATTCTTTGGGATTGTGGCTGATGCCTTCAAGACATCTCACGAATATCATCCCATAGTCACAGACATGAGACATCGCTAACGAATCGTGGAAAGGTCCGCTCATAAGCTCAGGCGGCTTCAGGCCCATCACATTTGCTTCTTCATGCAGCGTTTCCTTAATCCAATTCGCACAATATCTTGGTTCACTGTTCGTGTCCTCACGGATCGTGTAAGCAAGGCCATGTTCGCTGGATACGTTGTCGATGACCTGAAACAGCTGCGCTTCAAGTGCATGCCGGCGCGCTAAATCGATATCTCGCAAATCGATCGTAAACGTTACTTTCTCCGGGATAATATTGCGAGAATCCGGGAAAACCACAAGGGAGCCAACCGTGCCAACCGTGGGTGCCCCTGGGTCTTGCTGAGCGAGCTCATTCAGGGCTACGATGATTTTGGCGCAGCCCAGTAGTGCATCGTGACGCATCGACATCGGGACTGAGCCGGCGTGCCCCGCGAAGCCGGTCATTTCAACCGTGAGCCATAAAGGGCCAGAGATGCCGCTAACGATTCCGATAGCTTCATCCATGGATTCGAGAATAGGCCCTTGTTCGATATGCAGCTCCAGAAACGCGCCTACTCGGCCTTCCTGAAACACGTAACCAGCGATATCGGCAGGATTACATCCAAATTGCAGCAGCGCTTCTCTGCGAGTCACGCCGTTTTTATCCGTTCGCTCCATATCGTCTGTTTCTAATCGACCCGTCATTCCTCTAACCCCAAACAATCCTTTATTGAATCGACAGCCTTCTTCATCGCAGAAAGCTACAACTTCAATATTGCACGCAGGCAGTACCCCTTCTTCCGTTAAGCGTTGAACAACCTCAATAGCGCCAAGCACACCGATTGCCCCATCATAACGGCCGCCATAAGGCTGCGAATCTACATGCGAGCCTAACATCAAGATGGGAGCTAATGGGTCCTCGCCATATTTCACGCCAATTAGATTCGCAAAAGGGTCGATATAAGCTTCCATTCCCGCTTCTTCCATCCACGTCTTCACGAGTTCAACACCTGCACGATCTTCCGGAGACAACGCGAGTCTGCAAACGCCTGTTTCGCCAATTTTACCAATTTGGGCAAGTGCCTGTATACGTTCGTTTAATCGGGTGGCATTAATTTGTAGAGGAGGTATGATTGGCAATGAGCTTCATCCTTTCTTCTTATCGTTGTTAAAAACAGCGAGTAAAGTATCTACGATAAAATCAATATCTTCATCTGTTGATGATAGCGGTGGGCTCAATGTCAGAATGTTTGCGAATCCAGGAACGGTATCGCCATTTTTCCCAATCAGCAGTCCCTTTAGTTTACAGGCCGTGATAAAGGCAAGTACGCGCTCCGCCGTCGCTGGCACTTTACTCGCTCGGTCCTCCACCAGTTCAATTCCCAAAGCCGAGCCAAATCGACGGATTTCACCCACATTTGGATGCAGCAGCAAAGGTTTTAATCTTTTTTTAAACTGCTTCCCCATCCATGCAGAACGAGCTACCAAGTTTTCTTTTTCCAAAATCTCGATATTTTTCAGCGCTACCTGACAAGAGACCGGGTTCCCCCCAAACGTATTGATATGCCTCAAATGACTTGTCGCCTCTTGCCCCTTAAACGATTCATACAACTCAGCAGCAACGGCTGTGGCTGACAGCGGCGAGTACGCACTGGTTAGCCCCTTGGCCATGGTCACAATGTCAGGCTTCACACCGTAATTTGTATGACCGAATTTCTCACCGGAACGCCCGAAGCCGCAGATCACTTCATCGATAATCAGCAAAACCTCATACTTATCACATATGCTGCGAATCATCGGCAAATACTCGTCCGGCGGAACAATCATTCCGCCACCCGTAATCACAGGCTCCATGATCACAGCCGCAACGGAATCCGCTCCTTCCCAGACGATTGCATCCTCAATCGCTTTGGCGCATTGCAATTGGCAAGTTCCCTTCGTTTGACCGAAAGGACAGCGATAACAATAGGGCGGCGGCACATGCTGGAATCCTACGCCTAGCGGTTCATATTTGAGCTTGCGCTGCGCTTGCCCTGTTGCACCTAAAGCTCCCATTGAGTTTCCGTGATAAGCGCGATGCCGCGAAATAAACTTATGCTTCGACGGCTTCCCATTCTGATGGTGATATTGTCTGGCAATTTTGAAAGCCACTTCATTAGCATCCGACCCCGAATTGGAGTAAAAAATGCGGTATTCGCCATTCAGCCATTCATTTAATTTGGCGGCTAGCGTAATTGCAGGAATATGGGATTGCACAAGGGTGGCATAAGCAATTTTCATCATTTGTTCCGCCGCTGCCTGCGCAATTTCTTGACGCCCGTGTCCCACATTCACGCACCATAGACCTGACATACCGTCCAGGTAGCGATTGCCATCCACGTCCTGCACCCAACTGCCTTCCCCGGAGGCAATAATCATTGGATTCTCATTATGCGCACTCATATGGTGCCAAACATATTTGCGATCGTTCTCCAGCAGCTGCTCTTTCGTCATTGGATCTTCTGTGCTATGTGAGCCCATATTCCAGCCTCCCTTTTGATGAAAAAAAGGAGCGTAGACAGTTCCGATCCACGTTCCCCTTCCATGCCATGCTTTCTCTCCTATCTTATTTCTATGTTAAAAAAGGGAGAGACATCCCATGGCGCAGCTGTAAAATAATATTTTATTCATGTTAGTTATAGTTACTATATATGTTATATTATATAACTTCGTCGGATTTTTGCATTAGTCAAAGTGTGTTTAATTTGCTCTTCTCATTGTACATAGTGTAAAGTCCTGAATTATGATTACATAAATTTTATTATGTAAACTATTTGATGAGTGTTTACCTAAACGATAAAAATCGCCAGCCACAGGAATTGTGGACAGGCGATTTTCGACTTATTTAGTTGTCCAGCAGCACCGATTTCAAATCTGGTTATTTGGCAATCGAAATGGGCAGCCGCTTCACCCCTGCACCCAACGATGCTTAAATCGTCTCTGAGGAAGCTCTAACCGTCGATTCTGGCGAGCTTTCTCCCTTGACTGAAAATGATACGGCAATAGCAATACGACGTTCAAAACGGAAGTAGAGCAAATTAGTTTACATAACTTTTGTTATGTAATTATTTATAATCCCATCCCCACAGGAATAAACGCTGAAACCCGGTTCATCGCATCCTGTTTTTGCTTATCACCCACATGTGTATATATTTGAGTAGTCTGTATGCTCGCATGGCCAAGTAATTCCTGCAGCGTACGAATGTCAGTCCCCGCTATAACCTGCATCGTGGCAAAAGTATGGCGAAGCTTGTGGCTTGAAATCGACTTCCCTTGTAGTTCGGCATACTCTTTTTTCAATTCATCGAAATATTTCTCAGCAAGCGTCTGAATCATACGAATGCTAATCCGCCGCCCGAATTGCGAAACAAAAAAAGGATGCTCGCCTGAGCTCCTTGATTCAATTCGCTCAACAAGCGCTTTATTCAGCACGTTAACCAGTTCATAAGGCAATGGGATGACTCGCCATTTCCGTCCTTTTCCAAAAACCTGCAACGTATTCGTTGAACGGTTGAAATCGGACACATTCAATCGATGCAATTCACTGACGCGTAGTCCCGCATAGCTCATTAATAGAAACATCGCAACATTGCGAATCTGATACTTCCCTTCAATAGACTGCAAAAAAACAGAGAGGAGCTGCTCACTGAGGAAGGTTGGAATTGCGTTCTTTTCTACTTTTGATTTTTTTACATGAAGCGATGGATTATTAGTCACAATTTGAAGTTCAATTAACGCAGCGAAAAAAGTTCGAATGGATGACAGGTAGCGATTCCTTGCTGAATCCCCTGCTCCGCCCTGACGCATCTTGGTTAGAAACCGCATAATGTCTAAAGCCTCAATCGCGGACAACGATTTCTCCACAGAAGCAAGAAATAACCGGACGTCCCCCAGATATGCCCGTTGTGTTCGTTTCGTAAATCCCTGATCCTTCATCCAGGAGTCAAAAAGCTCCAAATACTCATCATCATAAGCATATTCTTGCCCCACTCATGTTCACTCCATCCATTTCAATCTAAGTTGCGTTAAATATAGATTTAGTGCAATTTTTGTAGCAACTAAATGCGGTCCAAAAGCACAATCCCGTTAAGAACGGCATCCTTGCCTGACCGCATCATTAGCCTTTAATCTCGGGGATATTCCACTTTCATAATATCCATGAAAGGTACTTTATCCAATTCCCCATCCTTGGTTTCCATATGTACACGACCAGTACGGGAATCCATCGTCTTGATAAGTCCGCGAACAGTTTCCACACGTCCCCAAACGGTTAGGACAATCTCGGAATTCTCCATCTTGGCTTCTGATAATTGATTCCCGATCTCTTCCAGTACAAACTCATCTCGCGTTGGTCTCTTTGCTACTTTTGCTTTCGCCATGCTTGCTCCCCCTGTGTTCTACATCACCTTGCCGGCGATAAGATTTGTTTGACACGTCCCACTTGTCCATCAACTAATCGCACTTTTATTCCATGAGGATGTGTCGGCGAATTGGTGAGTAAATCCTTTACAATCCCCCGCGTTAGCTTCCCACTTCGTTGATCCTGTTTCAATACAATATTGACTTCAATACCCGGCGTTACGTCTTTCCGATTCTGCCCATTCATGCTGTCGAATCTCCTGCTTTCTTTCCAGTTAGTGTGCTTCATTATATCATAAATTGCAGCTGTTCCCTATTCTAAGATAAGCCATGATGAAAAACCTTTACAAGATGCTGCCGAATCACTGGAGTAAGGCCCCGCGGGACCTTCTCTCTCCCCTATTTCTCCGCTGCTCGTTTGAGTTTTCATCTTCCTTACTTTTATGCAGAGATAGATGTGAAATTGAGAGCGCAAGATTCTGTCAATTATCGAAGTATCAGACATGACAAACGCGCAAAAACCGCTGAGTTCACAGCGGCGTACAAACCTACTTCAGAAATTCAATTAGCAGCTCCTGAAACATTAGAATACTGGTTAACCGAACGCTATTGTCTCTACTGCTCTGATCGTATTGGGCGTCTTTATCGCGGAGAAATTGATCATGAACCATGGCCGCTGCAATCTGCTCAAGCTTCTATTCAGACGAACACCGTCCCGTTATCATTTGGCATCATGTTGCCGAACACCCCGCCAATTCTGCACTTTGCGAAGAAATTACAGGTTCAAGTATGGCTTTTAGAGCAGATTTCATCTCTAAATATATAATTAACGACATTAAATATAAATGCAATTAATCATTTGCTTTCTTCATCGTTGCATCACTTTTACTTGAAAAGAAAGGGATCAACAAGGCACTTGAGAAGCTGAAAATCATAACGGCTTTAAATACGATCCCATTGAAATCTGTAATTCCCAATATAAGAGCCAGCATCACAATCCGAGATATCACGAGAATAAGTTCACGCCAAACCAAGAACCTCGCCTGCTGGACAGGGGTCAAATGATTACTGGCCATGAATTGCCGTGAGCTCCAAATTGTAAAAAAGAAGAAGAGTCCGATCGTTGTTAATACGTTTGATATAATGAGAATGGACGGCTTAGGGAATAAAACCAATAAGAAACCAACCGCGGCAGCTATCATCCCGAATGTAAGCCAGCGCGAATCGCTGATTCGGTGGGTTCGACTAAAGCGTTGATACACGAACACACAGGCAACTGTAAAAGCGGTATACATAATTTGCAGCAGCGCTATGGTCAATTTATCGTTCGTCACTGAGAAAGTGAAAATGAGCGAAAAAATACCTTGAAATTGAATGAAAAAACCTCCTGCAATCAATGATGGAATCATCCATTTCAAGCTTGGGGTCGCAAACACATGACGGATTGAGAAATTTTCAAAGACAGATTCCCCTGCCTCTTTAAGTGAAATACGGGGAATGTAGAACGAGACGGCAATCATCACACCAATAAATAAAAACATCACCAAAAATGATCCCGAGAATCCAATCCATTTGATGATTAGCGCGAATAACAAAGGATTCAGAAAGGCAATCAATTGCCCGAATACATTCGTGGCCGAAAAAAACGCTGTAAACTCCTTCCCTTTTCCGAAAAGCGAGATGCCGATATTTTGAGCGGCCGAATACAAGCCGTTTGTAATTCCCACAGGAAGTGCTATTAACGTTAAATACAGCAGTTTAGGCTCCACATGTACCCATGACAGTAGAACAAAAGTAATCCCGGCGCATAAGGCCGAAACACGTATGACAGCTCCTATTGTGAACCTTGCTAGAAGCTTGGCTCCATACATAAATGCTAGTGCCCAAGCGATGAACATCACCAAATTAAACCATGCGACGTCGAAAATAGATTGCCCTTTTTCCCAAATAAATAGATTGATAAAAATACCCATGTAGTTAAAAATAACACTTGAACTTACATTCATGAGCAATAGGCGTTTCAGCGACGTTGTCATTGATCTCTCACTCTCTTTGCTTTTCTCAAATTCGTTAACATACTTTCCATGGACTGGTTAATCATATACAATAGGAATTAATTAACGTGATTAAACTGTATCTTATCTACGATATCATGGAGTTATTTCGGAGGGAATGTACGATATGCCAAAAGTCATGGACTATTTGATCAGTCCTTACCCGCTTAGAATGATCTCGCTTCCCATTGATCCCAGCAAGCTTCAACTGCGATCTTTAATTATCCTTAACGTTGGACATCTTCCAGGGCGAATCTCGTTTCGCCATAAAGCTACTTTCGATAAATGGGCGTTTATGTATCTTGCCGGTGGTAAAGGCTCCTATCAAGTAAATAACGGCGCTGTTCAACGTGTTGAGAGCGGAAGCCTATTCTTTCTGCGTCCTGGTGCTATCTATAATTATGGTCCTGATGCGAATGGCTATTGGGACGAGTATTATTTTACATTTAAAGGCAGTCGTATTGATGAATGGCTGTCTACTTGGCTTACTAATGTCGATCAAGCGAAGCAAGTCGGATCTGATGATGCCACTGCTTTCAACCGCATTGAGCGCATCTTCATGCTGATGGAAAGCGGTTTGGCGAATAACATCGATCGCGCAGCATTACTGCTGGAAACTTTACTTTTTGAATTTATATTGAAAAATCAAATGACAGCAGAAACAACAAAAACACAGCAAATTATTGGCCTTATGGATGATCTCGGCGATTCTTTATATCAAGCTTTTGATGCCAAAAGTATTGCAAAGCGTCACCATATTTCCGTTTCTACCCTTCGTAGAGTCGTTAGTGAATACACCGGTTATCCGCTTAATGCCTATATCCATCGTCTCAAAATTGCAGAAGCCAAAAATATTCTGGTGAGAACCAACAATTCTGTTAAGGAAATTGCAGATGCTCTTGGATATAAAGATGTGTTTTACTTCTCTCGATTATTTAAAAAATACGTTGGCGATGCGCCTCTTATTTATCGCAATAAAATGCAGCTATAAATTTGTTTACATAATAAATAATATGGAAACAAATTAAATTTTAGCAAAAGAGCATTTCACCCTAGTACGACTTGTCATGCTGCGGCATATGATAAAGCAGAAGTAAATCTTCCTACGGGGAGGTGAAACGAAATGACACTTGAACTTACAGGTTTAATGCTCTACTCCATGTGGGTAGTTCTCGGCTTAATGGGGCTTAGCTTCCTTGTTGGCTTGTATCACTCACTCAAAGCAGGTACATTCTCCAGTTCCTTAATCCTGACTTATCTGCAAGATTTATTGTTTTATGTATTTCCTTTATTTTTGCTGGCAAATATGACGTCGCTGGATCCAACAGGCTGGATCTTGTTAATCGCTTATTACGTTGGCGCTCTTGGCGTTGTCCTCAAGTATTTGGCAAGTTTGAAAAAATGATTTGTAATCGCATTCATAGTTTACTATTCTACCAGTCATCTGGTAGTCTCAGCTGGCGGTGTTCATTCCGTCAGCTTTTTGGTTGTGTGCCTATACGCAAAAAAGCAGCTTGCCTCTTGGCAAACTGCTTTTTTTCACCCTAGAAACGAGGTAAATTCGATAAATTATTGCTCGGATCGCCATCTGGATAAGATCTCAAAGTCTTCTCCCCTTGCCGATTGCTACCGGTATTCACATCTTCAATGTAGCCAGCTTCTGTCATCGAAATGGCTTCGTCAATACCGACTACCCTGCCATCCTGAAACTGCACCGCGCTGATGCCGCCGTCTCCATAATGAACAGCTTGTATAATTGCCTTATTGGGATCAATGGTGTGAGGACCTGCCCCGTACTGAGTGCCATCCCGCATGAAAGTGCCATATTGGGTTGGCTGACCATTCTGACCGTAGCCTGTATATCCGCCCTGGAAGCCGACATTGCGTGCATCGGCATGATTAATGCCCGTGTTGCGCGACCCATAAGGGGCATTCTGGTTGCCAGATGAACCTGCAACAGGCATTCCGCCTTGATAGGTTGGCATCGGTTGACCATAATTTCCTTGAGTCGTTTGAGGAGGCATTGTGTTGTTTAGCGTCGGTTGACCACTCCACATGGTATTCACATTTTGAGCTTGCATATTCATTTGTTGACCGCGTCTGCGTCTTGACAAATTCATCGGCTCCTTCGTTTGTACGGATTGGTTGCCACCTCCTTAACATGTGCCACTTCCACTCCTGTTATCCCTTTCATGGAAAATGAATGCAGGCATCTGAAAGCCGATCTCTTCGCAAAAAAACTACCCTGCTCCTAGTTTAACTGCGTTCTGCGCTCGAGGATCATGATCACCCAGTCAATGAACCTTGTTGCAACCCCAAGCCCCCCCTAACGAACTCAATACCCTTTATTTGACCAAAATCGCTCATTCTGAAAATCTAATGAGTTACAGATACTCTATTTCAAGCAAATGATCACGATTTCGCCAATAAATTGCCGGGTAGCGCCAACTCAATTCATTAAATCTCCAAAGTAGCCATTTTCCGCTCGTAACTACTTAGGTCTACCCAAAATTTTGTTGGATATTTTCTTCGTTGGCACAAGGGAATATGAATAAATATGGAGAATAGAGATTTATTCCATATTAGGGACGTGAGCCAATTGAAATGCACGG
>NZ_BMHE01000073.1 GCF_014640555.1 Paenibacillus marchantiophytorum | reverse complement strand
GGTGCAGCACCCAATCTATTTTTCTCAAGCATGAAGGTCATCTCCTAGAATAAATTCTGACCTCTACACCTTCGACAAAAGATTGGAAATACCTGCTAGTTAATTGTGCTGTCGTAGTTTTTTTTAAAAACATTTTTCTGAATGGCAACCATGTCCTAAAAGTCATTAGTTCTTACTTTTGGGACGGCCTCTTGAAGTGATCGAGGAATTACCCTGACTGACTCGCGTAGAGGGAGGGAACTACAGTGCGCTATTCTAGCCAAAAGTGCCAATATTGTGAGGTTGAGGGAACTACAGTACGTTATTTTGCTGTTTGGAGGGAATTTCAGCACTTTTTGTGGAAATAAGTCCCTGTAGTTCCGCTAATCCCGCTGCATCCCCGCTATTTGCCTAAATAGCGTCCTCTAGTTCCCTCTTATAAGAGTTCTCACTTTGAAGAGGCTCATCCCTCACCCATCTCGCCCATCTCGCCGATCCCGCCGATCCCGCACATCCCGCACATCCCCCGCCAACCATCATCACGCCTGCAAGCCAATCATCGCCTGCGCGTAATCGGGGTCTTCCAGCAGCGGGCGGCCAATAGCGACGGCATCAGCCAATCCGTCCGCGATAATCTGGTCCGCGAAGCTGCGGGTGTAGATTTTGCCGACGGCGATGACAGGCACGTGAAGATGCTGCTTCATGATGGCGGCAGCAGGGAGCTGGTAGCCTGGATGAGTATCTGCCGGCTGGACGGGCAGCAGGCCGCCGGATGATACATCAACGGCATCCAGAAGTCCATCCGCGGCAAGCGGTTTAAGCATGAGCGCGAGCTCCTGCGGATTCAGGCCGCCTTCGGCGTAGTCCGTTGCGGAGACCCGCACGATAACCGGGTAGTGCGGGCCGGTTTCGGAGCGGATTGCGGCAAGCGTGTCTCGCAGAAGTTTGGCCCTGCCTTGAGGCGTTCCGCCGTAGGCATCGCTGCGGTGATTGGAGAGCGGCGACAGAAACTGATGAATCAAAAATCCATGCGCCGCATGCAGCTCAATGCCATCGAAACCAGCCTCTATGCTGCGCCTGGCTGCCAAGCGGTAATCCTCGATGAGCGCCTCAATATCGGAGACCGACAATTCTGCTGGTGTTCCGTAGAAGTCGTCATAGGGGATGGCACTTGGCGCAATCAGTCGCTGCGTCACTTCTGGCGCTGATTTTCGTCCGCCATGAGATAATTGAACGAATATCGGAGTTTGCTGGTCATGGACGGCAGCGGTTACTCTTTTTAGGGGATCGATGTGCCGATCTGAATAAATGCCAATGTCGTTAGGCACAAGTCTGCCGTTCGCGGATACGGCTGTTGACTCCACGATCAGGAATCCGACGCCTTTGGCAATTCTTGCGTAATGCTGAATATGATGCTCTGTCGCGTAGCCTTGCGGCGAGCCTTTGTATTGCTGCATGGGCGCCACAATTAACCGATTGCGAAACTCGGTGCTGCCAATGGTGATGGGGGTGTCTAAGTTCCGTGATTTCGTTGTGATCATAAGGTATCGACTCCTTTAATTTCATCTTATACTGACATTTTATAAAGTTAAGGGTATAATTTACAGATATAAATTACGTTATTTAGTATATAAATCTTTCATATTAAAGTTGATAATAGGATTCCAACCTATAAAATAAAGGAGGTGGTCACAATGGACGGAATCGACACGAGGATTCTTGCCCTGCTGCATGAGAATGCCCGAATGCCAGTAGCCGAAATCGGCCGGACAATCGCAATGACGCAACCAGCGGTTACGGAGCGGATACGGAAGCTCGAAGAGCAGGGGATCATCGCTGGCTACAAGGCCGTTCTCTCGCCTAAGAAGCTTGGCAAGGAGGTCACGGCATTCGTCCTGTTCAAGACGAGCAGATGTACGGACTTTCAGGAATTTTGTTCGCAATCCCCGGATGTTATTGAACTGTACCGCATCAGCGGGGAGTATAATTTTATGATGAAAATAATTACGGCATCGATGGATTCGTTCACTGTTTTTCTCGATTCATGCAGCCCGCATGGTTTTTCTTCGACACTTATCGTGCTCTCGGCAGCGATTGAGAATAAGCATTTGCTTGCTGAACCAGGCGAATAAAAGACTTTTTCTACATGTTTGAAGGGTATACTAAAACCAAATGACAAATGAAGCAGGAGACACGATGACAGCGAAAAATACGCAGACAGAAATAGGATGGAACTTCGACAATAGTTATGCTCGACTGCCGGAATCACTTTATACGAAGATGAATCCAGTTCCTGTTCGTTCACCTAAGCTAATTAAGTTTAATGAACCATTAGCAGCATCTTTGGGCTTAAACGCCGCATTGCTGCAAAGCGATGATGGCGCTGCCACATTAGCCGGCAACCAGATTCCGGAAGGTGCTTTGCCGCTTGCCCAAGCCTATGCAGCGCATCAATTCGGGCATTTCAATCGGTTGGGAGATGGCAGGGCTAATCTGCTTGGCGAACAAATCACGCCTGAAGGCAAGCGGGTTGATATTCAGCTCAAAGGGTCAGGCAGATCGCCCTACTCGCGCGGGGGAGATGGTCGAGCGGCGCTAGGACCGATGCTGCGCGAATACATCATCAGTGAAGCCATGCATGCGCTGGGCATTCCGACAACTCGCAGTCTTGCGGTGGTATCGACAGGGGAATCCATACAACGCGAAATAGAGCTGCCCGGCGCGATTCTTACCCGTGTGGCGGCCAGTCATCTGCGCGTCGGCACCTTTCAATATGCATCCACATATGGCACTGATGAGGATCTCAAGGCGCTGGCTGACTACACATGGCAAAGGCATTTCCCCGAAATTGCGGACGATGAGAACCGCTATCTTCATCTTCTTGAAGGAGTAATCAAGCGACAAGCCCAGCTCATTGCCAAGTGGCAGCTCGTTGGTTTCATTCACGGGGTGATGAACACGGATAATATGGCGATTAGTGGAGAAACCATCGACTACGGTCCTTGCGCTTTCATGGATGTGTATGATCCGGCAACGGTGTTCAGCTCCATCGATATGAAGGGCCGCTATGCCTATGGAAATCAGCCCTATATTGGGGCGTGGAATCTCGCCAGATTGGCGGAAACTTTATTGCCGCTGCTGCATAAGGACGAGGAGCAGGCGCTCAAATTAGCTGAGGCTGCGATTGCAGGTTTCTCAGAGATTTATCATCTTCATTGGTTCAGAGGCATGAGGGCCAAACTGGGGATTTATAATGAGGAACAGCAGGATGAAGCGTTGATCAAAGATCTGCTCGATATCATGCACAAGTACCGCGCAGACTATACCAATACTTTTGTAGCGCTAACGTTTGATAAACGCGAAGATACGGCAATGTTCAGCAGCCCGGAATTTGCGCTGTGGCATGAGTCTTGGCAGGCCAGACTAGAGCGGCAGCAGGAATCCCGAGCTGCCGCACAGCAATTGATGCGCAGCAGCAACCCTGCTATTATTCCGCGGAATCACCGAGTGGAGGAAGCTCTGGAAGCCGCGGCAGAACATGGGGACATTAGCGTGATGGAGCAGCTTCTTGAAGCACTTTCTAACCCCTACGCGCACACGCCCGAACAAGCGGAGTACGCACTGCCTACGCGATCAACCCAGCCTTATCGAACTTATTGTGGAACTTGATGTCAAAAAGACTGCTTCTCTAGGTTTTAGCCTAATGAAGCAGTCTTTTTTTGTTGTGAACCGAACCTTATAGTTTGCGTTCGAAGGTGAATTTGGCGCGATCGCCTCTAATGATTTCATGTGAATATTCCAAAGGTATATGGCTATTGGAATAAGTTATTGTATTAAGGAGAAAGCTTGGGGCCCCGATAGGAACATTCAGGTGCTTGCTGATGGCTTCATCAATTAAGATTGGCTCCATGGATTCCATGCAATGTGAGAGCTCGATTGAAAATTTGTCTTTTATTAGAGCGTAGAGAGAACCAGAACACTCTTCCTTCGTAAGGCCTGGGGTTATTTTCCAAGGAATATAGGTAATCGAAAATAGTAAAGGGATTTCATCCGCATAGCGGATTCTTTCTATGCGAAAAACGGCATCCTGCTCAGCAATTTGCAGCGTTTTGGCTAATCGTTTATCTGCTGAAATGACCGTAAATTCAAGGACTTTGCTCTCGAGTTGTTGTCCGCGCCCCTGTAGATGATCTTTGAAGCTCCGGTAAGGGGCTACCGATTGTTCCAGCTTAGGCATAGATACGAAAGTGCCTTTTCCTTGAACCTGATAAATATGGCCCTCTAATTTGAGCTGATTTAAGGCTAAGCGGATTGTCGTTCGGCTAACGCTAAACTTTTCGCACAAATCAGATTCCGTGGGAAATTGCTGTCCTGGCAAATATTTGCCTTCCTCGATCATTTCATGAAGCTTTTCTTTTACTGTATGATAAAGCGCTACGCCTTCTTTTTTGATATCCATGGTCAAACCTCCGCATATGAACTTGCTTTTCATCATGATTTATCATACCACTATGTTGTTATAACAACAATATGATTTATTTTTGTTAAAGCGTATTAGTGAGAAGACGATTTTTAACGAAAATTAGTCATCAAAATTAGAAATTCGCTTCTAAAAAGAGTCATATATGTTATATATCCTAACATACATATGAAATTATTTAGATAGCAGCGTTTTCATTTTGTTAGAAAAAAATCGTGTGAATTTAGTTGACGTATTAAAGGGTTCGTAATATACTCGGGTTGTATTGAAATTTGTTATAACAACATTACGAATAAACAAGCTTTAGATTTGGAATAAGCAGGAACTGGAGGGGGATTACACAGATACACATCGTGTTTACGGACAATTTTGTCAATATTTGTTATTACAATAATATGAATAATGGAAAATGTATCAAGGGGATGCTCATCCTAATCAGAAATTCCACTTCTTTTGTACAAATTTAGGTAACACATCAGGTCATTCAGGCAATAATAATTCGGAGGTGTTGGTATATGAAGAAGGAATGGAAAGTGTTAACGGTATCTGTGATGAGTTTGGTATTGCTTGCTGGATGTGCGGGAACGCCGAATGCGGGTCCTGCCAAACAAACAGATAGTCCAGGCAGCACGGCCAATACGTTGGATTGGAATAAAACAAGCGATCCTTCGCTAAAAGGGCAAGAAATTAACGTTCTGTGGGCTGTTTCCAAAGGTGCGGAAAGTCCTCGTGTTGATATGGTGAAGAAATTTACGGACAAGACGGGAATCAAAGTAAATATTATGGGCGTAGATTATAACTCCTTATATTCCAAAATAACGATATCCGCGCTGTCCAATTCAACAGATCTGGATGTTGTCGAGATGGACACCATTTGGGCGGGACAGTTTTTCAAAGGCAATCTGGCAGAGGATTTGACGAATGTCATTCCTAAGGATGTTCAAAGTCAATTTACCTCCTCATCGCTTGGATCCGTTACTTATAATGGTCATTTAGTCGCTATGCCTTGGTATTCAGGAACGAAGCATTTGTATTGGAACAAAGAGCTTTTGGCCAAAGCGGGCATTGATCATGCGCCGAAAACGTACGATGAATTCCGCGAAGCGTCCAAGAAATTGACGGCAAACGGTGTCTATGGTTCGGGTTGGTCATGGAAGCAGTCCGAAGCGCTAATTACGGATTATGTGAGCTTGGCTTATGCCTTCGGCGGACAATTCTTCGATAGCAGCGGCAAGCCATCTTTCAATAAAGGCGGCGGATTGGATGCATTGAAATACATGGTTGATATTCTGAACAAGGATAAAACGGTAGACCCAGCGAGTGTGCAATGGTCCGAGTCCGATGTAACACGCGCATTCTCAGCAGGCAAACTAGCGATGATTAGTGCTTGGGAAGGTCACTACCCGGATCTGAATGATCCGACGAAGTCCAGTGTCGTGGACAAGACGGATGTCGGTTTAATGCCTGGTCAGGGAAGCGTTGTCTCCTCAGCCGTTACGGGTTCAGAAGGCTTGGCTTTAATGAAGAACAGTAAACATAAGCAAGCAGCTCTAGCTTTCCTGAAATGGGTAGGCGAAAGGGAATACCAGTTGGATGAGTTCAAAATTGAAGGCCAGTATCCAACCTTGCAAAGCTTGTACAAAGATCCTGAGTTGTTAGCGGCGGATACGACGAAGACGATTGGGAAAATTTCTGAACAATTCAACTACGGTCATGACCGTCCGAATGCGCCAGGTTATGTGAACTGGTCTGATATTTTGGCAGCTGAACTGCATCAAGCACTGCTTGGTCAGAAGACGCCAGAAGCAGCTTTGAATGACGCCGCACAAAAAGTAGAAAAAGCAATTGCTGAATCTGGAAAATGATAACGGGGGCTTGCGGTCAACCTTGTGGCTGGCCGCAGCATTTTCCATAAGGAGGATATATGGATAAAACTTATAGAGCCAAGAGGAAGACATCCTTAAACAACGATCAGAAAAATGTGCTATTGGCGCTTTTATTCATCTTACCTACGGCCTATTTATTAATGAAAACGTTTATTTACCCTGTCTATCAAACGATCGTTTGGAGCTTCTATCATTATGATCTGATGGACGGTTCAGCTTCTTATTATGTTGGATTCAAGAATTATCTGGATGTCTTGCAAAGTTCAGATTTCCAGTTGGCTATGAATCGGACGCTTATCTTTACCTTATTGTCGGTCATCCTGGAACTAATCTTTGGTTTCGTTAGCGCTTTGCTTCTAAATCAGAATTTTAAGGGCAGATCCTTTTTTAGAGCCGTTATTATTATTCCGTGGGCACTGTTAACGTTGGTTAACGGGCTGACCTGGGAGTGGATTTTACAGCCGGGCTATGGCGGCCTGACGGTTATTTTGCATCAACTACATCTTCTTGCGCCTGATGTGAATCCCGTATGGCTGGCAGATTCGAATCATTTGATTTACTTTGTTGTCATCGCGGATGTCTGGAAGATGACGCCTTTTATCACCATCATTCTGCTTGCAGGCTTGCAGTCCATTTCATCCGATCTGTACGAAGCCTCGATGCTTGACGGCGCTGGATTCTGGAGCAAAATCCGTTATATTACGGTGCCGCAGCTTATACCATCTATCATGATGGCCCTTGTATTAAGGACGATGGGCGCTTTCAAAGTCTATGATGTGTTAACGGTATTTACCGGAGATGCCACCACTTCCATATCGTACTTAACGTTTAATAATGCGTTTCGGTATTTCTTCCTCGGGAAGGCGTCCGCAATGGCTTGGATGACTGCCGTCGTTATTCTCATTCTGGCTATCATTTATATACGGTTACTGAATAAAAAAGAAGATTAGCATCCCGGAGGTGGAAGCATGCACCCAAGAAAAATAAAGTGGGACCGAATGTTCAAGGCGTCCAGCACGGATTTATTTGCGCCATTTTATTTGTGGCTGGGTTTAATCCTGTTGACGGTTTGTTCCTTAGGACCTTTCGTCTACCTCTTTTTATCCTCGATTTCACAAGAAGTCGAACTGATTCAAGGACATATCATACCGCAATCACCTACGTTGAAAAATTATATCGGCTTATTGACCGGAAACAACGCCATCGTGTTTGCCAGTGCGCTGAAAAATAGTGTAGTCGTATCGATATTGGTTACGCTCATTTCGATATTTGTCGGCCTATTTGCCGCCTACGCGTTCTCCAGAATTAAGTTTCCATTCAGAAAAACGGGATTATTCGTCGTCTTGGCGATGCAAATTATGCCTTCAATTAGTATTGTTACTCCGCTATATATCCTTATCCGAGATGGGATTAAGGTTGGAATTCCATTCACAGGCATCGTGTTCTTTCAGACACCGCCACTCTTGGATTCTATATGGGCGCTTATTTTCTCATACACCTCGTTCAGCTTGCCTTATGTCGTATGGCTGCTCGCGGGATATTTCCAAACCATACCGAAGGAGCTGGAAGAGGCCTCCTATGTGGATGGAAGCAGTCGTTTCGGCACGATGTTTCGCATCATTCTACCGTTATCTATGCCGGGGATTGCCGCGACAGCGATATTCGTATTTCTGAATGCCTGGGATGAATTCTTGTTCGCGAATGCTTTCACACAGACCTACGCCTCCAAAACATTGCCGATTATGATCGCCGAATTCGTAGGTAAACACAGTATAGACTGGGGTTCCATGACAGCAGGGGGTTTCTTGGCATCGCTGCCTCCCGTTATTATTTCACTCTATCTCTATAAATATATTATCGGCGGCGTGACAGCGGGAGGGGTGAAAGAATGAGCGATCCCGCCTATATTCTTGGTGTGGACGGCGGGGGCTCCAAAACCTACGCTGTCATTATCAACATGCAGGGAGATAAAGTCAGCAGCGGGGTTTCCGGATCAAGCAACCATCAGGTTGTCGGGATAGATAAGGCGCTTGCGCATATCACGGAGTCCATTGACCAAGCGCTGCAAGCTGCGGGCCTATCTTATGCAGATATAGCCTTTGCTCAATTCGGTTTAGCGGGGCTGGATAGGCTGAGAGATTACGAAATTGTGCAGCCTGCGTTAGCAGCGCTTCCTTTGGCCCGCTGGGATATGGTGTGCGATACGATGGAAGGCTTGCGGACGGGGAGCCCCGACAACATCGGGGTCGTGCTGCTTTGCGGAAGCGGAACGAATGCCGCAGGCAGGAATCCTGCAGGTGAAAGTGTGCAGGTTGGAGGCATTGGTTATTTGTTTGGTGATTCACTCGGAGCCAATTACATGGCTACTACGATGTTTCGGGCTGCCGTCAGGTCGTGGGAAGGCCGAGAGATTCCATCGATTCTGCCTAATAAATTACTGCAATACTTTGGATTCTCTCGGATGGAGGATCTGATAGATGATTTCATGGATCGCAATGTAAGCCAAATTCGCGAGGGTAACTTAACGATTTCGCTGCATGAAGCAGCCCGTGAAGGAGATGTGCTGGCCGCAAGGCTTTTGGAGGAAGCAGGAAGAGAACTTGGCGTCACAGGCAATGCCGTTATTCGCAAACTTGGCGGGTTCAAGCCGCAGCAGCCTATTCCGATCGTACTCGTCGGGAGTGTGATTCAGAAAGGGCGAAGCCCGCTGCTTCTGAATGCATTACGCCGGACATTAGAGACGGAAAATCCGTATATTGATTTGATTATTCCCCAAATGGCGCCTGTTTATGGAGCGATTCTGCTAGCCATGGACCATTTGCAAATGCCGTCAAATGAACAACTGCTTCAGAAATTTACTGCCCATGGAGGATATGAACAATGAAGAAAGAACATTTGAAAATTGCAGTTATTGGCGGAGGCTCCTCTTACACGCCTGAATTAATAGAAGGTTTCATTCAACGATATGCGGAGCTTCCCGTTAAGGACTTATATTTGGTGGACATTGAGGAAGGCAGGGAAAAGCTGGAGATCGTTGGCAACTTAGCGAAACGAATGTTGAAGAAAGCCAATGTGCCGATCCAAGTGCATTTGACATTTGATCGCCGGGAAGCCATTAAAGATGCGGATTTCGTTACCACGCAGCTCCGCGTAGGGCTGCTGGAAGCTCGCGGACGTGATGAGCGAATACCGCTCAAATACAACTGTATCGGCCAAGAAACGACGGGCGCTGGCGGCTTTGCCAAGGGAATGCGGACCATTCCAGTCATTTTGGACATCTGCAAGGATATGGAGGAATTAGCCCCGAATGCCTTCTTGGTTAATTTTACGAATCCTGCCGGCATGGTGACAGAAGCGGTGCTTAAATATTCCAAGATACGAACGATTGGCCTATGTAATCTACCGATCGAAACTAAGATGCAGATTGCTGCCTTAATGGGCGTAGATGTATCCAGGATTGATATCGAAATGGTTGGCATCAATCACTTGAATTGGACGACCAAAATCTTCGTTGACGGCGAAGATCGAACCGACGAAATTTTGTTCCAGGCTTCCGGGGAAAGCAAGTTTACGATGACCAATATCCCTGGTTTTGCGTGGAATCAAGCTTTCATTCAATCCATGGGCTCTTTGCCTTGCGGCTATCATCGATACTACTATATGAAAGAAAAAATGCTCAAGAAGCAGTTGGAAGAAATCGACACCATAGGCAGCCGCGCCGAAATCGTCAAGCAAGTGGAGAACGAGCTGTTCGAGCTGTACAAAGATCCGGATCTTGCCATTAAACCTAAGCAATTGGAGCTGCGCGGCGGCGCTTATTATTCCGAGGCAGCCCTCAATTTGATTTCCTCCATTTACAATAACAAGAAAGACGTGCAGATTGTGAATGTCAAAAACAATGGCACGATTCCAAGCTTGCCGAACGATGCTTCGATCGAAGTGAACTGTGTGATCGGCTCCGACGGTGCAAAGCCCGTGCAATTGACGACACCGATGAATCCGAAAATCCGCGGGTTGCTGCAAGTTGTCAAAGCTTATGAAGAGCTTGCAGTTGAAGCGGCTGTGAAAGGCGACTACAATGCTGCCTTACAGGCATTAACGATTCATCCGTTGGTAGGTTCCGTAGATATCGCAAAGCCATTGCTGGATGAAATTCTAGCAGAGAATAAGTCATATTTACCGCAATTTTAATGTTCATTTATTGCTATCAGGCGGACCCTCAGCTCATTGCTGAGGGTCTCTTCTATTGCCATGTGAATGCACCATAGTATCGTTTGGCAGCACCAAAAAGCAAAGAAGTTGACTGCTTGTGTTAAACTAAAGAGACCTTAAACAACAATGGAGGAAGTTTCAATGAGCCAACGCTTTCGAATTACAAGAGGATTACAGGAAAGTGAACATGCTGAGAAAGCCATTTCACTGGAGGAATGCAAACAGTATTTTTCGTCCAAGCCGGACTTTGAGTATACATCCGTATTTACAGTGACTGGCGCTACGAGCATGTCGATTGCGGGAGACTTTTTCATGTGGAGCTACGGTGAGATCAAGATCCCATTCCGCCATTATCAAGGAGATATCTATGTCTCTGGCACCAATGAAGCGGTCATTCCCAAAATGATGGAGGTTGCAGGCGAGTTGGGCGCGGATGTGGTGGAAGGGTAAAAAGGACCATTTCTTGCCTGCTTCCATCGCTAGGCAAAAGAAGTGAATCGGCCAGCTAACCTGCTGTTAGATCGTATATTCCCAATGATTGTCATCCTTTCCCGCTCGTCAAGAATTGCTCATTGTCGGTACCATGGACTTCCATGTACGATACCTTTATTCCCTTGAACGGATGTTCAGGGGCGAGAGGGGGCCGTTGTTTTCGTTGGTGGGGAAGGATCTTTTTGTCATTTATGAAAGCGATTTCATTATGAAATGGGAGTGATTTTGAAGATGAAAATGTGGAGAAAAGGTTGCCTTGTCAGTATGATGTTTGTCTTGCTGTTCAGTACCATTCTGGTGGGAAAAGCTCCTACGGCGCAGGCGGCAGATGAATTTGATAGTTTGCGGGCAAAATGGAACGAATATTTGGTCGGGAAGCAGCCCTACAATTCGTCTGACACGGATATATCAGCAGCGGTTGCAGCTATTTCCGATGCCGTGACGAACGGCCAGAACATCGGGCATTGGAACACTTTGAATAAAGCCGCAGGGAGAACGTATCTTTGGAGCGATCTCGCAAGCAGTTGCTCGGCCTCAGGCAGCTACGGCCGACTGAAAGCGATGGCTCGCGCGTATGCCACACCGGGTACGGCTGTATACCAAGACGCCAGCTTGGGCGCTGATATCGTGAGTGCGCTCGATTGGGTCTACGCGAACAAATTTAATGAAAACTCGACGTACAACTCCTCCTGCGGCTGGGATTATGAAATCGGTATGCCGCTTACGCTAACCGATACGATGGTGATGATGTATGGTCAGTTGAGCGCGGTACAAATGGCTAACTATATCAAACCAATCGATAAGTTCGTACCGAATGCCGATACGTTCAGCGGTGCTCCTGCAACAGGTGCGAACCGACTGGATAAAGCGCTTGTCGTAGCTGTGCGGGGCGTGCTTGGCAAATCTGCTGCCAAAATGGTGATCTCTCGCGATGCGATCAGTCAAGTGCTGCTCTATGTGACCTCTGGTGATGGCTTCTATACGGACGGTTCATTTATTCAGCATAGCAATATTGCTTACACAGGCAGCTATGGTGCTGTATTGCTGGGGGATATGGCGAAGCTGCTGTATCTGCTGGGCGGTTCAACGTGGCAGGTGACGGATAGCAATTTGGGCAATGTCTACAAATGGGTTGCCGACTCCTACGAACCGTTGGTGTACAAAGGCTGGATGATGGATATGGTCTATGGACGAGGGGTAACGCGGTACTCGGAAAATGGGCTGCGCGGGCCGTCTTTCTCCATCTTGATCTTGTCGCAATATGCTCCTTCGACCGATGCTGCCAAATTTAAAAGTATGGTGAAAAATTGGTTAACATCAGATCCAGCCTGGAACCCTTATGCGGGGGAAACGATCTTTAATATTCAACTGGGTAAAACGCTCATGGCGGATTCCGGCGTTCAGACGCGAGGCGCTTTGCTTAAAAATCAGGTATTTGCGGCAATGGATCGTGTTGTTCATCAAAGAGATGGCTTTGCCTTAGGACTTAGCCTGTTTTCCAACCGTATTTCGGCCTTTGAATTCGGCAACGGTGAAAATGTGAAAGGCTGGTTTCAGGGCGCAGGCGTGACGTATTTATATAACGGGGATACGACGCAGTACGGCGGAAATTACTGGCCGACTATCAATAGTTATCGGCTGCCAGGCACAACGACGGATGGTTCAGGCAGCGGAACGCCGGTTAACTGGAAGTCATATCCGAATACCAAAACATGGGTCGGCGGTTCGTCTATCGACGGGTTGAATGGTTCGGCCGGGATGGATTTTGCCATGACCCAAGTGACAGGCAGTACGCTCCAAGGGAAGAAATCATGGTTTCTTTTCGATGACAAAGTGGTTGCGTTAGGGTCAGGCATCACAAGCACAGATAACCGCAGCGTAGAAACGATGATCGAGAACCGCAAGTTGAACGCGCAGGGGAATAACCTGCTCACCGTGAACGGCGTGGCGAAGCCAGCGACGCTCGGCTGGTCGGAGAGCATGGCCGGCGTGCAATATGCTCATCTGGCCGGATCGACGGCAGGCTCCGATATTGGTTACTATTTCCCGCAGACGGCAACGGTTCAGGGGTTGCGTGAAATCCGGACGGGATCGTGGAGTCAGATTAATACAGGGCAAAGCACGACGCCCGTGTCGGAGCGATACCTGAGCTTGGCCTTTGCTCATGGCACGAATCCGACGAACGGATCCTATGCCTATGTGCTATTGCCTGGGAAGACGGCAGGGGCAACAGCCAATTACGCGGCGAATGCGACGATCAGCATTCTTGAGAATTCAGCGGCTGCCCATGCGGTGCAAGATACGGAGTTCAATCGGATCGGCGTGAATTTCTGGAACGATGGCGCCAAGACGGTGCAGGTCGGCGGCACCCCTTTTATCACCAGCGATACAAAGGCATCCGTTACGACGCAGGAAACAGGCGGGCAGTTATCGATTGGCATATCGGACCCGACGCAGGCCAACACGGGGACCATTAACTTGGAAATCAACCGAGCGGGGACTAGCGCAGATACATCGGACCCCGGCATCGTCATTACCCAGTATAGTCCGACGATCAAGATGACGATTTATGTAAGCGGGGCTAAAGGAAAGACGTTTCAGGCCAAAATCAACTTAGGCGCTGCCCCTGCTTCGCAAACCATTACTGCGTCTGCAGACGCTACATTGCGAGATGGCAGCTACGCGAGCACGAACTACGGAACAGCGACCGTACTGGATACCAAATTGGAATCGACCAGTTACAATCGCAATGCACTGGTTAGTTTTGACCTCTCGGCCGTGACGGGCACGGTAGGCAGCGCCAAAGTTAAGCTGGTTCCAACGGCGGTAGGCATGGCTGGCATCACCAATCAAGCGCATCTGATTGCAAATCCGACGTGGACGGAGTCCACGGTGACTTGGAACAATCAACCAGCCTCAGGAACGCTGCTTGCCACTTGGACAGTTCCGGCAGTAGGAACCGCTGTCGAACTTGATGTGAAGAGTCAAGTGATAGCGGCATTAAGCGGGAACAAGAAGCTTTCGCTGAAATTATCCTCGCCATCCAATCAAGGCTCTCTGGGCTGGGTACAGTATGGCTCCAAAGAATATGGTGTCGCTGCCTATCGTCCAGTTATCGTCATAACCCCATAGAATGGAGAGAGCATCTTCTTTTGTTATTTAGTAAAGAGACTCCTTGCTTGGAAAGGGAGCTGCAATGTCAGCGAGTGCCCTGTACAAATTGGGCGGGAATTCGGAGAGACGATGACAGACGTACAAGTGCCACTCTTTGCCATACAAAACATACACCTTGGTTCGGCAGCCTGCTTCTTTCAGTTTCTTCAATAGATCAGGTCGAATCCCATAGAGCATCTCGATTTCGACGTTGGGCTGCGCCAGATATCCACGCTTCCGAGCAGCCTCTATAATAACTTCATCATGCGAAGCAATTGATACAGGCCGACCGCTTGCAACCAGCAATTTCGTCAAATGGAGATATCTTTCATTCAGTTCCTCCGAGCGGGGAAGCGCAATCTCCTGCGGTTCTTGGTAGGCCCCTTTGACGATTCTAATTCGCCCCGGATAGGATTTAATATCTAGCAAGTCGCTTTCTGTACGATGCAGTTGGGCATGTAAAGTAATCCCGACGTTTGGAAATTTGTCGCCTACATGCTTATAGATTTCCAGGATTTGATCTGTTTTCGCTGACTCTTCTGCGCTAATCATAACGGTGCTGCCATAGCGAGCAGCTTCCTGTGCGAGCTGGGCCAGATGGTCACGCGAAAGTTCCGGGTTCACAGTCAGACCGATATGCGATAAATCGAGAGAAATCGTGGCTTGCAGTCCACTCTCGCCAGAGGTGCGTATCAGTTTCAAATATTCCTCTTGGGCCAGTTCGCACGCCTCCTGGGTTGTTGTATTTTCTCCGATGTATTCCAAAGAGACCGCGTATCCTTTCCATTTGAAATCGAGTGCTTCTGATACAGCCTTGTCCCTTGTTTCACCTGTGATAAATCTCTGCGCGGCACGAAAAAATAGCGGATATAAGTCTTTCGATTCCTGGATATATGTTTGGATATGTTCATTTCGAGCGATAGATTTAAGTGCTTGTGAAGCAATGATCCGCAGTTCGGCATCGTTCATTCAACATCGTCTCCTTTAATAGTTTCTTTGAATTATCTATCTATAAACTTACCGTGATAAAATGGTTTGTATAAGAGCCACTTATGACACACTCGAATAGGACCACTTAGGTAAGGGACTGATGATATGATATGGATTCACATCGATAGAAACTCGGGCATTCCGCTGTATCGGCAGATTTATGACAACTTCCGAAGGAAGATTCTGCAAGGAGAGATGCACAGTGGAGAGCGACTGCCCAGCACGCGCGATCTTGCAGCAAGTCTGCGTGTCTCCCGAAACATCGTTGTCGAAGCGTATGAACAACTACTGGCTGAGGGGTATATTGAAGGGCGACATGGTTCGGGCACCTTCGTATCGGAAGGAACGTATTTGGAGGGGCTGGCGGATGAAAAATTCCCCTCCATCGATATGCGGAGTGATTCAAGCCGTTATGAAACGGAGCTGATTGATTTTCGTCCCGGAATTCCGGCACTGAACCTTTTTCCACGGAAATTATGGGGGCAACTGGCTGAATATACGTACATCAACGGACCTGATGCGGCCTTTGGTTATGGTAAACCGGAAGGATGCGAAGAACTGAGATCTGTGTTAACGCGTTACTTGCGCAGAACAAGAGGGGTTATCTGTGAGCAAGAACAGTTGATTATTACGACCGGGGCTACACAGGCGCTATCGCTTATTGCTAAGCTAATGCTCGCCGATGGTTCTGATGCGGTCATTGAGGATCCCATTACGCATGAAATTCAAACGATGTTCTCTATGCCGGGAACGACGCTATATCCAGTTCCTGTAGATCATCAGGGGATGCAAACACAGCTGCTCCCCCTGGATATACAGCCTAGTTTTGTTTATGTAACGCCTTCCCACCAGTACCCTCTGGGAGGAGTTCTGCCTATACAGCGCCGCGTTCAATTAATTCAGTATGCAAGATCGACGGGTTGCTATATTGTCGAGGATGACTACGATAGCGAATTCCGCTATGAGAGTGCTCCGGTGAGTTCCTTGCAGGGGCTGGACCCGGACCGGGTGATCTATATTGGCACTTTTAGCAAAATTCTATCTCCGGCATTGCGCATGGGTTATTTAATTCTTCCGCAATCCCTCATCGCAAGGGGGCGGAATTTGAAAAGGCTAACAGATCTGCACACGCCTTCTATGGAGCAATTGACGCTAGCCCGGTTCATCGATGAAGGTTATTTGGACCGACATATTGCAAAGATGAGAAAGATATACCGCAAACGAAGAGATTTCTTGATTGCCACTCTGATGGCAAGCTTCGCTGACCGAATAACCATCATGGGACATTCCACGGGTCTTCATCTCGTAGTAGAGTTTACGGATGTTGTTTTTACGCCTAGCTTGTTGGATGCCATTGAGCAAAACGGCGTGAAAATATATCCCGTAGAAGTTCATGCGATGAACAAAGGGAAGCAGAATCATCGAATAATTCTGGGTTATGGGAATTTAACAGAGGCGGAGGTGGCAAAGGGGATTCAGAGACTGGCTGCCGCTTTATCCCAAGCGGCAAGAACGAGCAGCACCGCATAATGCTTTGGCGATCTAATGAACTGAATCGGTGTTATGGAGCAGTTTATAGGCGAAATGGTGATCATTTTCATGCAATACCGCATTGGGAATTCGTTAGATTTTCAAAATGAAGCATTTTGATAGAATAAAGGTTATTGAGTTCGTAAGGGGGCTGCCTTGACCTTCATTGACTTCGAGACAGTCTATCATTGTTAAGTCAGTTTAGGTGTTTTAGCAACCATTCGAGCGACGAGTTTACCAACTAATTGTGGCAAAAAGAAGTTTAATAGGAACACAATGCTGAAAGCTACACGCCAAGCGCCTGCCCAGTAGGTTGTGAAATTTGGAATAAAGCCATGCATAGAAACCGCTGTTAGTACAAAGGACAAGATCAGGGTCATAATGAGCGAGGCTATGAAAACATAGACAACTAATTGGCCTTTTTTGAATTTGCTTGCAAATTTGCGAATTCGACTAGGTAAGAAAAGGTTCAGCCCGAATGCAATGACGAAGGCGATGCCCCAATCTCTCATCCAAGCACTAACAAAATGGGGCAAGAACCCACCTTCCAGCACATAAGTCATAATGCCCGACATGATAAACGTCATAATCAGAGACATCATGGATACAAAAGTAAGTTGACGATATTTTGGATGAATTCCCATCGTGTAAACTCCCTCGGTTGTTTGATTTGTTATTCTGTTTGCTCATGAGTTGAGTATACATTCACTTACAACAACAATCAAGTGACAAAATATAATATTTGTCACTTGATTGTTGTTGGTGGTGTGAAGACTGCCGCGGCAGTCTTTGTCCACAAAGGAGTGTTTAGCTATAAACAATGTCTTACTGCCTTAACGGAGGAGGTACTGTAGCTGCCTCGTACGGAGATAAGGGAACTCCAGTACGCTATTCTATCCAAAAGTGTCAATATCGTGAGGTTGAGGGAACTCCAGTACTTTATTTTGTTGTTTAATGAGAAATTCAGCGCTTTTCATGGAAATAAGGCCCTGTAGTTCCGCTAGCAATCCAGCAACCCCGCTTTTTGCCTAAATAGCGCCCTCTAGTTCCCTTAAAAAAATTCGTCGCATTTAAGAAGCGCAACGCTCAGGTGAATTAAAATATAATTTCACTTTTATTAAAATATTATTGACATGTAATTTCAGTGCCTATATAATTTGGCATATACCGAATCTAACTATTTGGAGTGAATCGATTTTGCCATATGTCATTGGAATTGATGGGGGCGGAACTAAAACGATATGCGCTTTTCAGGAAGTTGAATCCTATGATCCGCTTGCGAAGCCGCATAGAGAAGGCGATGTCGGTGAAGGAACGAACCCGCTGACGGTCGGTATAGAAATGATGAGAGCGAGACTTCATCATCTCATCCATCATGGCCTAAGAGCGCGTGGCATCCATCCGGGAGAAGTGATTGGGATCTGCGCCGGCATCGCGGGCACGCGGGTGGAGGCGAACAGATTGAGCGTCTTGCGTGAACTTGAGCAAATAGGCCACCATTTACATGTGAATGAAAATACGATTTACACGGTAAAAAGTGATTTGTATGTAGCCCTCCAAGGAGCCCTGCACCCTAAGGATGAAGCTGGTGTGCTTGTGATTTCGGGGACCGGATCCAATGCGATAGGCATGTCGGAAGACGGACAGTTATTTTATAATGGTGGGTGGGGACATCTTCTCGGGGATGAGGGAAGCGGCTATGCGATTGGCCTTCAAGCGCTCAATGCCGTGTGCAAAGCCTATGATCATAGAGAATTGCCGACGCTATTAACGGGGATGATCCTGGCAACACTAAAGCTTGCAAGTGAGCAAGAGCTCATTCATTATATATATCGTGATGTTAAGAACAAGAACGAGATTGCCAGCTTAGCTAAACTGGTTATTGAAGCCTCTGTCGAATCAGATCCGGTGGCGTTGAAAATATTGAACGACGCAGGAGATAAACTCGTAGATCTGGTTCGCGGTTTACGAAGCAAGTCAGCGTCATTGGATGAAGCGACTCCTGTCATGGTTGCTGGCTCTATTTTTACCTATTCAGATATTGTGAAAAATCGCTTTATTGCAGGTTTGGACGTACATAAGCTAGGCCGCTACCAAGCTTCCTTCGCAGAGCCTGTGGATGGGGCAGTCCAAGCAGCCATGGAAACAATTTCCGAACATACCGTAAAGGGGGATAAGGTTGATGGCAGATAATCACCTTGCTGAGTCATTAACAGGCGGCTTGATCATGCTCAAGGAAATCGCCGAACAATTACCGCCTTCGGAGCGCAAGATAGCTGTTTATATCATGGAGAATCCTCATGAAGCCATACGCAGCACAGCTAATGAGCTAGGCGAATTAAGTGCGACGAGCGCTTCGGCGGTTATCCGATTATGCAAGTCGCTAGGCCTTAGCGGATTTCAGGAATTAAAGCTTAGGATCGCTGGCGATATTCGCAATACGTCGGAAACTGATTTTACCGATTTTGCCTCTCAGGAGACGCAGCAATCCATCGTGCAGAAGATAACGAATAACAGCATTCGATCCCTGCAGGAAACAGCCGAAATTATGAATTATGAAGCGCTTGGGAAAGCTGTTGAAGTTCTTCAACAGGCAGAAAGAATTCATTTCTATGGCATCGGCGCTTCCGGCGTTATTGCGCAAGATGCTCATCTGAAATTCGTGCGGATTAATCCTTCGACTACATCGAGTTCAGACTATCATTTATCCGCCATGATGGTAGCCAAAACGGGACCGCAAGACGTCGTTGTCGGGATTTCGTTCTCAGGCGAGACCTTCGAGGTTGGCAAAGTGTTGGAACTAGCCAAGCAGAAAGGCGCAGTGACGATCAGCTTAACGAGTTACGGCTTATCGCCAATCAGTGAGATCGCGGATATTAACTTGTATGTATCGCCCAAACAGGAAGAAGTGTTTCGCAGTGCGGCGACGTCATCGCGGCTTGCGCAGCTGCATATCATCGATATTTTATTCATGTGCGTGCTGACGGCCGACTATGACAAGTCGATCCAATTGTTGGATGAAGTTCGGTTAGGCATCAATTTTGTTAAACAACGTTCGAAGAAATAAGAGAATCTCACTAGGGGGCAGAGCGCTGGCTTCCTTTACACTTAAATCATAGTTTTCGCATTTGTATAATTGGTTTTAATGTTTCACCACATACACAGCAACGATTCTTCTCACAATGATGTCATCCATTCTATTACAAAAAGGGAGCTCGATGGTATGAAAATGAAGTCAATCAGCGCAAGTCTTATGGGTGTTATGGTTACGGTTGGATTATTGACAGGCTGCGGTTCGCAAGATGCGAAAAAAGAGGCTAATGCAAGTCCTACGGCTGCAACGAAACCGGCGGAATCGGCAGGGAGCAAAGAATTGTCAGGGGAACTTGAGATTCAATACTTTGTTGGCGGTTACGGGGATGCTTGGTGGAAACAGTCCATTGATGAATTTCAGAAGCTGAATCCGAAGCTGAAAATTACCCAGATCGCAGGTCCGCAAATCAACGAGCAGATGAAACCGCGCTGGATTCAAGGCAACCCGCCGGATCTGATGTTCATTAATGGCGCAGGCTCCAACGCAAGGCAGATGTTCCTGGATAATCAATTGATGGATCTGACCGATTGGCTGAAGGATGCGAAGAACGTTGATGGGGAGAAAATTACCGACGTGCTCTTTAGCAAACCGGAAGAGTATCAACCTGGCAAAGCCTACACGCTGCCACTTGTCTTCGGTTCCTACGGCACGTTCTATGACAAAGCGGAGTTGCGCAAGAATGGGTGGGATGAACCCAAAGATTGGCCCAGCTTCATAGCTACCCTCTCTAAAATTAAGGATTCAGGTAAAATGGCTCCCTATATCCATACAGGTGTTTATCCGCAATATATCATTGGAGGATTGCTCAATTCAGCGATCGTTGCTGCCAATGGCAGTGATCCGGCGATCATCACGAAAATCAATGCGCTCGAGAGCGGTGTATTCAAAAGCGAGCCTGTCATGAAAGCACTGGATAAATTAATCGAGCTAAATACCAAAGGCTTTATCGAAAACAGTGCAGCAGCGCTGAATCACACCGATTCGCAAATGCAATTCCTGCAGCATAAGGCGGCCTTTATTCCTAATGGTTTGTGGCTGGAAAACGAAATGAAGAAAGATATTCCGGCAGGCTTCGAATTTGGCTTCATTCCTTCGGTTGTACAAGAAAAGGGCGGGAAGTCGATCGTTATTCCTTCCACGGCAACGATGGGAATTGCCAAAAAGGCCAAGAATCCAGATGCAGCCAAAGCGTATCTTCAGTATGTTTTCACCAAGAAACAAGCCGTGGCATGGGCGGAGCTGACAGGATCTGTTCTCAATGTCAAAGCAGATTTGAGCAAAGCGGATAAAGTAAGTTCGCTCGTCAAGCAAGCCAGCACTTATTTTGCCTCCTCCGACGTTATTATTGCGTCAATTCCAGTGCTGCCGGAAGAACTATTCAAGATTGAAAAAGACGCTACCCTTGCTCTGGTAACCGGCAAAATCACAAAAGATGAGTGGGCCAAACGCCTTGAGGACGGAGCGGCAAAACAGCGCGAGAAAAGCAAGTAGTTCTTAACTTGATTGGAGGAAGCTGATTTGAAGCTGGGATCTAAATCACAACGGAAACTGTTCGTTGCTTCATTCGTTTTGCCCACATTGATCCTATACGGCGTCTTTCTCGTTTACCCCATGTTAAAAGGGATTTACTTGAGCCTGTTCGACTGGTCCGGCGGATCAGAAACCTATAATTTCATCGGGTTGGATAATTATAAGGCGATGATCCATGACGAGGTTATCCCGAAATCCATACGTAATGACGTGATCCTTGTTTTTGGCAAAGTCATCGGATTTATGATTCCTTCCTTGCTGCTCGCGGTTGCCCTCACCCGCTTTAGAATCAAAGGCGCTGGCTTCTACCGCTCTGTGTTTTTCATCCCGAATGTGATTTCGGTCGTGGTTGTCGGTGTGCTTTGGCGGTTTATCTACAATCCCAACATTGGATTCATTAACTCCTTCGTCTCCAGTGTGACGGGGAAACCATTCCAAGTTGCCTGGCTGGGCGAGAAATGGTCCATCTTCGCCTTGCTGCCAACCTCCATCTGGGCGGGGATCGGCTTCTCGATTATTTTGCTAATCGCGGGAATTCTCAGTATTCCTGAGTCCTTATATGAATCGGCCAATATCGATGGGGCTCAGCAGTGGCAGCAATTTTGGCATATAACGCTCCCACTTGCTTGGGAACAAGTTCAGACGTCTGTTATCTGGATTGTCACAACCACGTTAAGCGGATCTTTTATCATTGTCAGTATCATGACGTTCGAGGGCGGTGTGGATAATGCCACGCAAGTGATGAGTTCTTACTTGTATGCGCAGGCGTTTCATTACGGCAACTTCAGTTATGGAGCAACGATCGGGGTATTGATTCTGATTATCGCTTTAATCACAACGATTACGCTTCAGCGTCTGATGAAGAGAGACAGCATCGAGTTGACATAAGGAGAGCAGAAGGAGAACGAACAGATGAAACAATCTAAGCTTCAGACCTGGAGTATGACGGCTATTCTCGTATTTTGGTCCTTTTGTGTCATGTATCCTTTATTCTGGACGTTGATCGCTTCGTTGAAGGATAATCAGCAGTTTATGTTAAATCACCCCTGGGCATTGCCGAACTTTCCTTTGCTCTGGGGGAATTACACGTATGTGTGGGAGAAGTATAGATTCGGTCAATATTTCCTCAACTCCATCAGTGTGACAGCGGTCAGCACGTTCTTCGGCGTTCTACTATCTGCCACGACGGCTTATGTGATTGCGAGATTTGCGTTTCGTGGCAGCAATCTATTATTTCTTTCCTATTTGGCTTATAAAATGATTCCAGCGTTTCTGGGGATTATTCCACTGTTCTTTCTAATGAATGATCTTCATCTGACCAATAAGCTCAGCGGTTTGATGTTGATATATGCGATAACCGCCGTTCCGTTCGGTGTGTTTATGCTCGTTGGCTTTTTCAAAACACTGCCCAAAGAATTGGAAGAGGCCGCTGCCATTGATGGTGCCAATCATTACGGCACATTTTTCCGAATCATGCTCCCGCTGGCGAAGCCAGGCCTGGTCTCCTTGGCCATTGTAACGGTGCTGAATATTTGGAACGAATACATTATGGCACTGGTTTTCATCAACACACCGGGAAAATATACGCTGCCTGTGGGAATTGCGGTTATGCAGGCGGAGATGCAATATCGGACGGAATGGGGACCTTTGTTCGCAGCCCTGACCATTGCGATGGTGCCTGTATTGCTGTTCTATTTTATCTTCCAAAGGCAAATTACAGGCGGCATGACAGCAGGCGCAGTCAAATAGTGAAGGACGAAGGGAGTTTGCAAGACTACGATGATGAAATTAACAACGGAACAACGCAATGAACGAAGTGAACGTTTGGATCGTTTAAGCACAGTAGAAATCATTACGTTGATGAACGAGGAAGATCAGAAGGTGCCGCTTGCTGTAAAAGAAGCGCTCCCCCAGATTGAGCCTGCCATTGAGGCTATTGTGGAGCGGCTTGCTGCGGGAGGCCGGCTATTCTACATCGGAGCCGGAACCAGCGGAAGGTTAGGCATATTGGACGCAGCGGAGTGTCCGCCTACGTTCGGCACGAAGAAAGAGCAGGTAACGGCCATTATTGCCGGGGGCTCGCAAGCTATTTTCGAAGCGGTTGAGGATGCGGAAGATAACGCTGAAGCGGGCAGAGATGAAGTGCGCAAGCAAGTAAGCAGCAGTGATGTGCTTTTCGGTATCGCAGCCAGCGGCAAAACGCCTTACGTGCTAGGTGCTGTGGCAGAAGCGAAGCGGCTTGGGATACGGACGGTTGGCCTTGCTTGCAATCAACATACCCTGTTGGGCGCATCCGTCGATTACCCGATTGAAGTGAATGTAGGACCGGAAATTGTGACAGGATCAACCCGGCTCAAAGCGGCAACCGCACAAAAGTTAGTATTGAATATGATTTCAACAGCTACCATGATCCGTTTGGGGAAAGTATACAAGAACCTGATGGTGAATGTGCAGGCAACGAATGATAAACTTCGCAAACGTGTCATCGATATCATTCAGGAAGCGGCCCAAGTAGATGAAGAAACTGCACGCCGCTCCTGCGATCTGGCGAATGGCGATGCCCGCGCAGCCATCTTGATGTTAGAGTTCCAAACCGACTATGCAGCGGTGATGGAAGCTATGGAGGCGGCTGGCGGACATTTCGGCCGAGCTAGAGGGCAGTTGCTGCTTCATCAGTAGATTAATTGAAGACTGGGTACGGCAAAGGGGCTCTCCGACAAGGTCAAATGACCTTGCGGAGAGCCCTTTTAGCGGAACTAGCCGGAACTCCGCCCCCCACCTGGGAATAAGAGTCTCCAGAGGCTTCTATCCGCGGAAAAAGCGGCTATTCCTCTGGAATAAGAGTCCTTGGGGGCTCGTATCACCAGCAAACCCCGGCCAAAACTCCTCCACAGAAGGGAATAAGAGTCTCCAGAGGCTTCTATCTGCGGAAAAAGCGGCTATTCCTCTGGAATAAGAGTCCTTAAGGGCTCTTATCTTCAGCGAAACCAGCCGTAGTTCCGCGAATACAACTCCGTTTAGCGCAGGGCAGATAGTTTTTTTTGAACACGCAGATAAAAGTGCTCATATTTGCATAGCCAACCATTTGAGCAACTTGCTGGATTTTCAAATCCGTGCTGAGCAATAGATCTTTGCCTATTCGATAGGTAATCAGACAGGTATGACTAAGCAGTTCCGTTAGCAAGGCGGATATGCCTTCCATCAAATTCAACATGAACGCTTGCTCCCTGGATGGCTCAAATACGAAGGGATGCGGCTCCTCTTGCAACTTCTTAACCCATTGGGATTCTATACCAAGCTTGCGTTGGTGTACCATAGCCGATACTTCGGTATATGCTTTATGAAAGCCGTCAGCCTCTCGATGAGGAGAGCTGCGGGCAATGGTCAGCAGCGCCATGTAAGAAAAAATCCAGCAAACTTAAGGGGAGAACGGCTTCCTCGAGGGTTTGCTGTTTTTTTTGCGTTTATAGCCTCGCGCGGAGCTACCGCAGCTACTTCGCGGTGGGAAAGGGAACTACAGTGCGTTATTCTAGCGAAAAGTAACTACTTAGGTCTACCCAAAATTTTGTTGGATATTTTCTTCGTTGGCACAAGGGAATATGAATAAATATGGAGAATAGAGATTTATTCCATATTAGGGACGTGAGCCAATTGAAATGCA
>NZ_BMHE01000072.1 GCF_014640555.1 Paenibacillus marchantiophytorum | reverse complement strand
CGAGTTTGAGGGAACTACAGTACGCTATCATTCTGAAAACCGCCATATTCTACACCAGGGGGAACTACGATCCGCTATTTCACCATTTCCCCGTTGGAATCAGCAGTTTCCGCTTAAATAGAGGATCTCAGTTCCTTTTCATGCTACGTTTACCCCATTTCCCACCATTTAGCGGATCATAGTTCCTTTTCACGCGACGCTCTCTGCCATTGCAAAGCCCAAAGGGAACTAGTATCTGCTAGATTGCTGAAAACAGCTATGAAGACGCTCATCTCTTAGAGCGGCAAAGCCGCTTTTCTTAGCTTTCCAATAAATACATAGAAAAAAATATTTCCAAAAATCTGAACTTTTTGCGACGAAAAACCGTTATATGTATCGAGAAGGCGGGTAATGTGGTATAGATAGAGAAGGTAAAAACCATTAAGCGATAAAGGACTTGTGATTACATGAAATTAATGCGGCATCTGTGGCTCATCGTCCTGACGATACTCGCCCTGGAACTCACAGGAATGGTTACTAACGTAGAAGCGGCATACCCTGTGTCGACCGATCCCATGAGGGTGAAACAAACCTATCTGGATATGATACATATCGATCAAGCATGGGCTGCAGCAGGGGATTCACGAACACCGATCGTAGTAGCTGTAGTAGATACAGGTGTTGATCTCACACATCCTGATTTAGTGGGCAATTTGGTGGAAGGCGCGAATTTGCTTCAGCCATCTAAGAAGCCATATGATGATAATGGACATGGAACGAATGTAGCTGGGATTATTGCGGCTTCAATCAATAACGATAAAGGAATTGCCGGCATCGCGCCGAATGCCAAGATTATGCCAATTAAAGCGTTGGAAGCTGATGGCACAGGCGGCGAAGCAAAGCTCGGCGAAGGGATTAAATACGCTGTTGATCATGGAGCACGTATTGTTGTTCTGTCACTGGGACTCAATAAATACTCCGACTATATGCAGGGGATTGTGCAGTATGCGGAGGACCGTAATGTTCTGTTGGTTGCAGCTGTAGGCAATGAAGGCTCAAGCGTGAAATACCCTGCGGCCTACCCCTCTGTGTTGGCTGTTGGGGGAGTCACGCCTAGTAAGAAGGCGGATCAGCGTTCCAATTTTGGACCTGAGCTTGATTTAGTCGCTCCTTGGGATGTCTATACAACAGCGCTAGGAGGCGGCTATCAGTACCAAGACGGAAGCTCGATGTCTGCTCCCCAAGTGGCCGCAGCGGCTGCTCTGGTATGGGGTAAATATCCGGGCATGACCGCGTATCAAGTTCGCTCGCAACTGGAGCAGACGGCCGAAGATTTGGACACAGCCGGCTGGGACCCTACCACAGGCTATGGTTTGCTGCAGGTGGATTTGGCGCTGACGCAGCCGTACAATGAAGATCGTTTTGAGCCTAATAACCAGAAGAATCAGGCAGCCAAACTGCCTATTCATACAGCCGTCAAAGCTTCTATTGCTTCGGCCCAAGATGATGATTGGTTTGCGATTGACGCCGCTTATGATGGATTTATTGAGTTGTGGCTTCACACCTCAGACAGTTCAGGCATCCGAGTGAAGTTTGATTCCGGTGAAACGTTTACAGCTGCCAACAGCAGCGATGCCAATCAGCCTTTTAAAATAGCTGTGACCAAGGGACGTACTTATGTGCAGCTCCAGTCCGTGGATCGCACACGAACAACAGCGATTCCCTATTCGCTGGTAACTGATTTTGTTATCTATAAAGACCCTTTTGAAGATAATGATAAACAGTACAAAGCCTTTTCACTGCCTGGGCGCAGCCAAACGATTCGTGGTACTTTTGATAAAAAAGATGACCTCGACTGGTTCGTTTTGAATTTGGACCATTCGGGTACGATGCGCGTTAAGCTTTCTGTTGATACAGGGCGGATTGATCCGATGCTCCTCATTCAGAAGGAAGGCGAGAAGGCGATTTCGATTGACCAAGGCGGAGATGGTGCTCTTGAGGTCAGTCCTCTCATGGATGTGTTTCCAGGGCAGTACTATATTCGCGTCAGTAATATGAAGGACTATTCAGAGCCGATTACCGGTGAATATACACTGGAAATTGAATATACGCCTAAGCTGATTGATCCGAATGAGCCGAACGATAAATCGTATCAAGCGACCTTTGCAGCGATGAATTCCGTGTATGAGGGCTTGCTGAATACGAATGATGATGTCGATTGGTTCGAATTCCGAATGGCGAAGGGCGGGTTAGCTCAAGTGCGCTTGACGAACATACCAACCTCACGCATCATGTATGCGACATTGTATGATAGTTCGCTGAAGGAACAAAACTTTTATCGAAATGAAGCGGGTTCTGATCAACTATTCATCGAGAAGACGCTGGATGCGGGTACTTATTATATAAAGCTGCAAGCCAATCAATGGTTTATGAGTCAAATGTATCGGTTGAAAATAAGCAGCTACACACTTGTTAGCGGATTTGCCGATATCGAAGGGCATTGGGCGCAGGCAGCGATCAGCCAGTTAACGGAACAAGGCGTCATTAGTGGGTACGGGAACTATCGATTTGCTCCCAATCAGCCCATTACACGCGCAGAAGCTGCGACGGTATTGACGCGAGCGTTAAAATTGTCGAAGCGCAAAGAGCTTACTTTTAGCGATATGAATACCTCGCACTGGGCCTATGAATTCGTTGCTAAGGCAGTGCAAGCCGGCATCGTCAGCGGGTATCCGAATGGCACATTCGGACCTGACCGTACCCTCACGAGGATGGAGATGACGCAGATGCTCGCAAGCAGCATGAATATGACCGGGAAGCGACGGGGCAATTCTCCTTTTACCGATGTGGATGATTCTTACTGGGGTGTTGGTATTCTGAAACAAATGTCATCGGATGGCTGGATCGCTGGCTATGAAGATGGTACGTTCCACCCCGATGAACAAGCAACACGTGCGGAATTCGTGACAATGTTGGCCAAAGTAATGAATCGTTAATTGATTAGAAGGAGTGGCCTATGGGAGAAACAGACAAGTGGAATGAAGCGTCAAAATATGCTTCGATGATGAATATGGTCGATATTGGCGTCTATATCCTCTGCATTGGTATAGCTTGGTGGGCCTTGCAGGCTTTCCGATTCGACGTCCTGCTCAAGAGGCCTAAGGCCGCGCAGGCGATCATGCTTCAAATTTTGCTGGCTATTGGGCTTGGACATTTGGTAGCGAGTTTTTTCATTCAGTATTTAGGTCTCTCCATGGGCTTCGGAAAGATGTTTTAATTCGATTTATCGAATAATGAATTAATTTGTTGTCAACAATGGTAATAGAACGGATCGAAAAATGAGATCCTCTTCGAACTCTATGAGGGTGTTTCCGAATACCAAAAGAACACAGTTGTAACTGTATGGGTTGAAATGATAAACTTAGGAAATGTGCAATGCCTTGTAATTTAAAATAAGTGCGCGGAGGGACCATGATGAGCAAAATTATCGTCCGCGGTGGCCGAAAGTTAGCTGGCAATGTGAAAATCAACGGAGCAAAGAATGCGGTTCTGCCGATTATTGCAGCTTCCATTCTGGGGTCGGAAGGTGAAAGCGTCATCCATGATGCGCCTCCCCTTGACGATGTACTAGTCATTAATAAAGTTTTACAGAGTTTAGGTATTGAAGTGGAATATGACCGTCAGGTTATTCGTGTTCGTGCGCAGACGATCAGCACATGCGAAGCCTCTTATGATCTAGTCCGTAAAATGAGAGCCTCTTTCCTCGTGATGGGTCCTTTGTTAGCTCGACTGGGTCAAGCGAGAATTTCGCTGCCAGGCGGCTGCGCGATTGGCACAAGGCCAATTGATCAGCATCTCAAAGGCTTTGAAGCGATGGGTGCCGATATTGAACTGGGTCAAGGCTATATCGAAGCTAAAGTAAAGGGGCGCCTGAAGGGTGCCAAAATTTATTTGGATGTAGCCAGCGTTGGCGCAACCGAGAATATTATGATGGCGGCTACGCTGGCTGAAGGCACCACCGTCATTGAAAATGCAGCGAAAGAGCCGGAGATTGTCGATTTGGCCAACTATTTGAATGCCATGGGTGCAACCATTCGCGGTGCAGGTACGGGTGTCATTCGAATAGAAGGCGTCGAGAAGCTTCATGGTGTCGTACATACGGTTATACCGGATCGGGTGGAAGCGGGTACGTATATGATCGCGGCAGCTATTACAGGCAGTGAACTGTATATGGAGGGCGCGATTGGAGATCATCTTCGACCGGTTATTTCCAAAATGCAGGAAATGGGCGTTATCATCGAAGAGGATGAGAACGGTATCCGCGTTTGCGCTTCAGGACCACTGCGCGCGGTGGATGTGAAGACATTGCCGTATCCGGGCTTTCCTACGGATATGCAGTCGCAAATGATGGCGCTGCTCATGGTGGCGGATGGCACGAGCCTAGTCACCGAGACGGTGTTCGAGAACCGTTTCATGCACGTGGAGGAATTCGCGAACATGAACGCTCACATTAAGGTCGATGGCCGCACAGCCATCGTCAGCGGCAACGCGAAGCTGCAGGGCGCCAAGGTCTGCGCAACAGACCTGCGCGCAGGCGCAGCGCTGATTCTGGCTGCACTGGCGGCGGAAGGTGAAACCGAGATTACAGGCGTTCACCATATCGATCGCGGATACGTGGATATTACGGACGTACTGCGCGAGCTTGGCGCCGATATTCATAGATCGGTGCCGCAGGAAGTCGAACAGGAAGCCGCGGAGCTGGGCTTTTTCAACATCCAGCCGACCTTAGCGTAGGCTGAATAGATTGACCGTCGGAGCAGGAGCTCCGGCAGTTTTTTTGGGCTTGGGGGCAGCGAAGCTTTGTGGGACAGCTCCAAAAGTTTAAGGTAGTGTGATTGGAGAAGGAGCTAAGCGGCCGTACATGCTTAGCTCCTTTATTTTTGGCGTCCACCGCGGCTTTCTCAACAGGCTATGGGTAAGCGAAAGCCCCGCCCGCACCCCGTCCGTACCCCCGTCCGCCCTTATTGCGCCCGTCCACTCCCCACCCGCAGCCCGTCCGCTGAGCCCCCGCACCGCCTAATCAATTTGTCATTCTAACGAACTGTATGATGCTTATTGACCAAAAAATGGCTGCTTTAGAAATCTAATGAACTTAACTGGCGTTATCGAGCAGCTTATAGGCGGAATGGAGCTCGTTTAAATGAGATAACATGTCGGGGATTCATTAGATTTTTCAAGTGGGCCATTTTGACCAAATAAAGGTTGCTGGGTTCGTAAGAGGGGCGTGGGTTTGCCTGCCTCCTGGTTTGACTTTTGCGACAGCAATACTGCAACTGCAAAGGCTATATTATACTTCCCTGCCATATGCATCTGAAAAGTTGGTATTTTTTATAATATAATAATGATTTCGACATTTTCATACAAATGTTGTCAATTTAAACTATTGATTAAAATTTATATAATTGTATTATTAAATATGTAAGTAAATCCAATTTTTACACTAGATGGGAAGGGAGGATAAATTCAAACTAGAACGTTGGAATCTATGAATCGAGCCAAACACACTAATCATTTAATTAAGAGAAGGAGAGGAATTTAATGATGATGAGAAAAAAAGGAGTTATTTCACTACTTACCTCACTGCTACTCGCAATGATAATCGTACCTACAGGCACAGCGCTGGGCAATCCAACCAATCCAACCAATCCACCTCAATTGAAGACGGTCCTGACAACAGGATGGGGGCATTCGTTATTTTTGAAGGCAGATGATACTTTATGGGCCTGGGGTGATGCAAACTTCGGACAATTCGGCACCGGTCCAGGTCAGGACAGCAGCGCTGTTGCCGTTCAAAACACACTTGTTCAAAATATTATTGATATTTCGGCAGGAAATGCACATCATAATTTGGCATTACGCAGCGATGGCATCGTATTCGCGTGGGGAACTAACGGTGCTGGTCAACTGGGAGATGGCACGACTTATATAAATCGTAACGACCCAGTTCAAGTGAATAATTTAACAGGTGTAATCGATGTTGAAGCTGGTTTCTACCATAGTTTAGCTTTAAAATCCGATGGAACGTTATGGGCTTGGGGGAGTAACGATTACGGTGTATTGGGAGTTGGAACAACAACAAATCGGTCAACGCCTGTGCAGGTATCAGGACTCAGCAATATCGTGTCCATCTCAACGAAAAGCTATCATAGCCTCGCCATTAAGTCGGATGGAACGGTATGGGCTTGGGGTTATAACTCGGATGGTCAACTGGGAGACGGAACAACAACAAATCGGTCAACTCCGGTGCAGGTGTCTGGTCTCAGTAATGTATCCTACGTGTCGGCCGGCGACACTCACAGTCTTGCCATAAAGTCGGATGGAACCGTATGGGCTTGGGGCAATAATACAAACGGCCAATTCGGAGACGGCACTACGACGAGTCATACGACTCCGGTTCAGATTCCAGGTCTGAGCAACGTAAAAGTAGTAGAAGCTGATTATCAGCATAGCTTGGCGATTAAAAATGACGGAACGCTATGGGCATGGGGTTACAACGCTTTTGGCCAACTTGGAGACGGAACGACGGGTTCGACATATCTAAGCCCTGTTCAGGTAGCAGGCATAAGCGGGGTAACGGCCGTGTCTTCGAGTGGAGTTTTCACTGTGGCACTAAAGTCAGACGGAACGGTATGGGCATGGGGTCATAACTATTGGCGCCAACTTGGAGACGGAACAAGGATTAACCATTATACGCCGGCTCAAGTAACAGGTCTGTAAATCTCAAGTTGCAATGAATAGATGTTCCACGAGTTCTAAATGATAGTATCCCCTCATGATTGACAACGATAAAAGGTCATCGCCTAAGATGAATTTGACGTTGTTGACCGGAGGGGATTTTTCTGTTTGTAACTAGACGGCAAATCAAATTCATAAGCTACTTTACGTGTTCTAATCTAGCAGAGCCTCTCATAAGCTAAGTCATACCAAATACCTGCTAGTAAACGCGCTTATGGAGGCTGCTGAGACGATGTTGAAGAAAAAACGTGTTCCTGGCCGCGGGGTCATCCTATGGATGGCCGTTTGTTTGTCTTCTATGCTCTGTGTCACCATTCTTGTTCCTGGATTGCTAGTCAAGAAGATTCCCGCCGGCGGCTCATCTTCTGCTCAAACGATCGATGATGGCGCCAATCAAGAGGCCGCTGTGCAGCAGCAAGGTTTGATGATTCCCGTTTATTTGACGAAGAAGTCGGTAGTTGAGACGGTCCCACTGGAGCAATATGTGAAAGGGGTTCTAGCAGCGGAAATGCCCGTCGATTTCGAATTGGAGGCGCTGAAGGCACAGGCAATGGCTGCGAGAACGTATGTAGTACGTAGGGTGATAGAGAAGGATTACAGCAATATGCCAGTGGACGATGCTCTTGTAACCGATACTACTGCACATCAAGCCTATCTTACTGAACAAGAGCTGAAAGACAAATGGGACAAGCGCTCGTACGAGACGAATATGGCCAAAATCGATAGAGCCGTGAATGAAACCAAAGATATGATTCTCACTTATGAGCATAAGCCCATTAATGCAACCTTCTTCTCTACAAGCAATGGGTATACTGAGAATTCGGAAGATTACTGGCCTTTCAAGAGCCCCTATTTGCGCAGTGTCCCCAGTCCATGGGACGTAAAGCTATCTGCTCGCTATCAAGAAACGGTTGAGATTACGTATAAGAGTATGCTTCAAAAGCTAGGCGTCACAAGCATCGCTACGACAGGAACCAATGCCAAAGGGATGAAAGTGCTAGAATGGTCGGCTGGTCATCGGATTAAAAAAATGGCTATCGGAGGCAAATCCTTCTCTGGTCGTGAAGTTAGAGAGAAGCTAGGACTAGCATCCTCGCAATTCGATTGGAAATGGTCTGGCTCCAAAATCATTATTACGACCTATGGATTCGGCCATGGCGTTGGCCTAAGCCAGTGGGGCGCCAATGGTATGGCCAAAGAGGGCAAGACGGCGGAGCAAATCGTAACCTATTATTACACAGGCATCTCTATCGAAAAGGCGGCGCCTTTTATCCAAAAATCTTAATTTGCAGGGTCTCTATAAAAATATCTTTCTTCAAGTATAAAACCTTTAAATGTGTCAAGAATGGTTGATGAGGTGATAACCATGAGTGATCAAAACAAAGGTTTTCAAAAAGAAGAAGCTCCTAAAACTGTTCAAGGGGCACAAGGTAGTCCATCCGCATGGAAGAGGTTGCTTGCTAAGAAGTGGGTATTCCCAGCGACGTATGTGGCAGCAGCAGCAATTATCTTAACCTTAATGTGGGTGTACCAGGACACAGGGACCAAGACAGTCAGCGAAGCAGAACTGGGCATTAAGGTTAGCAGCAATGAGAAAACAGCGGAAAAACCAGATGGGGCCGTTGCGGTCAATGCACAACCGGAGACGATGCAGTGGCCGGTTAAAGAAAAATCTTTGGTTAGTGTATCAATCCCGTTCTATGACACCAATGCAGCAAATGATGTGAAGCAGGCGGCTATGATCCAATATAACGATCAATTGACGCCGCATACAGCGATAGACTTGAAAACCAAAGACGGCGCGGCATTCGATGTCCTGGCTGCTTTGAGCGGGAAAGTTACAGCTGTAGATCAAAACCCAGTTGTAGGCAGTCTGGTTGAGATTACGCACACCAATGGCTTGATTAGCGTCTACCAAAGCTTGGCAGACGTCAAAGTTGTCAAAGGTGCTGAAGTGAAGAAGGGCGACATCATCGCCAAGGCTGGCCGCAATGAGTTCGAGAAAGAAGATGGGGTACATCTTCACTTCGAAGTTCGTCAAACCAGTGATAATGCTGCAGTTAATCCAGAAACGCTTCTGAACGCGAAACAGTAATTTTTTCACCAAACAGCTACATAGATAGGGGCAGCGGGTACATCCTGCTGCTTTTTTGTTTTGATTTTGAAAATAAATATGGGAAATGAGCTTGTCAGGCTTGGTTACGTAGAATATCTAGTCATGCCCCTCATATACTTTACCAAACTATCTCGAGTAGGGAGGCGAGGGGAGTGCACGATTACATCAAAGAGCGAACCATTAAGATTGGTACCTGTATCGTCGAGACCAAGAATACGGTTCGCACCATTGCTAAGGAATTTGGCGTTTCCAAAAGCACGGTGCATAAGGATTTAACGGAAAGATTGCCGGAAATCAACCCGGACCTGGCCAATCAGGTGAAACACATTTTGGAGTATCACAAGTCCATCAGGCATCTAAGAGGAGGAGAAGCAACGAAAATTAAGTATCGAAAAACCCGGAACCCTAAGCTTTCCGAAAATTTGGTAACTGTTAAATCCTAAAGAACTGCTTCATCCCGGTGGCTTCCTGAAACTGGTCTTGTCGAAATTTCACGGAAAAAGAGGAAATAATGCATTTGCAGCGAATTTAGCTTATAATTAGAACTATCTATAAGAGCGCCGATTCTTCACGGGATGGACGGTAGATTTAGGGAGGATTAACTTGAAATGTTAAGCAAGGATATTGGAATAGATCTCGGCACGGCGAATGTGCTTATTCACATCAAAGGACGCGGCGTTGTGCTCGATGAGCCTTCCGTAGTTGCGATTGAAAGCGATACGAAGCGCGTACTGGCTGTTGGAGAAGAAGCTTTCCGCATGGTTGGCAGAACTCCTGGCAATATTATCGCCATTCGTCCATTGAAAGATGGCGTTATTGCGGATTTTGATATTACGGAAATGATGTTGAAACATTTTATTGCCAAAGTAGGGGGCAAGAACTGGTATTCGCATCCTAGAATTCTGATCTGCGCCCCTACCAACATCACCTCGGTCGAGCAGAAGGCGATCCGCGAAGCGGCTGAGCGCAGCGGTGCCCGAGAAGTATTCATGGAAGAAGAACCTAAGGCGGCCGCGATCGGCGCCGGTATGGATATCTTCCAGCCAAGCGGCAATATGGTTGTAGATATTGGCGGAGGGACAACGGATGTTGCCGTATTATCCATGGGCGATATCGTGACCTCCTCCTCCATCAAGATTGCTGGCGATAAGTTCGATATCGCGATTACGAAGTATATCAAAAATAAGTACAAGTTACTCATTGGTGAGCGGACAAGCGAAGATATTAAGCTGAAAATCGGAACGGTATATCCACACGGAAGAGATCAAGAGATGGATATTCGCGGAAGAGATATGGTGTCCGGTTTGCCACTTACGATTACTATTCACTCCAGTGAAGTACAAGAAGCTCTGTGGGATCCGGTTTCCTCCATCGTGACGGCAGCGAAGAGTGTCTTGGAGCGCACGCCTCCTGAGCTTTCGGCAGATATTATCGACCGTGGTGTCATTCTGACGGGCGGCGGGGCCTTGCTGCATGGGCTTGATCAATTATTGGCAGATGAGCTGAAAGTACCTGTTCTTATCGCAGAAGATCCTATGTCTTGTGTTGTTAAAGGGACAGGCATCATGCTTGATAATTTGGACAAAGTATCCAAGCGCAAATTCAACTAGACAAGCTGCACAAGAAACTACCCAAGAGGTGAAGACATGTTAAGAGGACTATATACCGCGGCGGCAGGCATGATCTCGGAGCAGCGCAGACATGACACGATTACAAATAATATCGCCAATATCAATTCACCAGGCTTTAAACAAGGTAATTCATTGTCTCGTTCGTTTCCGGAGATGCTCATATCCACGATTCGCGGTGGACAAGGTGCTTCGACGGCGCCGCTTGGGAAGATGAGTCTAGGGGTATTTGCGGAGGAGAACATCTCCATTCACGCACAAGGTGATTTGCAAGAAACGCAAAATCCGTTCGATTTTGCACTTGTCTCGAACATTCAAGTGCCAGGCATGACTTTCGATGCTACTGGGAAATACGTCAATCCAGACGGTGAGCATACATTTCAGCCACAGGCTTTGTTTACGGTATTGAACGCAGATGGGGAGCAGCGCTATTCCCTGAATGGTAAGTTCACTGTCGATACGACGGGTCAACTCGTTAATGCCAACGGTAACCAAGTGCTGGGACGTAATGGACAACCTCTGCTGCTGACAGACGGAACAGGGCAACCGATCCGCGCATTCAAAGTAACGGATAAGGGTGAGTTTCTCGATGGGGAAGGCCGTCCTCTGCTGAACGCTGCAGGACAACCTATTGGCCTGATGATCTCACGTGCCGAGAACCCTAATTTGCTGCTGCGCGAAGGTAACGGCATGCTGCGGATTAATCCGGGCGACGAAGCAACAGTCACGCAAGTGGCTGCGGCTGATCAAGTTGAGGTCCGTCAAGGTTTCATTGAGCGTTCTAACGTGAATTCTGCTCAATCGATGGTCGATATGATGTCAGCGCTTAGGGCATATGAAGCCAACCAGAAAGTTATTCAATCTTATGATAAAAGTATGGACAAAGCAGCCAACGAAGTAGGCCGCGTCTAATCTAGCTTGCGAAGGAGCCAGCCATGAACAATTCCATGATTAACTCATCGGTATCCATGCACAGCTTACAGCAAAAGCTGGATATTCTGTCTAACAATATAGCGAACGTGAATACGAACGGTTTCAAAAAGAAGGAAGCCTCCTTCGAAGACGTTCTGACGAACGTTAAATCACAACCGGAAGGATTCCGCCAACAAGGGCGGTTCTCTCCGTTAGGCTTCAACCAAGGCTGGGGTTCCAAACTGGTGCAAATCCAGACGAATCTAGCTCAAGGACCTATTCAATCTACGGGCAATACAACGGATTTTGCCATCCAAGGGGACGGGCTGTTCGAAGTCTCGGTCAGCAAAATCGATGAAAATGGGAACGCTGTGTTCCAGCCAGCCTGGACGCGCAATGGTGCGTTCAGTCTAACGCCGGACAACAATGGCGGCACGATCCTCACAACCAAAGAGGGCCATTATGTGACAAGTGTTAACGGTACCCCGATTCGTGTGCCTGCTGGCCTCAAACCAGTTGTTCAAGAGAATGGAACAGTTATGGGTTATAGTGAGCAGAATCCAAGCGCAGCTGCCTTGAACTTAGGCCAAATCAAGCTGGTTCGCGTTGTGCGTCCACAGCTTCTCCAGGATGTCGGAGATAATCTGTATACGATTCCTGCCGGGATTACGGCGGCTGAGAAGGCCAACATCTTGCAAGATGTGAACGGTCTCGATACAACGAACAATCGCGTAACGCTGATGCAAGGGTTTCTGGAGCAGTCCAACGTAACGTTATCGGATGAAATGACAGATCTGGTCATCGTGCAAAGAGCGCTTCAACTGAACTCCCGGGCCATTACATCTTCCGATCAGATGATGAATATTGCTAATAATTTGCGCGCCTGATCGTAGAAAGGGAGGGATAGGGCTCGATGTCAGACAAGCCTGCTCCAAAGAAGAAGAAACCAAGGCCGAAATGGCTGAATATCATATGGATTATTTTCAAAATCATTCGTATCCCTGTGCTTTGCGTGCTAGCCGTTTATATCGGACTATGGGTAGGTTATACCAAGCTTGGTCATCAGCCGGCTGGCGAAATCTTTCATATGAGCACATGGCGTCATCTTTACGATCTGGTCTTTGCAAATTAACTCGGACTCCCTCAGTGGGAGTTTTATTTTTGTCTGAGCAGCGGTATAATGAATGAAGGCTTATGAACAGATACCAGAAATTAGGTGCGGGAGGGGTACTTTGAACATACCGAACATGCTCACCATTAGCAGGTTTGTACTAATTCCTGTGTATCTCATGATCTTTTTTAGTGGACATATTCAAATTGCCTTTGTGATTCTCTTGGCAGCAGGGCTTACGGATATTCTTGATGGTTACATAGCCAGAACGCGCGGACTCATTACCCCAGTGGGTGTTATGCTGGATCCCCTTGCGGATAAATGCATGATGATAGCGGTTATCTTGTCCTTGCTCATCACACAGATGATTCCTTGGCAAGCAGCGGCGGCTATGTTTATTCGGGATGTAGGGATGATCATCGGCTCTGCGATATTTCATTTCAGGGGCAAATTAACGGTCCCAGCGAATGTTATGGGGAAATTAACGACAGTCCTCTACTACTTTGCTATCCTCTTCCTTGTGTTTAAATTAACCTTCGCGATAACTTATTTGTGGTTTGTAATCGGGGTTTCGTTCTTAACGTCCTTCATTTACATTTTCCAATTCCTCTTATTAAACCGAGGTGCACGAGCTAAGTAATGCCTATCACGTAAAAAGAGCTTATGTTAAGGGACTGTGCACAACCCGCTGACATAAGCTCCCCTATATGAACCTTCATTTCTGCAGTTAATGAAGGGACAACTCTATTGTTAGTAATTCCCTTGTATTTTATACAAGGCTATTCGAAAGGAGTATTACCTGTTATGTTAGATATTAATCAAATTCAAGAGATTATCCCGCATCGTCCGCCCTTCTTGTTGGTCGATCGTATTGTGGAACTAGAAGAAGGCGTTAGAGCCGTTGGTATTAAGAATGTAACGATTAACGAGCCTTTCTTCGCTGGTCATTTCCCTGGTTACCCGGTGATGCCGGGTGTGCTGATTGTGGAAGCGCTGGCCCAAGTAGGCGCAGTGGCTGTATTGTCCATGCCTGAGTACAAAGGTAAAATTGGTCTATTTGCAGGCGCAGATGGCATTCGTTGGCGTCAGCAAGTGGTTCCGGGTGATACCCTTACGTTAGAAATGACGATTACACGGGTAAAAGGAACCATTGTCAAAGGAAATGCAGTAGCCAAAGTAGGTAACAAGGTGGTAGTTGAAGGTGAACTTATGTTCGCCCTTGCTAATAAATAACCCATAGATAAAAAGGAGATGAACCTGACTACTATGACGCGTGTACAATCAGAGTATCAATTATGGTTAGAGGATCCAGCGGTGGATGCCGAAACGAAGAAAGAACTGCAAGCCATTCGGGACGATGAGAAAGAAATTGAGGATCGTTTCTATAAAGATCTCGAATTTGGCACTGGCGGACTTCGCGGTGTGATTGGTGCTGGAACGAATCGAATCAACGTATATACCGTTGGACGCGCAAGCCAAGGCTTGGCACAGTATGTGAATGGAACGGGCGCAGCAAACCCATCCATAGTCCTGGCTTATGATTCACGTCATATGTCGCCGGAGTTCGCTTTAGAAGCTGCTCTTGTATTCGCAGGGAATGGGATTAAAGCGTACCTTTTCCGAACGCTTCACTCAACGCCACAGCTTTCTTTTGCCGTGAGATATCTTGGGGCAAATGCAGGTGTTGTCGTTACAGCAAGTCACAATCCGCCTGAATATAATGGTTACAAAGTATATGGCGCAGACGGCGGACAGCTTGTGCCCGAGTTTGCCGAGCAAGTTATCGCTGAAGTGCAAAGCATCGATTCATTCAACAAAGTGAAGAAGCTGAGCCAACAGGAAGCCGAAGCGCAAGGATTGCTAGCTTGGTTAGGGGAAGATGTGGATCAAGCGTACATCCAATCCGTTACGGCGATTAGTCAGAATCCGGATGTCATTCAGCAGATTAGCGATGATTTCCGCATTATCTTCACACCGCTTCATGGTGCGGGGAATGTGCCTGTTCGCGAGGTGCTGAAAGCCGTTGGTTTCGGACAAGTTCGTGTTGTCGCTGAGCAGGAGTTGCCGGATGCGCAGTTCTCGACCGTGAAATCACCGAATCCGGAAGAGAGAGAAGCGTTCACGCTTGCTATCGCGCAGGCCAAAGAGTGGAACGCGGATATCATTATCGGAACGGATCCAGATGCCGATCGCATGGGCGCGGTGGTCAAGGACCCGAGTGGGGAGTACGTCGTTCTATCCGGTAATCAATCCGGCGCGATCATGGTCAACTATCTATTGTCCAGTTTGCAAGAACGTGGCACACTGCCAGCGAACGGCGTTGTCGTTAAGACGATCGTAACAAGCGAGATGGGGGCTGTTATCGCGAACCATTACGGAATTCCTACCTTGAATACGTTGACTGGCTTCAAATATATCGGAGAGAAGATGTCGCAGTTCGAGAAAAGTGGCGAGCATACCTTCTTATTCGGATATGAAGAGAGTTACGGTTACCTGGCCGGAGACTATGCGCGTGATAAAGATGCCGTTATTGCAGCGATGCTGATTGCAGAAGCAGCAGCGTATTACAAAAAGCAAGGCAAAACTTTATATGAAGTCTTACAGGAACTGTACGAATCCTTTGGTTACTTTTTGGAAAAACTGGAATCAAGGACGCTTAAAGGGAAAGACGGCGTGGAACAAATTGGCCGTATGGTTGATGCATGGAGAACGAATCCACCGACTGAAGTCGGCGGTATCCGCGTAGCAACGTTAGCAGACTACGCCCAAGGCGTGGACGGACTTCCGATCGAAAATGTGCTGAAATTCACGCTTGAAGATGGATCATGGTTCTGCTTGCGTCCTTCAGGAACAGAGCCCAAAATTAAGTTCTATTTTGCGGTAAAAGGATCAACAGGTCCGGCAGCCGCAGCGCAGCTGGATGGCATCATTCAATATGTACTTAGCCGTGTAGACGGATAATGAAATAGGATCAATTGAACCTCTTCAGAACCTAAGTCAGGGATAGGTCGTCTAATGAATAAATGGAAACAAAATCCGTATTCATTTGGCCTATCTCCGAAGCTCAGGAACTGGAGGGGTTTTCGAGTGTATAAGGGACTGGCAAGTAAATGCTCTAAGGAGTGAACAATAGGTGAATTGGTATAAAACTTGGAATAACCCGCTCAAAAATGTACTTTGGTGGCTCGTGATTATCGGCATGTTGGGCTCGCTGCCGCTTGCTTTCACACGTCATCAAACGGAAACATCGGCGAATCAAGTCGAGTTTGTTTTCGATTATCGCGATTTGCTGGATATCTCGGATATTCAGACGAATCCGCAGAGCTTTGTTGCCCAGCAGTTGAAGAATATGAAGGCCGCGGGAATTCAATCTTTGGCTGTTTATGAAAGCACCCTGGCGGAACTCAAAGAAAGCCGTCGCATTGAAGTGTATAACTCACGTGACGCCGCAGCGCTTACCCAAACATTCGGGAATCCGAATGAGAATTACACGTATGTTTTATTCCCGGATATTGCTACACAGCAAAAGCTGGAACCTCTTATTCAGAAAACATTTACGGATTTGCAGGTCGGCGTTAAGCCTTGGAATTTCAGAAATAAAACGGGGCTTGTCATTCAAATGAGCTCCGACGATGCCGCTATTAAGACCATGGATCCAGATCCGATCACGTTGCAAACGCTGAAAGATCAAGGGTTTCAAATTGTCGTTCGTTTATCGAATCGCAGAGCTTTTGTTACCAATGAAATGGATCGTCTGCTGAAGCAGCTTCATGAATTTGGGGTGAAGCGAATTATTGTAGATGGCAATGAAGTGCCTGCTTATACGGAGGAAGACACAGAGCTGAACCTGAATAAAATGGCGGATCTTCTTCACAAATACGACATCGGACTAGCAGCCATCGAAATGCTGAAGGAGCCGCAAAAAGGATTTAACACCTTAGCCAAGCAAACCAATTATAATGTCGTTCGTCTGCATTCATTCACGGAGAAAGACGGCGAGAAATTGATGGAGCCGCTCAAAAAGGCGGAGTTGGAAGGCCGCATTCAAGGGGTTGCAGATCGGTTGGTCCTAGCGGTGAAAGATCGCAACATTCGGATGGTGTTCCTGAATGCGAAGCCGCTCAAAAGCTTGGATAAAGGGAAGCTGGTAGACCCGCTTGCTTCGCTCTATGAGAGCTTGCAGGGCAAAGACGGCGCCATACCGCGTATCGAGAAAGCTGGATTTACACTGGGGCCTGCGGAAGCTTTTACCGTAGAAACATCAGGCTGGCAGAAAATTGCGCGTGTATTTATTTTAATCGGCGGGGTTAGCTTAATTGTCCTCGCGGTTTCGTTCTTTATTCCAGAATCAGTGCTGTTATTGTTTGTTCTCGGGATCTTGGGAGCCATAGCTCTGCATACCCTTTCCGCGAATTTATACGCGCAGGGACTAGCTTTGGCGACAGCCATTTGCGCGCCTAGCGTGGCGATGATGCTGGTTATTCGATCCGTGCGTTCGGGTGCTGCTTCCAAATGGAAATCAGGACTCGCATATGGCTTATGGCAGCTGCTCAAAACATCGTTAATCTCACTCATTGGCGTCGTATTCGAAGTTGTTTTACTGAATCACATTACGTATTCTCTGGTATTGCAACAGTTCCGCGGCGTCAGCGCGCTTCATCTGCTGCCTATTGCTGTTGCTGGACTGTATCTGCTGTTCTTCAGTGAGAATAATACCTATGGGGACAAAATAGCGAAGGTTCGCAAGATATTCTCTTCCTATATCAGTGTTCTGTGGATTGTGGTAGCTGGCATTATCTTGGCGGCCGGTTATTACTACTTATCCCGTACAGGGAATGAGGGACAAGCCTCTTCCGTAGAGAAGCTGTTCCGGTCTTTCTTAGAAAATACGTTAGGTGTGAGACCTAGAACCAAAGAGTTCTTATTTGCTCATCCTCTCTTCTTGCTAGGCGCATACTTATCCGTTCGCTATCGTAATGCGATCTATGTCTTGTTCATAGGTGTTATGGGGCAACTATCGATTGTAGATACATTCGCGCATCTCCATACGCCACTGCATATCTCTTTAATCCGTATTACCTACGGGTTAGTATTCGGTGCGTTGATCGGCATTGTCCTGATTATTGCTTGGGAAATCATCACGAGGAGTTGGAAGCGATGGGTTCCTCAGTGGTCAAAATAGTGCTATCCGGCTACTATGGTTCTGATAATAGCGGTGATGAAGCCGTCCTGCAGTCCATTTTGTTCGCTTTGCAGGAACAAAGTGAGGCTCAAGGGATTCAGATTGAGCCGATTGTGCTCTCGGCGAATCCAGAGAAGACATCGGCGATGTATGGCGTTAAAGCCTATCATCGGATGAAGCCTGGACCGCTGCTTCGCGCTTTGCGAGAAGCGGACGGCCTGATCAGCGGTGGCGGCAGCTTGCTGCAGGATGCTACAAGTTCGAAGACAATCCCTTACTATTTGGCTGTTTTGAAGCTTGCACAGTGGCTTGGGAAGCCTGCGTTTATCTATTCCCAAGGCATCGGCCCAGTGGGCCGTCCGATGTTCTTTGGCTGGATCCGCAGCGTGTTCCAGCGCTGCGCGTATGTGTCCGTCCGCGATACGGAGTCCGCGGACTTGCTAGGGCGGATGCGCCTCCCGCGGGAGCGCATCACCGTCGTGCCAGACCCCGTCATGGGTCTGCCGCTGCGCGTTAACGGCGCGGCCGTTGGCGCGCCGGGTGCTGGGCGGACGGTCGGCGTATCCGTCCGCTTCTGGAACGAGGACCGCTCGGAGCTGGAAGCTCTCTCGCGGTCCTTGGCCTTGCTGCTCGCCGCACACCCTGATGTGCGGCTGCGGTTCTTGCCCTTCCACCTCCCTTCGGATGAGGTGGCGTCGCAGTTCGTGATCGACCGCTTAGGCGATCACGGGTCGCGGGTGGAGATGGCGCGAGGCGTCGTCCATCCGCAGGACATGCTGGCGCAGGTCGCGGCGTGCGACCTGCTGATCGGGATGAGGCTGCATTCTTTGATTTATGCAGCCTCGCAGTATGTGCCTATGGTAGGCATCTCGTACGATCCGAAGATCGACCAGTTCCTCCATAGGCTTGGCATGAAAGCCGCGGCATCGACAGCCAGCTTCGATGCCGAAGCCTTCGCCGAGGAGGCGCAGCGCCTCCTCGTGGATCGCGAGCAGTGGGCGGCGTCGAGCCGCGCCGCCATTGACGAGCTCAAAGCGCAGGCTCAGCTTCCTGCGCAGCGCATTGTCTCCTTTTACAAGCAAAAGGCTCAAAAGTAGCAACTAAAATCCAATCGTTAACGTCATATAAAGGAAGAGATATCTATGAGCGCACCATCAACAAAGCCTCCTACGGGGGCTGCATTGGCCCATTCGATCCCGAAGGTTAGGATCTATGGGGTACCCATCTCCCAAATGAGTATGGACCAAACCGTAGCCTACCTTACGAAGGTTATAGAACAAAGGCAGCCGCATCAAGTCATAACCGCCAATCCGATTATGGTCATGGCCGCTCAGGAAGATCCTGCTTATCTGAGCATGATGCAGCGCGCTGAGCTTATTGTCCCTGATGGAACAGGTGTCGTCTGGGCATCTGGCTATGTCAAACAGCCTGTTGCGGAGCGGGTTCCCGGTTATGACCTGCTTCATAGATTGATGAAGGTCGGCGAGTCCCGTAAGTGGAAAGTCTACTTGCTTGGAGCCTCATCAGAAGTTATACAAGCAGCGGCTGACAAGCTGCGCACCACATATCCGGGCATTGAACTTGTGGGTGTTCGCGATGGTTATTTCGGAGATGCAGAGGATGCTCAAGTCATTCAGGACATCGTCGCTGCCGCGCCGGATCTGCTTTTCGTAGGCAGATCTGCAGCTAGCCAAGAGCCTTGGATTGCGAAATATAAGCAACAACTGGGAGTACCCGTTATGATGGGTGTAGGGGGAAGTTTTGATGTCCTTTCGGGCAAGCTAAAACGAGCACCAGTCTTATTTCAAAAACTACGTCTAGAGTGGTTTTACCGCCTATTGCAGGAGCCTTGGCGCTATAAACGCATGCTCTTACTCCCCAAGTTTGCCATCAAAGTGATGCGTGACAAAGAGAAAGTCACGAAATCATGAAAAATTGTATGAAAATTGCCTGAAAACGGTCATTTCAGACAAATTTAGCAGTAGTATTTGTGGACAAATGGGAGTATAATTCAGTTCGGCGGATCACCTGCCACCCATGACAAGAGGAGCTGTGAAGAGAAGATGTATGGATTATATGCGATTGGGTTTATCGCTTCGTGCTTAATGGCGCTGCTGCTGACACCCCTAGTCAAAAAATTTGCCTTCAAGGTAGGAGCCGTTGACGCCCCCAACCATCGGAAGGTACATACCCGAATTATGCCGCGTCTCGGAGGATTAGCGATATTCCTTGCATTCGTCGGAGCTTATTTCGTCGTCTCTCCAGCACTTGATGCTGTGAACTCCAATGCTGCCTTTGGTTTGCTTATTGGGGGCTTCGTGATTGTCGTTACAGGTGCTTTGGATGACCGTTTTCAACTATCTCCCAAATGGAAACTGCTCGGCCAATTGATTGCCGCGTGTATCGTCGTTTCCTTCGGACTCAAAATCGATCTCGTTAACATTCCGTTCGGAACTACTAACCTGCCTATCGGCTGGTTGAGCATTCCGATTACGATATTATGGATTGTCGGCGTCTCTAATGCCATTAACCTGATTGACGGGCTCGACGGTTTGTCGGCCGGTGTTTCCGGTATTGCTACGACCACGATTCTTATACTTGCTCTTATGATGGGCAACGTTACTGTTATTTTGCTTTGTGTTATCTTACTTGGAAGTATCATAGGCTTCATGTTCTACAACTTCCATCCGGCCAAAATTTTCATGGGTGACTCAGGAGCTCTATTCCTTGGCTTTGCGTTAGCCACACTTTCGATTCTTGGCTTCAAACAAGCGGCTGTTGTCTCCCTGCTTATTCCGATTATGATTCTAGGCGTGCCATTATCCGATACCTTCTTCGCGATCATGCGCCGTTACGTGAATAAATTGCCGATCTCGGCACCGGACAAAAGTCATCTCCATCACTGCTTGCTGCAGCTTGGATTCAGCCATCGTACAAGCGTGCTGATCATCTATGGAATTGCTTCCATCTTTGGCGGCAGCGCCGTTGTCTGCTCGGTCTTCATCTCCCAGGATTCCATTTGGGGACTTATCATGATTATCGTGGCCCTTTTCCTCGTGATGCTCGTGGGCGCAGAGGCGATTGGTATCATCAGTAAAAGCCGCAAGCCGGTGCTGAACTTCCTGCAGAAGCTTGTAGGCAAGCAAGTGCAGAGCGACCGCGTAGGCAAGTAAGATTTTACTCATAAATAGCAGGAATCGAATCCAACCTTAGGGTTGGATTTTTTTTGAATATTATGAATTTCTTTCTTTCTCTAAACATTTGCTTGGTTTTGACCGATAAGTATGATACAAGAACTTTTGGCGTTCAGCCGCGTCTAATCATGTAGAATGATAGCAGAATATGGGAGGGATTGTCGAAAGTCGTATTGCAAGCGCAAGATTATATCTTTATTAATTCCTAACAACAACATTTAGATTACATAAGGAGGAACATGTTTTGAAAACCAAGCAAAGAAGGAATAAGTGGATCAGCATTAGCTTGTTAATTACCATGCTACTTGCATTATTGCCACCAATGACGGCTTCGGCTGCACCAGTTTTGAATATCACTAATTTATATGTCCATACACCACCTAATCCTGCCGATCTACCGGCCGATGCATTTAAGGACTCTTCTGTACAACGTTTTACTACGAATCCGATTACAGTAAGTGTAGATATCGGTGGTATCGCACAAGAACAAATCACGGATATTTACTATGAGATCTATAATGTGAATACGGGTCTTTCATCTACCAATAAAACAAACCGTCCTACACGCGTCGCCAACAGTACGAATCAAATTATTTTTGAAAATGTCCAATTAAACGAAGGACTTAACCGCGTTACGGTCAAATTTAATAGTACATCTAATGTAGATTCCTTACCTGGTTGGGCTTACTTCACACCGGTCTCGAATATTACGGGGCTAATGTTCAATGATGATGCCTTTGCTGATGGAGCCATGCTGCCTTCCCAAGGTCCTTTTACGAATGCGACGATTACAGGCTCAGCAAGCAACGCTTTGAGAGTTGACGCAATTGTGAATGGTTCTACTTACGAAGCATCTAACTTTGCAGGCGGTATCTTCACGTTTCTAACCAATACGGGAAGAGTGTCGGATATTAAACTTAATCCCGGAGATAACAAGATTCAGTTTATTGCTAAGAATGCAACAAACTATTACACAACAACAAGGACATTCAAGTACGATAATGGCCTAGGTTTTGCTTATAATGGCAAAATTACTATGAATGAAACGCCTGCCCAACCTGTCTATCCACTAGTTGATGTTCCTACATTGTCTAGCGGCACATCCAAAGATGTAATCTTTACTACGGATATAAAGAACAGCATCGGGAATATTACCCCTAATGTTACCGACTATGTATATGCTGATATTAAAGTGGTAGGTAGCGGTGCAGGATTCCGTTATAATTTTGCGTCCAAAACGATTAGTAATGTGAGTGGAGCACTTTGGGGTGGCGGGGCACCGGCACTTACGACAAGTCCAGCGACAGCAACAACGGTAGGAACGAAGTATGAAACGCACCATATTAGTGCGACCTTACCTTTGAGCTCAACAACTACGGCACAAGAGATTGATGTAACACTCTCTAGCACTTTGGGTGCTGCTACACAGCCTACACGCTATACCTTTAACTTCACAGATCCTAATTTACCTTATTTGGATCATGTAGCTCAAAATTTATCCGGTTCTCCTGTTGTTTTGACTGAGCAAGGGTCTAATCAAATTAATGATTTCCCTGCTGCAATTGATGTCTATACAAACAGCAAAACTGATTCGGTTACTGTTAATATCCCTGGATTTGCAGGCAATGGAACTTATAACACTACTCCTGTTGGTGGAGGTTCTACCTTAAATAAGGCGACAATTTCATTAGCTAATATTCCAGACGGTCCAACGACGATGTCGATTACTCCTAACGTAGGGGTAGTTACAGCGCCACCAGTAAACGTACCTGTTGCTACAGCGAATCCCGCTGGTACCAAACAATATAATTTGAATATCTCCAGTGCACCGTATGTCATCGTAACCAATCTTTACAATGGAAAAGTAGTAACTAGCAAAGCTCAGTTCACGTGTGGAACAAGTGCTGCGCCTTGTATTACGGGGAAAATTATTAATTTGCCTCCTGCTAACTATCCACTTGTTGAATTAGCAATTAACGATACCAACATTAAATTAACGAATGGCGCAGCTTCAGTAATTAATCCAGCAACCGGAGAGTTTTTGATTAATCAAACTACATTGGACACCGTACAAGCGGGCCTTGGGGCATCGTTTAGTGCACTGTTCGATTCTGATGGTAAAAAAGCGATTAAGTTCTCCTTATTCTTGAAGCCTGATCCAGCACAGCCTAAAGTGTTGGTGACACAAACGAACTACGAAGTATTTGTTCTTAGTGATTATGCACCGCTAATCGAGAGTTTAGTCCCAGATGTAGCAGTGACTCCATACACATTAGGAACTTTAGCTGGTGTATATCAAACGAATTCAAATAAGATTCAACTTAAAGGAACAGTGCTGAATGCAACTTTAAATACCCAAGCTGTTCTTACTTTGAAAAAGCCTCCAGTAGGTTCTGCTCTTGCAGCGAATACAGTAATACCATTGAATCAAATTAGTACGACAATAGATCCATTAGACAACAAGCGTTCCACAACGAATTTTAATTTATCAAGTATCATTAATATGGATGCATATGGTGACTACGTATTTGAGTTAGTTGCTATCAATTCATCCGGCCGTACTACCAGTAAGATGATTACAATTACTAAGCAACCAGTTGCTTACCTTTTGCTTCAACCAACGAATTTTGTCAAGAACGTAGACAAAATTGATCAAGCTAACGTAAATACGAATTCAGAAACTATTGTTATCCAAGCAGACGGTGCTGATAGTGTTATCTTTGGTAAAGCTGAAGCTACGCAAACAACACCAGGTATCTTCAGATTTGAGGTAACAGGTCTAAAAGCTGGCAAAAACACGGTTACTTTTACAGTGAATCGTGGAGCAACTAAATCCAATGGCTCCTTTGTTCTTTTTAATGTGAACACGCCAATTGAGGGAGCTCAGTTCAAAACGACTCTTTCTGCTAAGATGAGTATCTTTAATGGAGATTTCCTTTTGAATTTCCCTAAAGATACGAAGTTAATGAGGAATGATCGTACTCAAAGCGAGCAATTCATTACTATTGATCGTAAAATTGTTTTCGGGATTGCTAATCAGGATGATGGCCGTGTGGAGAAAGCGTCGGAAACTCCTGCAGGAACTCGTTTCTTGATTGAGCCTACAGGTCGTTTCAGACCTGCAAGTAAACGTTTCTGGGCAGATGCGGGTACAATTGATATTAGTGCAGCGGCTAATCCTGATACATTGAAAGCGGCTTTACAAGGAAGTGGTAACTTGCCTTCGCCAACTTTGCTTGGACCAGGTGAAACGGCATTCTATACACGTAATATCAAAAGTTTAGTGGTTCCAACGAAACGCGGAACATTAACAATGAAATATGATGATGAAATCCGTAATGACTCTTGGAAGTACTTAAGTGTATATCAATTCGGTACCTTCCTTGATCCTAGCGGTACAGGTAATCAATTTGTTGGTTGGAAAAATATCGGTGGCGTGGTTGATCCTAAAACACACACAATTGAAGTTCCAGTTGACACATTTGGTTACTTCCAGGTTATGTACATGGATAACAGTTTCAATGATGTGACATTGCATGATTGGGCACGCGATTATTTAGATATCTTGTATTCTAAAGGTATTATGAACAATAAGTCGGCAGCTCAGTTCTTACCGAATGATGCAATTACACGTGGTGAATTCGTTACATTACTAGTGAAAATCTTTGAAATTCCTTTGATTAATGAGGATACATCGTATCATACGAATGATCCAACTGATCCTAACTTCCAGGGCACATTCGCAGACGTTAGAAGAGGTTTAGGATTATCCAACAGCAGCAGCTTGTATGACTTTATGCATATTGAAGCAGGAGCCAGAGCAGGTATCGTCAGAGGCAACTCAGCGGGTCTCTTTGCTCCAGGTAACTCTATCAGCCGTGAAGATGCTGCGGTCATGATCGAAAGAGCAGCGAATATGAAAGTAAGCGCAGATCCAGCCAAGAGCTTAGTGAACCTGAAAAAAGAGTTTACTGACGCCGCCAACATCGGCACCTACGCACAACCTTCTGTAGAGGCCGTTATGAAAGCTGGATTCATCGATGGTATCGAGAACGCATTGGTCGAAGGTCAAAAGAAACCAACTTTCAGCTATGATCCGAAAGGAAACCTGACCAGAGCCCAAGCAGCAGCCATTATCATTCGAGTTCTTAAACAACAAAAGAAGATTCCTAAATAAATAGATAGGCAAAAAAGACTGTATCCGATAGCGGATGCAGTCTTTTTTCGCTTTTAGAGGCGAATGGAAATTTCTTATCAATGAAAAATTGTATAGAGTATCGTAGACTAAGTATGTAGCCAAGGTGATAGACGCGATGCTACACCGCAAAGCTAAAAGATTCAGATGCCGCCCCGTTGGTTATAAGTTTTTATAACAAAAAACTTTCAAATACAGGAGGAAACAAACCTTTATGAAAAAAACATTATCCGTTGTTCTTACTTCCGCCATGGCGCTTTCCATGTTCTCATCCGTCGCTTTCGGTAAAACATCCGCTGATTTCACGGATTTGAAAGACCTTGACGCAGCAACAACAGCGAAGTTTGATGCGATGATCTCGGCAGGTATCTTTGATGGTGTGAGTGACACTACATTTGGCTTGAAAGAAGACATGAACCGCGCGCAATTTGCCAAAGTAGCGGCTTTGATTATGGGTCTGGATATTAACAAAGACCTGAAAACATCTTCGTTTACAGACGTTAGTCTAACCGATGCAGCGAATGGCTATGCACTTCCGTATATCGAAGCTTTGAAAACAGCCGGTGTAACAGATGGATATGCCGATGGTCAGTACAACCCCGCTGGTAAAGTAACAAAAGAACAACTGGCTACGTTCTTGGTGCGTGTACTTGGTCAAGATGCCGCGGCTAAAGATAAAACAGGCAAAGATGCAACGGTGTCTGGTTGGGCACAAGGTTATGTGGCACTTGCACTGGAATTAAAACTGCTTGCTAACGGAACTGATGGTACTTTCGGTGGGATGAGCAATGCAACGCGTGACCTGCTTGTGAGCGGCGCGTATGAAGCGAAACAACAGTATGTACCGGCAGGTAAAGTTTCGGTGACAGGGGCAAAAGCAACCGGTGTGCAAAAAGTAGAAGTTACGTTCAATAAACCAGTCGACACG
>NZ_BMHE01000071.1 GCF_014640555.1 Paenibacillus marchantiophytorum | reverse complement strand
AACATGTCTGTAACTCGACCTTAGGGGTTTTTTTGTGTTTTGTCCAGATAAATACATCATTTAATTACATATTTAGGAATATATTCTAACGAAATATTCATGTTAGGTTTTTTGCAAAGCTTCTGTCTTATTTGCGCGAAAAGCGCTGAATTTCCCACAACACAGCAAAATAGTGGACTGTAGTTCTCTCAACCACGCGATAATGCCACTTTTTGCAAGAATAGCGTACTGTAGTTCCCTCCCTCTGCGCGAGGCAGCTGGATTAACTCCACGTTCACTCCAAGACATATAAATTCTAATATTTCTAGAGAAAGCCTCTCATGCCACAACTGTGGCTTGGAGGCTTTTTGTTCATTTCTGAATGAATTGTGTTCATTACTCTCATTTTTCAGGAAGCGAATCCCTCTTATACTTAACACAAAGGTGTTACTGACATGAAAGGCGGTTTTCCAATGAAAGCTGAGACGAAAGTTTCTCCGCAAAATCTTCCCTTGCACAAATCGAAAAAAACATTCAGCTTGAGAGGGCGCTGGGAGTCGCCAATTGCCGGGTATTTATTCATATCTCCGTGGCTGCTAGGATTCCTATTGTTAACCTTGTGGCCTATGATTCAATCGATGTATTATTCTTTCACCAAATATACGTTATTAGATGCTCCTGAGTGGATTGGTCTGCGCAATTATGAGCGAATTTTTGCAGATGATGAATTATTTCGCCAATCGCTGAAGATCACGATTCTCTTCGTGGTGCTGTCCGTGCCAATTAAACTTTTTAGCGCTCTGATGGTCGCGATCGTGCTCAATAAAAAGGTGAAAGGAATCTCGATTTATCGAACATTCATCTATTTGCCTTCCTTAATTGGCAGCAGTATTGCGGTAGCTATTCTTTGGCAAAATATATTTGGCATCGACGGTTTTATCAATCGGTTCATTGGCCTGTTCGGCATTCAGGGTGTCAGTTGGATCAGCAATCCCAATACAGCCCTGGGAACATTGATTATTCTTGTTGCTTGGCAATTCGGTTCTTCCATGGTTATTTTCCTAGCTGGTTTAAAACAAATTCCCGCCGAACTTTACGAGGCATCTTCCGTGGATGGGGCTTCGAAGATTAGACAGTTTTTCACGATTACCTTGCCCATGCTGTCACCCGTGCTGCTATTTAATCTGGTGCTGCAAACCATCGGGTCCTTCCAAATGTTCACCCAAGCCTTCATCATTACGAAGGGCGGGCCCATCAACTCAACGTATATGTACGCTTTATACCTCTATGATCGCGCTTTTTCCAGATACGAAATGGGATATGCTTCCGCCTTGGCGTGGATCCTTCTCGTCGTGATCGGGATCGTGACGGCGATCATTTTCGCCTCATCCCGTTACTGGGTATTCTACGAGACAGAAGGAGCGAAAGGGAAATGAAAACGATGCTGCCACGAACGTTACGAACCCATATCTTATTAGCTGTATTCAGCTTAATTATGATTTATCCGATGCTCTGGTGGTTCGGAGCCGCTTTCAAATCCAATGCGGAGATGAGCTCTCCAGCGCTGTTTCCTGCGGAGTGGTTATGGAGCAATTTCAGCCAAGGCTGGGTTGCCATTCCTAAGTTTACCTTCACTCATTTCTATATCAATACGTTCGAATTGATTGGCGGCGTTCTGATTACGTCCATACTCTCCTGCAGTTTGGTCGCGTTCGGCTTCGCCCGCTTGGATTTTCCGCTGAAAAATTTCTGGTTTTCAATTCTGATGGTTACCCTGATGCTGCCAAGTCAAGTGACGCTGGTTCCTCAGTACATCATGTTCAACACGTGGGGATGGGTCAATACGTATCTGCCCTTCTATGTGCCGCATGCTTTGGCAGGCGGCATCGGCGGCCCGTTCTTCATTTTCCTGCTGGTCCAGTTCATTCGCGGCCTTCCGCGGGAGCTCGATGAATCCGCCAAGATTGACGGCTGCAGCTGGTTCGGCATCTACTGGCGTATCGTGCTCCCTCTGACGAAACCCGCGCTAGTCACCGTCGGTATTTATTGCTTTCTGTGGAATTGGGATGACTTCTTCGGTCACCTGCTGTATATCAACTCCGTCAGCAAATATACGGTAGGATTAGCTCTGAAACTGTTCGTCGACAGCCAATCCGCCTTGCCTTGGGGACAGCTCCTGGCGATGTCGCTCGTCTCGATCATCCCTTCTCTGATAATCTTTTTTATGGCTCAGCGGCATTTTGTCGATGGCATTGCCTCCGGTGCAGTGAAAGGATAGAATAATAGCAGTACAAAAAAGGTTGCGCTACCTGCAGCCTTTTTTCCACTTTATCGTAGCATTAGGGGAGGATTGGCTGTGTTTACCATGTTCAAACGCGTCCGCGTCGGCCGCTTATTCTTCGGCAGCTTCGCCGTCTTCATTGCTGTGCTGCTGCTTATTTCCTCCTGGATCAGTTACAGCTTAACTTCACGGGAGTTAGCCGCGAATACCGCCAATTATCAGCAGGACTTATTAAATGAATTGAATAAGCGATTAGTCACGCAGTTGAACTCGATTGAACAAATGTCGCTGGCCGCATTCAGAAATATTGACACCATTGGTTTTGATCCGATGGACACCGACTTATTTGAGCGAAATCGCCGCAGGAAAGATTTGAGCGATCTACTGGCCAACATTACCTACAGCACAACGATGATTCAATCCATTCATTTATATACGGAACAGCCGTTTATGACGGATACTCAAGGACCCGTTCGCATCTATGATTTGCGCCAAGTCAAGGATGAGGCTTGGTATCCAGATATCCAAAATAATGATTTCGCCTGGATAGAAGAACGTACAATTCAAGCTAACAGGGGATCTATTCCGGTCATTGGCTTTGCAAGAAAGTTATACAATAACTCTGGCATCTACTACGGGCTGCTCCTGCTCAATGTGAAATCATCCGAAATCCAGGATTTGATACGCGGGGAGACCAAAGGGCGCAGCCGGCTCCTATTCGATGCCAGCGGCCGCAAAATCGCAGCAATCGGCAATCCCAATTTGCAGGAGAGCGAACTGGAGAAAATCAAGCTCATCAAGGAGAAATCGGGGAGTCTTCATTTAACCGCTAAACAGCAAAGCGAATCCTTGCTTGTATGGAGCAAATCACCTTCCAACTGGACATTGGTTGAGGTCACTCCATGGAAAAGCATTATTAACGGCAGTATTCGTTTAGCGTTGATTCTACTGACTGTAGGACTTTCAGCGATATTTATCGCCTCCTTCGTCACTTTCTTCATATCCAGACAGTTTACCAATCCAATTAAATTGCTTGTGGCTTACATGGGCAAGCTGCCGGATCGCGGCTTAGTATCCGATCTGCCTATGGACTACACCAATGAATTCGGTAATTTATTCAATGGCTACCGCAAACAAATGGAACGAATCGATGAATTGCTTCAATCGTTGAAGGATCAGCATAAGCGGCAGCGAGATGCCGAAATTCAAGCGCTGCAAGCCATGATTAATCCGCATTTTCTATACAACACGCTGGATCAGTTGAACTGGCTTGCAATCGATTCCGGTCAAGAGAAAATCAGCAAAATTCTGTCCCTGATGGGGAAAATGTTTCGCATCGGCCTATCCAACGGGGAAACACTGATTCCTCTTGCCGATGAGATGACACATATGGACTGTTATTTGCAAATTCAACAAATCCGTTGGGGAGAACGTTTGACCTTCACCATCTCCATGGATGAGACGGCCAAAGATCTCTATATTCCCAGACTAACCCTGCAGCCCTTTATCGAAAATGCGATTATTCACGGTTTCCACGGCAGGAAAACAGGAGAAATCCGCGTGAGCGTGCAGCTCATTCATTCCGATATTGAATTCTTGATTTGGGATAATGGCGTCGGATTGCACCCCGATTGGCATCAACCGAAAGCAAGGAAAACCGGCGGTTACGGGCTGCGCAATGTGCGAGAGCGCATTGCCGCTTATTTCGGCCACCCTTACGGGGTCCATATTACTAGTGCAGAGGGTCAAGGTACCGAGGTGAAGATTCTCCTGCCGCAAATCCATCACAAAGACGAAGTCGAGGAGCGCTATCATGTGGAAAATACTCATTATTGATGACGACTTTCAAGTGCTGGAAGGGATGCGAAAGGCCATCCCTTGGGATGCCATAGACGCGGAATACGCGGGTGAGGCTAGCGATGGCGCCGAAGGGCTGATGATGATCCAGCAAACCCAACCGGATATCGTCATTACCGATATTTATATGCCGGTTATGAATGGCCTGGAGATGATCGAGAAGCTCCGGGAAACCAACTTCCCCGGTGAATTGATTATTCTAAGCGGGTACACAGATTTCGAATATGCCCGGCAAGCCTTGCGGCTGCAAGTGAGCGATTATTTATCGAAGCCCGTCACCGTAGAAGAGCTTAGGATTGTGCTCACTAGAGTTATCAAGGAGTTGGAAGCGAAGGAATTCATCAAGATGGAACAAGAAGAAGTGAAGAAAAGGCTGCTGCTGCACGAGCCCTTCAGCCAGCAAGAATGGCTGAAATCCGTCATCACAGGCACCTTCGCCTCCCAGAGCCTTCCGCCTGCAGATATGGCTTACTGGCTCGATAGAAGCCACCTGGTCATAGGCATCGAGCTGTTAAGCACAGTTCGCACAGCCAACCTGTCACTCATCGACTGGCATCTATTTCGCTTTGCGTTAGCCAATATTATTAGGGAAATCCTGACCGAGGATTGGCCGGAGTCGGACTTCATTGAACTTCATAGCCACCATGCCGCCATTATGTTCCATATCGAGCCAACACTGTCCTCAGATGAGGCGCGTCAGAGGATCACAGCGGTTGGTGAGCGCATTACGCATTGTGTTCGCACCTATCTGCAGTTGACCCTCCGGCTTGGAATGGGGCAAATGAAGGCATCCTGGCAGCAAATATCTGATTCTACGGAGGAAGCCTTTCTCGATCTCTTGCAGATGAGCAACACGCTGCCGCCGAGCAAACTGTCTTCTACGTCAACTGACCTTGCTATTCGACCTATTAAGTTCTATCAGGAGCTCGCAGAAGCCATTGTTTATTCCAAAGAAGAAACGGCAGCGCAAATTGTAGAAGCCTACATCCTTCAATTACAGAGTATGCCGACGATAACGCCTGCCTATTTGCAATATTTATGCACCGAGTTGTGGACCATCTTTGCCTACTCTTTATACAGCGTCGGAACCGTGCTCGATGAATTGTTTCCTGACATGAATCTCCAGTTGGAGCTGAATCAAATCCTAACACCAACGCACTTGCAGCAATGGCTCGGCAATAAAATCCATATCATTGCCACCAGTCGGCATTGGCATGAGAATTCCAAGCATAAAGAAATCGTTGATTTCATGACACAGTATGCGCACACGCACTATGCCGAGGAGATTAATTTGGAGGACATGTCCAAACAGCTTTATTTGTCCCGGAACTATTTGAATCAAATTTTCAAAAAAGCAACCGGTGAAACCTTCACCAACTATGTCATTCAGGTACGCATGAAAAAGGCGCAAGCTCTTCTGGCCGAAGGCAAATATTTAATTTATGAGATTTCGGAAAAAGTAGGCTATAAGAACGTCCCCTATTTCAGCTCTATTTTCAAAAAATATGCCGGCGTCAGTCCAAGCGAAATCGCGAAAAGCGGATTGTAGTCTCGCACCCTGTTCGTTGTCCGACAATTGTGATCAAAAGTGATAGAAGTGTGTTCATTACCCTCCTGTTTCTTCCTGACCGTTGTTCCTATAATTAAATTGTGAAGATACTTAGGTAGCGAAAGGGGATTTCCAATGAAAGTGCAGATGAGAAAATGGAGCATGCTTGGCGTGACTGCCATGATAGCGCTGTCCCTAAGCGCGTGTGGTTCCGGAAATACAACAAGTACGAGCAGCAGTCCCGCTGCAACAACGGCTAATAAGCCAACAGCTGCCCCAGCAAGCTCCCAACCTGTTAAGCTGCGTATTGTATGGTGGGGCTCGCAAGCACGGCATGACGCTACGCTCAAAGCTCTGGATGCGTATACAAAGAAACATCCGAATGTGACTTTTGAACCTGAGTTTTCGGGGTTTGACGGATACGCGGACAAACTAGCGACTCAAGCAGCGGCGAAGAATGCTCCTGATATTATCCAAATGGATCCCGCATGGCTTGCCGAGTACGCAGGAAGAAACCAACTGGCTGACCTATCCAAAGGCATTCGCACCGAAGATATCGACAAATCACTCGTGGATTCCGGCAAATTCAAAGAGAAGCTCTACGCAATCCCACTGGGCAACAATGCAACAGGTATGATTTATAACAAGAACGCTGTAGATAAACTGGGCATCACCCCTCCCAAAAACGCTTGGACCTGGGATGAGTACTTCCAATTCGGCAAAGACGCGAAAGCCAAGCTGGACAAAGATAAATACGTTCTGATGGATGCGACATCCGATTATACGACATATAGCGCTTATCAGATTAGCCAAGGCAAAGACTACCCTATCACGATAGACGGCAAATTTAATATTGATAAAGATACGTATTTAAGCTTCGTCAAAAAGTATACAGAGCTTCGCACGGCCGGCGTTGTGCCGCCAGCAGAGATTGCCACCACGGATAAAGATTCCGACGCGAAACTGGATTTAATGAACAATGACAGCGTATTGATGAAGCGCAGCTTCGCGGCTCTATACCCTGGGTATGAAGGGGTTAAGCCCGGCGCTTACTCCTTCGTTACTCAACCTAAGGGCAAGCAGGCCAGCGGTTGGCTGAAACCCTCCATGTTCTGGTCTGTGAGCGCAGATTCCAAGAATGCGGAAGAATCCAAGAAATTCATCGATTGGTTCGTCAATGAAAGCGAAGCGGCCGATATTCTGACCACAACAAGAGGCGTTCCTGTATCCAAGAAAATGCTTGATTACTTAACACCTAAACTTACCGCCGCGGATAAACTGCAAATTGAACTGATCAAGAATGTCGCTCCTGACGCCCAACCTTTCAATGCTGGAGCGAAAGGCTGGAGCAACTACACAGCGAAGGACTTCAAGAATATCGGCGAAAAAGTGATGTTCGGCAAAATAACGCCAGATGCTGCTTATGACGAACTCGTCAAAAAAGCAAAAGATTATCAATAATACAGAGATGGATGGAGAGCCCCTAGGGGCTCTTCTTCTTCGTGTCTGAACGCAAAAAAGAACGACTCTCAACGTGAGTTAAGAGCCGTTCTTCGAGAATGCTATTTGTGCAAGCTGGAGCTTACAGTTTTACAACGTTCTCAGCTTGTGGTCCGCGGTTGCCTTGAACTACGTTGAACTCAACGCGTTGGCCTTCGTCCAAAGATTTGAAACCTTCGCCAGTGATTGCGGAGAAATGTACGAATACATCGTTGCCGCCTTCAACTTCGATAAATCCAAATCCTTTTTCTGCGTTAAACCATTTAACTGTTCCTACTGCCATGGGTAATACCTCCAAAGTTTTATTAACATGTCTTTTTTCTTGTTTCGAACAAAAAAATTACACATTGGAAAAGGTTTCATTTACTTAAATGATAACCCTTTGCAATACGCAATTCAGGTTTTACCTTTAAGACTATTAATACTGTACCACACAAATTTATGTAATGCAATTATCCCTCAGAGGGATTTATTGCTAAGGATAAGAGTTCCTCTCTATCCTGGATTTTCAAAGCTATAGCTAGAGCAATTACGACATCTTTCGACGGCTCGATTCGACCGTTTTCGATGGCATTGAGAATTGAGTAGCTGACCCCTGCTTTCTCTCCAAGCTTGCGAATCGTGAGATTTTGCTGCTGTCTCAACTCTTTTAACTTCTCATGAAATTTCACCCTGCGCCTCCTTCTCCTATTTTTCTTGCTGCCTGCGAATTTCAGCACTAATTTTGTCGAAAGGGTCCTGCCATTCCGGCGGTTTGATGGTTTTGCCAAATTCGTTCTTATGGACTAGTCCATCCGACCACACTTTGGACATATTGGCATGATGCACAATATCAAAAATCGGTCCAGGCTCCACACCCATCTCAACCAAGGTCCCGAGAACAAAATATAATTCGTCGATCATCGCATCGACTTCGTCTTCCAGCGTGGCTGCTTCCTGATATTCGTTCAACTCTTCTTGCATCCAAGCTAAACGGGCAGCTTTGCGGCTTGCGGATAAACGCTGCGGCACGTTCCCTACCGGGTGCTCGAAAGTTTCGTGAAATTTTTTAATATCTTCAAATGCTTTCTTTAGTGTCATGGTGAGCATTCGGCTCCTTCGCGATGGTTTTCTTTTATATACCATTAAAAAGCGGTAGAGGTCAACAGGAAAAGCCCCCTCGTACGAATACGTAAGGGGCTTCTCAATTCTATCTGGGTGCCTCAGTTTCAGAGACGGCGGCCGGTAATAAAGCGGTCTTTCCAGTAGCCGGTGTTCATATCCCGAATCACGACACCCGAACTCGTCGTGTTGCTGATGAACTTTCCGTTTCCAATATAAATCCCGACATGGTTAATCTGACCGGGTTTACTTACGCTGAACATGACGAGATCGCCGCTGCGCAGGCTTGACTTGCTTTTGACCGCGGTGCCTACCTGAGCTTGGGCCTTGGAGCCCCACGGGATCGTAATGCCGTTCTTGCTGAAGACCAGTTGGGTAAAAGCAGAACAGTCCAAGATTAGACGCTGGGTATCTCTGACGCCAAAGCCATAGCGAACCTTGCCGATATACGACTCAGCCGTATTAATCAGGCTATTCGCCTTGCTTGTGCTTATTGCCGTAGCAGCAGCGGTTGTATCGGCGGTTGCAGCCTGAGCGGCATGCGGATTCAGGAGCATGGTTCCCGAAGTTAATAAGGATAGACTTAGGCTAATCCCCACTAACGATTTGCTAAGGCGGTTCTTCTTCATTGCTTGCATGATTGGATGTCCTCCTTCATGGATCGTGTGTGATGGCCGGGGGTATCCCCTGCAACTACCATATCACACCTCAACCACCCTGAATTTACCAGAGAATGAAGAAAGACGCGTCACGCCTGACGTTGGCTGCCAATCTTAAAGTTTCATGAGAATTTCCTGTGCGTCAATCCCTTGACAGCTCAGACCGTCTGTGTGTGCTCTTGACGATAGTCAGAGGGCGTTACGCCATACTTCTTGCGGAAAACCTGCGAGAAGTGCCGCATGTCTTGATAGCCGATGCGTTCGGCGACGTCAGCCAGCTTCAGCTTGGGATTCAAGAGCAGCTGTTTGGCCTGCTCCAGACGCAGGTGGGTCACATATTCCTTGAAGCCCTGACCGGTCTTTTGTTTAAAAAGCTGGCTGAAATAGACCGGATTCAGATAGACGATGGAAGCGACCTTCTCCAGCGATAGGTCGGCATGATAGTGCGTGCGCATGTACTGCAGCGCGACTTCTATGGAGCGATCGCTGCCGCTCGCATGATGCTCGTAAACCTGCGTTGTCGAAGCCTGACGCATGCGCTGCACTTCTGCAGGAACGGCTTGAACCTGTTCGATCCGTTCGGTGTTCATGATTTGAAAGGGAACCTTCAAATACTTCACGAGATGGCTGCGCAGCTCATCGACCAGCAGCGTCACGCTCGTGCCTTCAGGAAGCGTCACAAGGCCGAGCAGGCTCTTCCCATCGTGCACGGTGACGAAGCCCTTGCCGTAGCGCTCGATAAGCTCCTGGAGGACGTTCTCGATAATGAAATTCTCGAGGAAGACAGGCTTATCAGTTTCCATTTTCACCATAATAAGATGGAAATATGGATGCTGCTCCATGAACGGCCCCATATCAATACGGCCGGTATCCAAGCCCTGCGCGAATCGCTGGAAGACGGCTTCTTGCAAATATTTGCGATTCGCCTTCAGCAGCTCGGCATCCTCGATCAGCTCAGTTTCGTGCGCGATTTCCTCACTGAGCTTGCGAATCATTTCGCTGAGCACTTCTTTGCCAATAGGCTTCAGCAAATAATCCTTGGCCCCAAGCCGCACAGCCTCTTGGGCATAGGAAAACTCCGAGTACGCGGAGATGACCACCCATTTCACATGCGGGTGACGGCTGCGCGACATATTCATGAGCTCAAGCCCGGTCATTCCCGGCATGAGAATGTCGGTGAGCACAATATGGATGCGGTGGCTGCGCAGCAAGACAATCGCCTGCTCCGCATTCGCGGCAAGATGGATATTATGCTCCGGAAAGCGATTCTGAAGCGTACGCTGAATGCCCTCACGAATGACTGTTTCATCATCTACGATGAGAATGTCCATGGTTACACACCTTTCCGGGGGAGCGGCATCGCAATCGTAACGGTCGTGCCCTCCCCTTGCTTACTATGAATACGGAGTCCGTAGATTTCTCCGAACATTAGAACGATACGTCTGTGGACATTGGTAAGCCCAATGCCCCGTCTGGTTTTCACATCGGTGCCCGGTGTCGCCTGTTCCAATTGCAGAGCAGCCATTTTCTGCCCATCATTCTCGGTTGATTCCGCAGCCAGCATCGCTTGCATCCCCTGCAGCGTACTCTCTTCGATGCCAACACCGTTATCGGCAATGATAATGCGCAGCTCATACTCGCAGATTTCCGTTGAGACCCGAAGAATTCCCGGTCGATCGAGCGGCTCAAGCCCATATTTGACGGCGTTCTCGATGATCGGCTGCAGCGTCATCTTCGGGAGCACGACATCCAGACATTCCGGATCAATGTGCAGCTCCGTGCTCACTCTGCCCTCAAGCCGATTCTCAATAATCGTCATGTAGTGCCGCATCTGGTCGAGCTCCTGCCTCAGCGTCGTCTTAGACGCCTCCTGCCAGTCACTGCTGTACCGGAACATGTGGGACAGGGCTAGGATTACCCTCCCCAATCGATCGTTCTCACGCTCATCCAGCATCCAGTAGATCATATCCAAGGTATTGTAGAGGAAATGCGGATTGACCTGCGACTGCAGCGCTTGCAGCTCGGCATTCTTCTCACTCATGGAAGACAGCGTAATGCGCTCGATGAGCTCATCCATCCGATTCACCATGCGATTGAACGAGGAAACTAGAGAATTGATTTCCTCGAACGATTTGACCGTCACGGAGCCCTTGAAATTCCCCATCTCCACTTGCTTCATCTCCCGAATGAGCAGCTTGAGCGGTGAAGCAATATTCCGGGACACAATGCTCGCCAGCACGGTTGAAAGCAGAATGAGTACAAGAATGACGACGTATAGATACTCCCGTGTTTTCACGACCTCAGCATTGATGTCGCTTTTGGGCGTCAAGCCGAAGACCGTCCAATCCGACATCTTCGCTTTCGCGGCGACAATGAGCTGACCCGTCCTGTCGTCCACGATGATCTCACTGGCTTGCGGACGCGGCAGTCCGTCGAATGACGGCATACTCACCTTCTCGCTTGCCGTCGAGGCAATCATCCGGTCTTCCCGGTCCACTATGTAGACCTGGCTGTTCGGGCTGATCGTAACGTTGGAAAGCGCCGCCAGAATCGGCTGCGGGTTCGTTTCTATGAGCATAACCCCAATCATCCGGTGGTCCGATAAATCGTAAAGCTTGCGGCCGAAGACGAACAGCGTATCCTTTTGAAACCGGTTAATGACAGAACCTTTATAGAGACCCAGCCACACCATTTCTCCCGAAGAATCCATCAGCTTCTGATACCACTCCGAAGTGGCATAATCCGTATCAATGACACTGTCAAACCCGCGTTCATAGTTATAGTTTTTACCTGCATTGGTCACCACATGTATCCCCACGATGTCATCGCGGGAGTAATAAATAGCGCCAATAATATTCGTAATCGTTCGCTCATTAATAATGCTGACGGTCTCATCCCTGCTCGAATCCCGCTCCTGAATGAGCCTGAGCATCTCGTAGTTGCTGTTAAGGGACTTGGTAATGCTGTCATACCCTTGCAGCAGCAAATCAAATAAACCCACCGTTTGGGAAATATTTTTCTCTGCCAAATCACTGATTTTACTATGGATAATGTCCGTTGTTTTCTTGTAATAGACCACGCTCACCAAGAGTACGAGAACTAACATACAGGAGATAAAAAGCAGAAATAGCCGGTTATGAATGGAATGCAGTCCCCGTGTCACTGGATGATCGTTCCCCTTTCCGTCAGTAGCTACTGGCTATTTTACCAAGACCGTCTCCGAAATAGCAAAAAAGAGAGGGGTGAAGTTAACCCTTCACCGCTCCCGCTACCATACCTTTTGTAATTTTATCAGCTAATAAGAAATAAATAATGATGACCGGCAATGCGCCCAGAACGAGGAATGCGCCAATGGCTCCGTAGTTGACGGAATACTGACTCACGAAGCTGTTGACCCCGAATGGCAGCGTCTTGAGCCGCTCGGAGGAGATAAACGTCGCCGCGAGAATGTACTCATTCCATATATTAATGAAGGTTAAAATACAGACCGTCATCATCGGCGGTATCGATATCGGCAGAATGATGCTCCAGAAGATCCGGAAAACCCCCGCGCCATCCATGACAGCGGACTCCTCAATTTCAGCCGGAATGGATTTCATGAATCCACTTAGGATGAACACCGCTATCGGCGTTTGGAAAGCGATATAAGGCAGAATGATCGAGAGATGCGTGTTCAGCGCGTGCAGGTTTTTGAAAATAATCATAAGCGGCAGCAGCGTCGCTTGCAGCGGCACCATCATCCCGATCAGGAAGATCACCATGACCAGTTGGCCGTATTTCCATTTGAACCGCGCAATCGCGAAGGAGGCCAAGGAGCCCAGCAGAATCACACAGGCCATCGTCACTGATGTGACAAACAAACTGTTTTTCAAGTATTGAAAGTAATGTCCCGCATCGATAGCAGCAGAGAAGTTGCTCCACTGCAGAGCGTGCGGCAGGGCAAAAAATTTGCCCGACAAAATTTCCTCATTCGTTTTCAACGAATAGATAAAGAGCCAAAGCAGTGGATAAACTTGCGTAACCACGAGCAGTGAAAGAAATCCGACGACGATAATTTTGACGAAAGAGAGGCGTTTGCGTCTCCGAATTGTTGCAGGTTTAGCCGCAGCTATCTCCCTTGCCGTTTGCATGGCGACACTCCCCTCCTCATGAAAATCTTTTCTCTAGTTTGTTGAAAATCGTATTGATAATAACCGTTGCTATTAGGCACAAACCAACCAAGAAGGCGGCAATCGCGCTTCCGTAGCCATATTTCATGGACAGGAATGACATGTTGTACATATGCGTCGAAATCACATCCGTTGCATGCGCCGGGCCGCCTGCAGTCATGACCATGACCATGTCAAATGCTTGCAGGGAGCCGATGAAGGCGAGGACGATCGATATTTTGAAAATCGGAATATTCATAGGGAAGGTAATGTGCCAGTCGGCTTTAAGCCCCTCTGCACCGTCAATCCGGGCTGCTTCATAGATATCAGCAGGGATGTTCTGAATGCCGGTAAACTGGATCAAGGTATGATAACCAAGGTACTGCCACAGAGCCACAAAGTAGAGCGAGTACATCGCAATTTTGGGTTCTGTCAACCACGAATGGGTCCAGCTGTGCAAGTTCAGCATGTCTAATACTTGATTCAGCATGCCCCCCATAGCGGCAGGGTTGTAGATCGTTTTCCACAATTGACCGATGATAACAACGGATAAAATAACCGGTAAAAAGTAACTCGAAACGAGAAAATTCGGTTTTTTGATAAAACGATTAAGCAGCATCGCCACGCCCAAAGCGATCGGAATTTCAGCCATGGAAAACACGGCAAACATCAAAGTACGGCGAACAGACGGCCAGAACACGGGGTCTGCGAAAAGCAAGGTGTGGAAATTTTTGAACCCGACGAACGTCGATTCACCAATCCCATTCCAATCCAGTAGTCCGCTGTAAAGCGATACGAGAATCGGGACAAAAACGAGACTGACATAAATAATCAAACACGGCAGTACAAACATGGCAATCGTCCACTTGGAGACTCTTAACACATTCACTAGGCTCGCCTCCTTCATGGCATATACCAATCGGAATTCACCCTCAGCACACTCGCGGCGCTCAGGATAAATTCCGATTTGGCTGCTAATTCATCTTATTTTTTGTTCGTGTCGTAGGCTGTTTGGTGTTCTTTCCCTACTTCAGCAGGATCTTTCTTCTGTACGAAGAGGTTTTGGATGCTAGTTAAATGACCTTGCGATGTTCCTGGGTTCATCGTGTTGTCGAAAGCCAGGTCGCCGCCTTTTACTTGTTTGAACAAGCCAAGCACTTCCATCGCCATATCGGAGTAACCAGCTGCTTTGAAGTCGCCGTCTACTTTTTGTGCGATACCTACCGCGCCTTTAACGGCGAAAGCTTCTTTAGGGAAGTTCAGCATGAAGAAGTTCAAGAAATCTTTGGTTTCTTTCAAATGCTTGCTGTTTGCAGAGATCGCGAACGCGCTGCCTGGTGCCAACATGAACTCATCTGGGTTACCTTTGCCTTTAACTGTTGGGAATTTGAATACGCCCACTTTACCGTTAACGGAGGAAGTTTCGATACCGCCAGTTGCCCAGCTGCCCATGAAGTACATAGCTGCTTTACCTGTTTTGAACAAGTTTTCACCTGCATTGTAGTCAAAAGATGTTGCTCCTTCTTGGAAAGCGCCAGCTTGAATCAAATCTTCAAAGCTGCTGACGGCGTCTGTGAAAGCTGGATCTGCGAAAGTCTTCTTGCCATCAACAACCGCTTGCAGGAATCCAGGTCCGCCGTTCGTGCGAAGCAAGACGTTCATGAATAAGAAGGAACCAGTCCAGGAATCTTTTTCACCGATGGCCATTGGCTGAATGCCTTTGCCTTTCAGTGTTTTGACAGCTGCAACCATTTCTTCGAATGTTTTCGGTACTTCAACGCCAGCTTGTTTGAACAAGTCTTTGTTGTAGTAAACAAGTCCGATGTTGTTGCCGTCTGGAAGCGCGTAGATGTTCTTGTCGAACGTGTACCAGTCAAGGATACCTTCTTGGAACGTAGCTTTCAGGCCGTTTTGCTCAACCATATCGTTCAGCGGAGCGAAAAGTTTGGCATCAACGAAAGGCTTCATTTGCGCCGCTGGATTCACGATTGTGATATCCGGAACTTCTTTGGATGCCGCTTGTGTTTTCAATTTCAGCTTTTGTTGATCCGTGTTCAAGGAATCAAGCTCGATTTTGATGTTCGGGTTTTTCGTTTGGTAGTCGTTGACGATTTTCTTCAACATCCCGTTTTTCGGGTCCGTTGGATCTGGATATATGTTTTGGAACGTGATGGTGATGTTCTCTTTTTTCTCTGTTGTGCTGGTCGTAGCCGCCGGTGTTGCTGCTGCTTTGGCAGATGGTGTTGCTGTGCTCGTGCTTGTACCGCTGCCTGAACCACATGCTGTTAAGCTGATTGCCAGTAAGCTTGCGCCGATAACTTGAAGACCTTTATATTTTTTTACCAATGTGAATCCCCCTCGTTTGTTTGGTGATCTTGATGTCCTTATTATTGCGCGAAAATGGGAGTGCTTACAATGTGGGAACTATAGGTATGATGTTTACTTTTTATAGGTATCTGGGAAGTGACGCATAGGCCAAGGAGGTAGTTTCCAGCAAATCCGTGGGCGGCGGATGGCAGCAGCTTGCTTAGGGGCACGGGGTATTGAATGCGGCGGTGTGGCGATAACTCTCCTCTATCCTTTGTTCTAGCGAACTGTATGATGCTTATTAATGAGAAATTGGCTTCTCCAGAAATATAACGAACTCCAGCAGCGTTATGGCGCCTATTACGGCCGACATCGCGTACTTTTGTTTAAAATAACGCTTCTGGAGTTCATAAAATTTCAAAACTTGTCCATTTTGACCGAATAAGGGTTGAGAAGTTCGTAAGGATCAGCAACTGAACAAGAAGCAAAACAAAAAGACTCCCCCGCACAAGGAGCGGAAGGAGCCACTACTACAAATTTAGTAAGCCTTAGGTACCTCAACTTTATTCGTGATGCCGTCTTCCGTGAAGTAGATATGCGTGTCGAAGCCCTGGTCATCCATGAAATAGGACACGTATTTCGGCTCGCCGTGCTTGATCGGCACGAGGAGCGTCGCGATCCGGTGGCCGCGCGTCGGCTTCGTGGTTGCCTTCAGGTGCCAGTGCTGCGGCAAGCCCTCGATCTCGGCTGGGTCGACGTCCACGAAGCCTTGATGCTGCGTCAGCTCCAGCTCACCGGAGGAGCAGTAAACGAAGCGACCGTCCATGTCCGCTTTGCGGCCTTGGACTTTGAAGTTCTGTCCGTTCAGCTTCATCTCGTACAGGGTCTGGAACAGCCAATCGACGGAGCCTGCCTGCGACAGGTCGATATGATCGACAACCACGACATACGTGCCAAAGAAGTACAATTCGCGCACATAGCGCTCTAAATATGGCACGTTCTCTACATAAGCCGCCGTGGCGTTGCTGCGGGAATATCCGTAGCCCTTGCGCTGCTCGGCCACTTCGACGAAGCCGCTGGCAGCCATGTTCAGCACTTTATTTTTCTCGGCGTATTGACCGTGTCCGTCAATCAAAATATTGTTCGTCGAACGCGTCTGCCGACGCCAATTCATATGCATCGTGCTGTTGAACGCCACGTAATAGCCGCTTTCGATAGCGAGCGGTTCGCCGTAGGCGTGCAGCAGGAAGCCGTTTTGGTCGCCATGGCTATGGCTGACGGAGCCGTATTTGCTGCTTTTGGTCAGCAGCATGATATGACGCTCCGGATCGGCCATTTGCGAATGGAAGGCGACCCAGCCGATGTCGCGGAACCATTTGACCGACTCGATATTGGCGTCAGTTGGCTCTATCGCCTCCACCTGCGGATAATCGTGACGGTAGACCAGCTCGTCAAAACGGAAATCCCACCAGCCATAATTGTAGAATTTCATCTCGCAATCGGTATCCGTCTCGCGCACCCGCTCGAAATACCATTGATACAACCCATTCCCGGTAACGCCAGCAAATTGACGAATGTTGAAGCCCGTCTTCAAGCTCACCGGATCGCCAAGCGTAGATTGATCCCCGAAGCTGGCGCGGAGAGTGTCCGGGCTGAACGTATACAGCGGGAAATCGCCGGTTTTCGCAAAGAATGGTCTCTGATAAAAATTAATGCCCGTATATTTCTTCAGCAAATTCATCGCTTCCGTGACAAAGGCCATCCCGGTCGTCCAATACATCGGACCTTCCGCCCAGCCGCCATCCGGTCCGCCCCACGGCGAATATAAGCACGCATAGTATTCAAGGGTGTAGTCGAGCCACTCGCGGACTTCCGGCTCCTCCTCCAGCAAGACAATGCAGCTGGGTACCAGAACGCTCGATAGAGAGCGCACCGCATGGCTGTCAAAGGGCACATGATGAATCTTCGAATGTTCGATTACGTGCTGAGCGATTTGACGCGTACGCGCAAGCAAAACACGACGCACAAGCGCGCGCTCATCCTCAGATAACTCCGCATAAAGCCAGTCGTACCCCCACGCAATAGCACCCGTCATTCGGAAAGAGGCTTCATCATTGTAGTCACGGCTGGTCGTGCCATCCACATTCCATGAGATGGCATGGAGCAGCCAAGTTTTGGCCCGATCCAAGAGGACAGCATCTTCCGTTAAAATACCCGCCACTGCAAGGTGACGAATCGCATAAAGCACTTCTTGCGTATCCATGTACATTTGACGCCAAAGCTTGGCAACTCGTTTGTTGCCAGGGTAAGGCAGCGGCTCAGCAATCAGCTCCCGATCGATCCAAGGACGAACTGACTTTTCATAAAAAATATCAAATCCGCAATAACTCGGATCTACCGCTAATTGACGACGAAAATCTTCGATTTCCGCAGTTTGCAGCCATAATCTAGGATGCTGTACGGTTGCTTCCGCATAGCGGCGGTTGCGGCTGGGCAGTGGAGTCTCCGGCAAATCTGCCGGGACCTCGAAACGTCGAACTTGGCTCCATGCCGTATGCGAATCCTGCTCTTGCAGCAAAGCATACCGCCAGAAATAGGTTCCCGGCTGCAGCGCTTCATCAGGCGTGTATAAGTTATAAGGAATCGGCTGAATAGTCTGCGTATCTTCCTGTGAGAAAGCAGTCGCTGACGAAATTTGCAGCACATAGCGATCCTGCTCCAATTGAGCAGGAATCCACGTAAAGCGAGGTGGGTTTTCCAGCAAAATCGTTTGCTCATTCGGTTCGTATTGTACAGTCAACACGCCGCTCTGCGGTTCGTATAAGGGCGACAATAAGGTCATATCCATTCTCCTCCCTGGTGATGATCTCTATGTGAAAAGCAATCCATCTTCACTTGTTAATTGTATACGTACAGGAATGCCTGAATGATCAGGAACCGTGACCACCAACTCATTGGCGGAATTTCTTGTTAACTCCGCACGGCTGCCTGCCCGGTAGATATGAATAAAGTCAGCGCGTCGATCCTGACGACGATGCAGCATAGCCGTAAGCGGCTTGCTCGGGTCGATTGCATCGCCCGGTGTTAGCACAGCTAGAAGCTCATCGCCCGGCTGGACAAGTGCCGTGTGAAACACGGTTGCTTGGGTTGCTTGAGCTGCCAGCGTGTAGGAGGCGTGAAACTGAGTATCATGAAGGTAATGACCTAGGATCTTGTCGCCTTGATCCCCCTCCCAAGCCTGCAATGAAGCATTCGTTTCAACAACAGGATGCATCCACCACTCAATGCTTCGGGGCTCTTCGCCAGAGAGCTCAACCTGATACCAATCGAGCAGCCAATCTTCCGTCAAAAGCAAATGCCGATTCAGCGTGCAGCCCTCGTAACCGTCCGTTGACTGCAACCACGCGTATACGGAGGACTCAGCCGTTTCATAACGGACACAGCGCCCTTCATGCGGCGCTTGGGAGAGGCCATCCAGCGACACGGTATTGTGGCTGGCGGTTTCGGCAAACCACGATTTGCGCATCGATGAGCCGTAAGGCACCATCCCCAAATCGGGCGTCAAGGTCTGCGCCTTGTGCATCAGCGTCAGATGCAGCTTGTCGTAGTGGCCGTGGGAACCGCCGTGCTCGCCGAAATCGGCGAGGAACGAAAGCGGGTTCCCCGCTGCACGGCCAAGCACGAAGCCGGAGTCCGGCCAGAGCCGCGCCGACCTTGGGCTAAGCGCAGCCGCCGCGCCATCGTCGGCTGCGCCGGAGCCGTAGAGCAGCGCTTCGAGCTGCTCCCCACCGGCAGCGCCCAGCTGCCGGTACGCTTCGCGCAGCACCGGCGCGAGGCCGGCGATGCCGTAGATCGCGAGCCCCTGCTCCGCGATCTCGGCGATCTCTCGCGCGTAGGGATCGCGTGCGAGCGGCCCGTCGTGCAGCGCGGGCAGAGCGCCTTGGTCGTCGGCCAGATCGGCCAAGACCTCGAGCATGCCGCGCATGGACTGCCCCTCTGCGCCGGTCGTGGCGTAGAGATCGATGCCGAACCGCTGCGCCATCTCCGCAGAGATCAAGTACGCCCGAAGCACGAAAACGTGATAGTACGTGCTTCCCTCGAACTCCATCTGATCGGGCTTCACGCCGATCGATAGATGATGCTTGAAGCCGCCTTGGCCTTCAATGAGCTCCTCCAGCGCCGCTTGCTCCCCGCGAGCGGCGTAAACGCAAGACAATGACGCGTTCAGCCAGGCGGTGTAGTTGTTCTCCGCATTGTTCCGCTCATGAATGAGGATGTGCCGGTATTCTTCCATGCTGCCCGCAAGCAGGTCTAAGAACGCGTCGATTGCCGCTTGCTCTGCCACCTCGAACCCAACCCCCTCATCGCGCAGCAATAAGTACGCGCGAATCAGCGTCGTGGACCAGATCGCTTCCGTCAGCGCCTGGTGAAAAGCGCGCCCCTTCAGCATCCAGCTTTGCGCCTCCGGATGCACGGGGTAGAGCGGGAACTGCTCGGCGTATTCCACGAGCAGTCTTTTGCTGAGCGACGCATAGGATACTTCGCCCAGCGCCGCATAAACAGCAGCAGCCTGCAAAGCCACGCGAGCCAAAGACTGGTGCTTGAACACGAGCCAGGCACCGTGATATTCCTCACCTTCAATGACGCAGCCATGCGGACAGTGAAATTCAGCCGCATCTACTTGCATTGAATCGAACGTCAGTTCAGTGTGGTGGCGTGGACAAACATACTGGTGCCACCATCCCCCAGGTTCTTTGGGAATCGAGAGGCTGCCTGCTTGCAGCAGCCCGTCGACTTCCTCTTTTAATCGTTGTGCTGTACGGCCTGCCCAAGTCAGTTTCTCCAGCTTTTCGCTTAGCCTCAGCGCCGTACTCATCGCATCATCATCCCGCCATTGATTTCGATCGTTTCACCCGTTACATAGGCAGCCAGGTCAGAAGCCAAGTAAAGCACTGCGCCTGCCACATCATCCGGTGTTCCTTCCCGCTGCAGCGGAATGCCGTTAATCGTAGCTTGACGAGCCGTATCCGTCGTAAATGTCGCATGGAACATTGTATTACCGATAAAACCAGGGGATACGTTGTTAACCGTAATTCCGCTGGCTGCTACTTCTTTCGCCAACCCTTTGGAGAAGGTCAACACCGCTGCTTTGCTTGCTGCATAAATGCTTGAACCCGGTCCGCCGCCATTGTGCGCTGCTACGGACGTCATGTTGATGATGCGGCCGCCGCCTTTGGCTTTCATGCCAGCAAGCACTCTTTTGGACATAAACACGGTGCTTTTCAAATTCACATCCATAATGCGGTCATACATCTCTTCGAACATCTCTGCATTCTGCACGCGCTGCACGAGGTGACCTGCATTGTTGACGAGAATATCAATCGTACCGCCAAGCGCCTGCTCCACTTCATTAACAAGTCGATCGATTTGCTCCAAGTTCGTCACATCTGCCTGCACTAACACAGCCTCGCCGCCTGCTGCTTGAATTTCCGCTACAACTTCCTGCCCCTGCGCAACGTTGTTCAAACAATTCACGCCAACTTTAGCTCCATTGCTGGCCAACGCCAATGCGATAGCGCGACCGATTCCTGCGTTAGACCCTGTTACCAGTGCAATCTTGCCAGTTAAATTGATGTTCATATGATTTCCTCCATTTGGTTGTGTAGTTTGTTGATGGTTGATGGTGTTGGTATTGGTATTGATGTTGGTGTTGATGTTGGTGTTGGTGTTGGTGTTGGTATTGGTATTGATGTTGGTGTTGATGTTGGTGTTTGTATTTGTCTTGGTCTTTGTCTTTGTCTTGGTATTAGTGTGATATTGATATTGGCATTGGTATGAGTGTGATCTTGATCTTGATGGTATTAGTAGTCCTGCTAGTTCCCATCCAGTGTTGAAATGAGATAAGAGCCTCCAGAGACTTCTATCTCACCTCTTCCAGCCAGTTTCGCCTAGATAAAAGCCTTCGAAGACTGCTATTCCCGCAAAATGAGGCTATTCGGCCAAGTTATATTCAAATAAGAGTCCTTAACAGCTTCTATTTCCGAATTTATCGCTTATTTGGTTCGTTTAAGAGCCTCCAGAGGCTCTTATTATTCAACCCGAAAGGACGCCCCCCTAGCGCCGACTCAGCCGCGAATGCGAGGCCGCGCCGTCTCCGGCATGGTCATCGTCAGGCGAGTGCCTCGGCCCCACTCGCTGTCCACAGAGAGACCAAAGGCTTCGCCGAACACCATTTGAATCCGGCGATGAACGTTCATCAGCCCGATGCCTCCGCGCTGCGAGCTGCCTTCCCCTTCGGTCTCCTCGGGTTCAGCCAAGCGATTCTGCTCCAGCTTCTGGCGCAGCTCAGCCAGTCGTTCCGGCTTCATGCCGATGCCATTATCTTCGACGAAAACTTGGAACAAGCCGCCTTCTTTGCGAGCATCGATGCGAATGATATGGTGCGTCTCCAAGCCGTCAGGGAAAGCATGCTGGAAAATGTTCTCGATCAGCGGCTGCAGCGTCAGCCGGACCATCTTCTCGAGCAGCAGACTAGGCGGGATCGCTACTTCAATCTCGAATTCTTTGCCTGTCCGGTGCTGCAAAACAATCATATAATTGCGCACATGATTCAATTCATTCGCGACGGTTATTTCTTCTAAGTTGGTCTGCACGGAATAGCGAAGCATGAAGGCCATCGCCTCCACCATCTCCGTAATTTCAGTGGAATCCTGCACAATTGCGTAGCAATTAATCGTTTCCAAGGTGTTATACAGGAAGTGCGGATTGATTTGCAATTGCAGCGACTGAAATTCAGCCCGCTGTCTCTCCAGTTTCGTTTCGCCTAGCTCCAGCGCATTTTTCTGCTGCTCAAGCTCGGCTTCATAGACACGCTCAATCATATCTGAAAGGCGCGTTACCATCAGGTTATAGCTGTGAATGAGTCCGCCAATCTCATCGGTCCGGCCAATCTCCTCAATGTACTGCCAGTTCCCCTTCTCCGTCTCCCGCATACTCTCTTTCAACCCCCGAATAGGGGCAATAATGGAGCGACCGAAGCGATAAGCGAGCCACAAGGCCACGATTAACGTCACCAAACCAACAATCAGCGTCGTTGTTCCGATCGTATCCGCAGGGCGGCGCAGTTCTTTTACAGGCATAGAAGCCACGAGATTCCAATCGGAGTATGCCGATTTCCGCGAAACGAACATACGTTCTTCCCCATTGTATTTATGAATGAACGTCTGATTCCCGCTAGCCAGAATCAAAGATGACAGCTCATCTTGGGGCTTGCGCTGCCCCATCGCCGGCGGATAAATGTAGTTCCCCGTATCGTCCACGATGAAGAAAAAGCCTTCCTTGCCCAAGCTGACACGGTCCCACGTTTTGGCCAGCTCCGCGAGCTTAATTTCAATAGCGGCAACACCGCGATTCTCATCTCCATAGGACGGTCCCCGCACCTTGCGAGCCATCGTGACAACGGATCCCTGGTCGACAGGGCGAATGCTCATATTGAGCAGCGCGATTTTGCCGTCACCCGCAATTTTCATCAGGTTATCGTATTGCTCCTGTACGAGCACCGGATCGAAGTTGAGCAGGTTCTGGTTCTCATAAATGACGGAACGTCCATGCTGACCAACGACATAAATCATGTTCAACTGTTTATACAAAGTAACGACGGACTGTACCGACGCTTCGGCAAATTTCTTGATTTTATCGGAGTACACATAATATTCATAAGCATCATCCGGCTTCATTTCCATAAAAGACCGTACATCGGAGTTGGACGAAACGGTGTTGCTCAGCAGCTCATATGCCTGCAAATAACTATCTGTCTGGTAGCTCGCGCTATCGATCATTTGCTCCATATATTGCTTCACTTGACCATCAAGCGCCTTAGACGATTGGATATAGGAGAAAGCGCCGACAGACAGCAGCGACAAGACAATTACAATAAGAAAATACGAGTAAATTTGACCTGAAAGCGTTCTCCTTCTCATGTACGGATGCCCATTTGTTGGCGGTATTCCGAAGGGAGGCAGCCTTCATACTTCTTGAATGTCTTCGTAAAATGGGGATGGTCGGCATACCCGACCTCTCCGGAAATATCCGTAATGCGCCACTGCGGCTGCTCCAGCAGCTTCTTCGCTTTCTCCATCCGCCTTCTGGTGCGGTACTGCACGAACGTCTCCTGTGTGCTTTGTTTGAACAATTGACTGAAATAAGAGGGATTCAGCCCGATGAAATCAGCCACTTCTTCTAACGAAACTTCCTCCGCGAGGTGGGTCTCGATGTACTGCTTGGCCTCCTCCACCGGGTCCTTCAACTTGCCCTTGCGCTTCGCGCGGAGTTCTTCCAGATGTCCATGAACGGCCGCCGTGAAGCGGCACCAAGCTTCCTGCTCATCGGCTGCGCCTGTCAGCTCCAGCTCGCCCTGCATGAGGTACACATCGCGTACATTCAGTCTTTGGTGTAACAGGGTATGAATCTCTTGCAAAATATCAATCACACGATTGAGCTTGAGTTTATACGCCTGCAACTCCTCCAGTATCTCGCTGATTAAGCCTTTCAATTCCGCTTCTTGCAGCATCCAGACGGCATGCTCCATGCGGCTTGCCCACTGTTCCAGCTTCGTGACCGCCACGAAGGTCTCTGAACTAACCTTGGTTTTGGTGCGGATCAGCTTCTCCAGCACGTTTTGGAAGCCTTTAATATTAACGGGCTTCAGCAAGTACTCTTTTACCCCATAGGAAACGCATTTCTGCGCATATTCGAAATCACCGAACCCTGAGATGACCACCACTTGGATATCTGCATCCATCTCGGCGACCCGTGCGCACAGCTCAAGTCCGTCCATTTTGGGCATGCGAATATCGGTGAACAGGAAGTCAGGTCGTTCCTCCCCAATCCGTTGCAGCGCGACTACGCCATTCTCAGCCGTACGCAGGCTTTCGATCGGCAGTTCCGATTGTTCCACGAGCTTTTGCAATCCTTTGCGTATCATCGGTTCGTCATCGACAATGAGTATGCGGTACATGAGGAGGTCTCCCTTCTTACCCTTATGAAATGCCCGCTCCCCACGTGCACGGCACGTGAGGAGACGGTCATGCCCAGTTGCTGAGCTTATTTACGCGGCATCGACACCGTCGTACCGGAATCTTTACTATTGAATTTCTCGGTGGCTTCCTTGATGACATCGTTGCCGCCTTTGGATTTCCACTCTTCCAATACTTTCGGCCAATCCGAAATCGGTTCTTTGCCATACACCATCTTAACCATGTGCTGCAAAATAACCGGAGGCGCTTGGTCGGAAAGCGGTGAAATATCCACGTTTTTCATTAATGAATCCAAACGAGGCTCGAAGCTGATGCCGTCGCGGCCTTCATTTTTCAGCGTTGTATCGTAGATGTTCATTAACTTCTTGCCTTCATCCGTCAAACTAAGTGTGCCTTTATTATAAGTCGTATCTTGCACCAGCCACAAGAAGGATTGACGGTAACGCTCTTCATCGACACCTGCGCTGTCTGTTGGGGCTTTGTACTCGATTTTGCCGTCAACTGTTTTGTAAGTGTCGCCTTCGATCCCGAACGTGAAGAATTTCTCCGCTTCATCCGACATCATCCAATCGAAGAACTTAATGATTTGTCCGGCATTTTTCACATTTTTATTGATGAAATAAGTCCGTGGCGCTGCGCCGTACAAGTAGTGACCGCCTTTGCCATCCGGTCCTGTTGGGGCAGGAATGATTTGGATAGCACCTGTTGGCACCGTTGTTTTCAGTTGTGTTTCCCATTGCAGCAATTCATTCGCGTTCATGGACCACATGCCTGCTTTGCCGGCAAGGATCGTGTTCTTGAACACGGTCGCGTTGATCGTTGCAAATTCTTTGTTGATCAAGCCTTCGTCAAACATCGTTTTGTACGTTTGCAGCGCTTTCGTCATATTCTCGGTGTCGAAGAATTTCGGCACAATTTGATCACCTTGCTTCTCGAACATCGACAAGTACGGGAACACATCATAAGCGCCGAAGAAGGAATCGGAATATTTGAAGTTCTCGCGACCCATGTACGGGTTCTCTACGCCCATTTCCTTAAACTTGCGGAGTACGTTCATGTACTCATCTACCGTTTTCGGAACGCCTAAGCCGGCTTTATCCAGCAAATCCTTGCGCACGAAGATCGCGCGGCGGGACGGGTTGGACAAGTACTCCGGAATCGCATAAATTTTACCTTGATACGTCACGCTATCCCAAGCTTCTTTCGGGACTTTTTTCAGCAAGTTCGGTCCATATTGTTTGAGCAAATCATCCAAAGGCATGAATACGCCCGCTTTCACGGAGCCAGCCATTTCCTTGCCGTTCACACCGCCGCTGCCCTGAACAACATCCGGAATATCGTTCGTCGCGAACATTTGGATCATTTTTTGCTCATATTCTTTGTGCGGAACCAGCACGATATTCATATCGGAATGCGTGATCTCTTCGACCTTCTTCACCCATTTATCTTGATTAATATCAGGTGATTTCTCGACATGTCCGAAAGCCAGGGTACGCAGAGAGATGGAGAATTTCGTTTTCTCAGCAGGCTTCGTGCTGGCGGCACCAGCAGTTCCCCCCGCAGCGCTAGATGCATTCGGTTGTTCAGAAGATTTGGAAGTACAGGCAACCAGCATACTGCCCAACAAGACAGCTGCCATCGTGGTCGGAATCCATTTTTTCATGTATGCCCCTCTTTTCTTTTCGCAAATTGATAGACATCTTTCACACCTTCATTGTAAAAGCGTTTACAAAATGCTGATATGGAATTCCTTTAGTTCGATTTGTCTTTTTTTTAGAATAATGTAAAAATTGGAGAGTTTATGCAGATATCAAGCAGCTTCTATACAAGTTTCGTCGACGTTATAGGTATATCCTACCCTTGTGAAACGCTTTCAACAATGGAATGCCTTATCACTTGCTTGTGTTTTTTTTCTACGACAGCACAATTAACTAGCAGGTATTTCCAATCTTTTGTCGAAGGTGTAGAGGTCAGAATTTATTCTAGGAGATGACCTTCATGCTTGAGAAAAATAGATTGGGTGCTGCAC
>NZ_BMHE01000070.1 GCF_014640555.1 Paenibacillus marchantiophytorum | reverse complement strand
AAAAAAAAAACTCGTGCGAGAGAGGATCTCCCTAGTTCCAGACACAACTTTCCCAGCATGCCGATCCCCTTACGCCGGAGAGTTCTTCTGCGCTGCACTTCCAAGGGCTTCACGCATTCCATGGTCTTCGCCCAAATACACGAGGCTCGACACTCTCTTGTCCTTTTCAGGTCTTTTTTGACGACGCGGCAGGATTCACTTCATGTTACGGCCTGCTGTTTTGCTCGCTCCCCTCGCAGGGATACTTTGTCACAGGGCTTCAGCCTTAGGATCTCTCCACCAGTTGCCTGTCTGCTACGAGGCGACTTGGCTCTTACCTCGATTGAACTTTCATCAATTAGTTGTGCCTAGCTTGGCTAGGCGCGCTATATAAAAAAAGGAGCTGCATATGCAGCCCCTCCCAAAAATTCAAATCATCATGCTGCAGCAAAGTTTCTCACCAACCTACGCTTTCAAACCAAACAGCTTGCTGCTTCTTGTCCAATGCTGTTCGGATATAAGAAACCATATTGTCCGGGAGCTGCTTGGCGGGAAACCATTTGAGCTGCTCACATTTCTCAGGTTCTTGATTCCTGATATCTCCCTGCCAGCTATGTGCTTTAAGAAAGAAATCCACCCATTCCGATGTCGTGTTTTTGCGGTGCATAACACCAATAATTTCTATGTCCGCCGGATCAATCACGACGCCTGCTTCTTCTCTGGCTTCCCGGATTGCAGCAGCGATGACCTCTTCATCCCCATCCATGCGTCCCGCAACAACACTCCAGTTGCCATCCTGGAACCCGGTATTCTGCCGTCTTAACAACAAAACCTCTTCATCTTGGTAAAATAAAACATGCACAGATCCGTACAAAATCGGTGTTCTCACTTGCGTCCTCCTTATGGATTACTCCTTCGCATTCTGGCTCTGGAATGACAATGCCACGTCCATAAAAGCATCATCATTAGGATACTGAGCAATGTCTGCTTTCCCGTTTCCATCGAAATCGTCCACGATCAAACGTCCTGAAGTTCTTCCCCATGGACCAAATACAGATAACAGTTTGTATTCGTCCTCTGTGGTCCCTTGATAAACACGACTAGTTAAATTTTTCGCATCGTAACGAAGAATGTCCTCTTTCCCGTCGCCATTAAAATCTCCAAAGCGGATATTGCCAAGCTCATCCGGAATGTTTAGGGTCACTTTCGCCAGCTTCCATTGCATAACGGTTTTATCCAACTGAAATTCCACGCCTTGCGACGTATCCTCTTTAAACAAGAACAAACCTTGGCGATCCGGACTCGCCAAATTTCTAACAATCAGGTCTCTGGAAGAATTGGACCGGAACGTATACGGTTTGATAGGTTTCACATCTTTCCCATGCAAGTACACGCCTAGAAGCTGACTACGGTCCCAAGATAGACCCGCAAGTATGAAATCACCATTGGGCTGACGAAGTTCATATAAATCATACCAGCGATTGGCCGGTATTTTCCAGCTTTGGTGCTTCGCAAAACCACTGCCATCAGGTGAATATTCATCAAGTCTGCCGCTGGGATTAACAACCCACAGCCCTTTTTTACTGCGATCCAACCGACTATCGAGGGCAAAAGCCGCGCCATCCGTATAAGGGATTGAACCAACAACCTGCGGAGCAGGCTGGGCAGCACTGCGAATGGGTGAGTATTCTCCCTTCGTAATCGCGATACTCGCTGTTTTCTTATTCCATGTGACAACATCAACTTGGTTTCTGCTTGTCAGATGACCCGTTTGAACAAGCGTCGATTGGGCGCTGCCTATTTTCAAGCGTTGTGCTGGCGTGAAAGGGATGTAATCATGCACCGAATAGAACGGATACCCTTTCGCATGCAGTTGGGTAATTAATTTTTGCAGAACACTCTTGTTGTCACCGGAATAATGATAGGCGGGTATGCCATCTTTCACAACAGGGCTGCCCCATTCATCCAGAACTGGCTCCAGAAAGTTAAATTCCAGAAAAGGATGATAGAAAAAGGAATTAATGCGTTCGATTTTTCCCAATTGATTGAGGATAAACTTCTCATCTTTCCCGCTTGGGATATAGGATAAAGTCGTAGGCACATGAACATTTCCAAGGGAAGGCACACCATTGCTTGTGTTAAGTGCATTTTCATACTGCGCAAATGGCGGATTTACCTGAACAGCCGTGTCCGGCTGATACAACAGCCCAAAATAAGACCGAAACACCTTATCCTGCTCTGGCGTTGTATGATAATGCGGCGCTTCCCAGAAATGCGGGGTAAATCCCGCTTGCTGAAAACGAGCTAACCCTTCTTTCACCCGACTCTCGGCGAATGCGGTCGTTGCTGTCTCAGGCTTATCGGGAACATTAAATTCATTGCCTATCCCTGAAGCTTGATGTCCGTCTTCCCGCAGCTCATCGCCTACTTGATGCGTATAGCCATGCATGCCGATGGTCCCATTCGTTTGTTCAGCTTCACGCAGAACTTTGTTAAAAGCTTGCACATAACTATCGCTCAATTGACTAATAGATCGATCATAGCGCGTTCCATCTGCCGAAATATTCTTCCACCGCGGAACAACGGCGAGGCTGTAGTGAACATGCTGTTCATTCAGATACGCCAAAACAGCTCTTAATTTGCCGACCCCTTCAAGGGAGCTGTAGTAGCCACCTGGCCCGATATCTTCCAATCGGATCATCATAAACCGGGGATTATTATCGGCTCCCTCAACAGTCATCATGTGATACAATCCCAGATACAAGCCAAATGAAACCACACCAGCTATCACATATCGTAACCACGTGTTTTTTTGTATTAAGATCCGCATACAAGTAATCTCCCCCCAAGGCTGCTGGACCATTTTCCCCGATATAGAAACAAGTTCATTCGTACGATTAAGGCCATAATTTCATTGGACAATAATCAGACGAAAATGTCTATTATACGTTGTTACGATAATATTTGGTGATCGGTGCGCAAAATTCCTTTCAAAAAAATTATAACCCTTTTTTCTGTGGATTACGCTCCTATTTAACCCAAATCCCAACATATTCTGGAACGATCCCCCAGTTATTTGCAAGCACCTCGTTACCTAAGTCTTCTCCGAAGAAATAGGAGGTAAGTCGAATCGCTTCCTCCACATTGTGAAACGCATAGTCCAAGCGCATCTAAACAGGGTTTACAATAAATTACGAGGCTCCGCGTTTGACTCATTTCGGCTGAAATGCTACAATTCAAGCAAATTTGGTTCAAAGTAAGGATCAGGAGGGGATACTCCTTGCGTCTTTTTCTACGAAAGTATCAGTGGCAAATCTTGGTTTGGATCATCCTCGGCTTATTTATTTTCCCGTTGACACCACCGATTTCCCATCATTTCTCATCTGATACCGAGATACTTGTGTTAGCTAATACGACTCAAGTCTTGAGCATACAAGAACATTCGCTGACCAAAAAAACTTTTTTTCAGCATGTCGATAAAATTCGATGGCACAATGATTTTTTCGCCCAGTATGATATCACCGTGTTTGTCATTTTTATTGTTTATATCTTAGCTAAAATATGGCTTCGACTAAAGGAAATACTCCTCGCCTTTCTCAAATTCATTTCGGGTTATACGGGCCTCATTCATTATTTTTCAACCTAGAAAAAGAATTGAATTAGGAAAAGAGGAACCTTACATGTCAAACTCATTATCCGGAGCAGAACACGCAAGCTCCCAGCATCGCAAGTTAACTCGCACCAAATTTCTGCGTAGAATCTTATTCATGATTTTCGGGTCTGGCTTAGTTTCTGTTGGGTTGGAAATTTTCCTGGTCCCCAACAACATCATTGACGGCGGAATTGTCGGGATATCTATTATCCTCGCTCATTTAACGCATATCCCGTTAGGCATATTTTTAATTTTGCTGAACTTGCCATTCTTACTTTTAGGCTACAAACAGATCGGTAAGACATTCGCCTTATCCACCTTATTTTCAGTCGTTCTGATGTCGGTTGGCACTTACTTGCTGCACCCCGTTCAGGCCATAACGATTGATCCCTTATTAGCCGCTGTTTTCGGAGGTATCATCTTAGGTATCGGTGTAGGGCTTGTCATACGGTCAGGCGGTTCCTTGGATGGAACAGAAATTGTCGCGATCTTGATCAGCAAAAAGTCGCCATTCTCGGTTGGTGAAATCGTCATGTTCTTCAACTTCTTCATCCTGGGAAGCGCAGGCTTCGTGTTTGGCTGGGATCATGCCATGTACTCGCTGATTGCTTACTTCATTGCCTTCAAAATGATTGACATCGTCATTGAAGGACTCGATCAATCCAAATCCGTGTGGATTATCAGTGACGAATACGAAACAATCGGAGAAGCCATCACGTACCGTTTGGGCCGCGGCGTAACCTACCTGAAAGGCGAAGGCGCCTTTACCGGAGATGACAAAAAAGTCATCTTCAGCGTCATTACCCGCCTGGAAGAAGCCAAGCTAAAGTCCATCGTCGACGAACTGGATACCAAGGCGTTCCTCGCCATCGGGAACATTCACGATGTGAAGGGCGGACGATTCAAGAAGAAAGATATTCACTAAACAAGAATGCAAAATGGCCTGTGCGCCTGTTTGTTCCTATTGGAACTGCAGGTCACGGGCCATTTTTTTGGGGGTTGAAGTTCTAGCTCCAATAATGACGCAAATCCACCTTCTGCCCAAGCTTGGTGCTTTCGATGGCGCCGAGCACCATCGCCATGCTCTTGATGTTGTCGCGGCAGTCGGTTTCCGCGGGGCGGCCTTCCTCCAGCGCTGCGAACATCTCGTCCAAGCAGCCGGCGTGGCCGCTGCTGCCTGGCCAGTTCAGCTCCGCCTCCACTCGCGTGTAATCGCGGATGAACTTGCCTGTCTGGTCGCCGCTCGCGACAATTTCGGCGTATGGTGCCCCTGTGCCGTCCCATATGACGGTGCCCTGCTTGCCCGTCACGCGCCATGCGGACTCCCATGAGGTCGGAATACCTTCTGCGCACCAGGAGCCGCGGTAGCAGAACACAGAGCCGTCAGACATCTCATAGATGCAGACCGCTGATGCATTTCCCGCATACCAGGAACCAGGCGGGTTAAATTCTTGGCAGTACACCGACACGGGGTCTGCCCCTGTAATAAAGCGAGCCTGATCGAAAGTATGGATCGCCATGTCCAGAATCAACGGGCTGTCCATCGCATCGCGGAAGCCCCCAAAATGCGCGCCGATGAAAAAATCGGCGCCCACATACCCCACACGGCCAATCGTACCTGTGTGGATGAGATCCCGCATAGCGCGGATGTTCGGCAGATAGCGGCGGTTTTGCATCACGGAGAGAGTCTTCCCCGTATACTCCGCCAACTGTACGATCTCCCGAGCTTCTGCCATCGTGGCAGCCATCGGTTTTTCGCCAAAAACGTTGCAGCCAAGACGCAGTCCAGTGGTGCACACTTGAAAGTGACTGTCCGGTATCGTAATATCCAACACCAAATTAGCCCCACTCTCTTGAATCGCCTGCTCCAAATTGGTGTAAACGCTGCAGCTAAGTCTATGACGGTCAGCCATCGCCTGCGCGAATTCCGTTTTAATATCGACGAGGGCAACGATGGTGCTATCAGTCCGTTTCATAATATACTCAACCCAAACATTAGCCATGCCCCCGCATCCAACAACTACGACTTGATGCTTGCTCATTTTCGCTCACTCCTTCAATATCTACCTTATATTGGCTGTATCGTATTCTGCTAAACATACATGCAATAAGCTTGATAAGCTCATTTTATCGCTTTTAATATGTACGATCTCTATCCAATCTTGTGGGAATAAGGTCAAATATTGTGCAGGGAACGCTCAACGATAAGATTCAAACAAGTCAAAAATGAAGTGCATCGCCTCTTCCTCATCTTTGCCTCTCGTTAACAAACGCAAGGACGTACCAGCTTTGATGGGAACAAGCAGCATCCCTAGCAAACTTTTCACATCTACGTGATAGGCTTTATGTTCCTGTTCGAAATCGATCGTAATATCCGAGATAAAATGAGAGGACTTGCCTGAAATGTCGGACATATCACTTCGCTGTAAATCCCGCCGAATGCTAAATTCATGGACTCTCATGGATGCGCCTTCCTTTTGTACATAATAATTTCACTTAATTGATTGTATGGTATGCCTCGACCTGCGGAATTTTTTCCATTTGCGATAGCCTCTGCGAACCACATTCAAAGCAAATCCGGGAATCCGTAATCTGCGAATCCATGAGTAGTAGAAGCGGTCATACGCCTGTTTCAAATCGTCCCACATCGGACAATATTCACTTTTCATAAAATCAGACACATCTACGACTAGTCCCCTGCCGTCCTGCATCATCACGTTTTTCCCATGCACATCATGCGGATTTAGTCCCCTGCTCACCGCATAAGCAAGTGCTAGATCAATATCTGCGATGACCTGCCGCGGGATGGGCAGTCCGCGCTGTAAGCAATTGTACAAGGTTACGCCAGTCAAACGTCGCAAAACGAGGAAGTTGTCCCCCGCATGATAACATTCCGAGAAAGCCGGATGCTTCCCTAGTCGACTATACACTTCCGTTTCCTCAACGATCCCATGCCTGCCAGGCGCATACACTTTTACCACCATGTCCGGATAGTTTGGATGCATGAAAACTGCTGCATAGTTGCCAGCACCTACTAATTTCCAAGGTTTTGGGTATACATGCACAACAATGGGTTCGAACGGGTCTTCACTATGAATTTCCAGGTTAGGAAGCAATTGATGTTGAATATCGATTAGCCAAGGTTTTAACATAACTATTTTGCCTCCCCCATGAAATCGTCTATGGACAGACATATTGGCATGGTTTGTTAATTTCTACTATGTGTGGTATTATACAAAGATATTTGTGTAAAGTGAAGTGTTGATTATGCCCTATTATATTGTACTAGATTTCCATTCCCATATAAAAAACAACGAAAATCCCTTGACCCTTGGTCAAGGGATTTTTTTTCCTTGGGGAAACACTTCTGCAGGAGGTCATCTTTGATGAGCAGTAACAACAAATCATCTGTCTGGGCCATATGGCTGTCTCTCATTAGCAACATCATTCTAACTTTTATGAAAATTATTATCGGACTTGTCTTTCAAAGTGAGGTGTTATTAGCAGACGGGGTTCATAATGCCGGTGACATTATCGCAACTGTCGCAGCCCTTAGCGCTATGCGCATATCCAAACTTCCAGCCGATGAAGATCACCCCTATGGACATGGCAAAGCAGAAGTACTCGGCTCCGGATTTGTCGCTTTTATTCTTGTGTTAGCAGCACTTTATATCGGTTATCATGCGACAGCCGCCTTTTTCCACGAGCCTCTGGCTCCAAGCTATATCGCTTTCTTCGCAGCCATTTTATCGGCTATTTGGAAATATGCCCTCTACGTCTATACAATTCGGATCGGCAAAGAGACCAATAGCAAAGGGCTCATCGCAACAGCCAAAGATCATCTAGCCGATGTCTACGCATCGTTAGCTGCAGTGATTGGGATTGGCTTAGCTTTTATAGGCAATGTCTACAATGTTCATTGGTTATCTTATGGCGATGCGGCAGCCGGAATTATCGTTTCCCTATTGGTCCTTCGTTTGGGCATTGAAATGGCCAAGGAATCCTTCGATATTCTGATGGAAAAAACCGTCGATCAACAGCGACTAACCGAATACACACAATTAATTCAAGCCATTCCTCAGGTCAAAAGAATCGATCGCATTCGCGCGCGCGAGCATGGTCATTATATTTTGGTAGATGCCCGCGTCTCCATTCCAGGCGAGCTGACCGTTCAGCAAGGTCACGATATCTCAAGGGCCATCAAGCAGTCCATTAAAAATGAACACAATGATGTCGATGAAGTTCTTATTCATTTAAATCCTTGGTACAAAGAATAAACGATTTTCCAAATAAACAGAAAGACGCCTGCCCAAGTTAGAACTGGGAAGCGTCTTTTCTTTATTACAGCGCCTATACGCCGGACTTACTTCTCTTCAAAAAAAGGTATAAATGCTGCATACCCTTCCTTCTCAAGCTGATCTAGTGGAATAAAACGCAATGCAGCTGAATTAATGCAGTATCTCAATCCGTTCGGCCCCGGACCATCATTAAATACATGGCCAAGATGGGAATCCGCTTCATGACTTCTAACTTCCGTACGAACCATGAAATGACTGACATCTGACTTCTCTTTGACGCTGCCGCCAAATAACGGTTTCGTGAAGCTCGGCCATCCGCAGCCGGAATCGAATTTATCGTAGGAACTAAATAGAGGCTCACCCGAGACAATATCAACATACAGCCCCTTCCCTTTATGATCCCAGAATTCATTATCAAAAGGTCGCTCCGTACCATTGTTTTGCGTCACTTCGAATTGTATCGGAGTTAGCTTTTGTTTGCGCTCAGCTTTATCTTCGGCTGTATTCCAGTGCTTCTCAATATACGCATCGCGCCCTGACCCTTTGCGGTAGGCTTTATAACGCAGCGGATTCTTGTGATGGTAATCCTGATGATACTCTTCACCTGGATAAAAGGCTTCCGCATCGATCCACACGATTTCCGTCACAATCGGACGATTAAATCGCCCACTTGTTTGCAGTGCCTGCTTGGAAGCTTCCGCTTGTACTTGCTGCTCATCGCTATGGGCAAAAATGGCGGTTCGATACGATGATCCACGGTCATGGAATTGACCTCCTGCATCCGTTGGATCGATCTGGCGCCAGTACGTTTCAAGTAATTTAGAATAAGGATATAGAACGGGATCGAACGTAATTTGAACGGCTTCTGCATGACCGGTCGTTTCCGAACATACTTCTTGGTAAGTCGGATTGCTCGTGTGCCCGCCAATATAACCGGAAACAACTGAAATTATGCCTGGTAGTTCCTCGAATGGTGTTACCATACACCAGAAACATCCTCCTGCGAATGTTGCCTTATCATAGTTTCCTTGCTGAACGTTGTTAACCATCTCCTGCTCCACCTCTTTCTTTGATCTCTTCACTATCATACCAAAAGATTGCGCTGCAACAAAATAACACTAGCGTGCGACTGGCGGCAAGCGTTATTTTGCACAAAATGATAAAAAACCAAAGAATAACGGCTTCGTTGCCCTGAGAGATCAGCCTCTTGGTAGCGACAAATCCTGTTGCGGGAACTACAGTTCGCTATTTACGCAAATAGCAGGAATACAAGGGTGCTAGCGGAACTACAGGGTCTTATTTCTACGAAAAGCGCTGAATTTCCCTCACAAATAGCAAATTAGCGAACTGTAGTTCCCTCAACCTCGCTATAATTACACTTTTGGCTAGAATAGCTCCCTGTAGTTCCCTCCCACAGCGCGAGGCCATTAGGGTAACTCCTCGATCATTCCAAAACAAATTCTATGTATAAAAAAACGCCATTCATCGAAATGAACAGCGTCCTCAATCCAAACCTTACAACGTGTTAAAAATATCCGTAAGAACGGGAACGATTTGCGATTTACGGGAAACTACGCCTTTAAGCAATGCTTTGTTGTCTACAAGTGTTACGTTGTAGGCTTTCTCAACAGCATCTGCTTTGCGGCCTAGTGCCAAACCAACGGAATCATTGTTTAAGATGTCAGTCACAACGAATAAGAAAAGATCCAGATTTTTCTCAGTGATAATCGTGTTCAAAGCGGATTCAATTTCTGCTTGTTGGGACAGAACATCATTCACGTCAACCGCATTGACTTGAGCAATCTCAGCTTTGTAGCTGCCTAATTGGAATTCTTTTGCATCCAGCGAGATCAGTTGTGCAACGGTTTTGTCACTCAAATCTGCTCCTGCTTTCAGCATCTCCAACCCGTAGGTTTCAGCGTTCACGCCAGCGATTTCAGCAAGCTCACGAGCTGCTGCAACGTCTTGCTCTGTGCAAGTCGGGGATTTGAACAACAAGGAATCAGAAATGATAGCAGAAAGCATCAAGCCTGCGATATCTTTATCGATGGAGACGCCATTTTCTTTGTACAATTTATTCAGGATGGTCGCTGTGCAACCAACCGGCTCTGCACGGTAGTAAAGCGGGTGGCTCGTTTCAAAGTTCGCGATACGGTGATGGTCAATAACTTCCACAACACGTACTTTATCAATATCCGCAGCACTTTGTTGGCGTTCAACATGGTCAACTAAGATTACATTCTCAGCTTCGTTCGCTACAGTCTCTACTTGACGAGGAGCAGCTACTTTGAACGTATCAAGCGCATATTGGGTTTCACCGTTCACACTGCCAAGGCGAACAGCTTCAACCTCTTGACCTAGTTTTGTTTTCAATGCTGCATAAGCAATTGCTGAAGTGATTGAATCAGTGTCCGGATTTTTATGTCCGAAAATAAGTGTTTTTGACATGATATGACTCCTTAAACGAAATAGTTTAGTAAAAATTGTTATCTCTATGTACGATTATACTCAAAAAACTCGGTAAATCCACTACTATACCAAAAGCTATCGTGTGAATTAGGTAAATTGGCTGAAAATCCGTCTATAAGTACTTGCAGACCATAAGCAAACTCTCATTCTTCCTCTGCGCTTGTCGTGTAAGCCGCGAGACGAATCAGCTGTGGAAACTTCTCTGGTGGCTGTGTGTAGATCTAGCTCAAACGACCTGTTTTCGCTTCAAGGAACGGATAGCCTTTGCTTCCAAGTCTCGAAGCTATCCTCGCTGCGTACTACCAAACGACTTCGTTCATAGGGAGATTGGGCTGACGTTGCCCATCCCTCCTGGGTCGTGAAGCCCCATTGAAATCCAGCATCTCGCAAAATCTTCAGCGTATCCGCGTTGTACTCGCCGTACGGATAAGCAAAAGCAGCCGCTCGCTTTCCCAGCTTCTGCTCAATCCAGCGGCGCGATTCCGTGATCTCCTCGCGCTGCTGCTTCTTGGTGAGCTGCGGGAGATGCGGATGGGTCATGCCATGCGGCTCAATGTCCCATCCCGCTGCGCTCAGCTCTTGCACTTGCGGCCAGCTCACATAGCCCGGCTGGCCCACGGCTCCAGGCGACAGGAACAGCGTCGCCGGAAAACCGTGCTGCCGGAGGATCGGCAGCGCCGCCTCCGCATTGTCTGCATAGCCGTCGTCGAACGTGAGCAGCACGGGCTTCTGCGGCGACGGCAGCTCCTTCGCGAGGACGCGGGCGAAGTCCGCCAGCGTCAGCGGAGTGTAGTGCTGCGCAGCCAAATAGGCCATTTGGCGCGCGAAGTCATCGGGGTGGAGCACGTACGTGTTCCCCGGCTCCACCCCGATGCTGTGGTAGTTCAGCACGGGAATTCGGATGATTCCGTGCTTCAGTTCTTCAGCGGCATGCGCCCAGCCAAACGCGATCACAAGCAGCCCCGCGATGGTTACTGGGATAATGCGCACGAATGCGATGATGCGTCTACGGTATTCTCTCATCGGACTTTCGACCTCCTCCTGCCTAAGCATTCGCTTAGTTTCTGCAGGATTGACAACAAAATACTGGTTTTCTCACATTCTCATTAACAAATCATGAAATAGAGGGGCTACGATCCCTCTGGATTTGAATTTGTCTGGTTGGTGTTGGTTGGTGTTGGTGGTTGGTTGGTGGTTGGTGGTGGTGTTGGTTGTCGGTTGCTGGTGGTTGGTGGTGTTAGTGTTGGTTGCTGGTGTTTGTTGGTGTTAGTGTTGGTTGCTGGTTGCTGGTGTTTGTTGTTGGTGATTGGTGGTGGTGGTGAAGTTAGATAGAGGGGTGGGAGAACACATAGCATATTTGCAAGGGAAAGCAGCTGCCTAGTTGGACGGTGCGGCAGTACGTCCTCTGTTAAAGAAACGACAACCACACTAAAAAAAGCGGCGGCTTTGCCTCCCTAAGAGATGAACGTCTTCATAACAGTTTTCAGCAATATAGCGGCTCCTACTTCCCTTTACGTCTTTGCAATGACAGAGATCGTCGTGTGAAAAGGAACTATGATCCGCTAAATGGCGGGAACTGGGGTAAAAGTAGCATGAAAGGGAACTGAGATCCTCTATTTAAGCGGAATCTGCTGATTCCAACCGGGAAATGGTGACATAGCGGATCGTAGTTCCCTCTGGCGTGGAATATGGCGGTTTTCAGAACTATAGCGTACTGTAGTTCCCTCCAAACTCGAAAATGTGACACATTTTGCTAGTATCGCGGCTTGACGTTCCCTTTCACCCCAAACCAAAAACATGTCACTTAGACCTACGTTGATTGTCAAGATAACCTGCCGATGGTTGACTTGACATACGTCCTCAGACAAGACCCGGCTCCACTCTTCCGTTTCTCAGCATGAGATTCTCATCAAAGAAAATTCGGTGTAGGATGTCCTGTTTCATATTCTATATCCACTCAAAAACTTACACTCTCTATTATTCCAAAAAGAAGAGGATGTGCAGCCTCAGCCTCCCCTCCTCTTCGTCTCTATTCTTACGGCTTGCGCTTATTGTACCCACGCTCATCGAAGGGTTGAATCTGCTCAAGCCACTTCTCTTCCAACTTCCGGAGGGCGTCTTTCTCGTCGAAATACCCCGTCTCCTTCACTTCAAGCACTTCCAGAACTTCCATGACGAAGGCATCGCTTCCGAACTCGTTCCATTCTTTTTGAAGCTCCTTGTTCATGTGACCACCCATCTCAAGCTGCATGCGTTTTCCGTTCATAGAACGCAAATTTCTCGTGCTGTCGACCCATAATTTATTATTCACAGTATTGCGAACTTGAAACACGCCCGCTTCTTGCTTCGTTTCTTTATATTGCATCTGTAATTCTTGTCTGCGGTTCATAGACCCTGACTCCTTTTTACTCATATCGTAGTCACCCTTTGCGCCAATATTGGCTACCATCTGGTTCTCGGTCAAGAAAACCGTATTCAATCAAGTATCTTCGTAATTTCACATAATCATGAAACGCTGGCTTCAAAATTTCATTGACTTCTTTTTCACTGTAGAAATGGTCTTGTTCGAATCGCTTGGCAATCTCGCGCAGCACGACGATCTTGTGTTTTTCTTGCTGCGAGAAGGATGTCAGTTCTCCGGAGGTGCCGTTCGGGAAATACTTCTTGATCATTTTCTCATACTCATCTTGCGTAATATTGTATCTTTCATCCACCATTTTGGCGGTTTTATGAATGTCTACAAAAACTGGCGCATGCTGATCCTTCTCCTTCAACAGCTCCATCATGACTAGAAAAACTTTGGCTTGACGTTCTTTCTCTTTGAGTCCAAACCGATGATTACGAATTGTAGACGCGCTGCCAATATTCAGCTCCTGCTGAATTTCGCTGTCGCTCTTACCTTCATAAAACAACTGAAGTAAACTATTCTGATGGTCCGTAAGACCTGTCAATTTCTTATCCAAGCCAACTAAATATTGAAAGACAGAGCCATGAGCCTGTGCGATATGCCATTTCAAATAACGCTCGGCATCATACAAGACATCTTCGACTGGATAAATAACGCCTATTTCGGTTTGTTTTCCACATAGCAAACAAATATGAAAATCGCCTTCCTGTACATAGCCTCTTTTCCACTCGTCAAACGAGGCTTGCCAGAACAATTCAGTTACTTCCACAACAAACACTCCTTATCTATGTCCTGTATATAATAGACATTATATTGTTTTGTTTGCTTTTTTGTCAACATAACGAAATAAAAACCACCAGAAAGATTTCCTGATGGTCACTTTTGCGGGTTATAGGCTTCGCATTGACTCTATTTCAGCACTAGCCGCGAGAATTCCGCATTGCATACAATAATTTGGGGCCATCAGGAGCTCCCCCATTCCCCGCTTCAACAAATTGCTGATACGCCTCTGATTCCATCGGAAATATAGCAATTTTACCTTCTTCATCATAATGCACACCCCAACCATGCTTCTTGGGCAGCATAGATGCACGTAAACAGGGATGGCTTTTGGCAAAAAGTGCCAGACGAATGTCTTCGCCGCTATCCTCGATTCCACTCTGAGGAATTTGTTTGTGAAGCAGATGAACTTGATAAATCAGTTCTCCCTGTGTAAAGCGATAAGGATTTTGAGATAATAACTCATATTGAATCAAATGAGCGGTTTTCCCTTCTTTCTTGTTCGCCGGAACAGTTCCTGTCTCCACCGGACAGTCAGCTGAAACTAGGATGAAGGTATTGGTGTAGCTCATTCGCGAATCATCATAGTCCATCCTAATCAGCTCCCTTCCTCAGCTAATTGAATCAGCTTGTTCATCGTTTGCCAATTTCTTGTCGTTGCGGTCACGCCAAGTTTTTTCTCCAGAAAATTGTTGCTGAACTTCGTTTCACCATAATTCTTGCGAATAAGCATATAGACGGTAAGCCCCATCACCCGGAATTCGTCGACTTCATTCTGAAAGGATGCCAATTTCACTACCGCCTCGTCTGTAGGAAGCTGAGACAATAAAGTAACGTAACGCTGTGCCCCCTCTTCCTCGTCAACAGTCAGATACGGTGTCTGCTCGACAATCTCGTGCATCTCAGCGAGTGATCGAATGATAACAGGTATATCATAATTGAGCTGAGCCAACAACTCTTGGACAATGCGCTCACGAGCAGTTTCTGCGCTTTCCTCACTATCAAAAATCACATTCCCACTCTGAATATACGTGATCACACGGTGATACCCCATCGCTTCGAAAATGCTTCGCAGCTTGTCCATTTTAATCAGTTTCTGACCGCTTACATTGATACCGCGCAATAACGCCATATATCTAGGCATACGACAACCTCGCTTTTTTATTCCATTATACACCATCTAGATCCGTCAAAAAAATGCTTTCATGCCTAGCAGCCTCCTTCAGTTGTGTATGCCTTGACACTTCTAATAGGACTTGATAACCTACATGGCGAGAGGTGATATATGATGAGAACTTTTAAACGTCATTGGTGGAAATGGGCTTTAGCCTTATTAATTATGCTTGTGGCTATTATTTATTGGTATTTGCGACCTTATCAACCTGATGCTGACGCACTTGAAGCTATGAAAAGCAATGAAACCGTTACGGTGAGCGAACAAGGTCAAGTCATTCTGTTTGAACCCAAGAATCCGGTACAGCCGAGTATGATCTACTATCCCGGGGGTCTCGTTAAACCGGAAAGCTACGCCACTTATGCGCAAGCCTTAGCGCAGGCAGGGCATCGGACCTATATTGTGAAAATGCCCATGAATCTGGCTGTTTTTGGCGGTGATCGAGCAGCGTCTATTCTAGCGGCCCGTCATCCTGATGAGTCTTTTGTAATCGGTGGTCATTCCCTTGGGGGTGTGATGGCCTCCCGCTTTGCTGCTAAACATGCGGATGCTTTTGCCGGTGTATTTTTTCTGGCCTCATACCCAGACCCCAAAGGGAGTCTGCTTACTGCGAATCTGCCAGTGATCTCTTTGATAGGCTCAAAGGATGGCGCGGTCAAACAGGATGCCTTCACTGCGGCGAGAAGCGACCTTCCGACCACAACCGAATATCATACGATACAAGGCGGAAACCATTCTCAATTCGGCAGCTATGGCTTTCAAAAAGGCGATCACTCCGCAGACATTTCTGCCAAGCAGCAGTTGGACGAAACGATTAAATTACTGCTCAATTGGGAAAAAATTGCTTTAAAATCAATCAAAACCACGCCTTAACATCAAAGGCTGCTCGTGGTATAGTATACTTTTGGCAAATCTACCCTCAGGAGTGAACGACCATGGAGCAGCCCTCTGCGACCAACTACGAAATCGCACAAGTCTGTTTGCTTGCCGGTAAAATCATGCTGGAAAATGGCGGCGAAACGTATCGTGTCGAAGATACCATGAGCCATGTCGCTCAAGCTTTCGGCGTACCCAATTCACATAGCTTTGTGACGCCAACCGGGATCATTTTCTCCATCGATGGACCGGAACAGACAACCCGGCTGATTCGAATTTCCGCTCGTTCTACCGACCTTCACAAAGTAACCGTTGTCAATGCGGTTTCCAGACGAATCAGTCAAGGAGAGCTTACACCTGCTGAAGCTTATCGGTTACTTGTCGATATAGATACAGCCAGAACAGGCTATCCAACTTGGATCAAAATCCTGTCCGCGGCCATAGCCAGCGGCTGCTTTTTAATTATGTTCCAAGGGAAATGGAGCGACTTCCTGCCCGCTTTTGTTGCCGGCGGCGCGGGATTTTCTTTTCTTGGTTATTTTCATCGATTGGTGCCGATTAAGTTTTTTGCGGAGTTTTTGGCTTCCTTATTGATAGGAACCATGGCCTATCTCTGGGTGATAGCGGGCCTGGGCCATGATCTTGATAAAATCATTATCGGCTCTGTCATGCCGCTTGTGCCTGGACTTCTCATCACGAACGCTGTGCGCGATCTGATGGCTGGGCATTTCGTGTCAGGCGTTTCCAAGGGTGCTGAAGCATTTCTAACGGCCTTTGCGATTGGCGCAGGTATCGCCTTCGTGCTGTCCTTCTATAACGGGGAGGGAATCACAGGATGATCATGCTCGAACAGCTCCTCACAAGCTTCATCGCTACTGCAGCTTTTGCAATCTTGTTCAATGTGCCGAAGCGAACACTGCTGCAATGCGGCTTCGTTGGAATGGTGGGCTGGATGTTATATGTTTCCTGCTTACTCATCCCCCTTGATCCCATCTTGGCAACGCTGATCGCTTCTTTCTTCGTTACGGTTGTGAGTCAGTTCTTGGCTAAAATCTATAAAACACCAGTCATTGTTTTCAGTGTTTCCGGGATCATTCCATTAGTACCCGGCGGTCTTGCCTATGATGCCATGCGGAACGTCGTCCTCAACCACTATGATCTTGCCGTACAGCTGGCTGCCAAAGCGTTCCTGCTGTCAGGCGCTATTGCCATTGGCCTTGTCTTCTCTGAGGTGCTCAATCAATTATTCCGTCGTGTAAAATAAGAGAACATCCGCCTATTTTCAATAGGCACCGCTCGAGTTATAGGTTTTACCTATAATGATAATCGGTTTTATATCTTAGATTTCTTCCCCTTCACCAGTTAAACTAACAACAAGACATACGATTGTATCACGAAGTGAACGGAGTTGAAGAAGAGTGAAACATCAAGACAAACAACGAATCAGCACAAAATTTGATCAAATTGCCGAAAAGTATGACAGCCAACGAAAAAAGCTAATTCCCTGTTTTGACGACTTCTATCGCATTGCCGCCTCACTTGTGCAGGCCGATCATCCAGCACCGCGTATTCTCGATCTAGGCGCCGGAACAGGTCTCTTCTCCTCTTATGTGCTCCATCAATTTCCAGGAGCCCATATTACGTTAATTGATCTTTCAGAGGGAATGCTGGATGTTGCCAAGCTGCGCTTTGGAGAAGACTCCGCCCATCTCACCTTCGTTGCCGGGGATTACAGCCATTTCGAAAGCGCTGAAACGTTTGACTGCATAATCTCAGCACTTTCTATCCATCACCTGGAAGATCCCGCCAAAGAAGCCTTATTCCATCATATCTTCGGATTGCTTAAACCGGGCGGCGTCTTCGTCAATGCCGATCAAGTACTGGGCAGCAGCCCGTTTCTCGACCAGCTCTACCGCTCGGATTGGACGACCAAGATTGAAGCCACGGATCTGACGGCTGACGCGCTCCAAGCAGCTTATGAACGGACGAAACTGGATAAAATGGCTCCCCTTGAACAACAGTTAGGTTGGTTGAGAGAAGCAGGATTCGCTGACGTAGACTGCATATACAAATATTATAACTTTGTAGTCATGCACGCTCGCAAACCGGCTCTGTAACCTACCATAAGTTTGGCTTGGCCACCATAAACCACATCATAGATAAAGTGATTAAGACGTACCAGATCAAGGCTTTACGCAGTCTATTGACCAAATCATTGCGATCTTCATGAGGCGCTTTGAGCTTGCGAAGCAGGGGCGAGAATGCGCGGGCAATAAAATACAACGAGGCAACCATAATGAGCACGGTGACGATAATCCAGGAAGTCTTCCATGTCCAAGACGTAATCCATGTCAGTATGATGCCTGTCGCAACTAGAACATGTCCCGCATGCTTCGTAAGTCGTACGGTAATGCGAAATGGCTCCAGATAATCCGGCAGCTGCTCGAATGGTGCTGTTCGTATTTTTGCCAGCAGTGGAAATAAGACGAAATAAGGACCAATACTTAATACGACACTAAAAATATGGATATACAACAGTAAAATGTACCAACTCAACACCATCATCCATTCTGTGAAAAAATTCAACAAAACAGTGTAGATCCTAAGAATCCACACTGTTTTTGGTTTGCTTTATTCCGCTTTTTGGAACTCGTGAACCCATACTTTCATTTGCGGCAGCCAAGGCATGCCCGGATGAATGGATAGAATGCTGTCGCGATATTCGTCGATAGTTGTATGTCCTTCCGCCTTCGCATCCTCAACGGTCAAATCACCTAATGACTGCTGATACACTTTGATAACCGTGAAGGCTGTGCCTTCCAAGTCCATCGTTTCACCGATATCGGCATAGCGTCCATTGCGTCGACAAGCTGTCTTTTGACCAGCAAGCACTTTGCTGACCTCAGCTTCTTTGGTAACCAGTCGGTCAATTGTACATGTTTTTGGTGGTAACGTTTCGTTCATTTGATTTCCCTCCTTTTGGCAGTTTTCATTATACCGAAAGCGACTCCATTTGTCGAACGAACGGCGAAACTAACGTGTTATTCTCTCAACGCTTCTTTTAATTTGGTCGACATCGTGTCCATCGCATCCCCGGAAGGACGCTTAACGCCGCGCAATTTGGCAATTTCTTGCTTTAATCGCTCATTCTCCTGGCGGAGTCGTTTGATTTCTGCGAGTAAAGCGTCTTTCTCAGATACTTCGTTAGTTTCCATTTGTAAGCACCTATCCTTTCCGATAAAAATACCCCTCACAGCAGGAGATCATCACGTCGGATTCTCTCCATGCGTCTAAGGGGTACCTGTATGCTTCTTATTTCTTCAATTCAATTGTATATAATCTTGCTCTCTCGCCCCAAACCTCACCTGGTTCCAAAGATACGAGTCCAATTGGCTCAGCAGGAAGCTCCACATTCGGAGCATTGACCAAATTCATTTGCGGTTCCGGACAGAAAAAACCTTCCGAAGCGCCATTGTTCCAGATCATCCACTGTTTGTAGGAAGTTCCTACATCATAGACCAGTTTGACGCCTTCACGGGAATCTGTCAACTCCATGTAGTTGCGGCCATTTTGGGGCGCTGTTGTGTAATGATTATCCATGGATTCGAAGAATGGGGATAGTCCGCCAACTTTCATCTTCTCTTCATCGGCTGTTAATGACTGAAATTCACCTGTAGGAAGCATTCTCTCATTCAACTGCCAGCGGTTTCCAATGGTCATTTTGAATCCGTAGTCAGATGCCTGACTGTTAGGTGCGAATGGCGCATTTATCGTCGTGTGATAAGCCAGCAAGCAAGGCATTGCGTCCTTGCCTTCATTATGTACGGAAATATCCTGATGCAGCCCAAACGCATTCAACGTATAGGTCAAGCGGATCGTAAATTCATGCGGCAAATACGTATACACGGAGTGCCCTTCTCTGACTTGCAGAGCCAATGTGACATGACTCTCGGCTTCGTCCGTTCCGAATTTCTCGACTGTCCATGGAATATTGTGTACAAAACCATGTAAATGATTGCCTGTTTGGGGTTCGTTTACAGGAAATTCATACACCTTCCCTTGCCATGGGAATTTGCCGTCTTCATAGCGGTTTGGCGGAAATAGCACTGGAATTCCATGTACAATCGGACGCTCCTTGAAAGCAGCCATTTCTTCTAGAGCAGGCTCGCGCAAGAAACGGTACGCTTTCTCCGTATCTCGGAATGCAATCAGATTAGCGCCGATTTCAGGCAAAACAATTGCTTCGTATCGCCCAGCTTGCAGCCAGACCGCTTTCTCACCTTGATAAGTACCTTCATACGCCTTTGTTGTCATCGCTAGTAATCCTCCCACACGTCCATCCCTTTCCGGGACAGGCTTATATGCATTCACTTTATAGCATCTTATTAAAAGAAGTCAATGGATGAAAGTTTCGCAAACATCGACAAATGTGACTTTATGAACATAGGGCAAGAACGAGAAAACCGCCCCTCTTCAGAAGGAGGAACGGTCTTCATTCATTTACCTAGCGCTTCCAAGCCGCCTCGTTCCAGCGAAGCTCATTGCGGAATTGCAAGGGAGTTGTGTTTTTATTAATAATGACCACTTCCACACCCGCCAATTCAGCCCAATCAACCAACTGTTCTGTACTAACGTTGTAAGAGAATACCGTGTGATGCGCTCCGCCAGCAAGAATCCAGGACTCAGCGGAATCACGCAGCGATGGCTGCGGCTTCCACAGCACGCGAGCAACAGGCAGTTTTGGCATCGCCTTAACCGGTTGAACGGCATCCACCTCGTTGATTAGCAAACGGAAGCGGTTGCCCATATCAATTAGCGAGGCGTTCAGAGCGGCGCCTGAAGAACCATCAAATACGAGGCGCGCCGGATCCGCTTTACCGCCAATGCCCAGGGGATGAACCTCAATTTTCGGACGCGTTGCTGCGATCGTAGGACAAATTTCAAGCATATGCGCCCCTAAGACAAGCTCATTTCCTGGTTCCATATGATAGGTGTAGTCCTCCATGAAGGAAGTCCCTTTATTATTGGCGATAATCTTCATAACCCGTGTAAGAGCTGCCGTTTTCCAGTCGCCTTCTCCACCGAAGCCATATCCTTGTTCCATTAGACGCTGAACGGCCAAACCAGGGAGCTGCTTGAGTCCATGCAGATCTTCGAATGTCGTCGTGAAAGCTCCGAAGCCGCCTTCCTCCAAGAACCCTTTCAAGCCTAGCTCTATGCGAGCTTGCTCACGAATTGCCTCACGCACAGGTCCGCTCGTACGGCCTTCGGCCGTAATATCATACACATCCTGATACTCATCCATTAACTGATCCACATCAGCTTCCGAAATATCACCTACACGTTGAACAAGATCCCCTACACCATATCCATTAATGGACCAGCCGAATTTGATTTGCGCTTCTACTTTATCGCCTTCTGTAACCGCCACTTGACGCATGTTGTCGCCAAAACGGGCGACTTTCAAACTGCGTCCTTCGATGAAGGCAACCGCTGTGCGCATCCATCCAGCAATGCGTTCAATAACCGCCGGATCTTCCCAATAGCCTACAACAACCTTGCGGGAAATTCCCATGCGCGCTCCAATGAAACCATACTCACGATCGCCATGCGCTGCTTGATTCAAGTTCATGAAATCCATATCAATCGTTTCCCAGGGAATGTCGCGATTGAATTGCGTATGCAAATGAAGCAGCGGTTTGCGATATTCGGCCAAGCCGGCAATCCACATTTTCGCTGGAGAAAACGTATGCATCCACGTAATGATTCCCGCACAGGAGTCATCGGCATTGGCATCTAGACAAAGTCTGCGAATCGCATCTGGCGTCGTCAATACCGGTTTGAAAATAAGCTTGCTCGGAATCGATTCCTGACGGTCAATGCCTTCTGTCATTTGTTTGGAATGCTCATCGACCTGCAGCAACGTCTCAGGTCCATATAAATGCTGGCTCCCGGTAACGAACCAAAAAACTTTTTCTTTAAAAGGGTTCATAGTAATATTGCCTCCTTGATTAGTCGTGTCAATATGGATATTATAACACTTGTACGTACAAGTTGGCTACAACTATTTTATCGTGATTAAACGTGTATTGTTGATTCCCTAACGATCAATTCCGGCATGTACACTTTACTGGTCTCACTGCTGTTTACTCGCTTATTCTCTATCATATCTATTAAAATCTCAGCCGCATCTACGCCTAACTGGGTTTTCGGATGTGTGAGTGTTGTAAGCTTCACTTCGGTGGCTACCGCCAAGGAGGAATCATCAAAACCTACCAATGAGACATCCTCTGGGACTCGCAAGTCTAATGTACGTACAGCTTCAAGCAAATGAATCGCTAATTCATCGTTATAACAGACAAAAGCGGTTGGACGCTCCGCTTTATGACTCAGGAGTTCAACTGCGGACTGATACGGTTTCTGCCTTTTCTCCTCCGTCGTATAGTGAATGACCAGCTCTGGAAGAAGCGGAATCTGATAGTGCTGGTGGGCGCGAATAAAACCTTTCAGCCGATTTACCCCTTGCAAGTCATCCGTTTTGAAGAACCCGGCGATCTCCCGATGGCCGAGCTCAATCAGATGCTGAGCCGCTTTGAAACCACCTTCTTCATCATCCACGATCAGGGAAGGACAGTTCATCTCCGGATACCTCTCGTTGATCATTAAATAAGGAATATGTTGATAGTCCAGCGATAAGTAAAAACTTAGATTCGGGTTGCCTTCTGCACTTCTTGTCGGTTCAATAATCAAGCCGCTCAACGGTTGGCTCATCATCATATTCAAGCTTTCTTTTTCTTTGTCCTTATCATTGTCCGTCGAAGACAAGAGAAGTCTGTATCCGCGTGCACGCAAGGCCGACTCTGCACCTCTCACAATATGCGGAAAAATATAATCCGAAATATAAGTCGTCAAAATGCCGATGGTCTGCACATCTCTGCTTTTTTGCGTTTGAGGCGTGGATACGTAAGTCCCTTTCCCCTGCAGTCGATACAGCCAGCCTTCTTGCTCTAGTTCACCGAATGTCTGCCGCACCGTTTGGCGACTCATCTGAAATTGCTCCGCAATTTCGTTCTCTGAAGGCATCTGGTCATTCGCTTTTAGTTTCCCGGCGTGAAGCCACGATAAGATTTCTTGTTTCAGCTGCATGTATTTCGGTATTGGTTTCTCTTTCATGGGTTCACCTCTGTTGTATAAATGCTGAAGGTATTATACCATTCGTCCAACTTGTATGTACATATAAGGACAGCAAAGCTCCGACAACGGACTCGTTAAATTGCCACTGGCTAAAATCAAAAAAAAGCGCAGTTAGCTGTTGTCCTTTGTTCGCAAGTGCTGAATCCGAACAAAGTAGAACATCTAAAGCGCTTATTTGTAGCATTATTTTTAACCCTTTACGCTGCCTGCCGCAACGCCTTGAATAATCTGCTTTTGCAAAACCGTGTAAACGATGATTACCGGCAACGCACTGATCATCACCGAAGCCGTTAACGCGCCGTAATTCATTTGGAATTTATCCATAAAAGCAACAACTGCTACGGGCAAGGTGCGCAGATCCTGGCTGGATAGAAACAAATTCGCCATAATAAATTCGTTCCAATGCCCCATGAAGTTCAGAATAAAGACAGTCACCAACGTGGGTAAAGTTAGCGGCATAATAATCCGGCCCAGCAGACCAAACACCGAAAGTCCATCCATGACGCCAGCCTCTTCCAGTTCGCGCGGGATCGACTTCAGAAATGCCGCCATGACAAACACGGAAATCGGAATACTGAAGGCGGTATAAGGAACAATCAGAGCAAATGGCGTATTGTAGATGCCTAAACTTCTGATCATAATATACAAAGGTATGAGCAAAGAAGCAGGAGATATCAATAGCGATAATAGCAAACCGCCATACACAAGCTTACTAATGCGAGGAAACCTCATTCTAGTAATGGCATATGCAATCGCAGTTGCCAGTACAATGCCTGCAACAGTTGCGATCGTACTTATATACAAGCTGTTCATGAAATATTTGCCAATATGCGAATTTCCAAAGGCGTCGATGTAGTTGCCTATTTGGAATTTCTCCGGCAGCGCCCACGGATGCAGAACGACTTCCGAGTTATTTTTGAAAGAGGAATTGAAAATAAACAAAAGCGGATACAAAATGATTGCTAAGTAACCTATAAGAATGACGTGCCGGAGAATGCCAGTTGCTTTTCTCATCTTAGTAGTCGACCTCCTCTGTCCGTCGGGTAAGGAAATGAAATATCACGGTTAAGACGACCGTAAATAAGAAAATAATCACTGAAATGGCATTCGCGTATCCGAATAATGACATCGAATAAGCTTGTTTGTACATATAGGTAGCCATCACTTCCGAACTTCCGAACGGACCGCCTTTGGTCATGATAAACACGATATCCAGCGCTTTCATGGCCCCGGTTATCGACAGCATCATCACTACGAGAATAACAGGGCGAATGAGCGGAATCGTAATGTAGCGCGCCTTGCGCCATCCGATCGCTCCGTCCATTTCTCCAGCTTCTTGCATTTCTTTTGGAATCGCGAAGATGGCAGCTAGTACAAGAACGATGTAGAATCCAGTCCATTGCCAGCCATTCGTCACGAGAATCGCTAACATCGAGTAACCTTCTTCACCCAGCCAACCATGCGTCCAACTCTCAAGACCAACCACGCGCAGCAATTGATTCACCAATCCCGCATCAGGATGATAAATAAACTGCCAAATAACCCCGATTATCGCTGTGGACAGTACACTTGGCAGAAAGACGGTCGTTTTGTAAAAGCCTAGAAACCGCTTAGCACCGCTAATTAAAATAGAGAAAAAAATAATGACTGGTATTTGAACGAATACCGAGAACAAGACAAAATAGATATTATTTTTAAAAGCTATCCAAAACTTTTCGTCATGGAATGCTTTCACGAAATTGTCTAAACCATTAAAAGTCGCTTCATTAATGCCGTTCCAACTTGTGACCGCATACTTCAAAGAATTCAGCATAGGTACAATGTAAAACGTCAGATAAAGCGCCATCGCAGGCACCACAAACAGCACATAGGCATACGGATTACGCAATACTTTATTCATGGTATCCTCCATCTTTCCGTTTGAATAGCGTAAATTAGGACACCAACGCTTACGCGTGGTGCCCCTTTCCCACATGTACCCAGTTACTTAGCGTCTTGTGCGGCCTGCATTTTTTCTGCTGCTTTTTGCGCAGTGATTTTACCACCGATCAACTCTTCGGAAGTCGCCTCCAGTGTTTTCTTCACGGCTGGTGAAACCAGCGCATCAAATGCTGGGAAAGCCCCTTTCTTCGCTGACAATTGCGCTTGCACGATTTCCGCGATCAAACCTGTGGCATCGCCAATATCCGTCAACTTCAAGGCAGGAATGTTACCGGATTCTTTCAACGCTATTTTTTGGTTCGCTTCGGTATAGAAGTTTTTGATAAACGATTTAACCGCTTTCAATTCATTTTCGTTCAATTTAGAGGAGAATCCGTAACCATTCGACCAACCACCATTGATCATATCGTCACCGCCACCGCCCATATTCGGGAAGTTGAAGAAACTCGCGTCGTTGGCCACGATCGACTTAGGACTCTTAATGGCTGAAGCAGCCCAGCTTCCGTCAAATAACATAGCCGCCTGACCTGTATAGAATCTGGCTTGCCCATCTGAATACTTGGTCGCGATCACGTTTTTATCGATGTAACCTTTCGTTTTCAGCTCTTCCAGTTTTTTGAAAGCTTCAACAACCGCTGGATCCGTCCATTTGGATTTGCCCGTTGCGAAACCATCTTGCACCTGAGGTCCGCCGATCCGCACGAACAGTGTATTCAATAACATGTTAATGACCCAACCGTCTCCGGCTCCTCCACCCATCGCGATTGGCGTGATGCCTTTGGCTTTAATCGCTTCGCAAACTTTCAAGAACTCATCCCATGTTTTAGGGACTTGAACGCCTGCGTCTGCAAACATTTTCTTATTATAGAAAACGCCTTCAACAAACCCCGATCTTGGCAATCCATAAATTTTGCCATCGACAGTAAACTCGTTCAGATTCATAAATTTATCTTTTAAACCTAGCTCAGTAAGAATTGGTGTCAAATCAAGCAAACGACCTGCTTTAGAATAATTCAACGTATCCGCTCCACCAAAAAGATCAAAAATAGGCGGCGGGCTGCCCGCTTGCATTTCTGCTTTCAACTTCGTGTCACGATTGACTACATCCTCAACACCATCCAATTCGAACTTAAGTCCAGGCACTTCTGCTTCTGTTGCTTTTACTACACTAGTCAAAATCGCTAAATTCGATTTCGCTGTGTCTCTAATCTCAATGTGTCGAAGCGTCATCTTGAACTCTTTTGGTTTCTCTTTTTCAGCTGCTTTTACTGGGGTGGATGGACTTGGGGACGTGGTTGTCGTCGTCGTTGCCGTTTGGCTTCCAGAGCTGCAAGCTACCGAGGTAGCCGTCATAGCCATTACTACCGCTAAAGATAAACCGCTTTTTACTTTGTTCATTGTTGACCTCCTAGAATTTCTGCTTTTTTTTGGGTACACCTCGATTATAAAAAAATAATTGGAAAAAGTTAGGTTGCTATTCTTATAAAACAGGGATAAATTTATCTATTTCTGGAAATTAGCAAGAAAAACTAGCCTGCAGCTAGGTTAACAAGTCCACGCACCTTGGGGCAAACCCCATGCCCCCCTAACGAACTCAATATCCTTTATTCGGCCAAAATCGCTCATTCTGAAAATCTAATGAATGCCAGATGCTCTATTTCAAGAAAATGAACACCTTTCCGCCCTAAAACTTGCTCAGTAGCGCCAACTCCGTTTATTAAATCTCCAAAGTAGCCATTTTACGGTCTATAAGCATCATACAGTTCGTTAGATGCCCTTTGAGACCGAAAAGCCCCGTGCCCCCCTAACGAACTCAATATCCTTTATTCGGCCAAAATCGCTCATTCTGAAAATCTAACGAATGCCAGATGCTCTATTTCAAGAAAATGAACACCTTTCCGCCCTAAAACTTGCTCAGTAGCGCCAACTCCGTTTATTAAATCTCCAAAGTAGCCATTTTACGGTCTATAAGCATCATACAGTTCGTTAGATGCCCTTTGAGACCGAAAAGCCCCATGCCCTCCTAACGAACTCAATACCCTTTATTCGGCCAAAATCGCTCATTCTGAAAATCTAACGAATACCAGATGCTCTATTTCAAGAAAATGAACACCTTTCCGCCTAAAATTTGCGTAACTACTTAGGTCTACCCAAAATTTTGTTGGATATTTTCTTCGTTGGCACAAGGGAATATGAATAAATATGGAGAATAGAGATTTATTCCATATTAGGGACGTGAGCCAATTGAAATGCACGG
>NZ_BMHE01000069.1 GCF_014640555.1 Paenibacillus marchantiophytorum | reverse complement strand
TTTCGTTCACTGCCGTGTTACCGGAGCAGCGAGAAGTAATATACCATACTGAGTTTTTTAATGCAACTACTTTTTTTCGAGTTACTTTCGCCAGCCATCTTGCGGCCGGAGTTGTAATATAGCATGGTTCGCATTCACTTTGCAATGGTTTATTCTTCCATTCGACATCTTTTTTATTCTGGCCTCTTATCCCCCCATATTCACATTTCAACTATTTTGCTATTCCACGTATATATCTATTAAAAATAGCCAAGTCTAGTAGCTATAACTCTATTAATTTATCTAAGAGGAGGAGCTATCATGTTTCGTAAAATATGCTTTATGATTTTGACGCTTCCTATATTGTTCAGTTTTATGCAAGCCAACTCAGCTTATTCGTATCCCATCGGTGACGAGGATCCGGGTATGCCGTCTACCTACAGTTTTGCTTCAAATCCAAGCTCGGCTGAACCTTCCGCAGAAACCTCGCAGTTTTCTGATCCCACACCGACACCGTCGCCTCAGCTATATCAAGTAAACAGAGGAGATACTCTTTACCGAATTGCGCGAAATTTCAACATTGATGTATCAGATTTGATTGCTGCTAATCAGATTGGGGATCCCAACCACCTTACAATAGGACAAAATATATCCATTCCAATACTAGAAGGTAGCTCTGGCCTGGCAGCGGAACAGCCCAAAATTATTAAAAAAGTAATCAATACCACGCTCACAGCCTACACCGCTGGCTTCGAATCTACTGGCAAAAAAGCTTCCCATCCTCAATATGGCATTACTTACAGCGGCAAAAAAGCCAAAGAAGGGCGAACGATAGCTGTCGATCCAGCCGTTATTCCCCTAGGATCTACCGTGTTCATTGAAGGAATAGGCATTCGCAAAGCCGAGGATATCGGCTCAGCCATTCGGGGCTCGAGAATCGATGTCTTCATGAATGATCTGGGGGAAGCACAGGAATTCGGCGTAAAGAAAAATGTGAAAGTCTATCTACTTGATAAGGAAAATGTTTAATACATAAAGAAGCCCCTATCACCTACTCGGCAATGGAGGCTTCCAGCAACGCATTATTTTTGCAAAACTTGCTTGGAGACAGCATCAACTTGTTGAAGCTCATCCTCAGTTAGGGTGAATTGCATTGCCTTCACATTTTCCTCGGCATGATGCACTTTGGATGCGCCTGGAATGGCGAAAACCGTATTTCCGTGCGCATGAATCATCCAGTTCAGCGCAATCTGCGTCGGCGAAGCGTCATACTTATGCGCAAGTTCCTCAAGCTGAGCGATCAGCGGCTGCGACTTGCGCAGTCCGGATTCGCGGAAGGCAGCCGTCCATTTGCGCGGACCCGTGATGGCTTTCACCAAAGCCGGGTTCTTATGGAACTTGCCGCTAAGAATCCCTTGCTCCAGAGGGGAGTAGGCAATGATCGCGATGCCTAATTCCTTGGCAGCGTCCATGATTCCGTTCTGTTCGATACGGCGGTCCAGCAAGCTGTACTTCACTTGATTGGAAATAAGACGAAGTCCATGCTCGCGGAGCACACGATCGGCTTCACGCATTTTGTCGGCGGAAAAGTTGCTGACGCCAACATTCTTGATATGCCCTTGCTTCACAAGCTCCGCCATGGCATTCATCTGGCCGCGCACCGACGAGAAGGAATACGGCTGATGAACCTGGTGAAGGTGAATCGTCCGGTTCTCAAGCAGCCGCAGACGCTCATGAATCGTAGCTGTAATGCTGTTTGCCGTGCGAAGCACAGGCCACCATTTTGTCGCGATATGGGCACCATTCGCCAAAGCGCCTGATTTGCGCAGCGCTTCAGCAAGCATTTGCTCGGATTGACCCCTGCCATAAACTTCAGCGGTATCGAACCAGTTAATGCCGCCTTTGAGACTAGTTTGGACGATGCGAAGTACATCCTCTTTTCCCAGAACCGGCCAGAATTTGCCGACCATCCCCTGTCCATTGCTGAATTGCCAACAACCAAGACCTAGAGGCGAAAGTTCTAAATCTGAGCTGCCCATTTTGCGCAGTACTGTTTTCCCGTCCATGAACACCCACCGTTCCTTCACTTTGTTAAGGTTCTATTTTCGTTATTTCTATTATAGGCTTAACTCCGTGAGCATACAACGAATACGAAAAGAATGCAGGCTGTGTCAAAAGGTTGAAACCCTTGCGAACAGCCTCTTTATGCAGGATCTGTGGTCTTAATTCAGGAAATACGGCGAAGTTTGCGGGAATAAGCACTTCTAGAGTGCTTTCGCCCTTATAGAAACGTTTCGATTCATACTGAAAAATAGTTCACGCCAGATATTCATTGCAGATTCCACGAATCCAAGCAGCAAATACAGAAACTACACCTATATAAATTTGTTTATTGACGCCAAAACTATTGCTATCTATAATAATTTTATATAAATCGAAACGTTTCGATACCTGATTTACCAACTCAATGGACATTTAAGAAAGCGAGTGGAAAACATGATTAGACCTAATGACACAGACATCTGCATCCGAACCGGGGAGCTAGCGTTCACTTTTATGAACAGCGGGGATATTAGACAAATCACTTACAATCAGACGATGATCAATCAGTTGATATCCAACCCCATCGACGGTTCGATGAACAACATCTATTTGCGTATCCACCGGGATTCAGCAACCTCCTTTGTCCCGCTGCTTGGCATCGGGTCTTCCAGCCGCATACGTCGCACCGACAGCCAGATTTCTTGGACGGGTCATGCCGAGGACCTTGAGTATGAGGTCATTTTTACACTCACTCCTCAACTGGTCTGGTTCTGGGACGTACGAGTCCATGGTCACGAAGCTGATATCGATCTTGTTTACGGGCAGGATGTCGGCATTGCGGATCAAGGCGCTGTCAGATCGAATGAAGCATATCTGTCCCAATACATCGACCATTCCGTCTTTCAAGACCCTATCAAAGGCTGGGTAGTCTGTTCTCGGCAAAATATGCCGCAACAGGGACAATTCCCCTATTTGCAGCAGGGTTCCTTAACCCATGCTGCGGAATATGCAACAGACGGTTTCCAATTTTTCGGCTTATCCTATAAAGCAACGAACAAGCCTGAAGCATTGACGCAGGTAAAGCTGCCCAGCGAGATCTACCAATATGAATTTGCCTATACGGCTCTGCAATCAAAACGTGTGATTGTCGATGGCATGGCGCGATTTGTTTTTTACGGTCTGTTCAAGCCTCACCATCCAGATGCGGTTGTTAGCCTGGCATACCATCATGACATAGAGGAAGCATGGGCACATGCTGAAGCTTTGGATACAAAGTGGGATGAAGACCTGAACTCGGTCAGCCTGCATCCTAGAATCGGCGATCCTCTTCAGGTTGAATCTATGACATCGGAGGACATCGAGCGCTCCTTCCCTAGCCGTCATCAAGAGGAATGGGAGAATGGGATTCTACTGTCTTTCTTCACAGAGGGGCACGAGCATGTTGTGTTAAAAGAGAAAGAACTGCTCGTAGAGCGGCCGCATGGACATATCCTCATGACTGGGGATAATGCCCGGATGAACGATCAAGTACTTACTACCACCTCATATATGTACGGGATATTCAACTCGCAGCTCGTGGTGGGAAACACCTCCGCCAACAAAATGCTGACGAATGCCCGCAATGCGCTGAATGTGCTCAAGACTTCAGGCCAGAGGATCTATATTGAGCTGCATAATAAATTTCGCATGCTCACGATGCCTTCGATGTACGAGATTGGCTTCAATTATGTGCGGTGGACCTACAAAACGGCTGACGATACGATTATTGTCACGAACCTCACAACATTGGACACACCTGAGGTTCATCTAACCGTACAATCTGCAAGTGGAGCTCCCTACCGCTATCTCATTACGAATCAGGTAACCATGAATACTAATGAGTACGGTGTCCCTTCCCATATGGAACGTGAAGGCGATATCCTGGTGTTCCGTGCTGGTGAAGGTGCAGACAACAGCAGCACCCTGCCAGACCTGTGTTACCGTATGAAGCTCACCGGAGCGGATGTGACCGTGGCTAACGAGACAGCCTTAGCCGATCAGGTCGATCCAGGTTCCTCTTCGCTCGTTGTGCTTGAATTGAGCGCCTGCCCGGAATGGAGCTTGACGGTTCAAGGCCTTATTCATGGCGAAGAGCTGCCATTTGTGAAGCCGAATACGGCTGTAGAAATTGAGCGATACCGCGACTATTTAGGCAATGTAATGAATGGCTTCCAATTATCGCACAATGGTGAAGCGACGGAATCACTCAATAAGGTGAATGCCCTTGCTTGGTGGTACACCCATAATATGCTCGTTCATTATTCCGTGCCGCACGGGCTGGAGCAGTACGGCGGAGCCGCTTGGGGCACGCGAGACGTCTGTCAGGGACCTACGGAATACTTCATGGCAACACAGAAATACGAGCAAGTGCGCGAGATTATCAAGACGGTATATGCCCATCAATATGAGGATGACGGAAACTGGCCGCAGTGGTTTATGTTCGATCAATATTACCGCATCCAGCAAGAGGAAAGCCATGGCGATATCATTGTATGGCCGCTCAAAGTTGTCGCCGATTATATCTCGGCTACGCACGATTACGGCATTCTCCAAGAGCGAATTCCCTATACGCAGCGGGAAGACTTCGCCTTCACCGATCCATGCCCTACCCTGCTTGAGCATGTTCAGAAGCAGTTGACTTACATGAAGAATCACTTCCTTCACGGTACGCATTTGTCCGCTTATGGCGATGGGGACTGGGACGATACGCTTCAGCCAGCCAATGCGCAGCTCAAGCAGTATATGATCAGCAGTTGGACGGTCGCATTGACCTATCAAGTGCTGAATCAATTATCCGCCGCTTTAACGGATGAACACCAAGTGTTCTCAGCGGAGCTCGCCGAGCTGGCAGCTGGCATTCATGCCGATTTCAATCACTATATGCTGCAAAAGGATGTCATTCCTGGCTTCGTGTATATGGAGAAACCGGGGGAAGCGGAGCTTATGCTGCATCCGACCGATACGAAGACGGGCATTCAATATCGATTGCTGCCGATGACGCGCAGCATGATCGCCGAATTGCTGACCGAAGAGCAGGCAGCATCTCATTATAGGCTTATCAAGCAGGAACTGTACTGCCCTGATGGCGTACGCTTGATGAACCGCCCTGCACGATATGCCGGAGGGGTAAGCACACACTTCAAACGTGCGGAGCAAGCGTCGAACTTTGGCCGTGAAGTCGGCCTGCAGTATGTACACGCGCATATCCGCTTCGTAGAGGCGATGGCGAAGCTCGGCAAGGTGGACGAGGCCTGGCTGGGCTTGGCTATGATTAACCCGATCGGACTAAGAGAAGTGGTGCCGAACGCCGAATTGCGCCAAAGCAATGCCTACTTCAGCAGCTCAGACGGCAAATTCAATACCCGTTATGATGCTCAAGAACGCTTCCAGGAGCTGATCGAAGGAAAAGTTCCGGTTAAAGGCGGCTGGAGAATCTACTCTAGCGGACCGGGGATCTACATGAATCAACTTATCTCCAACTGTCTCGGTATTCGCCAAGAGGGAGGCGATCTGATTATTGATCCCGTGCTTCCGACGGACATGGACGGTCTTCGATTCGATTTTGCCTGGATGAACCGCCGTGTAAGTTTCGAATATCATATCAGCGGATCAGCGGAATGCCGTATCGTGATTAATGGTCATACAGCAGAAACCGAAGTCCTGCCCAACCGTTATCGTCATGGTGGTACTAGGGTTCGCCACGAGCAATTAGCGAATATGTTAAGCGACGCAGATAATGTGATTGCCATTTACATCTAATGGAACGGGTGATCTTTCGAAAGCAGCGATATATTGGTATAGTAAAGGCAATGATGGCATGAACGATAGGGGCGGTTATTGTGGTTAGTATTAAAGATATCGCCAAAAAAGCGGGGGTCTCGATCTCCACGGTATCCTACGCGATAAACGGGAACCCCAAAGTAACGAAAGAAACGAGCACAAGAATACTGGCCGTGGCCAAGGAATTAAATTACGTCCCGAATGCGGCGGCCAGATCACTGAAGAAGCAGGAAACTAAGATTATCGGGGTATTTCTTACGGATTTTAATGGTGCATTCTATGGAGAACTGCTGCAGGGAATCAAAGAAGTGCTGAATAAACAAGGCTACGACTTAATCGTATGCAGCGGCGTGCAATCCCATCGTCTGCTGCCGGAACGGACTATCGACGGCGCTATCGTGCTCGACACCTCTTTCTCCAGCGAAGAGCTGCTTCAATATGCGGAGCGCGGGCATAAGCTGGTTGTGCTCGATCGGGAGCTAAGCCATGCGAATGTGAATCAAGTTCTGCTCGATAATAAGGCAGGCGCCGCATTAGCCATGGAGTACCTGATTGAAGAAGGGCATCGCAAGATCTATGTCGTAGCAGGGCCTGAAGCCTCATTTGATTCCATGCAGCGCCTCCAGGCTGTCCGTCAAGTCGTGAATCGTCATCAACCTCTTGCCTATACGCAAATTCTAGGCGATTTTAACAAATCTGCCGGTGAAGAAGCCGCCAAGCAGATCATTCAGGAATATACGGAACCTGTCGCAGTCTTCTGTTTAAATGATGAGATGGCTATCGGCTTATATAATGCCGTGAAGAAATCCGAGTACAAGATAGGCACACACATTCATATTATCGGGTTCGATAATATTGAATTGACGCAGTATACAGAACCCCGGCTTGCAACAATTGATTATTCGAAGCGAAAATGGGGAGCTTTGGCTTCTGAACAACTTTTAAAGCTGATTGATGATAAAGAGATCGACCACGAACGAATCTATGTGACATTGGTCAAAGGCAATTCGGTACGCACGGTATAAGAAAGAGGTTGTTTCCTTAGTCATTCAATGACTCAGGGGACAACCTCTTTTGGCTATCCTAGTAATCTGCGCACTGTTTACTCGATCAGTTCCACCAACTGCACTTCGTGTGGCGACAACGTGCTTACTAACGTGTACATACCGCTGCTATCGATGACAATTGTCTCAACCGTCAATTCTGGACAGCTCGCTTGTGTTAAATAGGCCAGAGCATCCGCATCGAGATGAGCCGGAGACCCCATTTTCACCCACAGATCGAAAGCGCTGCCATTTAACTGATTGAGTTTATGCCTGATGAGCCTGTAGGTTCCCGGTTGAATCCCCATTAGCTCCAGCCTTAGCTCTGTCGGGGCTGCTTCTTCGAACACATCGTATCTGTTGGTACGACTTATGAAGGACGCCTCGCCTTTGCGATACATTGCATCCATGTTCACATAGGCATACATTAGTATCTGCAGTCCTCTGTCACTGCTGGCGACGTAGTATCCTTCACCACGACTAACGCATTGGTTGCCTAATTTGGCAAGAAACTTATAAGCAAAGAAGGCAGCCTTCGGTATGCCGTTATAGGTCATCAAGCCAAGACCGCCGTGAAACAATTCCGATGACAGCTTAAACTCTTCGAGCAGATCTGTCGCTGTCCAGTAGCCGAAGCTATGAAGTTCATCCATATTTTCCAGCACATTTTTCACAATATAAGCCGCTTTATAACACGTATCATTGACCAAATCCCGGTGTGAACCCGTGGCATTCCATTCCGTCATATGCAATTCAGGTCTGCCGCTTAGCGCTGAAGCAGCCACCGTTTCTTTTAATTTGGCAATCACCTGAGAGAGATACTCAGCATTTGCCGTCAATTCAATGCTCTGAAAAATCAGATTAGGAAAGCGCTCAAAATCGATCTGTATATCCGTTGAAAAGCCGATTGCATCATCATACGGATAGCTATGAAAGGAAATAAAATCAGGCTCTGCTTGCCGCGCCTGCACATCCCGCAAGAATCGAGTCACCCACTCCTCTCGCATCAACGTAATCGACAATAGGCCAGGTCCCCCGACACGAAACTCAGGATGTATAGATTTAATCGTGCGATGCGTAGAGACGAACAATTCGCAATAAGCTTCATAAGTATCCGGCCAGAAAATGTGGATATCCGGTTCGTTCCACACCTCGAAGTACCATTGCCTCACTTCATGGATACCATATTTACGCACATAGTGCTTAATAAATTGATGAATCATTTCGTTCCATTTGCCAAGATCAATGGGACTGCCTACATAACTTTTTTTATAAAAAACAGTGGTGCTATCCGGTCCTGCCAGCTCTTTGGGCAAAAAGGAAAGCTCTAGAAATGGCTTCAATCCGCTGGAAAGCAAGAAATCAAACAATAAATCGCAATAAGCAAAGTTTAAGCTGACTTCCCCCCGTTCATTAACGCCGTAGATCATCATGTCATCATCAAAAATACCGTGAAAGCGAATATACGAGAAGCCTATTTCTCGCTGCACTCGCTGGATGTGCCTCTGCACCTCAGCATACAGCACCTCTTTGGCCTTCCCTACTGTCATGAGTGTCTTCCAAGTATGAGCAACTTTAGTAGGGGATGCCGCACCTATCTTAACGTTCTCTATCCGCTTATTAACATGCTGAGCTCCCTGCAGGATCGGCGCCTCTTGGACCGCCTTGCTCGGGAGATATTTAAAGAGCGACTCGAACGCGTGTGACGGATTCATTTCAAAATAGTTAAAATGATGCGTACTGTGCTTCTGGAACACGCTGCGTCCGTCCAAAATCGTTTTGCGATATTCGCCCGGCGTTTGCCGATAAAATTCTTTAAACACGGCATTGAACGATTTCAGGTTAGGAAAGCCATGGTCATGGGCAATCTGCGTAATGGATAAATTCGTCAGTATCATATCTTTCACCGCTTTGTCCAAACGTACTGCATTCACATATTTGGTAAAAGAGGTGCCCATGTACTCCTTGAAAAACCGAGATAAATACGGAACCGTCAAATACTCCTGCTGCGCCAATTGCTGAACATTGATCGACCGATTGTAGTTCTCTTTGACGTAAGAAGTAATGCGCAGCAGCCGCTCCCGGTGCTTATTATCCAACTTCTCCGAGCTCTGGTCTGTCACCCGAAAATTCTGCACGAGCAAGTAGGTCAAGTTTAGCAGCAGCGATTGAATGCGCAGCGCGAAGCCTTGCGGACGTTTATTATGGAGCAGCATCATTTCGGCTAACAGGGCGCGAAGCTCATCGAAGGCCATCTGTTCCCCACGACCGTAGGCAGCAGAGTTGCATAGAAACGACATCCGATCGATCAGGGGCTCAACCTGAATAAGATAGGCGATTGGAATTTGCAGCGCCAGAACCAAATTATTTTCTTCAGCTTCAATCGCGTGAATGTCATTCGCATTTATCAGAAATAGATCCTCTTCATTCAATTCGGTATATCGGTCTTTCGTGAAAAGCTGCAGTTTCCCCTTGAGTACGAACAATATTTCGATACTGTCATGCCAATGGTTCGGAACTTGGTGTGTGCTGTGCAAAAACAGATGAACCGGCAGATGCTCGTCCGTTTCAATATTCTCGTAAGTGTAACTTTGCACCTTTCCTCCTCCTGTCGTCCTAATTACTCCTATTATAGTCCTACATACGTCCAAATAACATGGAATCCGTCAGACATCCTACGTCAGACACACAAAAAAGCGATCGAGTAGCTTGCCTACTCAACCGCTTTAATTTATTCAAATAAAATCCCTGCCAGCTCAGCTAGGCTTCGGAGTCTAAAGTCTGCAAGCGGGCTCTCGTACGCAGCGCCAATTGCCGCCTTCGACATCCCGGCGCGTTCAGCTGCGGCTAGACCGGCTTCCGCGTCTTCCACAACGAGACAATGCGCCGGGTCTACGCCGAGCTGCTGCGCCGCCAACAGAAAGACCTCCGGATCTGGTTTGCTCCGCGCAATCTGATTGCCGTCAGCTATCGCATCGAAGGCATGCGCGAGTCCGATTCTCTCCAGAATAATCGGTGTGTTCCGGCTGCTCGAACCAATGGCAATCTTGACTCCGTGCCGCCTGCAAGAATCGATACAGCTAACCGCGCTATCCGCCGCATCAGAAGGCGTCAACTGATGGAGCAGCTCACGGTAATACCCGTTTTTCCGATCAGCTAATGCCTCTTTCTCCGATTTGGTGTAGCTTCGTAAACTTTTCTCCAAAATGATGTCCAAACTCTCCATCCGACTCACGCCTCGCAGACGATCATTGATGGATACATCGAACGAAATGCCTTCCTCGTCAGCCAACTGCTGCCAAGCCTCATAGTGATAGCGATCCGTGTGAACAAGAACCCCATCTAAATCAAAAATTACGGCTTGTATCCTCATTAGGGTAACCTCCTCATGCGCGGTCTGCTTACAGACGCGTATCCCAATAGCCGCAAAAAGGATCAACCGGGTTTACACCTTTGAAAGAGGACCGTCCCACCAGCTTCTCTAAGAGCGCATCCACCACATAATCGCTTGGCGAATAGGCATTAATGAACGTTGGTACGCGCGGCACATCCAACAGATGATACGGGTTCGCTACGGAAATGAAGACGGTCGGCAGCTCCGCGATAAACCACGGCATATCAGCCCCGAATGGCGGCGCCCAATTAATGCGCACGACCGTTTGATTACTGTGTGTCTCCAGATTCGATAAATAGACAGCAGCATCGTATTGATCTGTTAACGCCTTTACCCCACTGAACATAGCCCTTAGATCCAAGTTTTTCTTATCGTACAGGTTTACCTCGAAACCTTCAGCTTCCAATTTGGAAATGAAATAGGGCGCTATATCGGATCCGCCGAATAAACCTTCCTCGCCCCCCAGTGTAAAAAGAAGCAGACGCTTGTGACGCTCTGGATTGATCGGCAGCAGTTGCTGCGTGTCCTTGACCAGCGTCACGGATTGATCCGCGCACTCTTGAGCCCAGCCAACATGCTCCTCGCAGCGGAGGACGGCCAACGCCTCTTTGCCTGGCACGAGTGTTCCTTCCTGCTTCTTCCGATGAAGTCCCAGCGCGGCTTTGACGCCGAGGATCCGAGTGACCGCTTCATCAACCCTAGCTTCCGTCAGGATGCCGGTCTCGATCCCTTTCATCATAAAGCCAAAGTCTTCTTCGAGATTTTTGTTAAAAAGAAACATATCGCAACCCGCTGCTATCGAGGTTGGAACTGCGAGCTCACGTTTCATCGCCATGGTGAAGCCAGCCATCGGTGTAGCATCCGTCGTAATCAATCCATTGAAGCCCAGTTTCTCGCGCAGCAAATCGTTCAGAAGTTCCGGCGCCAATGTGGCCGGCATAATTTCCAAGTCTGCGATATCAGGACGCAAATGTCTGGAATAAGCGGGATGGGCAATGTGCCCAACCATGACCGTGTGGGCCCCAGCTTCAATACATTCCTGATACACCTTGCCAAACGTGTTGTCCCACTCCTCAATCGAGAGGGAATTGATAGACGTTAATAAATGCTGATCCCGCTCGTCCACCCCATCGCCTGGAAAATGCTTAATGGATACAGCCATTCCATGTTCCTGTATGACTTGCGTGTATGCTTTGCTCATGCGGGTTACCCGCTCCGGATTTGAACCGAACGTTCTCACGTTGGTTATGGGATTGCGGAAATTATAATCAATATCCAGAATCGGCGCGAACGCCCAGTTGCAGCCAACCGCGCCGCCTTCCCTTGCCGCGATGGTTCCCAGCTTGCGAGCCATCTCCGTATTATCCGTCGCCGCGACCTGCAGTTGCTTTCCGAAGAAAGTGCCGTCCACGGCGGAGCCGTTGCCGCCTGCTTCCAAGTTAGCGGCTATCAGCAAAGGAATATCCGATGTTTCCTGTAGATAGCGGTGTGTTTCTTGTACGCTTTCCCCTGGCCCTGGGCGAAACATGATGCCACCGATCTTGATCCCTTGGGTCAAAAGCGCAAGCTGCTCCTTATCATCAGTAAACCCGATGGGGCAGAATAGCTGCCCCACCTTCGTCGCTACATCCATGGATGCCAAGGTTTGTGTGACCCATTTAATCTCTTCATCGTTCAAATGAAACGGTTGTGCCTTCAAATTAATCATGGCTAATTCCTCTCTCTCCTTGATATCTCTATTTGGTGTTCAGATGTTTCAGCAAATCGTCCAATCCTTGCTCCGTCAATGCACCTTGGCTGAACGTGACAAGCGCCCGAAGCGGCATATTCTGCATCATCGCCAGCATCATGTCCGACCCATCCTGCAGCATCGACATCATGCCTCCAGCTTGATTCATCATGGATTGAATGATTGCGGCTCCTTGTGGATCGCCCATCAGGTCGCCGACTGTTGAATGACGGGTGTACGCTTTGGGCAGCACGACAGTGGATTCCACGACAACTCGCTCTGTAAGCACGATTTCTTGAGAAGAATGCCCAACAAGAATCTCGAATTCCCCTGTTTCTACATGCCAATCCTTCAACTCGACGTTGTAATAGGCAAATGCTCTTTGATCCAGCGTGAAGGTTACTGTTTTCGTTTCACCAGGCAAAAGCTCTACCTTCGCGAAGCCTTTCAGCTCCTTGTCAGGTCGCACGACACGACTGATGATATCTTTGACATATAACTGGACAACTTCTTTACCTTGCATAGCGCCGGTATTCGTAACCTTCAAGCTAACCTGCAGCGTGTCGGTATCTTGGATGCTGTTCGTGCTTAGCTCAAGATCAGAGTAAACGAACGTCGTATAGCTCAGACCGTGGCCAAATGGGAACAGCGGAACGATCCGCTTCGCATCATAGTAACGGTATCCGACGAACAGGCCTTCCTGATAGGCTGCACGATCCCCCTCGCCGGGGAAATTCAAGAAGGAAGGGTTGTGCGCAAGCTGCTGCGGGAATGTCTCCGCCAGCTTGCCGGATGGGCTAACATTGCCGAACAGCAGATCGGCTATGGCGCCGCCGAGGGCTTGCCCCCCGAGGTAGCCCTCCAGCACAGCCTTGACGCGGCCGAGCCAAGGCATCTCAATCGCGGAGCCGTTGCTTAGCACGACGACAACGTTCGGTTGAACGTCCGCCACAGCCTCGATGAGGCGGACGTGGCTTGCCGGAATCCGCAGATGATTCCGGTCATAGCCCTCGGATTCGTAGCGCTCCGGCAATCCGACGAACACAATCGCGGCGTCAGCTTGCGAAGCCGCTTGCACCGCTTGCGCGATGAGCTCCGGATTCGGCTCATCGCGATCGCCCTCGTAACCCTGCGCATAGGATAGCTGCGCCGCGCCGGCTTCCTTGCGAATGCTCTCGTAAATATCATCCAACTGGGTAGGCTTGATGTGCGAGCTGCCTCCGCCTTGATAGCGCGGATTACGAGCGAAATCACCAAGAATCGCGTACGCGCCTTCGCGCTTCAGAGGCAGCAGGCTGCTCTCATTCTTGAGCAGCACCATGCTTTCTCTCGCGGCCACTCTGGCTAATTCGTGATGCGCCTGAGGATCATAAGAAGCATTCGCCTTACGATTCTCAACCGCTTTGAAAATAATAGCTAGCAAGCGACCCACAGCTCGATCCAGTGTTTCTTCAGACAATGCCCCACCGCGCACGGCTTCGATAATCTTCTGATCACCGGCGCCACTGCTTGCCGGCATTTCCAGTTCCAAGCCCGCGGCCAGCCCACTCACACGCTCATTGACGGCCCCCCAGTCGGAAACGATGAAACCCTCATGCCCCCACTCATTTTTTAAAATATCAGTTAACAGATAAGGATTTTCCGAAGCATACACGCCGTTCACTTGGTTGTAAGCACTCATGACGGTCCAAGGCTGCGCCTTCTTCACAGCACCTTCGAAGCTTGCCAAATAAATTTCTCTCAGTGTGCGCTCATCCACAATAGCGTCAACTGACATACGCCGGTGTTCTTGATTGTTGGCAGCAAAATGCTTGAGCGATGTGCCCACACCTTGGCTTTGTACACCGTTAATATGGCCCGCAGCCATCTCAGAGGAAAGGAATGGATCTTCCGAAAAATATTCAAAATTGCGGCCGCATAGTGGAGAACGCTTAATGTTCGCGCCAGGTCCGAGCAAAATCGCAACCTCTTCGGCTTGACACTCTTCCCCGATTGCTGCGCCAACCTGTTGAATCAGCTCTCGATCCCAGGAGCAAGCGATGCCGGCCCCTGCCGGGAAACAAGTAGCGGGGACGCTGTCGAAGATGCCCAAATGATCGCTGCCCGATCGCTGCTTGCGCAGCCCGTGGGGACCATCCGTCATCATGATGGACGGAATCCCCAGGCGCTCGACAGCTTTGGTCCGCCAAAAATCGAGTCCGGAACACATACCCGCTTTTTCCTCCAACGTCATTTGCGCAATAAGTTCTTGTATGTTTGATTTCATCTGGGTTTCTCTCCTTGTCATCTAGTTAAGCAGCCGCTTGGTTGCGGCGTTCCTGCAGTTCCTTCAACATGAGGGGTTGAATCTTGTCAAGACGATAGAACAAAAGCAGTATAATCATAATGATTTGACCAATGATTGGCGCCCATAAATAATTGAATGAGATCGCTGCTAAGGCCGATTCTGACTGCGCCGAGCTGTTTGCCACATAACCGCCCATCGACAAGATCCAGCCGCCAAGGGCACCGCCGAGTCCCATGCCAACTTTGACCCCGAAGCTTGCGGCTGAATACAGCAGACCTTGCGCCCGCACACCGGACTTCCATTCCCCATAATCGACCGTATCCGCCATCATAGCAAAGATAAGACCTGCACCTGCCCCCAAGCCAAGCCCACTTATGAGCAGCCCGGACAGTAGCAGCGGCACAGACAGCGAATTCCCTCCAATAATGGCGATGATGTAGCCAAAGATGGAAATGACAGATCCAATAATAATCGTGTTCCGTTTCCCGATTTTTCTTACAGCCATTGGAGCGAACACCATCGAAACGATCATGAGCAACTGCATGGAGTTCACAACAGGAATGAGCTCCGGCTTTTTGATATAGTACGTCATGTAATAAATACTTGTCTGTCCTTGAATGGAAGATGAGATCCACAGAAACAAACTCATCAGCAGCATGATCAGCCACGGTGTATTGCCTTTGAGCGCCTTGACCCCGACTCGCATGGGGAGCGGCTTCTCATCGATCGCATGAACTCGTTCTTTGGTGTTAACAAACATATTCAGGAAGAGCAGAATAGCAATAACCGCGAACATAACCATCGTGACAATAAATCCCTTGGCCTGGTTCCCTCCGCCAAATGCATTCACAAGCGGCATCGTTCCAGCGCTTACCGTAATGACCCCAACCACAGCGAATATCATGCGAACCGTGTTGACCACTGTGCGCTCGTTGGAATCGCTCGTCAGACTTGGCAGAATCGCCGACAATGGCAAATTGATCCCAGAATACATAAGTCCGAGAACCGTGTACGTAATGTATGCGTATATAAGTTTGCCTGTATCGCCAAAATCCGGCGTCAAAAACATAAGGACCGCTGTAATCCCGAAAGGGACAGCAAGCCAAAGGAAATACGGTCTGCATTTGCCCCACTTCGTTTGGGTGCGGTCGATCATGACGCCAATAAACGGCTCAGCGATCGCATCTATCACACGTGCAACAAGAAATAAGGTAGCTACCGCCGCAGCGTTCAGCCCAAAGACATCCGTATAAAAGTACATCAGATAAAGCGTTGTCATTTGGAAAATCAGATTTGACGCTGTATCGCCTAGACCGTAGCTAATTCGCTCTCTCCATGGCACTTGAATTTGACTCATGATAGCATCTCCTCAACTCTTCTTGTTAGCGCTTTCTTAATTTCATTGTAAAGGTACTGCGCTTTTAAAGCCTTCCGTATTTTATCGAAAATAGGGGGTATTTTTATCTTTTAGGGAAATGGATGCATTCGTTTGCATAGCGAGATACACATCTACTTTCATCAGTTTACAGATTAGCAGCATAGAAGTGATCGTGATAAATGCCCCTGAGAGTACATCTGTTGCGAAATGATCTCCCATGATGACCCGGCTCGTTGATGTGCATAATCCCCAAGCCATCGCAACGACAAGCATGATGCTGCGCCATTTGTTCACGAAAGGCATAAAAAGCATCCATACCATCATCGTCCAACCGTTGGCGGAGTGGCCCGAAGGAAACGATTTATGCGCCTCAGCCGTGACTCCGTTCTCCTGAATGCCTTGCGGAAGGAACCACCTTGTGAACTGTGAATAGTCACCCTCCATATTGCGAAACCGCATTCTTCCCCAAAAGATCTTCAGCACATTCACAACCATAATCTCCGCAAATACGATAACAATTCCTGCCCAGGCAGCCCTGTTATACGCACTTAGCTTTTCTACGGATACTTGCTTTAGCATCCATTGAAGGATCACTGCTAGTAACACCGCAGAGGCTAGGCTAATGAGCATAACACCGCCTCCAGCGAGCTCAAATCCGCGGTTCAGGGCCATGAAGAACATACTGAATCCACCCATGAGGATGAACATACCAGCTACCAGACGAACCAGCATTTTTTTAACCCATTGCGCCTCTCGAACTGTACTAAACAGAATATTGCCTGATGCAAATAACACAATGAACGCAGGGTGTTCGCCATATACCTCAAAAAACCAGCCAAACTTGGAATGTTCCTCATTGTAGAGCATTTGGGATACTTGCAAATCCGTAAATGTAAATATCGCCATCAAGATGATCCATACCAGCAAGAATCCCCAAATAAACCGCTTTGTCCCCGTTGTCGCCATCTTCGCTTGCCCCCTTCTAATTCCTAACTCTAAGCTCAAAAGAAAACGCTTTCAAATCAAATTATAAAGGTGCCCCTCCCCACTCCGATAGGCGAATAATAACGAAAACTACGGTGAATTTTAACCATAGGCCCCCCGTCATCTCATCGACGGAAGGCCGCGCAGCTGTCTGAATAACGATATCGCTTAGGCAAATAGACGTTTGATCTCTTTGGCGATTTCCTTGGTGCAATCTTCTGCCTGCGGATATAATCCTGTCTTATCCAAAAAGGCATGATCCATGCCATTGTACTGAATCAGCTTCGTTGCAACGCCGGAACGGGTAAGCTTGCGGGCATACGCCTCGCACTCAAGTCTTAGGTAGTCATATTCCCCCACTACGATCAACGTTGCTGGCATGCCGCTTAGATTCTCTGCCAACAAGGGAGAGAAATAAGGGTTTGATGGCTCCGCATTATTTTGCAAATATAGACCTAGAATGATCTGGCTCATTCCGCCCAACCCTTCAACAGAGGGAATAATGAGCTCTTGATGATGCTGAATATCATAGGCGTCCAAGCTCCATTTGAAATCCTCCGTTTCGATGCCCGCCATGTTCACGGTCGGATAGATGAGCGCTTGATATTTAATCATGCCAGTTCCTTGGTCACGATCCATCAAGGCGCAAACCGTCGCCAAATTACCCCCGGCGCTATCACCAGACACGGCAATTTTCTGAGGATCTGCACCAATTTCGCGGGCATGCTCATACACCCATTGCACAGCTTCAAAACAATCGGTTAGTCCCGCAGGGAACGCATGCTCCGGCGCTAATCGGTAATCTACCGAGATGACAACGGCTCCCGATTTTTCCGCCAATGCTTGGCAGGGATGCTCGACGACATCAACGGTTCCCCCAATAAAGCCCCCGCCATGAAAGAACACGATCGCTGGCTTGAGACCTTCTTGGGGCGGGGTATAAATCCGTAAGGAAATCAGACCATTGGACCCATTTATCGTCTTGTAAGCGGTATCAACTTTCGTCCGAGTAATATCCTCGTTCTGCCAACCAAACACAGTTCGAATTGTTTTCACAAAACTTGTCATATCCGAAGGGTCAAGCTGCGGTTTATCCGCGGACGCCATGAATGCTGCCTGCTGCTGTTGAACCGCGTATACGCGTGGATCTAGCTGCCCCGGGATATCCGAATCTGGAATCGGCTTAACCACATAATCGTATCCACTGCGCTTCGAGGCCACAGCCTTTTCTTCTAAAATCAAAACTAATTCGGCATATTGTTCTTTATTTCCCATGATAAACATCTCCCTACGCTCATCTGATTTAGTGAAACTTCATTGGATAAGAGCTCTTATGTATGTATAATAATAGGCAATTGATGACCTAACAACGCAATTGTTCCTATATACGGAACAGGAATTTTAATTATTATTAGGAGGGGGCATCGACGTGCCGAATACCAATCCCCAGCTGCTTCTATCTGTTCAAAATGCCTTGAGTTTATTAAAGCTGTTTACCGTAAAAACACCCGAAAAACGGCTGACGGAATTGGCCCATGAATTGGGTCTAGGCAAAAGCACAACCAGTCGATTGCTCTCCACCTTGCTGAACGAAGGCTTTGTCTTCCAAGACCCCGTCACCCATAAATATAGATTAGGCCAACGAATTGTATCCCTGTACCACGTTATGGTTACATCTTATGTGGACTTAACAGAAGCAGCTCGTCCCCTGATCGAGCGACTTGCCCGCGAAACGTCCGAAGCTCTTCGAGTGGCTGTTTTAGAAGAAAACGAAGTCTCGTACATTTTTCAAATAGATAGCTCCAGGAAAGAAGACATTGCCGCATATGTCGGCGGAAGAAATCCTCTCCACTGTACAAGCTCTGGTAAAATGCTTTTAGCCTTTCAAGATGAATCGGCAGTGAACAAACTGCTGAACCGCCCACTTACGGCTTATACATCCAAAACGATTACCGACCCGTCCAAGTTGAAAGACCAGCTTCAACAAATCCGGAAGCAAGATTACTGTGTGAATAACGGAGAATTCATCGAGAACCTGGTCTCCATCTCATCTCCCATCAGGGACTCCACTGGTCAGGTCATTTCCGCACTCACGTTAATTGCCCCGTTGCAGCGCATGGATGAGACCCAAATCGCCTCCTGTACCCATAAAGTTGTGAAAACAGCCAAAGAAATATCCCGGCAGTTTGGGTATCTGAAGTGAAAAAGCGCCCACCCGGAAGGGTGGACGCAATCTTTTTTACACATGCACAGCGCTGGTTTGCTGCTTCTTGCTCGCCTCAAGTCGGCTCGCTCCCACGAACAACGCGGTAATGAAGCCCACGATGCCAATGCAGATGCTGAGAATAAAACCGTGGTTAATGGCTGTTGCCAGCGCAGTCTGCAGAAACTCGCGAATCTCTGGCGAGATTGTGCCGCCTGCCCGCATGAGCAGCTCCGGGTTGGCCAGCGTACTGATTTTATCCGCAGGAATGCCCGCTTTGGCCGCGCCATCGGTGATCAATTGGTGGAGATTATTGTTCACAATCGTCGCCATAATCGAAGCGCCCATGATACCGCCAATGCTGCGCCAGAAGCCAACGATTGAGGAGCTGACGCCCATATATTTGGGATCTACATTCGCGGCAATCGAACTTTGCGCGACACTCATCAGCGGTCCGATCGCTCCCAAACCGAGCAAAATCATGAGGAGGATCATATAGCCACTGGAAGCATCGCTGCTCACGGTGGTCAGCAGCCACGCGACGATAATCGTCATCGACATACTGACAAGCATCAGCGTGCGGAATGCAAATTTGGATTGCAGGAAGCCGAAGAGGATCGCTCCAGCTATTAAAGAAGCCATCATTGGCGTCAGTACGCCATTCGAATTCGCGTGGCCTAACACTGCCACCGTAAAGATTGGGAGATACGTGATGGCTGAGAACATCAGCACACCCTGGCAGAAGACGATAATGCTGGTTCCGAGAACCATTTTATTTTTGAAAATGCTCAGCGGAAGTACGGGCTCGGAAGCACGCAGTTCGACGATAATAAACAGAGTGCCAAAGATGACCGATACGGCGAACAAGCCGATTTCCTGCCAAGAGCTCCACGCATAATCCTTGCCGCCCCACTCCAGAGCCAACATCAAGGAAACGGTTGTGATGACGAGGAAGATTGTTCCCAAATAATCGATTTTGGGTTTACGTTCCGAGCGCGTCTCTTTGAGCGCAATCATCAGTACAATCATGGAAGCCAACCCGATTGGTACATTGATATAGAAATTCCATCTCCAACCTAGATGTTCGGCAATAAAACTGCCTAATTGAGGACCGGCTACAGAAGAAAGTCCGAAGATCGCTCCGAAAACCCCCGACATTTTGGCGGCATCCTTAGGATCGCTAAAAATCGTATAAATAATCGTGAAACTAATCGGGAATAAGGCGCCTGAGCCGATGCCCTGAATGACCCGAAACCAGATCAATTGATCGACACTTTGAGCGACACCACACAAGGCGGAACCGATTAGAAACAGGCCAATCCCGATCATATAGAACATTTTTCTGCCGAATAAATCAGACATTTTTCCGAATATTAACATCGTGCTCGTGGCCGCTAGCATGTAGGCGGTGAATACCCAGCTAATTTTATCAAAAACGTTGAAATCCTCACTTAATTTACTGATGCAGGAAGCCACAATCGTGTTATCCAGCGATGACATCAATAATCCTAGCGCCATGGCTAAAATAATCAGTTTCTTGTTTGAACTTGATCCGTTCAATTTAATCCCTCTCCTCTTGTTGGCATTGTTGAATACTAACCATACCCTCGCGAATCACTTCCAGCTTCGCCTGATATTCCTTGATCCCAATTTGGATGCAAATAATCTGGGCAGGATGCATTTGATCATGGTAAAGCGCATATTTCTCAGTTAAATCATCAAATTGCTTCTGAGCATGTACTTGCTCCTTCGTCAGCCAGGACAGCACTTTCTCATAGCCAACATGCTGACCAAAATAAAGCCTCATCAAAAAATCTGATTTCACACTATCGGACTCCACAGGACTTAATAAATAGTCTGTAAATTGGCTTTTTCCTTTGTCCGTGATGGTGTACACATTTTTATTCGGCTTCCCTTCTTGAAGCACGTTTTCCTTCGTTATCAGCTCCTCCTTCTCCAACCGGTGAAGCATCGGATAAATCGTGCCGTAGCTCGAGTTATAGAAATAGGAGAATAAGCTTTCAAATAGTTGTTTGATTTCGTAGCCGGATAACGAACGTTTCATAAGCATACCTAGAATGACATCCTGACTGTTCATGTTGTAAAGCCTCCAAGTTCCTTCTCAGATTTATATTACGGAAGTTAATATATCATTCCGATATATATCATGTCAATATAGTTAATTTCATATTTATGAAATCTTAATACGGAGGCGTGAAGCGCAACATGTTGTCTTCGCGGATCGTCGTTCCTCGAGATGGTCCAAGCAGCCGATTGTGTACAACTAGCTGATCATCGTTCCTCGAGATAATGAGGTAATTCCGTTTCATCCAAACAGCACACAATTATTGAGAACCTAGCCTGCGGCTAGGTTCTCAATAATTGTGTGCTCGGACATCTGGATGAGGTGGGGTGCATGTCCCCCTTTCCCAAAGCGCAATTAAGGGAACTTTAGAACTCTATTTAGGCAAAAAGCTGGGATGCGAGGGTCATAGCGGAACTGCAGGGTCTTATTTCCAATAAAAGCGCTGAATTTCGTTGGCAAACAGCAAGATAGCGCCCTGCAGTTCCCCCTCCCCCGCGATAATAACACTTTTGACTAGAATAGCGGCTTGACGTTCCCTTATCTCCGTATGAAACAGTTACCGGCGGTGGCAAGCTCCCTAACGAACTCAATACCCTTTATTCGGTCAAAATCACTCATTCTCAAATTCTAATGAATCCCTGATGCCCTATTTCAAGCAAATGATCACCTTTCCGCCTAAAATTTGCTCGATAGCGTTAATCCAGTTCATTAATTCTCCAAAGTAGCCATTTTCAGGTCTATAAGCATCCTACAGTTCATTAGATGCCCTCTGATACCGAAAACTACTAAAGCAAAGTCTGCGGTGGACCTCAGTGAGAAAACCTCTATCGAGGCCATTCAAAGATGAGCGATCGCGTTTAGAGGTTAGGTTTTATCGCTTTCTAAATAATAGGCAAACTGCATGACGGTGCGCAATCATCCGTAATTAGCCAATATTTCATGAAGCATCCGCTTTATCGTCTCTATTAATTCTTGCGGCTGCTCAACTTTTACATCATTCCCCAGTCCAATGAAAAACTTCGCGTAGAACGGGATGTCGCTCTTAGGAATCGCGCCATTCAGTGAGCCTGTACCATTCTCATGGATACGCAGTTTGGAGAATGACCACACTTCCGATTCACAAGCCGTGACCCCTTCCTTAGTGAGGTAGGCAGACATCGGAATCATGGCTTGCTCCATATGACCAACCGTCTCCCTATTCCCTAGATGGATATCTCTAAGATCTACGGGCTCCGTTTCTGAGGTATCGATTTGCGCGGCATGCATCCGGTCACATCGAAACACGCGAAAATCCTTGCGGAGAAAGCAATAGGCAGGGCAATACCATAGGCCATTGCTCGCATAAATACCGATCGGCTGTATGTGCCGATCAGAGACTCCTGCTTGAGCCTCATAGGCGATGAGAATTACCTTTTGATCAACAGCGCCTTCAAGCAAGATTTTGAGAAAGGGAGATTCCATTTGACGGGTTGGCGTTACGAGGTCAAACCGATTTTTCATTTGATCGATGCGATCCCTGACGTCGCTGGGCATGTAATAGTAAAATTTATTCAAGGCCGCTGAGGATTCCGTTACTTCAGCCCATCTTTTGGTTTGGTCGTAGATAAATTCGGCGTAACTATTCAAATTTTCACCAAGCGAGCCCGTTAAACGCTGTTATAACGCTGAAAATTAGTATGGTTAACAACCGTCAGTAAGGTACTGAAAGTTCATAACAAATTAATATTAGCCAACTAACTTAAAATAAGCTATAATGAGAACTGTAATTATTTTAGGTATAGAAGGGAAGTATTATAATGGCAACTTTATTGTACGTAACAGCACACCCGCACGATCACCAGACTTCTTATAGTTTGGCAGTAGGTAAAGAATTCGTTGAGGCTTACCGTGAAGCAAATCCTTCCGATGAAGTCATTCATGTGGATCTATACCAACAAGATATTCCTCAAATTGACGCAGAGGTATTTGGCGCTTGGGGCAAATTGCAATCCGGAACGGCTTTTGATCAACTAGCGGATTCAGAAAAAGCGAAAGTAGCACGCTTAGGCGCACTTGTAGACCAATTCGTTGCTGCTGATAAATATGTATTTGTATCCCCAATGTGGAATTTCTCCTTCCCTCCAGTTTTGAAAGCTTACATCGATTCCGTAGCTGTTGCGGGTAAAACTTTCAAATACACAGAGGCAGGTCCTGTTGGCTTGCTGACAAACAAAAAAGGTCTGCACATCCAAGCAAGCGGCGGCATCTATTCGGAAGGTCCAGCGGCTGCTATGGAAAGTGGCTTCAGCTACCTGAAAAAAATCTCCCTCTTCTTCGGCATTCCTTCCTTCGAAGCGCTGTTTGTAGAAGGTATGGCTATTGCTCCTGACCAAGCTCAAGCCATTAAAGAAAAAGCCATCGTTAAAGCAAAAGAACTTGCAGCAAGCTTCTAAGCTTTACCTATGCCAAAAGGCTGCCGACACGACGTCGGCAGCCTTTGCTATTTATCCCCGCGCATGCAGCAGCTTCTTCTCATACTTCTCAATCATTTCAAATAGAATCCCGCTTTTAATCGGCTTACTGATGTAATCATCCATGCCGGCTTCCAGGCATTTCTCACGATCACCCATTAAAGCATTCGCGGTTACCGCAATAATAAAAGGAATTTTCTCAGGCGGCATGTTGGCCTTAATCTGCTTCGTAGCTTCCACGCCACTAAGCTCCGGCATGCGAATGTCCATAAAGATGATATCGTAAGATTCATAAGCCAGTGCGCGAATGACCTGATTGCCATTTTCCGCGATACTCGTGTTATGGCCCATTTTTTCGATCATTTTCCTCAGTGTAATCTGATTAATCTCATTATCTTCTGCTATCAAAATGTTAAGCGGTCGTTGTTTAATCATGTCCTCACCGATTGAAAAAGGCGTTAACGCGGCAGCTTGTTCATGCTCCTTAAGCCAAATCGTACAAACAAAAGTTGCACCAAGCTCGTCTGTATGTTCAACCCAGATATCCCCGTCCATTAATCCCACCAGCTTTTTACTGATGGCCAAGCCGAGCCCGGTTCCTTCTGATTTGCGTGTCATAAAGCTGTCTAACTGATAAAAAGGATTAAATAGGTGCTCAAGCTTTTCTTTCGGAATGCCAATACCCGTATCCTTGATCGTGAATAGAAGCTGCCGCCTCTTGTTTTCACTCATGCCATTCTCCACTACAATCGAAACGCCGCCGCTATAGGTGAACTTAATAGCATTGCTAAGCAGATTCAGCAGGATTTGTTTGATCCGGTCATAGTCACCGATTAATGTATAGGGGATCTTCGGACTCACTGAAATATCAATAGACAGATTCTTCTCCTGAGCTTTTGCGAATAAAATATCGCGTGTTTCAGAGATGCAATCTCTGATATCCATCGCTTGCTGCTGCAGAACCGTCTTGCCCGCTTCAATCTTCGAGAAATCGAGGATATCATTGATAATCGTAATGAGTGAATTTCCGCTTTTATGGATGATTCGGACATATTCTTTTTGTTCTTCGTCCAACTCCGTCGTATGCAGCAGCAAATCGGTCATGCCGATCACCCCGTTCATGGGTGTCCGAATTTCATGGCTCATCATCGCTAGAAACTCACTCTTGGCTTTATTGGTTTTCTCGGCAGATTCCTTGGCGATAAGCAATGTTTTCTGTTCGGTCATATCTTTGGCGATCACGTAATAACCGACGTTTTTCTTATTAATGATGATCGGTGCGATCGTTGCCAAAACCTCGATCTCCGTGCCGTCTTTGTGTTTGATTGCATTGATATGGCGCTCCGCCGTCGCATCTTCAATCACACCAGACAAGATGCGGGCAACATTTTGTTCCCCAATGAATTTGGAGATGTTCTCTCCTCTCATTTCCGAAATACTAAAGCCTGTCAGCTTGGCCGCCATATCGTTCGTATTAATGATCGTCCCCTTCACATCCAGCGAAATGACGGCATCATGGTTGTATTTCTTCAAAGAGGTATAACGTTCTACAGACTCCTGCAGGTTCAACTCAGCTTTCTTGCGTTCCGTGATATCCTGCGTTGTACCGCTCATCTTGATGGGCTTCCCCTCTTCATCGAAGAGAACTGAAACGCGGATCTGCATATATTTCACCGTACCATCGGATTGCAAATTGCGAAATTCCAGGCTCGTTGGGCCTTGACTTAACTGCTTAGCTTGGTTAATAAACGTTTGAAATTGACCCCTATCTTCCGGATGAATAAGCATAACTAAAGCCGTCGGGTCCGATGGCAAATCACTTTTGGATATCTGATAAATGCGATAAAATTCCTCGGAAAATGAAATTTTTTCTTCAAGAAAATCAATTTCCCAACTGCCAAGCGCGGCGATATGCTGAGCTTCTGCGAGGCTGTCCTGATACGTTTTGCGTTCTGTCACATCGCGTCCGATTCCCAGTATCTTCTGGAGGCGACCTTCCGCATCATGAATCAATTTGGTTGTTGTTTCTAACCAAACATAAGTCCCATTCTTATGACGAGCCCGATAGGTCAACGTAGGCTGATCTGACAAAATAGCCGACTGCAACATCACCACATCTTCTGGATGATTCAGTTCATTGCTGTCTTTGCCAATCAACTCTTCCGGGTCATACCCTAGCAAATCACAAATAGAGGGAGACAGATATTCAATGGTGCCGTCTGGATTGACTAGTGTAATAATATCCTGGGCATTTTTGAAAATAAGATCATACCAATCGTCAATCCCCTCTAATTTCTGTTCCTTGCCTTTGGGGGGTGAGATCGCAGTGAGATGTAGGATAAAATAATGAGGGTCCCCATTGCCATCGCGAACCAATGAGAACTTGATGGACATCCATATCAGACTCTCGTTATTCGGAATGCAGCGTATTTCGAGCTCATGGTTCCGTTCATTCTGAAGATGTGCTTCTTCCAGACAAGTGCGGAAACTCTGAAAATCTTCGGGCAGAACCAGCTGCTCAAGTGTCATTTCAGCCGCCTTTTGCTGTGAATAGCCCAGGGTTTGAGTGAAGGCTTCATTAACCTTGCCGATCTTGCCATCTATGCCTGCCAAAGCAATAGCGTTTGGCGCCAAATTGAACACTTGCTCAAATACAGGCTCGCCATTGAAATTTATTTGCATCAATAAAGACATCAGAAGTTCATCTCCTTTACTCCTATCTTACCATGGTGGGAGTCACCCTAAACAATTAGGCAACAAAAAAGAACCGTCCCCAATCCGCATTAGCAGATGTAGGAACAGTTCTATCATATCTTATTTTACCTTATGGAGTCTCGATCCATGCTTTATTTAAACGCGCGAGCGAGAGCGCGATTCGCGGCACGTCGTTCCCCTGCGGCATTGAACGTCACTGCCATATGCCACGGCTGACCAAGGAGAATGCTACTTGTCTGGAATTATACCAATCATACCCTAGGGTTTGATTGAGAGGTTAGACGGGTGAAATCCTTTAGTGTGGCATAACCGACTGTGTGAATCACTCTGCTGTGAGGTCGCATCTACGAAAACTAATATACTCTGCTGCGGAATATTGTTCCGCGGTGAGTCACTGTCATTGGAAAAATCCATTGAAAATGGCCTTTAACAGCGTTTATTTCGACTTTCATTGGATAAATCCAATGAAAATAGCTGAAACGCCCCCGATCCGGCGCAAAGTGCAGAATTCCATTGGATTTATCCAGTGGAATTGATTTTTAGCGCCCCTAATTCTGGATTTCATTGGATTAATCCAATGAGATCCACGTCTTGGAACGTCACTGCCACCCCTTGGCAAGGCTGACCAAGGAGAATGCTACTGTCTTGATTGAGATTATTGAGAGGCTAGATGGGAGCGAGACGTTAACCCGACATATCCAAACACATAAGAAAAACGGCTTCGCTGCCCCCCTGATAGATCCGTCTCTTCTTAGCAGCAAAACCTAGTAAGGGAACTAGGGGAAGCTAATTAGGCAAAAAGTAGGCATGCGTGGGTAATAGCGGAACTACAGAGACCGTCGATTAACATTCTGCATCCAGCCCTCCCACTTCCCAATTAGCAAATTTTGTGGAAATTCTTAAAATTTACGTATGCGAGTCCTCATTTTGTTTCCCCAACAGGTGTTTAACCTGCCG
>NZ_BMHE01000068.1 GCF_014640555.1 Paenibacillus marchantiophytorum | reverse complement strand
GATCCGCTATTTAAGCGGAACCTGCTGATTCCAACCGGGAAATGGTGCAATAGCGGATCGTAGTTCCCTCTGGCGTGGAATATGGCGGTTTTCGGAATTATAGCGCACTGTAGTTCCCTCTGGATCTCTATCATGACACATTTTCCTACAATCGCGGCTTGACGTTCCCTTATCTCCGCGCGATTGCAAAGCTAGAGGATCTCATTCTGCCAAATAGCTTGTTTGTACCTCCAAACCAGCAGCCATTCGAACACATAAGTACGTTCACAGCTACCTTGTTCTCATCGCATCGCATCGAACCCCTCCATCGTGATGGGGCCGCCTACAACCGAAGCCTGGAGACTGGCGTCAATCTCCAACATTTAAATTCTGGGCCAGCTTCACTCACCCCAACCCAAAAACATGTCTCTTAGACCTTCTTCGATGGTCAAGATAACATGTCGATGGTTGACTTGACATACGTCCTCAGACAAGACACGGCTCCACTCTTCGGTCTCTCCGCAGGAACAAGTCGTACAGAATCGTCCTTTACAGCGGTAAGGCACTCTACGAATATCATGACAACCTTCGCAGACAAGGATCTTAAATCCATTCCGAGGATCACCGCAACCACGAAATTTTTGTGCCTCTTTTATCACGTTGGGCCGAATATGTTCTTTATGTTTTTCTACAAAGGCATCCCAGTGCCCCCGCTCATCGAAAAAAATCCGCTTTAGTATGTTAGAGTCCATACCTTTAACATACCAAAAACATATAAATTCTTATATATTCAAAAAGACCGCCAAATCAAGTGGCGGTTTTATATTTGTTATAAACCTAACGTTCCCCGCTCAATTTGAGCCGTAACAAAGCATCCTTGATGGTGGATCTCTTATCACCTAGAGGATTCACCCTATTGCGTATAAAGGTTGATTCTTCTAAGCAGGTGGTACGCCCCGTCATACATAACCACATTTCCGTGTTCATTGATTGCAAAAGCGCTAAATGAAAGCATCATTCCAAATGCCCCCCCCATATTGGCAAAAGCATCTGCGTCGTACGTATTGGTCTTCGGAAGATAGAGACCAGTGTTATAGGCAGAAACATCTTTCAAACCAACATACGGATGGGTTTCACCAGTTATCTTCAATTCCCAAATCTGTCGCTTCCCTCCGACATAGAAAGTTCCGTTAACCTCATATACCCTCAGTATCTCTTCCTTTATGTCTATTGGAGCTACGTACCTTAGATTTCCTGATTCCTGCAGTTCAAAAATCATTCGCTTGGAAACATCTAGAACAAACATTTTACCATCATTCACAACAGCCGCCAGTTTCACATTTTCATTATCAGGAGTAAAAGGCATTAAAACTATTGCTTGCTGACCCGATTCGGCTGCATATATCGTATTATGAAGAATATCGCTGAAGTAAAAACGTTGGCCATTGGGAGTCACCATAAAGTTGCCCGGATGAAAAACCATTTTCCCGATCGTATATGTCATCATTTGAACATTTGGTGCAATCTCATAAATTACGGTAGAAACGCTGTTATCAGATATAAAATTACTGGAAGCCAATAAATAAAGCTTATCCAAATTAGAATCATATACAAGTTTCCGCGGTGAGAGAGCACTTGCATTAAAATGCTGCTTTCCAAGCTTCGGATCGACATAGTCAAAATTAAAGCTCTGATCGAAACCGCTGTGCACCACTTTCGTTTCACCCGTTGCCTCATTATAAACACGAAGGACAAAACTCATCTCCGAAGCTGCATATTGTTCTAAAATGTAGATCAAATTGTGATGATCAGAGGCCATGCTGATCACATTCATATTCGGCTTTTCAATAAAGAAGTTATACGAAAATCCCATATCCGATGCTGTACTTAAATTGTCAATACGAATGTCCGAAGCTTTCGGATGAGGTGTAGTAATTATTATGGATTTTGTCTGATTATTGTAAGCAACGGTTTGATTGAAACTTTCAGCAATAAATCTCAATGGCACTAGAGTGGTGCTATTCATTATGACTGCTGGCTGCTCTAACGTCTTGCTTTGATTATCTATGCTGACAATTCTGCTATCAATGGAAAGTATTATCGAATGATCAGCATATTTGAGAGCGATAGATTGGTCCTCAGTATTCCATGTCAAATCTGTCTTCAATGCATCTGCAATAAAACGGAGAGGAACCATAGTCGTATTATTTAACAGTACAGGCGGTGCAGAAAGAGTCATTTTCTGCCCATTTACTGTAGCCGTTACATCATTTATGGTCAATTGAATCTTTACTCCGACCGAACTTTTCACTGCATCGGCATAACTCGTTAGGGTATAGCTTTTGAGCAGCATAGCCGTAAAAACCGCGAATATCAAACATACCCGATAAAACACATCTTAGCCCCCTATATTAAATTAGTTATATTAATCTTATATTATCATATTTTGGAAATTGGGGGGCTACCTTCATGAAACCTTCAATACAAATTACTATGTATGACTGCCAGTTAGTCCATTGTTTAGCACGAAAATTACACAGTTTCAACTCGTTTTAAAAGAACCGGTTCAATCCCCATCCACTCGTAGAAACGTTTCTTAAACACATCACACCTCCCAGATTGACTCGGGCTCCGGCAACTCCTGGGGCAAACCAGACTTCCAAATTGTCGTCTGCTTACGATCCCCATACCATACAGGTGACTTACCTTTCAAATGCGCATAGAACACAGGCTCAGGCTTCTAACGGTACTGGGACCAGACAAAGGAAGCAACATTCTTTGACCAGATACACTGTGACCTGACAACAATGCCGGCCGCGTTCATCGCATCCTCATCTGCAAATCTTCCAGCTTGTTGCATCGCCGCAAACCAATAGATGCCTCCCGAGCTGCCACACATCGGCTAATTCTCTCAATTCATCCCCATCGAATAACACATCTTCATAGTAATCACAAAAGTCTCATTAAATAGAGAAAACTTCTGTATATATTTTCTTTTTGATAAAATATAGCCTTATCTAAGCCATGCACCCAACCCCCGATTTTTTGATCATCCATAAAACGCTTCTTAATGATCCATTTACTCGCTAACAGCTCCAGCACTTTCTGGGCAGTATGAACATACTTTGTAACATCGCTTTAACGATTGTCATGTCCCCTCGGACCAGGACGGCTGCAACACCCCGTGTTTACTGATACTTCCTACCAAAGAACGATAGATATGATCTCCATCACATTTATAGGATTCCAGCCATTAGGTATTACTAGTTCTATTTGTATTGTTTCGATTCTCAAATAAATTCCCCTCTTGTGATATGTCAGATTTCAGGTAAAAGAAAAGCACCTGTTAGGGTGCTTAGGCAACTTGAAGTACACACGAGCACTTCTTCGGCTTTTTCTAATTAGTTTATAAAATTAGTTCTATTTATTTTATTATATTCTTCAACTAATTGTTTATAGATCCCGTCCTTTTTTCGTAACATCCACTCAAATAAGGTTTTAACGTCTTCGAATATATACGGTTTGACTCTATAGGGTATGGCTTTTAAAGTAATTTCATCATCGACTACATGTTCATAGCACCCCACACGTAATCATAGATTTTATCAAGATCTTCTGAGTTATTATTCTTATGTGAAATAATAACTCTTTCTCAATTCAAATATTACTGAATAAATATTCTCATCACCATGTGTGAAACTATGTCTTATGTCATAAAATAATTCTAATGCCTTTCTTCTCCATGCACTCACTTCGCACCCTCCTTAATCTTAAGCAATCCCATAAGGAATAGGCTACGTTATTTTGTCACTATCTATATTTACCAAATGTTGAAATAACTTGATCGAAAGCATCTTTATTCTCATCACTGTATTTACCTTTTGCAACAAATACTTTTACTGTAAAGTATTCCTTTGAATTATTGCTTTCTAAGAAAACCACCTTAGTACGAGAATCCGGCTCTTCATAATCAACATAAGTTCCTTTTAAATCTCCTACATTCATCTCCTTAATTTCAATGATTTTTGAATAACTCTTAATTTCTTGAGTTTTCATTGAAATAATATCCTTGAAATTTTTATTTTCAGTTGGTGTAGTCTCAAATAAAACTCCCATATACCAGTTGCTATAAATTTTCTTAACCTCTGTAATATAAGATGGACTCCATTGCCCACTGACACTAATTTTAATTCCGCTTGTAGCTGTTAAATTAGCAAGTACAATTGAATCCTTTTCTAATGATGCTGTTCTTTTCTCCTCGTCCCACTTTACTTTCAACCCTGTCGCTTCTGCCACTGATCGTAGTGGTAGATAAGTGCTTCCATTATAGTTTATCGCCTCTAATTTATTTCCTTCTGAATCCTTTAATGCAAAATCTGTTCCGTACAATTTTATTTTTAGACTGTGATCTAGATAAGCAGAAATTGACTCTAATACTGAGTCTGCCTTAACTCCAAACGAACCCCCAAGTACAAATGCAAAAGTAATAGAAGATACAATAGCCATTTTTTTGAGTTTCAATTTCATCGTCCTTTTATTATATGATTATCTAGTTATTCAACCCGAACTTTTATTCCCCTTTAATTTGGTTAAAATTTTATAATTTTTTCCATCAATTAAGGGTGTACTCAATCAAACCATCCTTCATAAGCTTAGTTCGACGTGTATGAATGGTCTCTCTTAATCCCATTAACAGGCCTAGTAGAATTACTTTAGGAACGCATCGCTTAGGCCCACCTATAGTTCAAACTGAATTAGTAGCTTCTCTATCGTTGTAACAATGGTTTGATTGGGCAACAGTTACACTCGTTCAGCAAATATAGTTTATGACGATTAAACAGCAAGTGGTTTTTACTTAGTTTCCTAAGTACACATAAACAAACCTCTGGGTGCGTAATGCTCCCAGAGGTTTTATATTAATTAAGGATCAATCATATAGAATTAGTGTAACTGCTTTGTTAGACATTTGTGATTGACTTAATTGCTGAAGCAGGACCTCCATACATAATTTGTCTGCGCCAAAAACGAATGTGGACAGGCGGTTTAGCGTGAATATTAATCTATTTATACTTGTAACTTCTAATCCAAAGTATGAGCGCTAAAAACAATAATAGCAACCCGATACAAATTACTATAAAGCCGAATATAGCTTGCCCAAGACCTTCAAACCCTGGACCATTCGGAGAAAATCTCCATAAAATCACACCCATTATTATAGCCGCTATCCCGATAAGCGTAACTATTGTATGTTTCATATTGGATTAAGCACCCACTTTTTTTTCTTGTTTGCCGCTGATTCCTTAGTGCGTGGCGAGTTCATGTTGAATAGCGGCGGCTCTTCTTTTTTCAGATGCGGTTAATTCATTTACTGTTCCATGAGGAAGCTTAATATGAACTAATCAGCATAGAAAACAACTTTAACTATTGCAGTGCTAGACAATTTATCATGTAACTCATTGTTTAACCCATGATAAACCACAGCTACATTTACTTTCCCCATTAAATAACACATCTTCATAGTAATCACAAAGTCTCCTTTAATAATGAAAACTTTTATATTTATTATCTTTTTGATAAAATATAGCCTTATGCAAATCATCATTAATAGGAAAAAAGTCTATCATACTATTAGTACTATCAAGCATATGGCCATCTAAAGCCATGTACCTACCTCCCTGAAAATTTTTCTTCCTCTTATGAGTTTAAAAATGCTATACTGACCGCTTGGTACATTAGTTGGAGCTATTCATTTCATATCTACTCAAAACGATTAAAGGAGAACACATCAATGAAGTGGAATTATTCCTAAATAACATAGGTTCATTGATCGAAATTGGTTTTGAGAACACCGAGATTTTCTCTGTCATTTCGAAGATTACGGAACTCAAAAAAAGTGATGAACAAGAAATTCATTTTAATATATTTTATAGCGGTGTCCTTACTGGATTTACCATTATTGTTTACAGGCTGCCTAGCTCTCTTATTGATTTAGAATTTATCACTGATAAGGAACTAGCAGAACAAATTCAAGGAGCAGCAGAACTGTACAACAATCCATCTAATACAACGTGGCATTGATAAAAAGAGGCCGAAATAGGCTGTATTTATTTTCTCCCATAACGTACATTCAACCAATGAACTCCCGTAGGGATCTGCCCATAGCTTTCGAAATCAATCAGATCAACATCGGATAACTGGCTCATTCTCTCCAAGTCTTCTAAATATGCTGTACCCTCAAGTTCTGTAATCTCGAATGACATAAACCCCGATTGTTTGAGACCCGTTAATGGCATTACTTCCAGTTCAGAGTCATACCAACTAACCGTGTACTCTTCTCCACTTTTCGTAATGCCGGCCCCATAAATTTGAGAAATATTTAAGTTATAGTTATCTACTAGCCCACTATTCTTGGGTATATTCCTTTGTTTTTAAACGTAACGGCAAATCGGACTCTATTTCCGCCCTTTTGAGCATCTTTTAATCGCTTTGCTGACTCTTGCTTGTAGGTTTCGAGCTTCTCAGCGGAATCAATCAAAACATAACTCTTCACCTTAGCATTATCAACTTCTTCTTGCCATGCATATTGCTTAAATGGACTTTCGAATGATTCTGGAAGGTTAAAGTCCCTAAATTTCTTGTCTAATTTTTCTGCGGTATCGAACGTAATGGTCGCAAGTTCATCATCTGTTTTGTATAAATCGTTTAAAGTTCCATTGGGTTGTAAATATCTTTGCAAAGAACGGAACGATATTCGCGAATCTTTTTCCACAGTATGGAGCCACGTTGTATAAAACACGTAAGGCGTTTCACTTCTCAAACGAGACGTGTCCGTAACGGATAGCTTGATTTCTTCTCCCTCTGTATAGGTGGCAAGCTTCCTAGTAAATTTCGCCCCTGGCACATTAGTGAACATTAGCTTTGATCTTAATTCATCGGAATCTTCCACTTTGTACGCTAACGCAGGGATAAATTGTTGAAATATATCATCGCTTTGAAACATCTTTAATTTTTGATCATCCCATTTTATCGTACTTTTTGTCATTAGCAGCTGATTTTCGACCCTTTCTGCTTGCATGACTGTACTAGACGGATTATCCCAATTTGAAACTGAATCCGCATAAACGGTTGTACTTAACAACACATTTAAAGCCACTATGGCGGCTACCTTTTTCCATTTAGACATTTAGAACACTCCTCTCTTACCCATAGTAACATTATAAACCTAATTTTTCCATATTTTCCTTTACCCAAAAATTTCTCCAAGAGTTTTGATTCCGATGATTCCTTTGATAACAACGTGCGCTACTGCTTTGGAGCTATGCAACTAAGAAACCTGGGGAAGGGTTCAGTAATTGGGGATGGGGGGTTTTAGGCCTTGCTGTCACAACACTCGGCGGTGTCTGTATAGTAGCATTCTGTTCATCTTCATCTTAGGATTTGTAGCATTACTTGACTTAGAAGCTATGGCTTGATTTTTCCCTAGTCCAACCACTTTTTCCTCCCTTAAAAGACACGAATTTTTCACACATCCTCCACTAAATGTGTTAAATTGATCATATAACCTATTTGGAGGAAACACCCTTGAAGCCCGCAACGGAAAAGCTTGTAAAGCAGCATCGTGAGTACCTGAAAGAGCACCCTAACGAACTTTTGGTATGCGCCTCCATTTTTGAACACATGTTTGTGTATTTCACGCAAACGCTGGGTCTGGACGAGCATTCAGCGCGGCTGCATGTTGACGATGTCAAAACCGATGTTTCATGTGACATTGTATCCACCATCGCTTCAAGTAAAATCGACATCCTATCCTGATTCCTATCACAAAGAAGAGGCCTCCCTCTTCTTTTTTCTATTGTGCGCGGCTGCATAGCTTGCAGAAATAATGGCATACTACTGACGTAAAATGGATTGGCGGGAACTTCCTGCCATGAACTGAAACGTAAGGAGTGCATCCTGTCATGCTGAATGAAATAGAAAACTTAACGAAGCAGCTTCATCAAATGGAAATGTCTTATTGGTTCCATCATGATATATTCACTTTTCAGTGGTGGTTTATTGTTGTGGTGAATGTCCTGTTTTTTTTGGCACTTCTATTTTTGATCGATAAAGGCAGAACACTAAGAATCATATTGGCTTTTATGTTTAGCTTTGTCATTTTAGGGACTATTGATCAGATCGGTCAGTATTTTGAGTTATGGAGCTATGCCCATGAATTCATTGCTTTCACCGAAAATTACAATGCTGTAGACTTCCTAGCTGTCCCTAGCATCTTCGCTTTGACGTATCAAATGTTTACATCTTGGCGGATATTCCTTGTCGCAAGTTTGTTCGTTTGTTTATTTAACGCCTTCATTGCTGAGCCTATCTTCGTGGCTCTAGATATTTATCACCTAGATCACTGGAGCTATTTCGGCTCATTTATCATCTTATATTTCGTTGTGATTCTTGTTAAAGCTCTAACTGATTTCGTTGGCAGGAATAACACGACCGATGATTATCGATCCACGACACAACAAGTATTTCAGCGGAAGCAAAAGGCTCGTTAATCGTTGTTGAAAAAGACTAAGGAAATAAGAAAAGCGGCTTTGCCGCCCTGAGAGATGAGCATCTTCATAACGGTTTTCAGCATTCTAGCGGATCCTATTCCCTTTGGCCTTTGAAATGACAGAGATCGTCGTGTGAAAAGGAACTATGATCCGCTAAATGGCGGGAACTGGGGTAAACGTAGCATGAAAGGGAACTGAGATCCGCTATTTAAGCGGAACCTGCTGATTCCAACCAGGAAATGGTGACATAGCGGATCGTAGTTCCCTTTGGCGTGGAATATGGCGGTTTTCGGTATTATAGCGGACTGTAGTTCCCTCTGGATCTCTATCATGACACATTTTCCTACAATCGCGACTTGACGTTCCCATATCTCCGCGCGATTACAAAGCTAGAGGATCTCATTCTGCCAAATAGCTTGTTTATACCTCCAAACCAGCAGCAATTCGAACAAATAAGTACGTTCACAGCTACCTTGTTCTCATCGTACCGCATCGACCCCCTCCATCGTGATGGGGGCGCCTACAACCCAAGCCTGGTGACTGGCGTCAATCTCCAACATTTAAATTCTGGGTAAGCTTCGCTCACCCCAAAACATATAAATTCTTATATATACATAAAAATCCCCACCTGCCAAAAAGGCAAGTGAGGATTTTTTTATAGGCTCGGTGGGGGTCGAACCCACAACCTACCGGTTAAGAGCCGGTTGCTCTGCCATTGAGCTACGAACCTGTGCTTCACAGTTCGTTAATAATACCATATGATCCTATCTTGGGTCAATCCTTTATTCTTTTTAATCTCCGCCACCACCGCCGCCGCCACTACCACCTCCGCTATCGCTCCCGATACTGCTACTGCTCCCGCTACTGCTCGAAGAAGTGTCATGATGGTGATGATCATGATGATGACCGCCTGAATGTTGGCCATGATGATGATTGTGCTGGTGATGATGGTGACTTCGATTGTTATCATCCACCGTATCATTTAGGAAGAAACTCGAGCTATCCTGATGGCGATGGTTGGAAGTGCCTGTTCGCTTGCCGTTGTTCTTCAAGGCACCCACGATACTGAAAATTACGATCGCAATGATAACGAGAAAGATAAAACTCATTTGAGCAACCTCCTTGATGAATAGTTTTCCTATATTTTCCTATATACTTATTCTTCACAATGCTATAAAGTCCTCTAAACTTCTTGATTGCCAATATCCGCTGCGTCCGTTAGAATATAAAACAGATCATACGTTCTTATCCTGTTTTATAGAAGGGGTCCACATGTCCATCGAATTTGAAGCTTTAACTGATTTTCTTATAAAAGCCAAGAAACAAACCTACGCTTCACATGGCGACGAGGCTGTCGTTCGTTCTTTTCTCAATGGTTCCAAACAATTAGAAATTCGTTCCGGCGACTATTTATATCGGGATATCTACTTCGGCTTCTCTTTCTTCGCCGGCCAAGAAATGATTGAATACAAAGATCGGCCTATCTGGTCGATGGTTTACTCCGGCGGCATCACTGCGCCCAATGCTTCCCGCGAAACTACGGTCCACCTGTATTCTTTTCTGCGGGATGCTTTAAGGGCAGTTAATGGAGAGTCTCCTTATCGCGGTCCACAATCATTCCAAGCCAATGCTTATTGGTATCAAAATGAAGTTAGCGGAACTTTTGAACGCTTCACTGGCTATGAAAGTATTCAAGCCAACGATGCGAAAATGTATGAATTAAGATACAGCGGCGGGATGATTCTTTAATAGTAGAAACATTTTTTTGCAAATGGTTTGTTCCATCCAGCCTGTTTCTTGTGTTATACTAGTCTCACGAACATACATTCTCAACAATCTCATCTAACCGTTAGAAAAGAAGGTAATGCTATGCAAGATCACACAATTTTTGAACAGATGCGTGACAAGTATGCTGATGAAGACAGGGCTAAACTGGTGATGCTGCAATTAAGAACGTTGATGGAACAGAAGAAAAAGAAGAAATGGTATCAGAAGCTGAAAACCCCAACGAAGACACAGCCAACAAGCTGGAACGAATAACGCTAACGTCGCTAAACAACATCAATACCATAAAAAAGAGGCTTCTCTACAGTAGGTTATCTACGCAGGAGCCTCTTTGCTTTATTTGCCTCTTTTTTTCGAATAATACAAAACGCCTAGATAATGCGCTCCTGTAAACAAGGTGAGGATCCCAAAAAACAAGAGAAATCCGCCTTGACGATCCCGGAAAAATAATTGGAGAACGAACAGCGCCAGCGATATTTCGCTCCATAGCAGTGTTCTTTTTTTGAGCTGGGTCAGGTCCGCGGTCGATTTGCTAATTTTACGAAGATTCATGTAGGTTAGACCTGCAAGAACGATGACGCCGATAATAATCACGAGAATGTAGTTTAAATTGCCCGACATGTAATTCCCCCTATTTCCGATGTATCCGTTTATTTTCTATTGTATATAAGACATTATATCTAAGATACATGGAATATGGGCTGTTGTCTATTTGAAAAAGGAGTTTAGCTTCCGTTGTGGAATCTATGTTTAGTAAGAAACATGACGCCGAAATTCAGTCAGAAGGAGTACTGCCCATGTCTACGCTTTGGTTTAAACCTTTAGAAGAATCCGATATTCCCTTATTAATGGATATTTACAACCATTTTGTCGTGCATACGACTGTTTCTTTTCACACAGAGCCCGTGGATATTTCGGAATTTACAGCAAGTGTTATCCACCAGAACCCGCGGTACCAAACGGATGTGATTTGGTTAGGCGGCATCCTGCAAGGATATGTGCAAATCATGCCGCACAAGAAAAAGCAAGCTTATGATACGACGGCGGAAATCACCATTTATTTGCACCCGGATTGCGTTGGACGAGGTGTCGGTTCCGCTGCTATCCAACATATTGAAGCAGTCGCCAAAGAGCGCGGCTTCCATTCTCTAATTTCTACCATCTGCTCGGATAATGCGCCTAGTATTCGTTCATTTATGAAAAATGGCTATGCACAGTGTGCACATTTCCGCGAAGTTGGCTTCAAATGGGGGAAATTCTTGGATATAGTCACTTATCAAAAGATCATCAGTTAAGGTTTAAGGTGTCACTAGACTCCAGTTTAGCCCCTCATCTGTTGTACGCCAAATATCTTTGGTATCCCTCAACCAGCCACTAGTCGCAGTCGCAAAATTCATTTGCACGCTCGCTTCCAGCGGCTGAAAGGTACTGGGAAACGCATGCTGACTCCACGTCTTTCCTCCGTCCACGGTTCGGAGCCACTGCCATCTGATCTCCTGCTCCGTACTCTGCGTCCTCGTTTTTAGCAGAATATAGCCATGCTGGGCATCGGCAAAGGCAATCGCCACGGGATTACCTGCCGAATTCGGCAATCTGCTTGTTTCAAGCCACGTTCCCCCATCCTTCATTTGGTAAAGTGTCAAACTATCTTTCTCTCTCTTGCCAGATCCAGGTCCAATGAACCAACCTGTTGTCTGCGACTGGAATGTAAAGGCGCCAGCTGCTTTGGCAGGCAGCGGAATTCGGTTGGAGACCGACCAGGTTAAGCCGCCATCCTGTGTGCGCAACAGCTGTAAATCTGTATAACTCTGAGCAGCTAGCAGCCCCTTTTGCCGATCAAAAAACTGAAAATAAGGCGTCCCTTGGGTGCCTTCAAGTCCCGGCAGGTTCTGTGCAATAACCTCCCAGGATTGTCCGCCATCTGAAGTTAGCCGCAGTTCTGACTTGTTAGTTCCCCGATCTTTTGCAAACAACCAGCCTGTTTCAGTATCCAGAAAGGAGATTGCGCTAGGCGCAGCCTGATTGGTGATTTTATTTTTAGCTTGCCAAGTGACTCCCCCATCACTGGTTTGGATAAGTTGCAGTTCCTTGCCATTGTCAGCTAGTCCGTATCCCCGAAGCTCATCAATGAACGTAAGTGCTCTGCTAGGAATTAGCTGCGGAGGATCACTCTGTGCATCAACACGAATGGGTTCCCCAATGGTTAACATAGCGCCGAAATTAGCTTGCAGCGGAGTTCGCAGGTTAGGAGCCGTTGTTGAGGTTTTCTCATACAAACAACCAGCGCACAGCAGCAATATGATGAAAAGCACAAAAATTTTGTTGTTCATCAGGGCTAACATAGCCTCACTCCCTTCCTTTGGGCACCTTCTTCTGCTTAGCTTAGGTATATGTAATGACGCTCTATGTTCCTAAATAGTTCATGTCCGCGCCTTCCTCCCAGTGCGAATAGCGATTGGTTTACAACCTTAGCCGGTTATGACTTCCTTTATTTTCACTGGATAGGATACCTCATCCTAACAAAACCTAAAGCATAGTCATAACGCTCGGAGGGGATTGCCATGACCAAATGGGTTTGGCCCGTCGCCATCGTTTGCCTGTTGACAGCGGGCTGCGGTGTGTCCAATAACAAGCCTTATCACGATCAGCGATCAGCACAAAATTCTCATGTGGATGAAGTAGCGCTTGCAGATGAGCCCAGCGTCGACAGCAGCAGGATTGATAGTACGCCTTTGGCTAGTCCCAGCATAAAGCCTACGCAGGCGCCTTCAGAGGCGCCCAAAGCAACTGCACAGCCCCAAACTACGCCAACAGTAGCCATTCCTAGTCCAACACCCAAAACAAGCCAAAAAAAGGCCACGCAACCTGAGGTTTCCAAGAAACCCTCTGTTGCTGTGCAGAAAAATCAAGGCCATGTCCGAATTTCGCAGAAAAAGCTTACACTCTCCCAGTTGGCCGTGAAGTATCCGGATACATTCAAGCTGCGCGGCTCTTCGCAGGAAAAGAAAGTAGCGCTCACTTTCGATGATGGACCTGACACCCGATTCACGCCCAAGGTTCTCGATACGCTGAAGGCGAACCACGTCAAAGCCACTTTCTTCGTGCTTGGCGTTAAGGCAAGCTCGCATCCTGATGTGATCAGGCGAATGGTCAACGAAGGCCACGTTATTGGTAATCACTCCTACAGCCACGCTAATCTGCCTAAGCTGACCGTGGACAAATTCCAGAATCAGATCATGAGTACAGAGAGTGTTCTGCAAGGCTTGATCGGCTATGCGCCCAAGCTGATTCGCCCGCCTTACGGGGCGATTAATGAAGAACAGGTTAGATGGGTCGCCGATCACCATTATTTAATCGTGAACTGGAATGTCGATTCGCTTGACTGGAAATCGCTGAGCTCGGATCAGGTGCTGAGCAATATTATGCAGCAGACGAAGCCGGGATCCATTATCCTGCAGCATTCCGGAGGCGCTGACAGCCAAGACCTTTCAGGAACGGTCCAAGCGCTCGAACCTTTGATCATTAAACTAAAAGCAGCCGGCTACACCTTTGTAACCGTACCTGAGCTGCTTCACGTCACCAAAAGCAAATAAGCCGAAGTGCGCCAACAAAGGTGCGCTCCGGCTTTTTTTAATTGTGCAGCTCCGCGAGCCGCGACTTAATGTCTCTGATCATTTGCAGTTGTTCCGTGGCGTTCTCAGGCGTCCATGCCCCTTCGCTCATGAGTTGGGCCAGCGTGAGCTCCAGCTGGCGGCGCTCGTTCGCTCTCGCCAGCTGCTCTGGCGAGCTTTCGTTCATCTGGCTCGCTTCCACATACGCATCATACGTGCCTTCGAAAGCAATGGGCGCATGCTCTGCGCTCAGCACCAGCAGCTTTCCAGCCAGCTTCCGAATGAAGAATCGATCGTGCGAGACGATAATCATAGCGCCGGGATAGCTCAGGAGCGCCTGCTCAATTCGTTCCCGCGAATCAATATCCAAATAATTCGTCGGCTCATCCAGCACCAGCAAGTTAGCACCGCTGAAGTAAAGCTTGAGGAAGGCGAGCCGGCAGCGCTCGCCCAAGCTTAGATCCCCGATTCGCTTGCGCACCGCATCGCCGGAGAATAGGAAGCATCCCAGAATCGTGCGCGCTTCCGTCTGTGTCATGGCAGGCAGCGACAGCAGACTATCCAACAGCGTCATGCCGTCGTCGAGATGCTCGAGCTCCTGCGAGAAGTAGCCGATCGACGCCTGCGGGTGCTGTCGTACCGTGCCGGCAGTGGGCTGCAGCTGGCCGATGAGCAGCTTGAGCAGCGTCGTTTTGCCTGCGCCGTTGGGGCCGAGCACCGCCAACCGGTCGCCGCGATCGACGCTGAGACTCAGCTCGGCGAACAGCTCGCGATCGCCATAGCCGAACGCGACCCGCTCCAGGCGCACGAGCGAGCGTGACGCGAACTCGCTCGCGCCAAGCTGCACCTTCAGCCGCGCCGCTTCACGCGGCTTCTCGACCCGGTTCGCTTCCAGGCGCTGCAGCTCCTTCATCTTCGCGTTCATCCGCGAGATGTGCGTGCCCGCGCGGGCTTGGAAGTACACGCGCTGTATCGGCACCTCCGCTTTCCGGGCGCTGCTCTCGCCCTGGTGGAACCATTGCCGAAACGTGCGAATGCTCTCCTCCAACTGCTCCCGCAGAAGCTGCTGCTTGCGGTAGAGCTGCTCCTGCGTACGCAGCTCGAGCTCTTTCTGGCGGCTGTACGCCGAGTACCCGCCGCGGTAGGTGCGGCTGCCGGTCGGCGTCAGCTCGACCAGGCTCGTCGCCACACGATCCATGAAATGGCGATCGTGCGAGACGAAGACGACGGTGCCCGGATAGGCGCGAAGCCACGCTTCGAGCCATTCGAGCGACGCGGCGTCGAGGTGATTGGTCGGCTCGTCGAGCAGCAGCAGCCGAGGCCCCAGAACCATCAGCCGCGCTAACTGCGCGCGCGTCTTCTGCCCGCCGCTCAGCTGAGCGAGCGGCAGATGCCACAGCTCGCTGCCCAGCCCAAGCTGCAGCAGCTTCCGCTCCACCTGGGTTTCCCAGTGATAGCCGTCGAGTGCCAGATAGCGCTCTGCCGCCTCCTGATACTCGGCGAGCAAACTCTCACTGCAAGCTTCATCCTGCATCTGCAGCTCCAGTTCTCGCAAGCGAGCCTTGGCACCATAGTGCTCTGGGCAGCCTCTTTCCACATAGGCATATGTGGAAAAGGTCTCATCTGTTTCTGTCAGCTGTCCCATCCATCCCCACTCCTCCATCGGCAGCCGCCGTTCAACACGGCCTTGCTCAGGCTCCAGCGTGCCTGCCAGGATGTGCAGAAGTGTCGTCTTGCCTAGGCCATTACGTCCATAAATAGCAATCTTATCTCCTTCATGCACCTCGAAGTCCACCTGTTCAAACAGGATGTTTCCACCAAATTCTTTTTTCAATTGCTTTGCTTTTATAAGTAAAGTCATCGACTTGTTCCTCCTTTTTCGTTCAAATACAAAAAGACCACAGGCAGGAGCCCACGGTCAGGAAGAACAAGTTATGAAACCGGTATGCCAAGAAAAGCCCCTTGAAGGAGTCAGCCCCTTTAGACATACGTATCCCACTCGCTCTACCTGCACAAACGTAGAGTCTGCCTTACAACGAATATTTCGTTATAGCAGTTTAAGTTAGGCTACATATTTCATCGGTCTAAAGGTACCTCCGAATTCTTCAAGATACCCGTATTTTACCACATTGGCAACGGCGCGCAAGGGAAAGAACAATTATAATGATGTTCCTCTTTACTAACTTAATATGATTTGAGTCTTGCGGCATTGCGTTTTTTATACTACAATTTAATTCGTAATAATTACTTATAATAGATGAATAAAGGAGTCCTCCTTTTGAGCAAAGTCCCCGTTATCGTGTTGAGCGGATTTCTAGGCAGCGGCAAAACCACCTTGCTCCTACGCATGCTTCAAGAAGCTGACTCCTTCCAGCTCACACCGGCTGTTCTGATGAATGAGCTGGGCAAGCAGGATGTGGACGGCCATCTGCTGCAAGCAGCTTCACCTGATTTACCTATGACTAAACTGCTCGATGGCTGCATCTGCTGCAGCAAAAAGAGTGATATCAGCAGCGCTGTCAAACAACTGCTCTTGCGCAAACCGAGCGTCATTCTTATTGAATTAACCGGTGTTGCCAATCCGGAAGAAATCGTCGATGCGCTGACTGAGCCTGCTTTGCTGCCTTATGTAAAGCTTCATCAGGTCATTACCCTGCTTGACGCGGAGAACGTGCTGGACTATAACAGCATTTTTGCTGCCGACAGGGAACTGGTCCACACGCTGCGCAGACAGATCGAAGTAGCCGATCTCCTGCTTTTGAACAAAATCGACTTCGTTTCTGCCAAAAAATTAGCTGCCATCGAGAAAACGATCCGCAAATACAATGACCGCTCTTTGCTGCTGCCAACGACACATAGCCACTTTGATTTGGCACTTGTATTCGGTTCCCTGCTGCCACAGAAGCAAGTGCCTTCGCAGGCTCTTTCTTTCAACAACAAGTTCCAGATTCAAGCCGTAAAAGCCGTTCAGCAGCCCAATTCCGCCCCGTCTCCTGCTGTCTCTTATTCTCGCATACATACAGTTACGCTGCCTATTGAAGAAGGGTTTCCCCTCACACAGAGCATCGTGGAACGTTATTTAGCCAAATGGGGCTCGTCTTTACTTAGGGCCAAAGGGTATTTACGCATCGGTTCTCAAATGGAGCCTTCCCTCATGCAATTTGCCGGCAAACGTATAAACTGGCAGTCCTCGTCTTTTTCAGGCACGTCTTATCTGGTTCTCATTGGCCTGGATCTTGATGCTGACGTGCTTATTGCGGATTGGAAACAGCGGCTCGCGGGACCTCTTGTTTAAAATAAACAAAAAAGCAGTCCGCAAAGTTCATCTGCCGGCTGCTTTCGATGGATCAAGCAAAAATCGATTGAATTTGAATATTTCTTTCCTTGCTCAAATCTACAAAATCGCTTCCCACCTTAATAAGCGGACTCCCGATGTCGTGGGGGTTGATGTAGACGACCTCTCCGCGGCGACCATCGGATAGCAGCACATCGTTACCGATCAAGTGCGCCGTGATATTCGTTAAGAAGACAGAGATGATTTCGGGTTCGAATTCACCGAACGTGCCTTCTCGCATTTGCTTAATAATTTCATAAAATGGCATTGGTTCATGATAAGGCCGTTTGGAAGACATCGCGTGAAAGATATCTGCTATCGCGACTACTTTACTGAAGATATCAATTTGATCCTTTTTTAGCCCGAAGGGATATCCTCTGCCATCTTCGCGTTCATGATGCTGAATCGCAACGGATGCGACACGATGTCCGACACCAACCGTATCTCGCAGCAACTCGTACCCGAATATGGTGTGCTGCTTAATCATCGCGTACTCTTCTTTCGTTAGCTTTCCAGGCTTGTTGAGGATTTCAATCGGGATCTTCACCTTGCCGACATCATGCAGCGTTGCCGCCAAACTGAGGGTCGCCAGCTCAGTGCTGCTCAGATTCATCCATTTGCCGATTAATGTTGAAAGGACACCCACACCGATATTATGCTCATGGGTATAATCATCCTTGGCCCGAACCGTTTCAAATAATTCGAAAATATTCGGGTGATCCGCCATTTGCTGTATCGCTGGAATCACTTCTTCACGGAATTGATGGACGGGAACTTTACGATCCGCCTGAATCGATTGAAATAATTGTTTGGCTTGCTTGACGGTCATCTGCATACGCATTTCACAGGATTCCGTCACGGTTTTGACTGGCGTCTCCCACATAATCATGGACATATCGACGCGATGCATCCGAATAAGCTCAAGTTCTTCATTTCCGATAATTGCTTTAGCGGGAATTAGGACTAGGCCGACAGAATTAACTACATCTTGTTTAACCTTTCTCCCTATGTAGCTGCTCATCTGCAAAACTCCTATGATTATGTAATTTTTTACTTATCATGTTCATTGTAAACGTTTATTTACTATTTACAATATACAATTTTCAACAAAATTTGACAATTACTTTTCTGACAATTTCCATAGCAATCTCTTTTTAAAATTAAAAAAACCATGGAACTAAGTTCCACGGTTTCTAATGCTCAACCAACGTCGAGGGCGCAGCCGATTTACAATCCGAACAATAACCGAATATCTCAAAGCGATGGCTTTGAATTTCAAAACTTTCGGGTAAATCCTCCACAAGCTTCATCGGGCAGAATTCGAATGTCACCGTCTTCTCACAGCTGACGCAGATCATATGATGGTGATGGTGCGACAGACAGCTTGCTTTGAATTTCAAACCATCGGTCAAATGAAATTGTTCCAAAACGCCCATCTCGCTTAACAAGCGCAGATTGCGATAGACCGTATCAAAGCTGACGCCTGGGTATTTCACTTTCATGTATTCATAAACGTCTTTCGGCGATAAATAACTTCCTGATTCCGCAAACAACGTTGCCAAGCTCCTGCGCTGTTCTGTAATACGCCAGCCTTTCTGAGCCATGGCTCTTAGCATCTCGTCGATCGTATGCTTATGAGTGCCCACGTGCATTACCCCTCTATCGTAAAATGTTCTATTAACATAGTGCAGCAAATAGACCTATTACGTCAAGTAGATGAACCTGCACGCTCTAGAAAATTGTCCTAATGATTACGAAGGAGTCATACGCTAATGCCTACAGTATCTCTGCTCACAATAGAACGCATTCAAGCTTTTAAAACGATGTTCATCAGCATTTTACTGGAAGCTATTCCGTTCATCCTACTAGGCGTCATCCTCTCTTCCCTGCTTCAGACGTTCGTATCCGAGCAAACCATTCGCCGCTTCATCCCTAAGAATCCGCTGCTTGGCATCGTGTTCGCATGCCTCTTAGGCATCCTGTTCCCCATGTGCGAATGCGGGATGATTCCTGTGGTTCGCAGATTGATTCTCAAAGGAATGCCCGTATATATTGCCGTCGTGTTCATTATCACCGGGCCCATCATTAACCCTATCGTGTTCGCCGCCACCTTCATGGCTTTCCGCAATCACCCGGCCATCGCCTACTCCCGTATGGGACTTGCTTTCGCCGTAGCTGTCATCATTGGATTGATTTTATATCGGTTTATTACAAGCAGCCCGCTGCGCATCAGCCGAGCTCATTTCTCCGGAGGGGACGCTGTGGAAGGGCATCAGCATTCAGGCAGCGGCTTTTCAGGCAAAATGACGACTTTTTTCGCCCATGCCTCCGATGAATTTTTTGAAATGGGCAAATATCTCGTATTCGGCTCTTTGCTCACCGCACTGATTCAAATTTTTATGCAGCGCGAAAGTTTGCTGGCTATCGGTCAAGGCCCGCTCAGTTCCCATTTGTTCATGATGGGTTTCGCCTACATCCTGTCGCTTTGCTCGACATCGGACGCGTTCGTCGCCTCCTCTTTCCAAACCTCATTCACTTCCGGCTCACTGCTAACGTTCCTGGTATTCGGACCTATGCTTGATTTCAAAAGCACGCTCATGCTGCTCTCCGTTTTCAAATCCAAATTCGTACTTGCGCTCTCTGCGCTAATCGCTGTAACCGTGCTGGCTTGTTCGCTGCTTTTGGAACGTTTTATATAGGGTCATCCTATCTACGAGGAGGAAATGGATATGAACACTATTCGAACTGCTCGCGCTATGAGCTATCATTATTTTTTCCGCACACTGATCTTACTTGGGTTTTCCAGCTACATCGTCATCCTGACCAAGAGCGACGCCCTGCAATATTACATCGCACCGCGTATGATGATTTATGTCAAAGTGGCCTCCGTGGCCCTTTACATCATCGCCTGCTTTCAAGGCTACATGGCCCTGCGCGCTTATTGGGGAAAACCCGTCGCCTGTGACTGCGAGCAGCCCGCTTCTCGCTCAGCGATACGCAACACAGTTGCTTACGGCTTGCTCGTTTTGCCGCTCTTGGCCGGCTTCTTGCTGCCTGACACAGCGCTAAGCAGCGCCATGGTCGCTGCCAAAGGGATGAATCTTTCGGCTGCCAAATCCAGCCTCGCCAAAAGCGCGGATGCCTCCAAAGAGCTTGCTGTTTCACAGCCAACTCCATCGAATGCCCCTGCGGCTCCGCTGGCAAGCTCTGAGACTACTTTGACCACCGGTGCAACTTCCCAGGCAACCTCCGAAGCTGAGCTGAAGGCTTTATTTCATGCGGACAACGAATGGGATGAAGACTTCTCCAAAATCGGTATGATCCTTTATAAAAAAGACACGATCGTCGTTAAGCCGGAAATTTATATGGAAATTCTCTCCTCCATCGATCTGTTCAAAAACAATTTTATCGGTAAAAAAATTGAACTGACAGGTTTCGTTTATCGGGAAGAAAATATGACCAACAGCCAATTCGTTGTCGGGCGCTTTGCGGTTAGCTGCTGTTCCGCCGATGCTACTCCGTATGGAGTCATGATCGAATTTCCCACAGCCCAAAACTACCCCAAGGATATGTGGGTGAAAGTAACCGGCACCATCCAGAATGGCAGCTATAACGGCAACGACATTTTCACGATTCAGGCAACTCAGATTGCTAAAATCGAAAAGCCCGAATCCCCCTATGTGTATCCGAATTTCGAACCGCTCAAGGAACTCAAGGAATAACCAAAAAACGTTAAGGAAGCTAGAATTCCTTAACGTTTTTTTGGTATCTCCCGTTATCCGGCCAACTTCCGCTGGGCTTGCTTAGAGCTCTTAATCTTCATCGCCAATGCTGCGCCTAACAGCGCAGTGCCGGTTATCAGAAATACGAACTGAATGCCTATCCAACCGCCTAGAATCCCCCCAAGCAACGGGCCAGCGACAATCCCGAACTGGCTGGCGGATTGGTTCAAGCTGACCGCCCTCCCGCGGAAATCGGATGCTACATGTTTCACGATCAGAGCGTTCAAAGCTGGATACACCGCTGCGAAAAACAGCCCGTAACTGAAGCGCAGAATACCAAAGCCGATCAGATTGTGGACACCGAGCTGCAATAAGTTGCCAATCGCGCCGCCGATCAGCCCCACAAACAGGATTTTCTCATAGCCGATTCGACCACCGATAATGCCCCATCTAGGCCCCATGATCACCGTCGCTACGCCCACTGCCGAGAAAACAATGCCCGAACTAAGCGAGGCCTTGTCCAGACTTCCCCCAATTTGCACCACATAGAGAGTCAGCAAAGGTTCGAGAATCAAGACCGAGGTCGAGATGAGCAAAGTTAACCCGAACAATCGCATCAGTTGTGGATTTCCGGCAGCATGCTTGAGGTCCTGAATGACGCTGGAACGGACCCCAACCTGTCGCTCGTGCACCTCTTTCACGCCAACGAGGACAATCAAAGCCGATATCAGCGTAATGACGCCTGATGCGATGAAACATTCCCGCAGACCCATCCACTGACTGAGCACGCCCCCGACAAGAGGACCAATGATGCCTCCCGCAGCCGTTGATGTGGAGATTACGCCGAGCGCATAGCCGACATGCTTCTCTGGCGTATTCGTTCCTACAAGCGCAATGGAAGCTGGGCTAAAGCCCGCCATAACCCCCTGGAAAATCCGCACAAGTAGGAATGAAAAAAGATCATACACAAAAAAGTTAGCAAAATGCGCTAACGCTAATCCAACGCCAGAGCGAATCAGCATAGGCTTGCGGCCATAAATATCAGCAAGCGAGCCCCAGAAAGGCGCACACAATCCGCTGATCAAAAAGCTGATCGAAATCGATATCCCAGCCCAAAGCTCCAACCCGCTTCGCAAGCCCAGATCATTTTGCAAAAAAATAGGGAAAAACGGCACCGAAAGCGTATAGGCCATATGGTTAAAAAACAAACCCAGCCACAGCATATAGAGGTTGCGTTTCCAGTAAAGCTCCATGCTGCCACAGCCTTTCTTCCGATTGAATGCTTCACTTCACTCGAGCCACCTTCTTATCATGACTATTCCTATTGGTTAAGTGAATATAAGCCTAAATTTACCATTCGCCTCTTCTTATTGTCTAATAGATTTTTTCAATACATGGCATCTTACCCGCGGCTACTCCACTCACTTCTTACTTGCCGCACACAGCGACTCACTCTCCTCCTCTACCACTCAAGTTGCAATAACTAGCTAGTCTTTACTGCCACATACTTAGGCACATGAGCAAGCATTTGAGGAGTAAGCGAGTTTCCTTCGAGAAACAGGCGAGTTCCTTCCGGAAGCAGGACTTATCATTGGATAAATCCAATGATATCCGCATTTCGGACATCGAAATCAACCTTACACTGGATTTTTCCAGTAGTTTCGTTTGAAATGGCCCTCAAAAGGCCAATTTTGGGATTTACATTGTAAATATCCAATGAAATTAGGTTTTCAATCAAGCAATAGAAGATTTCAGTGGATTAATCCAATGACATCACCATCTAACCCGCAGCTACTCCACTCACTTCTTACTTGCCGCACACAGCGACCCTCTCTCCTCCTCCTCTACCACTCAAGTTGCAATAACTAGCTAGTTGGGGTGCATATTGTACACAGTGCAGTTCTCCAGTTCAACCACATCCGCTGCAAGGTATGTCACGATAGATGCAAAAAAAAGAACCCAAACACGAAGCTTGGATTCTTTCCCTTGTTATTCTCTTGGTTATTCTCTTGGTTATTCTGCGGACACCGCGTTGACCGTAGTCTCCGCTTCTAGTTTCAGCAGCGCCGTGCGGACCACATCTTTGGAGAAATTCTCTCCAATGAACACCGCCACGTCCGGCACTACGCCTTTGGGGGTGATTTTCACAAAATCCATTTCCCTGTACGCATATTGGAACAAGAAACGGCTCGACGTGTCGGAGAAACTAAGAATCCCCTTGGCGCGGTACACCTCCTGTGGGAGCTTGCTCACAAACTCCTCGAAGGCATGGCTGTCCACCGCCTGTTCAAAAAAGTGCGTATAAGCCATAACATGACTGTGAGAATGATGGTGCTCATGATGTTCCTCGCGACCATGCCCAGGATGGTGCTCGTCGTCGGCATCGTGCCCATGCTCATGCTCCTGATGAGCCTCTTCATGCCCGCCAACCGCAGACGGCTGCCGCTCGTCCTCGGCGTCTAAGTTTTCAATAAGGGTCATGTCAATCTGGCTGAATACCGTGTAATGAACAGAGGCATACGAATTCCAATCCCGCACAAGTGCGTCTACTTCCTGCAAGGCTTCTGTTTGAAGCAAATCGGTTTTGTTCAGCAGCAGTAAATTCGCACAGCGGATTTGCTCCTGCATCAGCCTGTACGTTTTGCCACGGCTTGTCCGGCTTAACTCTAAGAGCTGCGGAGCATCTACGACCGTGATAACCGCTTTAAGCTCCACCGGAAGAAGCAGCGAAGCATCGGTTACTTCATCAATAATTTCCATTGGATTCGCGATCCCGGTCGACTCAATGAAGATGAGATTAGGCTGCTCATCCGTAACTAAATCTTTCAGCGCCAACCCCAAATCGCCTCGACTCGAGCAGCATATACAGCCACCAAGCAGTTCGGACATCGGCACTTCACTGGCCACCAACTGCCCATCGAGGTTAACCTCCCCAATTTCGTTCATGATGACCGCAGGCTTGCGGCCTGCTTCTGTAAAATAATCGATCGCCTTGGTTAACAGCGTTGTTTTACCACTGCCCAGGAATCCGGATAAGATATAGACGGCAACTCTTTTTTGTGACATCCTTGTTCGTACCTCCACCTAGCTAGCATCGTCTATGGCGCTATCACACAATAGGAATAGTAAGCCTTACACTTCTATTATTCGTAATTATTACCTTTAAGTCAAGAGAGGGTCAACCTGAATCTCGAATTTTGCCGAAAGAATCGGCCATTTGCCAATAAGCTGCACAAGAAAAGGAAACAATTTAACCCATAGCAGGCTAGTGGCAGGATCGGATGGCTTGAGCGGAAGCGCTAAGCGATCGTAGAGGATACGTGCCGCTTCTTCGGCAAGTGCTAACGCCAGATCCTCGGGAGCCGTTTGATTAACGGCATCTAGGCGCGGAAGGTAAATTTCGCGGAGCGATTCCGAAAGTTGGTGCTCGGCTAACGCATGGGAAGCCATGATTTCCCCCATCCCCAAGCTGACCAAATTGGCTGTCTCTACGTCAAAGGCGTACGGAATGCAATAAATTTCAAGCGCTAGCGCAGCTATGTAAATTTCTCTCAAGAGCTCATCTTCTTTGGCTTCCGTTACAATAGCATCCTCCAAATAAGCGGCTGCGACCGGTTTCAGTGTATCCCAACTGTTTTCTATGCTTCTCATCGTAAACTGCATCATCGCGGCAGCTAACTCTGTCGGTGTGATCTGCTTTTTATCCATCTCTTGCATCGATGTAATCCCTCTACTCTCGTTACTTTTTAAAATGAACCGTTAACTCAATAATCTCAGAACGACTGCCCAGTCGAATCGGAGGTCCCCATGTGCCGAAGCCTGAAGAAACGATCGCGTGGAGGTTTCCTTTTCGCAGATAGCCCCAGTCCAGTTCAAAGAGTCTGCCTGTAATCAGATGATTCGGTGCCATTTGGCCTCTATGCGTGTGACCGGACAGCATCACATCAGCTCCGGCGTCAGCCGCTTTATCCAAGTGGTACGGCTGGTGATCCAGCACGATAATCGGTTGTTCGTGATCGGCTCCCTCCAGCAAAGCAGCGAGTGCTTTCCGACCTTCGGCTGTACGTTCCGCGGCCTTGTCCTTACGGCCTACGATGTACAAACGATCCAGGAGATGGACTGTTTCGTCCATGAGCACGTGAATGCCGATCTTCTGCATTTGTTCCACGAAGGCCGGAATATGTCCGCCAATGTACTCGTGGTTGCCAAGCACGGCGTAAATGCCCAGCGGGGCTTGCAGTTGCCGCATGGTTGTTCCCATATCATAACGGATAAAAGGCTTAATATCATCGTCGATGACATCCCCTGGTAAAAGGATTAAATCCGGCTTCATCTCATTCACCTGCGCAACCAGCTTGCGCAAATGACGGTTTCCAACGATGGAGCCCAGATGAATATCAGACGCTACGGCGATGCGCAGTTGATCCCAGTCTCCGGCTTTTTTGGCAATGGTGACGTCATATTTCCGGATCACAGGGGTACGTGCATTGTAGGAACCGCGAAACAGCAAGAATAGAACAATGGCTACATCAATCCATCCGAGAATAGGTATGTACGTTTCTGATGAAACCGAGGCCAGATGGAGCACGCCGATAGCCAGATCGGTCAAAGGCAGCAGCAGAAATCCGAATTGCATCATAGCAAACCAATAGGATCCGACTATTTTCAATACTCTGGACACGCCCCCAGGCAGCACACGCGAGCCCACCCATGCCAGCAGGTAGGACAAGGCGACAAGCCAGAAAACAATCCAATACACCCCGGAATGAAACCAAGAACCCAGCTGGTCAGCCAAAAACACCTTCGCATGCCAACCGATATAACCGTTCAAACCAAAAATAATTGCCAGCACCATTAAAATGCTGATGATCGTGCGCATTTTCATGTCGTAAACTCTCCCATTCTGTTCTTCCCATCCTGCTTCTACAGCAGCAGGCTTAATGGCTCTATACATAATTCATCATCGTTGCGGACGTTGCCTACGCGTGTGGATACGGGGTACGCCATCATTGGGTCCGATGGATATGGCCTCAGCAGCGGACGCAGCTTATCGGGGCTCGTGACATTGCGATCCAACCAAGCAGACTCCAGCTCTCGCGGTAAAATAACGGGCATGCGATCATGAATCTCGGACATCATCTCATTCGACTCCGTCGTAATAACGGTGCAAGTGGATAGGCGTGTCCCATCCGAAGATGTCCATGTGTCATACAGCCCCGCCATGCTGAAAATCTCTTGACTCCGCAGCATGATCCGCATAGGCTGCTTATGCTTGCCTGTTCCCTTCCAGTCGTAGAAGGAATCCGCCGGAATCAGACACCGCTTGCGCTCAAACGGCTTGCGGAAGGCAGGCTTCTCGGCGAGCGTTTCGCTCCTGGCATTGAGCATTTGATAGCCGATCTTCTCATCCTTCGCCCACTCCGGAATAAGCCCCCAGCGCAGCTCGCCGAGCTTATTCTTCTCCCCGTCATGGACGATGGCCATCACTTGCTGTCCCGGGGCTACATTGTACTTGGGGCTGTATCTAGCCGGATACTGGTAATAAGTATCATAACGAAGCATTAGCTCCTCTAATGTCACAGTGATCGTGTAACGTCCACACATTCCGCACACCCTTCCTTTGCCTCCATACTCTCTCTCCATTATGTGAAAAAGATGTACTCCCGTCAATTCGTACAGGGGCTGTCCCCAACTATCATAGCCTGGAGCAAGCCCCCTTACGAACTCAATAACCTTTATTTGATCAAAATGGGTCATTTCCAAACAAGCCATTTTCTCGTGTATAAGCATCCAACAGTTCATTAGAATGGCAGCTTGATTATACCGCGGCTCGGCAGAATGACAGATTGATTGCGCGAGGCAGGGCCGCCCGGAGGTTCGGCGGTGGACGCCAAAAACAAAGGAGCTGAGCATGTACAAGCCGCTTAGCTCCTTTTTTATTAGACATCTAACTATACGCCCAAAAAAACTTACATTCAACCAATGACCTAATCTTGAAAATTAGTATCTACGCGCCTCATCCAATGCAGCATTAAAGCAATTTCCTGATCTGAAAATCCTTGGCGAATCATCTGCTCGCCTTCTTCGACAATGGCCAAACAAGCCTGCTTAATCGACAGGCCGTTGTCTGTCACATAAATGCGATTAATGCGCGTATCTACCTTGTCTTGCAAACGACGAATCATTCCTTTTTGTTCCAAACCACGAAGCAGGAAAGTCATGGAAGCCGGTTGAATGCCCAGAATGTGAACCATCTCTTTTTGGGTGAGTCCCTCTTGTTCCCATAGAATAATAAGAACTCCTAATTGTGAGTTGGTGACCCCTTGCTCTTCAAGTCGCTGGTCCAAATAGTTGCAAGCGTTCCGAAAGTTCTTTTTTAACCAAAAGCCAATAGATCCGTGTAGTGTAGCATTCATCGTGTTCTCCCTTTTAAACCACTCTCAAGTTATATCTTCATTATATACGATCCCCTCGCTTATGAACATGCTGGCAATTGGATAAATTACCCGACAGAGGATTCTCTATCGGGCTGCTGTGGGACTCTATGATCTAATCTGCCGTTCATCGATCTTCCGCGCGTTGTTCACAAGGGCAACAAATTGTTCAATATAGCGGGCCGTTCGGACGCTGATCTCCGCGCGCATGTAGTCTTTGGCAATCACCAACGTATCCTCATGCCCCCGGCAAATGTAACGGTAGTGAATCGCCCGGTCATCCTTGTGCTCCTCGAATAGCTGAATGCTCCGCTGCATCATCTTGGTTTTCGTTTCGGTGAGATCAGCCAGAATCTGCGCCGCAAGCGCGTGAGCCGCGCGAGCATAGAGCGTACGCAACGTTTCGGTGGATTTTTCGATATCGCCTGCTTTGCGCTTAATCATCCCGTGCATCAGCGGCAGCAGCACATAGTCACGCATCACGCCAATATCTTCCGCCGTGGGCCGATTGCTCGGAGCAGGCTGATTGCTGCGTTGGTTCTGTAATGCCTCCCTGTGCTGCGGCAGCATCATGCGGCTGGATTCCCAGAGGCCGTTCTTTTCTAGCTTTTTGCTCATTTATAATGCCCCCCAATTTTCAGCGCGCGGGTCTGTGCTTGACCGGCTGTCGTCATGGAGGAAGCACGCACAATCGCTGCGTTGCCATAGCGATCCTTGATGCTGTCCGTCACCTTTTCCAATGCTCGCTCCTTGATCTGATCCTCAAAAAGGGTCAGCTGATACGTGTGATCTTCGACAAATTGGCTCAACATAACACCGGCGCGGCGAACAGGCATTGTATCCCAGAATTTATAGAAAAGCTGCTTAACCGCTTCGAAAACAGTACGGGTATGATTCGTCGGATCAGGCATCTTCATTTGACGCGAAAAGCCGGTTGGTGCATCGAACGGGCTGCACATACAGCTCACGGTCACAATCGAAGCCATGTACCCCTTGCGGCGGCAATCACGACAAACCTCCTCCGTAAGCTCAAGCAGTATCGTATTCACTTCTGAAGACTCCTCATAATCCCTTGGCAGTGTCATCATATGACCGATAGACTTCGGAGCCGTGTCAAAAGTCGTCGGCGTCACCGGGCTGTCATCCAAGCCATTAGCCGTTCGCCACATCACTTCAGCGTGAATATCGGACTGCTTCCCGAAGCGGGCACGGAATTTGTTCTTGAGCTGCGGCAGCGGCGTTTGGGCCACATCACCAACGGTGTACATCCCGAGCTTGGCGAAATGCGCTGTCATCCGCGAGCCGACGCCAAACATCTTATTGACTGGCTGTTCCCATAAGGTTTCTGCAAGCTTGGACTGGTGCAGCGTATAGACGCCGCTCGGATTCTTTTTTGCCCAAATATCGGTCGCAATCTTCGCCAGAATTTTATTGGAGCTAATCCCGATTCGGACCCTCACGCCCGTTTGCCGAAGCACTTTGCGCTGGATGGCTTCCGCAATAGTTAACGGATCTCCGAAGAGCGGCAAACTGGCCGTGATGTCAAGAAACTGTTCATCAATACTAAAAACCTCAACCAGATCGGTAAATTCTTCGTAGATCTTGGTAATCATAAGAGAAATATCAATATAATGCTGCATACGCGGGCGCATCACGACCAGCTCCGGGCACTTCTTAAGCGCCTCACCCAGTCGCTCTGCGGTCGAAACACCGTACTGTTTGGCAATGGGGCAGGCAGCCAGAATGATGCCGGAGCGTAAGGCTGGATCGCCTGCAACCGCAACGGGTTTGTCCTTGAAGCCCGGATGATCCGCTTTCTCAACGCTCGCATAGAAACTTTCGCAATCCGCCAAAAATATAGTGCGTTCCTTTCCTTTGCTCACCGTAATCCCCCTCGCATATTCATAAGCGTGGTCATAAGCTCTGCCTTGACTAAACTGCGAAGCATGGTGAAATGGTGAATGTAACCGCGGACCTTGTATTCAACATGAATCCCCAAGGCATTCATTTCAGTCTGAATAACTTTAATATCTCTTTGCTTCATGCTGCTTTTGAGCTGCTGCAATTGCGGGTAAATGGCATTCTCAACCTCTCTCAGATAGAAGAGCACATGATTATACACGATTTTATCCTTGTAAATCTTGAGCTCCTCCATATCCCTTGCCAGCATATCGAGTAAAATGGGTAACAGCGTATACTCCTTGATAATTTGAACATCCTCTTCTGTCTCAATTCTTGAACTGACCTTCATTATCCTCACCACCATACGCGAACATATATTCGTGTTACTTATTATATACCGAACATGTATTCGTTATGCAAGCAATTTTAAATGGAAATAAAATACTGTCATTTTAAGGCTTGACTTAGCATGCATAATTGACATTGCAGTAAGAAAAACGGCGTCGCCGCCCTGAGAGATGAGCATCTTCATAACGGTTTTCAGCAATCTAGCGGATCCTATTCCCTTTGGGCTTTGAAATGACAGAGAGCGTCGTGTGAAAAGGAACTATGATCCGCTAAATGGCGGGAAATGGGGTAAACGTAGCATGAAAGGAAACTGAGATCCGCTATTTAAGCGGAACCTGCTGATTCCAACCAGGAAATGGTGCAATAGCGGATCGTAGTTCCCTCTGGCGTGGAATATGGCGGTTTTTGGAATTATAGCGCACTGTAGTTCCCTCTGGATCTCTATCATGACACATTTTCCTACAATCGCGGCTTGACGTTCCCTTATCTCCGCGCGATTACAAAGCTAGAGGATCTCATTCTGCCAAATAGCTTGTTTATACCTCCAAACCAGCAGCAATTCGAACACATAAGTACGTTCACAGCTACCTTGTTCTCATCGCACCGCATCTCGTCTCGTATCATCGCATCTCATTACAACTCTTCTCTTTTCTTCTCATCGCACCGCATCGAACCACTCCAACGTGTTGGGCCGCCTACAACCCAAGCCTGGAGACTGGCGTCAATCTCCAACATTTACATTCTGGGCAAGCTTCACTCACCCCAACCCAAAAGCATGTCTCTTAGACCTTCGTCGATGGTTGACTTGACATACGTCCTCAGACAAGACACGGCTCCACTCTTCCGTTCCTCCGCATGAACACGTCGTGCAGAAACGCCCCTTGCACCGAAAAGAGCACCACCTTAAGATCATGGCACCCTTCACATGCGAGCAGCTTAAACCCTTTTTTGGGGTTTCCACAATCTCGAAATTTTCGGATTTCTTTCAGCACTTCGGGACTTATCTTTTTGCCATCCTTGCTTTTATTGGCTTCCTAGTAGCGATTCTCATCAAAGAAAATTCGGTGTAGGATGTCCTGTTTCATATTCTAAATGTACCAAAAAACTAAAAAGGTAGAATCCCCTAAATCCACTAAATAAACTTATACTTTCTATTATTCTAAATAAGGGGCAAGCTTCGCTCACCCCAAAACATATAAATTCTTAGTAGAGTAGAAAACTGAAATTTCATTGGAGGGCGAAGGCTCTCTTTTTACTTTTTCAGCTCCCCCTGCATCAAACCGGACGTGAGGTTTTCCCTCATCCGGCTTTCCGATGTTCTTCTTTCTTCCGCTTTACGGTACTTTCCTATCCAACGAGTTTCTTTAATCCAGAGTGCTCAGCAATAATACCCGTTAATCTGGAATTACTGTG
>NZ_BMHE01000067.1 GCF_014640555.1 Paenibacillus marchantiophytorum | reverse complement strand
GTCAAGCCGCGATTGTAGGAAAATGTGTCATGATAGGGATCCAGAGGGAACTACAGTGCGCTATAATTCCGAAAACCGCCATATTCCACGCCAGAGGGAACTACGATCCGCTATTGCACCATTTCCTGGTTGGAACCAGCAGGTTCCGCTTAAATAGCGGATCTCAGTTCCCTTTCATGCTACGTTTACCCCAGTTCCCGCCATTTAGCGGATCATAGTTCCTTTTCACACGATGCTTTCTGTCATTGCAAAGCCCAAAGGGAACTAGGATCCGCTAGATTGCTGAAAACCGTTATGAAGATGCTCATCTCTCAGGGTGGCAAAGCCGCTTTTCTCATTGCCGTTGCGCCTACAATGTGCGCCTACGATTGATTGAGAATGCCGTGAGCCATGTTCAGATCGGAGGGCATGAACTTGGTGCTGCCTGATTTAATCAGACCGGCCAGTACAATACAATTAGAGGCAATTACACCGCGCATCCACTTGGGATCGAAAGGGGATCTGGCTTCCAGGGCAGGAAGCTCCATGGCTGCCAGGCGTCTGGCGAGCAGCGTAAAGTCGCTGCTCAGGCAGTACAGATCTTGTTCCAGTTCAATGCCGAAATGCTGAACATAGGTTTTCTCCCCGCCCGTGTAGGCAAAAGTTTTCAACGTGACGGGCAACCGGGAGGAGAGCCACTTGATACAAGTGGCAATCTGCCTATGGCTGGGGGACTCCAACAGCTGAAATTGTTGGTTCAGATCGGAGATGCCGAATGGAATCATATAAGGTGCTTCGCTGTCCCTTGTAATCATCTGTATGCCGCCTCCCCCGACATGGAGGACATCTAGATGGTTGGGAATGTCAGACTCTGCAATAGCTTTCTTCAACAAGTCAGCTTCTTCTTCCTGACTGATGGTGCGGTAGGCGATTTGCAGATTCTCACATATCTCCTGCATATGTTGGGATAAAAGAGGCGATCTTCGCATCGCTTCTGTACCGATGGCTTCGATGGTTCCTTGATCGAGTCCTTCGCGAATGGATCCGTTTGCAGACAACAATAATTTTAATTGATCTTCAATCGCGGGCAGACTGATTTTGCTCTCCGAGAGCTCCCAAGTCAGTAAATCGACTTGTTCGATTCCCGTTTCGGACCTCTTGAATACTTTGGCGCTGCGGCTGCTCAAATCCAAAATTAATTTATCACTTTGCATAAAGACCTCACCCGTTTATTTCTTAATTTGGCTATCCTTGCATGCTTCTGGAAGTCCAATGATAAAGGATGATTGTTTGGGGTGTCAACCAATTTTTACTAATAAATGGTATAAGATTGTAGTTCTGACAAGGTTCAGCAAAGTACCGGAAAATCCGACACGTCAAAAAAAGAAACCCCATCCTAGGAAGGATGAAGTTTCTTATTTAGAGAACGAATTTATAACCGACCCCCCATACGGTTTTGATGAATTTGGGCTCTTTGGGGTTGACTTCAATTTTGCGTCGTAAGTTCGTGATATGTACATCGATAGCTCGATCGTTAATATAAGAATCGAAACCGCGCAGCGCGTTAATGAGATCTTCGCGACGGTACACGCGTTCAGGATTCTCAAACAGCAAGCGGATGAGTTCAAATTCGGAGAAAGTCATTTCCACAGATTCGCCTCGAACATATAGTGTTCTTTTCTCAATATTGATGTTCAAATTCATCGGGGGGACAGTAACCTCCTGCAAAGCGGGCACCTGCTGGATGTCTGAGGGGTGTGTTTGCTTGAAACGGCGCAATAAAGCTTGAATTCTCGCTTTCATCTCATGCATGCTGAAGGGCTTGCATAAGTAATCATCGGCCCCGACAGTGAAGGCTTCAATTTTCTCGCTTACTCGCGCATTGGAAGAAATAATAATAATGGGAACGGGTGTTATGTTGCGTAAGGAGTTGCATAGATCTGTTCCTTCAAAATCAGGAAGAATGAGGTCAAGCAGTATAAGATCAGGTTTGAAATCATGCAAAGCTGCGAGTCCTTCTTGGCCATTATGTGACCTCAGCACTACGAATTCCTCTTCTTTGAGATACATACAGATCATCTCGCCGATAATATCATCGTCCTCAATTAATAGAACTCTGTCCATTCGTGGCTCCCCCAAACTAAACTTTAGTTACAAAACATAAACAAAATAAGTATTGAACAGAGGGAATGATGCTCGCTAACACTTTACTCATTATTTCTATTATACGGTGTCGAATTTTAAGAGTAAACCGCTTTATTTGGAATTTAACACGAAAATGTTAGCGAAATATTAGCGAAATAAAGATTTTCAAATCATACCTTTTAGGCAAGTAACCTAATAAGTGGAAGGTATGATAGAGACAACGGACTTAAATGGGACTATAGTAGTAAGGAGTGAACAATTGGAATGGGTCTTTTGGACAGGTATGGCGTGATGATCGTTAGTCATTCGAATGAATTCAGAGCAGCTGTGATACCGATTTTCGAGAAAGCGGCGCCGTTTAGGGTAACGGGGTTTGCCAACCACGGCAATGCGGCATTGGCTTGTATACTGGCGGGCAAACCGGATTTGGTCATTATAGATTTGGATATGCCTAACTCGGAAGGACTTGTTGCTCTTCAACTCATGATGACCCATTGTCCCCTACCTGTTATGATGCTCAGCTCGCAATCATCTGAGGGAGCCATACAGACCATTCAGGCTATGCGCATCGGCGCTGCCGATTATTTTCATACGCAATTATTAGTACAAGAATCGTTTGAAGGTCCAATGACCAATTATTTCCTCGAACGATGTCAAATGGCTGTACATAATGGCACTCAACCAGGAGGAGCTTCCTACCCCGTTGGTGCTGAACCGATCATGGCTTCATTTCAAAGACGCATGGATATTGAGTTTCATTTGCGCAAAGCGATTGATCAAAGGGAGTTCCAGCTTGTTTATCAGCCTGTGGTTGATATTTACACCAATCGGATGGTCGGCATTGAAAGTTTAATCCGGTGGAATAATACTGTTCTGGGACACGTTCCGCCTTGTGATTTCATCCCGATTGCCGAAGAGTGCGGCCTGATTCACCATATTGGTGAATGGGTCATTCGCGAGGCATGCAAGCAGAATATGAAATGGCAGGAAGCGGGACTCCCCAAGATGTTCGTGGCGGTGAATCTATCCCGCCGTCAGTTCAATGATACGGGGCTCTGCAGCAGGATTGAGAAGATCTTGGCGGAAACAGGCCTACAGCCCAGATATTTGGAGCTCGAAATTACGGAAAGCATGAGTATGGATGTGAATTTAGCTGCTGATGCCCTGACCCAGTTGAAGAATCTAGGCATTCGCATCGCGATGGATGATTTCGGTACAGGGTACAGTTCGCTCAGCTATCTCAAAGATTTCCCAATAGATAAACTAAAAATTGATCAGTCGTTTATTAAAGGTTTGAAGCAAAAACAAGTGAATGCCGCCATCGTGAACACGGTGATTGCCATGGCCAAAAACTTGAATCTGCTTGTCGTAGCAGAAGGTGTGGAGACCGAGGAAGAACTTCAAGTCCTTAGGGAGTGTGGCTGTCGATTCGTGCAAGGCTATTATTACAGCGCTCCGGTCAAGCCTGCGCATATTGAAGATATGCTGCTTCAGGATGTGCGAAGCAAACAAACGGGCTAGAGACTCATTGCAGCTGTTAGGCCAATTGACGGACCCAATACGTTGAAAATAGGTTGGTGATGGCATTTGTTGCGTGATTTGATTACTAATTTCGCTATTATTACCGTGTTCGTCATCTTCGTGGAACAATTTTTTATTATTACCAAGTTGGATCAGAAGCCATCTTGGTATTATAAAGTTTTCGTGGGTCTCTCGCATGGCGTGCTTATTGTTGTTTTACTAAACTTTGGGGTCCAGATTAGTGATCATGTTAGCATGAATTTTCGTGGGGTAGGATTACTGCTATCTGCTTATTTAGGCGGGTTTGTTTCATTATCCATCACCTTTGCTTTCCTCTGGATAGGGCGTTTTCTATTGGAGGGTTCCATAGAGATTCCTCAGTTGTTGATAGGAATTGTTGCGATTGTTGGAACCGGTATCATTTTCCGAAGAACGAAGTCGTACTGGATGAAATGGCTGTATGGCGAGACATTTTTCTTTTTATTTTACTATGCGATGATTTGGTTGATATACCGAACACCACTGGATGCGATCTGGATATATATTAGCTATCAAATGATATGCGTATTTATTGTCGCCTGTTTTCTCCGTTATCTGGTCCGGGCGCGGGAGTATAAGCAGAAGATCCGGCAAGTGGAGCAAGAACTCATCGATATGCTGCGTTTTCAGCCGGGTTTTACTTTTAAAATTCACAAGGTAAAGGACCATTTCGTATACATCCTGATTGAAGGTCAACTCCTCTACCAGCTTGGATTGAGACCCAGTCAATTTATAGGGAAAAAAGTGCACGAAATCACAGTCCTCAATAAAGAGTTCACGGAATATCTAAAGCGGCATTATGAGGTTGCTTGGGAGGGTGAGCGAGTTACCTACGAGTATGATTCAGAAGGATTTACGATTATAGTAACCTTACAGCCAATTTATAAGTATGGTTCTGTCAATGAAATCATCGGCTCGGCTGTGGATGTAACGGAGTATCGTGCTGCGCAGATGAAAGCGCGGGTTCGAGACGAGCAATATCGGACACTCGTGGAAAATTCCGAGGATTTTATATTCCGCTTTCGACTGGATGGAAGCTTGGCCTCCGCCAATTATAAAATGTATCAAACCTACCAATTAACCACCGAGCAGGTAAGGGGCAAGCAACTGACGGATGTGATCGAGATGGATGATCCGCAGAAATGGGTGAACGCTTTCGTGGAAACGATTGCGAGAGGGAAAACGCAGCAATTCGCTATTAATTTCCTGCTGCCCGATCAAACAGAGCATATGTACAATGTGACGTTTTCCCCCCTTTTCAACAATGATCGAACGGATATTACAGGTGTCACTGGAACGGTCCACGATATCTCCGATTTGAAAAGGCGCGAAGAAGCCGATGAATCCAATCGGGCGAAGAGCCAGTTCCTGGCTAGGATGAGTCATGAAATACGCACGCCGCTCAATGGCATTATGGGGCTGTCCTTGCTGCTGCAGCGAACCGAATTGACGGAGATCCAGAAGGATTATTTGAACAAAATGGACGCTTCCTCCCATGTGCTGCTTGCAACTATTAATGACGTTCTTGATTTCTCCAAAATTGAAGCAGGCAAGCTAACCTTGGAGAAGGTCGACTTTTCCCTGGAAACCTCACTCCAACATGTTGTGGATCTGGTTAGTGTATCGGCCGGCACCAAGCGCATCGAAATGATATTGGATACGTCCATGGATCTGCCTGACATCGTCAGCGGGGATTCGTTCCGATTAGAGCAGGTGCTGATCAATTTATTGAATAACGCTATCAAATTTACCAAATATGGCTATATTCGCTTGAAAGTTCAATTGGCGGAGCACGTGGATGAAGGAGTCATTATTTCTTTTTCCATGGAAGACTCGGGTATTGGCATTTCGAAGGAACAGCTGTCACACCTCTTCTTGCCGTTCTCGCAAGCGGATACATCCACAAGCCGGAGATATGGCGGCTCAGGTTTGGGTCTGGTTATTAGTCAGCATTTGGTTCAATCCATGGGGGGCGTTCTTCAAGTCGAAACGGAGTTTGGCGTGGGCAGCCGCTTCTATTTCAGCCTTCTGTTTGGTCGATGCGAACAGGCGGAGGAATATACGCACAGGCAGCAGCGTCAAGGGCATCTGTCTGAATGGAATCAGCGTATTCTCGTCGCCGAAGATCATCCTGTGGTTCGTGAGCATCTATGCGAACTTCTGGGCTCCTATCAGCTTCAAATGGATGCGGTTTCATCGATGTCTGATGTGTTTGCGGTTTTGGAAAAGGAAGCGTGTGTGCATACAGCTCCGGACGTTCTCTTCCTGGATATGCAGATGGCCCAGATCGAGCAGCGCTCATCCTGGTTGCGTGTGCTCGAAACCATTGATCGTTCGCAAACCAAGATTATCGCCTATACGACGCTGGAAGGAAGAGAGGAAATGTCAGCGCTGCCTAAGAACATCCAGGCCGATGCTATTATTGTTAAGCCTGTCAGTCGATTATCTTTACTGAAAAGCTTGGAATCCCTGAATGAACAGGTGCGCCGGATAGAGAGTGCTCAGCCTGCTGTCCTGGATGCGCTTGAAGTCAATCCGCGTAGCCCTCTTTCCAAAGGTTCGATTCTGGTCGCCGAGGATAATGAAATCAATCAATTGGTGATTACTCATCTCCTTGAAAAGCTGGGATACCAGGTTGTCATCGCGCAGAATGGGCTGGAGGTATTAGCTGTGGCGGACGAGCAGGCCTGGAAACTGATTCTTATGGATATTCATATGCCAGAGATGGATGGTTACGAGGCTACTCAGAAGCTTAGACAGCGCTTGGCGTTGAAAGGGATCCCGATTATTGCGCTAACCGCAAACGTATTCATGAAGGAGCATTTGCAACTGCTGAAGCATGGTTTGAACGACATCTTGATTAAACCCGTCGATGAGAAGCAGTTAAGCGATATGATAGAGAAATGGCTTGACTTAGCATGGTTATTCGATGTTAAAGGCATGGATTCCGAACGTTTGATGAGGAATATTGACCATAAAATCCATATTTTTCAGTATATGTTGGAGAAATTCAAGATGGATTATGTGCAGTTCTCTGAGCAATTGCTGCCCTTCGTCATGAATCGAGATACGGTGGTCGCTCGCCGAATGGTCCACACACTTAAAGGCATCGCGGCTAATTTCTACGCGTATGAGCTGTTAACTGCCGTATGCGCCTTGGAGAAGGACTTGCAGGAGGAGAACTCGACGGATATTTGTATTGAAGGTATTGCACGCATACAGAATGAAATTAATTTGATCCTAGGACTATAAGTATTGCCGGCTAGGGATGGGAATTAAAATGAGGTGTTCCTATTTCTTCTGACCGTCCAACCACCTTGACATAATGCTGTCAGGATTGCTGGTTTACTATTAGACATGTAGAGAAGAGAACGCATGAAACCCAAATCGAGGAGGCATGGATGCGCCGGACCCTTCTGGCACCGGACGTGCGAGCTTTCTTTGGACGGTTTCGATAAAGGTTAGGGAAGAAGGTCATTGAATACGTCGTGTAGAACATATAAAAACTAACTCCAAAATGATGAATGTCCGGTAAGGAGGACCTCGAATGAAGCTGGATCGGTTGCTTGCTATTACCATGACTTTGCTAAACAAAACTCGCGTCAACGCAACTGAACTTGCCGAGCGTTTCGAGGTTTCCTTGCGCACGATTTATCGGGATATGGAAACGATTAATCAAGCTGGAATTCCACTTGTTTCGTTTGCCGGTTCGGACGGAGGTTATGAAATTATGCCTGGCTATCGGATAGATAAGCAAATGTTATCGTTGGATGATTTTTCTGCCATCTGCTCGGCTTTGCGCGGGGCACGATCCGCTACAGATAGTTCGAATATTGATTCGCTGCTGGATCGAATTAGCGCATTAATGCCTACAACATCCAGTAAAGCAGAAGCTGCCAGTGTTGATCTCGATTTTACGCCTACACCTAATATTAAGGAGAAAATTGCGCCCCTTCACCAAGCGATACGCGGGTTGCAGTTGGTTCGTTTTGAATATTTGGATAAAATGGGCGCAGAGACGGAACGGACGATCGAGCCTATGGGGCTTTTTCTCAAAGGATACGTCTGGTATCTCTATGGTTATTGCCTTACCCGTTCAGATATTCGAGTTTTTCGTCTTTCCCGGATGCTCCAGTTAAGGAGTCTGCCCCAAACGTTTATTCGGCGCAATTACACGCTGCAGGACGTGGAGCATCAGTTTATGAGCACAGTCAACTTTACCAAGGTGAGAGTTGTTCTGCAGTTTAATTCGGCAGTTAAAACGAGAGTTAGGGATGAATTTGGCTATGACCAAGTCATCGCGAATCCGGATGGTACCTTGGCTGTAACGACACATTACAGCTCGATGGACAAGGCGATTCAGATGATACTCAGCTACAGCAGTCATGCGACCGTTATGGAGCCGCCTGAAGTCATTGATGAATTGCAGCTGCATATTCGGCGTATGGCTGACGTGTATAAAATTTCATTGAAGTAGAAATTAGACAATATTCTCCGGACTAGAAACCTACAGATAAGAGCCTCTATAGAGGCTCTTATTCCGCGTGAACGGCAACGAGGATCCGTGCCAGCACAGACTTGGCTGGCGTCAGGCGTTGAAATAGAATGGAAATATTTTTCCTATATATGGTAACATTGTTGTAATCATATACGGTTTTATATCAGAGAGGAGCGTAAAGCATGACCGAGGAGTTAGGCAAAGAAATACTCAAGGAGATCAGAGAAATCAACGAAAAGCTTGATCAAATCAACGAGCCAAGAGGTCTGTCTACACCGATGAAATTTATTGCGCTGCTATTTGGATGTATGGTGGTTGGACCGATTATCTTGTTGATCATGTCGCGAGTATTTGGATAAGCTGGCAGGTGTTTGGATCTGGGAGTTCCCTATTCATCAAGGGATCAAGTGATTTCCATCCAAAATGAACCCAAGGATATGGACGCGTAGCACGCACAACGACCAGCGCTCCATACGAGTGAACTTGATTTAGGAAAGGAGACTAACATGCCGCCCGTAGTAACCTTAGATTTGGCCAAACGCATCGAGCAAGCCGAAATTCATACACTCGAATCAAGATTGACCGCAATCGGAGCAAAAGCAGGTAATCCACAGGGGGTATATATCCAAAAGTTTGGTGCCGCGACGGCTTTCCTCGTAAAGGGGGTTCCAGATCCTTATTTCAACTCTGTAAGGGGACTGACTTCTGAAAATGCAGATGTTATTGAGGATATCTTGGCATTTTATCGGGAGCATGAGGCTTCTTGTCGATTTCATTTGATCCCCGGGCAAGTGACGGAGCTGGCGAGGAAATTATCAGCAAAGGGCTATTTTCAGTCTGCATTTCATTCCTCTTTATACGGCTCTTCGCTTTCAAATGAGAGGTCTGAATCATCCAACTTAACGATTCGTGCCTTTACTGAGGAGGATTTTGATGTTTTTGGCCAGATTTATGTAAAAGGGTTTCAGATGCCTTCAGATCTGCATCAAGCTGTGGCGCAAAATAACGAGGTTCTTTACCGCCAATCTGGTTGGCATTATTATCTGGCTGCGATCAATGATGTGCCCGTAGCAGTCGCCAGTTTGCATATACAAGACGGGGTGGGTTCGTTTGCTGCTGCTGTCACCTTGCCAGAGTATCGTAAACAGGGATGCCATACGGCCCTATTGCTGCATCGAGCCGCTGTGGCGGGCGATTTGGAGTGTGATCTTCTGGTGGGTCAGGCGAGTTATGGATCTGCCAGTCAGAATAATATGGAACGTATGGGGATGAGACTGGCTTATACGAAGTCGATTTGGAGCAAAATCTAACAGGAAATGCCTAAATTAACGGGAGCTTTTCCATGTCGTGCAATATTGAAAGGAAGAGGCTGCCCTTAAGTCATTAAATTGACTTGTGGGGAAGCCTTCTTCATATCATTTACAGTAATGATCGTGTAATAACGACGACAGCAGATCGAGGGTCCTTTTTACCAAAACGGTGCTGCCATTGGCTTGTTGGTGACGTTGTTCCCGCACCGGATGCGCCAGGGTGGTTGACCGCTACGAATACAGTAGCTTGATGATCTGTAAATGAAAGACCGCTCAATGCTGCTTCCGTTGGAGATGAGGCATATTGCTTTGTTTTTCGTTCTGTTCCTGATGGATGGATGAGGTACAGACCGTTATTTTTGAATTCTGACCATGCGCCGGTGTTCAAGCGGTCAGGTGAAATATCGGATGAGACCCACAGGTTGTCATTCTTATCAAAGGCCAGGGCTCCAGGAGAACTGAAGCCGCTCTGGCGTCCACCTGTAATGAAGGTCTCGAACGCAAATGTCTCTCCGTTGCCGCTTTCCTTCAATTTAATAATTTGGCCGTGCAGGTTGCCTCGGCTGTCGTTCTGAGTAAAGGCAATATACACCTGTTTATTGGAGGGGCGAACCGTAAGTTCGGCTGGACGATCACAGGGAGTAGCCCCAAGGATGAGCGCAGCCTCGCTGACAGATGTGAGAACATCGTTCTGAGTTTGGAACTGTTTAAGCAATACATCTTTGGATTTGTTGAGAACGGTCGGTACTTGATAAGTCATGCTGTTTAATTGTTTGCGAACAAGCTCAATGGTCAATTCGATCCAGCGACCTTTGATTAAGTCAGCAGCATACAAGGAACCTTCGCTTAGGAGTTGAGCAGTGTTGGCCTTCTTGTCGTCTGACCATTGATCAGCGCTGACAAATTTATAAACAAATCCCTCAGGCGAATCCTCTCCCATATAGACAACAACATGTTGATCCGAATTTAGTGTCATGGCTGCGCTGCCGTGATGAAAGCGTCCAAGTGCGGTATGCTTCACAGGTAATTTTCCATGATCGAAAGGATCAACCTCAACGATCCAGCCATAGTGAGAAAGCGCTAGGCCAGCATCGCGACAAGTGGTTTCGAAACGATTTTCGCAAGTAAGTTGGGTATTCCACAACGTTTGACTGCCACCGCGGTTAGCGAACGTACCTTGCACAAGGGTAGCACCGTTAACGGATTGGGAACCCCGAACAGGGCCTGTTAGTTCAATGGGAGTCAATCCAGAAATACGACGGGCAAGGGTAGAGTCAGGAACGAGTTTCCACTGGCCTAAGGCATCTTTCTTGATATGAAGGATAGAAGCACCTTGTTCGTTCAGAAGTTGCTTTTGCTGCTCCCAAGCGATGGTCATCGAACGATCCAGCATCCATGAATATTGAGCAGATTCGTGATTAACCCAAAGCAGGGCTTCTGTAGTTGATCCGGAAAGTGGGAAAAAAGAAGTGTAACTGTTGTTAAAACCCAACGTATCGCCAGATTTATTAATAACATCGCCATAGGCAGCCAAAACATTGTAAGAAAATCCGCTGGCTAGAAGCAGTTGATCTGTGTCGTTAGCAGTATGTAAGGTAGGGTTGAACGTTTCCGGCAATTCATCGTAAGCATTGATATCGGAAGCAGAAGCGTTAGCTTTATGTGTTAGCGAACTGAGACCGGAATAAGCAGCAGCTAAGGAAGCTGCACTAGCTCCTAAATATTTCAAAAAATGTCGGCGAGATAGCGGTTTTTTCATTTCCATATAGGAATTCCTCCGAATGTTAAAGATCTTGAGATAAACATACCACATAATCTATGAATTTAAATGCTTTATTCTAATTATTTTGATAGAATTATAGATAGAGTGTATTATAAAATTCGACATATTTCGAGTGCTTGGAAAAATAATTTTTTGATACATAGCAACTGAACAATTATGAGGGGGAAAGTTGATGGGACAGCCTTTTGTAGGTGAAATTCGGATGTTTGCGGGCAATTTTGCACCGGCAGGCTGGATGAAGTGTGATGGTCAAATCTTGCCTATTTCGGAGAATGATACTTTGTTTAATTTGATAGGAACTACGTATGGTGGAGACGGTCAGTCAACTTTTATGTTACCTAATCTGCAAAGCAGAATTCCGCTCCATCAAGGAAATGGATTTATGCTTGCCCAACAAGCAGGAACGGAGGATGTTAACTTAACGGTTCAGCAGATACCTGCTCACAGTCATACAGCTGGTGTTTCGTCTAATTTTGGCAGTACAAACAGTCCGGAAGGTACCGTAGTGGCGCGATCTACTTTGAATCAATTTACAGATGCAGCCGGATCGCAAGGTACGATGATGAATTCAGGCACAGTTCTAGGGCCTGGTGGAGGCAGTCAGCCTCACACTAATTTGCAACCTTATTTGACGATTAACTACATTATTAGTTTGTTCGGAATTTTCCCTTCGCAGGGTGGCGGATCAGATGGTACTCTACCGTTTCTAAGTGAGGTGCGTTGGGTGGCCTTTAACTTTGCACCTAGTGGGAACGCGTTGTGCAACGGGCAAATATTGTCCATTAATCAGAATCAAGCTTTATTCTCATTGTTGGGCACTACTTATGGCGGCAATGGTCAAACCACATTTGGACTTCCAAATTTGCAAGGAAAAACTCCTATTCACATGGGGAATGGTCATACTTTGGGAGAAACAGGCGGTGAACAGGCCCACACAGTAACTGAAAGCGAGATGCCTGCTCATTCTCATTCATTAAATGGGAGTAAGAACGCAGCTTCTACAAAAGCCGCTCAAGGAAATACGTTTGGCGTGACGTCAACAAGTTCTTATGCTTTTGTGCGGGATAGCACATCCGCTTCTGTAACCGATTTGGTTGGTGGCGGTCAGCCCCACAACAATATGCAGCCGTATCTAGCATTGACTGCCATTATTGCAACAACGGGAATATTTCCAAGTAGAAATTAAGGAGAGATCATATGCCAGGTTCAGATCCATTTGTTGGGGAAATTTGTCTATTTCCATTTAACTTTGCGCCTAAGGGGTGGGCTTTTTGCAATGGGCAACTTCTGCCTATATCGCAAAATACTGCGCTCTTTTCGTTATTGGGAACTTATTACGGAGGCGATGGGAAAAGTACATTCGCACTCCCGGATCTACAAGGCCGGGTTCCGATGCACCCTGGTCAAGGCGCGGGGCTGTCCTTGTATGATCTTGGCCAAACCGGAGGTTCAGATACAGTCACCTTGTTGAATGCTGAACTTCCCATTCATAGTCATTCATTGCAATACGGAGCTACCCCAGGCTCACAGGAAGCACCGACGGGGCAAATTTGGAAGGATACAGGCGGACGGCGTGGAGCCTTGGCTTATACAGGAGCTGTCAATACTGCTGCAATGGGCGCGGAAGCGATTCTGCCTTCCGGAGGCGGTCAGCCGCACAATAATATGCAGCCGTATCTAACGCTTAATTTTTGTATCGCTTTGCAGGGTGTATACCCGCCTCGTTCGTAGATATATGATCTGATAGTAAGAAAGAAGGTAAGACGGAGAGGAGCCTGAACAGTGGTTCATTGGCGGGATGTGAGAAGTATATTTAGGGGGAATCGGTTTTATGCAAGAGCAGCCTTGCTGGGATTGCTGCTGCTTGTAGCGGCAGGTATCGGAGCAGTGAGTGTTGCGAGTGCTGCGACTTTTACGGTAAACACTACTGCAGATACAGTAGATTCCAATACGGGTGATGGGGTGTGCGCAGATAGCAATAGTGAATGTTCACTTCGTGCGGCCATCATGCAAGCAAATGCACTTCCAGGCGCAGATGTGATTACTATTCCAACTGGCACCTATACGACGGCTTCCGCGCAGTTGGAAATAAGAGGTGATGTCACTCTGCAAGGAAGCAACTCAGCGTCAACCATTATACAAGCTGGTTTAAACGCGGCTGCCTCCACACACAGGGTGTTGGAAATTAATCCGGATCTAGATAACACGGGATATAATGTTACGATACAGGGATTAACGATTCGGTATGGCAACTCTACACCTCTTAGCAACTATGGAGGCGGGGGAATTGGTGGCGATGTCGGCAGCAAGACCCTTACCATTACGGATTCTATTATCGCTAATAATACGACTGCCGAAGATGGATTCGGAGGCGGTATGTACATATCAGGCACTTCAGCGGGCAAGGTTAAATTGACGAATGTTACGATCACTGATAATACAGCTGGAGCAGCCAACTCAGCGAACTATAGTTCACGAGGTGGGGGCATGTATCTAGAGGGGGATATGGCCCTTGAAATGTCGAATCTCACGGTCCAAAATAATATGTCTTATGGACTTGGTGGTGGCGTAGCAATCGTGTCAGCAAGCAATGCTTTGCGAAATGTCACGATTGCTTCCAGTACATTCAGCAGCAATAAGGCGTTTAGCAAAAATGGCGGAACAGAAGGCCGTGCAGGCGGACTTTACTTGGGTAGTCCAGCTGTTATTACAAACACAGCGTTCACGGGGAATACCGCGGGGAGCGACGGAGGTGGATTGGTTCTTGATTTCTTTGCGGGAACGGTATCACTTACGGATGTAGAAGGGACAGGTAACTCAGCTGTCCGAGGGGGCGGCATGTTCATTAACGCCAATAAAGCCCCTGTGTTAACCCGCACAAACTTTACGGGCAATAATAGTGGCGGAAATATAGCTGTAAACTCGGAAGGGACGGATATGATCGTTACGATGGCTCCGAACGGAACCTTCTCTCAAGGGAAGATAGGGGCGCATTATACAGTAACGGTCACGAATAACGGTAACGTGAAAACGAATGGAACAGTAACGGCAGTCGTTACTTTACCGACAGGATTAACCGCTTCAGTTTTGGCAGGAAGCGGATGGACATGCACACCTGCGACGTTAACCTGTTTTCGTTCAGACGTATTAAATGGGAAGAATAATTATCCAGTCATCGACGTGACTGTAGATGTTGCTGCAAACACGCCTCGTTCGGTAACGAGCTCGGTTAGTGTTTCTGGTGGGGATGAGCTTGATGTCTCCAATAACACTGGCACGCACAATACGACAGTGCTTAGTAAGGATGCGACGCTGACAGGACTCATCCTTTCTAATGCTGCATTAAAAGAAACCTTTGCACCTGAAACGATTGCGTACACCGTCGACGTTCTGTATGCAGTAAATTCATTGAAAGTAACACCGGTTGTGAATGAGTCTCATGCAACGGTGAAAGTAAATAATACCCTGGTAACGAGTGGTCAAGCCAGTGGCTCGATCCCTTTAAGCGTAGGGAGTTCAAATGTTATTACGGTTACTGTAACAGCGGAAAACAGCGATACAAAGTCATATACGATCACAGTGAATCGCGCTCCGCAATCAAGCGATGCTACGTTGAAAGATTTAACGGTGGACGGAACAACGGTTACAGACTTTGTACCTGGCACTGTGGCTTATACAGTGAAAGTACCTAATGAAAAAACAGCCGTTACTGTTTTGGGAACCAAGACGGATGCAATGGCAGGTACACCTGTTGTGGTCGGCGGCAGCAATCTTGCTGTAGGTAATAATACGGTCACGATAACCGTGACAGCGGAAAATGGCATAACCAAAGTGTATACGGTAACCGTAGTTCGTGCACCAAGCAGTAATGCGAACTTGATTGGTTTGAATGTAGATGGAGCGCCTTTAGCAGATTTCGCATCGGGAACTCCCGCATACACGCTCAATGTGCTTTATGCCAAATCTGCGATTGCAATCACAGGAATCAAAGAGGATGCTACAGCTAATGCAGTAGTGGCAGGAGGCAGTATTTTAGCTGTTGGCAATAATACGGTGACAGTTACGGTGACAGCTGAGGATGGCACAACGAAGAAGATTTATACTGTAACAGTGGTACGAGCTGACAAGTCTACGAATGCTAATTTAACTGATTTGAAAGTTGATGGCGTAAGTGTAGTAGGATTCTCTTCGAGTAGACTAAACTATACGGTAAATGTTCCTAATACCAAAACTTCTGTTGTGGTTATGGGAACGAAGGAAGATTCAACGGCAGGCAACCCTGTCGTGGTTGGGGGAAGTAACCTACTCGTAGGTGACAATACCGTCACAGTAACGGTGACAGCGGAGGATGGCACTACCAAGAAAGTCTACACCGTGATCATCGTACGAGCAGCCAATAGTGATGCAAGTCTAAGTGCTCTGGAAGTAGATGGAACGTCTGTAGCCAACTTTGACCCCAATACGTTGACGTATACAGTCAATGTTCCGAATGCGACGCAATCGGTTGTGGTAACGGGGACAAAGAAGGAGACGACAGCAAGCGATCCTGTTGTGGTTGGCGGAAGTAACCTACTTGTAGGTAACAACACCGTTACGGTGACCGTGACGGCCGAGGATGGCACAACGAAGAAAATCTATACCGTGACTGTAGTGAGAGCAGCTAGCAGTGATGCAAGCTTGAGTGATCTGAAAGTAGATGGAACGTCTGTAGCCAACTTTGATCCTCTAGATTTGGCGTATACACTCAATGTTCCGAATTCGCAGACTTCCGTTGTCGTAGTCACTACTACAACAGATCCAACAGCACTGACACCTGTTGTAATAGGAGGCAGCAACCTGCTCGTAGGTAACAATACCGTCACTATAACCGTGACAGCGGAGGATGGCACAACTAAAAAGGTTTATACCTTGACCATCGTGCGCGCAGCAAGCAATGATGCCGCTTTGATTGGTTTGAGTGTAGATGGAACACCGCTAACAGGCTTTGCATCGGATACTTTTACGTACACATACAATGTGCTCTATGCGAAGACTTCGATTAACATAACAGGGACAAAAGCTTATGCTAATGCGAGTGTAGCAGTGGCAGGCGGAAGTAATTTGATCGTAGGTCATAATACGGTTACGGTAACAGTGACGGCTGAGGACGGCGTAACGAAACAGGATTACACAGTTACAGTGGTGCGAGCGGACAAGTCCACGAATGCTAATTTAAATGATTTGAAAATTGATGGCGTAAGTGTAGCAGGATTCTCTCCAAGTAAACTCACTTATAAGGTGACTGTTCCAAATACAACAACCTCGGTTGTGGTGGTGGGAACGAAGGAGGATTCGGCGGCAGGTAACCCTGTTGTGGTTGGCGGAAGTAACCTGCTCGTAGGTGACAATACCGTTACGGTAACGGTGACGGCTGAGGACGGCACAACCGAGAAAGTCTATACCATGACTGTAGTGCGAGCAGCTAGCAATGATGCAAGTCTGAGTGATCTGAAAGTAGATGGAACGTCTGTAGCCAACTTTGACCCTAATACGTTGGCGTATACAGTCAATGTTCCAAATGCGCAGACATCCGTTGCAGTAACTGCTACGAAACTAGATCCAGCAGCACAGGTGCAGGTGGTCGGTGGTAGTAACATGGTGGTAGGTAATAGCAATAAAGTCACGGTGACCGTGACAGCCCAGGATGGAATAACCAAGAAAGAATATATTGTGAGTGTAGTGAGGGCAGGAAGCAGTAATTCAAGTTTGAGTAGCTTGAGCGTGGATGGTAAGCCTATTGCTGGCTTTGCCTCAGGAACACTCACGTATACGGTTCATGTTCCAAATGCTAAGAAATTCGTTGTAGTAACGGCTACGAAAACAGATCCAACAGCAAATGTTCTTATAGTTGGTGGCAGCAACCTAGACGTAGGTAACAGCAATACTGTCAAGGTAACCGTCACAGCTGAGGATGGTACCTCGGTTACTTCTTACATCATAACGATAGATCGAGCGGCGAACGATGATGCGAGTCTGAGCGGTTTGAGCGTAGATGGAAAGCCTTTAGCAGACTTTGATTCTGGCAAGCTACATTATGCCGTCACTGTCACTAACGAAGTATACAGTGTGACTGTTTCAGGCAGCGTGTACGCGCCAACATCGCAGATCCTAATTAACAATGTAGTTGGGGCAAGTAAAGTGATTACACTACAAGATGGCCTTAATGCGGTAGTCGTTAAAGTCATTGCACAAAATTTGAGCGAGCAGGTATACAGCATCGCAATCACACGCAACACTAGTGCAGAGTTGAATGGATTTAGTTTGAGCGGGGTGACGTTAACGCCAGTGTTTGCTCCTAAAACATTGGGGTACAGCGGAACTGTTCCTAATACCGTTCAATCAACAACTGTGTCAGCCTCTGTGTATGACCCATTAGCTTCTATAGCTGTATATCATAACAATGTTCTAATCAATAACGTTAATGCGCCGATTCAATTAATCGAGGGCCGCAACACGGTATCAATCGTTGTTACGCCTCGGATTGGCGATGTACAAACCTATACAGCTGTTATAACTCGTGAGGGGCAGCCAAGTAGTTCAGGATCAGGAGGTGGTGGGCCATCCGATCCGACTCAAGTCTTCTTCCGTATCGGAGATAATGGCACTGAGCTTCCAATCCGCTTGGAGCGTAAGCATGCAGCCGATGGTCGAGTAATCGATACAGTTGCCATAACACCGGAGATTGTTCAATTAGCAGGATCATCAGGCAGCAAAGGCAACGTGCTCAAGCTGAAGATCCCGCAAATTCCGGAAGGCAGTGACGAGTTTAATATTGGTTTTACACAGGAGGCATTACAGGCTTTAAATAAAGGCGGCACCGCTATAAGTATCGAAATGGAAGCCGTTCAAATGACGATTCCGCTTCATACAGTTGCTAAAGCCTTAGAATCCAAAGAAGAATTGCTGATTCGCTTTATTCCGATTTCATCAGACGCAGCCAAACAGCAAATCGAGAAGCGGGTCATGACGGCGGTCCTCGTAACCAAGGCTGCTGGTAGTGGGCAAGTAGCGGTCGTTGGGTTGCCGTTAACGATTGAATCGAATATCACGAATAATGAAGTAACGTTGAACTTCTCTTTCAAAGGGATTCAAATTCCGACAGATCCAAAGAAAAGAAATGAATTCCTAGCCTCACTCGGCATTTATATTGAACATAGTGATGGCGAGAAGGAATTGGTAAAAGGCAAGATTAACTATGATACGCAAAGAAATCCGGTAAGTATGGAAATTATTATTACTAAGTTCAGTACCTTTAGTATGATCGAGATTCAGAAAAAGCCGATCGATACGATTTCCTATACAAACTGGATTGAGGGGTACCCGGATGGGACATTTAAACCTAATCAATCTATCACCCGTGCTGAAGTATCAAGTATTTTTGTAAAAGCGATCGCTAAGCCTCAATCCTTGGTTGCGTTACAGAACTTTAAGGATGTTGCTGACCAGCATTGGGCAGCAGGTGCTATCCATCAGGCTCAGAAAGCCGAGTGGTTAAGCGGATATCCAGACGGTTCATTTAAACCGGATGCTCCAATAACTAGAGGTGAGCTTGCTGCAATTATCGTAAAAATTAACAAACTAGCAGTAAATAACGATGTTCAGGCATTTGTAGATACCAAAAACCACTGGGCAGCCGGCTACATCCAAGCGGCCAAGGCATCTGGACTCATGTCCGGTTATGAGGATGGAAGCTTCCGACCGGATCAACGTTTAACACGTGCTGAAGCCGTGAAAGTCATCAATAACCTTTTGAAGCGTCCGACCCCTAAACTAGGCAAAGATGTTTGGAAAGATGTCTCCCAAAAGGATTGGTTCTGGTCAGATGTACAGTCCGCTTCTGAATCATTTAGCCAAACGCAATATGTAGATGGTACGAGCAGTTCAATTGTCCTCCCGTAAAGTGAAAGGAAAGAAACCTGTGAATGGCTTATTGCCATAGCAGGTTTCTTTTTTTATTGAGAACAGGCTTGAAGTAGTTCCCATTTCGGGAGTGTAAAAGCGTCTGTACTTAGGGCCGCGGCAGATTGACATTATTTTAGTAGCACCTTATTATGTATTAATATTCATTATAATGCATAATAATACGATAGTGGTGAATCTGTTGCTTCCTCATCTGCTAACTTTACAAGAACTGAATAAAGAGACCCTGCTTTCCATTATCCAAAAGGGGATAGAAATCAAGCAGAATCCACGTGCCTTCCACCACGTATTTGAAAGAAAGGGCATGCTCATGCTGTTCCAGAAAACGTCGACGTGAACGAATCTATCTTTTCAGGCGGGTATTCAACAGATGGGTGGATACGCGGTCACGATGGATTGGAATACGAGTAATTTCAGCCTCTCGCCGATTCAGTAAACGTAAGTAGGAAACTCTTTCCAACGTTTTGGCGCCTTAGTGAGTCTAATAGATAACAAGTGCCTAAAATGCTGCCTATTTGGAAGAATGGGGGAAAGAGCTTGCGGAAATTCAGTGTTTTCGTAACAGGATGTTGTATGCTATTAGCCATCTATTTCATTGGTGTAACCGCGCAAATCTCGGGTGGCGATCACATATGGTGGGGGTTATCCAAGGACTCTGCTCATTATTATTATTTGCCATGCTTAGTTGTGGCTTTTGTCAGTTTGATCACGTATCTAAGAGCGGATGATTAGACGGAAGGGGCTGTCTTTAAGGTCAATTGACCTTAAGGGCAGTTTTTTTTGTTGGAGATAATAAAATACATATTTTGATATACATAAGAATCTGACATGAATGGAAAAACTAAACATTACTTATAATTAGGCGGGGGTATATGTGATTAAGGGACAGAAAATCGAGAAGCTTTTATGGAGCATTGCGCTACCCGGGTTTGGGCAATTTTTAAATAAAAAGTACTTGAAAGGCGTCGTATTAATTACACTGGAAGTCATCATTAATGTCCAAGCACATTTAAACGCATCGATACAAATGAGCTTTCAAGGGGATATTGCTGGCGCTATCGCGGTAACTGATTATCAGTGGTTGATGTTCTATCCATGCGTCTATATGTTTGGCATTTGGGATGCTTATCGCGATGCGGACGAGGAACAGAAACCATTGGCTTTTCTTCCTTATGTAGGCGCGGCTTTTTTTGCAACGGTAGGGATGATGTATTCTCCTTATTTTTTAGGTCCTGTGTGGCTATCCATGCTATCTTGCTTCGTTGGCGTAGGCGCGGGGGTTTTATTGAAAAAGTGGGTGCTATCACTCGAGTAAAATCAAAACAGCAGTCGTGGACTTCATAATCGAAGTCTGCGGCTGCTGTTTGCTTTTCTGCTGGATAAGGCCTATTGGGAAATGGAGACTTTGAAAAAAAGAATCAGGAATAACGCACAAGCGAAGGAAACGACAAGAGCTGTAATTCGTTTAGTCTGATGGAGCCGTATCGTCAAAAACATGGCAAAATAAAATCCAATCGACCAAACAATCGTCCATCCATGCTGATAGGTAATCCGCCCACTTACATACCAAATATACTCGATAATCGAAAAACCAGAAATCCAACTTACATAATAAACGTATTTTTTGACTGTTTGCTCAGGATAGAAGCGGAGATACAGAAGCGTAGTTGCAGGAAGTAGAACGAACGTGTTGACGAGATCAGTCATGCGATGATTAAGTAAAAGGTCAGGACGAAAAGCCCAAATCAAATAATCATGACATAGAAAGTTGTAGATCAAATTGCAAAAAGATACAAATAACATGGTTGCGTAATAAACATGCCATTTCTTATAGGCTTTAGTGATGATGACAGTAAGCATAAAAGCCGCGTTTGTTAATAGGATCACAGACAAAGCCCCTGAATTTTATTTGTCTAGCTAGTTGGAATTTCTGCCTAATTAGTTTTCACTTATAAATGAATAAATAAACTTAACGAAACAAAAGGAATTCATTCCTCGTCTAACCTATATAGAGAAAATATGGAAGGTGCGATGATTCCTTGAGAAAGACGATGTTCGTTTACAGCCTACTGTTTACGGGATGCTTGAGTGTGGTCTGGCCCTCGGGTCAAAGTTTCGCTGCGGAGCACAGTGTAAAGGTGACTCTGCCAACGTTTCAAGTGCAGCTTAATGGTCATCATGTCGAGAATCAGAACCGAGAATATCCTCTTTTGGTATACAACGATATTACCTACTTCCCTATGACTTGGTACGATGCTCGATTGCTGGGATTGGAAACCGTTTGGACACAGCAGAAGGGCCTTTCCGTTACCAAAGGAAAAGTGACCTCTTCGTATAGGCCGTACGCGACCAATCACACCAATCCTACGGTGGGCCGAGCGACTATTCCTGACTATGCAATGACCATCAATGGGGTAGCTGTGGATAACTCCAAAGAGGAGTATCCGCTATTAAGTTTTCAGGATATTATCTATTTCCCATTAACTTGGCACTTTGCGCATGATGAGTTTGGTTGGGATTATGCGTGGAATGATGCGAAAGGGCTCTCCATTACCTCGAAAAACCCACAGTTGGAAACGGTGAATCTCCCAGCTTCTGCGGGGCAGAATGATGTGGCTGTGTTTAAAGGCTATTATTATTTCGTGAAAACAGAGGGAGAGACGAATCGGGTTTACCGGGTGCCTGTGGAAGATCCATCGAAGGAAGAGCTGGTTTATGCTTATGAACTGGGTACCTCTTACGGGAAGAATGAGTCTTTGACATTCCAGATTCGAGATCAGGAACTCTGGTTCTCTTATCATAGAGGTGGAGCGACTATGGGCTCTGATGCCTATTGCCTAGTACATGAGGATGGCAAAGCAACATTGGAGCAAGAGGGCTATCTTGATTTTAAAAGATTACCTAACGGCACGTTGTATATTCAACAAGGCGTCCCGCCGGGAGGAGGCAACTTGAGAGCGCTGCTCCCAGGCACGAAGTATCTGGATGGCCAACAAGTAGGGGACGACCGCCATATTTACGGCTGGCATATCACAGCGAATGATTCGGGCACAAGTTATAAGGGAGATCGCTCCACAACCGTTATTGGAGATGATGTTTACGTAATGAGTTCTTCGTTACCGGTGGACAGCAAAGAGGTCAATCAAATCCATCGAATTCATCTCAAAACCAATGAATCGGTCAAGATCGTTTCAGAAGCAGTCAGTCAGTTTAAGATCATTAATAAGAGGCTCTTTTATGTAAAAGATGTCGATCACTCCCTGTATGCAGCCCATATGGATGGTAAGAATGAACAGAAATTATCGGACAATCAGGTGGCTGATTGGTTTGATGAAGTAGACGGAACAGTGTACTATACCGCTGCTAATGCAAGTGGGCAACGGCATGTATACAGAGCGGAACCCTCGGGTGAGGATGAACTTGTAGTGGCCGATCCTGTGGAAAGCGTGCAACTCGTGAATGGTAAAATAATTGCCAAGCTTGCAGCAGATGAAGCCTACGGCCTCAAAATATGGGACCACACAGGCCAATTGTATACGGCCATCGCTGATCAGATTTCGGATGTATTTGCCTATGAGGATGAAATTATTCTAACTACAGCTGAAGACAAAAAGATACAAATCATGAAATAAAACCGATGGAGATGATTCCGTGACCAAGTGGGCAACATTGCTGCTGTCGGCAGCACTGCTTTTCATATCTGTTCCGCAGCATATGAAGGCTGAAGAAGTAATGGCAACATCAGACCAAATGCCGTATGTCACCTTATTTGATGAGTATACGTTGTATACGGGGAAGGAAACAAAAGCGAATCAGGCTATAGGCAAGCTAAGTGCTATGCAGACTGTTCATCTTGCACCGATTGATCGCAACCAACTGCTGGGGATCACGAATATGGAGAAGGTTGAGGTCGAGACTTGGCTGGGCAATGTGTGGATTAATATGAAAGAAGGCTCCTTCAAGTATGGCCGAATAAAGGTTCAGGAGCAGCCGCTGACTTTATTGGAGGAAGAGACGATATATGATGCGCCCAACAAAAGTACACCCTATCGCCTTTCACCGCAAAAAGTACAAACTGTTGCATCTATGGACATTTGCGATCCGTACACGCCATGTTCCTCGAAGGATCAATGGTATCTTATCCAAACCTCGTGGTTAGGGGACAAATGGATTCGCCCTTATCATTATGAAGAGAAATATCAGGGGACGCCGGTCGAAGGGATGATATCCATTGAACAAGAGACGGAGGTATACAGGCTGCCCTTTGAGAAAACGACCACGGAGGAGCCTAAATTAAAGCCGCAGATTATCAAACCGCTCCAAAAATATTCATTGATACAACGGATGACACCGCCAAGTATCTGGTATCAGATTGAAACATCGAAGGGGCTTAGATGGATTACGTTTGGCAGTTCCCACGGTCTCGGGTACGAGAATATTATCCGAATCGATCAGCAGGTGGAGATTCCATTCCCGTTTTATTATCTGGAAGTTCCGCAGATCTATAGCCAAAAACTAGCAGGGCAGCAGCCACCGCAGACCGTACATGCAATTGGTCAAAGAGAAGGCTTGTACTTCGTAGTAGTCGGCAACACAGGTCAATGGATCAACTTGGCCAAGGATATGGCCTTGCATATTACAGGCGATTTCGCGGCAGACAGCAAGCTGGGCGTTAAGCAAAGCGAGGCTGTTATTCAGCTGACAGATAAATCCATTGCGCTGGATACGCCATACGTCGATGGCTCGCTGACGGAGCATATTCTCACCTTCACGCCGCAGTCCGTCACGGCTTCGCGTGAGTGGAAGTCACCTGCCGGGGAAGTCTGGTATTATATCCACACGTGGCAGGGAGCTAAGTGGGTTCGACCTTAGCAGCCACAGCGATCTAATTGGTGGCGAGGTAGTGAAGTCCATAAGTTAACCAAATGAAGTGGTACACATTGACAGCGCCATAGATCAGAACGGTTAACGATAAACACGGCTGGACCCAGCCTTTTTTTTGAATATGGGGATAGAGGAACATGAGTGATACGGGAAGTATCAATTTAACGACATAGTAACCGACGACATGCCATTCGTAAATGGTTCGAATCAGTGGATTCAACTCTTCGATAAAGGCGAGGTGGAGACCGATGTCCGTGAAGATAGCGTCACAAAGACAGAGGACTAGCAGCCAGACTAACGTTTTACTGACGAAAAGCTGGCGAAGGATAGGCATGAGCATGGCTGGCATTTCCTCGCTTTCAATTTTGAGAAGGGAGTGTTTGTATTTTATGATACATTATGTATCAAGATGTTTGCAAGGCTTGATTGGAATGCTGCGGACTGCGCGAACCTGAGTTGGAAATTGTAGGCTAAGTTAAAAAAAGAACCTAACACGCTGCTTTCGCAAGCAGGTGAAGGTTCTTGATCTTTGGATAGGAATCCTAGAAGACTTTGGTCGTCCAGGACTCGCAGTTCCATGTCTCTGTGACGACATCCCGATAAAATTCCGGTTCGTGGGAGATCAGCAGGATACTGCCTTTGTAAGCTTGAAGCGCGCGCTTCAGCTCTTCCTTCGCATCCACGTCCAGATGGTTGGTCGGCTCATCGAGTACGAGCAGGTTGGATTCACGGTTGATCAGTTTACATAGACGAACTTTGGCTTTCTCTCCGCCGCTCAGCACGGCAATTTTACTCTCAATATGCTTCGTGGTGAGTCCGCATTTGGCCAGCGCCGCGCGCACTTCGAATTGTGTGAAGGACGGGAACTCGTTCCAAACTTCTTCAATACATGTATTGTAGTTCGTATCTTTCATCTCTTGTTGAAAATAGCCAATGAAGAGGTTCTCTCCACGTTGAACCGTACCGGACAAGGCGGGGATTTCGCCTAAAATGCTGCGCAATAACGTTGTCTTCCCGATTCCGTTCGCGCCGACAAGGGCGATTTTCTGACCGCGCTCCATGTGGAGGTCGAGTGGTCTGGACAACGGGTCACCGTAACCGATCACGAGCTGTGTCGCTTCGAAAATCAGCTTGCTGGACGTGCGCGCTTCTTTGAAATTAAACTGAGGCTTAGGTTTCTCCTTCGCAAGCTCCAAGACGTCCATCTTATCGAGCTTCTTCTGCCTGGACATCGCCATGTTGCGCGTAGCAACGCTCGCTTTGTTGCGGGCAACGAAGTCCTTGAGCTCTGAAATTTCTTGCTGTTGGCGCTTGTAGGCCGACTCATGCTGCTGCTTTCTCATTTCGTGAACTTGTTGGAAATGCTCGTAGTCGCCAACATAGCGGTTCAATTCCTGATTTTCCATATGATAAATCAAGTTGATGACGCTGTTAAGAAACGGAATATCGTGTGAAATAAGAATGAAGGCATTCTCATACTCTTGCAGGTAGCGACGCAGCCATTCAATGTGCTGCTCATCGAGATAGTTGGTCGGCTCATCGAGCAGCAGAATGTCGGGTTTCTCGAGCAGCAGCTTGGACAGCAGGACCTTGGTGCGCTGCCCGCCGCTTAAATCATGGACATCCTTCTCGAGTCCAATATCGGTAAGTCCCAGCCCGCGGGCCGTTTCTTCGATTTTGGCATCGATCATATAGAAATCTTGATTCGTTAAAGTATCTTGAATGGTTCCTACATCTTCAAGCATACGTTCAAGCTCTTCAGGCGATACTTCGCCCATGCGGCCGTACATATCGTTCATTTCCTGCTCCATATCGAACAGGTATTGGAAGGCACCCTTGAGGACGTCGCGAATCGACATGCCTTTGCTGAGTACGGCGTGCTGGTCGAGGTAACCGACGCGCATACGTTTGGACCATTCGACTTTGCCGTCGTCCGGTTGAAGCTTACCCGTAATGATATTCATGAAGGTGGATTTCCCTTCACCGTTGGCGCCGATGAGTCCGATGTGCTCCCCTTTGAGGAGGCGGAAGGACACATCGTTGAAGATGGCGCGGTCTCCGAAACCGTGACTTAATTTTTCGACATTTAATATGCTCATGAATGACACCTTTTCTTGTGAACTTTTTTCTATCCTTATCTTTATTTTAGTATAAACGATATGGCCCTAACAACTCCCAGATGAAAGAAAAAAACCGACTCCACAGAGTCGGTGTATATTTAGGCAATCGTTTAGGTAATTATTTAGGCAGTTATTTAGGCAATCGTCGCCAAGTAATCGTCCAGTTGATCGAAAGTTCCGCCGAAGCCTTGGCGCATGCTGTCGAGCATACCGGTGAAGAATTGGTTTTCTTCTTCTGTAGTGTTGATAGGACCACCGCGGAGCGGCAGTGGTGAATGCAAGAGAATGGGGATGCCCGCTGAGGGTGGTGCAACGACAGTCAGTTCACCCGCTAGTGCACCCAGATATCCGAGTGGTACGCCTTCATGAAGTTCAGCAGCTTCTCCAGAACTTCGACGCCCTTCGTCTCGGATTCTTTGGCTTGGAGCAGCAGGGCAATTGCCCGGTCCGCTGTTGCCGGCTCCTTGGGCGTTCCGCCTTCGGGGAACGGGAACATGTCGCGCAATTCGCCGAGCGCTTCTGCGACAACGGCATAGTGGGCTGCAGCTTCGGCAGCATGGGTGCGGACGTTGCGTTCAACGACATTGCTGCCGTCCCATTTTAGCGCCATTTCCCGCAGGTACTCGGCAGCAAATTCCCTCGCATCAGCAGCGACAGCTGCGTTATAAGCATTGCCGAATTCATCAGCGCTGCGCTTTTCCATAGCTTCGATCCAAGCCTCATATCCCTTGAGGCCCTGCACGTAGCGGTCTTTAAACATATGCGCCCACTCACGTCCTCGAGCATGATCGACAATCATATCGAGCGACATTCGCAGAATTTCATATTTGGAGTGGGCGAGGCTATCTTCAATGGTAATGAGGAAGAGGACTGGAATTTTGGGCTGACCGAATTGGGAATAGGAAAGTGTGCCATCTTGCGAGACATCTTTGGCATAGAACAGCTGTTTGTCATCGTCGTAGCCATAAATCAGACCGAATTCTGGTGTAAAGAGATCGAAGGCAATGGCAGGATAACCTTTATCTACAGATCGCTGAATTAAGGCGATCGTTTTCTCCAACATGTCGGGCGAAACGGGGACAGAGGCTTCTCCCATATTGCTGGTGAAGCCGAGATTACAGAGATTACGGCGAAAAATATAGCCACCGGGAAAAGAAGTGGGCCCAGCCACATTGACCTCGATCGGGTCGATATTCAGGCGAAACGCATGTCCCGCAATGCCCATGACGTCAATCAGAGAGAAGCTCTTTTTATCCGTATAGCTAATTGATCCATAAATAGTGCTTGCAGCGGATGACAAGGTCTTCGTCCAGTCCCGGTTGATGCGTTGTTCCACTAGCATAGTAGTAACCTCCATTGAACAATCAGATTGGGGGAGAGGCAAGGATAATCCGCTTGGGCAGACCTAGGGCGGCTCTTTGCTGCACGTACCCATTCAGAGAGACGCGAATTCTTTCTCTGCACACTTTAGAGCGTGAGCGTGACAGGATGTTGTACACATTGGCTGTTTTGGTCTGAAAAAGGGCCGCGATTTGAACAGGAGTCAGCTCATCAAAAAAATGAGCTTCAAAGACGGCCCGCTCACGCTTGCCGAGGCACGACAGCAGATCACGTAAGCATTGAAGCATATCGGCTCTCAGGAAGGATTCCGCAGGATCATCACGATAGCGCGCTTCGTCGATTGCCGAGCCCGCCAGCCGGAAGAGGATGCTGTCGACGTCCGCCCAATCTGTAGGTACTAGAGTCTCTTCCGCTTGGTGACTGAAAGATGAGAAAGGCTGTTCTTTGCCGTAAAGTCCTCCACGGCGCAGCTTCATATAAGCTTGATTGCGAACAATTCGCTGCAGCCAAGGTACGAAGCGATCTGCATTCATCAAGGTGCCGATGTGCATGAATGCCCGAATAAGCGCATCCTGCACAATATCCTCGGCGATGAAGGTGTCTCGCGCTATCGATGCCGCAAGGCCGAGTGCTTGGCTTCGATGGTGGCGTACCAGATCCCCGAATGCTTCTCTATCTCCAGCACGTGCCCGCAGGACAAGCTCCCGTTGTGTTTCCTTATCGCCATCCTCGAGCTGTTCCAAGTGCCTAGTCATTCTCTCACTCTCCCCGTTATCTCATAGATGCCACCGAAGCGTGGGAATCTATCATCACACGAAAAAAAAGGAATGCAGCTGAGGATGCTGTTCTCCTCGCGTCTGCAATCCTTCGTCTTGATGTATCGTAAATCTCATGTCGCCCGCCGACCGTGCTCCACCTTGCGGTAGTCCTTCGGTACGACGCCTTTGCTTTCCCGGAAAATACGAGAAAAAGTTTTGTACGAGCCGTAGCCAACCTCAAGAGCAATTTCGGTCACACTCATGTCCGTGGACACGAGCAGGCTGCAAGCATGCCGCAAGCGCAGGTCATGCAGGAAATGGACGAACGTCTGGCCGGTCGTTTGTTTAATGACTTCGCTAATGCGCGAGATGCTCATCGAGAATCGTGAGGCCAGATCTGACAAGGCCAGATCCTCTTGATAATTTCGATGGATATAATGAATAATCGGCCAAACCGTGTGACTTGCTTTCGAACCCGCCAGCGGAGCGCTTTCCGCTAGCTCGAGCTGACCGGGGGGGAGATGTTTCCAACGAATACGATCGAAACGAACGAGAATTTCCTTGAGTCTAGATTTCAGAAGTGTTTGCCGATAGCGCTCGTCCCCTTTGTATTCGTGATACATATCTTCAATGAGCGCGCTCATATGCTCCTGATCATGGCCGCTGAGCTGGACGTAGGCAGGCAAGGTATTCATAACTTGAAAAAGACCGGAAAGGCCCTGATCGTTGCCGGGCTCCATCAGCAGGTCCATACTGAATGTGCAGTTGTATAGGATTAGTTTTTGACCTGGATCGGTGAAAATTTCATGCACTTGATAAGGCAGCACGAAGGTGAAAGTCCCTGGCGTCATCTCATGCTTCACGTCATTGATCATTTCAGCGCCATGTCCGGCGACGACATAAGAAAACTCCAGATAGTCATGTCGATGCGCCCTGAACCCGCGATCCAGCGTATTGCGGCTGAGATGGAAGGGGAAGGATGAATCCATATTTGGGTACGTTTTCAGGTAATCGGGAAAGTACGTCATAATAAGGCGGGTCTCCTTCGAAGAATTGGGACGTTTTCCGAAATATAGGTACGATTTCTTGGTCTATTTATTTTATCATAAAAGCAGTTGAAACAGGATGTGCATATGAGGAGGAGTCTTACTGTGGGAAGCGTTAACAAAATTAGATTAGGTATTATTGGTGCAGGGAATATTGGCGGCGTTCATATCCGCGAGTTTTCTAAATTAGCAAATTTGTGTGAAATTACAGCGATAACAGATACGTATCTGCCGTTAGCAGAAGCGCGCGCCCAAGAACACGGGATTGCTTATGTGGCAGCAACGCCTGAAGAGCTTATCAATAGCGCGAATGTAGACGCTGTCATTATCGGCGTGCCTAACCAGTATCACGCATCACTAGCTGTGCAGGCTATCGAAGCCGGCAAGCATGTGCTGATCGAGAAGCCGATGGGCATCAATGCGGAAGCGGCGAAACAGATTTTAAAAGCGAGTGAAGCTTCGGATACCGTGGTCATGATCGGCCACCAAATGCGCTGGGAAGCAGTACCTTTATTGATCAAAGAACAAATCGACGCGGGCGAATTAGGCAAAATTTATACAGCCAAAACCGGCTGGTTCCGCCGCAAAGGCATTCCGGGCTGGGGAACATGGTTTACGAAAATGGATGAATCAGGCGGCGGTCCGCTGATTGATATCGGTGTGCATATGCTGGATTTGGCCTTGTATCTGATGGGCAATCCTAAGCCGGTATCCGTTTTTGGGGCCACCTATGCAGAGTTCGGGCCTCGTAAGAAAGGGATCGGCACTTGGGGGAAACCGAATTGGAACGGCACTTATGACGTGGAAGATTTGGCGACCGCTTTGATCCGCATGGAAGATGGCAGTACGCTGACGCTGGAAGTTAGCTGGGCGGTTCATATGGATACAGACAATACTCCGTTCATTCACCTCATGGGATCAGACGGCGGGGCAAGCTACAAAGGGGCTGCGGGCAAGTTGCTTACCGAGAAATTCAATCGAGCTATTGAGACAGATTTGAAAAAACCAGAGGATGACGAAGGCGAACGTCTGCGACTCAGCCTACATTTCCTGGATTGCATTAAGGAAGGCAAGCAGCCAATCACATCCGCTTTGTCGGGATTCACGAATAATTTGATTTTGGATGCCATCTACGAATCCTCGCGTACGGGGAATGAAGTGAAATTAAACTGGGACATTTAACTAAGGAGGAATAACCATGCTTAGAGGATTAACGGGAGCAGGACTAGGCAAGCTGGAAAGCACGGAACAGTTCATCGAGTTAGCGGCAAAATACGGCTTCCAAGCTGTCGACATCGACGCGCTTGGTTTAGTCGAGAGCCACAGTATGGATGGCGCGCGCGAGCTGCTTGCCAAACATGGCCTCGTCATTGGCTCAATCGGGCTGCCGGTTGAATGGCGCAAAACGGAAGAAGAGTTCCTCGCAGGCCTGCCAAAGCTAGCACAAGCAGCCGAGGCTGCTGCTGCATTAGGCTGCACGAGCTGCTGCACCTATGTGCTGCCGTCAACCGATTATAAAGCTGCGCATTTTATGGCGCTGGCTACGCGTAGATTGCGTACATGCGCCCAAATTCTAGGCGCTTATGGTATTCGTTTTGGTCTGGAGTTCGTAGGACCACATCACCTGCGTACGCAGTGGGCAAATCCGTTCATCTGGACCCTGGAAGAAACGCTGGATTGGATTGATGCGATCGGCGAGAGCAACGTGGGTCTGCTGTTCGATGCATACCACTGGTATACGAACGGGTTAACAGTAGCAGATATCGAAAAGCTTCGCGTGGATCAAATCGTCCATGTGCACATCAACGATGCACCGGATGTGCCGCTTGCGGAAGTGCGCGACAATGGACGCATCTATCCGGGTGAAGGCGTTATTGATTTAAGCGGCTTCCTGCAAGGCTTGCAGCGCATTGGCTACAAGGGCGCGGTTGCTCAGGAAATTTTGACGGCGGCTCCGCCGGCGGATTCCCCCGAGAACTTGGTGCAGCGCTCCAAAGCAGGTTTTGATAAAGTGTACGCAGCCGCGAGCATTTCGTAGGTGTCAAAGTGGCATTCGGTTTGGGCCGAATGCCTGTAATGAAGCAGGTTAGCCTATGGCTGGCCTGCTTTTTTGTGCGGAAGCGGAAACGGAAGCTGAAAGACCACCTTACGGCCAGCCGAACTGCCCCGCCAGCGGCTTGCGGAGCAGATAAGAATGAAATTCAGCGTTAAGGAGCACGCCTGAATGGAACCCATCGCCGTAAGGTTGAA
>NZ_BMHE01000066.1 GCF_014640555.1 Paenibacillus marchantiophytorum | reverse complement strand
TAAATATAAACCTTATTATAAATTTTTTTGAATTTCCTCCTAGTCGGCATGTGCTCCGTAAAGGTGAATCAGCCGCTAAGGAGCACAATGCCTTATCATGTCATATATTTTGCAAAGCTTCTGGGATAAACCAGCTAGAAGTACTTAAATTAAGAAATTAAGGCTGTTTTTCAGCGTTATAATAGCAGCGAATTAAGAAAAGGCCACTTTTACGCTGAAAAACAACCTTACGATTGGGATAAAACCAGCTAGAAGTACTTAAACTGAGAAGTTAAAGGTTATTTTCCCTCTTCAGCCCATCCTGCGTCTCTCAACCCAACTCTATTATTTTTACAATTTTCATAGATTACTAGGTTTAGCCTCTTCTCTTTTTGCCCATACTGGTTGGTAGAAGCGAAGGGAAAGGGGCTTTTTCTAATGGTAAAAAGAACGGAACGGCCATCATTCAAACATTTATTATTCGTAGCTTTTGCACTTATTGTGATGATTACATGTTGGGAATCCAATCGGACGAATGCGGCGGTTATCGCGCCTACTATACCGGAAGAATCCATCCGTTTGCGTATTCTAGCAAACTCGGATTCTGCCCAGGATCAAGCCCTAAAACGCGAGATTCGCGACGCGATTATAGCTCGTATGGAGACTTGGGTCGTCGGTCCGCAATCGCTAGATGAAGCAAGAGCCGTAGTCAATGCGCACTTGGCTGAATTTGATACGCTTGTTGGACAGATGATAGAAGCACGCGGCTACACATACTCCCATACGGTGGAATTAGGGAAAGTTCCTTTTCCAACGAAAATGTACGGCAACCAAGTCTATCCGGCAGGTGAATATGAGGCGCTGCGGGTTACGATTGGCAGTGGGGAAGGACAGAACTGGTGGTGTGTGCTGTTCCCGCCATTATGCTTCGTAGATTCCGTTTCCGGAGAAGCGGTAGCATCAGCAGCTGTTGTAGCTAAGACAGAAGTGGATACCAAAGCCGCCGCGACCCCTGCAGTTAAGGCCGCATCAACAGCCAAAGCTAGCAGCGCTCCGCAAGTGAAAGCTGAGGCGCAGCCATCAGTGGCTGCCGCCGCACAACCGGAAGTAAAGTTTTTCGTCTGGGAAATGATCAAAAAGATTGCTTCTTGGTTTAGTTGAAATTGAATTTAGGGAAGTAAGGATGATAGAGCGTGACAATGTATTGGAAAGTGGAACCGGGTTCGGGCACCGATAGAATCAGCAGCTTGGCGGAAGCCGCAATGCTTCTGCGAGAGGGTGAAACGGTAGCCTTCCCGACGGAGACGGTCTATGGACTTGGCGCAGATGCTACGAACACGGAAGCTGTGGAGCGTATTTTCAAGGCCAAGGGAAGACCTTCGGATAACCCGCTGATTGTCCACATCGCTGATAGGACGCAGCTTTCAGGGCTAGTGGAGATGGAAAGTGTCACCTTAGATCACCAGCGGCTTATGGATGTTTTCTGGCCAGGACCGCTAACCATTGTGCTGCCTGTGCGAACAGGCGGCATTTCGCCGTTGGTAACGGCTGGCCTTGCTACGGTGGGGATACGTATACCGGATCATCCTGTTGCTTTGGAGCTTCTGCGTGAAGCCGGGCTGCCGATCGCGGCTCCTAGCGCCAATAGCTCAGGACGTCCCAGTCCGACTTTGGCGGAGCATGTCAGAGACGATTTGGACGGACGCATTGGCGGTCTTATGGACGGTGGCGCAACGGGTGTGGGCGTGGAGTCCACCGTGATTCAGCTGGCGGACGGTGAACTGTATATTCTTCGTCCCGGGGGCGTAACCGCGGAGCAACTGCGGTCGGTACTTCCGAATCTGCGAATGCATGAACCGGAACGGGAAGATGTTGAAGCTTCAGAAACGCCGCGAGCTCCGGGAATGAAGTACACGCATTATGCGCCGCAAGGCTTTATGCACATTGTGCAGGGGGATAAGGCTGAAGCTGTGATGGCTTGGATTCAGCAAGATATTCGGGCTGCCCGAGCACGAGGCGAATCCACAGGTGTGCTTACTTTCGAAGAGAGAGCCTCGCAGTATGACGCTGATCTGGTTATTGCTTGCGGGTCGTTGTCCGAACCGGCATCGATTGCCCATGGCCTGTATGCGGCGTTAAGACAATTCGATCAACAAGGCATAGCTTACATTGCGGCAGAAGGCTGCCCCGAAGTCGGAATTGGCCTCGCCATTATGAATCGTCTGCGCAAAGCAGCCGGTCATAGGCTTGTACGTGTTTAGCTAGCATGATTCCCTGTTTGTCCGCATATCTTGGGAGAGAAAGCGGACAAGGGGGATAGCACGATGCACGTATCTGGTGTGGAATTGGGACAGCTAGTCACGATTATTATTATGGCGATCGCTCTCGGTCTGGATGCTTTTTCTTTGGGCATAGGCATTGGCATGAAAGGGATTCGTTTGCTGGATATTTTGAAAATTAGCCTCGTGATCGGACTTTTTCACATTATCATGCCTCTGATGGGGATGTTCATGGGACAATATGTCTCGTTGCTCCTTGGTAATGTAGCTACTGCGGCCGGGGGATGCCTGCTTATTTTACTAGGCTCACATATGGTGTATAGTTCGATTCGTGGAGAAGAGGCGACCTCCTTTGATCATAGAACGTTATGGGGGTTAATGATTTTCTCGCTTAGTGTCAGTATAGATTCGTTCTCCGTTGGGGTATCGCTGGGCATGTTTGCTACGGATATTGTACTGACAGTACTTATCTTCGGTCTCTTTGGCGGACTGCTATCGATTGCAGGCTTACTGGTTGGCAGACGGGTGAGCGGCTGGGTTGGTGAGTATGGTGAAGCTTTCGGCGGGCTGATTTTATTGGCGTTTGGGATCAAGTTTTTGCTATGATACAATGAAGATATAGAAGCTTTAAGGGAGGGATTTCAAGTTGCGAATTCTATTTGTATGTACAGGAAATACGTGCCGCAGTCCATTAGCAGAAGGTTTGCTGCGTATTCGGGTGCACCAAGAAGGGCTTGCGGCGGAGGTTCGTTCAGCAGGGGTATCGGCCATATCCGGAGGTCCTATTTCTCGGAACAGCGCATCGCTTCTGCAGGAAGCGGGCTTCAAGGATTCGCTGTCATCGCTAGCGATTCAGGAGTCGGAAGTACAGTGGGCCGACCTCATTTTAACCATGACCATGGGGCACAAAAGGACCGTCATTCAGCGGTTTCCAGATGCGATGGAGAAGACGTTTACGCTCAAAGAGTATGTGGAAGACGATGCTCGTGTTCGGCAAGCGATTGAAGAGAGAGAACGCCTCGTGACCGAGGTTCAGCTCAAGCAGGCTCTTTCGCAAGCTGTTTCTGTGGAGGAAAGAAGTCGGATCTACCAGCTCGAGCAGGATATCCCTGACTATGACATATCCGATCCGTTCGGCGGACCTCTAGAGGTTTATCGGCAAACGGCGGAAGAGATCAGCAGCAGCTTGGATAAATTGGTTAAGAAAATCCGCACTTAGGAAATGAGGATACATCTTTACACCTAAGCCGGAATGCGGTAAAATAAACGTATCAATCAAGACTCAATGTAACTGGCGACGAGTGGGGGCAACCACAATGGAGCATTGAGCTATACGGCCGGTCGCCTGGGCAAAAGAGCAACGCGCTTATTCTAGCGTGTCCGCTCTTTTTTTCGTTTTTAGCGCGCTTTGGGATATAATAGGATGGTCGAATTCGAAGAAGATGAGGAGCGTTCTATTCATGAAAATTGCCTTAGGTGCAGATCATGCAGGCTATCGTTTGAAAGATGTAATCATTCCTTTTATTGAATCATTGGGCCATCAGGTTATTGATTATGGCTGCAGCTGTGCAGATTCGGTGGATTATCCCGACTATGCGCTTCAAGTTTGTGAGCAAGTCGTTTCCGGCGGTGCCGATAAAGGAATTCTCATTTGCGGGACGGGCATCGGGATGTCGATCGCCGCGAATAAAGTGCCGGGTATCCGTTGTGCGCTTGTCCATGATCTATTCTCGGCGAAAGCAACGCGTGAGCATAATGACACGAATGTGCTTGCGTTAGGGGAACGCGTTATCGGCCCCGGCGTAGCCGAGGAAATCGTGAAAATCTGGTTGGAAACCGAGTTTTCCCAAGGTGTTCGCCACCAGAACCGCATTCATAAAGTGCAAAGCATCGAAGATCGCTTCACGGTTCAATCGTAGGAGCGGGCGCCATCATGACAGATTCCATACTTCACCATGTTGCTGAAGGTTTGGAAACGAATCTTCGAGAGTTGATCCAAGTAGGCAGTCTGCGGCCAGGGCATATTCTGGTCATCGGTACGAGCACGAGTGAAATTCTCGGTCATCGGATTGGCACGTCGGGCACGCTCGATGCGGCGAAGCCGATTTATGACACGGTGCAGCGCATTAGCCGCGAATTCGGGCTGCATGTTGCTTTTCAGTGCTGTGAGCATCTGAATCGTGCTCTCGTTATTGAAGAAGAGCTGTTGCTGCTAGCACCGCAGCTTGAGCCTGTATCCGTGATCCCGGTTCCCAAAGCCGGTGGCTCCATGGCCTCTTACGCCTATCGCCACTTTGCGAAGCCTGTGGTTGTAGAGACGATTCAGGCCCATGCCGGCATCGATATTGGCAGTACCCTGATTGGGATGCATCTGCGTCGTGTCGCTGTTCCTGCAAGGCCGCCCGTGCGGCATCTGGGTCATGCTTATGTGACCATGGCGTTTACACGGCCCAAACTTATCGGCGGTATCCGAGCTGTTTATTCGGCAGATACAGCTGAGCAGCTATACCAGACAGCCGCACCAGATGCGGATTGTTAACTTATTCCCTCGGTGAATGATGATTAAACAGATATGACTATTTTCTAGGAGGAATTTCCCATGACAAGTTTTCTGAACAAACAAGATCCGAAAATCGTAGAAGCAATGAACCTTGAGCTTGGCCGTCAACGCGACAAAATCGAGCTGATCGCTTCTGAGAACATCGTAAGCCAAGCCGTTCTTGAAGCAATGGGTACTGTACTTACGAACAAATATGCAGAAGGCTACCCTGGCAAAAGATACTATGGCGGCTGTGAGTACGTAGACATCGTGGAAGATATCGCTCGCGACCGTGCCAAAGAGCTTTTCGGTGCTGAACACGCGAACGTTCAACCGCACTCCGGCGCACAAGCGAACATGGCTGTTTACTTGGCAGCTCTGAACCCTGGGGACACGGTGCTTGGCATGAACTTGGCGCATGGCGGTCACTTGACGCATGGCAGCCCGGTGAATGCTTCCGGTATTCTTTACAACTTCGTCGCTTACGGCGTAAGCGAAAAAGATTTCCGCATCGACTACGACGATGTTCGCAAAGCGGCATTCAAACATAAGCCTCGCATGCTTGTAGCTGGCGCAAGTGCTTACCCGCGCACGATTGATTTCGAAGCTCTGGCATCCATTGCTAACGATGTAGGCGCATTGTTCTTCGTCGATATGGCGCATATCGCAGGTCTGGTTGCTGCTGGTTTGCACCCGAACCCAGTGCCGCATGCGCATTTCGTTACAACAACAACGCACAAAACGCTTCGCGGACCACGTGGTGGTATGATTCTGACGCGCAAAGCTTGGGCAGCAGCGATTGATAAAGCGGTATTCCCTGGTTCCCAAGGCGGTCCTTTGATGCACACAATCGCAGCGAAAGCTGTTTCCTTCGGTGAAGCTTTGCAGCCGGATTTCAAAGTATACGGTCAAAATGTGATCAACAATGCACAAGCATTGGCGACAGCTCTTACAGCTGAAGGCATCAACCTAGTTTCCGGCGGTACAGATAACCACTTGATGTTGATCGACCTTCGCAGCCTGAACATCACGGGTAAAGATGCTGAGCACGTGCTTGACGAAATCGGAATTACAGCGAACAAGAATGCGATTCCTTTCGACCCGACTAGCCCGTTCATCACAAGCGGTATCCGTTTGGGTACACCAGCTGTAACGTCCCGTGGCATGGGTGAAGATGCGATGAAAACGATCGCCAAAGTTATCGGTCTTACCCTGAAAAACCCGAAAGACGAAGCTGTACTGGAAAAAGCTCGCGGTCTTGTGAAAGATTTGACGGCGCAATATCCGCTTTACCCAGGTTTGACTTACTAATCCTTAACTCATAAATGAGAAGCTGTCTTTAGGTAGATGATATCTGCTTGAAGGCAGCTTTTTTGTGTTTTTTCAACTTAATAATAATGATCCTGCTGCCAAGCGCCAGCGATCGGATGGACGGGAAGCGTCGGAAGCTTTAACTCCTGAGCGGCGATACGGAGATAGGCGATGTTATACGCAATATCTGTCTGCCGGGTCGAGTCAAAATAACTCAGACGAGTTAGATCCGATTGGTAGAGCGCCGCATCCCATCTAATCTGGGAAATGGAGCGGTGGATGACTTCTTCGGGAAATCCAGTTTCCAGGCTGAAGAATTTGGCTGCTTTGTTGGGCTGCTCCCGCATGAGCCGGTTCGCCAGCAGGTGGGCTTTCAAATAGGCAACGACCAAATCCTCATGGGCATGGGCCCAGCTTTCGTCAGCGACGACGCTTGCCATGAAACCAAGCCCAAGTTCTTTGTCAAAAATGGATTTGCCAACACGCTGATGATGCGCCAAGCTGAGGAACGGCTCCCACATAATCGAAGCGCTCAATTTGCCCTGGTGCAGGCTCTCCATGCTTTCTTCGATGGAACGATGAATAATGCTGAGCTCGGTCATATGGTAGGATTCGAGCATTTTCTTCAGTCGAAACTCCGCATTGGTGCGGAATGTTGTCGCAATGGGCAGTGTGGCTAGCTCGGAGATGTTTTTCAGGTTCAGGCTCGTAGGGACGACCATCCCGAACCCGTTGCCTTCCGCGGATTTGCCGCCAGCAGCGAGCAGAATGGGACGGAAGTCCGGCAGCAGCCGACTGATGGTATGGCTTACGGAGAGGGCGTAATCGCCGAAAGTAGCCAGATGAATGGTGCCGGCAATCATGCCTTTCACGAGCTCCATGCCATCCTTGGCTTGGTGCCATTTGATTTCGATCCGATTCTTGGGGCTGATGCGTCTTAATTCTTCTTCCAAAAGTCCAAACTCCTTGATGATGAGCGGGCTCCACATATGGGTTGAGACCGTCGTGTATCCGATGGTCAGGGTCTGGTTGGCAGTCAGGCTAGGAGTAGCTTGTCGAACCTGACCGAACTGTCTGTACCAGCGGACCACTTCGTTCTTGTCAAAATAGATTTCTTTCCCGATCTTCATACTGGGGAGTTGTTTGGTCTTCCGCCAGCGATCTATGGTTGAGCGGCTGACATCCAATTCATTCATGACTTCACTGATATGGATTAAATTAAATTGATCTTTGATCATGTGGGCAACCCTCCTAGCTGTCAAATGATGGGCATTTTCTTCAATTCTATTCATTCTTCTTTGATCTTTATCATTCAGTTGACGCCAAAAAGAGGGCGTGCTATTTTGTATTAAACCTAGTATATCGATATGAAATAAGGTATTTCAATCTTTTTATTAGAAATAAATAAAAAATAGCTGGCTGGACGACCGGAGGCTAAGAATTTCCCCCTTATAACAAGGTGGATTCTTAGCCTCTTGTTTGTGTCTGATGACAGAGAGGAAAGGTGTTGGGGACGCACATGGGGACAAGAAGAGGGCAGCTGCATCTGGCGTTGTCGGTACAGGGTGCCGGGTATTATCCGGGGAGTTGGCGTCATCCGGAAGTCAAAGCAAGGCAATTGCATGAACCGGACTATTTCTACCGTATCGCACAGCTGGCAGAGCGGGGGAAGCTCGATCTGTTATACCTGGATCGTACTTCCATTGCCGCGCAGCTTCGTGCCACCGGCACGGAGCCGGGGCTGCTGCTCGAGCCTTTTACTTTGCTGGGGGCGCTAGCGTCAGTGACTGCGCACATCGGGCTTGGCGCAGCGATATCGACTTCGGTGACGGAGCCGTTCGCGGCTGCCCGCCAATTGGCTGCGCTTGACCATCTGAGCGGTGGGCGAATAGCATGGCTGGCCAGCGCCACGGACTGGCAGGAGCCGCACCGCCGCTATGGCGGGCCGCCTGAGTTGTCGGCTGCCGAGCGTCAAGAGCGCCGTCAGGAATTCATTGAAGTCGCAGAGCGTCTATGGGACAGCTGGGAGGACGGCGCCGTTATCATTGATAAGGCGTCAGGCCGATACATCGACTCGGAGAAGGTGCATCTCATCCACCACACAGGTCCCTACTTCCGGGTGCGCGGTCCGCTAAGCATACCTAGACCGCCGCAAAGGTACCCTGTCCGACTTAGCCTGAGCCGAGAGCAGGGGGGCTTGAACAGCGATGATGCGGAGATTATTTTCAGTTCCAGGCCATCTATCAGGGCTGCTGCTGATTTCTATGCCAAGCTGGGTAAACAGCGGGAACTCTCCGGGCATTCGCCAGGCAGTATTAAAGTGCTGACGACGCTCTCGCCGATTCTCGGCAGGACGGAGGAGGAAGCGCGTCAGAAAGCGGTAGAATTGAGAGGTCTTGTTGATCCCCAAGCGGCGCTTGCGCTGCTGTCTGATTTGTTGGAGGTGGATTTGGCGGCCTATCCGCTGGATGACCCGCTGCCTGCGATCCCCGCCTTGACGGCAGCAATGGAAGCAGCGGAGATCACAGCTTCGACGCTGCGTGAACTTACGGGTAGTGTGCTGGAATTAACCGGTACCCATGTCTTTGTAGGAACACCGAAGCAGCTGGCAGATTGGATGGAGGCTTGGTATCAAGCGTACGGGAGCGATGGCTTTCATCTCCAGTTCCCGCTGCTTGAGAGCGGGCTTACGGCATTCGTCCAGCACGTTATTCCTGAGCTGCAGCGGCGCGGGCTTTTCCGAACAGCCTATACAGCGGCAACTCTGAGGGAGCAGGCAGGGCTAACATCGACAGATAACGAGCGAATCAGCAAGGGGGTTTAACGTATGGCAACAACCAAAAAACAACTGCACCTCGGCGTCTTCCTTCTCAATGCCGGTCAGCATACAGGCGGATGGCGCCACCCGGAAACGCAGGCAGAGCGGCTGTTGGATATTTCTTTTTATCAGGATTTCGCCAGGCTGTCTGAGCGGGGGAAATTCGATACGATTCTTATACTGGAACAGATCGCTATTGGAGAGCAGAACGAGAGAGTCGCGGAGGAACGTTCTATACCTACGCTGGATACGCTGACGCTGCTTTCCGTGATGGCTGCTGTTACGGAGCGGATTGGCCTGACGGCAACACTTTCTACTACGTATAACGATCCGTATCATGTAGCGGCCCGATTCGCCACGCTGGATCATCTGAGCGGCGGCCGTGCGGGCTGGAATATGGTGACTTCGCAGGACCCGCGCATCGCGTCCCAATTCAGCAAGGATGCCCATATGGATCATACGCTGAGGTATCAACGGGCGAATGAATTCGTCGAGGTGGCGATGAAACTCTGGGATAGCTGGGAAGTGGATGCGCTGGTTGCGAACCGGGAAGTGGGCATCTATCTCGATCCTGCCAAGGTGCATGATATCGAACACTCGGATACACATTTCTCCTTCAGCGGCAGCTCCTACATTCCCCGGCCGGTACAGGGTCATCCTGTGCTGTTCCAGGCAGGCTCATCGGGAAGCGGTCTCCAGTTTGCCGCCCGCAAAGCGGAGGTTGTTTTCACCGCGCAGGACAATTTGCATGATGCCCAGCGCTACTATGCGAACCTGAAGGGGATGCTGGAGCCTTATGGACGTGATGCAGAGAAGTTTCATATTTTGCCTGGACTGGCACCTATTCTTGGATCTACAGAACGTGAAGCCAAAGAACGGCAGGTTTATTTCAATGAACTCGTGCTGCCCGAAATCGCAGTACGGAACTTGTCCGGCACGATTGACGTCGATTTATCGTCGTATCCATTGGACGGCCCGTTCCCTTACTGGGAGATCGATGCCGAAGCCAACAACAGCAAGAAGAGCCGCTTGCAGCTATTGAAAGATTTGGGGCAGCGCGAGAAATGGACGGTTAGGCAAATGAGTCAGCACGTCATATCCGCTGGCGGCCACCATACTTTCGCTGGAACGCCGGAACAATTGGCTGATTTGATGGAATCATGGATCGATCAGGCTGCTTGCGACGGATTCACGATTATGCCTTCCCACTATCTTCAAGGGCTAGAGGAGTTCGTGGATCAAGTCATTCCGATTTTACAAAAAAGAGGCCGCTACCGCACCGAATACACAGGTCATACACTGCGTGAACATCTGGGTCTGACTTCCCCAGCCAATCGCTGGTCCAAGGTTCAGGCGTCTGCATCCCTATAAACACCATCTACTGAGGAGGAATCATCTATGAAACAACCACGCATTCATCTTATTCTGGCAGTCGTTCTAATTATTATTTTGGCAGGCTGCGCCAAATCGGCTACAACCAAAGAGGGGGCAGCCACCAATACGCCCGCGACGACCACAGCACCAACTGCCAAGGCAGCGCCCAAAGTTGTCAAAGCAGCACTAAACACGGTTCCGGTGCCATTATTCAGCTTTCTGGATGAGAAGAATCAGCCAGCCGGCTTCATCATCGATTATTTGAAGGAATTGGAGAAAAAGCTGCCTGAATATAAATTCGAGTTTGAATCGGTCGACAACGAAGGCCAATTGATCGGGACAGATACAGGCAAATATGCGTTTGCCGCTAATTTCTGGTTCAAGAATCCGGAACGGGAGAAAAAGTATTTGTACCCGCAGCAAGAGTTCGGCTATTCGATTACTGGTTTGGCGGTGAAACCAGATCGAAATGATATCAAAACACTGGATGATCTGGTCGGCAAGAAATTAGTGCCGATGAGCCCAGTATCAGGGTTCCGTTATATTCTGAAAGATTACAATCTGAAACACCCAGGCAAGGAAATCAAGATCGAGGATGTTGACAAGACGACGCCAGCAGACGACTTGAAGCTAGTGGAATCAGGTAAGTACGATGCGCATTTGCTGAACATCAACCATTTCGAAGATGCCGTGAAGAAGTTGAATTTGAACTTGAAGATTGGCGGTGTTATCTCCAAAGAGCCGGTATATTTCATTTTTAATAAAAATCAAACAGAACTTGCCCAGAAGGTAGATGCAGCAACGACAGAACTGATTAAGGACGGCAGTTTGTCGAAACTCTCGGAGAAATGGTTCAAAGTCGATGTATTCAAAAGCTTGGAGTTCGTGCAGCAGGGCTATAAGTTCCGTAAGGAATAACCTGAGAGGAGTGGGTCCGGAGTGGAAACAACGCTGAATTTGGTCCTGCGAATCGCTCAGAGATTGCCTGTCACGCTGACGATTCTGCTGGCCTCTCTCCTGTTTGGCTTATTGCTCGGGTTGGTGATTGCGCTCGCCCGTATTCAGAAGAACAAGTATCTGTATGGGCTGGCTACGATTTATTTATCTTTCATGCGGTGTACACCGACTATCGTTCAACTATTTCTCGTCTATTACGGACTGCCGCAGCTGCTGATTCTATTCGGAATTGACGTGAATAGCTGGAATAAAATGATTTTTGCCGTCATCACCTTCTCGCTGCACAGCTCGGCGTTCTTCTCCGAGGTCATTCGCTCTTCCTATCTAGCTGTAGGCAGCGGGCAGCAGGAGGCGGCCTACAGCATCGGCATGACTTACGGGCAGTCGCTTAGACGGATCATTTTACCCCAGGCATTCGGGATTGCGATTCCTAACCTGGGCAACAACGTCATTATTTTATTAAAAGAAACATCGCTGGCCTTCTCCATCGGCATCATTGACCTTATGGGTCAGGTGCAGATTATTCTGGGGAATAATTATGGCAAAAATACGTTTCAAGTGTATATCCTGGTCTCCCTGATCTACTGGATTATCAGCATTCTCATTGAGAGAGGGTTCCGGATCATGGAAAGAAACTATAAAAAAGGCCATATCAGTATTGCCGGATAAAGAGAAGGGAGGGGGCTGCTTTGGTCGAATTCAGTTTAGCTTTTGCCATCGAGAAATTCCCAGAGGTGTTGAAGGGCGTCCCGTCCATGCTGTTTGTCGCGATTATCTCGATGCTGCTGGGAACTTTGCTGGGCTCTGTAATCGCCTTGTGCCGCATATATAAAGTGCCTGTGCTGGATAAGGCGGGGGCTTTGTATGTCTCCTTCATACGTGGAACTCCCCTGTTGGTGCAGCTTTACGTAGTCTTCTACGGTACGCCGCTGCTCGTTGATATTCTCAATGAAAAGTGGGGATGGCACATTCCGCTGCAGGATATGTCGCCGCTAGCCATCGCTCTGCTTGCATTCACGATTAATTCAGCGGCTTATCAGTCAGAAGTGATTCGCGGGGCGCTGAGCAACATCGAAATTGGCCAGATGGAGGCCGCGCAGTCGATCGGGATGACGACGTCTCAGGCACTGATGCGGATTATTGCGCCGCAGGCATTCGTTACGGCACTTCCCAATTTGGGCAATATTTTTATTAATTTAATCAAAGGGACTTCGCTGGCCTTTGCGATCAAAGTGATTGAGGTCATGGCTCAAGCGAAGATTGTGGCGGGCGACGGTTATCGCTATTTGGAAATGTATTTTGATGCATCTATTGTTTATTGGGTTATCTGCTGGGGTTGTGAGCGGTTATTCCGCTGGCTGGAGACCCGGTATAGCCGTCATGAGAAACGAATAGCCGTATAAGCGGCAATAAAACGAACCGTCCGGGATTCTTGTGTCTCGGGACGGTTTTTCGCGCTGTCCGGGGATGGTTTGGTTTTTCAGAGGATAAGTTGGATAACATATGATATAATGGACGAGGTTTGTCGTACAATGACGCTAATTTTTGCAAAATACATAGAAAATGAAGCTATTTTAGGAGGAAATTATGGGGAAGTTATTTATTTGTGATCATCCGCTTATTCAGCATAAGCTTACCTATATTCGGGATGAGAATACGAAGACGAAGGATTTTAGAGAACTGGTTGATGAAGTTGCTACTTTAATGGTTTATGAAATTACGAGAGACCTGCCACTTGAGCATGTACAAGTGAAAACGCCTGTAACAACCGCAGATTGCCGAATTATTTCCGGAAGAATGTTAGGTTTAATTCCGATTCTACGAGCTGGTCTAGGTATGGTTGATGGCGTATTGAAGCTAATGCCTGCGGCCAAAGTGGGTCATGTTGGTCTTTACCGTGATCCTGACACGCTTCAGCCTGTCGAGTATTATGTGAAGCTGCCTACAGATGTGCTGGAACGTGAGTTGATCGTGATTGATCCTATGTTGGCGACCGGCGGTTCGGCCAATATGGCTATTGAAGTGCTCAAGCGCAGAGGTTGTACGCAAATGAAGCTGATGTGCTTGATCGCCGCACCGGAAGGAATCAAGGCCGTTCAACAAGAGCATCCTGACGTGGATATCTATGTAGCAGCTGTTGATGACTATTTAAATGATCATGGCTATATCGTACCAGGGCTCGGAGACGCGGGAGATCGTCTGTTCGGCACGAAGTAATTGGCAAAATGCTTACGAAGTGAACTTTCTGGCAGAAAGCTCAGTCAAAGCTTACGAAGTGAGCTTTCGTATGGAAAGCTTAGCTTATGCTTACGAAGAAAGCTTTGCTACGCAAAGCTCTAAGGGGAGAGAAAACCGATGAAACGTCTTAAAGTGATTACGATTTTCGGCACGAGACCCGAAGCGATTAAGATGGCTCCACTGATTTTGGAGCTGGAGAAGCACCCTGAGCATATTGAATCGCTTGTCTGTGTAACCGCACAGCATCGTCAGATGCTGGACCAGGTGCTGGAAATTTTCAAAATTACGCCTGACTTTGACCTCAATGTGATGAAGGATCGTCAAACGTTGAATGAGATTACAATGCGTGTGCTCCAAGGTTTGGAGCCGGTATTTCAAGAGGCGAAGCCCGATTTGATTCTGGTGCACGGCGATACTTTGACTACGTTCCTAGCGAGCTATGCAGCATTCATGCAGCAAATCCAAGTAGGACACGTGGAAGCGGGTCTTCGTACGTGGAACAAAATGTCGCCATACCCGGAGGAAATGAACCGTCAGCTAACAGGCGTTTTGGCGGATCTTCACTTCGCGCCAACACAGCAGTCCGCAGACAATCTGCGTAAGGAAAATAAATCCGAGTCGCAAATTTATGTGACGGGTAATACGGTAACGGATGTATTTAAATACACCGTTAAAGAGAACTTCAACCATCCTGTTCTGGAGTGGGCGGCAGGACGCAAGCTCATCTTGATGACGGCGCATCGCCGTGAAGCCCAAGGGGAGCCGCATCGCCAAATTTTCCGAGCTGTGAAGCGGATCGCTGATGAGTTCGACGATATTGCGATTGTTTATCCGGTGCATCCAAGCCCGGCGGTTAAAGAGCCTGCGCATGAGATTCTTGGGAATCACCCACGCATTAAGCTGGTAGAACCTTTCGACGCGAGTGAGTTCCATAACTTCTACCCGCATACCCATATGATCCTGACGGATTCGGGTGGGCTTCAAGAGGAAGCGCCGTCTTTTGGCGTGCCCGTTCTTGTTCTGCGTGACACAACGGAGCGTCCAGAAGGCATTCAAGCAGGCACGTTGGAGCTTGTCGGCACCGATGAGGAGAAAGTCTACGAGCGCGCTCGCGCACTGCTGACGGACCCCGAATTGTACAGCACAATGAGCCAAGCTGCCAATCCTTATGGGGATGGAAAAGCGTCCGAACGTATCGTGCAAGCGATTCTCCATCACTTCGGTAGGACCTCTGAACGGCCTGAAACATTCTAACCGTGACAAAATCATGACAAACGCTACAGCGTACAGTTCGACTGTTTGGTTTGGAAACTCGCAAACCCTAGAGCCGCAAGGCTCTGAGGGGTTTTGTGAGAAGTCACAAATGAAGTTCTGTCAATTGACAAACCTTGCATGGCTTCGATACAATGAATGAGGATTCGTAGCAGGATGTCTACGAAGCGGGTTTTCCCATGCGGAAAGCTCTCAGGAGGATGCGATGAAACGGCCAAATCCCAATGATAATCCATGGCGGGCAGTAGCCCTAACTAGTGCAATAGGTATCGACCTAGTAGTCTGTTTGGCAGCCGGGTATTTCTTCGGCGAGTGGTTGAGTCACACACTAGGGGGACAGCTCTGGTTGTTAGGTGGATTCTTGCTAGGGCTTGTAACCGGAATCATTAGCATTTACTTCATGATAAAGCAGTACGGAGGGCTATAATGGATGACTTTTCAGCCACTCTGAAAACGGTTCAAAATGTATTTCTTTTCTTTTTATCCTTTTGTTTGGCTGCATGGGCGCTTCTTGTCGATTACAGGATTTACATTGCCGGTATTATGCTTGGTTCGATTGCGAGTATGATCAGTGCAAGGTTTTTAGCCTGGAAGATTAACAAGCTGGCAGCAGCTGCGATAGAGCAGAGCGGGCGCAAGGTGACCCTGGGTTTCCTGACTAGGGCAGCAATCGCTGGGTTCGTAGGTTTGGTTGCCGTAAGGTATCCCGAACATGTTGCGTTATCTACAACGATCGTTGGATACTTTTTTGCTCAATTGGCAACACTCGTACTGGGTATTCTTTCTATTAGGAAGTCTAAGAAGTAATTCCATTCGATGAAAGGGGTGAAAATGGAAAACATGGAACATAAGGTACCAGAATTTGAGTGGTTAGGGTTTCATTTCGACGCATCTGCATTATTGATGATCGGAATTACCACACTTATCGTGCTTATCCTTGCGATCGCAGGGGCCAGCCGAGCATCTGTAACGAATCCTTCGAAATTGCAAAACTTCATGGAATGGACAATTGAGTTTGTAGAAGGCATTATCGGAAGCACGATTGGATCGAAGCACGGTAAAGGTTTTATCGCACTAGGTCTTACGCTCATTATGTATATCTTTATCGGCAACATGCTTGGTCTCCCTTTCTCGATTGTGACAGAAGATCACGTGTCATGGTGGAAATCGCCAACAGCTGATATTGCTGTTACAGGAGCACTTACGGTTATCGTAATTGTATTAAGTCACTATTTAGGGATTACTCGCAATACGAAGCATTACTTCGCGCATTACTTTGAGTTCAAAGGGGCAATGTTGATCCTTCATTTAATTGAAGTTGTATCCAAGCCGCTTACGCTCGCTTTCCGTCTTTACGGTAACATTTACGCAGGTGAAATTATGATATCTGTCATCATCGGAGCAGGCTGGTTTGGAATTGCACCTCTCTTTGTATGGCAGGGCTTCAGTGTGTTCGTTGGTGCGATTCAAGCCTTCGTATTCACGATGCTTACCATGGTTTATATCTCGCAAACATTGATTCACGAAGAAAAGCATTAAGAGAAAGACTTACCTCGGGAAGTCTCGAGTCACTTATACACAAAACAAACTTAAGAATTTGAGGGAGGATTTATCAATGGGAGCAATAGCATTAGTAGCAGCAGGTATCGTATTCGGTTTAGGAGCACTAGGTGCAGGTATTGGTAACGGTTTGATCGTAGGTCGCGCTTTGGAAGGTATTTCCCGTCAACCAGAACTTCGTGGTACGCTTCAAACAACAATGTTTATCGGGGTAGGTCTAGTAGAGGCAATGCCAGTCGTTGCATTGGTTCTTGCGTTCATCTTTATGGGAAAAGCTTAAGAAACCGCTTGGCGGGGATGGCCATAGTCGCCACCACGCCTTCGTTTTGCCCATGTTATCAGAAGGGAGTGACGTTACTTGCATATTGAATGGTCCACATTTTGGATTCAACTTATCTCGTTCTTAATTTTATATTTGTTGCTTTCTAAATTTGCGTTCGGTCCTCTGTTCGGAATGATGGAGAAACGCAGACAATTAGTGAAAGATCAAATTCAAACAGCTGAAGCGAGCCGCAAGCAAGCTGATCAACTGTTAGAGGAACAAAAGCAAGCGCTGCAACAAACTCGTAAGGAAGCTTACGATATCATTGAGCAAGCGAAGCATACTGGTTCCAAACAAGCTGATGATATTATTCATGCTGCTAGCGCAGAAGCTAACCGTCTGAAAGACGAAGCACTGAAGGATATCGAAAATGAGAAGAACAAAGCGGTTGCCGCTCTTCGCAGCCAAGTTGGCGCGATGTCCGTTCTGATCGCATCCAAAATTATTGAGAAACAAATCGATGAAAAGTCACAAGAAGAACTGGTTGAGCATTACCTCAAAGAGGTAGGAGGCAACGTATGAGTGACATCGTCGTAGCGAAGCGTTATGCCAAAGCTCTATTCGAAGTAGCGAAGGAACAAGGTATCATTTCCCAAGTTGAAGAAGAGCTAAAATCTGTAGCTAGTGCGATTAGGGATAATGCAGACTTGCAGAAGTTCCTGAACCATCCGAACATCGGGACTTCCGCGAAAACGGACCTGCTGAAGCAGATTTTCGAAGGCAAAGTTTCCGAACCGGTGTGGAACACGCTGCTGGTCTTGATTGATAAAGGAAGACAATCGATTCTTTCAGCTTTACTTAACGACTACGTTAAGGTAGCCAATGAAGCACTAGGACAAGCGAGTGCTGTTGTTTACTCCGCTATTGCGTTAACGGATGCTCAACAAGCTGAGATTGCTTCACATTTTAGCAAAGTAACAGGTAAAACGATTCGCGTTTCGAATGAAGTCGAGCCGAAATTGCTCGGTGGCGTTCAAGTGCGTATCGGTGATCGTTTATATGATGGAAGCTTGGCAGGCAAGTTGGATCGTTTGGCCAAAGCGTTAGTTTAACACAAGCACTGTAAGAATAGGGGTGAAGTTCGTTGAGTATCAAACCTGAAGAAATCAGCTCATTGATTAAACAACAGATTGCAAACTATAATTCCGATATCCAAGTGGTTGATGTAGGTACAGTCATTCAAGTTGGTGATGGTATCGCTCGTGCTCACGGCTTGGAAAGCGTAATGGCAGGCGAGCTGCTTGAGTTTCCAAGTGGCGTTCTGGGCTACGCGTTTAACCTGGAAGAAAGCAACGTAGGTATCGTTATTCTCGGACCTTACAAAGATATTCGTGAAGGCGACCAAGTAAAACGTACGGGCCGCATCATGGAAATCCCAGTAGGCGACGCGCTTCTCGGCCGTGTAGTTAACCCACTGGGTCAACCTGTCGATGGCAGAGGACCAATCGAAACAACTGGATTCCGTCCAATCGAATCCCCAGCACCAGGCGTTATGGCCCGTAAATCGGTACATGAGCCAATGCAAACAGGGATCAAAGCGATTGACGCGATGGTACCGGTTGGCCGTGGACAACGTGAGTTGCTCATCGGTGACCGTCAAACAGGTAAAACAGCGATCGCAATCGATGCGATCATCAACCAAAAAGGCAACGGTGTTAAATGTATCTACGTTGCAATTGGTCAAAAACAATCCACGGTTGTAGGCGTTGTTGAAACACTTCGTCACGCTGGCGCTTTGGATTACACAATCGTAGTAACAGCTTCTGCTTCCGAGCCTTCACCAATGCTTTGGTTGGCTCCATACGCAGGTTGCGCAATGGGTGAGTACTTCATGTACAAAGGCGAGCACGTGTTGATCGTCTATGATGACTTGTCCAAACAAGCGGCTGCTTACCGTGAGTTGTCCCTCTTGCTTCGTCGTCCACCGGGTCGTGAAGCTTATCCAGGGGATGTTTTCTACTTGCACTCCCGTCTTCTAGAGCGTGCTGCGAAATTGAATGATGAGCTGGGTGGCGGTTCCATGACGGCACTTCCTTTCATTGAAACACAAGCAGGCGATATCTCGGCCTACATTCCTACGAACGTAATTTCGATTACGGACGGACAAATCTTCTTAGAATCCGACTTGTTCTACTCAGGTCAGCGTCCAGCGGTTAACGTTGGTAACTCTGTATCCCGTGTAGGGGGCTCTGCACAAACGAAAGCGATGAAAAAAGTTGCCGGTACACTTCGTGTTGACTTGGCACAATATCGTGAGCTTGCTGCATTCGCTGCATTCGGATCTGACTTGGATAAAGCTACTCAATCGCGTTTGGACCGTGGTGTTCGTACGCTTGAAATTTTGAAACAAGGTGTTCACCAACCGATGTCTTTGGAAAAGCAAGTTGCTTCCCTTTACACGGTTGTTAAAGGGCACGTGGATGATCTTCCTGTTCAAGACGTAACGCGTTTTGAAGGTCAATTCTTGGCTTTCTTGGAATCGAATCGTCCAGAAATTCTACACAGCATTCGTGATACGAAGGACATCACTCCGGATAACGATAAAGCGCTAGTAGAAGCAATTGTTCAATTCAAAAAGAGCTTCGCAGCTTCTGTATAAATCATGATGACAGAGCTTCACGTTGAAGTGGAGCTCTACCTATCGTGTTAATCCTGGGCAGGCTGATCGCCTGAGTTCAGGTCTTCGAATGAAGGCTTTTCTAAGCCTCAAAAGAGAGGTGAGCAGGTATGGCAAAAGGAATGCGCGAGATTAAGCGCCAAATCAAGTCCACACAAAACACGAAACAAATTACGAGAGCGATGGAAATGGTCTCTGCAGCGAATTTGAGACGAGCACAACGTTCTGCGGAAGCAGCACGTCCTTACTCCGATAAGTTGAAAGAAGTCGTTCAAAGCATTGCAGCTGGAAGCAAAGGGATCAAACACCCGATGTTACAGTCACGCGAAGTGAAGAAGACGGGCTATTTAGTAATCACCTCGGATCGTGGATTGGCTGGAGGCTACAACGCTAACGTGTTGCGGAAGGTCATGACCGAGATTCGTGAAAACCATAAATCGACAGCTGAATATTCGATTTTTGTAATCGGACGTAAAGGTAGTAATTTCTTCCGCAAACGCAATATGCCAGTTGTAGAAGAAGTGACAGGGGTTCCGGATTCACCGAAATTCGCGGATATTAAACCTGTAGCTACTGCAGCAGTGAAGAACTTCGAGAACGGTACCTATGACCAGTTGTTCTTGGTATACAACCAATTCAAAAATGCGATTACCCAAGTTCCAACCATGATTCGCCTGCTTCCGATGGAAGAAGTTTCTGGCGTGGCTGCTGCTAGTTATGAGTATGAGCCGTCACCAGAAGGCGTACTGGAAGTATTGCTGCCTAAATATGCTGAAACGCTTATTTACAGTGCTGTATTGGAAGGTAAAGCAAGTGAGTTCGGTGCGAGAATGACCGCGATGAATTCCGCTACGAAGAATGCAACGAAAATGATCAGCGGCTACACATTAGCTTATAACCGTGCGCGTCAAGCCTCGATTACCCAGGAAATATCGGAGATCGTTGCCGGAGCGAACGCGAACGCATGATATTAAAGCCTCTACGGAGGCACAGCTTTTTTTAGGAGGGAAACCATGAGCAAAGGGCGCGTTGTAACAATTACAGGGCCTGTCGTCGACATTGAGTTCGAACGCGGACAACTCCCTGAAATTTTGAATGCAATCAAGATCGAAAGAAATGATAATGGCGTACTATCCACAATGACAGTCGAAGCAGCTGTTCACCTTGGTGACAACCTGGTTCGTTGTATCGCAATGTCCTCAACTGACGGACTTGTGCGTGGAGCCGTAGCTGAAGATACAAAAGCTGCTATTACCGTTCCGGTTGGAGCAGCAACATTAGGTCGTGTGTTTAACGTATTGGGAGAGCCAATCGATGGTATCGAAGGCGTAGACCGTACATTTACAAGCGGCATTCACAAAGAAGCTCCAGCTTTCGACAACTTGTCGACAAAAGCAGAGATTCTTGAAACAGGAATTAAAGTTATTGACCTTATGGCTCCTTATGTTAAGGGTGGTAAAATCGGTCTCTTCGGCGGCGCGGGTGTAGGTAAAACCGTAACCATGCAAGAGTTGATCCACAACATTGCACAAGAGCATGGCGGTATCTCCGTTTTCGCAGGCGTTGGTGAGCGTACTCGTGAAGGTAATGACCTTTACCACGAGATGAAAGACTCCGGCGTTATCGCAAAAACAGCGATGGTATTCGGTCAAATGAACGAGCCTCCAGGCGCGCGTCTTCGCGTAGCTTTGTCCGGTTTGACAATGGCTGAGTATTTCCGTGATGAAGAAGGCAAAGACGTTCTTCTTTTCATCGATAACATCTTCCGCTTTACACAAGCAGGTTCTGAGGTTTCCGCATTGCTGGGTCGTATGCCATCAGCAGTAGGTTACCAACCGACTCTGGCAACAGAGATGGGTCAACTGCAAGAGCGTATTACGTCCACGAAAAAAGGTTCCGTTACTTCCATTCAAGCGATTTATGTTCCTGCCGATGACTACACGGATCCGGCTCCAGCAACGGCTTTCGCTCACTTGGACGCAACAACGAACTTGGAGCGTAGTATTGCAGCAGCAGGTATTTTCCCTGCGGTAGATCCACTTGCTTCTTCTTCCCGTATCTTGACGCCAGAAACACTTGGCGAAGATCACTATAGAACAGCACAAGGCGTTAAACAAATTCTTCAACGTTACAAAGAGCTTCTGGATATTATCGCGATCTTGGGTATGGATGAGTTGTCCGATGAGGATAAATTGACTGTACACCGTGCGCGTCGTCTCCGTCTGTTCTTGTCTCAGCCGCTTCACGTTGCTGAGCCGTTCAACGGTTTCCCAGGTCTTTATGTACCATTGAAAGAAACTGTGCGCAGCTTCAAAGAAATCCTTGAAGGTAAGCACGACAACCTTCCTGAAGTGGCTTTCCACAACGTGGGAACGATCGAGGACGCTATCGAGAAAGCAAAAACACTGTAAGTTTGGCTTAACGCCAACGCAGTAATGCTTACGAAGCCAGTTTTGCCTAGCAAAACTCTAAGGGAGGAGAATCCAAGTGAGTACATTCCTACTGGAAATTGTTACCCCGGAGCGCAAAGTGTACGCTGAACAAGTGAACATGATTAGCGTGAAGGGTGTCGAAGGGGAGCTTGGAATTCTGCCGAATCACATTCCACTGGTCACTCCATTGAAAATTGCGCCGATTACTGTGAAGAAACAGGGCTCTAAAGACGAAATCATCGCGGTTAACGGCGGTTTCATGGAAGTGCGCAAGGATAAGGTGGTTATATTGGCGGAAAGCGCCGAGCTACCAGAACAAATTGATATCGATCGCGCGAAAGCTGCGAAAGAGCGTGCGGAGAAACGCCTTGCTGAAACGAAGCAAGATAACGTTGACTTCAAACGTGCGGAATCTGCTTTGCAAAGAGCAGTGAACCGTATCAGCGTGTCCGGGAAATAAATAGATGTTTGTCGAAAAGCGGGGGAACTTTGGTTCCTTCGCTTTTTTTGTTTCAGATCCTTGGAGCGCGGCAGTTTTGCTGACGATAAGAGTCTCTAAAGGCTTCTATTCCTCGAAAATGGCCACTTTTTGTGCGGATTAGAGCTTCTGGGGACTCTTAATTGTTTAGTGTGGAGGGGTTTTGGCTAGTGATGCTTTCGATAAGAGTCTCCAAGGGCTTCTATTCCTCGAAAATAGCTACTTTTTGTGTCAATAGGAGCTTCTAGAGACTCTTACTTGAAAATGAGAAAGGGCTGCCCGCAAGGTCTTTCGACCTTACGAACAGCCCCGCTCAGCCCCTCTTAATAAGGAGTAAACCTATTTTGATGCGTGATGCCAAGCCGTAGGTTGTCCTGTTTTTGGACAGGAAGGGAATGTCTCGCCAATTTGTAGATCTATGGTTTGTCCGTCTGCATCTTGGTACTGGCCTGCCTCCGTTACTTTGTCGCCCGTTTGATGCTGATGATTCGCATGCCGCCATGTCGTTTCATTGCCCGAAACCGGACAATACGGAAATACATCCCCGTGTGATAGTTGAAGAGCTTTGCCGGCAGCGCAAATGTATGTCCCCGTTTCCTCCACTTTTTCATTAGTGCGATGTAGATCAGTAGCTGTTTTCATGTGATATCATCCTCTCTCATATAAATTCAGGGAGAATAGAGATAAGCCTCCATTTTCCACTGCATAGTATTACCCATCTCAACAACTAACTAATCAATTGTTTCAGAGGTCTGAGTAATTTAGGATAGATTTGGGAATTCTACACACTAAGCCTGAATTGTGACGTTTGGAATTAGCCATCGACGCCCAAAAGGCTTTTTGATATAATGTTTAAGGTGAATATTTCCAAATGAAATAGTACGTGTTAGTGAAGCAAAAAAGAATGGAGGCGGTTACATTCAAATGATGTATACAAATAACTATGTAATCGTAGCGGTATTTCTAGGGTTAGGGATCATCCTTCCCATAGTGGCGCTGACGGCAGGCAAATGGTTAAGACCGAGTAAACCCGTCGAAGAGAAGTACACGACGTATGAGAGTGGAAACGAGCCTGTAGGTGAGGGCCAAATCCGGTTTAATATTCGCTATTATTTGTTTGCGTTGATGTTTGTCATCTTTGATGTGGAGACCGTATTTTTGTATCCGTGGGCTGTCGCTTTTAATCAGCTTGGACTTTTCGCATTAGTGGAAATGTGTATTTTTGTAGCCTTGCTTGCCATAGGATTAATATACGCTTGGAAGAAGAAGGTGCTGCAATGGACTTCAGTCTAGAGTCGATATCGCCCGAGGAACGGGAAGAGTTAAATCGCAATGTCTTTATGACTACACTGGAGCAAGTGAAAGCTTGGGCTCGCAGTAATTCACTTTGGCCATTAACGTTTGGATTGGCTTGTTGCGCGATCGAAATGATGGGTACGGGTGGATCTCACTATGATTTGGATCGTTTCGGAGTCATCTTCCGTACGTCTCCCAGGCAATCGGATGTCATGATTGTGGCGGGGACTGTTACGAAGAAAATGGCTCCTTTGCTGCGCCGTCTTTATGAACAAATGCCGGAACCGAAATGGGTAATCGCCATGGGCTCTTGCGCGACAGCGGGTGGGCCTTATATCAAGTCCTATTCCGTGGTAAAAGGTGTCGATCAAATCGTTCCCGTTGATGTGTACATTCCAGGTTGCCCGCCAAATCCGGCTGCGTTGATTTATGGAATTAACAAGCTTCAGGAGAAAATTCGCTATGAAGCGAAGACCGGGAAGCAGGTGACCAACCGATGAGCGAAGAGAAGAAGCCGGAGGGAAAGGTTGAGCAGACGGTCGATCAGGCTCCTGCTGAGGAAGTAAAAGAAACAAGCGAGCCTGCGCCGGAAACAACAGGTGAGCCTGCTGCTGAGGCTGCTGAGGCAGCGAGCGGCGAGGATCAAGCGGCGGATAAGCAAGCGCCTGCTGCAAGCGAAACGCCGGTCGCGGCGGAGCCAGCGCCGGACGCCGCGAAGAGCGACGCTGCGGCTGAGCGCGCCGCAGCCCGTGCCGCCCGGCTAGCTGCGCGCGCGGCCGCTGAGCCGACGGGCGAGCCCGCGTCGGCAGCAGACCCATCTGCGCCTGCGGCCGCAGATGACGAGAAGGCGGCCAAAGCCCAGGCCGCCGCAGAAGCCCGCGCCGCGCGAGCTAGCGCGCGCGCGAAGACCGAATCGGCGGAGCCTGACGCGCCGAAAGTGCCTTCGCCGAACCAGCCGCTGCTGGACCGTCTGGTTGAGATCTTGAAAGCCGACGTTGGCGAAGACGCCGTCGTCGATGCCTTCATCAACGAAAGGGACGCGCATCGTCCTTACGTGGTCATTCACAGCTCACGCTGGCCGCAGGCCGCGCTGACGCTGAGGGATCACGAAGAGCTGCGCTGCGATTACTTGCGCAATCTCTCCGGCGTTGACCAAGAGACGCATCTAGAGGTGGCGTATCATCTGCTTTCACTCACACACAAGAAAGAATACTGTGTGAAAGTAAAGACAGATCGCGAACAGCCGAGCATTCCGTCGGTTGCGCCGGTATGGCCAACCGCGGATTGGAATGAGCGGGAAGTATATGATCTGTTTGGGATTGATTTCCCAGGCCATCCGAATTTAGTACGCATCATGATGCCTGACGATTGGGTCGGCCATCCGCTACGTAAAGATTACGAACCGCTCGACCCGGAGGTGTAGCATTTGTTACGGACAGAAGAGCTCCTGTTAAATGTTGGTCCTCAGCATCCCAGTACGCACGGGGTATTCCGCGTGATTGTGAAGCTGGATGGAGAAGTTATCAAAGAAGCTATACCCGTTATGGGCTATCTACATAGAGGAACTGAGAAGCTTGCAGAGAATCTTAGCTACACACAAATCATTCCATACACAGACCGTATGGACTATGTTTCGGCCATGACCACCAACTATGTGCTGGTGAATGCCGTAGAGAAAATGATGCAGCTTGAGGTACCGGAGCGCGCAGAGTTCCTTCGCCTCATTGTCATGGAGCTCCAGCGTGTAGCATCGCACTTGGTTTGGTGGGGAACCTACCTGCTCGATATTGGAGCCATGAGTCCATTCCTTTACGCTTTCCGTGATCGTGAGATCATTATTGATCTGTTTAACGAACTTTGCGGTGCCCGTCTGACTTACAACTACATGCGTGTAGGCGGAGTGAAGTGGGATGCTCCGGACGGCTGGATCGAAAAGGTCCGAAAATTCATTCCGTATATGTACGGAAAATTAGAAGAATATCACACCCTTGTAACGGGAAATGAAATTTTCCTCTCGCGGATCAAGGGCGTAGGCAAGTATGACGCGGATACAGCCATTGCGTATGGCCTTAGCGGCGCGAACTTGCGATGTACCGGCATAGACTGGGATATTCGCAAAACGCAGCCGTACAGCCTGTACAGCCGCTTTCAGTTCGATGTGCCTGTTCGCAGCGGCGGTGATTGCTATGATCGTTATTTGGTGCGCATGGAAGAAGTGAAGCAATCGCTGCGTATTTTGGAACAGGCAGTGGATCAGTTCCCTGAGCAGGGTGAGACCATGGGGAAAGTCCCTAGAGTCATTCGCCCGCCAGAAGGGGAAATCTATTCGGCTATCGAGTCTCCTCGCGGAGAAATCGGCTGCTATATTATTTCTCGCGGCAAGCAAGAGCCATTCCGTCTGAAATTCCGCAGACCCTCTTTCGTGAATCTGCAAATATTGCCCAAGCTGCTCGTGGGTGAAACGATGACCAACCTGATTACGATTCTGGGCGGCATCGATATTGTCGTTGGGGAGGTGGATGCCTAATGGTCAATTTATTAGAAGAGAGTCTGACATGGACGAACTTCTTCGTCTTCCTCTTCTGGGGCATCGTCATGCTGATGCTCGTTCTGGGCTTCGTTACTTACGCGATCTACTTCGAGCGCAAGGTTATCGGCTGGATGCAGTTGCGCATCGGACCGAACCGTACAGGTCCTTTTGGGCTCCTTCAAAGTGTCGCGGACGTGTTCAAGCTTTTGATCAAAGAGGACACGATTCCTAAGAAGGCGGAGCGCGAGCTGTTCATTCTGGCTCCGATCATCACCTTCATTCCTTCGTTCACCATTATTGCGACGATCCCGTTCTCGGATCGGATGTTTAATGCGAATTTGAATGTGGGTCTGCTCTATTATGTGGCTCTTACCGGAATATCCACGATTGGTATCATTCTCGGCGGTTGGGCCTCCAATAATAAATACGCGCTGCTCGGCGGCATGCGGTCCGCGGCGCAGATGATTAGTTACGAAGTTCCGCTCGTTATTTCCGTTATTGGCGTAATCATGATGACGGGCAGTTTGAATCTGCATACGATTGTTGATCATCAAACAGGCGGTTTCTGGCACTGGAATTTCATTCCTCAGATTCTCGGCTTTATCATCTTTGCGATTGCGGGTGTGTCGGAGTTGAACCGTACTCCTTTTGACTTGCCGGAAGCTGAGTCCGAGTTAGTTGCCGGTTACCACGTGGAATACAGCGGTTTCCGCTTTGCCTTTTTCATGCTTTCCGAGTACGTCTATGTCTTCGTTATTGCGTCTTTGACCAGCTTAATCTTTCTGGGTGGATGGCATGCGCCGTTTCCATTCCTTGATTTCATTCCGGGAATTATCTGGTTTCTGCTGAAATTCTCCTTCATTGTCTTCTTCTTGTTCTGGTTGCGGGCTACGCTGCCACGTGTGCGAGTCGATCAATTGATGGGATTCGGCTGGAAGGTTTTGTTGCCATTAGCACTCGCTAATATGCTGATAACGGCGATCATTATGACCATTACCAAGTAAATGGAGGGAATCGAATGAAGGGCATAATGAAAGGTTTAGGCGTAACGTTCAAAAGCATGACGCAAAAAAAGATCACGTACGCATACCCTGACGTTCCGATGAAAATGCCGGACCGCTTTCGCGGTATTCAACATTTTGATCCGGAGAAATGCATTGTCTGCAATCAATGCGCGCGTGTTTGCCCGACGGAGTGTATTACACTGACAGGGAAAGCGAATCCCGACCCCGAGAAGAAGGGGAAGGTTATCGATACGTATGATATCAATTTTGAAATTTGCATTTTGTGCGATCTCTGCACAGAGGTTTGTCCGACAGAAGCAATCGTGATGACGAACAATTTTGAACTGAGCTCCTATAGTCGCGACGATTTGTTCAAAAATATGCAGTGGTTAAGTGAGAACACGCAAAATATTCGCCAGGAGAACAACTCGGCCATGCCAAAAGGGGGGGCCAAGAAAGATGTTTAACGGAATAGGCGATTTCTTATCCAGCGGTTCTAGTTGGGCGTTCTTCATCTTCGCTTTGCTGGCAATCGGCGGGGCGATCTTCATGATTTCCTTCACCAAGGTTGTGCATATGGTTATTGCTGTAGCCCTGACGTTCATTAGTCTAGCGGGACTATATATCATCTTGGAAGCGGAATTCTTAGCTTTTGTTCAAATATTAATCTATGCCGGCGCGATCTCCATTCTCATGATTTTCGGCATTATGATGACCAAGCACAGAGGTGCTGAAGAGGAGCCAAGGCGTCCTTGGCATGAAGGTTTAGCGATTATCGGCGCGATCTCCTTGTTCGGAGTCTTATTTTATGCGATCCAAAAAACGACCTTCGTTTCTTCAGGCACATTGGATGCTGGCAAGGACAACACGCTAGAAATTGGGAAGCTGCTTTATAATGAGCACGTCATTCCTTTTGAAATTATGTCCGTGCTGCTGACGGTAGCTTTCATTGGTGCCATCGTAGTTGCGAAAAGAGAGGAGGATTAGCCGTGGGTTCAATTATTACGCCCTATCTCACATTAGCTGCTATCCTGTTCTGTATTGGTTTGTACGGCGCTCTATCCAAAAAGAACGGGGTCATTGTTCTGCTCTCCATCGAGCTGATGCTCAATGCGGTGAACTTGAATCTAATTGCCTTTTCCAAATTGGGTGATCATCCGGCGCTGACAGGTCAGATTTTCTCGCTGTTCAACATTACGATCGCAGCTGCTGAAGCAGCAGTCGGGATTGCCATTCTGATTACGATTTATCGCAACAAAGGGACAGTAGATGTAACGGATTTGGATTCTATGAAGCGCTAGGAGGCTAACAAGGATATGGTATCGGACTATTCACAGTACGCCTGGCTCATTCCGTTGTTTCCGCTGATTGCTTTTCTAGCGCTTACGGCTATGGGACGTCAACTCAAAGATTTGGGCATTTACATTAGTATTTTCGCCATGCTAGCCTCATTTATCATTGCCGTTTTGATATTCGTCGAACGTGTTGGCGGCAATGTGGAGGACTATACGTGGGATAAATTGCAATGGCTGCAAGTAGGCGATTTCACACTGAAAATGGGGTTTGAAGTTAACAATCTGAACTCCTTGATGCTCGTGATTGTCACATTGGTTTCCCTGCTTGTGAATATTTATTCCAAAGGCTATATGAAAGGCGACGAGCGAATTCACGTATTTTTTGGGTACATCGCCTTGTTCTCCTTCTCCATGCTAGGCCTTGTTATTTCTGCAAATATGTTGCAACTCTATATTTTCTGGGAGCTTGTTGGGGTTTGTTCCTTCTTGCTCGTAGGATTCTGGTACTTCAAACCGGAAGCGAAGGCAGCAGCGAAAAAGGCTTTCATCGTGACCCGGATCGGGGACGTGGGCTTGTTCATCGGTATTCTGCTGTTGTTCTGGTACATGCCAGGGCACGCGCTTGATTTCACATCCATCCATAATGCCTTTACTTCCGGCAAAATTGATCCGACCATCATCACATGGATTGCGATCATGATTTTCATCGGAGCAATGGGCAAATCCGGTCAATTTCCGCTGCACACCTGGTTGCCTGATGCGATGGAGGGGCCAACTCCGATCAGTGCGCTCATCCATGCAGCAACGATGGTTGCCGCAGGGGTCTACCTCGTAGCCCGCACCTTCGATATTTTCCATGCATCTCCGGATGCTTTGATGGTCGTTGCTTATGTGGGTGGCTTCACCGCAATATTCGCTGCGACGATCGGGATTGCGCAGAATGATATCAAACGCATTCTTGCCTACTCCACAGTGAGTCAGCTGGGCTACATGATGATGGCGCTGGGCATCGGGGTCTCTTACACTTCCGGTATGTTCCATCTCTTCACGCATGCCTTCTTCAAAGCACTGCTCTTCTTGGGGGCAGGCAGCGTCATTCACGCCGTACATACGCAGGACATTAACGAAATGGGCGGATTATCCCGCAAAATGAAAATCACGACATGGACGTTCGCTATCGGAACGTTAGCCCTTTCGGGAATTTTCCCGTTCGCCGGGTTCTGGTCGAAGGATATGATTTTAACCGAGGCTTACGAGCATAATCAGCTTCTGTTCTGGGTTGGTGTCATTGCAGCCTTCTTCACAGCGTTCTACATGTCGCGTCTGTTCTTCCTCGTCTTCCTTGGCTCCCCAAGAGGGAAAGCCAAAGTTGCTGATGAGCACGACGATCATGGACACGAAGCGCATGCCGCGCATGAGCCGCATGAATCTCCAGCATCGATGACGACTCCGCTGATCATTCTGGCGGTGCTGGCTGTCGTAGCAGGCTTCGTGAACACGCCGTTCAACGAATGGCTCGGACACTGGCTGACAGGTCAGGCGCATGATGAGAAAGCGAACTGGACCGTCATTATTTTATCCACGCTGGCAGGTCTGTTAGGGATTGGACTTGGCTACCTCATCTATCTGAAACGCACCATTCCGCGCGATGTGGTTTCCAGTAGATTGCCTTGGCTTTACACTTTGCTCAATCGCAAATATTTTATTGATGAAATCTATCAGGGTATCCTCGTTAAGCCGCTTCGCGGTTTAGGATGGATTCTCGAATTGATTGACGTGTACATCATTGATGGTATCGTGCGTTTAGTCGCCTTTACTGTGGTCAGTCTGGGTCGTCTCGGCTCCCGCCTCCAAAATGGTCAATTGCAGACCTACGGGGTCATCATGATTCTGGGAATGCTGATTCTGGCACTCGCCATTGCAGGAAGGAGGTTCATCCATGCTGGCTAGTCTACCTATCTTAAGCTTGATTGCCTTTTCTCCTTTGCTGGGTGTTCTGGTCCTGCTCTTCATTCGTGGCGACCGGGGCCGCTTGATTAAAACGATCGGTATTGTCACTACCTTGATCCCGTTGATCTTGGCGGCATGGCTGTATGTTGATTACAATTATCAAGGAGATCCGCTGCAGTACAAAGAACAGCTTAGCTGGATCAAAGTTCCGCTCAACCATGAGGGGTTAAGTGAGCAAATTACTTCCTATTTCTTCGAATTCAAGTATTCACTGGCGGTTGATGGGATCTCGCTGCCGCTTGTCTTTCTGACAGCTTTTGTCTCCTCCATGGCGGCACTGGCTTCGGTGTATATCAAAAAACGTTGGAAAACGTTCTATATTCTCTTCCTGCTGCTTGAGACAGGTATGTTCGGCGTGTTCATGTCACAAGATCTGTTCTTGTTCTTCCTCTTCTTCGAAGTGACGCTGGTGCCGATGTTCTTCTTAATCGGAATATGGGGTTACATGAATCGGGAACAGGCCGCGAATCGCTTCCTCCTGTACAACGGATTAGGTTCAGCCATTATGCTGATTGCTTTCCTAATTCTCGTCAGCACAGCTGGATTCAATCAAATGCCTACACAGACAGAAGGCATCATTTACTACAGCGGCGATATTCATAACATTGCCCGCAATCTGCTGCAGGACCCTGCTGCTTATGTCAATCAAGAAGGTACGCCATTCTTCCTGAGTCAGACGATGAAGTGGACCGTATTCATCATGCTGCTGGTTGCCTTCGGCATCAAACTGCCGATCTTCCCGTTCCATACGTGGATGCTCAAAGTACATACAGAGGCTCCGCCTTCTGTTGTTATGATTCACTCGGGCATTTTGCTCAAAATGGGCGCGTACGGCCTCATCCGATTCGGGATTATGTTCTTCCCGGCAGAGGCCAAACAATGGGCCTGGATGCTCGCGCTCCTTGGCGTTATTAACATCGTGTACGGAGCCATTCTCGCGATGGTTCAGAAGGACTTCAAACTCGTATTGGCCTACTCGAGTATCAGCCATATGGGCATCGTCCTGCTTGGTCTTGCCGCATTCAATGTATCCGGCTTGCAGGGCGCCGTCTTCCAACTGATCTCTCACGGCCTGATTTCGGCCTTGATGTTCCTGCTCGTAGGCAGCATCTACGAGCGTACGGAAACCACGGAGCTCGATCGCTTGGGCGGTCTCGCCAGCAACCTGCCCTTCATCAGCGGCATCCTGTTGATTGCGGGCATGGCCTCGCTCGGATTGCCGGGCTTATCCGGCTTCATCAGTGAGTTCCTCGCGTTTCTCGGACTCTTCGAAACGCACCGCGTGTACGCCATTATCGGTACACTGGGGATCATTTTCACCGCGGTGTATGTGCTGCGCGGGGTCTTGAACATTACGTTCGGGCCGAAACAGCCGAACTTGCAGCTGCAAGGCATGCGCGATGCCCGGTTAATCGAGGCGGTGCCGATGATTGCCCTGGTAGCGTTCATCCTCTTGCTCGGGGTATATCCAAGCGTGCTGAGCCAGCCGCTCCAGCAAACGATAGGCAGCTTTGATCAATTGATCCAAAGCGTAGCCGGGAAGATAGGAGGTTAGACCAGTGGAACAGCTTCGACTTCATGCCAACGATTTAGTGCATCTGCTCCCTGAGCTTTCGCTGGTTGCTACCGCGATCATCCTATCTCTCTTGGATTTAATTCTGCCGAACAAGGTAAATCGCTCCATTATTGGCTGGTTAACCTTGGTTGGCATAGCGGTTTCTGCCGTATTCGTCATCCTTCAACTAAATCCAGCTGAACCCTTTGAGCTGCTGAATCAAAGCTATCGGGTAGATGATTTCTCCAATCTGCTGAAATTATTTACCTTAACAGGGACCGGATTGATTGTCCTCATGAGCCTTGGCTTCGTGAAACAGGATGCAATTCCGCATGTTGGGGAGTATTATTACTTCTACCTGCCTGCGGCATTGGGTGCAATGATTATGTCGTCCTCCGGAGACCTGATTACCCTTTATGTAGGTCTGGAGCTGTTAAGTATTACTTCGTATTTGCTCGTAGCGATGAAGAAGAAAGACACACAGTCCAACGAAGGAGCTTTTAAGTACCTCGTCATGGGAGGGATTTCCTCGGCCATTATTTTATATGGCATGTCATTCCTCTATGGAATGGTGGGCTCCAGCAATTTGACGCAAATTGGCGCTGCTCTTCCCACGCTGGTGGCTTCATACGAGCCGCTGCTGTATGTAGCATTCTTCATGCTGCTGGCTGGGTTCGGCTTCAAAATTGCAGCAGCCCCGTTCCACAGCTGGGCACCGGATGTTTATCAAGGGGCACCGACGCCAGTAGCAGCTTTCTTGGCTGTCGTTTCCAAGGCTGCCGGTTTTGCCATCTTGTTCCGAGTCTTCTATGTATTGTTCGGATTTAGCAATTTTGAAGGCAGTCATATTCAATCGGATGTATTCCTTGCCCTATCGGTAATGGCCGCTATTGCGATGGTAGCCGGTAACTTCATTGCCTTGAAGCAAACGAATATGAAGAGGTTGCTTGCCTACTCAGGAATCGCTAATGCCGGATACTTGCTTGTTCCGATTGCAACGTATTTCTCAGGTACGCATTACGCGAACTTTTCTGAATTTATCTTCTATCTGATCGCGTATTTGTTTATGAACATTGGCGCATTCGCCGTACTGATGATCATGGAGCAGGCCGAGGGCCATACCGAATCCAAAGGTTTCGGCGGCTTGTACTACAGAGCTCCGTTAACTGCTTTTGCCATGCTACTGATCGTGCTTTCTTTAGCAGGTATCCCCGTGTCGGGCGGTTTCTTCGGGAAGCTCTACATTATCTTGGGAACTATGCAGACCCAGCAATACTGGCTCGGCGCTCTGATGATCGCGACCAGCGTCGTCTCCTTTTACTACTATTTCGGTATCGTGCGCCAAATGTTCATGCGCAGCGACTACGAGCCGGCTGAAGTAAAAGTATCCATTCCGCTCGGAATAACCGTCTGGTTATGTGCGCTGATTGGTGTTGCGTTAGGCTTCGTTCCCCACATCGTGTTGAAGGGAATTGAAGATATCTTCTCGCTCACGAAGGATTTCATTATGAAGATCTAAATGATGGGTATAAACCGTTTCCCTTAGTTAGGGGGAACGGTTTTTTTGCATATATAAGAATTTATATGTTTTGGGGTGAGCGAAGCTTACCTCTTATTTATTGGCGTCCACCGCAGTCTTCATTGCTTTGGAGGTCTTCGCTCCCAAAGGGCATCTAATGAACTGTATGATGCTT
>NZ_BMHE01000065.1 GCF_014640555.1 Paenibacillus marchantiophytorum | reverse complement strand
AAATATAAACCTTATTATAAATTTTTTTGAATTTCCTCCTAGTCGGCATGTGCTCCGTAAAGGTGAATCAGCCGCTAAGGAGCACAATGCCTTATCATGTCATATATTTTGCAAAGCTTCTGCAAAAAGTGCCCTTATCGCCAGGTTGAGGGAACTACAGGGCGCTATTTTGCTGTTTGAAGGAAAATTCAGCGCTTTTCGTCGAAATAAGACCCTGTATTTCCGCCAGGACCCTCGCACTCCTGCTTTTGCCTAAATAGGGTACTGTAGTTCCCTCTCTCGGTTTTGTCGCTAAGAAGAGGCTGATCTCTCAAGGCCGCGAAGCCGTTTTTCTTATGAACGTCGGAGGACTTGAGTTAGTGATTGGTCAATCAATAATTAGGCTAGAAAGGAGGATACGAGTCATGGTCAAAGGCACAACATCGGTGGATCGACGCAATGATATTATTTCCGCTGCTATTGAGGTTTTCGCAGAGCTGGGTTACTATCGGGCGACAACTGCGCAAGTTGCTGAACGTGCAGCAATTTCCCAGCCGTATGTGTACCGTTTTTTTACGAAAGAATCTTTGCTCGTCGCCGCATTGGAACTGTCTTGGCAGCGAATTCTGCAGGCTTTTCAAATCGTAAGGAATACGGTTGAGCCAGCGCTTCTAGAAGAGGGCTTCATTCGTGCTTATGAACAAATCATGGAATCTCACCGGAATGAGATCTTGCTTCAGATGCAAGCACAGACGATTATGGAAACACCGATCCGGGCAGCAATGACCCAGGGAATGAGCGATGTGAAACAGTTGGTTTTGGAATCTTTCCAACAAGCAGGAATCGAAGATCCGGAAGAGCGGACGGCGATATTTTTGGCAAGAGGCATGCTGTGTAATGTGTCCATGGCACTGAATATGCCGGATTTGATGTTAAAGAGATAATCATCATTTTTTCACCGAAAGTAATTGATCAATCAATAAATAGCTACTGGTGGTGGAGTTAAATAGATGGATGGGAGAACGCTGTAGAGTATCTAGGGGAGGGCGCGCGAGTAACCGCCTATCGGAAAAGTCCAACATGTTTTCTACTTTGGGCAAATACCCAGCCGTTATATTTGATACAATGCTAATGAAAGCAGTAAATTTATCAAGCGCAGGAGGGAATTGGGTGGAACAGCACGATCATTCGATCATTCAGGAAATAAACAATACCCGCGTTCCATATGGGACGCTTGGCATTTGGTTCCTGGGGCAGGAGAGCGTCATTATCAAAGGGGCAGGCATCACGATGTATATCGATCCGTTCGTCTCGGATGACCTGGAGAAACAAGGAGTTAAGAGGATGTATCAGCCTCCGATTACACCCGAAGCGATTACGAATGCGGATCTATGCCTCATAACGCATGAACATGAAGATCATCTAGATCCCGGCACGCTGCGCGTAGTCGTAAAACAGAATGAGAAAGCGCTAACAATTGCTCCGGCAGCGTGCCGAGAACGGCTTTTGAGTCTCGGAGGTGAGGCCTCCAACATTGTAGATGCGGATACAGATAAGCCGCTATCCTTATTTGACTCTGAGTTGAGGATTCATGCGATTCCGGCCGCTCACGAAGAATTGGAAACAAATGCGCAAGGGCAGCATCGCTATGTAGGCTACATCATCGAGCTGAATGGCGTCACGCTGTATCACGCTGGAGATACCTTGGTGTATCCGGGGCTGCTGGAACTGCTGCGCGGCCACTCTATTGATCTGGCGATGCTGCCGATCAATGGTCGGGATTACTTTCGGACGAAGCAGGGGATCGTCGGCAATATGAATTATCGCGAGGCTGCGGAGCTGGCTGCGGAGCTGCAGGTGGATACGGTGATTCCACTGCATTATGAAACCTTTGCGGGGAATACAGAGCGTCCGGGACATTTTGTGGATGAACTGAATGAGAAATATCCAGAACTGAAATGCCAGATTTTAGCGCGGGGAAAAAGGTATGTATACGTGTCGCCGAATGCTTTTAAAGCAGGGAATGGCTTGTCATGAGCCAAGTGGATGCCTACCGCATCGGTGTGGAATTGGCCTGGCGAAGTCATCCGCATAATCAAGAACATCGTACATGAGCTGCTGCTTCAAAACGGGAAGAATACAGGAAGAAGGGCAGGAAGCGCTATGATCATTTCACATGTAGAGACATTCATCGTCGGCAACTCTTGGAAGAACTGGCTTTTTGTTAAGCTGCATACCAAAGAAGGTATTTATGGCATCGGGGAAGGGACCTTGAATGGTTTCGCCAAAACGGTGGAGGCTGCGATCCATGAACTCAAGCATCTGTACATCGGTATGGATGTGCATGATGTGGAGACGATTGCTTTGAAAATGACCCGCGATGTGTATTCGGACGGGGGCCAGATTCAAGGTTCTGCCTTAGCGGCAATTGAAACCGCTTGCTGGGACATTATCGGCAAATTAGCCGAGCAACCGCTCTATAAGCTGCTGGGCGGCAAATGCCACGAAAAGCTGCGCTGCTACGCCAACGGCTGGTACCGAGGGCCCCGCGAGCCGCAGAGCTTCCACGATAAAGCGAAGGAGGTCGTCGCCAGAGGCTACACGGCGCTGAAGTTCGACCCATTCGGCAACGCTTGGCGAACCGTGGAGAGAAAGGACTTTCAGGCGGGGCTCGAAATTATCGCAGCCGTGCGGGAGGCGGTGGGGCCCGATGTGGACATTCTCATCGAGGGGCACAATCGGTTCAGCGTGCACACCGCCTTGCAGTTCGCCGATGCGATGCTGCCTTATCAGCCGACTTGGTTCGAGGCGCCGGTGCCACCGCAGCGCATCTCCTCGATGGTCGAGGTCGCGAAGCGCAGTCCCGTGCCTGTTGCTTGCGGGGAGGACTACTACAATCGCGAGCAATTCGCTGAGCTGCTAAGGCATGATGCGGTTCATATCATTCAGTTGGAGCCGCAGTATCTCGGCATCTCGGCTTCCAAGCAGATTTGCGGCATGGTGCATGCGCACAACGGGGTTACCGCTCCGCACAGCGCGCAGGGTCCGATCTGCTCCGTCGTCTGCGCACATTTGAATATGGCGACGCCGAATTTCTTCCTTCATGAAATTTTCGATGAATTTAATGAACCGTGGGAAGAGCAGTTGTTAATCCCGCCGCTCAAGGTGGAGCAGGGCTATCTTCGTCCGCCGGAAGGCCATGGGTTGGGGATTGATTTGAATTTGGAAGAGATGGCGAAGCACCCGTATGATCCTGGTCATTGGATTCCTTTGTTTAAGCAAGGTTGGGAGAAGCGTTTGAAAAACGAGTAAGTATCCTGAGCGGTGGAGGCGCGTAACCATGAAGGCTTTGGTGTATGAAGGACCCCGCAGCATGACCATGCGAGAGGTGGATGTGCCCCCTCTTGGCGCAGATGAGGTATTAATTCGGGTAGAACGCGTGGGGATTTGCGGTTCGGAGTTAAGCGGCTATTTGGGACATAATTCGCTGCGGAAGCCGCCGCTTATTATGGGACATGAATTTGCCGGCGTGATTGCGCAAGTAGGCAGCGGGAGCTCCCGTTTCGAGCGGGGAGATCGCGTAACGGCGAATCCGCTCGTGTCCTGCGGACGCTGCCGGGCTTGCACCACAGGCGCTGCCCAGCTGTGCGCGGAGCGCAAATTGATCGGCGCGCATCGCCCTGGGGCTTTCGCCGAATATGTAGCCATCACTGAGCGGAATGTCTACGCTTTGGGGGATCATGTCACCTTCGATGAAGGGGCATTTACGGAGCCTTTTGCTTGTGCGGTGCATATTTGCAAGTTGTTGAAACCGCTACCAACGGATCGTCTGCTCATCATGGGAGCGGGGCCTATCGGACTCTTGGCGCTGCAGGCAGCCAAAGTGTATGGCTTGCAGCACATCGTGCTGATCGATATCAATGAGCAGCGCTTGGAGATTGCCAAGGAGCTGGGGGCCATTACGGCGACGCGCTTGGACAGTCTCGGCTCAGATGGAGAAAGCAAGTTCGACGCTGCGGTTGATGCTGTCGGAATGGAGATAACGCGGCAAATGTGTGTGGAGTCCGTAAGGCCAGGCGGACGGGTCGTGTTCACGGGACTTCATGAGGAGAGTAGCAGCTTGCCGATCAATCTGATAATCCGCAGCGAAATTCAGCTGACAGGGGCGTTTGCCTACCATTCCGATGACTTCGAAACGGCCTTGCAGTGGATCAGCGAAGGGCGTGTGAGCCTGTCGCCGTGGACGCTGCTGGCACCCCTTGCAACAGGGGGAGCTTGCTTCGAAACGCTCATTCAGAATCCCGGCAAAATCGCCAAGATTCTGTTAACGCTTGACCACGATAAGGAGGAATCCATGCGATGAGTCTGGAGCTTTTTAAGTTGGATGGCCGTGTTGCGTTAATTACTGGCGGGACACGGGGGTTGGGCTTTGTGATGGCGCAGGCTTTGGCGGAAGCTGGGGCCAGTGTGATTGTGACGAGTCGCGAGAGGGAGAAGGCGGAAGCAGCGGCCGGAGCGATTGCCCAGTCGACAGGTCGTCGCACGCTTGGGCTAGCTGTTGATGTAACGGTGGCCGAGCAAGTGGAGGCGATGGTTGCTTCTGCTGTTGAGGTGTTTGGGCGCATCGACATTCTAATCAATAATGCGGGAGTGAATGTGCGCAAGCCGATTGAGGATTACGATGAGGCGAGCTGGGACCTCGTGCAGAACACGAACTTGAAGGCTCCGTTCCTCTGCGCGCGCGCCGTTGCCAAGACGATGAAAAGTCAGCGCTACGGAAGGGTCATCAATATGTCCTCTATGCTCGGCAGCATCGCGCTTCCGGAGAGAGGCGCCTACTGTTCGAGCAAAGGCGGGCTTATCCAGCTCACCAAGGTGCTGGCCTTGGAGTGGGCTCCGTTCAACATAACGGTGAACGCGCTATGCCCTGGCCCGATTGCGACAGAGCTGAATACCGTCGTGATGAACAATCCGGAAGCGAATCGATTTTTCGTGGACAATATTGCTTTGGGCCGGTGGGGGAGGCCGGAGGAAATTATCGGTGCTGTGATCTATATGGCTTCGGACGCGTCCAGTTTCATGACAGGAGCCTCGATGGTTGTTGATGGCGGCTGGACGGCGAGGTAAGTATTAAGTGCAGCTTCCTCTGCGTGATTTAGAAGTCCTCAAAGACTTCTATTCGCTTTAAATCGTCGACTTCGGAGCAGATAGGAGTCTTTAAGGACTTTTATTTTCACCGATTGCAGCAATTTTCTCCAATTGGTGTCAGATAACAGCCTCCAAAGACTCTTATTATCCTCAAATCCTCAACTTTGGTGTAGATAAGAGTCTACAAAGACTCTTATTCGTACCGAAATCGACTCGCGATTGCACATTTGGAGCACTCCCCCGAATATCACCATATCTCATGGAAAAGGGTGAACAATCATGAAACTTGGTCTTGCTGTCTACGGCACTACGTTTATGATGGGCATACATCCACAGTCGAGCCGCGCTCGCATCACGGCATCGCAGCTTCTGGAACAGGCTGCGCAGCTGAACCTGCAGGGCATCGAGCTGCCGCTCTCGCTGCTCGAAGGCGAGGACGTCGCCGCCTTGGCTCGCCGTGCGCGCGAAGGCGGGCAGTACCTCGTCGTCGCCTCCGGCAGCTACGCTCCCAAGCCGCTAGCGCAGGCTCTGGAAGCGGCCGTGCAGTTGGGCGCGCCAACAGTGCGCACGGTAGTAGGCGGCGCGGATTTCGGCGGCGACCGACGGAAGATGGCCGGTCGTTGGCCGGCATTCATGGAAGAAGTTCTGTCGGGCCTCGGCGAAGCAGCCCTAGCTGCAGCGAAAGCCGGCGTGACGCTAGCCGTGGAAAATCATCAGGATCTGGCCTCGGAGGAGCTCTTGTGGCTCTGTGAAGAAATCGATTCCCCTAACTTCGGCATCACCCTCGATACGGGCAATCCGCTGGCAACCGCGGAGGAACCTGTCCACTTTGCCAGAAAAATAGCCCCTCACTTGAAGCACGTTCACCTCAAAGATTATTGGGCCTACCTAAGCGAGGAAGGATATCGTCTGGTTCGCTGTCCGTTAGGTCAAGGGGTCGTTGATTTTCCCGCGCTTTTCCAAGTTTTCGAAACGTATTGCCCGGAAGTGAATATGTCGATGGAGCTTGGCGCTTTGGAGGCTCGGCATACCAGAGTGCTTTGCGACGATTATTGGCCGGAGTATCCGGTCCGTTCAGCCGCACAGTTAGCGGGACTTCTACGTTTTGTGCAGACGAATGCCAAATCGATGGGGGATTGGCGAACCCCTTTTGAACAAGGAGCAACCGAAGACGAGATTATAGCCTATGAACAGCGGCAGTTGCTGACGAGCGTGGCATATATGCAAGGTGCGGTGCAGGCGAGAGGGGGGCGGACGACGTGAACATTGATTTGGCGGGCAAAGTGGCGATTGTGACAGGAGCAGGTCGGGGGATTGGCAGGGAGATTGCCCTGACGCTTGCGCAAGAAGGCGTGATTACGGTAATTACGGACATCAATGAAGCCTTGCTCACAGACATGGGCAAAGAATTCACAGCCAAAGGCTTGAAAGGCAGCCAATACGTCTGTGATGTTCGCGACGCCACGCAGATTCAACAAGTGATCGATCAGATCGTGGAACGTTACGGACATATCGACATTTTGGTCAATAACGCCGGGGTAGCGAGCGGAGCTCCGATCGATGTGCTGGCGGAAGAAATTTGGGATTTGAACCTTGATATTAATCTCAAGGGGACGTTCCTGATGTGCAAGGCTGTAGCTCCTGTGATGAAAAAGCAGCAATCAGGCCGCATCATGAACGCAGCCTCCTTCGCGGCCATCGTGCCGAGCTATGGCAGTGCAGCTTACGCTTCCTCGAAGGCAGGCGTGGAACAATTCACCCGCGTGCTGGCAGGCGAGCTGGGACCGTGGAACATCGCCGTCAATTGCTACGCGCCGGGGATGATTCCGACGGATATGAATCATTTCGCCGATTTGCAGGAACCGCAGCAGCAGCGTCTCTTGGACACTCTAACGTTCCGCCACTGGGGCAAAAAGGACGATGTCGCTCACTTGATCTGCTTCTTGGCCTCCGATTATGCCGGATATATCACCGGGACCATGATCGATATTAGCGGAGGGAAGTTGGCGACACAAATTCCGCGAGTGGCCTATGAGAAGGCAGCAAGTGAAGGAGCTTACGAATTCTAGCGTTCTAGCGAGGGAGGAGGCTGCACGATGAAGGATACGGCTGGTTTTAATTTTGCCGGCAAAACCGCGCTTGTGACGGGAGCGGCCAAAGGCATTGGCGCTGACATTGCCGCACAATTCATTCGCTATGGCGCGAACGTGATCATCGCCGATGTGGATGAGCAAGGGGAGGCGGTAGCTGCCAGATGGCGTCAGGACGGTTATGCCGCAAGATTCTTCCGCTGCGACGTGTCGCAGGGAAACGATGTTGCGCAGTTGGCGGCATATGCTGAGCAGGAATTCGGCGGTCTGGATATGTTGGTGAATAATGCCGGCATTTTCCCGCGAGCTACTTTGTCTGAAACGGATGAAGCGTTGTGGGATCGTGTCATAGGCATCAACCTCAAGGGTGTCTATCTCATGTGCCAAGCTGCGGTTCCCGGAATGATCAGCAGAGGCGGAGGAAGCATCGTCAATATTGGCTCGCTGCATGCGGCGACGGGCGCGTCAGATATGCTGGCCTATGCGATTTCCAAAGGCGGGGTTGTGACGCTGACGCGCAATTTGGCGAGTACATTAGCGAAACATCGCGTTAGAGTGAACTGCATTCATCCCGGGTGGGTAGCTTCGGATGGGGAAATGGCCCGGATAGCAGCGAGTGGGGAAAATGGCGATACGCTCGAGAAGGCGATTAAGCGGATGCCCATGGGTCGCATGCAGACGGGCAATGATATTGCCTCAGCGGTGGTCTTCATGATGTCAGACTTCGCGGATCAAATTACGGGCCAGCAATTGACGGTGGATGGCGGCATCAGTATCAGGTAGCGACAATTCGAAGTGGAGGGAATTTCAGATGACAAAGATTGCATTTATCGGCGCAGGAAGCCTCGTTTTCACCAAAAATCCGGTACGCGAAGGTGTCATTTTCATTTAATTTGTCGATATTCCTCATATGAAAAATAGCGCTCGCACCGTAGATTTAGTACACTTGTAAGCGCAATCATTCCTGTTATGATAAGGGTGTGATACAAACTGTATAAATCGATACAGTCGGTGTCATCAGGTCCATTCATGATAAGGGAGGATTCGTACACATGAGAAGAACACTTTTGAGCGTCGTAGCTGTGATCTTAACGATTTCCATGATTCTTGTGGGTTGTTCCAGCAGACCGAGTTCAGGGACATCGACAGACAACAAGGGGAATTCAGGCACGACCGCACCGACAACAGCCGCAGCAACGACGAGCACACCTGATGCGAAACCGAGTGGGGATAAATTAAAGCTGACTGTTTACAGCACGATTACGGAGCTGCCGAATCAAGAAATGATGAAAGGCATTGCGGCTGATTTTACCAAGGAAAATCCGAACATTGCTGTTGAATTTCAATTTCCGGGTGCGGAATATGAGAACATTTTGAAGGTTAAAATGGCGGCGAATGATTTGCCGGATGTGTTCGATACCCACGGTTGGGCGATTATCCGCTACGGCAAATATTTGGCCGATCTGCGCGACGAGCCATGGGCTAAGAATATGACAGACACGATCAAACCCGTTGTGACGGATAAAGACGGCAAAGTCGAAGCGCTGGTCATGAGCGAAGCCAAAGACGGCATTTCCTACAACGCCGAAATCCTGGAGAAATACAGCATCCAACCACCCAAAACGTTCGATGAACTAATGGCTGCTGCGGAGAAAATCAAAACTTCAAGCAACAATGCGGTGACACCGTTCTTCATGTCCGGTGTGGATAACGGGATGATCGGCGGCTTCTCCGATCTGTATGCGACCTCGATGTACATCAGTCCGGCTGCGAATGATGCCAAAACTTTGCTGGACGGCACATTCGACTGGAATAAATGGACTCCGCTCGCCCAGAAGCTGCAGGACATGAACAAAAAAGGCTACATCAACAAAGATGTGCTGACCGCCAAGTACAGCGACATGCCGCAGTTGTTCGCGCAAGGGAAAGTAGCTTTTGTCTTCGGCGCCCCTTCCTTCGCAGATGAAGTGTACAAATACAACAAAGCTGCCAAAATCGGCATCGCGCCTTTGACCTCCATGGTTGCTGGCGACAGCCAATCCTTCTCTGGCGGCGAGCGGTACACGATGGGCGCTTGGAAAGACGGCAAGCATTTGGCAGAATCCAAGAAGCTGATTGCCTTCTTTGCGAAGTCAGAGAATATGTCCAAAATCGCCAATGCGACCAAACTGCCTGCCGGCTTGAAGAACATCGAATCCAAACATGAATTTTCGGACTACTACAAACAATTTGAGAGTGTTCGCGTATTCCCGTATTTTGATCGGGTGTACCTGCCGAACGGGATGTGGGACGTTATGTGTAAAACGGGCGTAGCTTTGCTCGCAGGCACCGTAACGCCACAGCAATTCTCGGACAAAATGAAATCCGAATATTTACGTCTGCGCAATCAGTAATAGCAAGATGGGGAGGGTGACAGCCACCCTCCTTTTCTTCCTATTCGACGAAGGAGGATGGTGTTCACATGGCGGAAGCAAGGACTGCGCTGGCGCAGGCGAAGCAGGAGCGGAAATCATCGACGTTCATCGGTCGGATGATTCGCAATGGCGCGTTATTGAATTTGCTCTATATTCCGGCGCTGCTGTTGTTTATCGTGTTTATCTTTTATCCGTTTTTCAAAGGGATCAAGATTTCCTTTACGAACTGGGATGGGTACAATCAGGGGTACAAATGGATCGGCTTCGACAACTACACACGGATGTTCAAGGATCCGGAAATTTTGAAGGTCATTCGCAACACCGCGATTTATGGGATCGGCAGCGCCGTTTTTCAGAATGTCATCGGCCTGCTGTACGCGTTATTCTTAAATATGAACATTCGAACCCGCGGACTTGTCCGTACGGTCATTTATTTGCCGGTCATTATAAGCTCCTTAATTATGGGCTATATTTGGTACTTCTTCTTCCAGTATCAAGGCGGAGCGATCAACGACATCATCCTTTTGTTCCATGACCAGCCGTCCAACTTATTGGGAGATCCGAATCTCAACGTCTGGATTATTACCTTCGTCAACACGTATCAGTATTTGGGTATTGCGATGGTGCTTTATTTGGCGGGGCTGCAGTCCATCCCCAAAGATTATTATGAGGCGGCAACAATCGATGGAGCAAGTGCTTTTAAACGTTTCCTTCATATTACGTGGCCGCTTATCGCGCCTGCTTTTACTGTAAGTATGGTGCTCAATCTGATTGGCGGTCTGAAATTATTCGATGTCATCGTCGCCTTGACCAACAGTGGTCCGGGGTATGCGTCAGCTTCGCTATCTTCCATTATGTACTTGCTGTATTTCGGGCGTGAAGATGCGGGATATGCAGCGACCATTGGGATTCTCATGTTCATCATGATCTCCATCGTGAGCATTTCTGCGCTCTTATTCCTGAGAAAAAGGGAGGTCAATGCGTGATGAAAAAGAAGCCGTGGCTGACGATTCTCTCCTTGGTTATTTGCCTGATTCATATTCTGCCTTTCTATATTCTCGTCACAACGTCACTCAAAGCGTTCGATGATGTCAGCTCCAAGTGGATGATGCCGGGCTACTTCTACATCGACAATTTCCGGGATGCCTGGCGGGAAGCGCATCTGGGGGATGCGTTCCGCAGCAATTTTATCGTAACATTTATTTCGGTCATCCTGATTGTCGTGATCGGCTCCATTGCGGCCTATCCGCTTGCCCGGCGTCAGACGACGTGGAACAAATTGATGTATGCGGTATTCGTCTCTGCCTTGATTGTTCCCCCATTGACTATTTTGGTGCCGTTGTATAAGTTTATGGTAGATATTGGCGGGATGAATCAGTATTGGGGAATCATTATGCTGTTCATCACCTTTAACTTGCCGATGACCATCTTCTTGTACACGGGCTTCATCAGCACGATTCCTAGGGATTTGGATGAGGCGGCGATGATTGATGGCGCAGGGCGGTTTCAGCTATTTTTTACCGTGATCCTGCCGCTGCTCAAGCCGGTGACGGCTACGGTTATTATTTTGTCCGGGGTCGCTGTGTGGAACGATTACCAGTTCTCGATCTTTTTCCTGCAAAAGCCAGACATGCGAACGATTACGGTAGCGCTTTCAACATTCTTCGGGCAATACACGAGCAATGTCGGCTGGGTGGCTGCCGGGTCGTTCATGGGGGCGATTCCGATGACGATCGTCTACTTATTTCTGCAGCGGTACTTCGTTTCCGGGCTTGCGTCGGGGGCGATCAAAGGTTAGCTGTGGATAACTTTGGGAGGGGATACCATCAGGCAATCCATTCGACTGCGCTTATCGCTGCTTTTCTTCATCACGATTGTTATTCCGATTGTCGGTATTGTGATTAAGCTGCCCTCCTATTACCTTCATCTGATCAAAGAACAGGAGTCCTCTCTGCTGGAGGGGACTTTGACGGCGCTAACGTTCGATATTCAAACGTATCTGGACGATTTGGAGCGTATGACGGTAACGCCCTATTTGAATAATGAGGTCATGCGGGCCTTGAAATTGAAGTCTACGTCACAGCAGTGGAACCAGCTAACCCCATTCGAGCAATACGAAGCGGAAGAAATGCTGAATAAGACGCTGCCGAATTATTTGCGCAATATGCGCAAGGACATACTGGGGACCATTCTTCTGCCGATGGATGGTTCTGTTTATATTACACCGCCGAACAGCTACTCCGACCAAGTGGTCAAAGGGTTTCCTTTCGCCAGGCAGGATTGGTATCAGAAGGCGCTCAAGGCCGATGGGAACGTTGCCTTCACAGGCGTTCATCAGCAGGACTATTTGAATCTCGCGGGCGCCGAGGTGTTCTCTGTTGCTCGACTGATTAAGGACCCGGACTCCAGTCGTCCGCTCGGCATTATTATGGCGGATGCGGATACGGTGCTGCTGGATCAAATGATGAAAGGCATCCGTTTGAGCGCGGGCGCAGTCGTCGTTATCCTGGATGATAATGAGCAGTTGATCTACGCCAATCATCCCATTTCCCCGGAACTGCAAGGACAAGTTGCTGCGGGCAGCCACACTGTGAAGGCGGAGAAGGCGTCATATTCCGTCGTGCGCGAGACGATCAGCCGCTCCAAGTGGACAATTGCGATACTCTCGCCTGAGGCTTTCATCGAATCCCACTTGCAGCGCGTGTATTGGCTGGGATTTGCCTTTGCCGCCAGTGGTTTGCTGATTGCGCTGATTCTGTACTTCACGGTGTCGCACTGGATCGTGACCCCTTTCAAGCGCATGATTCAGGTGATGAAACGCGTTCAGCGCGGGGATCTGACGACAGGCTACCAGGTCAAGGGCAACGATGAAATTTCGCAGCTCGGCACGAGTCTGAATACGATGATCTCCAAGCTCGGGGAGCTGATTGATCGGGAATACAAAGCGGTGCTCGGTCAGCGGAACGCGGAGTATCGGGCGCTGCAATCGCAGATTCAGCCTCATTTTCTATACAACACGTTAAATGGCTTCATCGGCCTCAATCGAACGGGACAAAGCATGCAGCTGGAGAAGGCTATCTTGTCCTTGAGCGGCATGCTGCGCTATACGCTGGAGCATAACGATTGGGCGCAGCTGCAAGAGGAAATCGAATTCATCAACAAATACTGCGGGCTGCAGCAGGTGCGCTTCGGGGACCGTCTCCAGGTGCATGTCGCCTGCGATCCAAGGGCGCTCTCCATTCTGATTCCCAAGCTGCTGCTGCAGCCGATGATGGAGAATGCGATTATTCATGGCATTGAGCCTTGTGATCATGAGTGCGAGCTGCGCATGGATATTCACATGCAGGCGGCCGTCGGCGGCGAAGAGACCTTATGCATTCAAATCAGCGATAACGGTGTGGGATTCGACTCTGCAGGCAAGCAGGAGGGGCTCGGGATTCGCAATGTGAGAGAACGGTTGCAGCTATCCTATGAAGGTGCATCTATGTGGCTGCATAGCAGGATCGATGAAGGAACGATGGTACAGATTCTCATTCCGCTAAAGGATGTGAAACGAGCGTGAAACTAATTATCGCCGATGATGAGAGCTTGATTCGCGCCAGTATCCTAAGCATGGTTCAGGATGTGGAGACATCATGGCAGCTTGCAGGTGAAGCTTCCAATGGAGAGGAACTGCTCGATCTGGTCAAGGAGCATAGACCTAATGTAGCGATTATCGACATCCGCATGCCGCGCATGAGCGGGCTGGAAGCGATGCAGCTCGGAAGGGTCATTTCGCCCTGCACGAAGTGGATTATTTTGAGCGGCTATTCGGATTTTGCCTACGCACAGGAAGCAATGAAGCTGGGAGCGTCGGAATATTTGCTCAAACCGGTGAATCCCATAGAGCTGGAGCGGGCGCTCGCGAATACGGCCAAAGATAACAAAGAATTCATCCGCATGCTGAATCAGCAGTTTGAGAACAGCTTGTTCGCTCTGTGCAATGGGCTTACTTCTATGAAGTTTGAGGAGTTGGATAGCATTTTTGTGCAGGGCTGGTTTATCGGGGCGATATGTCTCTTTGATACGACCTGTACCGGGAAGGCATTGTCGGATATTACAAGCCGTTTCTATGACGATCTCCGTGGCTGCATGCACAGTCAGCTCGTATATGGCATGAATTTCGCTATGATCTCTTTACTAAGCGGCGATCTCGCTGTCATCGGTTCCTGGGACCCAGCGAAGGGGGTGGCAAGCAAGGAGCAGGTGCATCGCTTTTTTGATGCACTGGGGGATAGGGCAGGGAACAGCCTTCAGGGCGCAGCGGCAATCACGATTCTGCAAACCGCAGAATGCCTCGGCTTCGATTCCTTGAATCAACAGCTTGGACAGTTGGGACAATGGAGCAGTTTGCGCGCAGTATGCGGTGTTGGGCGGAGGCTTGCGTATGCGGAGCTTCAGACGGAGGCAGGCGATGACAGGAAGGTGAGAGCTAGCCACCTGCTCTGCTCGATCAAGCATCATCTGCAAATTAGGGGCTATTTGAATTACCAAAGCGCCGTCAGCGAGATGGAAGGGACTTGGCCGCAAGCTGCATGGCTTAATCAGGATGCCTATCGGCGGGCAGTCCAGCAGTTTATACAGCATGCTCTAGGGATTGCCGCGGCTGCTCCTTTGACCCAAGAGGAGATGATGAAGGAGCTGCGGAGCTTGGGAGAAAGCCGGCTGCTGGAGATTAAGCCTAGAGAACCGGTAATGGCAGATTTAATTGAGCAGGTCGTTCATTATCTCGAGCAGCATTATATGGAGGACGTCGGGATCGGCCAAATTGCCCATCAATTGAACGTCTCGGCGAATTACTTGAGCACATTGTTTCATAAGAAAACAGGGACGCCGTTTGTGAAGTATTTGACGAATATCCGCATGCTGAAAGCCAAGGAACTGCTGCTGAATACCAATTTGCAGGTGAAGCAGATCGCGGAGAAGGTGGGCTATTACAGCACGCGGCACTTTACCAAGCTATTTGTGGAAAATTGCCTGAGCTATCCGTCCGATTACCGCAAAAGTCAGGCTTGATTGCGGCCTTAAATCATTTGCGCAAATTTGCGGTATTGTTGAGCGGAAATGCCTTCCCACTTTTTGAAAATACGGCTGAAATAATGAAAATCCTCATAGCCGATGTCCATCGCGATGAACTCGATTTTATCATCGGTTTCACGTAGTAAACGCTTCGCGTGTTGATGGCGAATAGATTGCAGGTATTTATTGGGACTCATGCCCATACTATCTTTAAAAAGCTTACTCATATAGTCTTCATGAACATTGATCAAAGCGGCCATCTCTCCGTTGGTCCACTTTTTTCGATACTGTGTTTGCAGTTCATGGGCTAAGTGGTGTAGGCTTTCTTGATATTTGGGATGATGGGTGCGGTTCGTCTCATCATGATGCCGAATGAGCAGCGTTAGCATTTGCAGCATAAGTCCGCGGCAGACCATTTCGTAGCCCATCTTCTGGTCATTCGTTTCCTGAATAACAGTCTCCATCACGGACACGATGGCTGGGGGCAAATGAATGGCATATCGATAGGGAAGAATCGGCTGGCCGTCGATATAGGGCATCGCGCAGAAGGAATCGTCAAATGGATGGTTCTCATCCACCACGAGCTCAGCCTGCTTGACGGACAAATCATCGAAGAAATCGAAATGAATGCCGAGCAGCTGCACATAGGGTTCCGTCAAAATCTCGATATGATGATGGACGCTGGCAGGCAGGAACAACAGATGCTCCGCCGGCACGAGGAAGGATTCGTCCAATAAAGTGACCTGAATGTCCCCTTGCAGGATATACAGGAATTCAAAGTCATACATGCGCCGAGACCATTTGAATTGAGGCGTTCGCTGATGGATCTGCGCCCAATGCACGCTCGGAGACAGTTCGCGAAACGCAGCATGCCTAATCGTAGAGGACCTATCTATCACATAATTCACCACCCAAGCGGTAGACTGATGTACAGCGTATCCTTTTCCATTTTATCACACCTGGCAGGCTTAAATAGAGCGAAATAAAGTTGGATGACTTGGTTCTTTTTCACAAAAGCGGGGTAATACTAAGGTGATCTTAACTGAGATGGTGGTGGCGTTATGTGGTATGCATTGAAGAGATTTCTAATCGGTCAGCCGTTAAAGTCAGCGGATCTAGGGGAACAAAAGCTGAATAAGACCAAAGCGTTAGCCATCCTCTCTTCGGATGCGTTATCCTCGGTTGCCTATGGGCCTGAGCAAATTTTAATTGTGTTGATTACGATTGGGGCCGTCGCTTTCTGGTACACGATCCCTATTGCGGTAGGCGTGCTTGTCCTCTTGCTGGCGCTGATATTGTCCTATCGGCAAATCATATTTGCCTATCCGCATGGTGGCGGGGCGTACGTCGTTTCGAAGGAAAACTTGGGGGTGAACGCTGGTTTGCTGGCCGGTGGTTCCTTGTTGGTCGACTATATCCTCACAGTTGCGGTCAGTATTTCAGCAGGGACGGATGCCATTACCTCTGCCTTCCCGCACTTGCACCCGTACAATGTGGAAATTGCCATTACATTAGTCATCCTCATAACGATTCTAAATCTGCGGGGAATCACGGAATCGGCCTCAATTCTGGCTTATCCAGTCTATTTATTTATATTGGCCTTATTTGTTTTAATTGGCGTAGGCCTGTATCACATCCTGACCGGGGCCGTTTCTCCCACGAATCATGTGCCTTTGGGGACGCCTGTTGCTGGCATTTCGCTGTTTCTGCTGTTAAAAGCATTTGCCTCCGGAAGCTCGGCCTTAACGGGGGTGGAGGCGATCTCCAACGCCATCCCTAACTTCAAGGACCCTGGGCCGAGCAACGCTTCCAAAACGCTAGCCGCCATGGGACTGCTGCTTGCGCTTTTATTCTCCGGCGTCGTATACCTTGCCTATTATTATGGCATTGCGCCCAAAGCGCAGGAAACGGTCGTTTCCCAGATCGCCTCGCAAACGTTCGGCCGCAATTGGATGTACTATTGTGTCCAGGGGACAACAGCGATGATTCTTGTGCTCGCCGCGAATACGGGGTACTCGGCATTCCCGCTGCTGGCGGTCAACTTGGCCAAGGATAAGTTCATTGCGCGGATGTTCACCATCCGGGGAGATCGATTGGGCTATTCCAACGGGATCATTTTCCTGGCTGTGGCGTCCATCCTGCTGATTATCGCCTTCAAAGGCAGGACGGAGCACCTCATCCCGTTGTACGCCGTCGGGGTGTTCATTCCTTTCACCCTTGCGCAGACGGGGATGCTGGTGAAGTGGCTGCGGGAGAAGCCCAGAGGCTGGATCGTCAAATTAACGGTCAATTTGGTAGGGGCGTTGATCAGCTTCACGGTGATGATGATCTTCTTTTTGACCAAGTTCGGCCAGGTGTGGACCGTCTTGATCTTCCTGCCTTTGATCGTGATGATCTTTCATCGGATCAAGAAGCACTACGAGGCCGTTGGCGAGCAACTGCGGATTACGACTTGCGAGCCGACGATCCCGATTGAAGGGAATATCATGATTGTGCCCGTCGCGGGAATTACGCATGTCGTCGAGAACTCCTTGAACTATGCCAAGTCCCTTGCGCCGGACCAAATTATTGCCGTGTATGTCGCTTTCGACCGGGACTCGGAGAAGCAGTTCGCTGAGAAATGGGAGAATTGGCAGCCCGATGTCCGCCTAGTCACGCTGCATTCCCATTACCGCAGCATCATCCACCCGCTGACGAAGTTTATCGACACGGTGGAGCATAAAGCGAACGAGTCGAATTTCCGTGTGACCGTTTTGATTCCGCAGTTCATTCCCAAGAAAAACTGGCAGAACATTCTCCATAATCAATCCAGCTTGCTGATTCGGGCGTTCCTGCTGTATCGCAGGAATCTGGTCGTGACGACGGTGCCTTACCATTTGAAAAAGTAGCGGGATTGTTAGATGGTGATTTTTCAGGCGAGTAGGAGCTGCTTCTAAACCAGCGAAAGACTGCGATAACTGTCAGAACTGCGCACCGCCGAGCTTACACATAATCAACCTGATATTCTAACGAACTGTATGATGCTTATAGAGGAGAAAATGGCTTGTTTTGAAATCTAATGAACTGGAATGGCGTTATGGAGTAATTTATAGACGGAATCATGATCGTTTGCTTGAAATAACGTCTCCGGAATTCATTAGATTTTCAAAATGCCCGATTTTGATCAAATAAAGGGTATTGAGTTCGTTAAGGGGCTTGCCTCAAGGTCCATTCTATTGGGCTTTGAGACAGCCTGTTTGTGCTTTGCAGCCATCTCGCCCAAGTCTGAGCAAGGTGTGATAAGGCCAAAAGTGTGATAGGTGCGGTAAGTGCGAAAAGTGTGATAGGGGTGATAAGAGTGACAAGTGTGATGGATGCGATAGGTGCGCGAGAAGCCCGACATGCCGATGATGGAACCTTTCTAGGGGAGATAGGCGGAAATAAGACAGCTAGCCGCGGCCGCAACTGGAATCGCAACCGCAACTGCAACCTCAGCCGCGAGTATAGGCGTCATGCACTTTTTTCGTGAACACTTGCAGGTCTTTCTCCGTTTCACATACAGCTGCGTGCTCCAGCCACACGAAAAACTTTTTCTTGCATACGGCGGAAGCATGCAGGGGGTACACGTCTCGCGATTTGATGATGTACAACCCTGGCGGAGTTTCCTTCCAAGGGGATGTGAACAGCGTTCTAATGGATAAGCGGCTCCGTTGAATCCAGTCTTGTTCGCTTTGTTTTCTGCGGATAGTTTGATACATATTCATGATGATGAAATGATCGGATTTCTCTTTCCATGTGGTGAAGCCAGACAGGATGGCATTATGGAGGATCTCAGACCTGTCTTTGGAGAACCAATATCCGACAATAACAGGGAAATGATGATCTTCTTCCAGCCACAACACACCAAACCACTCGTAAGCTAAATGATGCGGATTTAACAGATCGGGGGCTAACCCCAAATAATATTGGCGAGAGGAAGCCATGGCATTACTCCTTTTGACTGGATTGTCGGGTTGAATGAGCGGATGAAACTTGCGTTGTACACCCAATAATCGTAACGCTGAATGCTATAAAAATGGGGTAAAAAATAAGGAGCAAACATATAAAAAAGAAGTAAAAATGCGAAATGGCCTATTTTCATAGGCACACTGGAATTATAGAATTTGGACTTCATAAGGTTGGAAACGGATGAAAATGGAAGAATACCGGAGCATTTATAGTGAAAATATATGGCAGCTATATTTGAGTGCGCTTTCATTATAGCTTTATGGTGAAAAATAGGGAATGCAGTCGTTCCACTGACTTTTACACATCGGATCAAAAGGCGTAACATTCCTCTCAACAAAATTTGAGGAGAGTGACAAGAAGATGAGTCCCGAGCCCCTAACGATCGTCAAAGAAGGAAAGGAATGTTGTGGCCAACTTCCCCAGACCTGCATCATTACCCGTATTGAATGTTTCCAATTTGATTGTGAGCTGTCAGATAGAATGCTGCCTGGTCATAGCGATGACTGTCATTGCGGTTTACTCACTCTTTCGACCAATTTGGGAACATGGGGGTTAGGCGAATTCCAGATTCCGTGCGGCAAATTGAAGGGCGATTTCGTTCAGTGGGCTGTCGTTTTTCAACGGATCAAGGGTCTTACACTTGCAGACGGTTTGGCGTACGTTCATCAAAAAGAGGTCGTGTGGGGAGAAATTAGAACACATGTCATTTCGTCGGCTTTGATCGATCTGGCGGCAAAGCTTGAGCACGCATCCGAAGGACAAAAAGTTGAAAGCTTCTTGTCCGATCGAACGTATCTATTCGACCATTCTCAAGCTTATATCTCATTCTAGCGCAGAAAGAGGGGGACTGAGGCTGCTGATTGCTAGCTTAGGAAGTCCGCTCAAATGAGGAGATCAAAACTGAAATTGTGATATGTTAATATAAATCAACATGCGGTATAGTAAGAAGGTTGAAAGTAAACGCTGTCATAATACGTAAATCTAATTGTAAGGAGGATTTCCTTGTCTACCAACCAATCGATGCTAGAAACTCGCAGTATTAGTTCACTTGAGAAAGTGTTTGCGGATGAAGAGCTGCAGGCCGTACCCTATCAACGCGCATCAGCCTTGCAGAAGGAAATCTTCTCCTTCCAGATTGCTTATCGTTCACCGCTCACGCAACAACAGGTTCGCGTCGATGTGGAATCCAAGCTGGCTTCACACATTAGGCTTCGCAGCGTGCAATTGGTGCCGGCTGAATTCCCCATCTATCCAGATCACGATAATAATCTGCTTCGCGACACACCAGGATTGTACCCCGATCTGTTAGTTCCCTTGGCCCTGTCTGATGATATCGTGGGGATTCCCAAACAATGGCGATCGCTTTGGGTAACCGTGCATCTGGCTGCAGAAGTGAAGCCGGGCAAATATCCAATAGTGGTTGTATTCAAGACGCCTGAGGGCGAATTGTTGTCCCGCGAAACGTTTGAACTTGAGGTATTGGCAGCGGTATTGCCCGAACAGAAGCTGATCCATACCGAATGGTTTCACACCGATTGTCTGGCTGTTTACTACAAGGTCGACGTATTCAGCGAGCGGTATTGGGAAATCGTCGAATCCTACATCAGAACGGCGGTTGATCATGGGATCAACATGCTGCTTACGCCCATATTCACGCCTCCGTTGGATACGAAGATCGGCGGGGAGCGGCCTACCGTTCAGCTCGTTGACGTGAGCAAATCCGGCGTGACCTACACATTCGGGTTCGAACGGTTGAAGCGTTGGGTCGACATGTGTGATCGGAATAACGTACGCTACTTCGAGCTGTCGCATCTATTCACCCAATGGGGCGCCAAGCACGCGCCCAAGATTATCGCGGTAGAGGATGGCCAAACCAAGCAAATTTTTGGTTGGGAAACGGATGCCACGGGAGAAGCCTATAAAGACTTTCTAGCTCAGTTTTTACCGGAGTTGGTCGCTTTCATTAGGGAGAATGGATTAACGGAGCGTGTGTATTATCACATTTCGGACGAGCCGTTGACCGATCATTTGGCCACTTATGGAAGTGCCAGCCGTTGGGTCAAACAGTTCATGGGAGAGATCCCATCAATGGATGCGTTATCCGAGTATTTTTATTATGAGCAGGGATTCATCGAAACGCCCATTGTAGCGAATAATCACATCACGCCGTTCCTGGAACACGAGGTAACGAATTTATGGACTTATTACTGTTGTGCTCAATATAAAGACGTAGCTAATCGATTTATTTGTATGCCTTCTGCCCGCAATCGCGTTTTTGGTTTACAGCTCTACAAATTCCGTATCAGCGGATTTCTCCATTGGGGCTTTAATTTCTGGTTTGCTCAATACTCGCGCTTTCCAATTGATCCTTATCGTAACACAGATGCCAATTATGGCTTCCCAGCAGGGGATTCCTTCGTTGTATATCCAGGAGAGGATGGGACGCCGCTGGATTCGCTAAGGCTCGAAGTTTTCCGCGAGGCGCTGCAGGATTTACGGGCGCTGGAGCTGCTCGAATCGCAGATTGGCAGGGAGCGGACATTGGCACTCATGGAAGAAGGTGCGGAGGAGCCGATTACTTTCGCGGTGTATCCTAAGCAGGCAGAGTGGGTTCTAGCTTGCCGCGAACGCATTAATGCAGCTATTCAGCAGCATGCTAGTATCAACAACCAGGGTGCCGCGCAGCTTCCTTCATAACGAACAGAAGTAATACCTGTTCGAGTGCGCCGCCAAGATACAACCAAATCAAAGGCTGTCTCACGAGGTTCTCAACCTCATGAGGCAGCCTTATTTCTCGTTCAATGGCCTGTATCCGCTAATCTCTAAGAGGCAGGGAGACGCCTTCAACAAGCATTTTTATGCTTTTTTTATACGGATACCCGCTATTCTTTACCTCATTTTTATGCGATACGGCGTTACAATGTTTCAGGAAGAGGGACGGTGATCGTCATGCAAAACGATGTTTGGCTGATTGCTGCGCCTACCAAAGCAGGCGAAAATTTCATGAAGCAAGCCAAGTTGCTAGGTCTGCCTTATATCGCAGTCACCAACAACAAGCTAGAAAGGCTGCGATTTCTTGAGTTGGGTGTGCAGCAAGTTATCCAAGTGGATACGACGGAAGCCGGGAGTTCCAATCTATCCGATCTACCGGACTATCCCGTTGGGAAAGTTATTATTTTCGAGGAAAGCTTACCTCTGTGCTGTCGGTACATTGGGCTATGCCGCGGCTGGACTTCGGGGCCGATTTATGTGATTACCCAGAGCCTGAATCCAAGATTGGTTTACAAAGGGCTCGGTGCGGATTACGTCATTTATTCCAAAAACGGCGATGTGAAATTTCTTCTATCTGCTGCGGACGAATAGGAAAAAGGAGGTGTGGTATGTACAACGATGTCACGATGATCTTACTACTCGCAGTCACATTTCTGGCGTTCTGGGGATTCTCCCACTATTGCGAAAAAGCTTAAACGCAGGTCTGCCATTCAGGCAGCTCGCGAACAAACGGTTAGGAGGCTATCAGATGATCGTCATTGGATGTATAGCAGCAGCCATCATGGTGTATCTCGGTTTTGTTCTGGTGAAGCCGGAGAAATTTTAAATATTGAATATGAGCTTGGGTAAGCAGGGGGAGAACCTATTATGGGTATGGGATTATTGCAAGTAGTCATCACGCTGGGGATTATCATGCTGTTGGTGAAACCTGTGGGAAGTTACTTGGTCAACGTTTTTGGCTATGAGAAGAGTGGCCTTGATCGGATTTTCGCTCCTATTGAGCGTGTATCCTATCGGATTATGGGAGTTAAAGAAGAAGAAGCCATGGGGTGGAAAAAGTATATAGGCGCAGTGCTCCTGGTCAATCTGGTGATGCTGCTCCTCATCTACACGGTATTTCGCCTGCAGAAATATTTGCCGCTGAATCCGGATGATATCGCGAATATGCCGCCGGCTCTGGCTTTTAATACAGCCGTTTCCTTCATAACGAATACGAACTGGCAAGCTTACAGTGGTGAGAACACATTGTCCTATTTGTCTCAGATGATTGCCATTACGTTTCCGATGTTTACTTCAGCGGCAACCGGCTTTGCAGTTGCAGTAGCTTTCATCCGCGGCTTAGTTGGCCGTCAAGATAATCTGGGTAATTTCTATGTGGATATGACAAGAGCGATTACCCGCGTGTTTCTGCCGCTGAGCTTCGTGGTGGCGCTGATTCTAGTGTTTCAAGGTATTCCACAAACGCTTCTGGGAGCTGTGCAGGCGACTACGCTGGAGGGAGCTCAGCAAACGATCACACGTGGTTTAGTAGCTTCGCTGGAAGCCATCAAGCATCTTGGAACGAACGGGGGCGGCTGGTTCGGGACGAACGCCGCACATCCTTTTGAGAATCCTACGCCGCTGACAAATCTCATTCATATCCTGTGCATGATGCTGCTGCCTACCTCACTGGTATACGCATTCGGCTTGATGATCAAGAACAAGAAGCAAGGCTGGACGATCTTTGCGGCCATGGGGATCATATTTATTGTGATGCTGGCTACCGTTTTCTATGCAGAGTACAAAGGCGTGCCTGCTGTTGATGCAATGGGTGTGCACGGCAATATGGAAGGCAAGGAAGTGCGATTCGGGATTTCTGAAACGGCACTGTTCTCAGCCGTGACGACAGCGGCCACCACAGGAAGCGTGAACGCGATGCATGAATCGCTGACACCGCTCGGAAGCATTGCGCCATTCGCCGAGATGATGCTGAACAACGTGTTCGGCGGTAAAGGTGTCGGGTTATTGAACGGTTTGCTTTATTTGATCTTAGCTGTCTTCATTTGTGGATTGATGGTGGGGCGTACACCGGAATTCCTGGGCAAAAAGATTGAAGGCAAGGAGGTTAAGCTGGCGGCTATTGCAATCTTAATGCATCCGCTGATCATCCTGGCGCCGACCGCCTTGGCACTCCTGCGCCCCGAGTCCATTACGTCGATATCCAATCAGGGGATGCATGGCCTATCGGAAGTGTTATATGCTTTCACGTCAGGCGCAGCGAATAACGGTTCTGCTTTTGGCGGCTTGAGCGCGAACACGAACTTTTACAATATAGGGATCGGGATGGTCATGCTGTTTGGCCGTTACATTTCGATGATTGCGATGCTGGCTATTGCTGGTTCTCTAGCAACCAAACGGGTTGTTCCGGTAACGACGGGCACACTTCGTACGGATACACCGCTATTTATGGGGATTTTAATTATGATAATAGTCGTTATCGGTGCTCTAACGTTCTTCCCGGCGCTGACACTCGGGCCGATTGCTGAACATTTGGCAGCGCGTTAAGGATAGATGCAGGAGAGGGAGACTTTGAGAATGCTCAAAGGTCCCTAGATTAGGAGGACTTCCATGACTGTGGAACGTAAAAAAACACTAACAAAAGAAATGGTGAGTCAAGCGATCCTTGATTCCTTTAAGAAATTAAATCCGTGGGTCATGATGAAAAATCCGGTCATGTTTGTCGTGGAGATTGGTACTCTGATCACTTTGCTGCTTTCGATCATGCCTGATCTATTTGGCGCGACGGAGGTGGGCAGAGGATATAATCTGGCTGTGTTCCTGATCCTGCTCTTCACTTTGCTTTTCGCGAATTTCGCGGAAGCCTTGGCGGAGGGGCGCGGGAAAGCGCAGGCTGACTCCCTGCGGAAGACGAAATCAGACACCAAAGCCCGCTTGGTGCTGAAAGATGGCACCTTTAAGGAAGTGTCGTCAACTTCCCTGCGCAAAGGTGACTTCGTCCGAATTGAAATGGGCGAAATCATTCCGTCAGATGGCGAGATCGTGGAAGGCTTGGCCTCCATTGATGAATCCGCCATAACAGGTGAATCGGCCCCCGTGATTAAGGAAGCAGGCGGGGACTTCTCATCCGTGACAGGCGGAACGCGTGTCGCATCGGACTATATCGTGGTGAAAGTCATGACGGACCCCGGCGAATCGTTCCTGGACCGCATGATTGCGCTCGTGGAAGGCGCCAAACGGCAGAAAACGCCGAATGAAATCGCCTTAACGACACTGCTTGCCGTGTTAACGCTGATCTTCTTGATCGTTATCATAACGATGGTGCCCATGGCGCAATATTTGAACGTGAAATTAGAAATTTCCACACTGATTGCGCTGTTAGTCTGTCTCATTCCGACGACGATCGGCGGCCTGTTGTCGGCGATTGGGATCGCCGGGATGGACCGCGTAACCCAGTTCAACGTGCTGGCGATGTCAGGGAAAGCCGTAGAAGCCGCAGGCGATATCGACACGATGATTCTCGATAAAACGGGCACCATTACCTTCGGGAATCGGATGGCCGCAGAGTTCATACCGGTGGGCGGCGTGCATGCCAAAGCGATGATTTTCAGTGCGCTGCAAGCTTCTGTCAAAGATGAAACGCCGGAAGGGCGATCGATTGTTGAGCTGGCGAACAGACTGGGCGAATCTTGGCAATCTGACGCCTATGAGGGCGCGGAAGTGGTTGATTTTTCAGCGGAAACGCGGATGTCGGGGCTAAATTTGCAAGGTGGCGTTCAAGTGCGCAAAGGCGCCGTGGATGCGATTAAAAAGTATGTCACGGCGCTGGGCGGTCCCATTCCGAGTGATTTGGAAACGATGACGAACCGCATTGCCAAAGCAGGCGGAACTCCGCTGGCTGTCGCGGTCAACGAGCGGATCTACGGCGTGATCTACTTGAAGGATACGGTTAAGCCGGGCTTGAAAGAACGATTCGCCGAGCTGCGGGCGATGGGCATCAAGACGGTTATGTGTACAGGGGATAACCCACTGACAGCGGCAACGATCGCCCTGGAAGCGGGCGTAGATGAATTCATAGCCGAAGCCAAGCCGGAGGACAAAATTGCGGCTATCAAAAAAGAGCAGCAGGAAGGCAAGCTGGTCGCGATGACCGGCGACGGCACGAATGATGCGCCTGCGCTTGCTCAAGCTGACGTAGGGCTTGCGATGAATTCAGGCACGATGGCCGCGAAGGAAGCAGCCAACATGATCGATCTGGATTCGGATCCGACGAAGCTGCTTTCGGTCATTTCCATCGGTAAACAACTGTTGATTACCCGCGGCGCTCTGACGACCTTCTCCATCGCAAACGATATCGCGAAGTATTTTGCCATCATTCCTGCGATGTTTATCTTGGCTATGCCGCAGCTGCAAGCTTTGAATATTATGAAACTTGCTTCACCGGAATCAGCCATTTTATCAGCGCTTATCTTCAATGCGATTATCATCCCTCTATTGATTCCTATTGCAATGAAGGGCGTCAAATATCGGGCGATGTCAGCGAATAAATTGTTGTCGCGCAATGTGCTTTTGTACGGGATAGGTGGTGTCGTGGTGCCTTTCATTGGGATTAAAATCATTGATTGGGTGCTTCACGGCCTAAACATCGTGTAGAGAGAAAGAGAAACGAGGAGATAGCGTTATGAAATCGGTTTGGATAGCTGTTCGTGTTTCTTTATTGTTCATGATTGTCTGCGGGCTTATTTATCCGCTGGCAACGACAGGTGTGGCTCAGGTCCTGTTTCCCAAACAAGCAAATGGAAGTCTGATAGAAACGGAAGGCGTGGTGCGCGGCTCCGAATTATTGGCGCAAGGCTTCGAATCACCGAAACTTTTCCAACCCCGAGCATCGGCAGCCAACTACGATCCGACCGCTTCCTCAGGCTCGAATACAGCCGTAGCCTCAAGCGATTATGCGGCAGCCATGGCGGAGAAGGTAGAAGCTTGGAAGAAGGAAAATCCCAAGCTAACGGATATCCCGGCGGAGTTGGTAACCATCTCGGGTTCCGGCTTCGATCCGGATTTATCGCCGGAGGGCACTAAAGCTCAAGTGCCGAGAATTAGCCGAGCAACAGGCCTTGCGGAGACAACCCTCAATGATCTGGTAGATCGACTGACCAAGACGCGTCAACTCGGTATATTCGGAGAACCTAGGGTGAATGTGACCGAATTAAATAGAGAACTGCTGAAGCAAGTGAAATTGTGAGTTAGCAGGCAAGCCACTCTCGTATTTAACGGGGGTGGCTGTCTGCGTCATTTTAGCTAAGGAGCATGATGCCTCTTGGAAGGGTTCAAAAGGAAAACACCGGAAGAAATTCTATTATCCATCTCCAAATTACATCGCGGCAGCTTGAAAATCTATATCGGCGCGGTTAGCGGGTCGGGGAAAACCTATCATATGCTTCGCGAGGGGCATAATCTCAAGCAGCAGGGGATCGATGTCGTGATCTGTGCGGTATCTACACTTCAGAGGCCCGAAACCGTGGAACAATTAGGTGATCTGGAAAGGGTTCCGAGCATTCATTGGAGCAAAGACGGCAGGGAACAAAAGGATTTGAACCTGGAAGCCCTGATTGAGCGAAATCCGGAAGTAGTTCTCGTAGACGGGCTAGCCCATTGCAATCGAGAAGGCGCCAGGTTCCCCTCCCGCTTGGAGGATATTAAATTCTTGCTCGCTCATGACATTAGTGTCATTACTACCGTCAATGTGTATGAGCTGGAAGAGGCGATGGAGGTAGCGCATAAACTGACCGGAATTGAAGTGGGTCCCTGTGTCCCCTCGGATACATTGGAATTGGCCGATGAGGTGCGATTAATTGATGCGACACCGGAAACGATCTTGAACCGACTGGAAGAAGGTCATTTGAGAGCCAGTCGGGATTCAGCCTTATTTCAGCGCGGCAATTTAGGCGTGCTTCGCGAGCTGGCCCTTCGTCTTGTTGCCGAGGACGTGAACGATTCATTGGAAGCACACCGCGAAGAAATGGGCTATATGGGGCCATCCGGGGCGACCGAGCGCATTTTGGTAACGACGCAATATCACTGGAATGGCTCGATTTATGTGCGTAGAGGTCAGCAGATCGCTAAACGCTTGAATGGTGATTTGCATGTGGTTACGCTGCGTAAATTCAATAAACCTCTGACGAAGGAAGCGACGGCTTTCCGCAAGTCTATGATGAAGCTTGTCCATAAAATAGGCGCCAAATTCGAAGAATTGCCCCTGCGCTCCCGCCGTTCGATTCCGCGAACGCTTGTCGATTATGCTGTCGCGCATAAAGTAACACGTCTGGTCCTAGGCCACTCCAAGCAGACCAAATGGCAAACCTTGCTGCAGGGATCAGTGATCAATGGCCTTTTGAAAAGGACACGCAATATCGATCTATTCCTGGTGGCCGATCGCGCTTCGCACGAAGGGGAACGCATCCTTCCAGCCCATATCCATTCGCAGAAGGAAGCCTACAAGTATAAGCGTCTCAGCAAGCAGGAAGTGGAGGAGAAGATTGGGGAGATCAAGCGAGGCAGATTCAAAGTGTATATCGGCGCTGCTCCGGGTGTCGGGAAAACCTATACCATGCTGCGGGAAGGCAATGATCTGCTCAGGAAAGGGATTGACGTGAAAGTTGGGTTGCTCGAAACCCATGGGAGAAAAGAAACCATTGCGCAGATTGGTGATCTCGCTGTCCTGCCAAGAGCAGAAATCAGGTATCAGGGCGTCAAGCTGGAGGAGATGGATACAGCTGCTATCATCGAACTTCGACCCGAAGTGGTTCTGGTAGATGAACTAGCGCATTCCAATGTACCGGGCAGCAAGCATAAAAAAAGGTATGAAGATGTACTGGAGATCCTGGAAGCAGGTATTTCGGTGATTGCCACGATGAACGTGCAGCACTTGGAAAGCTTGAATGATGCGGTCGAGCAGATTACAGGGATTCGGGTTCGCGAGACCGTTCCAGACAGCATTCTGCGAACGGCGGATGAAGTTCAATTAATCGACGTTGCCCCCCAAGCCCTGCAGCTTCGCATGAGGGAAGGAAAGATTTATGCGATGGTGAAGGTCGATCAAGCGCTTAATAACTTTTTCAAAACGGGAAATCTGATCGCTTTGCGTGAGCTCGCTTTACGCGAAATCGCGGATGATGTAGATGAACGGCTGGAATCTATGGAACGGAAGAGCTCGCTGCGCGGGCCATGGAGACGGAAAGAAGTGATTTGCGTATGCATCACGGAAATTTCGCATGCGGATCGCTTGATCCGCCGTGGTTTTCGAATTGCTCATCGATTGAAAGCGGCATGGCATGTGACATTCATTGCTCCCCGCAGAAGCGAAGAACTGGAGCGGCAGATGGAAGCTATTGAGAAGCTGGCGCAGAGGCTCGGCGGTGAATTTTCATTCGGAGAAGTGGCAGGAGGCAAGCAAATTCCACATGCCTTTGCAGCCGTGGCCAACAGAGTTGGCGCTACTCAAATCATCGTCTGGAAAGATGCTGCGGTAAAGCAACTTTTGCCGCTGACCAGTCACATGGACGTGCTGATTGTAGCCGATTATGAATCGTGGCAAACGTCCGGAAATAGGGTAAAATGAAGATATGATCAATCAAACACAGAACCCAGCTAATTATTGGAAATATTATGGAATTACTACACTGAGCATTGTTGTTTTGACTTTGCTCTTAAAGGCTTGTGGTCCTTTCCTCGGCTTAGTGAATATCGCGCTTCTTTATTTGATTCCTGTGCTGATTAGCGCTGTGCGCTGGGGCAAAGGGCCATCATTTTTTGCGGCGGGGGTCGGCGTATTAGCCTTTGATTTCTTGTTTGTGCCCCCTGTGTTGAGTCTTAATGTGGCTGATTTGCGATATGTGATCTCTTTTTTGGTTTTTCTATCCGTTGCTGCGTTAACAGCCAGCTTGGCTTCGAGGCTGCGCAACCAATTTCAACAAGCCCACCAGAGAGAAGCGAGCACGGCGGCTTTGTATGCGCTCAGTCGGCAGATCACGGCTATTTCGGATCTGGAAGTGCTGCTGAATCAGATTGTCCAGCACGTGGCTGATACGCTGCATGCCCAGGCAGCTGTTTTTTTGCCAACTGCAGCAGGAGATCAGCAATTAGAGGCATACTCCAAGGATAGTCTCGATTGGGCCAAGGATGAATCCCATCTGTCGATCGCTGCATGGGTTTATAAGCAGAATGCCCGGGCCGGTCGCGGCACAGCCTCCTTGCGGGAGTCGGCAGATCTGCATGTCCCCCTGAATACAGAAAGCGAAGTCCATGGCGTATTGGCTGTGTATGTCGGGGATCGGCCGATGGCCGACATGCCGGAGCTGATCCGCATCATCGAAGCGCTCTCCGATCTGGTTGCGGTCGCGATCTCTCGCGTCAAGCTGGCTAACGAAGCCAAGGTGGCGCAGTTGACGGCCGAGTCGGAGAAACTTCGGACGGCGCTGCTCGACTCGCTTTCGCATGAATTGCGCACGCCGCTAGCCACCATTATAGGATCGGTTACAGGTCTGCTCGAAGGCGAGGATGTGTTCAGTCCAGAAGACCGCCGCGAGCTGCTGCTGACGATCAGGGAAGGCTCTACGCGGATGAATAGACTAGTCGGGAACCTGCTTGGCATGGTCCGGATTGAGAGCGGCATGCTGCGCCTAAATAAACAATGGTGCGGCATTGAGGATGTGGTTGGCGTTGCGCTTGCCCAACTGAAGGATTCGCTCCACCATCGGAAGATGAGCGTTCGTCTTGCCGATGATCTGCCGTCTGTGCCGCTGGATGAGGTGCTCATCGAACAAGTGCTGATTAATGTGATCAGCAATGCGATCAAATATTCGCCCGAAGGCAGCGAAATCGTGATTGAAGCGGTGCAGCAGGGAGATCGGTTGGAGCTTTCGGTGAAGGACGAGGGAACTGGCATTGCGCCTTACGATTTGGAGCGGGTGTTTGAGAAGTTCTATAGAGGACAAATGACCAAACATATCCCTGGTACCGGTCTTGGCCTGGCGATTTGCAAAAGTATCATAGACGCCCATCATGGACAGATTACAGCGACCCTGAATGGAAAGCGCGGCACGGTAATTCATATCAGTTTGCCCGTACAATTCGCTGAGCAAGAGAGGGATAGAAATGACAGCAACAGGAGCGAAGATTTTAATTATTGATGATGAACCGCAGATCCGCAAATTATTGCGGGTCACCTTGACAGCCCACGGCTTTGAAGCGGCAGAGGCTGCGACGGGGCAAGAAGGCATGCTGCAAGCGACGATGGTAAGGCCTGATCTGATTGTATTGGATTTGGGATTACCGGATCTCAGCGGTATGGAAGTGCTTCAGCATATTCGGGAGTGGTCGCAGGTGCCGATTATTATCCTGACCGCCCAAGATCAGGAGCAAGATAAGGTAGCTGCCCTCGACCGTGGCGCGGATGATTATGTGACCAAGCCTTTCGGCATGGGCGAATTTATGGCTCGCATGCGCGTAGCCCTGCGGCATACAGCCAAAACACAGGACGAACCTGTGCTCCGCTTAGGTCCTATCGTGATTGATCTATCTCAACGCAGCGTAGAGCTGCACGGAGAGAAGTTGAAGCTGACACCAACGGAGTATGACTTGTTGAAAGTGTTGGCTATCAACGCCGGCCGCGTTATGACGCATCGCCAACTGCTCAAGCAGGTGTGGGGTGGCCATCAATATGAATCGGACAGTCAGTATCTCAGAGTCTATGTAGGTCACCTAAGGAAGAAGCTGGAGGAAGATCCGACCCGCCCGAAATATATTGTCACAGAGCCGGGGATTGGCTATCGATTTACCTGGCAGGAACCAGTCTGACCTCCCCCAAAAAAGCCCATTCATGGCCCGTTCAGCGATTGCTCGCCGGCCACGAATAGGGCTTGTTTTTTGTTCTCAAGCGAGGGCTCTCTTGAGAGGGGCTTGTTCATCTTTTTTGGGCTTGATGGCGAACAAAGCGATCGCTCCCGCCAGAATGCTGATTCCCGCAATCATATAGAACATCAGGGAAGGCGAGTTTTTGACCAAAATAGAAGCAAGTGGTGGCCCGATGGCTACGCCAATGAAGCGCATCGAGCTATAAATCGATGTGATCGTGCCGCGCTCTTCCTTCGGTATGCCTTCCGTAATCATCACATCCAGGCAAGGCAATGCGGCACCGATTCCGATACCGGCCAAGCTGATGAATACCAGAAGCAGGAACGTGGAGCCGACCAGTCCACACACCAGAAGACTGCCGGCAAGCAGCAGCAGACCCGCGACAATAAGCCATTTCATGAGAAGTTGGTTCTTGCCAATCACTTTACCCGTCACGTAGGAAGCAATGCATAAAGCGGCAAGCGGGATCGCCAGCAAGCAGCCTTTCACAATGCCATATACATGAGCTTTCTCTTCCAAGAGATCGGATAAATACGTTAAAACGCCGAAAATAACAAGCATACAGACACAACCGATAGCGAAGATAGCATATAACCAGCGGCCGTTGTTTTTGAAGATCGTTTTAATCTGGGCAAGGTAGTCGGAAAAAGATATCGATTTCGTCGGCTTCGAGCTCTTGGTTGGGGGCTTCACCATAAAAAGCACCAACAGCATCGAAATCACACACAGAACGGGAATAAACATGAATGGCAGAAACCACACAACCATGGATAGGGCTGATCCTAGAATCGGACTGAGCACCTTCCCGAAGGTATTTGCCGTTTCTACCAGTCCCAAGCCGCTGCTGACGTCGCTGTCCTTTTTGAACAAATCGCCAACTAAAGGGATAACGATGGGAAAAGCCCCCGCGGCGCCAACGCCTTGCACGAAGCGGCCGATCAGCATGACGACGTAGGAATGATCCATCCACCAAGCGGCCAAGCCCGCGATTAACCCGCCAATTCCTGTTATGAGCAAGCTGGGAATAATGACGAATTTCCGACCGTATTTGTCGGATAAATATCCGGCAATCGGAATCAAAAGGATAGCGACAGCGGAATAAACGGTAATTAGCAAGCTTACCTGAAGGGACGTAACACCGAGCTTGCTTCGAATGGCCGGCAGTACCGGAATTAACATTGAGTTCCCAAGCGTCATAATGAGTGGGATGGATGCGATGGATAGAAGCTCTTTCTTATTGGAATTCCCCATAGCTAGCGCTGCGCACACCTCGCAATAGATTAATCATAACGTACATTAAATTAACCTAATTGCCGCGTCTTTATCCATCGAGTGCTTCCTGCTTCACTTCAAAAATAAACAAGCGCATACAGCCCTAAAGGCGCATGCCCTTATCTTCTCATGACAATCAGCGTGAAGCGGGCAGCAGCAGGACTTTGCCGGAGGTCATGCTTGCCGTGTAATGCTCGATTGCATCAACCGTTTGATGCAAGTTATAGGTCTGGCTGATCTCGGTTTGGATATGAGATCCGATCGATTTCTTCATCGCGCCTTGCAGGGCGAGGAGTTCGAAGATGGATTGCGTTTTCACCCAATCGGATGCCCAGAAGCCGCTAATCCGCTTCCGCCGGAAGACGAGATCATCCGCATTGATCGTTGTTTGATGACCGCCAAGCAGGCCATATTGGAAGAGTGAGGAGCCATCTGGCAAGGCTGACAGCACAGGGCCTGTCAACTCGCCACCAACAGCATCGAAGCAGACCGTAGCGCCAAGCTGATGGCATTTCATCTTCAGGTCCTGCTCGAAGGTTGCAGAGCTGCTGTTCATAATATGCTGTCCGCCCAATTCGCGGAGCAACTGCTCCTGCTCGCTTTTGCGGACAATGCTAATGATCGGAATCCCGTGCTCGCTGCCAAGCTTGGTCAGAATTCGCCCGAGAGCGCTTGCACCAGCGGTTTGAACGATCGCTTTGGATTTAAGCTTCTTGGCGATTTTCACCATAGCCATCGCACTGGCTGGATTCACGAAGAAGACGGCGCCTTGCTCGTCCGTTACGTGATTTGGCAGGACCATACAGGTCATTGCACTTGCCTTCGTATATTCGGACCATGAACCGAACCCTTCGGAGACGAACGCTACTCGTTTGCCTTTGAGCATACGCGCGGCAAGGCTGCTTCCAGTTGCGATGACGGTTCCGCACCCTTCCATACCGCCAACCGAAGGCAAAGCCCTTGTCATGCCATAGTTCCCATGAAGAAATAATAGATCAGCGGGATTAATCGAGGCCGCATGAACTTGGATGAGCACTTCGCCGCTTGTTATTTGTGGCACTGGCGTTTCACCAAACTCGATTCCCGAAACCCCGCTATAGTTAGTGATTAGCGCGGCTTTCATCGTTTTCTGCATGTGAGTGGACCACCTATCTGATGTATGATGACATAACTTGTTTACATGTATTATATAATACAAGATTGCCCTGCGGACGCTTTGCAAACATCAAATTTAGGTTAAGTCTTTGCGATGAAGCAACGGACGCTTTATATGTCACGCATGAGCAGATTGTCGCGGGCGGTGTGCTGAAGTTTCGGATGACGGATGCGCCAACCAGTAAAACGTATGCCCATGCGGATCTGCCGTATTCCCTGTCCAGTATGAACGATTAGGGTGCCTGTGGTTCCCACTCGCCCAGCACGCAATTGTAGAACCTAGCCTGCGGCTAGGTTTATTTCTATATATAAGAATTTATATGTTTTGGGGTGAGCGAAGCTTACCCGAACAAAGGGTTTAAGCTGCTCGCATGTGAAGGGTGCCACGATCTTAAGATGGTGCCCTTTTCGGTGCAAGGGACGTTTCTGCACGACGTGTTCATGCGGGGAAACGGAAGAGTAGAGCCGAGTCTTGTCTGAGGACGTATCTCAAGTCAACCATCGACATGTTATCTTGACCATCGAAGAAGGTCTAAGAGACATGTTTTTGGGTTGGGGTGAGTGAAGCTGGCCCAGAATTTAAATGTTGGAGATTGACGCCAGTCTCCAGGCTTGGGTTGTAGGCGGCCCATCACGTTGGAGTGGTTCGATGCGATGAGAACAAGGTAGCTGTGAACGTACTTATTTGTTCGAATTGCTGCTGGTTTGGAGATATAAACAAGCTATTTGGCAGAATGAGATCCTCTAGCTTTGCAATCGCGCGGAGATAAGGGAAC
>NZ_BMHE01000064.1 GCF_014640555.1 Paenibacillus marchantiophytorum | reverse complement strand
GTATGTAAGACCCCTTGTAGACGACGAGGTTGATAGGTTCGAGGTGGAAGTGCGGCAACGTATGCAGCTGACGAATACTAATCGGTCGAGGGCTTAACCTAATATAGGGATCTTTAATCGTAGATTTAAGTCTCTCTGCTGTACCCAAGAAAGTGAAGATAAGCTTTGTAGCGAATTCCGAATACTTGATTGGGGCCCAGAAATCCTAAGAACATCTAACTTTACGTAAGTTTCGTATCTAGTCTTCAGGGAATAAATCCCTACTGTGGCGGTCGTGGCGAAGGGGTTAACGCACTGGTTTGTGGATCCAGCATTCGTGGGTTCAAGTCCCATCGGTCGCCCTTTTCCCTTTACTAATGGGGATTAGCCAAGCGGTAAGGCAACGGACTTTGACTCCGTCATGCCTAGGTTCAAATCCTAGATCCCCAGTTTACCTTTTAAGCGGTCGTGGTGGAACGGCAGACACACCATCTTGAGGGGGTGGCGCTCACAAGGCGTGGGGGTTCAAATCCCCCCGACCGCATCCCAGATGTAGGTTTTATGAAAGTTTAAGGTTAAAATTAGATAGTGGGCATATCTGCACATGAATCTGAGTTTTAAAACCACTTTCTTTTCAGAACATCAAAATTCTGATTAGGGAGTGGTTTTTTTTGTTGATAAAATTTGCTATACAAGAGTTTAAAGATGACCGAGAGTACAAGAATTTATCCCCAAGAACGATTGAATCCTATTTGATGACCTTGAAGGAATTTCAAACGTATTGTGGCGAGCAGGAAGTTGTTAGTATCGAAGACGTATCGCAGTCCATTATTAAATCCTACCTGATATACTGCCAGAAAGAACGAGGAAACAATCCAACAACCAGAAACTCAAAGCTTCACTCAATCAAAATTTTCTTCAATCATCTTGAAGAAATCGAGGTTATAGAATCAAAGAAAAATCCAATCAAGAAAATGTTCTACGTTAAGGAAGATATTCAAATTGAAGCTTTCAATGATTATCACATCAACCAAATGCTTAACTACTACCGCAGAATCAAACAACGTGAGAGAACTTTCCATGCTTACAGGGATTATACGATTATTATCACATTACTCGGAACGGGTGTCCGTCTAGGAGAATTAATCAATCTCAAATGGAATGATGTTGATTTTAAATCTGGAACTATAACTGTCTACGGTAAGAAAAGGGAGCAATCTTCAATTCCTCTTGCTGATAAATTGATCAGAGAACTAGCGGAATATCAAGTGTTTTGCAAACAGCATTTCAAAGAGTTATCTGAGTATGTTTTTGTAAGTGACCGAAAGAATGGAAAATTAGCTGTTGATGCTGTTAAGTCAATTTTTATGAGACTAAAAAAGGCAATGGCTTTCAAAGATGTTCGATTATCCTGCCATACATTCAGACATACTTTTGCTCACAGAATGCTTATGAATGGTTGCGACATTTTTACCCTTCAAAAGATGCTACGTCATAGCCAATTGAATATAACTCAACGCTATCTATCAATTTGGGGTACTGCGCTTCGTGAACAAAATCAAAAATTCAATCCACTTAACAACTTGGATATTTAGGGGGATTTATGCCAATTTATTATTCTTTCGATTGATAAATCTAGGGTATCCAAAAGATCGTTTACGCCTTCATGAGGTATTACTAATGGGTTTCTCCTACCAGACGATGAACAATTCATAGAGGCTGAAATAGAAGGCTATAGATTGAAGTTAGTTATGCATGGAAGTTAGGGGGATTCCTTTTTTGAAGTATGTCTACTTAGCATTGACAAACCTCACTAATTGATATATTTTGATGAAATGTGAGATTTAATGAAAATATTGGAAGGATAAGGGGAGTCAGAAGTGGAGAAAAGATCAATATTTCGCAGAGATGGGTCAATTTCAATAAGTTTGTTAGTAGTATTTATAGTCAATTTTATTATTCCATTCACATTTATAATTAGATTTAAAGCTATTATTATTCAATATGGCAATGTTTTAACTATAATCGCTATTCCTGTTATTGTACTACTTTTATTCCGAATTAGATGTCAATTTAAACTTATTTATGGCTTGTTAGAAATTGCAATTGGATTACTCACTACAATATTTCTTGTATTTCCAGAATATGATAAATATGATTTCTCATCATCTACCCCTTTTTTAGGGGGCGCATTCGTGATGATTAGAGGACTCGACTATATGACAAAAGAAATCAAAGCAAGTCATTCAAAATCAAGATTTGGTGAATTTTGGGATTATGTATTTCCGAGTTAATTATGCAGTCTAAATGAATATACAAGTATTTGACTTATTTTACTTATTTTGATATTATTTAATAATCAAATGACACTACTGCGAAGCACGCAGAGATAATGGCAAAATTGCCTTTATTTCTGCGTGTTTTTTATTTTTATAAATGGAGGCGAAGCAAAAATTTGAAAAGTCCAAGAAACAGAACTATCCTCAAAACAGATATTCAGTTGCAAAATTGTATTAACGCAAATAAAGAGGTTGAGGTGTGGTTTGCAGGAAGTTTAGATTGTCAATCAGAGATAAGATATTATACAGATGAAGTAGTTGTGTTTGAGGAAGGAAGTTATCTGAGGAGTAATTGTATACTAAAGATTAAGGGTAGTCATCTTCAATTGGTGAAGTAAATAACATAGAATGTGGTATTCCCTGAAAATCTAACAATCTTTGAAAGATTATGTTGTCAGATATTGTTAGTATATGATAAGATAACTTTACGAGATTCGGGAATTATCCTCTGTGGAATTGCCAATTTGCCTTCGTGGCGGGAAAGACTGATGTCGCTATATGTGTGTCGTACGTGTCCTACGTGTGCCATACGTCATCCGATATCATCCAAAAGTTAAGCGTTCACCGAAGATGTGAGCAGAGGTTCTTAAAGGGCAAGAGTTGATTCGGTTGAGTCCCAGATCCAAAATCCTTTTTGTTAATGCAGAGGGGGCAGTAATGCCTACTAACAAATAAAAGGGTGATTTAAATGGATTCTCGTAAAAACCGTTTGAACAAAGCAAAAAGTAAAAATAAGATGATTGTTAGGCTTTATAAAAAGCTTGAGCCATTCATTGGACTGGTTAGGTTATTGCCATCTTCTTGGTTTCATAATTTTTTTTCAGTAGCCTCCGATGTTTGTATTGATTCTTATGACTTTTTGATTGACTTCATCAGCTCTTGCCTCCTTTATCAGCCAGATAGGGGATATTATGTTGAACATTCAATTATGCAAATTGAAAAATCTAAAAAGCAAAAAAATGTTATCGCTATATTTACGCATAGAATTATACAAGCTTAAAGATATAACTAAACATTACTCTACAGCCCCATTTGAAAAGGAATTTGATAATGGAAAAAAACGCATGTTATATAATCCTAATAAGGACTATAAACAGGTTTTAAAAAGGATCAACCTTATTTTGCAACAAATTCCAATACCAAATTATGTGTTTGGCGGAATCAGAGAACGGGATTATGTTCAAAATGCAACTGTACATAAAGATAATAATTTTTACTTACTTATGGACTTGAAGAATTTTTTTCCATCTACTTCTGACAGCTATGTTTATGATTTTTTCAAAAACAAACTGGGGATGTCAATGGACAATGCTAAAATAGTAACACTTCTAGTGACTGTACCAAATGAAGGAAATAGTGGTATAAGAAGCTTACCTCAGGGTTTTTCAACAAGCCCAGTGTTAAGTTATTTGTCGTACTCTGATATGTTTGAAAAAATTCATGACCTAGCTGTAAGCCAAGGAATTAAATTCTCTTGTTACTATGATGATTTAACATTTTCTTCAAGTAACATGATTGGAAAAAGCTTCAAAAATAGAGTGATAGAGATTGTCGAGCAGTTCAATCTCAAAGTCAACAACAAGAAGACTCATTTAACAAGAAATATTAATGGTACTAGGATTACAGGAACTATAGTAAAAAACAATACTTTATTCGCACCAAATAAATTACAAAGAAAATTAACAGAGAAGTTCAACGAACTTGAAAAGATGGAGCAAGTTGACATTTTGAATAAAAGGGAAGTAATACAGTTATTATGCAATACTGTTCAAGGTTGTTGTTCAGCTATTATGTCTGTAGAAAGAACAAGAAAATTTCCTCATATTTTACGTAGAGTAAGGGAAATTAGGAGATCAGTATAATAAATGAGATATTGCAAAAAAGACGCTCTAGGATATCCTAGAGCGTCTTTTTTTGATTCATAGAATATTGCACATCATCAAATTAAATTAAAATCATTTCTTGCATCGTAATGAAGATAAGGCAGTATCATATGTAGAAATCACTTAATCGCATTTTCGCATAAAATTGGGCTGATTTGATTTTACTTCATATTCATCTACGTCTAAATTCAAGCAAAATTGACACAGTAATAACAAGTAGATAGAACTAAAAAGAATAGATAAATATAATATTGAATGGGCATATCTACTTTTTATTAATAGAATTGCTAAGAATTTCCCAAACATAACTGTAATCAGTTAAATTGATATCCTGGATTTTTTCTATTTTATTTTTATTGTTGCAGATTATTCGTGAGCATTTATCAGCAAAATCCCTGCCATTCCATATAGCATTATAATTAGTTCTAAAAGCCATACTTGATTTTAAGTTACAAAGTGCATCATTGATTGCTTTTATGCACTCGATATCCCATTCTAAATAATCGAAACAAATTTCAATATTTTCATAATCTTTAGAACTATAATTACTGAAATTATCATACTGTGATTCTGAGTCTGTTTTAAAGAACCAAGATGATACTTCAAGAATATATTTTTTAAACACGTAATAACTGTTAAGTATTCTCAAAGTTCTTTCATCAGGCTCAAAAGATTTAAGCATTTCAATATTTCTCTTACTTACTATTTTATCAATATTTACATGTTTACTATGTTTATCTAAAATTTCTAAAAGTATAACCCAAAATGTTTTTCCAGAATTATATACTGAATACTCTTTTAGCCAATATGACAATTCTTCTATAATGAATTTAGAATTGAGCGAATAGGACATTTCAAGCAATTGTGGAAAATAGTTGTAAAAGTTAAAGAAATACTGTGCATCATTTGAAATCACTTCAACTAATCCATTCTTGACATCATTGTAATCAGATTCTAAAATAGCTTTCCAAAAATTTAGATTAGAATCAATTACCAAGTAACCATTTGCACTTTTTCTTATTTTCTGAAATAATTTCACGAAAAATTCTTTAGAGTTTTTTTTGTAAATAACGTTTACATCATCAATTAAGTGTGTTACTTTTTCATGCTCAATAATATCTGGATATCTAAAAAATTCATACAGATTTTTTAATTCTCTTAGTAAATATTCCTCGCCTCCAAGAACATAAAATTTACTTAAATTATCAATCATATAATTCCAAAAACATTCAACTGTAGAACTATCAATTGTTATTTGTCTCTTTGCATGAGCGCAATCATTTCTTATATTTTTCCAGTAGTTATAGTCAGTTTTAATTTGTTCTTCATTTTTAAAATGAAGAATAGCAATATCTTCTTTAATTTTTTTGTTTGCACATGAAGCATCTATTATCTCATTTACGAATTTTTCCCAATAATCATCATTATCTAAATTCTTAATAATTTCGAGTTCCCAAAATTTTGGGTTTTTTCTTACGAGTTCACCACCATAACTGCACCCCAAAATTCTATATTTTATAGTAGTTTTAAATGAAAGATAAGACATAATAAAAGCAGACTTATATGCTCCAATTTTGTAGCAACGCACAGATTCTTCAAATAATTCATAAGCTGAATCTCCAAAAGGATTCGTTTCTTCAACCCATTTTTCAATCCGAAGTTTCATGGATATTACCTCCTGATATTAGTGTTAGTGTGTGGTAAAATAATACAATGATACAGCCTCGGTTGTCTACTTATGTCGAAAATTGAAAATTTTGGAGATGTGATTCAAAACAGTGAATTTTCAGCCGAGCAATCACTTTAAGTAATGAAGGAGAGTCGCCAATCTCTATTTCGTTATTTTATCCAAGCGATTAACAAGCGAACTATCCTCCAAAAACAAATTGTTCGCTTGCTCACGTACACATTTCAAGCAAGGTGTTCCTTGTTTCTTTCTTTTTCAAATACAATTCAAAATTTAAATTAATTAGTGCGTCCTTGCCTACGGCATGGGCGTTTTTTATTTATGAAAGGGGCGATTTACATAAAAAATGAAACTGTTGATATTGACAATGATAATGTTAGTTCTGACAACAAACCAAATGTCGAAGTAAAAACTTACACCGAAAGTGAAATTGAAGACTTGATAAAACCTTTTAAAGATGAGGTTGAACGATTGAGGTCAAATGACGAATCAGCTTCAAAAGCTGAAATCAACTTGCAGAATCGTTCAAAAGAATTGTGGTCTAAAGAAGTCGCTATTGAATTAAAGTTGCAGGGGCTATCAGATTTCGCAGAGTTTTTTGCTGTCGATGAAAATAATCGTGAAGAATTGGAAGCAAAGATTAAGAAGTTCAATGAGGTTCTTGGTAAAAGAGAACTTAACGATGGCTTCGTTCCAGAATCTCATCGAAGTGCTGACAAATATTCGTTGGCTGAGAAAAGTAAAGATACCAAAGGCATGATAAATTCCAAGCTTTCTAAGCTTTTCAAACAAATTTACTGAAAAATAAAAGGAGATTGATACAAAATGAATACAACTAACTTGACTACTCAAGAAAATATTTCCCTTGTGAAAGAGATCGCAATGGTTGCCCCCATCGATACACCGCTAACAACGCTGTTGCTTGCTAATGGTAAAGAAAAACCATCGACAGCCAAGATTCATGTGTGGCGTGAAAAGACACTGAACCTTACGGATGATGTTTCTGTTGCGGAGGGTTCGGACGCAACGAACTTCGCTAATGGTGTTCGTGCTGAAATGAACAACGTAATGGAAATTTTTATGAAATCGGCAAAAGTTTCTGGAACTGCTCAAGCTTCTGGCGCAGTCGGAGATTTGTTCTCTGGTGAGATTAATGATCGCCTTGCTGAACTGAAAGTAAACATCGAGAAACGCCTTATCGGTGGCGTTAAGGATGATGGCTCTCTGAGTGGAATCCGTAAAATGGATGGCATTCTGAAATTCGTAGATGCTTCTAACAAAATTGTTGGTGCAACGAAAGGTGTTATCACAGAAGTAGAAGTTAAACAGCTTGCTCGGAAACTGTGGGAGCAAGGAGCAGGAACAGGAAAAATTTACGCTCTTGTAAATGCCGACATTAAAGAGCAAATTGACGAACTGTATAAAGACCGCTACAACTACCAAGCAAAGACAAACGAGTTTGGTCTGGTAGTACAGACAATCGACACTAACTATGGACGCCTTAATTTCGTGCTTGATCGTCATATGCCAATTGATAAGATTATTGCATTCGACTTGAATGCGTTGTCTATCGCATGGCTTCGTCAGCCTGTATTTGAACTGCTTGGCAAAACTGGGGACAGTACGCAAGGACAAGTGCTTGCTGAAGCTACACTTGAAGTTCTTAGCAAAAAAGCTGTGGTTGAATATACAATAAAAGCATAGTTAGACAGATACTTAAACAAATTTGAGTGGGTGCGCTCCCCACCCTTTTTTGTTTGGAAGTAAATTCACTTTATATACAAAGGGGTTATTTAAATTGGAAGAAAAAGATATGTATGTAATTAAACGTAGGAAGAAAAGGATTCGATTAGTACGACTAGCTGAAGCAATAGCTTGTTCGCCTTCGTTATTATCAAAATACGAAAATAGCTTTGCGGAAATGTCAGAAAGTAAGATAATTAAGTATCGGGAATTTATTGATTCGGTATAAGCTATTTATATCTATTTTTATAATTCTATTTACTTTTATTTACTGTATCAGAATTGCTCGATTTTGAGCGCAGATGAATGGTGAGTTGAGTCGTATCTGCTCAAATTTGAGCAAATCTGATTTACATCTTTTAACTGGAGGAATTAAATATGGATAAAATCACAGAAAATGTTGTCGGTGAAGTTGAAGCATATAACAGCAATGAGAAGTTTGTGAAAACACCAATGAGGATGCTTGCTTATGCAAGTCCAAGTTATGCGACAGATGATGAGATCGCAGTGTATTATGAAATTGTATATCACGCATCAGCGAGAGATGTTTCAATCTCTAACGTGAATGTTGACTTACTGTACGCAAGGCTACAGTGGGATAGTAAAAGCATTTCCAGAGGAAAGAAGCGAATTATTGATGCACTCGCAGGGTTATCCCAAAAAGGATTTATTAGCATAGATTGTAATGGTGAAGAAATCAAGGCAACAACATACCTTGTTATTCGTACACCTAGAAATAGAAGCAAATTATTTGATGAGAAAGTTGTTTCAGATGGGACTGTTTACACTGGTTGGACTCCTGTGACTGAATTAATCATGAAGATAGCAAAAGCAGATGAAAAGAATATTGGTCAACGTCTTAAAGTTCTGACATACGTCCTATGGAGGAACAACATTCAATATGCAGTTAGCTTTGACGAGTGGGCAAATGTATTAAAAGTATCTCCTTCAACAGCCAAGCGAATCATCAAGTCACTCAAAGGGGAAGGTATTATTAAAGTGAAGAGTGGCGTTTACTACACTGATGATTATGGAAATGTCCGCCAAGAGATTAACCAATATAGTGTCAATGATGAGCCAGAAGCAGATGAAGATGGTTACAAGCCAACAATCACACAGCGTCATAGTAAACTTATGAAGGTTGCCGATCTTTTAATGGCTACCACAGACCGAAGAATGACTAAGAGAATAAACCTGTTTGAATATGGTTCAGAGTTATCTGAAGATGATATGTATATTTATTTGACAACTGAATGCCTTCTAGTTAAAGAATGGGGCAAGAAGCGCTTTAATGCAATCAGCAAAAACGCTTCTGGGAAAGAAATGGTTGAAAGTTGGGAATCTAAAGCAAGAATGATGATGGCAAATCCAAAGCAAGAGCCAAGGAAAATTGAAGTAATAACAACTGTCGAAAATAACCCTACTACTGTAAAATTTGACATTTCCAACTTTGTTAAGATAGAGGAAGACCCTCATACTTTAGCATTTAGGGAAAGACAGCGAGCATTTAAAGAAAAGCAGGAACAGGAACGAATTAAAACAGAAGAAGAAGAAAAAGAGCGTTTCATACGAGAGATGTTCGAACTTGAAGAAGAATACGAGAATGCAGTTTAAGGACAGCCAAATGGTTGTCCTTTTTATATTCCATAAATTAAAGGAGATGGCTAAATGAATATTCATGACGCACTAAAAGCAATTGCATGGGACAGAGCAGAGTATTTCAAGTACAAGTTTCCTGCCGTTCGCTTTGACCAGACAAAAGAATTAAAGACACAAGCAGAGTTTCTTAATGTGGTGAACAAGAAGACAATGAACCCATATTTGCGTTGGGAGAAAACAGCGGAATACAAAGCGTTGGTAACGCTTATGTTGCAAGCCAGAACAGCAGATGACTTGCAGGAAATCTATACTGTAGTAATTCAGAACGCAAAAACAGGCGATGACAAGGCAGTTAAATTGTTCTTGGCTTTAACAAGAGAGATTGACACTCATGCTAAGTTGGCACTCAAGAATTTTGAGCATCAAGAAGAAGATGAGGAAGATAATGACGATTTGATTGTCTAAGGGGTGGAATGAATGGCGAGAACTAGCACGAAGGAAAAGTTAAAGGTTATCAATGACAATCCTAAGTTGTGGTTGCAGAACTTTGTGAAGATACAAGACAACAATGGTGATGCAGTTCCCTTCAAGGTGAATGAGCAACAGTGTGAGTTTGTTGATAGCATGGTAAAATTTAATATCATCTCAAAGGCAAGGCAAATTGGATTCTCTACATTATCTCTAGGTTTGTGCTTGTATTACGCTTGCACTAACAATAGTACAAATTATCTGTTGGTTTCATATAAACAAGAATCATCCAGTTCATTGTTCGAGAAATTGAAAGTAATGTATGATTCACTACCACATGATAAGTATTCATTCCCTAAGATTAAGCGTTCCAATCGTGATGAGTTTCTTATGGACAATGGCTCTAGGATTCAATGTTCAATTGCAGGATTGAAGGATATTGGTCGCGGCACAACATATCAGTACATTTTGCTGTCGGAGTTTGCCTTTTACCAGAATCAAGAGAAGGTGCTGTTGTCAGCAGAGCAAGCGTTGGCTAAGAACCTGACAAGCAAAGTTGTAATTGAAACAACATCTAATGGCTTCAACCATTATCAAGAGGTGTTTATGAATGCGTACAAAAAGAAATCCAAATACAAGTCATTCTTCTTTCCATTTTATTCGAGCGCATACGAGAAGCAGTTCAAGCATGACTATAACCAAGCAGAAGATTGGTATAAGGAAAGCAATAGTGGAAGGCGTTTATGTCCTGCTGATTTAGATGGAGATGAAAAGATTCTACATGGCAAAGGTGCCTCATTAAAACAGTTGATGTGGCGCAGATGGAAGTTGCTTGATATGAGTATTCAAGAGTTTTATCAAGAGTTCCCAAGTAATTCGATGGAATCATTCATTACTAGCGGATTCAGTGTCTTTGACCAATCGAAAGTGTTGGAACGAATTAATGCTACACCTGAGCCATTGCCTAAAACTGAATTGAATCACCTTGCAGAGCCTTTGTTGAGATATATTAACAGAGGTCTATTTATTTTCAAATTGCCCAAGAGGGGCGAACGCTATTATGGCGGTGCGGATACTGCTTCTGGTAGTGGTGGTGATAGTTCAACAATCACAATTCTTGATTCCGATGGCGAACAGGTGTTGAGTTTCTACCATAACAAAGTTCCTGTGTATGCCTTCGCTGAAATCATTAACTTACTCGGAAGGTTTTATCATTATGCCTTCTTTGTGATTGAGCGCAACAGTTATGGCTTGCCATTGATTGAGCGATTGAGAAAGGAATATGACTATCTGAATCTGTATAAGCACAAGGTATTCAATCAGCAAACAGGTAGGAAGCAGATGAAATTAGGGTGGCAGACAACGGAAGTGACGAAAAGCATTCTGGTATCTGACTTCAAGGAACATTTTGAAGTAGGCATGGTGATGATTCATTGTAAAGAAACATTAGCACAGATGCAGATATTCGTTGAAAGCAATGGCAAAACAGGTAACAAGGGGGGCAATGGTAATCATGATGACTTGGTTCTCTCATTCGCATTTGCAGTACAGGCAATCAAAGCAAATATATGGTATGTATAGGAGATGACGCTGAATGGATATTCAAGAATATATTAATCGGACTCATGATGGTGAGCCACAATGGTTTGTGGAAGAAGTAGGAATGACTGCACATAAGCAAAGGGTGCAGGACATTCTCGACAAGAAGGATTATTTAAGTGGACAGCATAAGATTTTGACAAGAAAAAGCGAAACATACAATGGTAAGGTATTTGAGCCACGTAAGATTGTGTTGCAGTATTCTAAGACCATTGTAAACTTTCAGACCAGTTACCTAATGAAAAATCCTGTATCGCTTACTGGTGATGAAAATACTGTTGCAGAGTTCAAGAAAGTCTATCTTAAAGGCAAGTTCAATAAGATTGACTTTGATATTCTTGATTCATTGGTGAAGTATGGTAACGCATATGAATACATCTATGTTCAAGATGGCGTGATTAAAAGCAAGTTGATTGCACCAGAAGATAGTTATCCAGTATACAACTACAAGAATGAATTGATTGCTTTCATTGAGTTCTATGTTGCTAACTTCTCTGAATACTACACAGTGTACTACACTGACCGAGTAGAAACATACACAAATGCAGGAACTGGCGAAGATGAACTGTATCTGTTGGAAACGAAGAAAAGTGCGAGTGGCTTGCCAATCTGCTATAAGAACCAGAATGAATTGGATACTCGTTTTGGTCGTAGTGACTTGGATGATTTCATTGGTATTTTGGACACTATGGAGGACATTTTAAGTAAGTTCTCTGATTCGTTCTACAAGCATCATAATCCAATTCCTGTTGCTATTGGTCAACAGTTGAAGGGTGAAGGATTGAATCAAAACTTAGTTGGTGGTGGCTTGGTTCTGGATGATGGTGCTGACTTCAAGATGGTTAGTAACTCATTGGATTATCAGTCATTTGAAGCCATATACAAGACATTGAAACAAGCATTGCTTGATATTTCGTTTACTCCTGCTGTATCGATGAATAACACTGACGTTAGTAATCTATCAGAAGTGTCTATGAAGTTGCTGTTCCAGTTGGCAGACATTAAAGCAGGTATGAACGAGAAGTTCATTCGTGATGGTATGGAACATAGGTTTGCTGTTGTTGCTGACTTGCTTGCTCGTATGGGAGTAAGCATTGATGAAAAAGCAGTTGAAACATTGGATGTTGTGTTCCAATATAGCCGACCTACAAATGAGAAGGACATTATTGAGAATCTTAAAGCATTGAGCGAGATGGGTGCTATAAGCATTGAGAGCGTTTTAGAGAACAGTCCTTATACAAAGGATGTTGGTCAAGAGTTGGAACGCTTGAGAGGTAACAGAGATAGTCAGAGAGTTCAGAAGGTCAATAATGGTGCTGTGAATGAGGTTAGAGTTGATGATCCGAGTGTGATCGTTTAATAATTCAGCAGTAAAACATTGGCGTTTTGTGGGGAAATGTACGTTATCCGAACACACATATAAATTATATAACGTGAATTAATAGAATACATGTAATTACGCACCAGATGGTTCTTTATAAGTATTATGGCTATGAGCGACTATATGCCTGTAAGGTTGGTATCGGTTTTTGCTTTTGGGGATTGGTTTCGGCTTTGCGCTATGAGCAGATAAGTGTCTTATGCGCTCATGGTGTATGGAGTATGAGTTAATGAATACAGGTTTACTTTCTATATTCAGCATTCTAGCGATGATTTGAAGGTCAGCACACTATTTCTAGTAGATGGTGTGCTATTTTTCGACTATTTTAGGGTAATTCGGGTGGAATCAAAGTCAGTATGCGATTTTCATGTATATTAGTGCATAAATAATGAATAAAAAACGTTGATATTGTGGCTTCACAATAGCCGAATAGACGTAAAGACATTAGTGATTTTGTTTATACAGGAACAATGTCGGCTTGAGACCCTAAATTTTTTTTGAGGTGCGCATACATACCTCTCCACACACACGCCAAAATTTCAAGGAATTTGGGCAATCAGATAATAATATAACAAAGGAAGTGTTTTTCTGATGAACAATTTACAACGACTGCAATTAGAGATTCAAGGCATTGAATTAACTCATGAAGAAATTCAATTGTATCTTACGGAGAATGGATTGAAGCATTATGAAGAATACAATCCAGAATCAAACAAATCGAAGCGTTCCATCTACCAGACAGCATTAGCCATTTTAGAATCTGTTGCAAACAATCCAACTTTAATGAAGGATTATAAACAGGATGATATGACCATCTCTGCATTCTATGAGAATCTAATGTCTCGTATTGACCAACTGGAACGCAAGGTGCGTCAGATGTCATCTACGGATGATAAGACAGACAGTAATTTCTTCATGCTGTTCCAATGAGTAAAAACCAAATATACTGTTCATTAATTGTATGGCTTACTATGTTTAAGTTAAAAGGAGCGTGTTAGTTTGAAGGTTAATTTATTTCAGATTCAAGAACATGATTTTAAGGCGATGCTAGAGCAGTTTGGAGTGATCGTAAAACTGAATAATATAGATACAAGTGTTCTAGTTACCAACAAACCAATTAATGAGTTGGATGATAAGTTTATATCTGCAATAGCAGAACTGAAACGTGGCGACCACGTAGTTTTACAGGACAGGGACTACTATGTTATCAATCAAATAACCACAAAGCGTTATCAATCTTACAAGGCGATTATTAGATGTGCTGAGCATTACATACGTTTTAATTTATCGGTAAAGGATGGTAGTACATATTCTGAATACGACGTTAAAGAAATTCCATGTATCATTTCAACTGCAACAGATTTTGAATTAGAGACGGGCAGACAACTAATGATAGCAGAAGGCGCACTGGCTATCTACATTCAAGACAATGCGACAACCAGAGCCATCTATTCTTCTTTTACTGACCCTTATAGGAAGCATGATATTTTTATTGAGAACCGTCAATATGAATACCGAGGTTTTGACTTCATCTCTAGTGGGCTGGTACGTATAAACGTCAAAGTGACTTCAACAGGAAATGTAGAGGATGGTATAAATTGGGGGATTTCAACGACCCATGGTGATTGGAATGGTTTTATAGAAAAGTCATTCTATGATTTAAAAATAGTGTAATATTGGAAATGTGATATGATTAGGAAAATAATAGTAGTGGAGGAATGAGAAACATGGGAATTGATCAATATAAAGATTTGCAAAAGAGAGCGACTTTAATGGGCGATTCAGAATGGAATAAAACTATTTCAAATCTGAAAGAACATGTGCATGATGATTCGAAAATTTATAAAATTAGCTATAAACAAGGGTTACAAAAAAAAAACAGGAGTTTCGGTTTCGATTCTCTCCAATATGTAGAAGAAACAAATTCATTTATTTTCACCTCGTACACTACAGATTTTGAGACAGGTGAACTTACTAATGTTGTTAGGGATAAAATAGTTTTAAGAGACATTGAAATTATCTCACTCAATATTCAAAGCAAGAGCGACTATGATTTTTCATCTTTTTTGAATTAACTCCAAGCACCCTTTAAAGGGTGCTTGGAGTTAATGAGTAGATCTATTCCTCATTCATACCCAACTAAAGGACTAGTACCCACTTTATTTAGTAGATATATAGAACTATTTCATGGAAAATGGTAAGATAGAAGGAAAATTGTGGGAGTGTGGATTTTGAAATGTTATCAAGTGGTTATGTTTACGTATTATTAAACCCATCAATTCAAGGGGTAGTAAAAATTGGCATGACAACTAGAGACCCTGAGAATAGAGTTACTGAACTTTCGAATGCTACAGGTGTAGCTACTCCATTCATTTTAGTGTACAAAGAATATTTTAATGATTGTCATTTTGCCGAAAAGCAAATACATACATATTTGGAACAAAGAAATTATAGGGTAGCAAATAATCGGGAGTTTTTCTCAATCCCAGTTCATGAAGCAATTAATATAATTCAAAATTTAAAGAGTCAACAAAAGTCATCTTCAAATGAAGAAGAGTATACTTCTGAGATCAATAGTGGTTCAAATGATATTAGCCAATTAGCAGAAAGTATGCTGGAAGAGGCAAAGGATTATTATTATGGGAATGATGGAAAACTCGAAGATTATGATGAAGCATTAAAATTATTTAAAAAATCAGCAAAAATGGGAGCAAGCGAATCTTATTGGTACTTAGGTAACATTTATCGTAATGGAGATGGTGTGAATTCTGATCTTAAAATTGCGATGGATTACTATAAAGAAGGAGTAAAGGCGGGGTGGGTTGACTGTTACGCAGTAATGGGAAGTATATATTCGTTATATCCAGAATATAAACATATGGAAAACTCCGCTAAATGTTGGTCTTCATATTTTGCGAATATAGCTAATAGCAATATGAAAATTCTATATATAGGAGATTATGTTTCCAGTTTTCTAATTAATGGGTGGGAAATTGATAATAAATCATTATTAGCAAGATATAAAAATGGTGTTATCGCTGAATGTGAAAAATCAATTCATCGTTACAAAACAAGAAACCAAGATGAATTTACAAAATACACTATTAAAAAATACGAACAAATTCAAACCTTTTTCAAATATCTGAAAGAAGAATATATTTCGGAATTTGTTTCTGGAGAAGGGGTAATTGACAATCTGTTTAATGTTGATGGAAAAGCAGTTTTGATTGTTGATATTAATAAAGGTGAATTTTCAATAGGCGATCAAATATTAATTCAGGGTGGAATCATGAATTTAAAATCAAGAATTAATCACATTGAAATGAATAGAAATTTGGTTGACAATGCAATAAAAGGGCAAACAGTTGGCTTTATGATTGATGGAAAGTATGAAGAATACGGAAGTATTCAAAGTGGATGGATAGTCGCGAAAATTAAATAAATCAACAATGAAAAGCCTACCCTAATTGGTAGGTTTCTTTGTCCATTTTCATAGAATTTAAATATTATTCTGATTTAATAGTACCTCAAGCACACTATCTTCATAATTTTTCTGACCACTTTACAAAGTCCGAGAACCACTATATAATTTTTCTTAATGAACTGAAAAGTTAGTGGTCAACCTATATAAAACCTTATACAGCAAAGCGGTCGTGGTGGAACGGCAGACACACCATCTTGAGGGGGTGGCGCTCACAAGGCGTGAGGGTTCAAATCCCTCCGACCGCATCCCAAGAAAGCCTTATTATATAAGGCTTTTTTTTCATTTATTACTTACTTCAAGAGGCTTTAAGTGGCTCGATTAGGATAAAAATGTTTATATGTTTTGGCGTGATCACGGAGTTAACACAGCTGCCTCACTCGGAGATAAGGGAACTACAGTTCACTATTATAGAAAAAAGTGGCATTTTAGCGAGTGTGAGGGAACTACAGGGCGCTATTTTGCTGTTTGAAGGGAAAATTAGCTATTTACGTGGAAATAGGACCCTGTAGTTCCGCTAATGCCCTAGCATCCATGCTATGTGCCCAAATAGCGTCATACAGTTCCCTTACTAGTTCTTGTCCCTAGTAAGAGGCTCATCATTCAGGGTGGCGAAGCTGGTTTTCGCAGTTCATACGCCGGGAATACAAGAAATACAGTAGATAAGCACGCCCAGTGGTCTTATTTCACCAGATTCTGCAAAATGAGTGGTAATAAAACCATAGAGCTAGCTTTTTTCATCCACGAGTCTATGTTCCAGTTGCACACCGAACCGTATCTCAGCATTACAGTAGGAAACCCTTACTAATTAAGGGTTTTTTTGCAGTTTTTTAAAAAGCGATTGACAACCGCATCAGCCCATATTAATATTATCTTCATAAAGTATAAACGTTTATACTTTATATACATATAGAAGGGGGGGAAACAAAGATGTTAACACGCAATACGCGCTACTTTTATTTTTTCATCATGCCATGGCTGATTGGAGCACTCGTATTCATGGTTTTTCCGATTATTTCTTCGCTTTATTTCAGCTTTACAGAATATGATATCATTCATTCGCCAAAGTGGATAGGGTTAAAGAATTATACGAAGATGTTCCATGATGAGCTTTTCTGGCGGGGAGTCAAAGCGACGCTGATCTTCACAGTCTTCAGTGTACCGCTGCAGCTGATTCTGTCCTTGCTGTTCGCTGTACTGGTGAATCAGAAAGTGCCGTTCAGGCGGTTTTTTCGTACAGCGCTCTATTTTCCAAGCATGATTTCTGGCGTAGCGCTTTCACTCTTGTGGTTGTGGGTGTTCAATTCACAAACAGGCATGATGAACTACATGCTAGGTTTGGTCGGCATCGATGGACCGAGCTGGTTGGAGAGCGAGCGTTGGGCGCTTGCGGCCATGGTCATTATGACGATGTGGGGAGCAGGTGCAGGGATGATCATTTTCCTGGCTGCCCTGCAGGGCGTGCCGACATACTTGTACGAGGCTGCCAGATTGGAAGGCGCAAGCCGCTGGCAAATGCTGCGCAGCATTACGCTGCCGGCGATCTCACCGGTCATTTTGTTCCAGCTGATCATGGGGATCAATGATTCGTTTCAAGTGTTTACACAAGCGTTTGTGATGACCAAAGGCGGACCGCATTATGCGACACAATTCTACGTGTACTATTTATGGCAAAATGGCTTCAAATTCTTCAAAATGGGGTACGCATCGGCTCTGGCCTGGGTGCTGTTAATTCTAGTCATGGTGATGACCTACTTGGTCATGAAGATCTCCAAGAGATATGTGCATTATGAAGGGGGGGATGGTGCATGAGTCAGGATTCAGTCCAATTGCCTAAAAAGAAGACGCTTACAATTAATTTCTCGAAAATTATAGTGCTGCTGATTCTTACAGTTTTAGCGATTATCATGGTGTTTCCATCCATTAATATGTTCTCGACAGCTTTTAAGTCACAAGCTGAAATTCTCAAATTTCCGCCAAGAATCATCCCTGAACATATTGAATTAAACAATTTCAAAAAGCTTTTCACTAACTATCAATACGGCCTATGGTACAGAAATAGCATATTTATTAGCCTTATTACTGTCCTGGGAACGGTTCTCTCGTCCTCATTCGTAGCGTTTGGATTTGCGCGATACCAAGCGAAGGGCAAACATCTCTTGTTCGCCTTACTGCTCAGTACGATGATGCTGCCTTATCCTGTGCTCATGATTCCTCAGTTTATTCTGTTCAAACAAATGAATTGGATGGATTCATTCTTACCGATTACCGTTCCTGCATTTTTCGGTTCTGCTTATATGATTTTTCTCATACGGCAATTTTTCACTTCCCTGTCGAATGAGCTTTTTGATGCAGCGAGAATGGATGGGTGTTCGGAGTTTCGTCAGTGGTGGAGCATCGCATTGCCGTTATCAGGTCCGGCGCTTTCGACTGTTGCCATCTTCTCATTCATTGGGAGTTGGAACGATTTGCTCGGACAGGTGCTATATCTTAGCTCTACGGAGAAATTCACGCTTACGATTGGCATGACGTCGATGTATTCGTCGGCTACTCGCCTGGTTCCTTGGAATTTGGTGATGATCTCGGCTATTTTGGCAGTGATTCCAATTTTGCTCTTATTTACATTCGCACAAAGGTATTTCGTTCAAAGTATTGCCATGACCGGAGTAAAGTGAAAAATAGGGAGGATCTAGCTATGAAAAAAAGCAAGCTAACGGTAGGTTCATTTGCTTTCATGCTTTTGGTAAGTTCGGTTTTAACGGCTTGTTCGGATACGAAAGGTGCAAACAATGAAGGCGGCGATAGTAAAAATGTGACGATTACGCAGTTTGTGCCTGACTTGCCGGACAAAACTTTCGTCGAGAAGCTTGTCCCGGATTTTGAAGCCGCACATCCCAATATCAAAGTGAAGATTATGAAGGCACCTTATTCGGAATTCGATTCGAAGCTGCAATCTCTTGTGGCAGCAGGGACTGCGCCGGATGTGACTTCCCACTGGGGGGAGATGGGTTTCGCTGAGTTCATAGATAAAGGCATGCTAAGGGATATGTCAGATCTGATCAAAGCAGATAATTTCAAAGCGACAGACCATGGAATGACCGACGATGTGATGAACATTTACAAAGTGGATGGCAAAAACTACGGGATACCTGTTTATAGCTATACTTCCTTGATGCTTTACAATAAGGATATGTTCGATAAAGCGGGACTGCCGTATCCTCCTGCAGATTTTGAGGACAAATCTTGGACTTTCGATAAGATGATGGAAGTGGCTAAGAAGCTGTCCAAGCCGAGTGATGATCCGCAAAAAACCGAATTTGGCATTGATTGGGGTTGGGCTGAGAAAGATATGAGGCTCATTTATTTCGGGGCCAAAGTGTATTCGGACGATACATGGACCAATGGCGGCCATCCGACGGCATCCTACTTCAACTCTCCTGAGGCTATCAAAGCGAATCAAAGGATACACGATATGATTTATAAAGATAAAGTGATGCCATCCAAAGAGTTTACGAAAGCGGTTGCGGGTCAAGGTGGAGATCCCTTTGCAACAGGCAAAGTCGGCATGTCTGTAGCAGGCGCATGGATTCTTGCATCTGTGAAGGATTACAGTTTTAAAGTCGGTGTCGCTGCTGTGCCAGTGGGCTACAACGATAAGGCGCGCGATGTGCTGTATATCGATCCACTCGTCATCTTGAAGGATTCCAAGCATCCGAAGGAAGCTTATGAATGGATTAAATATCAACTGCAGAAAGACGTACAAGAGAAAGCGATAGAACTAAGCGGTGGTACGCCGCCATCCAATCAGCAGGCCGCTGAGAAGTATTTCAATCTCTACGCACCAGCTATCGATCCTAAAGATTTAAAGAAAGTCGTTGAAGGCGGATTAAAGCATGGCACGGAATCCTACAACCATTTAATCTCAAGCTATTCACACATTTTGGACGTGGTCAATAACGAGATGGATCAGCTGGATAATGAAAAGGCGAATGCAGCAGCGATAAATGCCGTTATGGATAAGAAAGTGAATGAACTGCTGACAGAATTGAATACGAAATATAAGAAGAATTAGGAATCTGCTATAATGAAACCGAAAACGATTATACTATCAACTTCGGGAGATCATGAGGATGAAAAAAGTTAGTATTCTAGATGTGGTAGAAAAATCAGGCGTATCTCTGGTAACGGTTTCCAGAGTGTTGAACAACTCGACGACGGTTCGGGAGATTAACCGGCAGAAGGTTCTGCAAGCCATGAAGGATTTGGGCTATACGCCAAGTTCTGCTGCCCGATCACTGGCGCGTGGATCGACCGGACTCATTGGCATTACGCTGCAAACGCTCGGGGACACTGTGTTTGATGGCATTATTCATGCTGTGAATGAGAGCTTGGAGGCCAAAGGATATTTCTTGGCTTTATCCATCGCATCTCCAGCTCAAATGGACAATAGCGCAGTCAACCACTTTTTGTTCCAGGAGGATCGGGTAGACGGTATCATTTTGCTATCCACTTTTGCGGAGAAGGAGTATGTGCTGGAGTTGAAAAGAAAGAAGATTCCCTTCGTCATCATTGATAATCATATTGAAGATACGAAGGCTATCACAATTAATGTGGATAACTTTTTGGGCGGATATGAGGCGACTAAGCACTTGTTGAATCTTGGTCATACGAAAATCATGCATATCAGCGGACCTGAGTTATACCTCAGTGCTAGGGATAGACGAAGAGGATACGAACAGGCGATGGCAGAAGCTGATTTAGCGCCAACGGTTATCATGGCAGAGCAATTTGATATACGCTGCGGGTTCGATTCCGTCAAAACATGTCTTGAGCACGGGCTTAAGCCTACGGCTGTATTTGCCGGTGAGGACGGTCTGGCGCTTGGCGCAATGGATGCGTTCCGGGATGAAGGTTATCACATCCCACGTGATATCTCGATTGTTGGCTATGATGATCAATATTTTGCCAAGGCGATTCATCCGCGGTTAACGACAATTAGGCAGCCCATGGAGAAACTGGGTCAAGAGGCCGTGCGGATTCTGCTCGAAATGATAGATGGGTCTTCCAAACGGAGTAAATCGGTTTGTTTGACGCCTGCACTCATTGTCCGGGAATCGACAGCGGAATGGAAAGAACATACGTAGTTAAAAGGATGGAGCCGAACGAATTTGAAAGCTTATTTAGGTGTGGACGCCGGCGGGTCAAAAACGAATGCCATGATTACCGATGCAGAAGGCAGATTGCTTGCCATCGGTAAAGCTGGTCCAGGCAATCACCAAATTGATGTTGAAATGGCCAGAACCAATATTCATAGCGCTGTTCAAGAGGCGTTAAGGAGCGCAGCGCTTCAGGTCAAAGATGTTGCTGTTGCATGGTTCGGCTTAGCGGGAGCTGATCGCGAGGCGGATTATCGTATCTTGCGTCCGATTGTCGCAGAGCTTGGGTTTGCCCAGTCTGAAATCGCATGCGATACGATTATTGCGCTGCGGGCAGGGACAACAAGGCCCTACGGGGTCGTGTCCATATGCGGAACCGGCACGAACTGTGCAGGTATGAATCCGCAGGGCGAGATCTTTCAGTGCGGCGGATTTGGTTACGCCTACGGTGACTTTGGCGGCGGCAGCGAGCTGTCGGTCGAAGCATTTCGATCCGTCATACGTGCATGGGAAGGTCGCATAGGACCAACACTGCTTACGGACCTAGTTCTTGCCAAGCTGAAATATGATTCCGTAGAGCAATTATTCCATCATTCTCTGGATACCCATATGCGGATACCGGCAGACTTGGCTCCATTGGTGTTCACTGCAGCTTCGGGCGGAGATCTGATTGCCCGTGAGATTCTTAAAAAGCAGGGTGAAGAGCTGGGAACATCAGCCAAGGCTGTTATTCAAAAGCTGGGGATGCAGAATGAAGAGTTTGATCTGGTTTTGGCGGGCAGCGTGCTGACGAAAGGTGAGAGTTCCTTCTTGCATCCTTACATTGCTGAGCAAGTCGCCCAAGTCGCTAAAGGCTGTCAATTAAAGATACTGGGCATTGAGCCCGTCATCGGGGCTGTTTACTTAGCCATGGAAAGAGATGGCATTATTCCTACCGATGCCATCTATGCGAATATCACGCATGTATCACACGTATAGGGAGTTGTCTCGATTGAAGAAGCAAGTCAAAGTGGTCGTGATCGGCGGCGGTTCCTCGTATACGCCGGAACTGATTGAAGGATTTATTTTACATTATCAAGAGTTTCCTGTCACAGATATTTGGCTTGTTGATATTGAAGCCGGCAAGCATAAGCTGGACATTGTTGGGAAACTGGCTTTGCGCATGGTTGAGAAATCGGGTCTTCCGATTCATGTGCATATGACGCTGGATCGCAGGCTGGCTCTGAAGGATGCGGATTTCGTATCTACGCAGATGCGGGTTGGGATGCTGCAAGCACGGGTTTGGGATGAGACGATACCGCTGAAGTATGGTGTAATTGGTCAGGAAACAACGGGCCCTGGCGGGATGATGAAAGCATTTCGTACAATTCCGGTACTGCTCGATATTTGCAAGGATATGGAGGAGTTATGTCCTGAAGCGTGGATGCTGAACTTCACGAATCCCGCAGGAATGGTCACTGAAGCGATCTATACCCATTCATCCATCAAAGCCATTGGCATATGCAACTCGCCTATTTCGGTTTACAAATGGTTGTCGAAGCTGTATGAGGTAGAACCTGATCGGATCTATGCCGAGTTTGCCGGACTCAATCATCTGCATTGGGTGACGGACATTCAGGTGGATGGCCAATCCAAGCTGGACGAACTGCTTCAAAGCAACGACAGCTACTCAGCGAAAAACGTGCCGCAGTACAGCTGGAACGCAGCATTTATGCGGTCTTTGGGAGCGATCCCGTCGTATTATTTGAAGTATTTCTATTTAAATAAAGAAATGTTGGAAGATCAGTTGGTTTCCTCGGCCCAAGGAGGTACACGCGCTGAGGTTGTTAAGAGGCTTGAGGATGAATTGTTTGAATTGTATCAAGATCCGAATTTGAATCATAAACCGGCTCAACTGGAGCAGCGCGGTGGCGCGTACTACTCAGAAGCAGCTGTGAAATTGATGAAATCAATCTACAACGATACAAGGGATGTTCAGACGCTGAATGTTCGCAATGGGTCGAATCTTGATTTTCTTCCGGAGAATGCTTGTATTGAAGTCAATTGTATCATTACGAAGAAGGGGCCTATTCCTTTGCAAGTGACGACGGTTCCTGAGGCGATTAAAGGACTTATTGCTTCGGTCAAAACGTATGAACAGCTAGCTGTCGAAGCAGCCGTATTGGGTGATCGTGGTTTAGCGCTGCAAGCTTTGGCTCATCATCCGCTTGTTCCTTCAATTAATGTGGCGGAGAAAATGCTAGAGGAATTATTGGAACAAAACAAGGAATTGCTGCCCCAATTTTACCCTAAAGTATAAACGTTTATATATTTAGGGGGGTGATGCTCGCTTTGATATGATCTTGTGTCAGGCTGGATGGAGACAGCCCGTTTGGATCGATGTTTCATATACGCAACCAATAAGGAGGATTTTTCATGAATGTGAGAAAATCAATCAAGCTGCTTATTTCCGGTGCCATGTTTTCCGCAGTGCTTGTTAGCGGCGTTTCCTCGGTCAGCGCCAGTTCACCGGTCATTTTAGGTTATTACACACCGGATCAGGCATCCGATAATTCCTTGACGACAAACTATAGCTACCTCACACATGTGTCTACGGACAGTTTCAACTTCAATAGTGAAGGAAATATTGTAGGAGCAGTTCCAACCGCGGCGATTGCCTTTACGAAGTCCAAGAACATTACGACGTATGCTTGTATTTCCAACTATGGTCCAAATGATTTTGACGCAGATTTGGCGCATACGATTTTAACGAATCCGACGATCAAGAACAAGGCTATGGCGAACTTGATTGCTTTGGTGAAAAACAACGGCTATAAAGGCGTTAATTTCGATTTCGAAGCTGTGCCTAAAGCAGATCGGGCGGCACTGACTAGTTTCATGCGTGAACTGGCAACTTCCATGCACGCACTAGGGCTGCAAGCGTTAATCTCAGTTCCTGCCAAGACAGTTGAGGACCCGAATGATGATTGGGGAGGAGCCTTCGATTACCCAGCTCTGGGTCAATTGGTGGATTATATGCAAGTCATGACCTACGATGAGCATGGTACATGGGCTTCGCCGGGTCCTGTAGCCGGAAAGGACTGGATGGAAGCGTCTTTGCAATATACGGTTTCCGCGATTCCGCCAGCCAAAGTGCTGATGGGACTTCCCGCTTATGGTTATGACTGGAATTTAACGACGAATAACGCCAGCGATGGTAAACAAGTTCCTTGGAGGGAAATCCCTGCCCTTATTTCCAAGACCAAAGCTGCAGTGAAATGGGATACAGCTTCCTCCTCTCCTTATTTCAATTATCAAGCAAGCGATGGTTCCAAACACGTGGTTTGGTATGAGAATGAGCGCAGTATTACTGAAAAGTCCGGGTATTATGCGAAGTATCACTTGGGTGGCATATCTGTGTGGGCAATCGGTTTGGATGACACTAGTTTCTGGAAAGCGTTGGCAACGAGCACACCAGTACCTGATGGGGCAGCTATTCCAGGGAAGATTGAAGCTGAAAGCTTCACTGCGATGCAAGGCGTTGTGAACGAGACTACGACCGATACAGGCGGCGGCATGAATGTGGGCTATATTGATGCAGGCGATTGGATGGATTACAAAGTGAATGTCCAAACCGCAGGCAGCTATTCGGTTGGGCTCCGGGTAGCCAGCCCAGTTGCAGGGGGGCAATTCCAAATCAAAAATGCCTCGGGTACCGTTCTGGCTTCGGTCACCATCCCCAAAACGGGCGGATACCAAACTTGGCAAACGGTGAATACGACCATTACGCTGCCAGCAGGCAGTCAAACGTTAAGAGTAAATCTTGTTAAAGGTGAACCTAACTTGAACTGGTTGAATTTCGTGAAAACACCTTAAGCTATCGATCCAGTCGAAATTTAAGAAGAAGATAAAAGGCTGCTCCATAAGTCAAATATGACTTGTGGGGCAGCCTCGCTTTATACATCAATTGTGAACTACCAAACGAATGCGCTTGTGATAATGACTAACAAGATGAAAAGTACCAAAATAGCTGCGGAAGACGTATAACCAACACCTGCACCTGCGACACCAGACATTCAAATCACCCTTTCAACTTGATTTGTTTGTGCTACGTAATCATTGTATGAGGTAAGCGCGGAATCGTATGGGCGAAATGCAGGATTGTGCTTATGCCTAGCAGAGCGGAATACTTTGTATAAAAAAGAAGAGGCTGTCTCCAAGGTTGAAAACCTAGAGCAGCCTCTTCTTATTATTTGCTTGCAGCAACCGTTTCGATTTCTTTTACGCTTTGATAAATCAGGTTGAACAGCTCTTCAAGATTCACTTCTTCAATACAAGAGAAAGCAACGCGAAGGTCTGTTGCGCCAAGAGCGATTGTTCCAACACCATGCTGGTTCAGCAAGTGTACGCGCAAGGCTTCGGCATCTACGGTTTTGAGCTTCAGACACATGAAGTAACCAGAGTTGAACGGGTAGTAGCCCCAGGCATCGTTGAACTTGCCGCTGTCCAGGATCGCTTTGGTACGGTTGGCTCTGCCCTTCATGATGTCGTACTTCTCTTGCTTTTGCACGGCAAACTCAGGTGAGTTCAGGGCATGCAGCACGAACGTCTGGGACGGGTGAGGACCGCTGGAAATCGTTGCGCGGATAATTCCCATCGTTTTTTGTTCCAGAGCGCTGAGAATAGCTTCGCTTTGGCCTGCATACGTGATGAAGCCTACGCGGAAGCCCCAAACGTATTCTTCTTTGGTGGCGCCGTCAATTTTGACTGCTAGCACGCGCGGGTGCAGATCAGCTAATTGGCCGAATAAGGATTCATGCAGCGAGCCTTCAAAGAAAAGACCGAAGTAAGCATCGTCTGTCAGGACGACTACGTTAATACCAGCTTCTGCTGCTTCTTTGATTGCAGCCGTAATTTCCCGTCCTTCTTGTGCATCAGGCGTGTAGCCTGTTGGATTGTTCGGGAAGTTAAGAACAACGATCGCTTTGCCTTTGGATTTTTGAGCTAGCAGAGCTTGGCGCAAGCCTTCTGCATTAAATCGCATGTTGTCGTTGTACAGCGGGTAGTTCACGATTTGGGCGCCGCGGCGAATTTCGAAAGTCAGCTCGTAATTTTCCCAGTTTTTGTCCGGGATAATAACTGCGTCGCCAACGTCAGCGAAAAGATCAGCTGCGATACTCAGACCATGCGTCAAGGCATTCGTTACGATTGGATTGCCGATCAGTTTGCTGCCGATGTCAGGATTCTCTTCGAGCATTTTTTTGCGCCATGCGCTGCGGAGCTCCGGTTTGCCTGCAGGTGGTGCATATTCATATATATCTTTTGGCGCATAGGTAGAGAGTGTGTCTTGAATGACCTTCAAATGCATAGGTTGACCATTTTCGATCGCAATACCGATAGTAGCATTGAATTTCTTGGCCTTTGCCTTTGCTTCAGCTGATTGGCTGAGAATGCCTTCTTTCGGGAAGTAAATCGATTTACCTAATGCAGAAAGCATGTCATGCACGTGAGAATTTTCACGTTCCAGGGTCTCGTTTAACTGTCGTGCCAGAGGATTCATAAGAGTGGGTCATTCCTTCCAATGAGCTATTCATTTTTTGCAGTTATTATACCACTTTCACAGTAGTACGTCACTGCGCTTGCTAAATTTTTTCGGAAAAAATGTGATCGGGGATTTAGACACGGACTTGATGTAGAAATCCTTCCAATCGCTCTTTCACTTCAGGCCATTCGTGATCCAAAATGCTGAACATGACGGTGTCACGCACATAGCCATCGTGAAGCACGCGGTGCTGCCTGAGAATTCCTTCCTGTTTGGCGCCTAAACGGGCAATCGCAGCTTGCGAGCGTTCATTTCGCAAGTCTGTTTTGATTTGGACGCGCAGCAGATTGAGGGTTTCAAAGCAGTGGCGCAGCAGTAAGTATTTGCATTCCGTGTTCACACGCGTCCGCCAAACGAGCGGATTGTACCATGTATATCCAATCTCTAGATGGCGGTGCGCAGTGGAGATGTCGAAGAGTCGTGTGCTGCCCACAAACGTATCCGTATGTTTATCATAGACACTGTAAGGGATCGCAAGGCCGGCATTGAATTCCTCAAGCGCTTGCTGGACATAGGTTTCCACATCGGATGTTCGAGGCAGAGGCGTCATATAGTCCCATATCCTTGGGTCAGAAGCAGCTTGCGCAAGACTGCCAATGTGGGATTCCTGCATAGGAAGCAGAGCAACACGTGTTCCTTCTAAAACGGGGTTTTGTAAATGCATAGCGCTGATTCTCCTTGTCAATGGATCAAATTTATGAGATTTTAGATAGCATAAGGGAAAAGTGGATTCATCAAAAGATCCAATTTGGTTTTAATTTTATGTACCAATAGGTTGTAATGAACTGAATAAAGAGGATGCCACGTGATGACTGGGGGGAGCGGCATGGAGTTTCATTTGCCTTATGATGCCTATCGTATGAAATATGCAAGCAAGTACGCGGCTTTGTATCATGCGCTGCATGATGAGATCTTGGAAAGCAGGCTCCCATTGCATACGAAGCTGCCGTCCAGCCGTGAGTTAGCCCGTTTATTTGGCTTATCGCGGGGGACGGTGAATCAGGTCTATGAGATGTTGATTGCTGAAGGATATTTGCAGGCTGATGTTGGGAGAGGGACTTATGTTGTCTATGCGAGTGGACAGCGGAAGAAAGATGAGCTTGAAGAGCAGGCGATTCGCTTGTCCGATTGGGGGGAGCGTGTTCGTGCGGAAGAAAGGGGAAGGGGGCAGGGGAAAGAGCCGGATTGCCCCGATCACATTTCTTTCAGGATGGGACATCCCCATCTCGATGAGTTTCCGCGAGAGCTGTGGAATCGCGGGATGTATGAGCAGGTGCGGCGCATGACGGAGTCGCCGCAGGAGGAGGCTTTCGCCGCCGAGGGGCATGAAGCGCTGCGCTTAGCAATCGCACAGCACCTCAGGCGTATGCGTGGCATCGATGCGCCTCCTGAGCGCATCGTCATCGTGAATGGGTCGATGCAAGCGATAGCGCTGCTGACCCAAGTGCTGGTGAATGCGGACGATCCCGTGGTCGTGGAACGTCCGGGATATCAAGGCGCCACGCGCGCTGTGCTGGCGGCTGGCGGGGTGCCCATCCACGCTGAGGTGGATGGGCAAGGTCTAGTGCCGCAGCCGTGGAACGCGCGGCTGCTGTTCGTGACCCCGAGCCGCCAGTTCCCTACGGGAGCGGTGCTGGGCTTGGAGCGCCGCCAGCAGCTGCTGCGCTGGGCGGCCGAGCAGGGCGCTGTCATCGTCGAAGACGATTATGACAGCGAGTTCAGGCACCGCGGGCGGCCCATCGAGCCGCTCAAGGTGCTGGACCAAGAGGGCCGAGTGGTCTACATCGGCACCTTCTCCATCACGATGCTGCAGGAGCTGCGCATCGGCTATGTTGTGCTGCCGAAGGCGCTGGTGGGCGCCTTCGTGGCCGCGAAGCGGCTGTTCGAGCCGCACCCTTCGGGGCTGCTCGAACAGCGCTCGCTCGCCACTTTCATGGCGAGCGGCGGCTACGAGCGGCACCTGCGACGGATGCGGCGGGTGTACGCGAGCAAGTTCCTGCTCCTGCAAGGGCTGCTGCAGGAACGAATGTCTACCCGCTTCGACTGGGTAGAGAGCGATGCGGGGCTGCATCTATTTGGTTGGTGGCGCGGCAATGCCGCCAGCTACGCGAGCTATGCAGCCGAATGCCGAGAAGCGGGCGTCACATGGAGCGATGCTGCTTCATATGGCTTGCCGCCAGGCCGCGCGGGAGCCTGCTTCTCTTTTGCCCATCTGACCGAAGACGAGATCCGCCGCGGCGTGCAGCTTTTGAGATAAATGTTTTTGGCAGGGAAGCTATTGTGTGCTATGATCTAACATGTGGTCAATTAATTAATAATCGTAGGAGTGGTCCTTGAGATGGCAGGTTTAAACGGTGGGGGCACAAGCGTTATTGTGCGTTTGGAAATACATAAGGAACTGGTTACCTTCGGTAAGATTGCTACGGCAATCGGCGATGCAGGCGGCGATATTGTTGCGATTGACGTAACGCGAGCGAGTAAAACGACAACTACGCGAGATATTACTGTAAAAGTTAGTGATCCCGAGCATACGGAGTCAATTGTTAGCGCTTTAAATGAGATTCCAGGCGTGCGTTTAATCAACGTTTCAGATCAAACTTTCCTGATGCATTTGGGCGGCAAAATTGAAGTAACTCCCAAGATGCCTATCAAAAACCGGGACGACCTATCCCGTGTGTATACACCGGGGGTTGCCAGAGTTTGTATGGCGATTCATGAAGATCCATCGAAGGCGCACTCTTTGACAATTAAACGAAATACGGTTGCTGTTATATCCGATGGTACGGCAGTATTGGGGTTAGGGAATATTGGCCCTGAGGCAGCGATGCCTGTTATGGAAGGAAAAGCGATGCTGTTCAAGCAGATGGCGGGCGTTGATGCCTTTCCAATATGCCTCGATACGCAGGACACGGAGGAGATTATTCGAACTGTTAAAGCGATTGCTCCAGGTTTCGGGGGCATTAATTTGGAGGACATCTCGTCGCCTCGTTGTTTTGAAATTGAGGAAAGATTAATCAATGAACTGGATATTCCGGTATTTCATGATGATCAGCATGGCACAGCTGTTGTTATTCTAGCAGGTTTGCTCAATGCGGTTAAACTTGTGGGCAAACAATTGGCAGATTGCAAAGTTGTTATCACAGGCATCGGGGCTGCAGGGATTGCCTGCACGAAAATGCTTCTGGCAGCGGGCGTAACCAATGTCATTGGCGTTGATCGTCAAGGGGCCATCGTTAGCGGTGAAAGCTATTCAAATTCAGCGTGGACCTGGTACTCCGAGAATACGAATCCGTTCCGACAATCGGGATTGCTGTCTGAGGTGATTGTGGGCGCTGATATTTTTATCGGGCTTTCGGGGCCTGGTGTGCTCAAAGCTGACGATGTGAAGAATATGGCTGCTGATCCGATTGTTTTCGCCATGGCGAACCCTACACCGGAAATTACGCCTGAAGAAGCGGAGCCTTACGTACGTGTCATGGCTACCGGACGTTCCGATTATCCGAACCAGATCAATAATGTGTTATGTTTCCCAGGCATTTTCCGCGGTGTACTGGATTGCCGAGCTTCACGCATCACACAGGAGATGAAGCTGGCTGCGGCCAAGGCAATTGCTTCCGTGGTGAGTGAAGACGAACTCAATGAATATTATATTATTCCAAGTGTGTTCAATCACGCGGTGGTTGAGAAAGTGCGCGAAGCCGTTATGGAAGCAGCGTATGAGTCTGGTGTAGCTCGCCGACGCAACCAGCGTGACTTGCAAGACGCTAATCACGAGTAAGCCCAAATGCACAAAAACCTTGTACAAGCAGCTGATATTCCTATCAGATGGCTTGACAAGGTTTTTTGGGTTTTTAGGCTTGTTCTTCTGTCCATTCTTTGAGTTTGCGATCAGAGGGCAGGAGAAACGTTAGGATACCGAAAAGCGGCAGGAATGCACATAGTTCCATCACCCGCGTCGTGCCAATGGTATCGCAAAGATTTCCAAGAACGACACTTCCGATGCCCCCGAGTCCAAACGCTAAACCGGTAATCAGGCCGGATACGGTCCCAACTTTCCCAGGAAACAGCATTTGCGCATAAACAACGGTGACCGAGAAACTGGAAAGTAAGATAATACCCGTTATGACGAGCAGCACATAAGCCCAAGTGATCGAGACATGCGGTAAAAGCAGGGCAAATGGCGCGGAGCCTAACATGGAAAAGAAGATGACATTCCGTTTGCCGAAACGGTCAGCAATCGGACCCCCAAAAAATGTGCCCACGGCTCCAGCCGCTAGGAACAAGAAGATGAAGTCCTGCGCTCGGTCTATCGTAATGCCATACGAGTCTTGCAGGAAAAAAGCAAAGTATCCACTCATGGCTGCTCCGTACCAAGATCGGATGAATACCAGGAAGATCAGCAGGCAGATAGCGAATGTTACACGTTTGCGCTGCTCGGGATTAACGGTTCTTTTCACAATCGTTTTGGCTTTAACCGGTGTTGAAACGAGTACGGCTTTGTACCAGCGAGCTATGTATAGCTGCACGGCAATAGCGACTGCCGCTACGCCAGTGAACCAAATTGAGCCAAACAGTCCAAGCGGTATGAAGATCCATTTGGTCATAATCGGTGCCAGTGATTGACCGGCATTCCCGCCCACCTGGAAGATCGATTGGGCCAGACCTTTGCGTCCGCCAGCCGCCATATGGGAAACTCGTGAGCCTTCTGGATGGAAAGCAGCAGAACCTAGACCTACAAAGCAAACCGATAGCAACACAACCCAATAGGAGTGAGCGAAAGCGAGCAAGAGCATCCCGATTAAGGTAGATGTCATGCCAATCGGCAGCATATATGGCGATGGCTTGCGGTCGGTGTACAAGCCGACAACCGGCTGCATAATAGAAGCCGTGAAGTTAATGGCGAACTGCACCCAGCCCACTTGCGTATAGCTTAGTCCCATTTCACTTTTCAGGATAGGGAAGATTGCAGGAATAACGGATTGAATGGAATCATTCAGTAGATGAACAAGCCCGATAGCAAATAAAATACGATAAACAGTAGGTTTGATGTCTCCTGCACCCTGCAAACTCTTGGAGCCGGGATCCGGAGATGATGTCGTAACAGCAGCCATGATACTCTCCTCTCGATGTCACTGTTCCCTGTTTTATTTGTTGTCTAGGAAACGGCCGAGGTCTTCTCCCATTTTTACTTTGGAGCCAAGCTGCAGATCTGAACGAGGTTCAAACATATCATCTTCAAAGAGCAGGACAACCGTTGAGCCGAATTCAAAATAGGCCAGTTCTTGGCCGCGCTCCAGCTTTTTGGGAAGAGGCTTCACATATTGGATGGAACTGACATTCAAAGCGCCGACTTTGACAACGGCGACTTCACCCGTCTCATGTTGAATAAAGGTAATAAGCCGTTCGTTGCGGCTAAGTACCCTTTTCATATGACGCAGGCCGAACTCATTGACCGGATACACCTTGCCGAGCACGTGCTCTTTCTCAAGAATATCGCCTGTAACAGGAGAATGGATGCGGTGATAGTCAGTAGGACTAAGGTACAGGACGAAATAGAAGCCGTTTTTGTAGTTGACGGTACGCGGTGAACGATTCAGCAGCTCTTCGATCGTGTAATCTTGGCCTTTGACATTCACAATCTGGCCTTCTTTGATATCACCAATCCCTGTGATCATCGCATCAACGGGACTTACTACACGCGTTGGATCCTCGTGAATGGGACGTAGGCCGGGTTTCAATCTGCGTGTGAAAAAGTCATTCAAGGACTTATAATCCTTCACATGTTTTTCAGCATCTTGGATAGATATGCCATAGGTTTGGGCAAAGCGAGTAATAAATATCCGGCTTGCTTTGGATCTGGCAAATGCGCCTGTCAATTGGGACACCCATTTGCGCGAGGATAGCTCCGTAAGCAATCGAAAAAACGGTTTAGACATAGATCAATTACTCCTGTTCGATTCGTGGTTAGAGATCTGCAGATCGTGATCCAAGATCCCTATATAGTGTTCTTCGCTAATCTTGCCACAGATAGGTAAAAGAATCAATTGTCGAATAGCCAAGTTAGGGGGAGTTACAGGTATGAAAAAACAGCCTTGCGGCTGTTTTTAACAGAAATAAGCTAGTTGAGTTTATAATCCCCACAGGTTTGACAGGCAGCCAGATTAACCGAGATGGGAGTGGAAGAACCGGCAAACTTGGTACATTGGACAGGGGTTCGTGAGGAATGATCAGAAATACTCGCACAGGACGCGCACCTTGCAATCAGCTCGAAAAAAGCGATATCCAGGGATAGCGAATTCTGAGAGTCGACATTCTTTTTCATTAGACGGACCTCTCTTCCTTGTTATGGATATGAGCCGGATCCTAGCAGAAAAGGGAAATGTAAACGCTTCATTTGTATAAATAATGATAGCACAACCCTTTGTGTTATGTCATTAGTATTTCCGACGTTGAAACCGTCAATGATGGTAGTGAGGTGAAATGAAAATGTCTTTTGTAATCACACTGTTTATCATTTTGATCCCGTTATGCATGCTGATGATGTCCTGGCTGTTCGCTGCGCTTCGTGTCGTATTTCATGCACTGGCTGCTTGCTGCGCGTATGTATTCGGTATTATTTCCGCACTGGCTGTCTACGAGATTCTTAGAGATGAAACGGTATTTATGACGAATATTCATCGTGTGTTTGAAAATAAGTATTTTCTGGTTACAGGGAGCTACTTAGGCAGCTACGGGATTTATATCCTATTGAAATGGATGCTCCAGGAGATGCGGGCTGAACAGTAATTCGTGCAACTAATTAAGGCAGGCTTGCGTCAAATTTGTAAGGTTGAAATGGAAGGTAGGCGAACTTCACATGAAACGAAATCAGCAGAATTTGTTGAGGAGCCTGGTAGGTCTAACTTCGCTTGCTCTGGTTGTGTCAGGCTGCTCGTCTCATCGAGGAGAGCCGCCGTCTGCGGCTTCCCCCATAGCGACATCCAGTTACGCTCCTTCTGCTGCGGTATCGGCAGCACCAGCACCAGCAGCGACAGCGAAGGCTACCCAGACACCAACGCCTGCTTCTGCAAGTGTGCTCCAGTCGATGTCCGTGGAAGAGAAGATCGGCCAGATGATTATTGCCGGGATCGACGGGTACACGGTGGATTCAGCAACTCGTGAATTGTTGGCCGAGGAGCATGTTGGCGGCATTATTTTATACAAACCGAATGTGCAGAATACGAATCAATTGGTTCAATTAACGAATAGTTTGAAAAAGACCAATGCGGGTAATAAGCTTCCACTATGGATTGGAGTCGATGAAGAAGGCGGCAGGGTGACCAGGTTGCCGGATGAACTGATCAAGACGCCGACAAGCAAAGAAATCGGCAGCAAAGGCAGCACAAAATTTGCTTATAATATCGGTCATTTGCTAGGGAAAGAATTGAATGCCTATGGGCTTAATATGGATTTCGCTCCGGATCTAGATGTGAACAGCAATCCTAACAATCCGGTGATTGGGGACCGCTCTTTTGGGTCGAATGCATCGATTGTAAGCAGTCAGGGAATTCAGGTGATGAGCGGCTTGCAGAGTCAGCAGGTCGTTTCGGTAGTCAAGCATTTTCCCGGACATGGGGATACCTCGGTGGATTCGCATATTGGCTTGCCGATCGTGCAAAATGATCTCGCCCGTCTGCGCAAGCTTGAGCTTGTGCCCTTCGCCGAAGCGATAAAGCATCAGGCTGACGCTGTGATGGTAGCGCATATTTTGCTGCCCAAGGTTGACCCTGACAATCCCGCATCGATGTCCAAGACGATCATGACGGATATGCTGCGGAAGGAAATGGGCTTCCAAGGGCTAATTATGACGGATGATATGACGATGGGGGCGATTACGACCAATTATGGTTTAGGTGAAGCTGCTGTGAAGTCTGTGCTGGCCGGAGCGAATATTGTAATGGTCGGGCATGAGCCTGCCAATGTCATGAAAGTCATCACTGCGCTGCGAGAAGCGGTTCGATCGGGGCGAATACCCGTGGACACGATTGATCAAAGTGTGAATCAGGTGATGAAGCTGAAACAGAAGTACCATCTCCAGGATGCCGCGGTGAAAGTGCCTGATGTTAAAAAATTAAATGCCGAGGTGCAGGATGTGCTCGGCATCGCCAAAAGCAAATAACACCGTGTGATTGTGCCGAATGGCGCAATGCACGGTGTTTTTTTGAACACAGAATTTATATGTTTTCGGGTCGGGGTGAGTGAAGCTTGCCCAGAAGTTAAATGTTGGAGATTGACGCCAGTCTCCAGGCTTGGGTTGTAGGCCACCCCATCCCGATGGAGTGGTTCGATGCGATGAGATGTGAAGAGATGAGAATAAGAACAAGGTAGCTGCGAACGTACTTGCTGGTTTGGAGGTATAAACAAGCTATTTGGCAGAATGAGATCCGCTAGCTTGCTATCGCGCGGAGATAAGGGAACATCAAGCCGCGATACTAGCAAAATGTGTCAGGATAGCGAGTTTGAGGGAACTACAGTACGCTATAATTCTGAAAACAGCCATTTTCCAAGCCAGAGGGAACTACGATCCGCTATTTCACCTTTTCCTGGTTGGAATCAGTAGTTTCCGCTTAAATAGCGGATCTCAGTTCCCTTTCATGCTACGTTTACCCCAGTTTCTGTCAGTTAGCGGATCATAGTTCCTTTTCACACGACGCTCTCTGTCATTGCAAAGCCCAAAGGAAACTACGATCCGCTATATTGTTGAAAACCGCTATGAGGCTTGCCTATCAGCCACTAGCCATCCCCAATCAAGCACAGAACCAGCATCAAGCCAACCGAGCCCCAGCCGAACCGACTGAGCCAACTGAGCCCCAACCGAGCCCCCGCCGAACCGACTGAGCCAACTGAGCCAACCGAGCCCCCGCCGAACCGACTGAGCCAACTGAGCCCCAACCGAGCCCCCGCCGAACCGACTGAGCCAACTG
>NZ_BMHE01000063.1 GCF_014640555.1 Paenibacillus marchantiophytorum | reverse complement strand
GTCGCGTATAGCTTTTTGCCTCCGGATGCGCGTTCAGACTTTTTCAAAGAATATGGGGATGTCGATGAAGAAACGAAAATATTAGCTCGATTGATAGCCATATACATTCCCATTTTGATCATGATGCAGGCAATTGATTATAAAGATGAAAAGTTGGTTGCTGAAGCAAAAGCGATCATAAAACGTGCTCTCGCTGATTAAGAAATGTCATTCCGCTAACTGGGAACTATAGTTGAATACCACCATTAACGAGCAGGCCCGCGCAGCCTGCTCGTTTTCATTAAACTAAATAGCAGAAGACTTCAATGTGCAATCGCAGGGCTAGTTTAGTTATAATCGTTTTCCACCGCGAAAAAGTAGTACAATTTAATGTGTATTTATGAAACAGAGTCTTTTTAGGGAGCAGTTCTATCGGTAGGGGCAACGGAATAGTTTGGGCCGTACTTGCCAATGCATTTAGATACGCTTATCGCAGAGCTTTACGCTGATGCTTATGGGAGAGAATTGAATGCTTACGTGTTACCTACAATCCCGTTTAATACATCTGAAGAACATGCCAATTTCAAAGGAACTGTTACGGTAAGCCCTAATATTTTAACAGCCATGTTGGAGGAGATTATTTGCAATCTAATAAGACAAGGATTTAAGAAGTTTTTGGTCTGTACTGGACATGGCGGGTCATATTGGGAGGGGGCCTTCGTCAAGCATATTAATTACAAGTACCCTCAGATTATCTTGATTTCCGCAAATCATAATAATCATCTTGCATGGGAAGTAGCCGTTGAAGCGGCAGGTTTAAAAGGCTTGAACGAAATGCACGGTGGATTATTGTCCGTTTGTACAGCCATGTGGCTTTGTCCTGAATTGGTTAAAACCAATTCAATGGGTTCAGACATACCTTCAGAAAACCGTCTTTATGCGGATTACTTAGGATGGGATAAGCTAACCCAGGATGGTTGTTGGGGAAAGTTTGAACAAGGAATTTATTCGAACGAAGAACTGGCTAAAAAAGGTAAGACATTTTGGAACACATTTATTAAAATAAGAACTGAAGGTTTGAAACAAATACTTGAAGAAGGATACCGTCGAAAAATTCAAGAATGATTCCGCTAATGATGAAAGATAGTTAAATTAACTACAAAATAAGTCTGCCGCTAAAATTTGATCGGTAGCTTTATCATTAATTGAGTAAACATTTCATTTTTTTTCTCTTGGATGTGCTATTGGAACAAGTCTACCTTTATTAAATAATATTTTTAACTGATCAGAACCTTGAGGTAGATTCTAACACTTAAGATTAGCAAAAAAATCCATTATAGGTTATTTGATTAAGCGTTGATGGTATTAAGCTAAAGGGCAGATTAGCGTGGTTGCAATTAAGAAGTGGATGAGTGCATTTGTCCATATAACGGACAAGGATGCAAGAAGGTTTTACCATCTTTCCAATGAATACTTGTAGAAATATTGGAGGGATAGAATGCTAAGTCTTTTAAATGGCACTTTTCCGACTGATAAAAAAATTGCTGGTGTACACAGCATACCAATTACCGAAGATGGCTCAATTATTATGGTTTGGGATAAAAATGAGAAGGCGCTCACAACAGTCGGTGGGAGAATTGAAGTTAATGAAGATATTAATGCTGCTTTAAACCGTGAGACAATTGAAGAAGCAGGTCTTATTTTAGAATCTAAAAGAGTACCCATTGCTGCTTGGTATTGGGAGAGTACGGATACATATACTGTTTTTGTAATGGCTAGAGTAAAGGATTATGTAATCATGCCCGATGTGTTTGAAACAACAGGTAGAGTGACCATGAACTTTGAAACAGCGCGCCAAATCATATCGAAAATTGAAGGGGAGGGGTTACGACTTGAGCTATTAGAGATTGCTGAATCAGTATTTAAACAACAATTCAAGAGTTAAAATGCTAACTGGGAACGATAGTTCAATAGAGACTCTATACAAACGATGAGAAAGTCGTATAAGAAGCACAAAAATGGCCCTATAACCTATTTCCTCTTTTTGGATCGAAGAAGAATTCAATCTTGATTGGAAACAAGGAAATTAGGGCCTATTTATTTGAAAGTTGGTTAAAGATAGGTTACATGCTCACTAAATAAGTGATTATTATAAAGATGTCATTGTGCTGACAAATGATGGATCAATCAATATCTTTCACAATTCACAACTTTATAATTTCCATATTAATCAGGTACAAAGATCATTTTTGTTGTCAGTGTAAAATTGAGGTGCCATTTGTTGCTCCGGGTACATGTGGTGGGGTGTTCCTACGTAAGGCATGGTTATTTGCCCAGGGGACATGGGGAAATATGTTCCCTGAGAAGGTTGGCGGAAAAAGAAAGGATTAAAAAAGGGGCTTCCAAAGCCTCCAAAGCCAAACGGGCTTCCAAAACCTCCAAAGGCAAATGGACTTCCAAAGCCCCCGAAGCCAAATGGGCTTCCAAAACCTCCAAAACCAAGCGGACTTCCAAAGCCTCCGTGCCCAAAACCGCCTCCTCCAAATCCTCCGTGAAAGCTCATATGTGTTGTCCTCCGTTTATGATGAAATAGACCTTTGACCATTTATTGTATGGGCTTCTGTCATAAACAGTTCGTAGATAGATGTAAAATAGGCTTGTTGAATTCTCATTAAAACTCGGATAATTGTCAGGGAAACAAACAGTAAGTAGATGACCTCACTATCTACGGTGCTTCGTTTCAATTTGACGTACAGGCCATCGAGGTAAATGACCGAATAACGCTTCTCAAGCGGACGCTTCTGCCACTTCTCAACATCTTCAAGAACGGTTCCGGTGATGTTGCTAACGGTGGTTGGGGAGTATTGTGCGCCAAACATGCTCTCAATAAATCCTGCAACCTCTCGCGTACTCATACCACCTTTGTACATGCGGATGACGGCTTCTTCAAGCCAGCCCTCACGCCGCTGATAAGGCTCAAATGAGTTTGTGGGTTGGTGTTGTACTGGGATAAAGGATGAACTGCCAGCCCTAATAGAGAGATTATGTATGCAATATCAAAAAATCACAGAGGTAAGGGCTATGCCACTCAAGCTGCTCAAGGAATAATTAAGTATCTTTTTAAGAGCACAAATATTGAGGTGTTAGATGCTATAGTTCTTGTTCATAACACGCCATCAAATCGAGTAATACAAAAATGCGGTTTTGATTATCAAAGCATTATTGAAATTGAAAACGAAAAATATAACTATTATAAACTTAGTAAACGTAAGTGGTGAGTCAAACTTTAAGCATTAATCAAGGACGGAACTAACGGTGAACCTTTATACTAGTGAGGAGTAATTTATTGAGGAGTACTCCCTTTACATAGCAGAAGGGCTACTATGTTGCAGTTCTTTAATGCGTTACTGGGTAAGTTTTTAGCAAATCCCAATATCTTTACATAATCTTTATCTGTCCATGTTAAAAATACATAAGAGACCCAAAATCTCAAAAAAATTTCTGAAGGTAAGAATATAATATAACTCAACTTTCGCAGCTTAGATCTTTGAACAAACCCTTGATGTAGCTGGGCAAACCGAAGATCCACTCATGGAGTTGACAAAATACATTGGACTTCTCCCGTTTTGTCTTGGCTTTGGCGATCTGTAAGAAAAATGTCATTAGTTGCTGCAACGCGGTTTGGTAATCCAAATCTCTTACTTCATCTGCAAAAAGGAAAAATAGACCGCCTAGCGATTTGGTATCATTCTCCTGCCGACGTTCAAATTCCATAACTAAATAACGGCTAAATACGACCGTTGTATGGCTGATCAGCATGTCAAATGAACGACCTTGAAATTCAGTTCCGAGCTTAAGATAGCTTTTGGTGAATTTGAAAAAGGTCTCGATGCTCCAACGCATTCCGTAGATTCGAACGACCTCCTCTGCACTTACTGTCAGATCGGTGTTGAGGATCGCCAGCCATTCCCGGCGTTTGTTACGGTTTTGGACAAAAACCAACTTAACAGGTAACCCGCAAGCTGTTTCGACGATGACAGAACCTAAGATTTCATTGTTTTTGTTTTTAGGAAGCGTGCTGTATAGCTCTTTCAAGCTCATCAACTTGTCATTCAAGCGATAGCGTTGTTTCATCTCTTTGAGCATTCCAATAACCGAAAGTCCCATTGTATCAAGCTTCCGAAGTAACGGTGCTTGAGTAAACCAGCTGTCCATCAGCACAAAGTCAGCTGTAAATCCAGCAGAAAGTGCACGCTGTAACAAGTCTACGACGGCGTCTGGCTTACGGGTGAGAGCCTCTAGCCGACGTTTGTACCCATGACTGCGCTTGTATAGATGTTCTTTCATTTCGCAAATTCGATTCACCAGTTTGGCCGAAGAAAGCATGACGAAGTCAATTGGAGCAAAGCTAAACCCGTCTGACCAACCGAGCGTTAGCATGGTAAACCCCTTGGTGAAACGGCCAGTCGTATGGTCGAATACTCGAGCTAGCAGCTCGGCTTTCTTACTCCGATTACGGTTTAAAACGGAATCATCGATGATAAAAACACGCGTCCGCGAAGGAGCAATAAGCGATTCAAAGTGCTGGATGATTTTTAAAGCAAAGCTATGAAGAAACTTCCGCCAAGCGAAAGTGACTTGATTAAGAAAACGATAGATGACGTCTTTTCCAGGTAGCGACGCACCACGCTCACTCTCCAAAAGACGAAACCAATTTCGACCTTCAAACACGAGAGAGAACAAGATAGAAAAACGTATTTTTGCCTGTTCAGACAAGGGTTTTTGGTGTAACATATGAATTACAACACCTTTCTTTGTTTGCATGGTTGCTCGATACTTCCATGATACCAAACAAAGAGGGTGTTTTTCTGTCAAGAGATGCCTATTTTTCTTCTATACTCTTACAGCGGCAAGGAATTAGACTGCTTTCTTAGGTGCGAAAGTTGAGTAATATAATAAGTTATCTGTAGATCTTTGGCTCAAAAGCGGGGTAGGAGAAGTTATGCAAAAAACAATTTTAATCGTAGAAGACGAAGATATTCTGCGTGAAATTATTAAAGATTATTTTCTGAATGAAGGTTATCAGGTATTAGAAGCTGCAGATGGGAAAGCGGCATTAACCTTATTTCAAGATCATGAGATTCATTTAATTATTCTTGATATCATGTTACCAGAGTTAGATGGCTGGTCGGTTTGTAGACGGATCAGGAAGACATCCAATGTTCCAGTCATCATGTTGACTGCAAGAGTGGATGAGGATGATACGTTACTGGGATTTGAGCTAGGGGCAGATGATTATGTGACAAAACCGTATAGTCCAGCTGTATTACTAGCTAGGGCCAAACGACTGATAGATAGCAGGAATCGGGAAAATCGACAATCTGAAGTCCTTATGTCACATATAAATATTGAAAGTGATACAATAACTGCTAATGAGCTTCGAATCCATATACCTTCTCGAACTGTATCCGTAGATGGCGAGAATATATACCTGACCTACACAGAGTTTCAAATATTAGCGTACTTAATGCGAAATAAAGGGATTGTCATAACAAGGGAACAGATTATTACTAAAATTTGGGGATATGAATACGAAGGGGATGATCGCACCGTAAATACCCATATTCGTAATTTAAGAAGCAAGCTTGGCGATAAATCCAAACTGATAACAACCATCGTAAGAACGGGCTACAAGTTTGAGGGGAACTTATGAGGACAAGTATTGTAGTTAAATTGTTTACTTTGACAACCATGCTATGTCTTTTCATTTTAGCAACCATTTATATGGGACAAACGATATTCTTCAAACAGTACTACGCAAATAGAAAAGTGAATGAAATCCAATCTAATATTCAAGCATTTAGGAATGATTACTTGAAAAACGTTGGGAATATCCTTGCCATTCAGAAACTGGAGCAGGATTTTTATCGTCAAAACAACACTTGGATTACCACATTAGACAGTCAGGGGAACTTAAAAAATACGAATGATTTTTATTTGGAAGTAAAAATAGATTCACCTAAAGTGAATAATGAGTTCTTCGGTAAAACGATTTCAGTTCTTCTTTATAATATGATAAACATCAATGAGGTTTTAAATACAACTCCAAGTCAAGTAATATCCTTGTTGGCTCCCAAGGCTCGTGTTATGATTTCTGAGTATAAAAAGGGGGCTGACTTAGTTCCATATCGTGTCCAATTGGAGAAAAGTAATATCTTTTGGACAAATGAGAAAATCACCAAAAAGATGGATGACCTCACGCTAGATATTAAATATTCAAGAAAGGAAAAGATAGAGATCCCTGAAATTCAACTTAGTGGAGCGATTACCAAAGTCCTATTTCCTAACGGAAATGAATCTTCGAGCTTCATTTATACGAACAGTTTATTTATGGACCGAATTAAAGAATTTCAAGCCAACTTGCTATTCAATGAGTCGCATATTAGCTTTGATACCTTACAAATTCTTGATTTCACACAAAATGACGTAAAGTACAAGCTGTTCATTGACCAGATCAAAGATCAAGCGGGAGTAACAAGCTACATCTTTTCAATGGCCTCTTTGCAGCCGGTCGATGAAGCCGTTCAAATGCTAAAAGATTATTATTTGTACATGATCGCTTTAGTGATCCTTCTTATTGTTCTCGCTGCATTGTATTATTCGAGAAAGATTGCCAAACCTTTGCTTCAAATTAATCAGTCGGCGAAAAAGATCGCAAGTTTAGATTTTTCGGAGACCATTTCGATTAGATCCAAAGATGAGATTGGGGACTTGTCTCAGAGTATCAATTCACTCTCCCAAACCCTTCATTCCTATATCAAAAAGCTGCAAAATGACATTGAAAAAGAGAAGCAACTGGAGCATACAAGGAAAGAATTTATTTCAGGGGTATCCCATGAGTTGAAAACGCCTCTGAGCGTCATGAAAAGCTGCATTTCAATTCTGAAGGATGGCGTTGCCACCCATAAGAAAGATCACTACTTCAAAGCCATGGAAAAAGAAGTCGATAAGATGGATCTCTTGATTGTGGATATGCTCGAGCTTGCTAAGTTTGAGTCTGGAACATATAAAATGAGGATGGATACGTTCAGCATTGATAAGCTCGTGGAGGAGATCTGTGAGAAGCTGTCTTTGGAGTTCAGGAATAAACAGCTTCATGTACACACCCAACTTGCTGCAGTTGAAGTTATCGCTAATCAACACCGAATCGAGCAAGTCATTACGAATTTTCTGACCAATGCGATTCGCTACTCACCCGTACATGAGCATATTTTCATTACGATCAAAGAAGAACAATACCGAGTCAAGATTAGTATTGAAAATAAAGGAGCTCACATCCCCGCGGATCAATTAGACAAAGTCTGGGAGCGATTCTATCGCGGGGATAGCGCACGCCAACGTGCACAAGGCGGAACTGGACTAGGGCTGGCCATTTCCAAAAATATATTGGAATTGCATGGCGAACAATACGGCGCCGCGAACACAGAAGACGGAGTATTGTTTTTCTTTTATTTGAATAAACAAGCGTAATGAAGCTGAATAGACACTTTCAATGACGGAATACCGTTCGTCATGAAAGTGTCTATTTTTTTGTCGCCATCATCTTTATCTTCTCTTTATTTCAACTCGGCTTTATCATGAGAAAGATTTTACACTTCAAACAGCTCAAAATATCCAGCGGGAAATAACAAAGAGAACTGGAGCGAAAGTCATTTTGACAAGTGATAAGGATGAATTTTTGACCTTAGACGAGCGAGTTGAAATCGCGAAAAACCATGCAGCCGATCTATTTATAAGTATTCACTATGATGCGTATACCAGCAATGATGTATCAGGCATAACTACATATTACAATAAACCGGAAGATCAACAATTAGCAAAAATGATGCATAAGCAGCTCTTTAAACAAAAGATGGATATAAGAGATCGTGGAGTGGCACAGGAGAACTTGTTTTCGGAAATGAAGCGGCGGAAGCAAAGCCACGGCAATCCCAACAACTTTCGATATTAAATGTTTTTGTCTTCTTCATTTCATCTTCATTTCATCTTCATTTCATCTTCATTTCATCTTGATCTGATCTTTATTCGCGCCTATTAAGATACTTTTATGACAACAAGGACTTGGCTTCATTAAGGAGGGTGTGCATGAACGTATTGCTTAGACGGTTGATGCGAAAACAAGGCTTCATCGCCATCGGTTTTCTAGCGCCAAGCGTGATTGGCTTCGCCGTGTTTTATCTAATTCCGTTCGTGATTGGTACCGCGTATTCGTTTATAGATAGAACGAGCGGCGGTTCGTTTGTCGGGTTTGCCAACTATCATGCTGTGCTGGCTAGCGCTTCTTTTCGCCAAGCGGCGATGAACACGTTTCTGTTTACTGCCGGGAGTGTACCATTATTGGTCGTGCTTTCGTTGCTGCTGGCGCTTTTCTTGAACGGGAATGTCTACTTCCGTAATTGGCTGAGGACTGTTTACGTAATGCCGCTTGTCGTTCCGGTTGCTTCGGTCGTCATGATTTGGCAGATTCTATTTGATTGGAACGGCTCGCTCAATGCTTGGCTGCATGCTCTTGGGGCTGAGCGGATCGACTGGATGAAATCGGACTGGGCAAGAGGCGTGCTGTCTGTCGTCTATTTATGGAAGAACCTCGGCTACAACATGATCCTGTTTCTGGCCGGATTGCAGGGCATTCCGAAGGATTATTACGAAACGGCGGATCTGGAAGGAGCAGGCCCGATTCGCAAGCTGATCGGGATTACGCTCGTCTATCTAACACCGACAATGTTCTTCGTCGTGCTGATGTCGATCATGAACTCGTTTCGAATATTCCGGGAAACGTATTTGATAGCCGGAGATTACCCGCATGACAGCATTTATATGTTGCAGCATTATATGAACAACATCTTCTTGTCGCTGGATGTGCAGAAGTTGACTGCAGCCGCGGCATTAATGGTTTGCTGCATATTAGTTATCGTCTCCGGTATGCTCGCGATGGAGCGGCAATTTAGAAGATTTATGGAATGAAGGGGGATGAATGGTGAAAAAGCAGGCTTTTCTTTATAAAAGTACGTCATCGTTGGTCTTATTCGTCTTCGCGGTGATTATGCTGCTTCCCATGGTTATCCCTCTCACGAATTCGCTCATGACAGAGGACGAGATCGGACACAACTACAATCTGATTGGTCAGATGACAGATGTGGCTTCAGGGGGAAAAGACTTATTCGTCAATTTGAAGCTCCTTCCGGATTGGGTGTCCTTTGAGCAATACACGAAGGTGCTCCTGGAGACTCCGACCTATTTGAATATGTTCTGGAACTCGGTTCTTTTGGTTGTTCCGATTATAGGAGGGCAGGTGGCGGTCGCCGCACTTGCGGCTTACTCATTCGCGAAACTGCAATATCGAGGGAGGGATTCCTTGTTCTTCGTGTACTTGATGGCGATGCTTATGCCGTTTCAGGTAACACTGGTTCCTAACTATATCATCGCCGACAAGCTAGGGCTTCTGAACAGCGCCGGTGCGATCATTTTACCCGGGATCTTCTCTGCCTTCGGCGTGTTTATGCTTCGGCAGTTCATGCTCACCATTCCGAATGCATATGTAGAAGCAGCCATCATGGATGGTGCTGGACATTTGATGATTTTCTATCGAATCATCTTGCCGTTAATTAAGCCTGGATTAGCAGCGCTCGTCGTCCTGCTGTTTGTGGATTATTGGAACATGGTGGAGCAGCCGCTTATTTTTCTGGACGATGGCTTTAAACAGCCTCTATCTCTCTATTTATCGCAGATCCTACAGGAGGCAAAAGGAATTGGGTTTGCAGCATCCGTGCTTTATATGTCTCCGATGGTGCTTTTATTTTTATATGCGGAATCGTATTTCATTCAAGGCGTACAGCTGTCCGGCGTTAAAGGGTAAGGAGGAACCATTACATGGAGTTGCATGCGGCAGAAGGAACGGATAGAGGCCCGAAACGAAAGCTTCGGCTATTGTTTGTCCTGTTTATTAGCGTTTTACTTATTCTCACGATATACAGCAATACTTTACTTACAATGAACTTGCCCAAGGCATGGACGGAAGAAGCGAAACAGGGGCAGCTCGTTCAACATTACAGCGACAGCAGTGTGCTTCAACCGGTCAGTGAAGTGGAACTTTCAAACAAGGCGGGATGGAACGTCAATAACGTATTGGTCAAAGAGGGGGATCGCGTAACCAAGGGGCAAGTGCTTGTAACCTACGATACCCAAGAAACGGAGACCCGCATTCAAGATCAGCAGACGAGTATAGAGCGGCAAAGATTGACGATAGCAGGCATACAGGAGCGTTATGTCGAGGCCGTACAAAGCGGTGATGATCCGAAAATTCGCGACGCAAAACGGGATCTCGAATTATCGCGTCTTGATATGGACGTTTTAGAACGGAATCTGAGAAATATGCATATTGATTTGGAAAATAAAAAGCAAATCGTAGCTCCATTCGAAGGTTTAATCACGAAACTAGCTGCCGTAATAGGCCTTCCTTCTGGAAGTGCCGGGAGTGATGTGCGTATATCGAATTCAAGATTTGGTTATCAATTTACTCTGCAAGTTCCATCCTCAGTCATCGAGTCCTTCAAACTTGGAGACAAGCTAAACGTGAAGGTGGTAATTAAAGGAGTTGCCCAAACCTTGGAAGGTACTCTTACAGAAATAAAGAATGCAGAATCGACTAATCGGAACTTACCTGCCACTATCGGTGGCGGAAGCAGTTCATCCCCGCCTGTTGATCAGAAACGAGTACTTGTGACGGTAAAAAGCGAGGATTTACAGGGGGGTGAACAAGCAAGTCTGAATATGAATAAAACCTCTACGAATGACAATGGAGTACTGCTACCTGCAAAAGCTATTCATGGCGAGGGCTCTACCAAATTTATTTTTATCATGGCAGAAAAGAAAGGGCCTCTTGGCAACACCTATCATGCGAGCAAAGTGTTCATCGAAGTTGGCGATACCAATGAAGAGGAGGCGATTGTCCTTAAGGGGGCTTATCCCGGTCAGGTCATCATAACGGATAGCAGCGAGCCTCTTCAAGATGGCAGCAGGGTTAGACAGAAATAAATATGTATAGATGATGATAAGGAGCGAGTGTTAACAATGAAAAAGTGGATAGGTATACTCATGAGTTTGGTATTCGTCGTGAGCTTGACGGCTTGTAGTGGCAGTAGAATGGATAGCAGCAACAAACCGGTAAGTAGCAGTATTGGAAATACAGAAACACCCGGCACCACAAGTAGTTCAGGTTCTACAGGGAAAGACGGGTTCATAGAGGATGAAAGCAAAGACAGCAAGAAAACCATTGTCGTTTCCATTCTTTCGACAACTGATTTCTACAAACAAGCGAAACAAAAATATGAAGCAACGCATCCGAACACAACCATTCAATTTAAGGAGTTTAGTCCAGCGACTAATGGAAGTGGGGTCATGAACCCTGCTGAGGTGGAGAAGTATATCAAACAATCCACTACAGAGATTTTGTCGGGCAAAGGAGCGGATCTATTCGCTATTGCTACAGTCGACTTGCCGATTGAGAAATATATTGGCAAAAAAGCTTTTGTAAACTTAGACGAACTCATAAAAAAGGATAAATCCTTTGATCCAAATCTTTATTATAGGAACATACTCGATAATTCAAAAATAAGCAGCGGTCTCTATGTTCTGCCGACCAAATTTTACTTGCAAATGTTGTTTGGAGATACGAATGCTATCCAAAAATCCGGTGTCGCCATCGATGATAAGAATTGGACATGGAGTCAGTTTGCAGACGTAGGGAAACAACTAGCGGCTAAAGGGGTTCACGCCTACTCGTTAGACATGTTGGAGCCCGAGGAGATGCTTAATTCGCTTGTGTCGGACAATTATGCCCAATTGGTGGATGGAGCTAGCCGTAAAGTGAATTTCGATTCGGCAGTCTTTACGGATCTGCTTAAGCATGTAAAAAGTTTGTACGACGAGAAAATCATATCTGCCAAACCCCTGCCAACTAAAGATACCAACTTTCGTCTATCCGAAATATATTCACCAAAAGATTATTTGGCTCGTCTCGCTTTATATTATAAAAACGGAACGGTTTACCAAAAGCCGCATGCGGCTGGACAGAAATCGGGGGTCGCATTCGGAGGGCTTCAAACCATTGCGATGAATTCAAATTCAACGATCAAAGGAACGGCGTGGGATTTCATGAAGTTCCTATTATCCGAAGAGATGCAAAGTATACCGCAACAAGACGGCTTCTCCATGATGAAATCTGTAACTGAAAAGATGATGACAGATTTAGCGAATGATGCGAAAAAAGGAACGATTGATACAGGGAAAGGCGGGGTCCTCCAAGTATCGGACAAGGATTTGCAGTCCATGAAGACCATGATCTCCGATGCAAGTCTCGCGATCACGCCAATGAATAAAGTTCAAACGATCATTGCCGAGGAAGCCAAAGCTTATTTCACAGGACAAAAATCCGCCGATGACGTTGCCAAGCTCATTCAAAACCGAGTGACGATTTATATAAATGAATGATAATGATGCAACTTCCTCACTCAGACTCATGAATTCGCAGGGCTTCACCTTGTTGAAAGTGCGAGAGAAGAGAGTACGCGGAGGAGCCGGTAGCTAGGGACGGTAGAAAGGCATGCGGGAACAAATGTGTGGTTTTCAACACGCCCATATCATTCCATATTATGCACGTCTCCACGGTCTCGATTAGCCATGAGAATTCGTAGCCCCTCATAGGCTTCCGGATGAAAACGAACAGGGGAGTAGTACCGTTTTTGATCATATCTGCAATGACAACCTGGCTGAAATTTACCGTTTTAATCCATACGTTTGCGGGTGGTGTCAGCTACGCTGGTATTACCCCAGGTAGGTTGGCTTTCGCTTGCCCACAATCTGCCCAAGGTAGCAGCTGTGATTAGTAAGTGAAATCCAAAACAAACTGCAAAACTATCGCCCCAAGAATGTAAGACGGAAGCTCATAGAGAAAGATAACGGTAAGATGAGACCGCTTGGCAAATTCTACAACCATAGCTATTGTCAACCGACATAACGGCAAATAAAGGCATGGTGTTTTTTCTGGTTTACATACATATGTATAAAATACGGGGTTTATTCATTACGCAGAAAGCATGTTCCATTACTTGGGAGGTTTAAACCAAAATCACCTCCTACGAGAAATATGTAATTTCCGAAAATACTCCGATCGTGATTGAGCAAACCCATTCTTAATGCTCTCATCCACAAATAACCATTCATGAACCGGAAGGGTAATCGACACCTTAAGAGCTTTTGTTGGTTCTTTTGGATCGTCTAGCGCCTTTGCAGAGCGCTTAGATAGCTTCTTAAGATCAGGATGTTTCTCATAAGCCAAAGAGACCTGATAATTGAATTCTTCGATCATGCGGTCAACATAACGCCGATAAGTCGGAAGCAACATGTCATTACGATCTGCGAGTTTACGAGACTGCATAGCTAGGTTGGTAAAATGCCCAGCTTGAATATGAGAACTACGCTCACGTAACCGTTTGACAAAGGGCTTGGCCGCAGTAATAATGGCTTGGAGTTCATTTCTTAAAGCTTCACGTTGATCCATGAAAATTTACCAAAGGGAAATAGAACTTTTAGGAGCAAAAGTAGCAAAAAAGTCTGACCACGGAAATAACCGTAATCAGACTGCGCAAGAACTCCCGTATGTACATATGTGTAAAATACGGGTTTTGTGAATATGTATAACTTTATTAACAGCAAGGCCGGTTATATTCAGAACAGCTAATGGGCTTTAATTTTAATGATCGGAGAATATTAAATTATGCCAATGTATCAATTATAAAGGTAAAAAACTTAATAGGCCTAGTTAGTAGCTCTAAAATATACATCACCTTTCTTTATAGCAATCGCTTTCTGTTGATCTTCACCAACTATTCTATATAATTTACTCCCTACTTCTGCTGAATTTGCTTCGCCATTATTTTTTGGCAAAGGATGCACTCTTTTATTTGTCTCACCTATTTGCTCTCCAATATCTTTGGATGGTACGGTTTCAGCAGATTCAGAATAAATGACATCACCCCACATGACTTGTGCAGGATAGGAACCTCTGGACTGATCACATGCAGTAAACAATGAAACGAAAATAAACATATAGATAATAATTTTCAACAGTGAACACCTCACTTTTTTTTTTGCAGAAAACCATCCTTGGAAGTACCAAAGGATGGTTCAATATTATACTATGGTTGATATAATTTTGCATCTTTCATTTTAGGTCTATCCTTGAATTTTTCTATCTCGTTTGGTATTTCATTGGTAAAAGTTGAAGGATCGATCTCATCTCTTACCCCTTTGAAAATCTTCTTATCTGCATTTTTTTCTTTTAAATTATATTTACCTTGGAGCATTCCAGTTAGGATATAGTAATCTTCTTTTGTATTAGCAACATCACTATCATCTCTTGAAAGGAAGACAAGAACCTCTTCCCCTTTTTCAAAACTTGGATATCCTTCTGAAATAACTTTCACATCTTTAGTTTCCCCTGAGTCAATTCTGATCACTACAGAATCACTTTTGGTAGGATTTCCTTTAAAAGTTTTGTTTACTGACACAACTATGTCTGTTTGAAGAATGTTGCTAACCTCCGCGCCTCTACTCCCCCCAGGATTACTCCATTTACTAAGTAGAACTTCAGAAACCGTCCCAGAAACGATGACATCAGCTTCACCAACTAAAGTCGTCTTATCCTTATACGGAATAGAACCATCTGAATGAATCAGTTCCTTACCCAACAAGGTTGGAATCAACTGGAATGATAATGCTCCCACAACTAGGGATGCAGCAAATATAGATGCAACCATTTTCTTATTCATCTTTTTATCATATCCCCTCTTAATTAATATAAGGCTTTAATCCCATTAATATCATCAGTATCAAGTGTTGCACGAGTTCTATCAGCATACGTGGAGTATCCCCACATCGTTTTCTGCGAATCCCCAGACCCATATAAATCATCCAACCCTGCAGCATGACCAAACTCGTGTGCCATGTTATCCTGAACATCGTATGTATTTGGTGTTAGATTATTTGACCAGGCAAATGATCCATTAATATCTATATCAACATGTAGTGTATGGTTATCAATCCAAGGATAAATATATTTATAAGTTGTAGTCTGCGCTACATATTTATTTAAGCCCCTGTCTCCCTTAGTTATTAAATTTGTATAGTCATCTACTGGATATGTGTTAGTAGAAGTTGTAGGCCCATTTGGATCAATAATATTTTTACTAATCTCCCCCTGACTTACTACATTCCATGGCGCTGCGGAATTGGAAAAAGCAGTATATGTAGCTGGGTCGAAACCATTCCACTTTGTAAATGTGAGTGGTGGACTACTAATACCGCTGGAGATTGTACCATAAGCCCAAACCGAGCTAACACCAACAGTTAAGCCAATAACTGTAGTAAGAATTACTGTTACTATTTTTTTTGCTTTCATACAATATTCCTCCCCTAATAAAACTTATTTTAATAATATGCTATGCACTTGTGAAACTCACTCTTGGTAATTCTGGTTATTGCTTAAACCAAAAAGCATAAGTTAATAATCTGACACTTTCTTTGGTAAAACCAAGTATTAAGAGAATTCAGCTAAAGTAAATTGACTTTTTATCAGGCCTGACTCTCTCAGTATACAAAATTTCCCTTTAATATAAATGCATCCCATTTCCTAATTTTACCTTAAAATTCACTATTAAGAACCCAAGCACTGGTGAAATATACCCAGTTACTCTAAATAAATTGTCGAAATATAAGTCTATTAACCTTTTGTAAACGACAAAAATCACCTATTGATACTCCCCGTTTGGTCCGGCATCGTACGAAGAAGAATGAAGCTTCCTCGCTATAGTCCATGGCTATGTCTGATCAATAGAAAACTGGTCAATACTGCTTAGTAAGAAGATTAATAGGGGCGGTATGACAAATGTGGACTTCAATGAGCAGTAATGACCACTGGCTTCCGAAGTAACGGTGCTTGAGTAAACCAGCTGGTACAAACGTCGGCTAGAGGCTCTCATCCGTAAGCCGGACGCCGTCGTAGACTTGTTACAGCGTGCACTTTCTGCTGGATTTACAGCTGACTTTGTGCTGATGGACGTCTTTTCCAGGTAGCGACGCACCACGCTCACTCTCCAAAAGACGAAACCAATTTCGACCTTCAAACACGAGAGAGAACAAGATTTGAAACACAGCTAAACTGGACGGACCAAACGGCTTGTTAATTCCAGCTTTTCGTAAGAGTTGACCAATTTGTAAGGTTGAGAACAAGATAGAAAAACGTGTTTTTGCCTGTTCACACAAGGGTTTTTGGTGTAACATATGAATTACAACACCTTTCTTTGTTTGCATGGCTGCTCGATACTTCCATGATACCAAACAAAGAGGGTGTTTTTCTGTCAAGAGATGCCTATTTTTGTTCTATACTCTTACAACGGCAAGGAATTAGACTGCTTTCTTAGGTGCGAAAGTTGAGTTAATGAATAAACAAATTAATATAATATGTTGTTTTAGGGTTGAACTGACGGAAACGACAGCGTAATAGCAAAAACCAGTCTAACACGTTTTTTCGTGTTTAACTGGTTTCTTTGTTTATTTCGCCGCGTTGCACTGACCTTTACAAAAAGCGACGTTCGCCGGTGGCTGCTTCTTATAGGAGAAAACGGTCATTTGGAAGTCGTTCAAATCACTTTTATCCAGCTGTCTTCCCTTACGAAAAGTTACTTGAGTTATATTGGCCACATAAGTTATCTAAACTTTTAGCAATCAATTCCTTATGTCGTATAAGTTCGTCCGAGCCCTATCTCGTTAAGAAGCTGCCTATAAGCAATGGATGTGCGATCAGCTGGAATATGGGCTTCGGCCTGCAGATCAAGCGGTAAATCTTCGGGAGTCTGTGATTCGACCATTTCGCGGTCCTCCTGAAAGACTTGTAGATTAAACTTGATGGTGTCTTCAACGGGAGTATCTTTATCGAAATTCCGCGAAATTGGACTAAATAACCGTGTATAGCGGGCAGATACCGGCGATGCGCAATTCAAAATCATCAGCTTTCCATCGTTTGGAAAGTAAACCGTTAGCGACGCTGCAAACGGAGGAAACACCCGAAATTCTCTAAGCCATTCAAATCCCTCGGGCGCAGGATTATCCTGACCTTTTCCGTAATTGCTAACCGTACTCCAATATTCGGCAAGTAATTCATTCCCTTCCCGCTTGACTTTGTATTGCGGTACTTCGGTGTTATTACGGTCACCGAATGTTTCTGTATGCACATAAGCAAAGTGCGATACATCTAAAAAGCCTTCTAGCTGACGCCCGGCCGAACCGGCAATGTCGAAGCTCGGAGGCAATACATTGACATAATCCGGATCATCCCAACCTATAAACTGGGGTATCTGCTCTTCACTGGATAAAATAGATGTCCAAATCAAGCCGTATTTTTCAACTACCGGATAGACAATTAATTTTAATTTAGGCGAAATTTTAGCATCGGGATGCGCTGGAACTGAGGTACACTTGCCTTCGCAGTTATAACGAAAACCGTGATAAGGACAAACGATTTCCCCGTTCTCAACCCAGCCCTTACTAAGGGGAGCACCTCGATGAAAACAAAGATCACGAGCAACAACCACCCTCTCGTTGCTGCGGTAACAAACGAGTTTCACATCCAAGAGCTTTATACCGATCGGCTTTTCTGTGATTTCGCTTGCTTGAGCAACTGGATACCAATATTGGGCCAATACTTGCCAATCCTGTGGTGTGAACGTACAGTCACGGGGAAGTTGGATATCTACGTTCATTTCCTTGTTTTCAGATATCATCATCGGGCTCACCTCACGGTTCATTATCATTAAGGATGATATTTGTTAGAAATGTTTATAAAAAAACCGCCTAAAGGCGGAAATTAATTTTAAGCTAAATTAAATTAAATTACTTTTTCTCCGTATAAGACAAAGTTCCAAGAAAATCTTCTCAAAAATTTAAAGTGCGTTAACATAAACCCATCAACGTCTTGCAGGAAATTATAACAAATATTTGATTCCATTGTATTCGTCGTGTTTGCTTTTCGGATTTTCTTAATCCCAATCGACAATGGTGTTGTTAGATGGAAGGTTTCTAAATCAGTCACTTTAAAATAAGGATTAAATTCTGTTATCTCAGACCACTTTATGTGTTTTTTGGGCATCATATAGGGGTTTTCAATGTTGGGACGAAACATCCTATAGAGCATTACAAATGGATTGCCGTAAAGGTTTTCAAGAAACACTATCTTTCCATTTGGTTTAAGAACACGATGTATTTCTGAAAGTGCTGTTTTTCGATCTACATATTGAAGAACACTAAACGACGTAACAATATCAAACGTATGGTCTTGAAAAGGCAATTTCTGAATGTCTCCATTCACAAAGAAAGGTTTCTTATATCTATCTTTGGCTTCATTTACTTTGGTAATGTCTACCTCCACGCCATAAACGTTATTGCTTATATTAGACATTACATTTGTAATTAAACCAGTGCCACATCCGATATCTAAAACCATACTTTCCTCTTTCATACATGAATCAATATAGTAAAAGGCACTTTTAACCATCGTATTTAAAAGATAAATAAAGGTATCCTCGCTATCCATAACACTGTTTAGCCAAATATCATGCAGTTTCTCTGGTTTATTGTTATGCAACGTATGGTCGCCCTCCTAGTTACCGTGGAAATTAATCCAATTTGATTTTAAAGGTTCCAATGATACGATTATTTTCTTTATTGCATATGGAAGCTAGAAAGTAATTTGTTGGATTTAACGATGCTGATCGTATTTCAATCTTACATTTTAAACCGTCATATTCAATAAAATTGAACCATGTTTCTCCATTATCATTAGAATAAAACAAAACTGCTTTAGCATCTTGCCTTCCTAAATCATTTACAGAGTTCACCCAAACTTGGTTTCTATTTCTAGATTTCACATTAACAATACTGTAAATAGGGTTACGTCTTATTGGATCTGGCAAAGTTTTTTTGCTCATTTTTATGCCGTCTACTGTTTTTATTATAAAATTCGTCCCACCTAAATAATCACTTCCGAACAGAACCCCATCCGTTAAGGAAACTACAGAAGTGTATCCTCCTGTATCTATGTGTCTTTTATTTATTAATCGCCACCCACGTTGATTGGCCGAAGACCTTACTGAATAATTTTGCATGGAATCGTTTATCCACACTCGTTTTTTATTGTCACCATCTGTTACGAACAGCTTCTTAAGGTAGCTGCAATACCTAATCATATGAATATGCTTATTGGCTCCTTCCTTAATAAAGAAATCCGATCTAGTAAAATTTTCACTATTATTTGGGCAGTAATAAATATAAGCCACATTCTTCCAGCCTTTCTTTTCCACCCATACATTCGCATACTCACCAAGGAAAATAGTCCCTTTGTCATCTTCTGTTATTCCATAATTATGAATAAATACACTATGTGGAGTGCTTAGTTGTAAAACGACATTGAAAGTTGCTCCGTTATCTTTACTTTTGTATACGTTTCCATCACTACATACATAAATGTTGTAATTATGACTTACATAAATTGCATCTATGCATGAAGAAAATGTAAAAACATCTGTATAAGTAGTACCTTCGTTGTTACTTCTAACAAGAACATTTAATCTATTGTTGGCCACCCCTAGCATCTCTTCGTTGCTAACGATATATACAAGTGTCCAAGAAACAGGAAGTAACTCGCACGTCCCCCCCTCAATTTTCCAGTTAAATTTATCTCTATCTAACATTTCTTCATCAGAATACTTTAAGCTCGAGATATTCATCAAATGAATAACATTTTTTCTGTTAATTTTTAAAAAATGCACTATTTCCCAAACTAAAAATGATAGGAATTCTTCAAACTTTTTATTAATAAATAAGTATAAGATAAATGTTTTGGATCTCCTGATTATTTCAACTAGTAGAGGAAGACCTCTGAGGTTAAGAAAACTAGCAAACTCTTTCGTAATCTGCGGGATTTTTGTTTTGGACATAAACAGTTATCACCCTCATTTCCTTTTTCATCAATTTCCGCTACCCCATTATACCATATATTGGAATTAGTAGGTTTGAAAATAATCACAAAGAGAGTCATATTCAAAAAACGACCCCGTCGTATATCAAGTAATATGAAGTAAAAAAGATGAGCTACCGTTTTGCGGGAAAAATCATTCCATCTATCATGATTGCCTCAATTTCAACATAACCATGTATATCAGAGATGATTACAGGAGGTTGAATCATGGAAGAAAACGCACCCCTTCATTCTCAGACCGTCGGCGAGCGAGGTCCCGTTCTGGAACAAGACAGTGTTTTACATGAAACTCTGGAGAGCTTCGTACATACCAAAATAATCGAGAGACCCGTACACGTAAAGGGTTATGGCGCATTCGGATACTTTCAGACCGTGAACTCCATGGCGTCACACACCCAGCTTTGCTTTCTGCAGAATCCTGGTCAGCAGGTCCCTGTGACAGTAAGATTTTCCCTTGCAGTAAGTAACAAGGGTACCCCTGACACTTCCCGAAATGTACGGGGATTCTCCACTAAATTTTATACAGAAAAAGGTGTATTTGATTTATTGTGCAATCATATTCCCGTATTTTTGGTTCGAGATGCCATACGATTCCCAGAATCGATCAAGGCCTTTTTGCCATCGCCGGTCAATAATTTGATCGACCCGGAACGATTTTGGAGCTTCATAGCAAGAGCGCCGGAATCTACGCATTTCCTTGTTCAGCTATACTCGGACGCCGGTACGGTCAAGAGCCTCCGCCACATTCCGGGCCATAGTGTCAACACCTATGTTTGGAGGAATGCACAGGGTGTCCGAACTTATGTGAAATATCTCTGGTATCCTCTTGCCGGTATTCAGGTTATCGATCGCCACGAAGCAGCCCAATTAGCGGGGGAAAATCCCGATTACGCCGGCAAGGATCTTTATGACACTCTTGCTTCAGGGAAGGCGGTCGAATACGGGCTATATGTTCAAATGATGAATCCCGGAGACGCAGTCAGCCTGCCCTATGATCCACTGGATGATACGAAGGTTTGGGATATCAGACAATATCCTTTGCTGCCTGTAGGTCGGCTCGTTTTAAATCGTAATCCGGATAACTATATGGAGCAAGTCGAGAAAATCGCATTTTCACCTTCCAATCTTTTGGAGGGAGCCGAATTATCGGATGATAAGATGCTACAAGGGCGGGCGAATATATACACGGATTCACAGCGGCGGCGATTGGGACCTGATTTCCGGAAAATCCCTATTAACCATCAGCATAACTGGTCACCCGGTTCAATGGAGACAAGTGGCGAAGGTAGATTCCTAGAAGGTCGCCTCGTACGATCCGATCTGCCCAAACCTGATAATTTCACACAGGCGGGAGAGTATTATCACTCCCTTCCACCTGTTCAGCAAGATCATCTGGTTGAGAACCTTGCTGCCGATCTTTCCAGCATATCCCATGAAACGCAAAGTATTGTTATGAGCTACCTGTACCATGCGTCAGCAGAGTTAGGAGAACGGGTTTCCAGACAGATTCAGATGCAGTCAAACTAGATATTAACAAAAAAAGCAGCCAGACACCCTAATTCAGGTGTGTTCGGATGCTTTTTTCTGTAATCACTATTCCCTTATTTTGGGTTGTGACAAAAAAGAAATGCGTTAAAAGGTTTCTCATGTTGCATGATATAATTATAAAAATAATAATTTCGAGGAGTTGATTCATTTGGACCATATCGTAAAATCGGAGAGCGAGATACGCACAAGGTATCAGATAACCATACCTGAAGAAATCAGAACGAGAGCAAAACTGAATATTGTGGGAAAATGAAACAGCGGACGACTATGTTCAAAAGGAGCGCGAGAGTTGGTGAATTCATCCATATTCGCAGGAATAAAAAATGTAGCGTTAGATACAAAAGAAATAAAGTGCATATCTCTTGGACAGATAACCTTGTGACTATTTAACCACTCAATACTCCATTGGAACATTCGTTTTGCGCACTTCACGAAGCATCAACAATCCGATTAACAAGGATGCAACGCCAATAATGACTACTAATGCTCCTATCTCCAAACTGTAGGTTGTCAGTGATCCATGCCGAAATGCCATTCCACGTAGTAAACGGTTTAGCCAGTTCATGGGCAACGCCCATGCGATGATCTGAAAAAACATGGGAAAAGCAAGCGGGGTCAACTGAATTCCTGTAGCCAGAAATGACGGATACAAGACAAGACTTGTTCGCAAACTCACTTTGGACGCATCTTTGGCCGTATAGCCAATCAATAATCCCGTTAGTGACAAGGCAAAAGAATATATTAGCAATGGAATAATAAAAATGTAAGGCTCAGCTTCAAAACGCATATTACCTATTTGCTTTAATAGACCATAGCTCAGGATTAATGAGCATGTACTCAGCACAGCATAAGGAACGCTGCGGACCCAGAGCTGGGCAGGCGATACGCCATTCGCAAGCAGCTTCCCTTCTTTGCGAAGTCTAGGCGCAATCGATCCGGCTGCGCTGGTTGTCATCATCAGCACGATGATATTCACAAATCCAAGGACCATAAAGTCTACATAACTTGTTGTTGGATTAAACAACATTCGCTGTTGAAGAGATAGCGGCGATATAAGCCCTTTGGCCGTATCCGCCTCCATCCCACTTTGCCCCAGACGTGTCATGGATAAAGTCATATTCTCCGTTGTGAGGATCTCTTGAATAGCCGTTCGGATACCCATTAGCCCTGAGGGCATCGTGTTATCCATTAGAATCCCGATATTCGTAGATTTGCCTTGCAACTTACGCAACTCTAGTTGATTAGGAAGCATAATGACGGCTACAGACTGCTCGTTTGCCAGCAAAGTTTCGGGGTCTATACGACCTGCAAATACATTCGTAACTTTCATATATTGGGACGCGTTCAGTTTCGAAATCAGTTGTCGCGAATAAGCACTGTGGTCTTCGTCAATAACAACAACTGGTGATTTGCTAATTTGGTTTTTCGAAAACATCAACCCAAAAAACAAAGCCGCTATGAGCGGTGCCATAAAGATTGTAAGAAGGTACTTGCTGCTCGCTGCGTACTTCCACTCCTCAATCAACGATTTCATCAAGGTCCACCTCCGCTGTCATACCAGGAAGAAGATCGGAGTTTGACTTCACCGTTATTCGAACAAGATACATGCTTAAATCAGCTTGCCCTCTCTCGCGTGTCATGCGTAAGCTGGCAAATTGGGGGGCAGCCGAGATCGAAGCGACAACGCCATCGACTTGGGCAGAACGCTTCAGATATGGAAAATGAACTTGAATGCTTTTATTGACATCAAGCTTCTGAATTTCCCCTTCCTGCACATAAAGGTCCGCATAATAGCTTGTTTTTTGCACGACCGCAATCGGCATACCTTGCGCAAGCTGATCTCCCGGCTTAGCCATGATTTTACTAAGCAATCCATCATTAGGCGAAAGTATATCCACATCTGCTCCTTCGGCTGTTTTCACCTTGAATAGAATGTCTCCTTGCTTGACGGAATCTCCCGCAGCCGCGTTTATTTTAACAATTATCCCCTTACTTTTGTCATACACGACCATGTTTTGCTCCGCCTCAAGCACGCCTTGCTTTCTGCTCTCAGCCTGACTAACGGCATCTTTGCCTTTAGCAGCAAGAAGCGCACCTCCTGCAATAACCACGATAGCAATTCCAATATAGATTCCTGCTTTAAAATTCATTGCTCGATCTCTCCCTCTCCATGAGTGCTTGATTTTTCAAACGGTGTTCTCGGCTGCTTCCAGCGTATTATTCACCTAACACCTCCTCATACACTGCCCCTTCAAAATATGATGAACGTAATATATTATAATCATCATATTTTAAATTAGTCAATAGCTGCCTGTATGCCTGCTAATGACAAGCGGCTGCAACAGGAGAAATTGACATGTTTTATTATGATGACTATAATATTTTAAGATAGACTTATACGTAACGGAGTGATTACGATGCCATACCCTGAAGGTCATAAGTTTAAAGTTAGAGGTAAAATCATCGAAAGTGCTGCACAAGCTTTTCGTACGAATGGGATTCGCGACATCAGCGTTCCTTTTATTATGAAAGGTGCTGGACTAACTCATGGAGGGTTCTACTCCCACTTTGACAACAAAGAGCAACTGGTTGCCGAAGCCTGTCGCTATGCCATTAGCGATACGATTTCATTTTTGCAGGAAGTCGCTGACCAGGAAAATAAAGGCCCCAAAATCAATGCCGTCATTGATTACTATTTAAGCACGCAGCATCGCGACAGAACCGAGATGGGCTGCATCCTCCCCGCCCTTTCCAGTGAAATTTCCCGTGCCTCCGATGAGATTAGGCAGGTGTTCACCAACGAGCTAGAACGTATGATTGACTTTATTTCCGATGTTGGGAAAATAGACAAAGCCAAAGGTAGCATATTGCTTAGTACTATGGTCGGAACTCTAGTGCTGGCACGCTCAGTTAATGACAGTAAACTCAGCAACAACCTTCTCACAGCTGGCAAGCAGCATGCGAAAGAGCTAATTAAGTCCTGATGTCACGAGTCTCATTAGCTGCGAGCTGAAGACCAATGAATTTCAAAAGGAGTGGTCGGCTTTCCACCCTCACACCCCTCCCTTTTCTGTATCACAGGCGGTAGTACTGGAATAGGAACGTGAACAATCACTTCTTCATTTTGTTCTTCTCTTTCGTGCTCAGTGAAATGCCACCTTTGGTTATGGAAACTATCCTATCGTGCTTCAATGATCTCCAGGCAATGTCAAATTGGACTGTGTTTATACCAAAAATTGGAATAATCTCAATATCCCCATAGCCATCAGGCAGTTCAACGAAATAGTCTGTGTCTGTTTTGCTTTTCAAAACGTCCATAATTTGTTGCTCATCTCTGCTGAAAACTCGAGACGGAGTGGAAGCAGTAACTTGTGTAGCACCGGAATTCTGGCGAGCATTTCCTTTCTTTACCGCTTTTGTGGTCTTGGATTGGGATGCTGTTGCCGATTTGGGTGCTACCAAATTAGCATACTTTAAAGAACTGTCAAGATTGATTTTATACGCGTATTTCTTGCTTAGAATGTCGATAATCGACTTCACTCTAACGTCATTTGGTTTTTTTCCAGTTAGCTCGCTTATCTGTTTAGCAAGCTCAATTTCATCCCAGACATGATCTTGAATTCCTTTTTCTCTCAATAATTTATCAATGTTGGTAGCTAATAAATTGTCGATAACAGCTTCTTCATTTTTGGAAGGCGCATATTGCTTAACAAGTCCACCTGGATCAGCAAGAACAACTCGACCTTGCTCATCAATTAGAAATTGCAAATCAGAAATGCGAATCTCTGCCGCGATCATTCTATTTTCCATCTCAATAATTTGTTGAATACTTGAAGCATTCAAATGCTTGGGCATTTTTAACTGATCCGAATCCTTGACCTTGACGAAATCTTTGGAATGCTCAGCATAACGCTTCATAATAACCGCCGGGAGATCTCCATGTACGGTAATTCCGATAATGTCAACCATAGGCAATTGGGGATCAATCTGCTTAATATCATGGAGTACGCTGAGCTCACCACAAAGCATTTTGAAGCTATCATCGCGATTCATAATCCCAATGACCAAGTCATCATAATCGACCAAACCAAAAACGTTTTTCTGCTTACCGCTTGCGATTGGATCTTTAGAAATGGCTGCATCCTTATATTTATCAAGAAAAGGAAAGTTTTTCGTATGCAGGCGGATCAGATTATAACTTGCAAGCAGATTGTTATTCATTTTGTCCATCATTAGTTTAGCTATCATGGCATCATACTTAAAAACATTCACAAGTACGGATATCGGATCATTGAATAGAGAAAATACAATTTCCTGGTCTTCTCTATCTACAGAATGCAATCGTTTCGATTCATAATCAACGGTTCCAAGTTGAGACTTTACCTGATCCTCAAGGAGCAGCGCTTTCATAGGTGCTTTATGTTCCGATTCGACCGCCGAATCCATAAGTCTGAAGATTTCCTTGCTGAGTCTATCCCTATACTCTGTCATTAAAACGGTTTCTTCGAATTCCGACTGTTCGACTCTAAATTCAGCGATTTGATCTCTGTTTTTCAGAACGAGACCTAAACCTTTCTCCTCCAGCTGTGCTTGCAGTTGCTTGTTTTTGCGGTCAAGGGTTTGGTCCCTCTTCTCATTCTCCCACTTAAAGTTGGGGTCATTGGTATTGCTTCGACGTGTTCTCTTCCAAAATTCGGATTCTGCTATTGGATCCTTCGCTGCCACGGGCTCATCCCAGGAGGTCAAAAGATGATTGAGCACCCCAACCTCGCTATCTTTCATGCCTTCTTTCGACTCCGCGGTAACAACACCCAACATCTTTTCTTTCCAGTCTAGTTCATATTCTTCATTCATTTCTTGAGAAGCTGCTTCTAATAAAGAGTGAACTTTTTCTCGAATCTCGTCTTTATTAGCCACATTGACCATGTCCATCAACGGATTCTCTGCATCCGGCAAGTATGTACAGTCGAGAAGTATTTTAGCGATGTCATTGTGCTTAAGTCCTGAACATTCCTCGAGATGCTCAATCACTTTCATGCCGCCCAGTTTTTCGCTTTTATGATTTCTCCATAGGATGTTATTAATCCAAAGTTTCTTCTCGGCCAGCCCCGGCGGCGCATCCAGAATAACACGTTTGAGACTCGGCATGGTGCCAATCAGATTTTCCCATCTCGCAGCTTGATCATTGCCTTCTTCCTCCATGAAAATAACCTTCATGCCTACCAAAGCCGGGCCTTCCAGAATACCGCTGCGCATCCCCACACTCACGACATCATATTGTCCCGAATGAGCCAAATAATGGAGCATGCGAAGCTGCCCTTTGCGTCCTTCGTTCTGGTAAGGAAACTCCGGATGATTCCAGAACACGGTTAAATCGGGGATTGTTGCCTCCCCTATTCTATCCCCGATATTTACCGGTGTTCTTCCCGATTTCTTAACATCTTTAATAAGCTTTTGCTGACTTCCTTCACTTGTATAGTGATGTGCATGAGGGTGCGTAAGCTCACCTTGTTTCATCCATAATAGCGCATAAGCGCCTGGGGGCATTTGCATCTTATCTTCCAGCCATTTTTGGAGCTCAGCTTCTTTGTGAGAATCAGCTTTACCCAACCATTTGTCTTTAATCGTGGCATAAGAACCTTTGGTGTTCTTGTCAAAGCTTTCACTGATTAATTTCGTTTCTGACGTGATTTCCATTGACGCGAACTTTCGTTCTTTGTTTTCTTCTTTTGTTGAAGTTTCGAATTCCGCAGCTCTTGTGTTTATCCAATCTTTTTTGTTGCCAATAAAACCCTCATTATATTCTTTCTTCGCATTGGGAACATGAAGGATGTAGACGTTCTGATTCTCGCCAATCACTCCTTGATAGAAGCTTTCCATCATTTTAGCTGTTCCATAGTGAGCGAAATCTGAAAGAATGACGACGCTCAAGTCTGGACGAAGAGCCAACGCGCCAGCGACGCCATACATGTCTCCCCGCATATGTGCGCCTTGGACGATCAGTGCACGTTGTTTCGCATCTTTGGAATTACTATTATCGGCTGGTAGGAGAGGCAATATGAAAGCATCCTTCGTCTCCTCAATGAGTTGATTCAGCAAACCGATGGCACCCTTGAGATCATTGTTATGAAAGGCCGACAATAGTTGGTCCCATGTGGCAACAATAGTTAATTTCTGGTCAGGTGAACGTTTCGTGGCTTCAAGTATCGCTTGTTTAAATGTCTGTTTTTCAGTGTTGACAGCAATTTCCCACATATATTGGTACAAATATTTTTTTAATAGGTCATCGGGAATAACATCCGTACTCTGCTCCTGAAAATATTGATCTGGAGACTTATCTATGGAACGCTGCAGCTTAGGTCCGTCAGATGAAGCTGATCGACTGACCACAGGTTTGTTTACTGCCCTAGATGCTTGGCTGCTTGGCTGCCTCAGCAACTGCATGACGGCTTGATTGCCCACGGTTCGTTGCAACTGCATAACAGTGGCAGGACTTAAAGGTATCCCTGAGGATATTGAAGTGGGAACTCCTTGTTCCTTCGTATCAACTGCCTCTTGGGATTGCAAATTCATTGCAGCAGCAGGTCCTGCATGTGTATGTTTTGGTGTCTTAGCAGCTTTGAACACAAATTCCCCCCTCTCGTTCAAGCGAATCTCATCGCATGGTGTGTACTATACACTAAGAATCAATTGATATGGTAATAGTTTACAATTGGCTCATCAGTTTTGCAATCTATTTATGATTAACGGTCAGGTACATTGGCACAACTTCTAAACACAACCGCCGCCCTAAGAGATGAGCCTCATTTAAGCAACAAATGCTGAAAGGGAACTGTAGTACGCTATCTAAGTAAATAGCAAGGATACGAGGGTATTCGCGGAACTACAGTGTCTTATTTTCACGAAAAGCGCTGAATTTCCCACCAAATAGCCAAATAGCGAACTGTAGTTCCCTTCGGATCACTAGATTGACACTTTTGGCTACAATAGCGCACTGTAGTTCCCCTCCCTCCCCATGAGGCAGCTAGGGTAACCCAAAAACCGACCTTCAATAACTGAAGGCCGCTCAAAAAATAGATAGTTTATGCAGTTCGCTTTAACCAATTACTCAACTGTAATCCTCAATTAATGATATCTGCCCTTCATGAATCCCAAATACGGACTTCCCTTTTAATTGAATCTTGTCTCCAAGCTTTAACCCGTTGGGCAAATCAACCGCCAATATGGCTTCATAATCAATAAGTATTTCAGTTGTGTCACCTTCAGCATGGTATTGCGTAATTGTCTGATGACGGCTAGAAAAAATCTTAGATGATTTTTCCGCCAATTCACCAAATTCTTGTATTCCTCTGGTTTCTGTATCCATCGTACCATTTGAAAAATTCCTAAACAGAATGTCTTTATGCAGAAGTTTAACCATACCTTCTAGATCAAATGAATTGTAAGCCTCAATATAATTTTCAATGATTTCCTTATTCTTTTCACTAATCATGGTCTTACTCCTCTCACATTTATTGACATGGATAAACACCGGACTATTTTGCCTCTCTGGGAATAACGTCTGGAGGGTCGGCCGGATACCTATCCCCTTCCCAAGATGCCAGCTTCTGCTGCTTCTGCTGCTGCTTCCGTTTACACTAAACCTCTCTATGCTTTGGAACTTTCCCCGGTATTGGAGCAGCGGCTTCAGGTTCTACTGGCAGGTGGCAAGGCGATTGAGGCCATCAAATAATTAAGAGATGCCACAGGCCTCTCTTTGAAAGCTGCCAAAGATTACGTGGATGCTATGAGAAATCGTTAATTTGCCATGGAAAATAGAAAAGAGACGATAGTAATTCATCGTCCGGAGGAACTGAACTATATGCTTTTTGCAACTAAATCAATGAAGGTTCGCGCTGTTGTTGATAATCATTTGGGTCAGATCGCAGCTACTTCGCTCCATGAGAAACCCGTGGAATTTAAAGATGAAGAATGATGACTTTGACTTATTTATCTAATGATATGGCTTTACCGTGCTCGATAAATCGACCACGGTTTTTGTTTTTCTACTAGACGCATTTCCGCAGAAATTACTTTTTTTCCAAAACAGCAAAATAATTTCCTTCATTATCGGCAAAGTTGAATACTCTTCCGGATGGAATAGTTACAAGTTCTCCGACAGTGATATCTTTGTCCTTAAAATCTTGATATAAGGAATCAAGTTCGTCCGAGAAAAACAATAATGAAGGTGTACTAAGATTTAATTCAGGCTGCATTTTAGCAATTACGGCCTTATTATGGAGCACAAAACTCGTTTGAGAATCATTAGTTGGAGCAATTTCAATCCATCTCATATACTCGTTTTTTTCCTCAGCAACTACGCTGAACCCTGCTTTTTCTGTCCAAAATTTCAAACACTCATCTTGATCATTCACATATAACATAACTTGTCCGATTTTATTAATCATTTGTTATTCTCCATTTCTTTAATTTTGGATAGATGTCCCAAAACGTCATTATTTCGCAGGCATGTTTACTATACCTAATATTTTCAACTAGTTCAACTTTCTTCCCCTCTCTCCTTTTCTCTCCGAACAAAGATTTCTCTGATGAAAGCCCCCAAAGCCCCTGCCACAGCAACAATTGAAATTAAATTCATAATTTTAACAAACGAATGAGGTGTGCCAACAATGACCACACCATTTAGTAGAATGATAATGGGGAAGAAAATGAATCCGATATACAACTGTTTATTTGTAGAAATGAAGCTTACCTCCTTTACATCTATTTCTGATCATATTGCAGCAGTTTTTTGAGCAAAATATCTGCGGATACATACGGCATCCCCGCACTTATTCGGGTGATTTCTTCGCTGCTGCCTGAGTTAATACCTTCTTTTGTGGTTAAAAACAAAGAAAATCCAAGCTGTTTGGCGTCGTCTATCACTGCTTGATTGTATTCCCCTAATGGGAAACAGAGAAGCGAAAGCTGATTGTGAAGCTTGCTTCTTAGCAGCGCCTCACCCAACAGCAAATCTCCTCCCACTCGCTGCCGCTTTTCTTCTTCCGATTCCAATCGTTGCTCCTTTGGCAAGTAGATCCGATTAGTCAATGGAGGCACTAAATTGCCTGCTTCATCACGCTTTTTCTGATGAAGATCATACGTATGCGAGTAAAAGCTAAAGCCATCGCGTTTCATCTCAACGATTTGTGGCCAGGTTAGGAATGGCAATGAGGGGTTATCGGAGTCAACATCGCTCACAATAACAAAATTGGTCGCTGGATATCCCATTTGCTTGAGCATAGGATACGCCTTCTCATAAAAAGAACGATACCCGTCGTCAAACGTGATGACAACCGCGTTCGGAGGCAAAGCCTTCCGATGTGCATGAAAACAAGCATAATCTTCAATCGTTATGACATTATAATGATTATCTTTTAATGCCTGCAAATGCTGCTTAAATTTGTTGGGTGTTATTGTGATGAAAGACTCCTTATCAGCCAGATGATGATAAGTTAAAAACAAAGCTTTATTCGTGTAATGAATCGATTTCTTAGCCATTGGCGAAACTTTGGGTGCGCTTACAGCGGAAGGCGAACAAATTGAATCTAATGGACTTTCCTGCTGTTCCGCCTGTGTCCAGCCCCCCGTGAGGAGAAGCAATAGTAGGAAGTAAGTGGGCATTCGAGATCAACCTCCCTAAGAAGCTCCAAAAAACCATCCCTACAATATACTCATAGGTTCAGCGATTAGAACTTCTCAATACCATCCACCATTTGCTGACATGAGGCATCATCTCTACTTCTTCCAATCCTAATTGCGCTTCTATGATCCACGCTTTGGCTAATATCTAGTGTGATACTGTCTTCAAACGTTTAGGTGTTGCCTTAAACAGGATCAGGCCACAGATTAAAACAGTAACCCCAATTGCTTTTTGCACCGTAAGCGTCACTGTCTCCAGACCGAACCAGCCTACGGAATCCCACCACAATGCGCAGATCAGCTGAGAAACCATGACGAGTAAGATCGCATTGCTGGCTCCTAGCAGCTTTACTCCCCTTACTACGCAGGTCACAACGCCAATCCCCAATAAACCGCTAAACCAGTACCACGCGTGCATAGGCTTTAAAGCAAAGTATTCCACTCCTTCAAACAGTAGTCCCATACTGAGGGAAGCTACAAAACCCATCCCCAATACCAAAGCAGTCGTCGTCTGAGAGCTTACAGCTTCGTTAACTTTGCTGTTGAACATCGTTTGAACACTTATGAAAGAACCTGCGGCCAAAGCCATCAAGATGCCCACTATCATAGATGCTCCCTCCCTTCAGCACTCTCATAAATATTTCGGCCAGCTACCGTGATTAGCCCTTGTCTGTCTTTCACGACGAGTGTTCCACTTCTGCGCACTACGAATCCTGCCGAACAGAAACTTTGAAGTACCCGATTCATATGCCGGTAACTGGTCCCGATCAGATTCGCCGTATCTTTTAATTTGGACACGCTTACGCTTGCTTGTATCTCATTCTGGTCCTCAGAAGAAATTGACAACAGATAACTGGCCAAGCGCACTTCTACGGGATACAGCAGATTGAAACTAAGTGAAATCGACTTTAAGTAGAATTTATGGGTCACCATGTCTAGCAAAAAGCGCAGAAAGGGTGCCTCCTCCCTATACTGGCTTAACCAGCGCTTATGGATACCGATCGTCTCTACGGCGGAAACCGCAGTTACGGTGTTTAGATTCTCCCACCCCTTCAAGCATTCAATTTCTCCAATCAGCCCTAAAGGAGTTGTAAAATTTATCAGCAACGTTTTCCCTTCTATTGAGGTTGTATATACTTTAACTTTTCCTTGCACCAGTAAAAATAGAATTTGGGATTCTTCGCCTTGCAAAATAAGTGTTTCATCCGGTTCAAACCGGTATAAGATCATATGCTGCCTCAGCGGTTCTGGGAAAACTTCTTCTAAGCCAAATTCACTTAAATAGCGATTAATCCGTATCATGTCTATAATCTCTTTCATTTCAAGCGCTCCCTCCTCTACTGGGTATCGATTGCAACCATCATACGGTTATCAAAAGAATGCCAATAACCATTAACCCCACGCCGGCCCATTGCGCTGGCCTTAAGCGAAGCGGAGCTTGACCAAACAAGCCTTTCTTTTCCATCAAAATGGTCGCGGTGATCTGAGAAATTAGCACTGCCGACACCGTCAAAGCCGCGCCATTCCGGTGAAACGCCGTGATGTTGCTGAACAGGATGAAGGCTGCCAATGCCCCGCCTAACCTATAAACAGGCTTCACCTGCTTGAGATTCCGCCAAGATCTATCACGAATCAGCCAAACAAGCAGCCAGGCTGCTATGAATCCGGTACCTTGGGTGAGTGTGGCCGCTTGCCAAGTTCCGATCCTTTCACCTATGTTCGCATTGGCTGCACCTTGCAATGTCAGGAATGCTCCGCCCAAACAAGCATATATAAATCCTTTCATCCTTGTAAACCTCCCTTAATCTCGGCACTTCTTCCTCTTATTTAACGATGTGCCTGAGTTTAGGGCAAGGACATATGTCCTCAATCTATGGCAATAGATAACCTTTTTCTACTGCTTCTTCAAGCAGATCCGCGACAAACTGCCCTAATGCAGGAGCTGCTTCAGCAACGACAGCGACCCTCATCTTTACCACACCAACTGAAACTTTGTGAGCTTTCCAAGCTATGCCTTCCGTATAGAAATTATGCAGCACAGGGTGAAGTCGATCCATCGCAGCAGCATATTTGGCTTCCGTCGTCTGACCTTCCTCGAATTCGAGCCATAGGTCCATCCACTCGGTCTGTTGATCCACAGGAAGAAGCCCATAAATACGTTTAGCAGCCGCTAATTCCCGATCCCATTTATCTTCATACCCTTTGACATCATAGGCAAAAGTATCTCCAGCATCAATCTCGACCAGATCATGAATTAGCAGCATGTGAACGACTTTCTTCAAGTTCAAATTCTGATCGATGGCATGTTCTTTAAGCAATAATCCCATCACAGCTATATGCCAAGTATGTTCAGCATCATTTTCGCGCCGCGAGCCGTTCATTAGGTAAGATTGACGAAGCACGTGCTTCAACCCATCAATTTCACGAATAAATTCGATTTGTTGTTTAATTCGTTCCGTTTCCATTTCAAACGTCTCCTTCAAAATTACTTTTCGTCAAGACTGATCTCGCAGTCTTTTATCCAGCATGCCCTGCACGAACCACGCATACACAGCATAACCCGCCAGCATGGCAACCGCCGTAAGAACGAAAGGCAGCGAATAGTGATTTCCAGCCAAAATATAGCCCGCCCAAAAAGAAGCAATCGTGTTGCCAATACTGCGCGAGACCGTCCGCATGCCTGCGAACAAGTTGCGGTCTTCTTCGGCCACTGCCGACATGCATTCGCTGTCCATCAAATTGTTCAGCATCGTGAAGCCCGTCCCGCGAATGAGCAGCAGAATCGCGAATACCGACGCTGGCATAGCTAGCGCCATCAAGGCAACGACCACCGTATTATACAGAAACAGGAACACGAACGTTTTCCGGCTGCCCCATCTCTCTACGATATACGGCATAGCGATGGAACCGATAAAGAAGAACAATCCAGACAATGCAAGCAATCCTGAGATGTTGCCGTCCTCCATTTGAAAGCGAAACTTCAGGATGACGTTCAGGAAGGGACTTAGCAGTCCGTAAGTAAAGCCTGAATTGAATATTAACAGTGAAAGCAGCAACAGGAAATAGATCGCATGCCCCCTTTTGGGCTGGTTCGAAGGCTTCGCTCCTTGTACGCCGCGGGTCTCCCCAGCATCTCCCACCCTAGTATGAGTAGAAGGAAGCAGCAATCCGCGTAATATACCTGAGAGCGCCAGACATCCACCAGCAACGAAAAACGCGGACTGGTAGGTCGAAGTTTGGCCATGCAGCCAATCGGGCAAGTAACCGCCGAGCCATGTGCCAAGGCCAGTGAAAAGCGTAAAAACGGCGAACAGCAACGAATAAGCGCTTGTCTCTTCTTTCTTGCTGCGGCAGTATTGGAAAATTAACTGAATTTCAGTGTTCAAGATGGCTGTAATCGCAAGTGACCAGATGACCTGCGCAGCGGTAACTGCACCAAGGCTGGTTGCGAATCCGAACACCGTCAATGACAGGAATGCCAAGAGCATGCCTGTTACGAGGATCTTTTTGCGCCCCACATGCTTCACGATGTAGCCAGCAGGCAGACTGGCCAAGCCAATCGTCAATGCGCCTAGTGACGTTATTCTGCCGATATCGCCTTTGGAGAAGCCTAGCTCTAGAAGATGTAAATTTAGGATAAGGCTGAGGATGCCCACCCCGATGCCAAACAAGCTTTCCGTAGCAATGAATCGCTTCACGCCAGGAGATAAATCACGAAATATATCTACGGTATACGTCCACATGGATGCGCCTTTCTTCTTGCTGTTAATCCGGATTACTTCTAATCCGTCATCATGGTTTTTTGCATAGCTTCCAGGCTTCGTTTCCAAGCAATTCGTGGATTGAGTTCAGGGGTCACAATATATTGAGCATACTGTGCGGCACTGATTTCGATTTCCTCATCCGTTGCCTTAACCGCACCGTACAAAGTAAAATACGGAAGCAATGTCAGATTAATTTGATTCGCCAAGGCTTGTAAAGGGCGCATCAGTTCGCTGATCGTGTACCCAATCAAGCCTCCTGCCTGATAGGTCGCTTCAGCACCGCCGATCGATATCGCGAGAATGAGTTCCTTGCCAGCAACTTTCCTGCCTCCATGACTAAACAGCCAACTCGTTGTAAATACGTCATCCACCCATTGCTTCAACATAGCCGGCGTGCTATACCATTGTAGAGGGAATTGTAGCACTAAGCGATCATGTTCTGCAATTAGTGCCTGTTCACGCTCAATATCAATTGTTTTTCCTGGATAAGCTGCGTACAATTCATGCACGGTTACATGCTCAGGATACTTGTGCAATTCCGTTACCCAGCGTTTGTTGACACGTGACTCACGTAAATTAGGATGAGCTGCAATAACTAATATTTTCATTACGTTCACTCCCTTCACTTCTTATTTCCATCTTATTTTTGATTGACATATAAGTCAATATAAAAAGAAAAAAAATTACTTAGGTTTAAATAACGAAATCGCCGATTCTACTACTTGATCCAATATCGTCTTGAGCTGATCTTTCCTATCTGCATCAGGAATCCCTTGCGTTGTCAGCTCCTGCTGGATTTGATCCAAATAATTCATTCCCTGGGAGACAGATCCCCAGAATTGCACAGCCATCAAATTAGCGTCACCTTGCTGAATCGCGCCTTGTTGGATGCCCTTTTCTATGGCCAAAGTCATCTGAGACATGAAGTTTCTAATCCACTCAAATGGAGAAAACTCTTCTAGCGTGTACAAGTGATGCACATCCAGGCTGATTCGCATATAAAAACGTTGCGTGACAGGATTCTCCAAAACCCGCTCGCAGACGATCCGTGCGTAGCTTTCGAACAATGTGTAGGCAGAGCCCTCTTGCTGGAAAAACGTCTTCGTATATTGCTTGGACTCCTCCATCATATATTCGTATAACTCGCGGAACAAAGCTTTCTTATTTTTGAAATAATAGTAAACTAAGCCATGCGCGAGTCCTGCCTGAACCGCGATATCGCTCATTTCAGACGCGACATAGCCTTTATCGACATAAACGCGGATAGCCGCTTGTAATATTTCTTGTTTACGCTGCTTGCGAATGATTTCGTTTTGCTCTTTGGTCCGAGGAGACATCGCATTATTCACCTTTTAATATGACATAGATAGTAGTCAAAATTATAGAGATAAATAATCTATATTGTCAACCAATAGATTGCAATGCTCAAGAGCAAGGCATCGTTCCGATTACGACTGTTGCATCCCGTTCGTCCGATCGAGCCACCTGTGGAATCAGTCCACTCTGCGCGAAAATCTGGACGGTCTGGGGCGCCTGTCTCAGACTAGTCTCCACTAGCAGGCAGCCGTCTTGTGCCAACCAGAACGGTGCTTGAGCCGCCACTCTGCGCTGAATATCAAGCCCATCCTCACCCCCTTCGAGCGCAATCCGCGCCTCATGTATGCGGGCTTCCGGCGGCAGCATCTTGATCGCATGGGTAGGCACATAAGGTGCATTCGCGACCAGCACATCAACACGGCCTCTTAGCTTGGCTGGCAGCGCATCGTAGAGATCACCTTCGTATACACTGCCGCCGACGGCAGTGAGGTTACGACGCGCACAGTCTACAGCAGCCGGGTCGATATCAGCGGCGTGCAGCTTGATCCGTTCCACGGTAGCACACAATGCTGTACCCACCGCACCCGAACCGCAGCACAGGTCAACGACAACGGCTCCTGAATGAGCACGCAAAGCAGCTTGAAGAACGAGAAACTCTGTGCGGGAACGAGGAACGAAGACGCCAGAATCCACCATAATTCGAAGCCCGCAGAATTCTGCCCAACCGATGACGTGCTCCAGCGGCAAGCCGGCTGATCGACGATCCACCATGGCTATGAGGTCATCTGGGTTACTTGCTGCTGATAGTAGCATCCTGGCTTCATCCTCGGCGAACACACAGCCCGCGGCCCGCAGCCTGCTGACGATGATCGTCTCATCGATCTGCCATTTCATTTTCTCTGGAATCGAACTGTTATTTATCATAAGAATAGGATAACAAACGTGTAGGAAATCTGCTTTATAAAGAATAGCTATAGTCATTCTTTCTGTCCATATTCATTTCACACTCAGGGTCGGGTATCGACAATACCCTCTTTTCTGTTGAAGACGTAACTTTCATTTATATTTTTGCCGCTTTTGTAGTAATAATAACTCAAACTTCGCAGAGCGAAATTAGTCTTAAATCCTTGATACATATAGCAGAACCAGGATAATGATTGACCTCTTGCTAAAATAGAAAAACACCGCTTCGGTTTGGTATAGTGATTGTGACGA
>NZ_BMHE01000062.1:356-38422 GCF_014640555.1 Paenibacillus marchantiophytorum | reverse complement strand
TTCGTCCTGAGCCAGGATCAAACTCTCCATAGTAGTGGATGATTACTCACCCATATATCTGAAAGCTGAAATGCTCATTGACTTGCTAGCGAGATTTTACAATCTCTTTTTTGAACGATTGCTCGTCCGCGCTTACTCACTCGTTGTTCAGTTTTCAAAGATCAATTTCTTTCGTTTTCTTCGCCATCCGTTTAGCGGCGACTTTTATAATATATCACATCCGAGGTATTCAATGCAAGCTTTTTTTATTTTTCTTTTTTCTTGCTTGGCTTACATCAACTACTTCGTTTACTTTCCAGATGCGAACCGTTTTTAGCGGCGAGAGTTAATTTATCATAGAATCGCATTTAAAGTCAAGCAATAAAATAAGAATAAAAAAAGAACCAGCATAACCACTGGTTCTTCAAAGATTCGTCCTTTTAAATACTCGTATATTTCAGCTCAATTTCAGAAATTTCTTCATCAATAAGAATGGCTACTTCTTTGATCAAGCCTTTTTTGACAAGTTTGTTCAAAAGCAAAGGAAGCTCTGCCTTCACTTCAACTAATTGTGGATGCTGTTGCAGTTCATCTGAACTCAGTGGCTGCTCGCTCGCGCGGAGGATTTGAATAAAAGCCTCACAGCAGCGCTCCATTTTGGACATGACAGAAAACTCACAAGCGAGTAAAACTAATTGAACCCTCTGCTTCAGGGTCTCTTTGCTCATAGTCAATTCCTCATACAGCTTATACACACCTGGATTAATGGCACGAATCTGTCTCCAAACGGTGATTTCCGGGTGATAGCCATCTTCAATAATGACAATTCGCGCCCAGTGATGCAACGCCTCAAGAATATTGTTATAGGCATCTAGCAAGTGTTCATCAAGAATGTACTCCTTGCTTTGCAGATATTTGCGCAAGAAGTGCGAGAACTCAACGAGCAGTTTATGCTCACGCAAGTCACTAGGGAATTCAAGTATTCTATGGCGCAGGCCTTCTAAATAAGTGTTCTGATCCAGAAGTATCTCCCCTTTTAACAGCCAGTGAAGGATATTTCGATTGAGACCTTGACGAACCCATTGTTCGAGTGAAGAAGGATCTACCCATCTTTCTTGTATCCTAGAAGCGTCTCTTATATAATTAGTCGTATGATTGTTCAGGCTCAGGTCGTTCGTTACGATTAGAAGCAGCGTATCAAAACCGTCTGTCAGCGAGGGAAGTTGCTTAGGATTATCAACCGCCATGACGCTTATGATCCGCTGGTCATTTCGAAACTTAAGCAAAAACTGCTCTTTATCGATTCCCATGGGTATCCAAAGCTCCTGTCTCCATAATTGTTTATCTCTTATTTCTACAATGGTGACTAAGTTTCCTGCTGATTTCTGTGACAAATCACACAAAACATGATGGCTAAATGATGGGGAGGAACACGAATTGCGTTTCAGATCAAGTAAAGTAAATGAATTTCGCTTATGGGGTCTTGCCCTGACCATGGGTGGAATGCTGCTTATGATTATAGGTTTGGCCGGTATCGTTTTTGATTGGGGGAAAGCTGGCCGGATCATCGCGGTTGTCTTCATGATCCTAGGAATGATAACGATGATGGTAAGCATGGGAATCTACTTCTGGGCCGGTATGTTGTCTACATCCGCAACGGTTATTGATTGCCCCGAATGTGGAAGAAGAACGAAAATGCTTGGCAAAACAGATCGCTGCATGTTTTGTAAAACGATATTGACGGTAGATCCGCAATTTGAACCGACAGCTGAGAGCGAAACAGCCGCAGCCGTACAAGCTTCCGAACATGAACTTCATCGGGAGCTTGAGCATAAGCCTCATTGATAGACGACAGAAAGCCGCAACCCAATCAGGTTGCGGCTTTTGTGCTTTATTAAGGCTTCGCTGGCACCAATGCATCTTGAATCACTTTCCACATAGGAGCCTGCTCAAACCCTCTGCGCCAGGAGGCCACACCAGCCAGATCGTACTTCTTCACTAAATCGATCCTTGCCTGCATCGATGTCTCATCTTCTAGCCAGATGCGAATGAGCTTATCGCCCTCTTTGTACTCCACGTAATTCTGTCCCGCTTCCGGCAGATACGTCGGGGTCAGTTTCTTGTCTTTAATAATAGTTTGGGCCGCTTCCATCGTTAAGGTTTTGGAGGTCGCGGTCGTTTTCCCATTTTTAGTTTCCTCCGTCCACTGCCGGGTATAGAATGGAACACCCAGGACAAGCTTAGATGGAGGAACTTTATCTGCGTTCAATATTTGCGCAACCGAACGCTCTGCCCATGGAAGTGATGAAACGGACCCTGATTTGGGGCTTGATGCCCAATACTCGTCGTAAGCCATCACCATCATATAATCAACGACTTCAGCAAGAGCAGGCCGGTCATAAAACATGGACCACATCTCATTCGTTGATTTGGGTGTTACATCGATGGAAACTGACAATCCTTGTTCATGCATAAAAGGTGTCATTTCGCGAACAAACTGCACGAGATTCTCTTTATCTTTCAAATGAACATTTTCAAAATCAATATTGAAGCCCTGCAGCTTGTACGTCTGAGCGAAACCAAGCAATTGCTTAATGATTTTCATACGACGATCGTACGTGGAAAGCGCTTGAGAGGTCCTGTCAGCCTCAAATCCATTGCTGAACAGCGCCCAGACCTGATAATTGCGCGTTTGCGCCCATTTGACATAGGAAGCGTCAGCGATGTTCTTAATGCGTCCCTCACCGTCAGCAAGTGAGAACCAAGTTGGACTGACCACTTGAAGGCCAGGCATATCACTAAACTTGGAAGTGTCAGGCGTTTTGCTTATGACATGCTCCCAGGTCATGTTCAACTTGCCGTTAAGCGGCTTCCATGGCACATAGGAGGAAGTCTCTTCCTGCATCGGAATGGTTTCCTCATGATCATCCAGCACATCGCTCTTGCGAACATAGCCAATTGGCCCGCTTGACTGTTGAGCTTTGTACCATTCACCCTCATCGCTTAAAATAATGAGCTGCTCATTGCTCGCGATCTCGGAGACGATTGGCGCTTTGATGGATGCAAATGTGCGAAGTTGTGCGGATTCCTGCCCCACATGTTTGGCCCATTTGAGAAGCTCACCTTTTTTATATAGAAGAACGGCTCCCGTTGTCTCTGATTCTCTGATTTCAAAAGGATACAGCTGACGCAGCGGCTCAATCGGCACATAGATGCGATCCCCCTTCTTCTCAACAGGGAAAGAAAGCGTGATCGGCTTCTCATTCATGAACGCCGACAGCTCGGTTGTTTTGAGCCGAAGCACTTTTTCTTTGGTTGTGATAATGACCGAATCGCTGCTTTTCTCATATAGAATGGTTGGATCCATCCACTCCTGAATAAGCTCCAGAGGTAATTTAAGCCCCTCTTTGGCACCTATTGCACTTTCTTTATAATAATTCCCTTGATAAAATACCGGCTTGCTTATCTCGTGATAGTCCGGATCTACTTTCGTACGGTTAGGGGCAAGTTCCTGCCATAGATAGGTGGCGGCCCCTGCCGCAAGGATTCCAATGAAAAGGGAAGATATCAGCAGAAATTTCTTGGTAGATTTTCTATGTTTCGGCTGTGGATCTATGGGTGTCAGCTGCAAAATTTCACTTCCTTTGTAGGATATAAAAAAAAGAAAAAAACGCGCCGTACCTCTTCAATAACAAGAAGTACGATCACGTTTCATTATACATCATTGGAACGGCTATTGAGGAATTCTACGCACGTTAATGCTTGGTAATCCCTGTGCAGTCCGGACAAACACCATAAACTTCTAGGCGGTAGCCGCTAACTTGAAAGCCCGTTTGTCCTGCAGCGGTGTTCTCAATATCATGAAGAGGCGGATATTCAAAGTCCGCGATCTTCCCGCAGCTTTCACAAACCGCATGATAATGGTCCGTCATATCCGCATCAAAACGACTCGAGCTGTCTCCATAAGTCAGTTCTCGAACGAGTCCTGATTCAATAAATACTTTGAGATTATTATAAACAGTCGCTACGCTCATGTTAGGAAATTTGGATTCAAGGGATTTGTAGATGTCATCTGCGGTCGGATGAGTCATGGAATCCAATAGAAAAGAGAGGATTGCATGCCGCTGTGGCGTCATCCGAACACCGGTTGTTTTCAATTTAGCCAATGCCTGTTCTAAATGTACGGCCATAGTACTCACCACCTGATGTTAGTTAATAAAACCTTACACTATATTGTACGTGTGTTAATTAACTTTTGTCAATGATGGTTATGGCAATCGACCGCTTAGAGGCTTATTTATTTTTGCGGGAATCAAGCAAGTACATCGCAATCCCAGCAAGCACGAGCACAACCGATCCAAGGTAGGAACCCATTAGATCAAAAAGCCCTGTCACCCACAGCGGTTTGTTGCTGAGCAGGAAGAAAACAGCTCCCGCGGCGACCAGAATGACGCCCATGTTGGTGCCCTTGATCAACTTCTGCAGCGGATCGCGGAATTCAATGTCCTGAGAACCGGAGAATTCTCCTAGTTCCAAACGGTTATTGACATGGTCTGTCGCTTGGAGCGCATCGAACAGGTTATAGAAGTAAATGACTGGGATAAATAGAGCAAATAATGTGACTGTAGCAACACTAGGGTCAGCTTGGTTCGCAAGCGAAGTGATGATGAAGATATCCAGGATGAGGAGCATCATGATGAATAAACCACGCTGCATAAGCCCTAGATAAAAGTGTCCCGTTCCCGGAACCATGAACGACAGTATCCCCGCCTTCCATTTGCGTTTCTTAGCAATTGGATAATAAGGAGCATAGTGCCGGTAACTCGGGTCATCTGAGTATGAGGGAATATGAGAATGATCCTGCGGTACGTTCATAGAGAAGCCTCCATTCTATAGATAAGTTATTTGTTATTGGGATAGGTGCTGAATAAAGGTGGTCAGCTGCATGATGCCAGTATCGATATTCATTATTTTGCCAATGATGCCTGATTGAATGAGCACGATTGTTGCAGCAATGGCAATTGAACTGTTGATCCAATACGCTTGTTGGCGCATTGGCGTCTTAGGAACCAGAGAGACTCTATCTTCCTCTTGTATACCGCGCATGATCCGGTCCGTCAAATGAGAGCTCGGTTCACCTAACGGCATTTCGTCCAGTAATTTATTTAGGTATTGCGTGAGCCGATGGTCTTCCTGTTGTCTGGGCGTCATGCGAGTTCACCTCCAACCATTTTTCTTTCAGCATGGCTTTTCCCCGGTAAAGTCTAGTTTCGAGCGTTTTGACTGGCAGTCCCGTAGCTTGGGACATTTCCTGATAGGAAAGTTGCTTATAATGAAACAAATACATAATCAAGCGGTACTTGTCCGGAAGCTCGGCCAAAAGCGCCTGCATCCGCTCTTGATCATCCTTGCGAATCGCCATCTCTTCTGGCTGATCCCGGCTGTCAGTAAACCAGCTTTTCATTTTGTCAAGCAAGGCCTCATAAGGCTTCCGTTTCTGCGAGCGCCGAAAGTCCGTTACGAGATTCGTCGTCATGCGGTAGAGCCATGTTGTAAATTTGGCCTCTCCGCGAAAATGAATCAAGGACCGAAAAAGCTTAACGAACACTTCCTGGGTTAAGTCCTCGGCAGTTTCCTTATGCCCTACCATGCGGTAAACGACTGTATAGATATAGTTCTTATGCCGCTCTACCAATACACGATAAGCATCGGAATGACCTTGACGGACCTGATCGATCAGCTGCTCATCCGTCATATTGTCCATGCCTGACTTCCCCCTTTCATTTCGTCCAAAAGTTTAGACGCTCCTTATCGACGGACCCCTTCAATTAACTTTTACTTTTTTCAATGGTAACGCCTGTGACCCCTTTAATTTGATTAATGCCTTCAAGCACCGTCACGATAATCGAAGGCTTGGGAATGGTTACGTGGAATGTAATCTGTACTTGATTAGGTTTATCTGCCACCTCATGCTCTTCCAAGGTAATTTTACGAATATCGACGTTCTGTTTGCCCAGAAGTGTTGTAATGAGGCCTAATGTTCCTGGTTGATCGGACGCTTGTATCTTGAGTACCCGAATCTTTTTGCCGTTAAAATACTTAAGCTCTACTTTGTTTAGAATCCATAGTGAGATAAGCACCATGAAACAGGCAAGTACAGCCGGATAATAAAAGCCCGCTCCTACAGCAAGCCCTATCCCCGCAACGACCCAGAGTGATGCAGCGGTCGTAAGGCCCGTGATGGATCTTCCATTAAACATGATTGTGCCTGCCCCCAGAAAGCCGATACCGCTAATGACCTGGGCTGCAAGACGCGAAGGATCGAGACGCACATTAACTTCGTTGACAAAAGCGCTGAACCCATACATGGAAAGCAGCATAACGAGCGATGAGCCGACACAAACCAGAATATGCGTACGAAGCCCCGCGGCATGACTGCTGACTTCGCGCTCGAACCCAATTAAACCGCCAAGCAGAAGTGCGAGTACCAACCGAATGGTGATATGAACCTGATCAATAACCCATGGATTACTCATGCTGCCATCACTCCTAACTATCTAAGAATCACTTGCTGGACGTTCAAACGTTGTTAAACAGACACCTGGTGCCACTGTGAATACCCGCTTCATCTCAAAGCCAAAGCTTCGATAGAGCTGAACAGCCGGTAAATTCGCCGTCCCTGTAGACACAACGAACAGAACAGCCCCTTCTTCCTCTTGTACTTTCAGTATATGTTGCAAAAGAGACCTAGCAATCCCTCTGCGGAAATAATTTGGGTGCACCATCATGCGGCAAATCGTAATCACCGAGCCCTCCCTCGAAAATGAAATGGCACCGGCAAGTCTAGTCTCATTCTCTTCCTGCACAAAATAACCATAGAAGGTTTCTTCCGCCTTGCGAATAGAATCAATGCCATCCTTCAAGGGCGGAATATCCTCGAAACCGATCAACTCTGCTTCCACACGATAAGAAGCCATTTGCAAGGATAGCAGACGCAGGATCTCCTCATTGGTTTGTAAGGCTAAAGGTTGAATCGTCATAGGGAGTCCCCCTCTTTCCTTATAATTGAAAAAAAGTGGTGTCCTTGGGATCGGATCACCACTTCATACTTTATCACTTGCTGTTCAGGCACTCCACAATTAATTTATTGACGAGTCCTGGGTTGGCTTTGCCTTTGGTTTCTTTCATCACTTGCCCGACAAGGAAGCCTACGGCTTTCTCTTTGCCAGCTTTGAAATCAGCTACGGATTGCGGACTGTTCGCCACTACCTGCTCAACGACGGCTTTGATCGCACCCTCGTCACTGATTTGTACAAGTCCTTGCTCTTCTACGATCTTCTGCGGCTCTTTGCCGGATTCGAGCATTTCCTTGAAGACCGTTTTGGCAATCTTGTTGGAAATGGTGCCTTTCTCAATCAGACCGATCATTTCACCAAGACCTTTGCCAGTGACTTTAACATCGGTGAATTCAAGGCTGTTCGCATTCAAATAGCCGAGCAAATCACCCATGATCCAGTTGGACACCGCTTTGGCATCCTGTGTGTACCGCAAGCTCTCTTCGAAGAAGTTAGCGAGCTTCATTGAAGAAGTGATAACATCCGCATCGTAGCTAGGAAGTCCGTATTCACTGCTATAGCGCGCTTTGCGAGCGTCCGGCAGCTCCGGGATGGATGCTTTGACACTAGCTTTCCAAGCATCGTCGATGTACAAGCTCACCAGATCCGGATCAGGGAAATAGCGGTAGTCATGCGCATCTTCTTTGCCTCGCATCGCAACTGTCTTGCCTTGGGCTTCATCCCAGCGACGCGTTTCTTGATCCACTTCGCCGCCGCTGCGTAGAATGTCCGCTTGGCGGAATTCCTCGTACTCGAGTCCTTTTTGGACGCCGCGGAACGAGTTCATGTTCTTCAGCTCAGCTCTCGTGCCGAACTTCTCTTGCCCGAAAGGACGCAAGCTGACGTTGGCATCGCAGCGCATCGAGCCTTCTTCCATTTTCACGTCGGACACATCACAGTAGATCATGATCGCTCTGACTTTCTCCAGATAGGCACGCGCTTCTTCAGGAGACCGCAAATCAGGTTCAGACACAATCTCAATGAGCGGCGTTCCCGCCCGATTGAGATCAACCAGAGAGGCATAGCCGCCATCGACGTGCGTTAGCTTCCCCGCATCTTCCTCTAGGTGAAGGCGAGTCACACCGATTCGTTTGCTAACACCGTTCACTTCAATATCCACCCAACCGTTCAAGCCGATCGGCTGATCATATTGCGAAGTTTGGTAAGCATCCGGCGAATCCGGATAAAAGTAGTTTTTACGGTCAAATTTACTATGTGTAGAAATCGTGCAATTCAGCGCCATTGCGGCCTTCATCGCATATTCCACCGCCTGACGATTCAGTACAGGCAGAACGCCGGGGTGGCCTAGGCATACCGGACATGTATTCGTATTCGGAGGGGCTCCGAATGAGGTTGCGCATCCGCAAAATATTTTGGAAGCGGTATGAAGCTCAACGTGAACTTCAAGACCAACGACCGTTTCAAATTGGGTATCTGTTGCCGACAAAATGAATGCCTCCTTCGTGACTCATGAACTATGAACTTACAATTGCGGGCGCTGTTTGTGGTGATCTGTATGCTGCTCAAAAGCGTGGGCTACACGCAGAAGGGTAGCTTCATCCAGCGCTTTGCCGATGACTTGCAGGCCAACCGGAAGTTCGTTCACGAAACCGCAAGGTACGCTAATCGCAGGAATACCCGCCAAGCTGACCGGAATGGTCATAATATCATTCAAATACATCGTAAGCGGATCATTGCTTTGCTCGCCGATCTTGAAAGCCGGCGTCGGAGCCGTAGGTCCGATAATGATATCGAATTTCTCAAATACTTGATCAAAATCTTGCTTGATCAACGTACGTACTTGTTGTGCCTTCAAATAATAAGCATCATAATAGCCCGAGCTTAACGCATACGTTCCCAGCATGATGCGGCGTTTGACCTCAGGACCAAAACCTTCGCTGCGGGACATATGGTACAGATCAAGCAAATTGTTCGCATTGTCTGTGCGTACACCATAACGCACGCCGTCAAAGCGAGCAAGGTTGGAGGACGCTTCCGATGAAGCGAGCAAGTAATAGGTAGCAACGGCATATTCGGAATGCGGCAGCGTGACTTCTTCCCATACAGCGCCTAAGCCTTCCAGCACTTTGAGCGCTTCGAGCACTTTCTCTTTGACAGCCGGGTCGATCCCCTTGCCCATGTATTCCTTCGGTACCCCGATGCGCAGACCTTTGATATCTCCGGTCAAGGCGCTGAGGTAATCAGGGATGTCCACTTTCGCAGAAGTGGAATCTTTGGGGTCATAGCCTGCGATGGCTTGCAGCAAGTAGGCGGAGTCTTCGACGTTCTTCGTCAGCGGCCCGATCTGATCGAGTGAAGACGCGAACGCGACGAGGCCATAGCGGGACACAAGTCCGTACGTCGGCTTGAGACCGACGATACCGCAGTAAGCAGCCGGCTGGCGAATCGAGCCGCCGGTGTCGGAGCCCAGCGCGAAGTATACTTCGCCTGCCGCAACCGCAGCAGCGGAACCGCCGCTGGAGCCGCCGGGTACATAATCCGTGTTCCACGGATTGTGGGACGGATGGTAAGCGGAGTTCTCGTTGGAGCCGCCCATGGCGAATTCATCCATATTGAGCTTGCCGATCGTGACGGTTTGAGCTTCTTTCAGCTTGGTGACGACAGTAGCGTCGTAGATTGGATTATAGTTGGACAGGAATTTACTGGCACATGTTGTGCGCAATCCTTCTGTCACCATATTATCCTTGATCCCGATCGGCAATCCGAATAGATCGCTCGTAGTCGCACTGTTTGCGAACTGCTCGTCCAATTTGGCAGCCGTTAATCGGGCATTTTCTTCATCTAAGGTTAGGAAAGCGCGAACTTTGCTTTCTACTTGCTGGATTCTTGTATAGGATTGATCCACGAGATCGGCAACTTTCAGTTCTTTGCCTTGAAGCTTCGCGTGAATTTGTTGTAGGTTTAGATCAAACAAAGACAACGACAGGCACTCCCTTTCATCTGGTTCTCTATTCTAAAACAGCCGGAACTTTGAATTGCCCGTCTTCATGATCGGGTGCGTTCAGTAAAACCTTATCAATGGGCAGCGACGGTGCCGTAACATCTTCACGCATGACGTTCACCATGGGCATCGCATGACTAGTCGGAACGACACCTTCCGTATTCAGTCCATTCAGCTGTTCGGCATATTTTAAAATCGCATTCAGCTGTTCCGTAAATAGCTCTTTCTCCGTATCACTTAAATCGAGTCTAGCCAACTTCGCGACGTGATCGACATCTGTTTTGGTTATGCTCAAGTTTTCTACACCCCTTGTATCAGCATTTAGTCATTCTTTTCATTATATCCCAGAAATTTTGCGAACTCAATCCAGAAAAAACCACAGTTCCTTTTCCGCGCAGGCTTTGAACCCGTCACTCAGAACTGTGGTTGGCAATAAACTATTGAATGAAGCCTGTGTCCATCGCTTTGGCTTTTTCTTTCAACACGTAATATTTCAGCTTGGCGGCTGTTAATGTCGTTTCATTCTGCTGAACTTTCAGCTGAAATTTATTCAGATCATGTTTGGAGAGAACGCCGACGTCATAACGGAATTTCATTTTCGCCAGATCAGCCTGAATATCCGTTACGTTTCGCTGCTCGGTAAGAACGGCTTGATACGCATTCTTGGCATCATGATAGGTCGTTTGAATTTTCTTCGTTAATTCGAGCTTTGTTTGCTCGTTCTTCTGCCCGTTGATTGCCAAATTAACACCTAAATACGTGTCTCCGTAAGTATTCTGAGTAACTGTATGCCCCGTCTCCCAAACGGCTTCATCCATGTTATTGCCGGAAGATTTCATTTGGTAGGACGATTTGAGCAGGGTGGTCGTATCCGTTTCCGTGATCGGATCTAGTAAAATGGTTTCGATATCTTTGATGACCAGATTAGGATCATAGGAAATTCCAATATCTGTAGATAGCTGAACAAGTCCCAAACGATAGTTGTTAAGCAGCGTTGCGATATCGTCCTTTTGCTTATTAATGGCCTTTTGGACGGTTTGCACATCATCTGATGATGCCAAGCCTTGCTGGGCAAAGAGCGTTGCCCGGAGCAAATCTTTCTCCATAACCGCAGCATAGTCGTTCATAAAATCCAGTTGCTTTTTCTGACCTAGCAATTGCACATATTGCGCAATCGTCTGAAGGCGAATTCCCGCCTTGGCCTCATCGGTTTGCAGCAGTGAGTTCCGTTGATCTGTGCCGAGTTGGTGTGCTGCCGTCTTCATTTGCGCCCGCTGCGCAGAAATGATCGTATTCATCCCTCCGGCTAGTGCCCCCATGCCCTGCATCATCTGGTTCATGACATTATTCTGTGTTACGGTCCAGGCAATATCGATTGGATCTGTCAAATTCGGCAAGAGCGGATTTCCCGTATTCGTAACCTCTGCCACTGTGCTCGGCAAATGTCCCGGTGTAAAAGAGGCCGAGCCCATCGTATCCATTTGTGATTCCAAATCGGCTTTTTTGCTGCCTTGGGCGGCATATTTCAATGTAAGCAGCGCTAGATTGTGGGAATCTTTCAAAGCTTTATCCAGGACATACGTTAAGTCGATGGCAGACACAGTATCGAGGACATCCACATTCACATAGACATTTTGATTAGGGTCTTGCACCGTGTCCGCATAGCTAATGGCTTGCGTGCTGGAAAGGAGTAACAGGGCTGCTGATAAGCTGATGAGCGTTTTTTTCAAAAAAATCGCTTCCTTCCTTGATGGTTATGCCGATATGTTCGATCCGTTGGTCAGCGCAGGCTGTGTGGGCTTCGTACTGACGGCGGCATCCTTCTCTTTCTTTTTGGAAAAGACAACAAAGCGCGTTAACAACATGGCTACAAAATAGGTGATGGCTCCGGTCAAAATAAGTGACAGGCAATCGTGCCAAATGACGGCAAAATCATTGCCTTTGACGAAAACATTACGAACGCCGTCCAGGAAATACGTGAGCGGAAGCATATGCCCGAACACTTGAAGCGCTTTGGGCATAGCCTCAAATGGCCATGTGAAACCCGAAAGCATGAAGGACGGAACAGCAATTAACATCGCCGTCTGTGTCGCCCCCAGCTGGTTCGAAGAGAATAGGCTGATCAAATAACCGATCCCGCTGACGGCAAAGGTAAAGCTGAGAATAATCGCCAAGCCGACCAGCAGGCTGCCGCTCATTGGCGCGCCGAACGCATACAAAGCAATGACGAACGTCACCGATGTGTTAAATAAATTAATCAAGAAATAGGGCGCGGTCTTCGCATAGGCGATGCGCCATGGATTCCGTTTCCAAGCTTCGAACCGCTGCCACGTTCCGGCATCTTTTTCCCTTGTGATCGTTAACGCTATGCCTAAGAACAAAACTTGCTGCAAAATCGCTCCAACCAAACCATAGAGCATAAAATCACTATAGTTAAAAGTTGAATTGTACATAATCCGATACCGATATGGAATCGGGGACAGGGTGTTCATCACTTGCTCATTCTGAAGTCCTTGCTGAAGCTGTAATTTCTTCTGGGAGTACCCCATGCTGAACGTTGTGATCACTTCGTTCGCGCCTTTGGTCGCTGAGTTCGAAATCATCATGTTGCTGCCATCGATCAGCGTAAGCAGCGGCAGGGATTCGCCATGCTTGAGCTTCGCTTCGAAATTGGACGGGATAATTAAGCCTACTTTGGCTTCTCCCGTTTCCAGCGCCCGCTTCACTTCTTCCTCCGAGTGGTATTCCTTCTTAATCTGGAACGTTTCACTCTGCTCGAAGGCTTGAATCACTTGACGACTTAGCGGACTTTGGTCTTCATCTATCACGACGGTAGCCATTTCGGTTACTTTGTGGTGGACATATATCGAGCCAAACAGCACGGTGTACATGATCGGAACGAAGAACAAGATCAGAAAAAGACGTCGGTCCTTCAGAATGTGCATCCATTCTTCTGTAATCAGCTTGCCAATCCGAAGATCCATCTCCTTCATCATCCTTCCGTTTTACCGATCCATTGCAGCGTCATCCCGGTTGTTGCTGTGACTGGCAGTTGGTTTAATTCAATTTTGATCCCAAACGAACGGATGTCCGTCTCGCCTGAGGTTTGCGTAGCTTTCTTAATGGCAAAATCAGGTGCTGCCGCTACGGTTGTAACGGTACCCTCCACTTTCTCGCCCGTCGACAGCATGGTCATGCTGATTTTGTTGCCAACTTTAAGGCCAGCAACGGAAGTCTCCGGCATGTAAAACTTAGCCCAGCGCTGTTCAGTCGACTCCACCGAGAAAACAGGGAACCCAGAGCCAACAAGCTCGCCAACTTGAGCAGATTGGTATAGCACAACACCGTCTGTTGGCGCAACCAGATCTGTGTAGCTGAGGTACGTCTCGGCTTCCAACTGAGCAGCCTTCGCTTGCAGTTCACCGGATTGCGCGGATTTAATCGCGCCTTGGGCTTGCTGCACCGCCGCATCCGCTGCGGCAACGTCCCCTTGGCGAACCTGCACCGTGCCACGGTTCGCTTCCGCAAGCTTGAGCGTAGCCTGCGCCTGGGCGAGCAGGGCTTCCGCTCCGCGAATCTCTTCTTCGCGCGGCCCTTGATTGGCCATGTTCAGCTGCTGCTGGGCCAAGTCCCGCTTCGTCTTCGCTTCCTCGAAGCTCACTTTCACTTTGTCCACGTCCGCTTGCGCGACGAGACCTTGTGCGAGCATCGCATTCATCCGATTCAGGTTCTGCTCAGCAATGGTGTAAACCTCCGATGCTGCCTGGAACTGAATCTCCGCTTGCTTCTTCTCTTCCGGACGCGCCCCGTTGTGAAGTCCGTCGACCTTGGCTTGCGCTGCACTGACAGCAGCCTGCGCTTGCGCGATTTGCTGTTCAGCGGTATCCGCGGTGACATTCACGCCGGCGATGCCCTGCTGCTTCTTCGCTTCCGCAGTCGCTGTCGCGCCCTCCGCTTCGGCGATTTTCCCCTGCGCTAGCGCAACCGCTGCCTTGGCCTGCTGCACTTTGGCTTCGATCTCGGTGCTTTGCAAACGGGCAAGTACTTGCCCCTTCTTCACGCTGTCGCCTTCTTTGACCAAAACCTCAGTCACCCTTCCGCCTACCTTGAAGCTGGCGCTCACTTCATTCGTTTCAATATAAGCAGTTGGATGCAGTTGATTAACAGCATCTGTTTGGCTGACTGCCTGTTTGGATGTTAAAAGAAATGCACTCGTTCCGATGACAACCGCCATCGCTGAATAAACCATTGGTCGAATAAATCGCATGAATAACCCTCCGCATAATATGAAATAAAAAAACTAAGAAAGAATGAAATTTCCAAAATAAATTTGCAGCAGATTCAAAATTTTCTCATCGGTTAATGGCTCGTTCTGCTTTTCCCAGTCAAAAACCAAAGCCACATACAACTTGAATAAAATGAAAGCCGTCATTTTCGGATCACAGTTTTTCATCGAACCGTTATGTATGGCGCGCTGCATATGCTCCGTCATGAACTGAATGACCTCAGTCTCAATACTTGCCATCGCTTCCAGCGTAATCGTACTGCCGAATTGCTGAACCTCATGGGCTAGTTGAATGAGCAGTTCATGTTCTTTGCGAAAAACGAGGATGCCGTAAAGCGCTCCATGAATTTTCTCAAAGGTCGTCTCTCCTTCGACAATCGCTTTTTCCGCAACAGCTTTCATCTCCGCGATCAAAGACTGAATAATTTCATGGAGAAGTTCTTCTTTATTAGCAAAAAACGTATAAATCGTCGCTTTACCGACGCCCGCAATTTTAGCAATCTGATCCATCGTCGTGCCCTTGTATCCAAAAAGCGCAAAAGATTTCTTCGCTGATTCCATAATCAGAATTTTCTTAGGATCCATTCCCTCACCTCTCAGAACTAAAATACCAATTTAGTTTTGCGTTCGGATATTAATGTACCACCATTTCTTCCTAATATCAACAACAAAAAAAGGTGGAACAGGTATTTACCCTGTCCCACCTTATTCCCTTGTATTTAGATCCACGCCTTCAGACCGATTTGTTTAATGAAATCTTCCGTGGACTGAACTTCTTTATCTCGTTCAATATCTGACTCTTCACTAGGGTCGCCGTTCATAATTCTCCGAAACAGCTCCTCATTTTTCGTTGCTAATGCGAAATCAATCAGTGCTTCCCGCTCCACAAGGTCGGCTTCCTGATGAAGAATCACTTCTTCAAGCTCAATATCCGATGCAGGTACATAATAGTGTTTATTATCTCTGGGAACACGAACGACGTAATCGAAGATATTATCGTTATTTCTATCGTAAGCAATAATATATCCATATCCGCCGATCGGCAGATTTTGTTCTAAACTATCGGCAATAACGATAATTTTCTCACCAAGACGTAGCATGTGAATTCCTCCTACCTGTATGAAGCTGCTCTATCAGCAGAATAATAGCTTACTAGTAACATCGTACTAGAAAAAATAGGTTGTGTCCAATTGAAACATAATGTTCATATTCCATTCATAATTCTTCCTTACACTACAGAGGAATTTAGACCAAGTAAGGAGTTGCTTACATGTTACAACGATCATTAAATCTACTACGCTATGTTGGATGGGCGGAAGGAACATCCTTTCTTGTTTTGTTGCTCATTGCCATGCCGCTCAAATACTTCTTCCATACACCGCAAGCCGTCCTCTTCGTCGGGATGGCCCACGGCGCTTTATTCGTCCTGTATCTGCTGTCTCTCGCATGGGTAACATTCCTTCATCGCTGGTCCATGCTGCGCGTGCTGCTTGCTTTTCTTGCCGCATTCATCCCATTCGGCCCTTTCTTGTTCGATCGTCGCATTCGAAAATAGAGAGTTTCAGCATGTCGGGTGAAACTGGTATAATAACAGTGGATTGTTATTTTGCTAGTTAGGATAAGGAGAACGACATGAGTGGAACTGCCGCACAAAAGGTTCGGCCTTCGTTAACCGAAGGTCCGATTGCCAAAACCCTGTTTTTATTTTCACTGCCTATCCTGTTCGGCAACGTCCTGCAGACCTTAAATGGATCCATCAACGCCATTTGGATAGGCAAGTACTTAGGTGAGAGCGGACTAGCCGCTACCTCCAATGCGAACCTGATCATGTTCTTTCTGATCAGTGCGATATTCGGATTCGCGATGGCCGCGGTCATTATGATTGGCCAGAACCTCGGCGCCAAAAAGGTCGATGAAGCGAAGAAAGTCGTTGGGACCAGCGCCGTCTTCTTCTTTAGTTTATCCTTAATTGTCGCCTTGGTAGGACTGCTGTTTTCCTCCACAATTCTCGATTGGATGAATACACCTGCCGATGTGAAAGATCTTGCAGTAACCTATACGCGCATTATTTTCGCAGGTGTTCCGTTTATGTTTGGGTTCAACCTCATTATGGCGATTTTGCGCGGCTCCGGGGATGCCAAAACCCCCTTTTATTTCTTGCTGCTGTCCGCCATCTTGGACGTTATTCTCAATCCCCTGCTGATTCAGGGCATGGGACCATTTCCCAAAATGGGCATCGCCGGCTCAGCCGTCGCAACATTTATCGCCCAGCTCATCAGCTTCGTTATGCTGCTGTTGTACTTGTATCAAAAGAAATATTTTCTGCGAATCACGAAAACAGACACACACTTGCTTCGCTTGAACTTGTCCATTATTCGTGCGCTATTTCAAAAAGGATTGCCCATGGGGTTGAATATGGTTGTGGTCTCACTAAGCAACCTGATTCTGATTCATTTGGTTAACTCCTTCGGCTCGGAATCAACGGCTGCGTTCGGTGTTGCAACCCAAATCTCCAGCTATGTGCAAATGCCTGCTATGGCGATTGGCGGCGCTGTCACCTCCATGGCCGCGCAAAACATCGGTGCTGGCAAATGGGATCGAGTAACGCGTATCACATGGTCTGGCGTTGGCATGAATATCGTCATGACAGGGATTATCGTCGTCATCCTGCATCTATTCAACCGTCAGGTCGTAGGGCTCTTCCTTCCTACAGATGGCAAAGCGATAGACATCGGCGTTCACATCAACAATATTACGCTCTGGTCATTCGTTATCTTCGGTATTTTCAACGTCGTTGCGGGTGTAGTTCGTTCCGCAGGCGCGGTGATATTCCCGCTGATCGTGTCTTTCATAGCGTTGTTGATCGTGCGCATCCCGCTCGCCACAGTCTTGGCCCACTCTTACGGGTTCGATGTAATCTGGTGGAGTTTCCCGATCAGCTTCACGGTAGCCGTCATTCTGAATGTACTTTACTATCAGTTCGGCAACTGGCGTAAAGCGAGAATGATGCCGAGCAAAGCATAAACAGCTACCTAGACCACAATAAAACACAGTAAAGCCGCCTCTCCTGCCCTGATGGCAAGAGAAGCGGCTTTGTCAATTTACGGGTTAACAGTAATCGTGAACGTCGATGTTGTATTCTTAATATTCGTCACATTGTTCGTTAGCGTCAAATGGTTGAATACCGCTGAGCCTACAGCAGGACCTTGCCCCGCTTCGGGCATATCGTTAGCCCAGATGGCAACCCCGGATTTGGCATCGAAAGCATCACCGCTCTTTTGAGCGCCAGAGATTGAAACGTTCGTAAATATCGTATCCGTCACTGGATTTTGCGGCGTGCTTCCACTGTAATTCGTCTGGAACATGATGCCGTGATACGTAGGATCAATGATATCCACGTCGCTTACGCGAATGCCTTGGAATACCTTGGACGCTGAGAATACCCAGATTGCCGGGAACGTTTGTGAACCCCAGAAATGGCCGCCAGCGCGCACGATCGAAATATTTTGCAAATTCGTTGTCGGCGATGCCCCGAATCCGTTCATCGGATAACCGAAATCCAACGAGCTGATCGTGATGCCTGAGTAGCACAACGTATCGGCAATATAAATGTTTCGGAACGTATTGCCGTAGCCGCCATAGACGGCAAGACCGGCTGCGCGCCAAGTAAGCAGTGACGTTAGATTTTCGAAAATATTATCTTTCTCGTCGGCCCCGCCAGCGTCAATTGCCGAGAATAAGGCAAAGCTGTCATCGCCTGTGGAACGAGCTTCGATGTTGGTAACGAGATTATTGGTGCTTCCATTCGTCATGTTTACACCGTCTGCGAACGTATCGCGAATCCGCGAGTTTTTAATTGTCATGTAGTCGGTGTTGGCCCCCCAGAAGAAGCATACTTGATGCTCAACCCAAATGTTGTCGATCGTCATGTTGGCAACATTGGACAGATCGAATACTTTGCCAGGGCCATCAATCCGCGAAGTGTAATTGCCAAAGTAAGCAAAGTTGGCAAACGTTGATCCATTCGCTGTCGATGTCACAGAGAAGCCAATGTCGGTATTGGATTGCCCCTGCGGCGCGATAAATCGCGTGTACCAAGGGCCTGCGCCAATGACTTTAATTGATTTTCCATATACCTGAAATTTATTGGATGTTTCATAGTTGCCTGTTGGCAGATACACCCCAACCAAATTGCCTGTTGTGTCCATACGGACCTGGTTCAAAGCATTTTGCACATCCTGGTGGGTGAAGCCTGCAGGTGTGACATACTTAGCCGGATCCGGGTTAGCAATTGGCGCTACCTGTTCCAAGTTGATAAAGTCGATGGCATAATTGGTCGTATTCGCCGCATCCTTCTGCAGCTTGATCGTGCTGCCAGCCGGGATCGTGGTATCAAACATGATATTCGCTTCATCATAAATATGTCGCGGTGCTCCGCTGCCAGGTGAATTGCCAGGCGATGTTTCGGAGCCATACAACCAGGCATACTTGGATGTCAGGTTGATCGCTTTGGTAAACACACCGTTCACATAAATATTCAATGTGTTCGATTGGCCATCGCCGCCCGCTGCATCCGGTATGGAGAAGCGTGTAACTAGCGTATTGGTGCTCGCTTTTGTCGTGAATTGCACATAGCTGCCAGTTGTATTCAGCGTGACCGCTTTGCGGCCTGAAGCCTCGCCAGCCAAGTCGCCGATCGTACGGTTCGGACCAACAATGGCCGCACCTCCGCCGATGACGCCATCTTCGGCTTCGTACATATCATAAGGCATATTAGCCCCGCGTCCGACAAAAAAGGATTGGGTCGTAAGGTTATTGGCTTGTTTCACCGCCAACTCGTTGCCATCAACAGCAACTTGAATCTTGAGATTGTATTTCCCGTTCACAGCTGTCCATGTGCCCAGATTAATGGCACTTGTCGTTGCGCCGCTAGCAATCACACCACTGTAGGTGCCTGTTGCTGTTTTGACAACTGCATTGGTCGTTGCGTCCGTAAGCGTTAAGGTTACCGTGTGGGCTCCGCTTGCGGAGGCTGCGATTCCTTGATTCTTAATCGCTGCCGAGAAGCTGACCGTGTTGCCCGCAGATGGGTTGCTAGGGGACCAACTTATCGAAGAAGCGATGAGATCAGAGCTGGAAACTTGATTGACAGTCAAGGACGAAGCGCTAGTGAAGCTATTGTTCGCCTCATTCTGTTCGATCACGGCATTGGCTTCATCTACCTTGGATGTCACCGTATAAGTCCCGGCATCCTTGGCGCCAATGTTCACGGAGACATTCGCTGATGCTCCCGCTGCTAATGCGCCAACTGGCGCTGAACCGACCGCTGTCGTTCCTAAGTAGAAATTCACAGTTGTCGCTGCCGAGCCGGCAGTACCGATATTTTGGACAGTCGAGGTTAAAGTAATCGCGTCGGTTTCAATGGGAGAACCCGGTGTCCACGTCGTAGCAGTAATACTTAAATCAGGGTTAGGCGCTGGTGTGCCGATAACTTGAAATTCAGCAATTTGTCCTCCAGTTGAACCGGAATTCGTCGTGATTTTCAATTGTACATCACTGACAGTAGCTGTGACTGGAATCGTCACTGTATTGCCGTTTGCTGGATTAAACGTATATACGGCAGCAGCTACTAAGTTCGTAAAATTCGTCGAATACTGATCGTGTCCAAGCACTTGGATCGTTTGTGTCCGTGTCGCCCAAGCCGAATCCGGATTTAATTTTAAAACGATGGAAGTGATATTCGCATTGGCTCCTAAACTTACAGCCAGCGTATTAGGATAGCTGTTCGCATTTCCTTCCCAGTAGGTAGTGACACTGCCATCATTGGCATTCGTTGGTATGAAAGTAAAGATAGAGGACGATTCGCTAATTGTTTTGCCGAGAGCCAAGTTCGTGCCCGTTCCCGGTGTAGGCGTTGGTGTTGCAGTTGGTGTAGGTGTAGCCGTAGGTGTTGGGGTGATCGTTGGCGTCGGAGTTGGGGTAGTCGTAGGTGTCGCAGTTGGCGTAGCTGTTGGTGTCGGTGTAGAACCTGTTGTTCCGTACACTTCGAGTTCAGACAACTGTGCCGCAGGCCAAGCGGAGTTCGCCGTAAAGTTTAACTTGATATAGCGAGCCGTCGAACTGGTCAAATTAATCGTCACCGTATTTGCGCTGTTCGCATCAAAAGTATACGTTTGTGAAGCTTGAATGGTTGTGTAGTTCACATCGTCTGTACTACCCAAAACGGAGAGGGTTTGTGTCCGCGTTCCCCAATTGGAAGTAGGAAGCTTCAAAACAAGCTGGGTTACCGTGCTTGCACTTGCCAAATCAACGCGAATCCATTGTGGAAAGGCATTATTAGCGCTTTCCCAATAAGTCGCCTGATTGCTGTCCGTCACATTGCCGGCTACATAAGTTTGATTATATCCGCTTGCCGTTGCAGTCTTACCTGAAGCCAAGTTCGTGGCTGCTGAAGACTGACCATAAGCAACGAATTGCGTTAAGAGAATAATTGCGATTAGCGTACAAATAAGCACATGTTTGCTTTTCCATGAAATTTTGCGGATTGACATGCCTTGCACCTCCAAGTTGATAAGTATGAAGTCCATGATATTTCCAATACTAACGTGTCTGTTCGCTCAGTCAAAACCCTCCTTCCCCTAAGAATGCGCTTTCTTCTTAACAACCAATGCCCCCGTTTCCTCTCACCTCCTTCTATTTTCTGGGTTATATTCATAATTTTGAATGGTTCCTACTGCAAATTATACGTAGTGTCCACCACTTTGACGATGACATATATTACGTTTACCTTGTCAAATACTATGTATTTTACGAAATGCGGGCCGGAACGGATGACAAGATATGCTTCCATAATGGATAGATTTACGCGAAATAGCGGTTCATAGTTCCTCTAGCCTCTGACGGCTGCCGCTCCCGTACAACCATTCAGCTACTTTTCCTTACAGCTACTCTCTGCGTTCTCCCAACCTTCTATCTAACTCCACCACCAGTAGCAAATCCACTCCAGAGGGAACGTCGTTCCTCTACCCTTAGCCACTGACGGCTTCCGCTCCCGCCCAACCAATCAGCTACTTTTCCTTACAGCTACTCTCCGCGTTCTCCCAACCATCTATCCACCACCAGTAGCAAATCCACTCCAGAGGGAACGTCGTTCCTCTATTCTGGCAAAAACCGAGCTAACTGGACCTCACACGGAACTCTGTTCCTCTATTTCGCTGTTTCTCCCCCGAAATGGGCAGATTTGCGCAAAATAGTGGATCGTAGTTCCGCAAGGATGCGCACATCGGCCGATTTGCCACATATAGCGGATCGTAGCTCCTCTATCCACTGACGGCTGCCGCTCCCGCCCAACCAATCAGCTACTTTTCCCGTACAGCTGCTCTCTGCGTTCTCCCAACCTTCTATTTAACTCCACCACCAGTAGCAAATCCACTCCAGAGGGAACGTCGTTCCTCTATTCTGGCAAAAACCGAGCTAACTGGACCTCACGCGGAACTCTGTTCCTCTATTTCGCAGTTTCGCCCCCGAAATGGGCAGATTTGCGAGAGATAGCGGATCGTAGTTCCGCAAGGATGCGCACATCGGCCGATTTGCGAGAGATAGCGGATCATAGTTCCTCTAGCCTCTGACGGCTGCTGCTCCCGCCCAACAAGCACATTCAGCTGCCTTATTTTCCGTATCCCTCCACGTGTAACGCCCCCTACTCGCAGACTCGGGAGATATAGATAGACCCTCATTGCGAAATAAAGGGTACGCTTCGCTGTCCCATACCCATTCTTGTATTTCAACAAAAAAAACTTCCCCGAGGTCATCGACATGACCCGGAGAAGTTTCCCCAACACTAACATCTATAAAAGATCCTTATGAACCTTAACCACGATTTTCTTTATCGTTTGGCTTTCATTTATCACGCAGTTCGGTCTGTGAATATCCGAAGGAAAGCAGACAGCAAACATGCCAGGCTTTAACAAGATTTCTGTTTCCTGCTCAGCAGGATCAGATTCATAGAAAGCGATATCGTGCGTCTCAAACTTGTTATCAACCACTTGGGCACCGGAATGAAGCTTGTAGAAACAAATTTTCTCTTCCCCGCTTACCAAGAATTGAATATCTGTATAGACGGCATGAGATTCCGGCACCTGCTCCAAGGAAGGACGAGTAACAGACTCTTGCACATTGGCATACATCAGGACACCTTTCTCACCTTCGAGATCGTATCTCCCAAGCACTGCCTCACCTAACTTGCGATTTAAAATGTAGTCGATACCCCTTTGAATAGCCGCAGGCCATAAATGGCGCTCCGCTTCAAAATGCTCCACATTGCTGATAATCATGCTCTAAATCTCCTTAGAACTTCTCTTGTTTCGCGCCTTCCCAATCGGCTAGGAATTTCTCAATACCTGCATCAGTCAGCGGATGTTTGCTCATAGACTCGATTACTTTATATGGCACAGTAGCAATATGGGACCCTGCAAGTGCAGCCTCAATCACGTGCGCAGAGTGACGAACGCTGGCAGAGATAATTTCGGATTTAATCCCGTGTACTTGGAAAATTTGGCTGATCTCTTTGATCAGATTCATCCCCACTTGATTGATATCGTCCAAACGGCCGATAAACGGCGATACATACGTAGCACCTGCGCGAGCAGCCAACAAAGCTTGTGTCGAGCTGAAAATCAGCGTTACATTCGTTGGGATGCCCAGTGAACGGAAGACGCTTGTTGCTTGCAGGCCATCTAACGTCATTGGCAGCTTGATCACAACATTCGGGCTAAGCTTAGCGAGCTTCTTGCCTTGCTCTACCATTTCGTCAGCTTTCAAGGAAACGACTTCTGCACTGATTGGTACATCGCCTACGATGGAAATGATTTCTTTGACAGTTTCAAAAAAGTCTCTTCCTTCTTTGGCAATCAGTGAAGGATTAGTCGTAACCCCCGCAACTACGCCTAACGCGTGCGCTTTACGAATTTCTTCTACATTGGCTGTGTCGATAAACAATTTCATCCTGTATCCCTACCTTTTCTCCCCTGTTGGGTTCTTATTGGAAATACTTCTGTCTGATTTGTTGTACGATTGCTTCTGCGGTAAAGCCATATTCACGAATCACACGATCCGCCTTGGCCGATGCCCCGAACTTACGAATCCCGACAACGAAGCCGCTGCCGCCCGTAATTTCTTCCCAACCAGCAGGATAAGCCATCTCCAGAACGACATTCGCCTGTACATTCGGTAACAGTACGGCATTTCGCACTTCTTCAGGCTGCCCTTCGAACAGTTCACGGCTTGGCATCGAAATCACACGAGCCCCAATACCATCTTGCGCCAACTGCTTCTTCACGTCAAGTGCAAGGCTTACTTCAGAACCTGTCGCGATAAGCTGAACAGCGATGGTTTCGCCAGCAGCCACATCGGACAACACATAGGCCCCTTGATGAATATGGTCAAAAGCAAGCGTGTCCGTGCCCGGAAGCACCGGCAGGTTCTGGCGCGAAAGCGCGAATACGAAAGGACCTTCCTTCGCCTCGAGGACATACTGCCAAGCGGCAGCCGTTTCGTTCGCGTCCGCAGGACGGAACAGCGTCACATCCGGAATCATCCGCAGGGATGGGATTTGTTCGATCGGCTGATGCGTCGGACCGTCTTCGCCGACAGCGATGCTGTCGTGCGTGAAGACGTACGCCACCGGCAGCTTCATCAGCGCGGACAAGCGAATCGCGCCGCGCAGGTAGTCGCTGAACACGAGGAACGTTCCGCCGAAGGCACGCACGCCGCCGTGCAGCAGCATGCCGTTCAAGGCTGCGCCCATGGCGAATTCACGGACGCCGAACCAGAAGTTGCGGCCGCTATAATCCGCGCTGCTAAACGCCGCGGCGTCATTAATCATGGTGAAGTTGGAGCTTGCCAGATCGGCAGAGCCGCCTACAAGATAAGGTACCCGCTTCGCCAAGCCGTTAATCACTTTGCCGGATGCCGTACGCGTCGAGATCGCGCCGCTCTCCGGGGTAAAGCGCGGCATATCGGCCTTCCAATCGGCCGGCAGCTCGCCGCTGCTCGCGAGCAAGAACTGCTGCGCGAGCTCAGGATAAGCTGCCTGGTAGCTGTTCCACAGCTGCTCCCAGGCAGTTTGAGCTTCTCCGCCCAACTGCTTGAAGTGGGCGAAGTGCTTGTAAACCTCAGCCGGCACATAGAAATCCGGCTCCAAAGGCCAACCGAGCGCCTGCTTCGTCAGCAGCAGCTCTTCTTTGCCAAGCGGCGAGCCGTGCGTGCCGCCGTGGCCGCCTTTGCCGGCTTTGTTCGGGCTGCCGTAGCCGATCGTTGTTTTGATCTCGATCAGCGTTGGGCGCTCGAGATCCGCCTTGCCCTCGGCGATAGCGGCGGAAATCGCCTCGACGTTGTTCTGCTCTTCCACACGTAAGTATTGCCATCCGTAGGATTCAATACGCGTCTTAACATTCTCGGAGAACGACATATTCAGTTCACCGTCAAGTGAAATATCGTTGGAATCGTAGAGCACGATTAATTTGCCCAATTTCAAATGCCCCGCCAGGGAGGCAGCCTCAGATGAAACGCCTTCCATTAAATCGCCATCCCCGCAAATCCCATACGTATAGTGATCTACGACCGGGAAATTCGGTTTATTATAAACGGAAGCTTGGTGCGCTTCGGCCATTGCCATACCTACAGCCATAGCAACGCCTTGCCCTAGAGGCCCCGTTGTAGCTTCCACGCCTGCTGTATGCCCGTACTCTGGGTGCCCAGGTGTCCGGCTTCCCCATTGGCGGAATTCCTTAATGTCTTCAATCGTCACATCGTAGCCGCTCAAATGCAGCAGGCTGTAGAGCAGCATCGAGCCATGGCCCGCCGATAATACGAATCGATCGCGATCCACCCACTTGGGATTGGCCGGATTATGCTTCAAGTGCTGCGTCCAAAGCGCATACGCCATAGGCGCTGCTCCCATTGGCATACCGGGATGACCCATCGCTGCTTTCTCAACAGCGTCGATCGTCAAGGTCCGGATCGTATTAATGCTTAATGTTTCTAAACTAGTTGTGGCTTGATTCAAAAGAAGTTCGCCTCCATCATTTAAGTTGTAATTGCTGGATCTACTCCTTATTATAAGAGTAGATCAGCCATTCAAATAATTGATAGTTTCGATACTAGGTATAGAAGGTGTCTATATGGTTAATTTTGAGCTGTACAAAGTATTTTATTTGACCGCCAAATCTGGAAGCCTTTCCAAGGCCGCCAAAGAGCTGTACATTACCCAACCCAGCGTCTCTCACTCGATTAAATTATTAGAGGGTCAATTGAAGCTGCAATTATTTGCCCGCACATCCAAAGGGGTAGAACTGACCAAGGAAGGTTCCGTTTTATTTTCCTATATCGAGCAAGCGTACAATTTCATTTCCCTCGCGGAAGAAAAACTGCATGAACTTCGAACCTTCTCCAGCGGGGAAATCAAAATCGGCGGCAGCGACTCTTTGTGCAAGCACTACCTGCTTCCTTTCCTTGAGTCTTTTCATGACCAATATCCACATGTGCAAATCAATCTGGTAAACGGCACCACACCGGAAATTGTGAAACAATTGAAGGAAGGGAAAATCGATATCGGGATCGTCAGGACGCCTATTCAGGATGAACAGATGCAAGTCCGTGAGGGCATTACCATCCAAGATTGCTTCGTGACCGGACCGAAATACCCCGAGCTGGCTCTAGGCAAGGTGTCCCTTGCTGACCTGCTGAAATACCCAATCATCTTATTTTCTAGCAACAGCTCCTCGCGGAAATTCGTCACCCGTCTATTCAGCGACCATGGCCTCATGCTGGAGCCGGAGATCGAGCTGGGCAGCGTGGATCTGCTGATTGAATTCGCGAAGATCGGATTTGGCGTCTCCTTCGTCACAAAGGAATTCGTCGCGAAGGAACTCGCCGAGGGCAGTTTGTTTGAAGTAAACTTGGACGCAACGATCCCATCCACCAAAATTGGCATTATTACTTTGCGCAATATGCCGCTTTCGACGGCTGCTGCTGCCTTTATTGCAAAGCTTGAGAACCCTGCCCTTGGGTGAGCAGGTAAGCTATCTCCATTCTCAGAATCGCTTATTTCAAGCTGTCCAACAACTGCTTAATTTGTGGATTAAGATTTAGGATATTCATAATGGCTGTAAGCGCCTCAGCGCGGGTCGCAGGACTATTCGGATGGAACTGACCATCGCCTAATCCGCTAATGATTCCCGCTTTGGATGCTTCTTTGATTTGCTCCTCGGCAAAAGAGCTATTAATATCGGCGAAGCTAGATGTGCTTTCCTGTTGAACAGAGCTTATGTTTACGATGCGGCTGACGATAGCTACCATCTCAGCACGGCTGATCGTTGCATCCGGTTTGAATGAAGAATCTTCGTAACCGTTCAAGATGCCAAGATTGGCCAGTTTTTCGATCACTGTTTTCGCCCAATGCGTGTTCAGATCATTCAGTGTCACGTTGCGAACAGGCTCACCGTTAATTTCGAATATACGGGAAATGAGAGTCGCAAACTCTGCACGCGTTACCTTGCCATCAGGCTCGAAAGTTCCGTTCTCATACCCTTGAACGACACCTAGTGCTGCGAATTTGTGAATGAGGTTCCCTGCCCAATGCGCAGCAGGCAAATCTGTGAAAGAAATGGTGTTGCTTTGCTTATTCGCTTCTTTGACTTTGGATTCCATACTTTTGATCAGCGTGTCCAGCTTGACAAGCTCTTGATTAAATACTTCTGGAAGCGCGGGTTTAATCGGTTCGACCGGTTTTGCAGGTTCCACAGGCTTAGTCTGCTCTTTCGGCGCGGCTGGCGCAGGCTGGTAGTCTGTCTCTGTCTCTCTCTCTGTCGATGAAGCATTGACCGTCAGTGTATACTGATCCATTAATCCGCCATACGTCGCTCCAATGACTGTCGTACCCTCCCCAAGCGCGCTTACCAAACCTTGCGAGTTAACGGACGCGACAGATGGGGCACTGCTGCTGAAAGTTATGCCGAACACAGGTTGGGTCTCGCTGTTATCGCTGTATTTCGCCTTAACCTTCGTTTGATCCTGCTGGCCTATATACAATGAAGCTTTTCCGTTCAATTTAATGGAAGACAATGTCGTTTCAGCAGGCCCAGAATGAATGACCGTAAGCGTATACTGATCCATCAAACCGCCATATGTTGCTCCAATGACTGTCGTCCCCACCCCAAGCGCGCTTACCAAACCTTGCGAATCAACAGTTGCTACAGTTGGAACCGTACTGCTGAAAACGACACCGGAAACAGGCTGAACCACACTGTTATCACTATACGTCGCCTGAACGACGGTCTGGTCTTGCTGGTCGATATTCAGTGAAGTCTTCCCATTCAATTTGATGGAGTATAATGTCGTTTCTACAGGTTTAGCTTGCACAGTGACAGTGCTTTGCGATGTAAAGTTTCCATCCGCTGCAGTCGCCGTAATCGTTGCCGTACCTGATTTGATACCAGTAATAACGGCCTTGTTACCCCTGGATTCAAGTGCCGCGACCGAAGAATCGCTTGTGGTCCATGTCACCGCCTGATTGCTCGCTGCAGCAGGCAGTACTTTTGCGGTAAGCTCGGCGGTCTGTCCCTCATAGATTGTTAAATTCGCGTTCGTGACTTCTACGCCTGTAACTGGAATAACATCGCTTTCTTGTTTTTCTACGCCGATCAAGTTCGGCATTGTTTCTTTTGCCTGCGAATCGGCGACCATGGCGTCTTTCAGAGCAGCGGAGGGATTAGCTCCCTGCGCTCCAACGAGGATATTGACAATGGGCTGATTTGCAGCAATGGCTGTATCCGAGGAAAGGATAATTCTGGTCACACCGTTTGCCGTCTCATTGCGCAGCACCTTGACGCCGGGTTGAGAAGGTTCCACGGATGTGACCATCAAATCATTTGTCTGGATCTCAAGGTCCAGCGCTTTGGCATCCGATTTCAGCTCGCTGATGGACAGCTCGTATCTTTTTACTTGCTGCGTAGCTGAAGAGACGACTTTGGTTAATTTCAAGTTGGAAGCATTCGGTTTGTTTTGATCTTTCTGCTGGATGAACATGCCGTTAATCACCTTGGAATCGCCAATCGTTGAATTGACGCCCAGGGCTGTGAGTACGGTCGCTGCCAAATCCTTGGTTGTGCCGCCTTGCAATAGTTTCTCTTTCCCGACATCGGCAGCTACCGTTCTTCCGTTCGCCGCCATGAATGTGGTCGTGGCCAGCGGTGAGTCTTGGCCGTGCGAAGTGGAGCTTCCTAACGTACCATCGGCATTCTCGGTGCCTCCGCCATGATCAGGCAGCATGATAAGGAGCGTATCTTCGAGCAGATCATTATCTTTCAAAGCATTGTAAATCACTGCTACATTCAAGTCGACTTTCGTTAATTGATCATAATAGTTCTTCGTATAGAAACCATCGCCGTGTCCCGCATGATCCATTTCATCCATATGTATGAAAATGACGGATGCATCGGCGGCTTTCCCATCTGCTGCATACTGAGCGAAGGCAGCGGCATTGCCTTCATCGTTCGAGGGGTAGTCCTCAACACCGACAGACGGTTCGATATGACCAGTGAAAATGTTGTTCCAAGTTAGAAAAGCGGCTAGTTTTGTTTCGGGCATAACTGATCTCACTTTTTTAAAAAATGACGGATAAGAGGAGGCTTCATCATAGGTATAAGCTGCGCTTATATCATTACTAATGTTATGTTTACTGTAATCAACACCGGATATCATCGCGCCCCAGTTCGGAGAAGAACTAGATGGCAGCGTTGTTTTGACGGTATAGGAGACAGCGCCATGTTCAATGATGTTTCTAATCGTTGGGATGTTCAGGCGGCTTCCGACTGTCCCCTTGATGGAGCGGTCAGTTTCCCAATAGGGAGCATTTGGCGAAACCGAAACGCCTCCGCCGTCAATCCCGATGACAACAACACGTTTATAAGGCGTAAATTTGGCTTTGTCGGCGATTTGATGTATGAGCTGATCAGAGTTGCCTTGGGCCAAAACAATATCCCCAACCGTCACATGGCCGTCCTTATTGAAATCTTCAGGCGCTTTGGAATGGATTTGAACAGTAGCAGGCGGCTTATTCAAAGATTCAATTTCTAATTTATTCGCACCGTTATAGAAATCCGTGTTCTTCACTCCAATGGTTCCTTGTCCGGAAGGGGCTTTGGCTTTGAAAATCAGCTCGGAAATTCTGGAATTCTGAAATTCAAGCGGATTGGTGTTACTGTAAACGATCCCTCCAGGCAAACTCAGCTTCACGATTCCCGGCACGGAAGTGTCAATGGAAGTGGCGCGCGACGCACTGACAAACTCAAATAATTGACTGTCATAGGTGAGTTCAACATCTGCTTTATCGATCGATTTGTTCATTGTCGGGGTACGAAGATCCAGATTGTAGTGGAATTGCGAAGCCTGAACGGTATGCTGGGCGCCTATCAAATTCAGAGATCCATTGAATTTTTCAGGGGCAAGGGGAGGAATTGCGTTATAGGCATCTAAAACTTCTTGCGCCGTAACGGCTCTTCGCAAAATCTGTAAATCATCAAGCTGCGCTTTCAAATTGGCCGAATATTTACCGGTACCGTCATTGCCAATCATCGTTGGCAAACTGGAATCCAGCGTACCTGTCCGTCCAGCAATATCTACTGCGCTTGAAATGTTGTTATATTTACTTCCATTCGATATGTTCACCGTTACAGGGTTTCCGTCTTTATAAAAATCAACGCGTCCAGAAGTTCTATCATGCGAAATTACGATGTGATGCCAAGCGCCGTCCACAACGTTAGGAATAGATGCATCCCTTCTTGAACCGCCAGCCGTATTATAGTTCCACATTAAGCGCGTATCCTTTAAAGCGACAACATAGCCGACACTGCTTCCGTCGTCCCAGTCTTTATTCGAGATAATCGGAGGATCTGATGAAACACCATTCGATTTCACCCAGAAAGAAAGGCTGAAACTCGTTTCGGTACCGAATTGAAGATTGTTCGGATTGCCTAAGTTCACGTATTGCTTTGCTCCGTTTGGAGAATCAATATTCAGTGCTCGGCCGATCCGTCCTGCATCATAAGACAATCCCCCAACAGGCGTTGCAGTTACTGGATTTTGCGAACTATCCGTCAAATTATCCTCAAAAAGCATGTGCAGAGCATAATCAGAGGGAGCAATTGCGGCAGATGCAGTGAGCGAGTTTCCTAACAGAGGAATGTTTGACGTTGCGACGACCGTAGTTGCTAGCGTAATAATAAGTATTTTCTTTAAATGAATAAACATTCTAATGCCTCCAATACGTATAAAATATTTTTTTAAGTCTAAAAACAACATTAAAACATGTTATTTAACTTTTATTTATTTGTTTTATTTGTTTTTAGTTGTTTTAATTATATTACTAAATCTTTCTCGCTGTGTAAATTATTTATTAAGTTTTTGTTAACATACATAACACAAACACGACATGAAATTACTAATATAGTACAAATTCGAAATGTTGAAACAATATTCAGGATCAATCGAAGTAGATAACTTCCCATGACTTGAGCATCCGACCTCCACACCAACTTACGTACCACCCATTATGCTGCGCTCCTTAGTTCACGAAGGAGCTTGCTGATACAACTCTGAAAAGAATAAAAAAAGGTTGAGGGATATGAAGCATCCCTCAACCTTATAGCCGTTTTCGATCTTATCTAGGTCATCCCGAGCATCCAGCCTTACCTTAGGGCTGTTTTTCATCCTCTCAGCCCCCAATCGGGAGAATCGGCACCTTTCTCCTACTTTAAGGCTGTCTTTCATCCTTACGGAGGCCAGTTCGCGCTTTCCGCCCACCTTAGCGCTGTTTTTCATCCTCTCAGCCAACAATTCAGGAGAAATCTACACCTTCCCCTCCTTTAAGGCTGTTTTTCATCCTTACAGAGGCCAATTAAAGCTTTCAGCCCACCTTAGCGCTGTTTTTCAGCCTCTCAAGAGGAGCGACAGCTTCCAGAGGTAGGTTGTATCACTAATTAAGAAAGACCTAGCCTGCGGCCAGGTCTTCAAGTCCATGCACCTTCGCAAGCCTCCTTACGAACTCAATAGCCTTTATTCGGCCAAAATCGCTCATTCTGAAAATTTAATGAATGCCAGATGCTCTATTTCAAGCAATTGATAACCATTCAGCCAATAAAGTACAGGGTAACGCCAATCCAGTTCATTAAATCTCCAAAGTAGCCATTTTCTCGTCTTTAAGCATCCTACAGTTCATTAGACCCCACTCAAGACACTCAAGACCGAAAACCTACAAAGCAAAGAGGCCTGCGGTGGACGTCAACTAAAAAGACAGAACCATTTAAATCCACCCAAAAACTTATACTTTCTTTTAAAAAACGTGCCCATCTGCCTACAAGCAGTTGGGCGCGCCTTTACAAACAAACGATCGCTTTAATCACCTTGGACTCCGGCTTGAGCCAAGTCTCAAACTCCCCGATCATGTCCTCGAAGGAAGCACGGTGTGTGATATAGCTTTCAATGTCGATGACTCCCGTCTGCATCGCTTCACATACGGTGTCGAAATCTTTCATCGTTGCGTTGCGGCTGCCCATCAGCGTCAGCTCCCGCTTATGAAAATCCGGATCATGGAACGTAATATCCGCCTTCACGAGGCCAACGTACACGAGCTTGCCGCCATGAGCGACAAGTCCGAAGGAGTCCGTCATCGACCGCGCGTTGCCGGTCGCATCGAAGACCACAGTGGGCATATCGCCGTTCGTTAGCTCAGCAAGCTGCTCCTTCGGCTGCTGCAGAGCATTCACGGTCTGATCGACGCCTGCCCACTTGCGGCAAAATGCCAACCGCTCGTCGTTGATGTCCATCGCGATGACGGTCGCACCAAGCTGCTTCGCCAAGATCATGACGCCGAGTCCGATCGGCCCAGCGCCAATGACGAGCGCAGTTTCACCGGCGCGAAGCCCCGATCTTCGCAAGGCGTGCGCTCCGATGCTAAGCGGCTCCAGCATCGCTGCTTGATCCAGCGTCAGCCCCTCGGTTTTAATGAGATGGCTGGCTGGTATGGCAACCAGCTCTCGCATTCCTCCATCCATATGCACGCCAAGCACTTTCATATCGGTGCAGCAGTTCGTATTGCCATGCCGGCAAGCAATGCATGTTCCGCAGTGCATATACGGGACGACGCTGACCAGGTCGCCAACCTGCAGTCCCGAGACCCCTTCGCCAATTTCCTCGACATAGCCGGAAAGTTCATGACCAAGCACACGCGGGTAGCTGAAAAATGGCTGATTCCCTTTATAGGCGTGTAAATCAGTCCCACAGATGCCGATTCTTTTGATACGAACGATGACTTCGCCCGCTTTTACAGTAGGCTCCTGCATCTCTACAAGCTTAAACTGCTCAATCTGTTCACATACGATCGCTTTCATCCGAACCACTCCCTTACGCGTAAGTCTTCTCGTTATATTCAGGTCTTCCGCTAATCCATGACTTGTTGCGGATAGGCTCCAAAATGTCCAGCACTTCTTGCAGCAGCTCTGCATCCATCGGCTCATCCGTCCATGCGATGTTTTTGCGGATATTCTCCGGACTGGCCGTACTGACAAGTGTCGTTGGAATTCGCTCGTTCGCCGTTGCATATTGCACCGCCAGCTTCGCAATGTCAGCGCCTTTGCTTGCGCAGTGCTCCGCCGCCTCCTTGCAGAGCCGCTGAATGTCAGCCGGTGCAGGATGCCAGACAGCAGCGGGTCTAGTGCTTAGAAGTCCCATAGACAGCGGCGATGCATTCACTAATCCAACCCCATGCTGCTCCAACAGTGGAACTACATCCAGCAAGGACGTGTCATTCAAAGCATAATGGCAATAGGACAAGACAGAATCGAACTCTTTTACAGCCAGCGACTTCTCAAACACAGACAGCGGTAATCCGGATACGCCGAAAAAACGAATTTTCCCAGATTGCTTTAATGCATCCAGTGCAGGGAAGGCTCCCTCAGCAAGCTGATCAAAAGCCACAAATTCAATATCATGCAAATATAAAATATCGATATAGTCCGTATAAAGCCGCTTTAAGCTTTCATCCACACTGCGAATGATCCGCTCCTTCGAGAAGTCGAACTCGGCGTCGCCGTAACGTCCTGCTTTCGTTGTCAAAATAAAGCGATCTCTGTCTATTTGCGCAATAGCTTTGCCTAAGACAGTTTCCGCCTTGGTTAAACCGTAATAGGGGGACACATCAATCAGATTAATTCCTAGATCAACTGCTGTGTGAACCGTCCGAATGCTTTCTTCCTCGTTGGTTTCCCGGAAGAGGGAGCCCAGCGAGGAGGCGCCGAAGCTCAATACCGAGACATCCAGCCCTGTTTTGCCCAGTTTACGATATTTCATAGTTTATAAAACTCCTTTGCATTTAGTCCAAATAGACGGTCATTGTCGTGCTGAGTCCAAGATTCCGGCAAGGCGTGCGTCAGTATCTCGACGACTTCATCATAATCAGCCGCTAGCAAACATACAGGCCAATCGCTGCCAAATAATACCCGCTGCGTTCCGAATATTTCCAGAACATGCCGGATATATTCCGTAAAATCCTCTTTGACCCAGCTCGTAGGGTTCGCTTCCGTCACCATGCCCGAAAGCTTACAGTACACGTTCGGATGCTTCGCGATAGCCGCCATCTGACTTTTCCAAGGCTCAGTAGACCCCTCCCCAATCCGAGGCTTCGCGATATGGTCAATCACTGCCCGCAATTTCGGGACCTGGTCCAAAAGCTCAACAACCGGCGCTAATTGCTCGGATTTTACAAGCAAATCTACGGGAACATCCTCCCCGGCAAAATATCGAAGGGCTTCAACAAAATGAGGCTCTAGTATTCGGTTCGCATCCGGCATTTCTTGAATCATGACTCGGAAGCCCACATATTTGGGATGCTGGCTGAATCTTTGGTACTGCGTAAGAACGTCCGGGTCATTTAAATCAAGCCAACCTACGACACCCGCAATCGTATCTGTTTCTTCGCTTATGCTTAATAAATAATCTGTTTCTTCTAAGGTTGGCGCCGCTTGGACGACAATCGTTTGACTCACATCCTGTTGATGCAAGCTGGGCAACAAATCATCTGGCAGAAAATCACGATACAAGATCGGCAACTCTGGTGTTAACCACCCATAATCGCCTCGATCTATTTTCCAGTAATGCTGGTGTGCATCAATTCTCATAGCGCGCTCCTTTTTCATAGCCCTATTATGGTATCGCTTTCTTCTATTGTACCATTAATGAAATCATATGAAATATTGATATCTAGCACATTTGTACGTTTTTTTGATATCATGGAATAAATCTGTATTCAGAAGGAGCTCACCATGCATCCCATACGTAAAACATTCGATACGAACGAGTCCTTCCCGTTCTCTTTTGCTTATAAAAACACAAAAAGCTCGCTAAGCGAGCTGCCTGATCATTTTCACGACTGGTATGAAATTGTGTATGTGTATCGTGGGCAAGGTACCTTCTTCATTGATCATACTTTTTATGATATGAAGCAAGGCGATCTGTTCCTCGTCCCAGGCAATACGATTCACCGAGCAACACCGGACAAAGAAATGCCTGTTACATCTACAGCGATTTATTTCAGCCCAAGTCTGGCACAGGCCCCTAATCTGGATGAGGCATTCTCCTATTTACGCAGTTTTGAGCAAGCCGCGGAGCTGCGCAATTACAAATTTGAAACGCTGCTTCCTCAGCGTCAGCAGATCGAATTAACGTTGGAGTCCATACAATCAGAACTGAAGCATTCGCATTTAGGACAACGCCAAGCCATTTACTTGAAGCTTCTGGAGCTACTGCTCTATTTGCAGCGTGAGCTAGGGCCTGAACGCAAGACAAGCAATGGAGACTCCTCGGTTGGTCCCTTATGGATGCGAGATATTTTGCTTTATATTGAGCTGCATTACTGCGACGACATCAGTTTAACCTCCCTAGCGAAGCAAGCTTCTGTCTCTCCTGCCCATTTCAGCCGGGTATTCAAGCAGTTGATTGGAATGAACATTACCACCTACCTGATGACCAAAAGAATCATTCGTGCGAAGCAGTTGCTGAGCGAAAGTGACGTCAACATAGGTATTATCGCCGAAATGTGCGGCTTCGATAGTCTGCCTCATTTCCATGCCATGTTCAAAAGAATGCTCGGCATGACGCCGGCTGCTGCGAGAAAGGCCCTGGGGGGCAGCCCTCTTTAATGATTTAATCCTGCTGTAGAATAGGCTTCTCATTGGAACTCATTGCGGCTGGTTTCCGATGATAGAGCCCATAGTAAAGGATCGAAGAACAAGCAACAACAAGTCCCGCGACAAAATACATCGTATGGTAGTTTGTTTTGGAAGCAATCGTGCCGAGAATGTAGGATCCAATCCCATAGCCGACGTCAAAAAGCAGGTAATACGTGCCTGTGGCAAGCCCTCTGCGGTGAGCAGGCGCTGCTTGTATAGCGATAGTTTGAAAACTCGGAAGAAGTGCGCCGAATCCAAGTCCAAGCAACACAGCTACCATCAAAAAGAGGAGCAAGGATTGCGTCAGGCTAAGCCCGATCATACCCACTGTGAATAAAATAATGCCTGGATACACTAACCGGTTTGGACCATAACGATCGAACCATCTACCAATAAAGGGTCTAGAGACGACAATAGCCAAGGCAAATACCATGAAAAAATAGCTGGCATATGATTCTAAACCAATAGCCTTCGCATAAACGGAAAGAAACGTAGTAATCGCCCCATATGAAAAGGCTAATACGCTGCCCGTCAATGAAATCGGCAAAGCGCTTGGTTCGATAAATTTCCTCCAACCTTTGGCTGCGATCGCTTTGGTGTTAGCGACTCTTTGGGGAATACGGATGAACAGCCCGCAAATAAAGGCCAGAAATCCAAGCAGAATGCAAACGCCAAACAAGAGATTATTATTATGAGTTTGCGTAATTGTCAAACCAATAAACGGGCCCACGACCATCGCCAGACTCATAAAAAGACTGAAATATCCAATACCTTCACCCTTGCGGCGTTCCGGCACTAACTCAATCGCAATTGCCCCCGTAGCGGTGGCTGCCATACCGAAGCTGATGCCATGGATAAGTCTTAAGCCTAACAATACATAGTATTGATGCACGAATGGATACATAGCCGCACATAAGACAAATAAGCTAAGCCCAGCAATAACAATCTTTTTCCGATCCCATTCATCCATCCATTTGCCAGTCAAAGGTCGAAAGATCACGGTTGAGAAAATAAATACCGTCATCACCAGGCCAATCTGCTGTTGACTACCGTGAAGCGTATCCGTAACAAATATCGGCAGTGTTACGGCCAGAATGTAAAAAGTCATAAACAAAAAAAAGCTGCTGAAACAGACAGCAACAAAACCACGGTTCCATAATCTATTCTCTTCGTTCATTGCCGAGCCTCCAGTTCCTTGATGCCTTCGTTAGCTTTATTCGTAACCTGAGCAAGCATACCACGCAATAGCTGCACTTGTTCTTCCGAAAATTGATTCAGCAGAGAAGCAATTGCCCTACGTTCAATCGGTGTAAGAATGTCATTCAAGGCTCTTCCTTGATCTGTAATATACGTCAAAAAAGATCTTCTATCCGTCTCATTGGCTCTTCTCTCCACTAAGCCTTTTCTCTCTAGTTGATCGAGAATACGCGTAATATTCGTTTGATCCTTTTCAGCTCGAATCGCCAGCAGCTTTTGCGTAATGCCATCCTCCTCCACCAAGCGGCTGAGTACGACCCATTGCTCCGTTGTGATATCGTAAGGTTGAAAACTAACATTCAACAGCTGGGTCATTCTGCGCCCCGCGTGGTTCAAAACAAATCCAAAAGAGCTTTCCATTTGCATATCAGTTCCCCCTGCTTATTTAGATGCTATAGCAATTATATTCTTAGCAAGTAAATGTGTCAATAAATAGTGTGCGTATAAACAAAAAAAGAGTTAAGCGATTTGCTTAACTCTTTTTCTATGATCTTAGATACCGGCGAGAGGACTCGAACCTCCACGGTTTCCCACTCGATTTTGAGTCGAGCGCGTCTGCCATTCCGCCACGCCGGCTTATTGCGTTCATGGTGCCGTCGAGAGGACTTGAACCCCCAACCTACTGATTACAAGTCAGTTGCTCTACCAGTTGAGCTACAACGGCTTATTTAATTAAGAAATGGTGGCTTTGGACGGAATCGAACCGCCGACACGAGGATTTTCAGTCCTCTGCTCTACCGACTGAGCTACAAAGCCTTGCTTGGATCAAACATTAAAGCTTAACGTCATTTTTTGGGATAAAATGGCGGAGCTGACGGGATTCGAACCCGCGGTCTCCTGCGTGACAGGCAGGCATGTTAGGCCACTACACCACAGCTCCACAATCAAACCTGATGAATCCAATATGGTGAACGCTGACGGGATCGAACCGCCGACCCCTACCCTGTCAAGGTAGTGCTCTCCCAGCTGAGCTAAGCGTTCATGGGAAGTGTTGTACCGGGCCCACGCAAAGTAATCGGAATATGCTTCGTCAGCAATACGTCACTTTGTGGGGATTAGTTGGTGACCCGTAGGGGACTCGAACCCCTGTTACCTCCGTGAAAGGGAGGTGTCTTAACCACTTGACCAACGGGCCTCATATGTATAGGTGAACTACCTAACAGGCTGGCAAAAAAAATACCCCCAAA
>NZ_BMHE01000062.1:0-200 GCF_014640555.1 Paenibacillus marchantiophytorum | reverse complement strand
GGGCTTAACGGTCGTGTTCGAGATGGGAACGCGTGGGTCCCCTCCGCCATCATCACCAAACAGTCAAAGCGTGTTTTTTTTTTTTTTTTTTTTTTTTTTTTTTTTTTTTTTTTTTTTTTTTTTTTTGTTTATTGGTTAAGCCCTCGACCGATTAGTATTCGTCAGCTGCATACGTTGCCGCACTTCCACCTCGAACCTAT
>NZ_BMHE01000061.1 GCF_014640555.1 Paenibacillus marchantiophytorum | reverse complement strand
GATCCGCTATTTAAGCGGAACCTGCTGATTCCAACCGGGAAATGGTGCAATAGCGGATCGTAGTTCCCTCTGGCGTGGAATATGGCGGTTTTCGGAATTATAGCGCACTGTAGTTCCCTCTGGATCCCTGTCATGACACATTTTCCTACAATCGCGGCTTGACGTTCCCTTATCTCCGCGCGATTGCAAAGCTAGAGGATCTCATTCTGCCAAATAGCTTGTTTATATCTCCAAACCAGCAGCAATCCGAACACATAAGTACGTTCACAGCTACCTTGTTCTCATCGCATCTCATTACAACTCTTCTCTTCTCTTCTCTTCTCTTCTCTTCTCATCACATCGCATCGAACCCCTCCATCGTGATGGGGCCGCCTAAAACCCAAGCCTGGAGACTGGCGTCAATCTCCAACATTTAAATTCTGGGAAAGCTTCACTCACCCCAACCCAAAAACATGTCTCTTACACCTTCGTCGAAGGGTCAAGATAACATGTCGATGGTTGACTTGACATACGTCCTCAGACAAGACACGGCTCCACTCTTCGGTCTCTCCGCAGGAACAAGTCGTACAGAATCGTCCTTTACAGCGGTAAGGCACTCTACGAATGTCATGACACCCTTCGCAGACAAGGATCTTAAATCCATTCCGAGGATCACCGCAACCACGAAATTTTTGTACCTCTTTTATCACGTTGGGCCGAATATGTTCTTTATTTTTTTCTACAAAGGCATCCCTGTGCCCCCGCTCATCGAAAAAAATCCGCTTTAGTATGTTAGAGTCCATACCTTTAACATACCAAAAAAATTAAATAAGGGTAAGCTTCGCTTACCCAAAAACATATTGTGGCATTCGATCTGTGTATTTCCCATCAGATTCCTTTACAAAATAGCGATAACTTCCATCTTTATCGAAAAAATCATCGTTAAATCACATGATGGTACGTGTTAAAATGTCCTATTTTTCTCAATATGGCTTGTTCTAAACGAGAGCATATCTAATAATAAAATTAGGCATCATGATCTTCATTTAGACCGAGCCAGACGAAATCCCAGATCATCTATACTTAAAGTCGGGTGGCTGCGCCGCCGGCATGTGGCTCCGCATCCCCTCGCCTCCTCGGCCCAACTGCCGCCGCGAAAAATGCGATAAGAGCCATAGACGTTCTCATCGTAAACATCCCAGCACCATTCCCAGACGTTTCCTAACATGTCATACAGCCCCCAGGGATTTGGCTGCTTCTGTCCCACTTCATGGCTAGTTCCCTCTGAATTTTCATTATACCAAGCAATCTGCTCAACTTCTCCATACCTATAACCTGTTGTGCCCGCTTTACAAGCATATTGCCATTCAGCTTCAGAAGGAAGACGATAACCATTCGCTTCCCAATCACAGATAATATCTTCCCCTTGGATCGTATAACTCTCCTTCAATCCTACCCTCTGGGAAAGTAAATTGCAGAAAATAACAGCCTCGTGCCAAGACACATTAACTATCGGCATAGGATCTCTTTCTACTGAGCATGCTGATTCACTAGTGATTGCTGAATACATTCCCGCAGTAACAGGGTAAGGCGCAAGAAGGAAGGGTTGAATGTTCGTCTGCCATATCTTTTTGGTTCTATCGTCCCTTAATTCTACTGCACCGCCTTGAATTGGTATCATCGGATAATCAATATAGCTTTGCGCGGTATTTGGCAATCATCCTTCCTCCTCTTTCATCCTTGTCTGCTGAGCTACATTCTGCTCAATTTCTCAATCGCTTGTTGATCGGTTGACAGGAAAAAAAAGTCCTTCCCCTTATTACTCTCATACATAAAGTCTTTCAAATTCTCACTCGCATAGATAGAAAAATCTCCGACTATGGCTATTTTGGTTTGATAATTAATAAACTTCTGCAAGATCTCACCTGCAAGGCGTGTTTTTAGGTCAAAGAAAGCTTCGCTCAGAACTGATTTAGGCAAAATAATACGGTTGCAACCGACCTCATAATTAACAGTTGCCATAAGGTCCAAGGCCGATTGCACATCCGTTATCAGGATTTCACCACTAGTCACAAGGGCAATTTCCACATCATTTTCTTTGATAGCCGTTATTTTCATAATTTTCCTCCATGTTTTCCATTATCGGTTATTACTTCGCTAACTCTTGATCAGTCTTTGAACATAATCCTCGCCAATATAGCGATTATCTCCCTGATTCATCGGCTGGATATTAGCCACTCTAAAAAAACTTAACCCTACTACCATCGACAAGAGGCCGTATGCTGCGCTTATTGAATCATCAACCTTCATACTTCCCAGCTTGTTGCCGTAATCAAAAATCCTCGCAATACCGTAAATCTCTTCCTGATAAACAGCAGCTACAACTTCTTGTAATTTCTGATCCAAAACAGCTCTCGAGAAGAAATGAAGAAAAAGCTTAGCTTGATCTTCATGCGGGATGAACATGTTCTCAATACCATCAAGATCAGAGACATTGATTGTTCCTTGCACATGATTATTGGGTGGGAGAATATGCTTGAGTGTGAGCTCTATCATCTCATTGGGGGTCATTGTCTGCTGAATTTCGTCATTGATCTTCTTACCGTAGTAAATCAAGAAGGATTTGAAAGCCTCAATTATCAAGCTTTCCTTATTCTTGAAATAGTACGTCACAACTCCCTTAGAGCAGCTTGCATGTTCAGCGACTTTATCCAACGTCATGCCCTCTATCCCATATTTACTAATACAGATGAGAGTTGCATTAATAACCTCTGCCCTGCGTTTAGGTTCCATTCCTACTTTGGGCATGAATAGTGCCTCCACTTCTGATGAAAAGATTCCGCTCATTTATTTATACTGTACGGTCGGAATAAATAAAACTTAACGTTTAGCACGTCGTTTGTCAAGTCAAAACAAAAAAAGCAGCTTTACCGTCCTAAGAGATGAGCGGCTTCATAGCCGTTTTCAACAATTTAGTGGATCCTAGTTCCCCCTTGGGCTTTACAATGACAGAGTGCGTCGTGTGAAAAGGAACTATGATCCGCTAAATGGCGAGAATTGGGGTAAACGTAGCATGAAAGGGAACTCAGATCCGCTATATAAGCGGAAACTGTCCATTCCAACCGGGAAATGGTGCAGTAGCGGATCGTAGTTCCCTTTGAAGCGGAATATTGAGGTTTTCAGAATTATAGCGTACTGTAGTTCCCTCAAACTCGCTATCCTGACACGTTTTGCTTTAATCGCGGCTTGACGTTCCTTTAAATCCTTCCTTAAACTTATACTTTCTCGCTATTATTCTATAAATAAGAGGTAAGCATCGCTCATCCCAAACCCAAAAAACATATAAAGTGTATTAAAAAAAGCTGCCAGAAGGCAGCTAATTTCCTACATCAAACATCATATTCGACCTGTTTCTTAGCCTGTGCAATGAATTCCAGCGGATTCGAGATTTGTTCGGCGTCATAAGCGACGGCACCCATCTTCAGAATCAACTCGACCCGATATTTTTGAGCAAATTCGTCCCGATTCCGTTCGTCGACTCGACTTCTTAGCCGATCGATGACGATCATCGCACCAGGAAGATCTGTGAACAATATCATGCCCCACATCGGATTCTCTTTATTAAGCAAATAGAGAGAATCATTCGTACGAATGCTGATTTGACTCATTTTGGACAGATCATGAACAGCTTCCAGAAGCTGCTCCTCTCCGATCATGCGTCGAATTTCATCCCAGTACTTCACACTAATAACTAGCAAAGTTAAAGGGATATTGTACCGAGCCGATAAAGCCATGAATACCGAGGCATCGCTTTGAAAAGAGAGGGTGTTCTTCAAACTTGTCCTGGCATCAACCGTAGCTAGTGATTCATTCACCTTAACCAACTGTTCATTTTCTTGTTGGAGCTGTCTGTTTCCCAAGGTTAACAACCAAGTTGCCAGGGTAAATAATGGCGTCATTATGAGCCAGAAATAATTCTGTGTCCCAATAAGTCCACCCACCACAACGGTTTGATATAGCGTAAATGTCCCATAACCGAAGATGAACAATATATTCAGAATCAATCCCGTAGTTACACTAGTGAAGTAAGTAACGACAGCGATTAGAAAAGCAAGATTCAAGAAGATGATGTTCTGAATATACAAATTTGGATTGCCAGCCGTGAAGACGATGCTGACAAAACAGGCAAGAATCAACAGCAGGAATGCTCCATCCGATATGACACTGCTTCTAGAGCGCTTCATCAACGATCGCCCCGTTTCTTGTTGTATTTACGAATCATCATGATGAGTGATAAGAGAACCAACAAAGCAACAAGCAGCGCAGCAGTCATGAAGCCGAGCACATCACGGCGTTCAAGTACATCTGTCAGTACGTTCGATGATTCGGCAGCCGTTTCTTTTTTGAAACGGAACGCTTGGATATTGCCATCTATATCCGTCACTACCCCGTCTCCAAACACTTTCCATAACGTGCCTTCCGATCCGATCAGCTTCGATGCCAAATACATGTACTTAGATTCACTGCCGGTTACAGCGAGGAGACCGAAACCGTTCTCGTAAGGCGAATCCAGCAATTGCAGAGTCCCCATGCGTGTGCCGTAACTGGCATCGATGCTCATTTTCTCATTGGAAACAAAGCCGCGGCCGCTCTGATCATAGCGGAAATATAACTTGTTGTTTTGATCACGAATGACCTGATTATCCTTATAGCTGCCGATCGCGATAATTTCCCGTCCTTTTAACTGTTGCGCACTAACATTGTCTTGAAAATAAAGAACTTCACCAGTGTTTGTCTGTGCGTAACGTCCCAATAAATTAAATAAATTGGTTAAGGTTTGATAGATGTACGGATCTTTCTCTTTAGGCAGAACGATAGCTACTTTATTGTAGCTTCCGTCCCTCAGGAACGGATAAGGATAATTATTAAACAAGAGATCTGCTCTATCTTTGGTATTTAGTTGAAGCATGGAATCCTTCTCAATGAAAGCCCACGGCATTTGTCCTTGGTTTTCGAGACAATTTGCATTCTTAAGTTCCAGATCAAAGGCCAGTTTAACCGTAAAATTACCACTGATATTTAACGTTTTGGGGATGATCAAATCCATATGATCGCTGTCAGCAAGTTCCGTAGATAACTTCTTACTGCCGATCGGTGTGTCATTAATCAAAACAGTCACCATGGAGCGGTCGAAATCAAGATTTCTCGCATAGCGATATGTAATCCTTAACTTACTGGCATCCGCGATTGAGCGGTTACCAGGTAGGGAGATAAAATAAGCTTTTTCCTGGTGCCTATCCCCTGTCAGCTTATCTCCGGTTTCTGTCAAAGTCATCGTACGACTCACGCTTACGGTCGGTGTATCCACTTCTGTTGTGCTATCCACAACTTTGCGGTCGGCATCGATTTGACTTAGCAATGTCTGATTCGCAGCCAATCGTCCAGCTTTGATCAACAAGCCTGCATCAGCCGAAGTAATGACTAATATGTCGTGATCTGCTTGCTTAATTAATTGAATCAATGCTGTATTTTCAAGGTTATTCGATTGCACGAGCGACTTCATGTCATCTGGTAGATTATCGAATAGTGACACCAATATTACAGTCTGTTTGCCCTTCACATTGTCTGGACTATACTCGATGAGTGGAATCGCCTTGTCCGTGACTGGATTGGCCTTCGCATACCCGGATAACACATAGGTTGCTGCTTCTAATTCAGACGGATTTCCCGCTTTGGGGACAGCAATCGCATTCTGGCCCTCTTTCACCGTGCCCATGCCAATAAAATGCTGATTAAAATCACGAATGCTTAATTGAATCGATTCCGTTGTATAATTCACTGCGATACGCGAGGTTTTGGCAATTTGCAACCAATTATCCCTTGTGTCTGTTGGAAGGCACGTATTTTGTACGATTGGGGAGTTCGTCTCCAAATGCCCTTGTACCGTTAGTGAATTTACACCTTTCACAATCATGTCAGGTGGAACATGAACGGTTAATTGTTGTCCACCCACAGCCTGTTCGATTGGCCGAAAGGAGTGAAATGGTGTTCCATTAATCAGTAGCGTGAGATTGGAACGCTCATTCTGAGTGAGCTGCGAAACCTTATAATCAAGGTGAACGTCAACACTTGCTATGTGCCAGTAATTCTCAATTTGAAAAAATTGCTGCATATAGGTATTTCCGCCGGATAACGAAGTTTCCGTGAAGTTCGTTTGATACTGCTTCGTTCCCGCGGTTATCTCTTCTGCTGATACTGCCATTGGAGAAACATATTGGCCTATGACCAGTGCGAATAAAACGGCAAGCCCCAGCATTCTTTTCTTCATATCACTCACTCCTAGCTAAAACCTTTCGGTTTTGTACCATTTTGCTTCTCTTTTAAATACTAAATCTTTTAAGTATGTATACATGCCGTAAGCCGCGACGACCATCCACATCTGACAGTACGATACGTACATAAGCATAATAATCCATATATTGGACAGCCTCATCTCTCCTTTTTCAGTGACAAGAGTTATGAAGGTGCCTACTACGAACAGCGTAATCGCAAGTACCCATAAAAAAGAACTGAAACTAGCAATCGTTGTCGTTATATAACCAAGCGCGTGAAGCACAAGAAGTAAATCCGACATCATGAGCGAAGTCAGCAGCAAAAAGTAAATCGAAAGAAAATAAATAATATCGAAGCGGATATTGCGAGCCGATCTTTTGAATAACAACGGCACATTTTTGACGATGACATAAATATTACCTTTGGCCCACCTTGTCCGCTGTTTAAACCAGACTTTGACCGTTTGAGGCTCCTGCTCCCAAGTGACGGATTTGGGCTGGAACTTGATTCGGTAGCCCATCATATAAATGCGAAAACTGATTTCCGTATCCTCCGCGATCGCCTTGACATCCCAACCTCCGATACGCTCGACGATCTCACGCCGCATGATGAAATTCGTGCCCGGAATCGTGCACAGTTTAAACAACTTCCATCTGCCTGCCTGTGCCATCCATTGAAAGGACAAAGTTTCTATATTGATAAAGCGCGTCAACAGATTAGCATCTCGATTGCGTGTGCGGAATTTACCAATCACTGCCCCAAGTGTGGGGTCGTTTGTAATCTCTGAAACTAAATAGAGCAGCGCCTTCTTCTCCGGTGTGTTATCAGCGTCATAGATCGCAATATATTCTCCTTTACTTTTCTGAAAACCGATGTTCAAAGCGTTAGATTTGCCTTTGCCCCCTGTCACAGCATCCGTGTTGATAATCGTCAAGTTCCTCTCCGGGTACTTCGATTGAAGATGTTTAAGCAACACACTGCTGTTGTCGGAGGAATTATCGTTAATAACGATGATCTCATATCGATCATTCGGATAGTCTAAGGCAAGCAAAGATTCGACGGTCTTCATAATCACTTTCCCCTCATTGTGGGCCGGAACCATGATCGAAACGAAAGGCGTTTCACCCTTCAGAGGGGGAATCGGTTTATTTTCAATTTCAATGTAGTACAGGTAACCGGCGACAATGAGAACAACATTCACAAGGAGCAATGACCAGATACAAATGACCGAGATTAACATGAGGATGTCTGCAATTGTCATAGCTGTCTCCCCGTATGCGTGTATTTTCGTTTGTAGAGACGGTACCCGATAAATAAAAAAGCGCTGAAAATGAGAAGCGTTGAGGCGATTAAAATAATGAATACTTTATTTTGTACAGAAAACAAGTTTGTTAAACTTTTCTTGCCTTCTTGGACATAAGCATGATCCGCTGAGATGTCTTTGAGAACACTATTTAACAAAATGGTTTGCCCGTTAATGTGAAGCTGCCCCTTGCCCGATCCCATTTCATTCACTTGCGTTCGAACCGTGTGGTCCTCATATTTGTAATCAGAAAATAACGTCCAATCTTGGATCAAAGATGACATCAGGGTATCAAGTTTCTTATTGTTATCGGGGAATGCATAAACAAGTGCAGCGTCCATCGGCAGTGGTTCCAAAATTTGACCTTGGGCTACATAGGATTTCAAAACATCGGCTGGAATCGTGTAGACGGAAGAACCGAAAGCTTGTGATTTGTCAGTCCTCGCACGGTACATGACATGCTCGTTTGGAAACAGGATGCTAGAATCAAAATAAGACAAGCCATTGACTGCATAATGATCGTCATAGGTCCAATACATTTCAGACCCTATTCCGAGCGGGACAATACCGTATCCTGCCAAAGCATCAAGAAATGAGCTCATTTCCGATTTCAAAACGGTGATATCCTGGCTGATCGTAGAAGCAACAACTGGAGCGTTCACAACGATGCTGCCATTTCGGGACTGCACATGTTTTAACGTTTCGAGGTAACGCTGCGCGGCTGGATAATCAAGATTGCTAAGAACCGGCTGCACATTGGCTATGAACGGGATGCCTGCCTCATACAAGCGATCGGCCAATTCATCCAACAAGGCCAAGTTCGAGAAGGGATAGATCTCATCCAGCAGCAAGTAAAGTTGATGATTCGACTTTACTGACAGCCAATCTCTCAATAAATAGGCCGCGGCTAATTCAGTCAAATTGCCTTTTACCATATAGGGAATATAACCGTACTTTCCATTGGAAACGGCGTAGGGCGCAGCTGATTTTAGCTTGTCTGACGTCAAACTGCCATAGGCCTTACCCGTATACTTGGTTACATAGGAAATTCCATTAACCATTATCGCTTTTTGACTCAGCTGTCCAATCTTCAGGCTTGCAATGTCCTGCTCTACGTTCTGTTCATCGAGTCCTAATGCCTGCTGAACATTCATGGGAACTTGATTCCCGATATGCAGGAAGTCTCCCTGATAGTTACCCAAATCCTGCTTGTAACTATCAGGTATTTGAAATAAATCGTCCGCATTGCGTACTGAAATAACCTTGGTGTAATTCATCAGCATCCCTGCTTGATATTGATCGTAAGAATGCACGGTAACTTGAGTTCCAAAAGAAGCCAGCAAGCGTTCAAGCGCCTCGACATTACCTTCCTTTGGCGTACTGATCGCTGCACTGTCGTAAAGTAAAAGTACGGAATCCGGCTTAGGCGTATTAGCTGCATCAGCTTTTGAATAGGGTAATCCTGCAAGTACAATCATAAGTAGGAGTCCTAGTAGAAAGATTCGCCGATTCTGCATCTCGTCCCCTCCTTAGCTTTCGTCGGTCTCTAGTTCGTTAATGGGTTCGTTGTTCCAGAGCCGTTTGGCCAATACATCGACAACTGTCAATAAAGACACCAAATCAAAGGTTAATGTAAACAAAAATTCGTGCTTTGATAGATCCGCGTCACCTGCCCCGATAATCGAAACGAAAATACCAGACAATCCCATCAGAATCATCATCACAATTAACGGGAGTCTCAGAGCGCTCCTCCATTGACGTTGACGGATAGCAGCAACGAATGCTGGTGTGTACAACCCCAAGACAATCAGAATCCAGAGAATGATGAATCCGAAAGTTTTGGGTGAAAGGGCGTCTTTCAATAGGCTATATCCTGAAAAAAAGACGGTCTGCGCGCCGAATGATTTTCCAACCGACTGCTCGTAATTCCCCATTGCTTTGGGTCTGATGGTGAATCCATCACGAGCGGCCAGATTGAGCATGTTCCCCGCTTGATCAGGATGAGACAGATAGTACGACAATATCGATCCAAATCCATACTTGCTGTAGAAATTGTCTTGCAGCATCTTGGAATTAACATCAACCGAAGCGTACGGATTATAGTACAAACTTCCATTTAGAACCGCATATTGCTTATTAATGCCAAAGGTTTCCAACGTCTTCTCCGGATTAACGGAATCCATAAGCACCCCGCGAGTCATCGCATGGTACTTGTTAATATTGACAAACTCTTTGGGAATAAGGACGTAAGTACCAATCCCCACACCAAGCATGACAAAGAGTGAGATTAGGGTAACGATTCGATAACTTCGCTTTTTGCGAATATAGATAATGAAAATGCCTAGAACAGCCGTTATGATGCCGACCGGAGCATTCTGCTGCTTACTTGTCGTTAAAGCGATAGCGCTTAACACAAATACAGCTAACAAGACGTAGTCGTTATATCTTTTCCGATATAATAGCAACCCCGCGGCGAACAGGAGTACCGTCATAAGGAGTACGACACTTTCACTATAAAAGGAATTAAAGTAGGCCGTATAACCCGTGTCACCCAAAATAAAAATAGCAATGACTGCGATGAGATAACCTTTCTTTTTGGATATTTTCCAGGTCAGCGCCTCCACCAACAAATAAACAGCGATTACATAGAGCACTAGATATAGCATGGCTTGATAACGAATATCAAAGTTCTGCGCATCATGGAAAATGTGATTCACATACATGGAGGCCTTGATAAACAAAGATTGAGAGGAGTATAGAGTTGCGCCATTCTCGTTATAATATTGATAGATTCCGTAATTTTTCACGAAAAAACCAAGATACTGGCTGTTATAGTTGGGATCGTTGAAGTAGAGTCCGTTACTGTATAAAATCCGAAAAAAGTCGCCGTTATCGGCCATCCCGATATAAGGTTGCATAAAAAGTGCGACAGCTGAGATCAGCATCACACAAGCAGCGGCGAAAGCAGCAGGTGACAGGTAACGAAGTACCCCTCGCATAACGCTGCTGTTCATCACATCCCCTCCCTCCTAGTTAGCTAACGCTAGTAAAGCCATCAGATTATCAAAGGAGTAAGCTTGTTGAACCTGCGTATCTCCGAATCCGCCATATATGGGGCTTTGTTGATCCAAAATTTGAAACTCATTCATTCTTTGAATACTAGTTTCATACAATTCCTTATCCCCAATAATAGAACCTAGAATGGCTGCCATCGCATAAATGGCTGTAGACCTTACATCGTTCAAAGGCTTTCCTTCTACCGAGTATTGACCAACCAAAGTTCCGGCTTTCACTTGTTCTTTTACAAATTGAATACTTGCGTCTTTCTGCTGCCCAACTTCTGCCAAATTCAAAATGGTCAACAAGGACTCTACCGTATTGATATTTTCCGATTGGTAAGCGCGCGTTTTGTAATCATATCGTGTTTGATAAAAGGGAAACTCATCGGACAAGTAACCCTCCTTGGCAATCTTAAGCATGTTTGATTCCAGGTTGGATTTATTGGCTTTAGGTACTTCGAGCAGCTTCAAAGATAGGGTATCTATGTAGCATAAGGTAATGAAGGTATTCCTCATTTTGTAGGTTTCATCATAGAAATCATACAACTGGTCATTTGCGATATTGTTTTGGTAAAATCGTTTCCCGTAAGCCTCTAACTCCGCTTTATAGCCATCCGTATGGAACATAAGTGAAGCTTCGGCCAACGCCCGAATAATTCGCAGATCATCTACTGAGGCATTAAGTGTAAATTTTTTCTGCAACTTAGGGCTATAGCGATAACTAAAACCCGTTGACAGATCAAAAGTTTGTTTCACAAGCTGCCACTGCTCATCGAATCGCTCTTTCTGACCTGTTAAGGCATAATATCTCATCAAGAGACCAGCAGATTCACTCAACACTTCGTGACCTGTTGCCGCTTCGCTCGTTTGATCTGTTTCTAGTAGATTGGTATAGACACCATAACTACCAGTAAGTTTTTTTGTAATAAATTGATACAAAATGTCACGATTTTGAGTGACCTGTAGCTGCTCGCCGTACGAGTGTTTGACGTTCTTAGCATCCAGCCGTTTAGCAGTCGAACCATCCGCCTGACAAGCTGTAAGCAGCAAAAAAAGGACTACACTGCTGCAGAGCAAGTAACGTCTCTTAATCATAATAACCTCCTTTACCCAACCGCAAACATTTCATTTATCGAATGCTTTCGCATAAAATTGTCCTTACTATTATAAATGATTTAGGTCTTAAAATCGAATTTTGTCTATTAAAAGATGCCTCATACACATTCTAAACATTCAGTTTTAGTTTATCACACAATCCTCTTTGAATCGGCAGGTAATTACTGTAAAAAGAAACAAAAATTTTCTTCAATAAGCTACCCAATCCTGAATTTCTTCCAATGACAAAAAAGAGACCCACAGCAACAGGCTGTGGGTCTCAAGGATATTTGATCAATGTCTATATGCCTGAGCGGGATTCGAGTTGTCAACCGAATTGGACATCATCATATGCGTTGGTAGAACGGGTTCTTTTCTATGCGCCATAGCTGGCAGCGTTTGGGATGGAAGCATTCGTCTTACAAGCCCAACGAACCCCCTAATGGTGAATAAGGTGAAATTAATCGAAGCGAACGTATGGAAAACGGACCACGACTTCCAATTAAACAACTTCGTTTTCTTCTCCAAAGCCCACTGCAGCAGAGACATCGGGACACTGAAATATAAACTTCTTATCATCAACTCACGAGGCTTACTGTGATAGGTATATCTGACCCAGATCACACTTAGCAGGGGATAAAACAATAAATCATACAGCACATTGGTGTCAAAAGTTTTGGAGAACGGTCTTACGGGATAAGAAATTCTCTTCCTTTTAATAAAATACGAATCCATTGAAGTCGATAGTACCCCTTTTGCAAAGAAAATGGTTAAGTACATTAATAGATTTTTTCTTTTCAAAATAAATGGCATTGAAGCCATTGAAGTCAGGAATAAAGTCCTTAGCAGCCATTTCTCCACTTTCCTTGCCTCCTCATGGTTGTCCTACTTCATCACGACGACGATCTCTTCGGACATAATATTCCCCAGAGGTTTCAACTCAATTCCTAAAAAAAACTGCCCAGAAAGCCAAAATGATGGCAGAAAGGGCAGCTCTCTTCAATTAAATAGCAATTTAATTAGGCATTCAGATTGGCAACGATTTCCTTAATCACTTCTTGCAAAGGAGTTGCTTTACGACCAAGCAAAGTCTCAAGATCCGAGCTAGTTACATCCAATACTCCATCTCGAATTCCATTTTGAATCGCTACTAGGATAGGAACAACCGGTTCTGGAACCCCTGCTCCGGCCATAATCGCGCCATAAGTTTCATCATCTACTTGCTGGACCTGAACTTCACGATTGAGTGCCTCTCCCAGAATTTTTGCCAAATCCGCATGTGAGATAGGTGCGCCTGACAGCTCATATATCGTGTTCTCATGCCCGCTGCTTGCCAATACTTGAGCTGCAGCTTGCGCATAATCGCCGCGGGAAGCCCAGCCTACTTTCCCTTCACCCGCTGATGTGACTAATGGCGCTCCAGCTAAGATTCCTTGAATCGTGCCTACTTCATTCTCGATGTACCAGTTATTTCGAAGAAAAGCGTACGGAATGCCGGTTTTACGAATGGCGTCTTCTGTCGCACGATGTACGGGTGCTAGAAAAAGTGAAGTTTCTTCCGCATTTGTCACACTTGTATAAGCAATGAAACCTACTCCTGCCCGCTGCGCTGCTGAAACCGCTGCTTGATGCTGGCGAATTCTTGTTTCATTATCGCCTTGCGTGGATACGATAAGTAAACGATCTATGCCAGTGAAAGCTTCATCCAAAGTTCTCGGTTGATCAAAATCGCCATGGCGTACGTCTACGCCGCGAGTACGCAAGTCAGCCGCTTTCTCCGTGTCTCTCACACTGACAGCTAAGCTTTCTGCCGGTAATGTCGCAAGTAAAGCCTCAACCACTTTTGCTCCCAATTGTCCTGTCGCACCTGTTACCAAAATTTTCATTGTAATTCCTCCTATGATGAATAAGTATGATAGAACAACTTTAGTTATAACTATTTCAGTTACAACAAATATATAAAAATTAGCTCATTGAAGAGCTATTTTTATTTAAACTTAGTGATCAATTGTGCCAGTGTTACTTGACCTAGACGCTGCTCCATAGCTGCTTGAGCATCCCTTAATTCCGCACGAAGCGCGGCTTCAATGTTGCTCCCCACCAGACAATTGGGATTAGGATGATTGTGGAAATTAAACAATTCCCCATTCTCAATGACTTCAACTGCCCTGTACACATCTAGCAATGTAATCTGATCAGCAGGCTTACGCAACGAAGTTCCGCCTACCCCTGCTCTGACTTCTACAAAACCGGCTTTCTTCAATAGACCGATAATTTTACGAATAATAACTGGGTTCGTATTCACACTGCCTGCAATGAAATCGCCTGTACATTCCGAAGGAATCGTCGCAACTAGCGACAGGATATGAACCGCGATAGAAAAACGACTGCTAATTTGTTTCATGTCATCACCCACCGGTTGTAACCAGTATAGTTCTAACCATTCAAAAAGTCAAACCTAACTTCTTGGCCGCTTAGTTAGATGCTCGATAATTTGATTTGAGGTCCCCACAGGATCTTCCGTTTGAAAAACAACTTTGCCGAATTCATGCTGCTCTAGCTCGATTGAAACAACATCTTTATGATTTTCATAAGAAATAAAGCACCATCTGTCTCCAATTAAGAAGCGGCCTTCCCTGATATCCGCAATCGATGTGCCTATCCGGAACTGAAACATCGAAATTTTAGAATCATCTACGGTTACTTGCTTGATCTGCGAATAAGGTATTTCAACACGGCGTCTCAAAGCAGCAGCACTGACAATTCCTGATAAATGCAAAATTAACGTATCCTCTGTAAATTCAATCGTTCTAGACATTGAACTACCTCCTAATGACCTCATCTATTTGGTAAAAATCATGATGCATGTTCCCTCTTTCTTATGGAAACACCTATAATACGTATGAGTAAGTCAGATCGTTCAATGTCTATCTATCTATGAATGAGATTGATTTCATCTAATATCGATTTTGTTTTTCCTCCTAATTTTCTTTAAACTTAATAAATTCGCTTGCTAACACATTGTAAAGAAGGATACAACGATGCCTTTTCTCAGATTCAAAGGTTTTCCAAAGGATTTTATTACCTCAGTTTCATCCATTATGATTCAGGAATTCTCCAAGCTTACAGGTGTGCTTCCAGAGAAAGTAAAAATTGAACTTCTTCATATTGAACAAATCAACAACTCTCCGCTGTCATTGGAAATCCTTATGTTTCCGAGAGATCAGGAGTTGCATGATGATATTGTACAAGCCCTCTATCGTATTTTGGATGAACATGGGTACGGCGATGTGCATATCTTTTTCATTCTATTGTCCCCCCATTTATATTACAAAGAAGGACAACCGCTCAAAACAAATCCTTCTGAGCATATTTCAATTACGTAGCAAGGCTTTGCGAAACACGGCGAAATTTACTGAAGGTAACCATGCGCCAGACTGCGATGTAACTTAACGTTACCAAATTAAAGAAGAAAGCAAGCGTTGAAGCATCCATATTCGTTATCGTCTCCATGAGCACGAATCGGAATGCAAAGATCGCGATCAGAATCACAATGACTGCTTTGCTTCGTCTGAAATAAGTGCCATCTGCTTTTACTTCAAACTTGGTTGTCATAATAAGTGGAATAGCAACGACGATGCCAATGGCTAACGCCGTAATGACTTGAATGCTTTGTATGTGTAATTTCGGATCAAACAATTGAAACAGAGAAGTAGAAATATACAGAATGGGCAATAATAGAGGTGTGCCTGATCTTTTAATCGGTTTTTGAGTGCCGCGGAATTGGCCACGAAGGATCAAAATAAAAATCAAAATGGAGATACTTAGGGATACAGTTGAGTTCATGTTATTTCCTCCTAAAAGTTGTTCTTGCTATAAGTTAAGTATCACTCATTTAGGATTTAACCAACAGTGAACATAGTAACCAAACAGAGATGACTTATGTCATGTTAAAAAGCACCGGTCAGTTAGAAGAACTTCCTTCTGATAGACCGGTGCTTTCATGGTTAATGCCTACTTACTTTAGAATCGGAGAGCCGCTATAGCCTGTTTGTATGTATCCATTCGCTCATAGTCAGAATCTGTAGGGTTAGGAATTCGACTTATATTGCTATTGTCTTCTAGATCCAATAATTTGACTTGTGTCGCGAGCGGATTCAATTTAATCCGTTGGATGAATTGCGCGTAGGATTCATCCGCTCTTCTTGTTAAGCAATCCAGCGCCTCAATGATGGATGAGGAAAACCCTTCTTTTTTCAAATCAAACAAGGTGATGTCTGAGTCTTCCACGACATCATGCAAAACAGCTACGATCGATTCTTCTGTTGTCTCCGCCTTGCTGGCCAACCTGATCGGATGCAGAATGTAAGGATTGCCTCCTTTATCCGTTTGACCATCATGAGCCTTAGCTGCGATGAAAATTGCTTTGGTTAACGTACTCATGCTGCTATCTCTCCATTATCTTCGTTTCGTTTGTAGCGGTTTCTCAATCGCATGAAGATCATCTTCTAAAGCAACCATCTTATCACCAACAAGTTTCAATGCATCTTGAATAGCTTGATTATATATATAAGGTCCGATTTCTGCGATCATATAATCCAACAGAAATTCTGCGGAAAGTGCGCCGATTTCTTCTGATCTCTCCTCATAAAAGTACGTCTGAACACGACTAATGAGTTGATCCTTCTGCTCTTTTTCCAACTTCAATTTCAACAAGGGGACTCACTCTCCGTCTTTTACATTCCCTTCTAAAGCCCATTTCTTAGCAACGAAATCCAGCATTAACCGGTTATGATGACTCGTCACCATATGGCCTGTGAACGGGTAGGCATGTATGTATTTTTCACTTGGTATGCGTTTGTATACGGGATAAATCGTTTCTGGCAAACAGATGGTGTCCTTGAGTCCAACAGACATGAGAATCGGTGTGCGAATACGTTCAGCCAAATTCAACATGTCGAAGTAACTAAGCGTTGCCAGAACTTGATCCAGCTTATCCGGATTATGTTCGATGTATTGCGCGACCTCCGTCAAGGAGCCTGTTGAATTCAGCGCACCATGGTCGAGATGACACATGTTGGGGACGTTCGCTAGGGTAAGGGATGCTTTATCGCTTAATGCTGCTGTGAGGAGGACAAGTCCACCACCTTGACTGCCGCCAACAAGTCCGATTTTAGCGGTATCAATCTCTGGTTGTTCATACACCCAATCCACAGCCTTAAGGCTGTCCACCGCAATCGCTTTATAGTAACAGGTCTCTTTGTCCAGAATTCCTTGGGTAATCCATCCTTTTGTCATGCCTGACGTTTGTGGAAGATGATTGCCTGTATCGCCTCCCTGTCCTCGGACATCCACGGCGAAGACAGCAATCCCCATTAATAACCACTGGCCATAATCTTCCGGGCTCCCGCTTCCCCCTGAATATCCTGGATAGATAATTACACAGGGCAGCTTTCCAGTTGCGAAAGTGGGTACCAAGAACCAGCCATGAATCAGAGTATCATCATAACCCTCATAAGTTACACGATAGGAATTCACATAGCGCAGGGGGCTCGGTTGCTGTATGCGGCTGCCATTCAATGGTCTTGCTTTACCTTCTTCCAGCGTTCTAAGCCAAAACTCATCGAGATCTTCTCTTGCTGTCAGAGGGGGATTGAGCAATAACAGCTCATCTATTCGTTTCTGAATTGCATTCAAGTGGTTCGTCAACCTCTTTCCTGGGCAAATTTCACTTCCTACTCATTTTACCAAGTTTCGGAAAGACGGTAAAATAAAAAAAACCGCGCAATGGTAATTACCCATAGCACGGTTGTAAGACAGCTTAATTATACGTAATCTTGAGTTCTAACTCAGCAGCCCGGATTAACGCGCCATCGGAGAATTTGGGCTTCTTGTATCTAGTTTCGAATTCTTCCTTCGTCAAAGGAACCCATATGAAATCTTTGTTTTGATAGATCCATGTTTTCTTGCCCCAGTCGACATGAATGGTCCGATTCGAAACTTTCTTGACGACACCAATTTCAATAATGACACCGGTTTTACCGAATAGTTTCGCACAGTATTTGTTCAGCATTTCACTCATTGCAACACCCCATTTCACTAGCTTTCGCTCTATTCTCTTATAAATGTCAGGTTATTGCAATAGAAATCACCCTAGTGAATGACTGTCCTGCAGGGAATGAATCATCGCTGCTGCAATTTCCAAGCAGGCTTCCTCGTCTTGAAATTCATCAAGGAACGACCGCCGAAACACCTTCTGGATTTCCTTGCTAAGAGATTGCGAATTCAGATCTTGGAGATGCTTTGTTATAAAAATGGTAATCGTACGGGCTTCCCCTTCATACTCATCGTCAAGACTATGCTCATCCAGTAGTCCAATAGGATCCCATGCATCGATAATTTGTGTCACCCTATTCATGATAGGTGTCGGGTCATAAGTAAGCGAAAGCAAATAGGCATTCTCCTTGAGAATCTCCCTTTTTATGCTCCACATCATATAATTCATTCGGGTCTGCTCAGAAACTGCTCTGAATTTCAATGGAAAAAGCCTCCTTTATTGGACGCTTTCCCGATCCTCTTCCATCACTTTCATAGACCGGTCAGTAATCGCCCCATTGAAGTTTATCATTTTCCCTGTCCCTAGAGCAATACAAGCCATTGGATCTTCGGCTAGATGAACGGGCACGCCCAACTCTAGCTGTAATCGCTTGTCTAATCCTTCTAATAGAGCGCCTCCACCGCAAAGCAAAATGCCTTGTTCCATCACATCACCGGCAAGCTCCGGCGGACATTTCTCCATGGCTAAACGGATGCACTCCAGTAACGATTGCATGAAATCATCCAGAATATCATAAATTTCATTCGATGAAATGGTCATACTAATAGGCAATCCTTCCATTAGGTCACGCCCACGGATGTTCATTTGGATATCCTTAACTGGCATCATAACCGCCGCAACCGTCTTCTTAATATCCTCAGCGGTACGTTCACCAATGATAATGTTATAGGTTCGCTTCACATATTCAATGATATCTTGATCAATTGACATACCGCCACGGCGGATAGCTTCACTTACAACAATGCCACCAAGTGAAATGATAGCAACCTGGCTAGTTCCACCACCGATATCAAGCACCATACTCCCGATCGGTTCCTCAACAGGCAGCCCAGCGCCCATAGCTGCAGCAAGCGGCTCTTCCACTGTTGCTGAACGTCTTGCACCTTTGTGGACGATCATTTCTTCCACAGCACGTTTCTGCACATTTGTAATGCCGCAAGGGACAGAAATCAAGACATGAAAGCTGCGAAACCAACGAAAACCACTTTTTATTTTGCCGATAAAATATTTAAGCATCGCTAAGGTCATATCGAAATTAGCAATGACACCATCCTTCAACGGATAGATGACCTCTACATTCGCAGGTGTTCTCCCGATCATTTCATAAGCTTCCTGACCAAAAGCCTTAATTTCTCCCGTATCCGTTTGGATGGCGACGACAGACGGTTCTTGCAGAACGATACCTCTGCGTTGTTGGTAAATCAGCGTATTACAGGTGCCCAAATCAACACCGAACAGTTCTTCCATTCTCTTTAACATGACTCGCTCCTTCTCGCTGTTTCATAGACATTGCCCATAGTAGCGGTATATTAGTTGATTATGTATGGACTGCATACCCAATAGTTGTTCGCATTTCGTTTCCATTCTACGGGGGTATTATAAAACTTTGTGCATCGCAATATCTAGTTTACTCGGCGTGCAACATACGTTATACAATCACTTTTGAGCAGCACGGGGCGTTCATTACGCTCAATTGTAAACTCTAATTGCTTGACTGTCGTATAACTAATGTCCCAACCCTGATAGGCCTCGGCGAAGATATTTGCGGCCTTTTCCGTTGCCAGATTCACTTCCATCATCGGTTCAAGCAAGCTGCCTGACAACAAATCTATCTCCTGACAATTGGTATTTACGATAAGACAGTTAATGCCATTAACTTTCGTACCGCACACCATTTTCCGAATGACATCCGTAAATATCTGTTCAGATGCCACATGCTCCAAGGAAGAAACGGTAATTATGTAGTCAAATCCCTCTGGCTTGATCTCATAATCTCCAATATCTGATAAGTGCGTGCTGATATAAGAATTCACACCATATGTATCGCTATACTCTTTCAACTTCTCAAGGGCTTGCTCAAGAATATCCACGCATACGACTTGTCCACTTCGAGATTTCAATGATTGAGCGATTGGAATGCTATTGCGGCCTACACCGCTGCCAAGATCAAGCACAGATAATTCCTCATACGCATCAAAAGCCTTTAAAGTATCCATAACCGTTATGACAGGCTTGTTCAACCATGATCCGGGTTCAAATAACTGATGCTGCTCGTAACAGGCTTCATGATATTTCCTTTCCTCATCTCTAATCATGAGAATGCGTTCATCCATTGTAAATTCTCCTATTCTATGACAAGCAAGGTCAAATAACTACCATTATATGCCTACCTAGTCAATTAAAAAAGGGACAGTTTGCAGCCTTCACACTGTCCCTCTTCTTATTCTAATACACATAAAATCCATGCCCGGATTTACGACCTAAACGTCCTGCCTTGACATATTTCCGCAGCAGCGGGCATGGTCGGTATTTGGGATCCTTGAATCCGTCATACAGGATTTCCATAATGGAGAGACAAGTATCCAATCCAATAAAATCGGCTAATTCCAATGGCCCCATCGGATGGTTCATTCCCAGTTTCATCACTTTATCCACCGATTCGGCCGAAGCCACACCTTCAAACACGGTAAAAATGGCTTCATTAATCATTGGCATCAGAATACGATTGGATACGAAACCAGGAAAATCGTTCACCTCAACTGGGATTTTACCCAGCTTCTCACTCAGCTGATAGATCTCATCAAAGACAATTTGTGAGGTTTCCAATCCGCGAATGACTTCCACAAGAGGCATGATAGGCACAGGATTCATAAAATGCATGCCGATCACGTGCGATGGCCGTCTTGTTACAGCGGCGATTTCTGAAATGGGAAGCGATGACGTATTGGTGGCTAAGATTGTTGCCGGTTGGCAAAGGCTATCCAAGCGATGGAATAACAAGGCTTTCAGCGCCATATTTTCTGAAATGGCTTCAATCACAAGATCCGCCTGCTCGGCTTGTTCCAAAAACTCCGCTGAATGAATGTGACTTAGAATCTCAGCTTTCCGATCTGCCGTTATCTTTCCTTTTTCAACCTGTCGATGAAGCTGGCTGTTAATGGATATCAGACCTTTGTTCAGCATCTCTGATGTTGTATCATGCAGGAGCACCTTCATGCCTGAAGCCGCAGCCACTTGAGCAATCCCGCTTCCCATTTGACCTGCACCAACGACCATGATGGTTTGAATGTTCATCGGATCACCTCTCCATTCACATGGGATTACCCGTCTACTTTGAGAAGAATCGCATCTCCTTGGGCGGCTCCACTGCAAATAGCCGCAATCCCATATCCTCCCCCTATTCGGCGCAGCTCGTGAATCAGTGTTAGAATGATGCGTGCTCCGCTTGCGCCGAGGGGATGGCCTAGGGCAATGGCTCCGCCATTCACATTGACTCGTTCGGAGTTCCATCCCAGCAGCTGTTTGCAGGTCAGCAAGACAGCTGCAAATGCTTCATTCACTTCAAATCTGTCGATTTGATCGATTGAAATCCCCGTTTGGCGAAGGACTTTTTGGATGGCCAAGGCAGGTGTAGTCGCGATATATGGCGCACGCTCACCTACGGTTGCATGGCTTACTATCGTTGCAAGCGGCTTTATCCCTTGTTCGATGGCTTTATCTTTGGACATAAGCAGATGAGCCGCTGCACCGTCATTAACACTCGGTGCATTGCCTGCGGTTATCGTCCCATTCTTCACTAACGCGGGCAATGCCGAGAGCTTGAGAAGACTTGTATCTGGACGAGGACCTTCATCTTCTATGATCGCAAACGCTCCTTGCTTCGTTACGATGTCTACAGGAACAATCTCCTCAGCCATATAACCGTTCTGTATAGCTCGGATAGCTCTTAGGTGACTGCGAAGCGCCCATGCATCCTGGGATTGACGATCAATAGCGAATTCATCGGCGACCTGGCTGCCGTGCACGAACATCTGAACCTGATGAAACGGGCACATCAGACCATCATGCTGCATAAGATCCACGATCCGCTGATCGCCCATCCGAGCTCCCCAACGGATACTCGGCAGCAAGAAAGGTGCATTGCTCATGCTCTCCATCCCGCCTGCAACAATCACCGCCGCATCGCCAGAACGGATAATTTGATCGGCAAGTGTCACACTTCGCATACCAGAAGCACATACTTTGTTTATCGTCTCAGTGGTAACGGACCAATCTAGACCTGCTAAGCGCGCCGCCTGCCGAGAAGGTATTTGGCCTGCTCCGCCTTGCAGCACCATCCCCATGATAACTTCATCAATCATCGTCGGATCCAGCGATGAACGTCTAATTGCCTCCTTGATGGCAATTCCGCCAAGCATGACTGCTGGAACATCCTTCAGAGCTCCGCCAAACTTAGCGAATGGCGTCCGAGCAGCGCTTACAATAACACTTTGCCTCATTCACTTAGCCCCCCGTCTCTTCAGGCAGGACCGTTTTGGCAATTTGCGTGTCCAAAGCTTCGTAATCGGCATACCGAATTGCGCTGTACAATTCACTGCGTGTTTGCATGGCAGGAAGCGAAGCAATCTGGGTCCCTGTTTGATTAATCTCTGCCAAGACATTCTCGATCGCCTTGGCAGCGACCCGGAGTGAAGTCACGGGATAGATCACCATTCGATATCCCCAGCTTTCGAACTGTTCGGCTGTATAATAGGGCGTTCGACCGAACTCTGTCATATTTGCCAATAGAGGGCATTGCACGGCTTGTGCGAACTGCTCAAACTCATCTTCACTGTCCAAGGCCTCAGGAAATATCGCGTCAGCGCCAGCAGCCAGATAGCGCTTTGCTCGTGCAATCGCTTCCTCCATGCCGTGAACGCTTCTGGCATCCGTTCTAGCGACGAGATACAATGACGGACTTACCGCTTTGATTGTTGTTATTTTTTGTACCATTTCCTCGCATGAAATGAGCTTCTTCCCATTTAAATGCCCACATTTCTTCGGCATATCTTGGTCCTCCATTTGCACGGCAGCAACCTTGGCTTCCACCATTTCCTTTGCTGCGCGAGCCACGTTTAGGACCCCGCCATACCCCGTATCAATATCGACTAGCAAAGGAAGCCCAGATGCACGAACCAGTTCGCGAGCACGCTCTGCTACTTCGTTGGAGTAAATCAAACCCAAATCAGGAAGCCCCCTGCTAGCGGTATAGGCAGCTCCTGATAAATAGATCGCCTTGAACTCTGCTTGCTTGGCTAATCTCGCTGCCATCCCGTCATGCGTTCCGGGGATTTTGACAATCGGCCCCGCTTCTACGGCTTCGCGAAATAAAGCGGCAAGTTGGCGTTGATCGGGCTCATCTTCAATCAGCCAGGACATAGAACCCTCCTCCTTGGCTTGTTGCCTGTCTTACGGCTTCAAATAACAAAATGGGTCATGAATTCATGAAAAGGCATTTGAAGCAAGCGTTCTTCATCCATGATAAGGTCCATGATCTCACTGGCTTTGCGCTTAGGAAAGCGGGTTAATAAATTCGCTTCAAATTTCTCTCTTACCTTAGGCAACCCTTCCTCCCGCCGTTTACGGTGACCGAGCGGATATTCACAGACGACTTTATCTGTTGATGTGCCATCCTTATAATAAATTTGAATCGCATTTGCAATTGAACGTTTATCTGGATCCAAATAATCCAAGCTGTACAGTGGATCTTCTACCACGATCATTTTCTCGCGAAGTCGATCAATCTGTGGATCTTGGGCTATGCCATCTTCGTAATGCTCAGCTGTTAATGTGCCGTAAAGCAACCCGATAGCTACCATGTACTGCAAACAATGGTCACGATCAGCAGGATTATGAAGCGGTCCCTTTTTATCAATAATTCGCATCGCAGATTGATGCGTCGTTAACTTGATGACAGCGATATCCGGCAAACGGTTATGAACCAACGGATACAGTTCAAGCGCACATTCGACCGCTGTTTGGGCATGAAACTCAGCCGGATATGAGATTTTAAATAGAATATGCTCCATGACATAAGAGTCAAGCGTTCTCCCTAAAGTGAGCGTTTTCCCTTGAAATAACGCGTCTTGAAATCCCCAGGTTTTGGCGGTTAGCGCTGTGGAGTATCCCATTTCACCGCCGATCGTCATGTAAGCCAATCGCACCGCGCGGCTAGTAGCATCACCAGCAGCCCACGATTTGCGCGAGCCCGTATTCGGCGCATGGCGATAGGTTCGCAGACTGGCTCCATCGATCCATGCCTGGGAAATCGCGCTGCCTATTGCCTCCTTATTTCCTCCCAACATCGCGGTCGACACAGCCGTAGAGGCGACTTTGACCAGATGAACATGATCTAAGCCCACACGATTCAAACTGTTCTCCAGCGCAAGCACGCCTTGAATTTCATGGGCTTTGATGGACATGCTCAGAACATCTTTGACAAGAAAAGGAGCTTTCCCTTCGCTGATTCTACAGCGACTTATATAATCGGCAAGCGCGATGATGCTGCCCAAATTATCTGATGGATGCCCCCACTCAGCGGCAAGCCATGTATCGTTATAATCCAGCCAACGAATCATACAACCAATATTAAAGGCCGCATGAATCGGCTCTAACTCATACCTCGTGCCAGGAACACGGGCTCCCCCTGGCAAATAGGCACCTGGGACTACAGGACCCAAATGCTTCGTACATTCAGGAAAGCGTAATGCCAGAAGTCCGGTTCCGATAGAGTCCAGTAAGACATATCGGGCAATTCGAAAAGCTTCTGCGCTTTCAATCTTTGCGTTCAGCGTATAGTCGGCAATTTCCTCTATTAATGGGTCAAAGATTAGCGCTTTAGCATCCGAGTAACCAAAGCCACTCATCGACATCCATCCTTTCTCTTACAGACTCTCCGCCGTGGAAGGATGTAAATTTCGTGGCCCTGTATAGCTCACGCGCGGGCGGTAAAGCCGATTATGATCATGCTGCTCAATCACATGCGCACAAATCCCAACTGTCCGGGCTGCCAGAAACACGGGTGTGAACAACTCAATAGGAATCCCCAGCAAATAATAGACAGGGGCTGCATAGTAATCCAGATTGGGATGCAAATTCTTCTCCCGCTTCATGACTTCTTCCCCTCGGACACACATGTTATATAGCTGAGGCTGATTTTTAATTATGGCTAGCTCATCTAGCGCCGTTTTCATAAGAAGTGCGCGTGGATCTGCCTTTTTCATATAAACACGATGTCCAAACCCCATGATGCGTTCCCGCTTTTGCAGCTTAGCCAAGAGAATAGACTCCAGCTTCTCTTCTGTTCCTGCTTCCAATAGCATAGCCATCACGGCTTCATTAGCGCCCCCATGCAGGGTCCCTTTCAGCGAGGCAACTGCGCCAGTTAATGCTCCATAGAGATCCGATTGCGTTGAAGCGATGACCCGTGCAGCGAATGTTGAGTTCGGCATCTCATGCTCACTATAGACAATAAGTGACTGATCAAAAATATCTGTTTCCAATTGCGTTGGGACATGTCCCGTCATCATATACAAGAAATTAGCGGTATAAGATAGATCTTTCCGCGGTTCAATGAACGGCTGGCTGTACTTGGCTCGATAGCCATAAGCGACAATTTGCGGCACTTTGGCAAGCAACCGCAGCGCTTTACGCACATTTGCCTCATGAGATCGATCATCCAACTCCGGATCGTAACTGGCTAAAGTTGAAATCCCTGTGCGCAATACATCCATGGCATGAGCCTGAGGTGGCAATAAAGCAAGCACAGAACACACGTTCTGAGGAAGGCCATATTCCTTTTGGATATCCCCTTCAAGATCCTTTCGACTCCGTTTACTAGGCAAAACATCGTAAAGAAGCAGTCCCACAATGTCCAAATAGGTTACGTTCTGTGCAAGTTCGATCAAATCATACCCACGAATCACGATTTCTTCTTCTTCCACATCCAAGTACGAAATGGCTGTTTCACTGGCAATGACATTTTCAAGTCCAGGTCGGTGCAAATCACTCATCTTCTGCACTCCCTTCCTCAAGATCAACCGCTTCCTTCAATCCGCAAGCAGCATACGGGAAATCACAATTCGTTGAATTTCATTCGTCCCTTCGTAGATCTGGGTTACTTTGGCATCACGCATGTAACGCTCTACCGGAAATTCCTTCGTATACCCATAGCCTCCGAATATTTGGACCGCTTCGATGCTTACTTGCATCGCCGTATCACTTGCAAAAAGCTTCGCCATAGCGGCTTCTTTGCCATATGGCAACCCCGCGCCTTCCCTCCAGGCGGCTTGGTAAGTCAATAATCGAGCCGCTTCGATCTTCGTTGCCATATCGGCAATCTTAAAGGCAATCGCTTGCTGTCTGCCGATGGGCTTGCCGAACTGCTTTCTCTCCTTGGCATATGCGATAGAGACATCCATAGCCCCCTGCGCAATACCAAGTGCTTGCGCAGCAATGCCAATGCGGCCTCCTTCCAGACATTTCATGGCAATCGGAAATCCTTCACCTAATTCCCCTAATCGGTTTCCCTCGGGGATACGGCAGTTTTCGAAGCGAAGTTCGATCGTCGGCGAGGAACGGATGCCCAGTTTTCTTTCTTTATGACCAAAAATAAAGCCAGGAGCACCTTTTTCCACGATAAATGCCGTGCATCCCTTGTGCTTCTGCGCGAGATCCGTCATCGCAAAAACAATATAAATCTCTGCTTCTCCGCCATTCGTCACAAAGAGCTTGGAGCCATTGAGCAGATAACTGTCTCCCTCCTTAGTCGCTGTCGTAAGCATAGCGCCAGCATCGGAACCAGATCCGCTTTCTGTCAAACTATATGCCCCTAATTGCTTGCCCTCAGCCAATGATTTCAAAAACCTAAGCTTCTGGGCTTCAGTACCATACTTATAGATCGCCCAGCTTGTTAGTGAGGTATGCACAGATAACATAACGCCCGTAGAAGCGCATACCCGTGAAAGTTCCTCAACCACAACCGCATACGTAAGGAAATCAGCACCAAGCCCGCCATAGGCTTCCGGCCATGGAATGCCCGTTAAACCGAGTTCACCCATTTTATCGAACAGTCCCCGATCGAATTTCTCTTCTTCATCCCTCCAAGCTGCGGTAGGTTCAATTTCATTCTTAGCAAAATCGCGCACCATGGAACGAATCATCTGCTGTTCATCCGTTAAAACCAGTTGCATGCGCTCACCATCTTCCTCATGGCTGACTGTTATGCAAGTGTTGTCGAGGCCAAGCTCAGTTGATGTCGGAGTTTAGGACAAGTTGTAATCTTTTCCACTTGATATGTTATATATACACCTCTAGATGAAGGCATATACCTTCTGACTTGTATGTTTTTCGACATTCTCGATGACGCAGTCTGGCTAGGGAGGATTTCTTAACGATTGGCAAACAGTCCCATCAGAATGAATCGTCAGTCAATAATCCTTTAGGAAACCAAGCCCCTAACGAACTCAATACCCTTTATTCGGCCAAAATCGCTCATTCTGAAAATCTAATGAACTCCAGATGCTCTATTCCAAGAAAATGAACACCTGGCTGCCTAAACTTTGCACGGTAGCGCCAACTCCGTTCATTAAATCTCCAAAGTAGCCATTTTCTCGTCTATAAGCATCCTACAGTTCATTAGCTGCCCTTTAAGACCGAAAACCTCCAAAGCAAAGAGCCTGTGGTGAAGCCAAGACATAAGAGGTAAGCTTCGCTCATCCCAAACCCAAAAACATATAAATTCTATGTTAAGAAAAAAATTGCACCGCCCTGAGAGATCAGACTCTTTTTAGTGGCAAAACCTAGTAAGGGAACTAGAGAGCGCTATTTAGGGAAAAAGCAAAGATAAGCGGGTCATAGCGGAACTACAGGGTGTTATTTCCACGGAATCAGTTAAATTTCCCAGCAAACTGCAAAATAGCGCACTAGAGTTCCATCCACCTCCCGCTAATTACACTTTTGGCTAGAATAGCGCCCTGTAGTTCCCCTTCCTCTGCGCGAGGCAATTGGAGTAACTCCATCTTCACTCCAAAACATATAAAAAAATGCTCACCCTCTATCGCTAGAGAATGAGCACCGAAATCAATCGATAGTTTAGTTAATATCCACACTCACCGTCGCGTAAGCATTTTCGCTATAAATCGTAATTTGATGAGTCGTCGCCTGCTCAGGTTTCGCTGTCAGCTTCACTTCTAAGCGGGCAATGCCATTCGTATCAAAGAGATCGCTCGCACTCAGCGAAGCACCGGCTTTTACAACTTCAAGATGCGGATTATTTGGATTTATGTCAGGCAGCAACGTTTTGGTCGTTACCTCCCCATTATCCCATTGTTTTTTGGTAACCGGGTTTCCATATTGGTCGTACAGATTTAAGGTAATCGTAGCTGATTCGCCAACGTTCAGCAATCTTGTTTTACCATTAGAATAAGTTAATTTATTCGGCTCAATCACACTGAGAATAGGTGCATTTCCTACTTTGAAGCTTCTTGAGACATTGAGATTTTGATTTTTCAAGTAGACGGTAACTGGGATATAGTCGTTCAATTGCGCAGCATTTGTTGCTTTAACATTCGCAATAATGACCAGATTGCCCCACTCGTCTTTGCTAATATCTGTAGGAGCCGCTCCCGCTACTGTAGCGGTGAAAGCTGATGCTTCCACAGAGGCCACTTCCCCGTATTGGTTTAAGGCCTTCACTTTAATAGAAGCAGAAGCACTATTCGCAATCGTATCACTTGGATTTACGAACTTCAGTTCGGTTACTTGTTCTTTTTGCACTCTGAAATTAACATCTTTTCTTAATACAGAAGAGGAATCAATGCCCGAGATTTCAACCGTGTAGTCGCCTTCACTTAATGGTGAAGCGGACACTAGCGTTGCCCATTTATGATCATCGGACCACGTTGCTGTTACAGGCACGCTCATACTTCCTTTGCTCAGCATAAAAGTCGCTTTTTTCGTATCAACCGTGTCGTTTACCCACACTTTTACCGATCTCGCACCTATCGCTTGAGCACCGATGAGTGATACTTTGTCAGGAACATATTGCTGTTTGGTTTCATAGGCACCTGTCACCAGCAGCTCGCGAGTTGCAGGCTGTTGACCTTCGAAAGCTCCAACACTTTCAGGCAGTAACTTTAAGCTTGTAGCAAGTGCTACATACCCTTTTGCCCAATTCGATACAGATCCGTCTGTAAGTGTCATGGCTTCTGCTTGTGCTTCCTTACCTAGAATTCGAATGAAGAACGCAGCCAGTTCTTGTTTGGTCACTTGAGCTGCCGGACTGTAGGTCCACTCACTCGTACCCTCTGTAATTCCCGCTGTTTTCAAAGCTTCAATATAAGGAAGTGCATAGCCATTGGCTTGATCGTATGTACTTACATCCGTATATGAGGATACGCGAAGCCCTGAATTAACAGGTAGTTTCAAAAGTAATGCGGCTACTTTGGCGAACTGGGCGCGATTCATTTGACTTTTCAAACCGAACGTCGTTTCTGTCATTCCGTCGACAATGCCGGCGCTGATCATCGCATCGAATTTGGCTTTGGTTGCGGTGTCCAATTGGCTTAAATCGGTGTAATCGGAAGATGATTTCCCGAATGCGACGGATGAGAACATGGATAATGCCATTGCAGAAGTAAGTGCGACTGTAAGTGTTTTTTTCATCGTTTGTTTCCTCCTAAAAGTTGGGTTATGTATGGATAGGAATTTATACCCAGCAATTTGGAGTTCGAAACTCAAGACTATTTTTTTTTTGAAAATGGATTGCTCATTTACCTCTTGGCGCGGTAGTTGGACAGATTCCAGGAAGGCCACGAATCGCTGTCAATCCCAGATATGACGCGGTTTATCGTGAGTTCCACTTCCACTAATTCCGGATGACGAATTTGTAAATCTCTTAGCGCTGGTACCACATCCGTGGATAAGTCTCCCAGATAGGCAAGATCAATAATCCCTGTTCGTTCATATCGAGCTGTATTGTTCACTGCAATCCGCTCATCAATATTGATGTAATTCATGACCAGGTAAGCCAAAATCGCCGATGTGATATACGCTCTGGACAATGACATCTTCTCCACCCAAATACGATAAAGCGCAATGATAAATAACACGCCTAGAAATATCATAAAACCATGAACCAGCAATCTCGTCTGTGTAAAACCATAAGCTTCTTCATACAAAGCAAGCCTGCTATATGCTGAACTTAACATGACAAGTGTACATACAACCAGTAGACTCAATAGCACTTTACGTATTAATTCCCCGACTTGAGCCGATTTTCGAATCCAATGCAAGCCTGGAAACAATAACGCAACATTGATTAAAGCAACAAAGACAAGCTCAGCAAACCCTCTCCGCGCATATTCCGCATAAGCTACACCGTCCGGCAGCAACCCGTCAGCGGCTCCAAACAAATAGGAGAATTGAATTATCGCAAATAGCACATAAACAAAATTCACACAAATTAGCAAAGTCCCCGCAGTAAGGGGATCTAATTGAATCTTCCTATTCTTCTCGAGCAATTCAATTTCCTCAACCTTCGCAATCGAATCCACCTCAGCATTTTTGGGTAAAAGCAGGCCAAGCAGGTAGCAAAAAATGTAGATCGTAACGCAGATTGCCAAAAGTATACGAAAAATAACTTCGAATGTAGATCCCCCATCGAACCAATTCGGAATTTGCGTGAGCCAAGACAGGAAAATGCGATCTGCGGAAGCAAGTAAACTAATAATGACAAATAAGATTGGTGCAGCCAAAAGCAAACCTACTCCTATTTTAGCGAATTTCCCCCTGCTCGCCTCACGCTCATTTTCTTTGGCAGGCAGCCATGATTTGATCATCCCCAGTGGAACGGATACATGAGCCAGCGGTCTGCCCACAACATGCCGCATCATATCCTGCAAGAAAGACGCATGGTACCACGCATGCTTGCTATTGCGAGACAACACAATCGTTTGCATCACTATGAGCAAGGGCAATGCCAAACCGTTCAGCGTATGAAACAAGCGATTCGCAAACAACCCATATGTAAGTGCCAATAGCACACTCGGAACCAGCAGGAGCCAACCCGCTTTGCTTTGGCCTTCCCATGGCTCGAAGCCTCCCAATCGTCCTTTAATCGCATAAAAGTACAAACTATAGAAGCCAGCCACAACGATCAATACAGACACGCCGGCTGGGCGGCCAACGAATACATATTGAAAGGCCAAACCGAATAAACAAGCATACATCAGCATCATGCCGTATTTCTTTTGCCATGGAGCGGGATCTCTCATTGAACATACTCTCCTTTGTAACGCTAATGGTTAGGACTCTGCTAGACATTGTTATTTCCTGCCTTTTATTGTAACCTTTAAAACAAGAACAAAAAGTGTAAGTTTAAATTTCATAATTTCATATTTTATGATGGAGGCATGCAAGTGAAGATTCGCAAGCATTATTTGACATTGCGCCGCGCTTTCCCCCATATCCAGGAAGAGTCTCCCATCGAGATTACACTTGAGGAATTAGCCTCTTGTTTGGATTGTACGCACCGCAACATGGTACTGGTTTTGAAGCGCATGCAGCAGGAAGGCTGGCTAACTTGGCTGCCCAAAAAAGGACGCAGCAACCGCTCCAGCCTGATCTTTCACGTGAAAAAAGAAACCATACTCCTGGAGGAAGCCAAGGAGCTGGTCACCAGACAAGATTTGCATTCGGCATTGGAACTGCTGCAAGCTTCCGAAGAAGCCCTCTCCCTAAGAGAGCAATTTCAGGATTGGCTCTCTGGTCAATTCGGCTTCCGCTCTGAAGTGCAGAATCAGCGCAGAACCGACGTGCTGCGCTTTCCTCTCACCCAAACGATTCACACCCTAGACCCAGCCGCTATCCATTATGCGGGGGAATCGCATCTAGTGAATCAGTTGTTCGATGGTCTCGTTCGCATGGATGCCAAAGGAGAGCAGATTCTGCCGCATCTCGCCCATGCCTGGGAAACGGATGATGCTCGCACCCTTTGGACCTTCTATCTGCGCAAAGGCGTTATGTTCCATCACGGCCGCGAAATGCTGGCCAGCGATGTGAAATACTCGCTCGAACGGCTCCAACGGCTCGCGCCGCGCGGTCTATATAGCTGGGCTTATGCAAACATCCGTGAGATTACGACGCCGGATGAAACAACCGTTCGTATCCAACTGGAAGAAAGAAGCGAACTATTTCTAGGCTTTTTAACGACGAACCGCGCTTCAATTGTTCCCGCTGACATCTATGCGAATCATATGGACAGTACGAACGCCAGTCCGGTCGGGACAGGACCTTTTCGTTTAACAGGACAAGAGCAAGGTATCTGGATTTTGGAGGCATTCCCGGTTTATTTTCAGGGACGAGGGTTTCTGGATCGGGTTGAAGTGTGGACACTGCCAGAGCAGGAGCAGACCGATCTGTCTGATCAGTTGCGTCCCTATCAAATCATGCACAATGTACGAATTTCCGACATGGATGCAGAACGTTGGCAACAAGTCAGGCAATCTGGCATGACAACCAAATTTCTAACCGTTAATGCGTTGAAAGATGGCCCCTTGAAGAACCCGCAGAATCGCCAAGTGTTAAGCAACGCCTTGGATCGCACTTTTTTGCTGGAACAACTTTCGGGGGATGTTATTGAGACAGCGAATAGCTTTTTCCCTTACACACAATCTGATGTTCCGAATTCGACTGTCTCTCCGGCCCCTACGACCGGGATTGTCGAAAATTGCTGCACAGTGGCTGGTTATCAGGGAGAACGTCTCACGCTAGCTACCATCCCACAGTATGAGCATGATGCCCTACTCTTGCAGCGCATGTACGCCAAGTCCGGTATTAGGCTGGACATTATGCTGATTCCTGCCGAAGAATTCAAAGGAGAGCAGCGCATGAGCGCCGATCTCGTGCTCTTTGCGATTATGTTAGATGAGCATCGTGAACTGCGTCTCTATGATATGTACAAAAGCATGCGTCAGCATGCGGACCAAGATGTCCAAGCATTGCTCGACGACAACTTATTCCAACTGCGCCTAGAGCCGGATGCTGGGCGTCGAAAAGCGCTGCTTGAGCAGTTGGAATCACAGCTCAAGCAGCGCCATAGCCTGCTATTTCTATATCGTAAGCATCTCAAAACAGCTTACCACCCTTCCATCCGCGGCATCTCTCTGGACTCGCTCGGTTGGGTGCGATTTCGCGATATCTGGTTTACCTAGATTAAACGCCAGCTTTTAAGGAAACGCCAGCTGGTAAAATACGGACAATATGGTCCCGCAATTGCTCATTATGGTGAAGTTCCTCACTAAAGATCGCAATTAAACCGCTATCTTCGCGGGTTCGGATCAAGCGGCCAATGCCTTGTCTAAGTCTAAGCAGCATATACGGAATATCAACCTCTTCATAAGGTGAAGCAGCTGCTTGTCTTTTGGCCATGAACACGGGATCTTGCGGAGGAAACGGCAGTGCCCAAACAATGACATTAGACAACGATGGGCCTGGCACATCAAGTCCTTCCCATAAGCTCACAGCACATAGTACCGTATGCTCGTCTCCCTGAAAAGAAGCAATGAGATGGCTTATTTCTTGATCGCCCTCGAATAAAAAGTACAGATCCGCACAGTCGGAACGGCTTTTGATTTCCAGCTTGAACCTCCGCAGCTCTTCGAACGTGGGGAACAAGATCAAGGCCCGTCCTTCCGTTCGTTTCAACAATTGAACCGCTGTCTCCAGCTTCTCTTCGAACGTTCCGCCACTAGACCAAGTCGGTGCAATCACTTCCATGCGCTTAGCGTAATCATAGGGAGACACAACAGAAAAGGACAAATACTTGTCCAACCCCAAACTGTCGGCCACATAGTCGAACGAGCCTTCAACCGAAAGTGTCGCAGATGAGAAGACAATCGGCATTTTGGAAGAGAACACTTGCTCCTTCAAGACTTCTTTCACTGTTCTAGGCATAATAACGAGACTTAACCCCGTAATGCTCTCCGTTGCCCAGCAAATGAAAGCTTGATCATTGCGAAACAAAGCTAACGCTTTTTGCATCATTTCCAGATGCTCTTCGACAATTTTGAGCTGATAATCGTTTAACGTGAACATCTCGCTTTCAAACACAAGCTCTTCCTCAATCTGCGATAAAATGTCGCAAAGACGATGAATCTCCCTCAGTAATCTGTCGTTCATGACGATCTGCTTGCGGTCTGAACCCGGAATCGGCTGGCAGCAGCTTTCCAAAATATCGAACATCAATTCGCTCTGCTCAATGGCCTGATCAATACAGACAGCTAACGTTTCGCGCACTTCACCTTTTAATAAACGAACGACCAATTCCTCGAAGACGATATGCTTGAGCTTATAAGTCAATGCTTTCTGAGCCGCTGACTCCATGAGATGGCCTTCATCAAAAACAACCGTGCAATGTTCTGGAAGCAAAGGCCGCTGTCCTTCGCGTTTTCTGCCTTCATATGTCCAGACATGCTCCATATAGAAATCGTGCGAGCAAATGATCAGATCGGTCGAACGGCGATAGGAATCACGCGAAAGCGTTTGGCCGCAGCGATGGCGTTTATCGCAAACAAAACAGTCCTGGAAGGCATCCCAGCTGACCTTGTCCCATTGTTCGTTATTCAAATGAGGATAATTTTTGCGATCCCCATAGGCATAAAAGGACTGCATCGCTTCGCGCGTATGCACGAAATCCGGCAAACCTTCATATAGTTCACGGTACAAGCCCGTATCTTCATGACCGAAACGCGCTTCATCCAGCTTGACCAGACAAACATACTTGTCCGGCGATTTCGCCAACCGCGCATCAATAGCAAGATCCAAATGTCGTGTGATTTTCTCTATATCACCACCCGGTTTGACCAACTGCTCAATTAAAGACTCATCCGCACAGGCAATAATCGCCGGTTTCTTCGTTAAACGCGCATAACAGATCGCATATAGCAAGTAAACTAACGTCTTCCCGGTCCCCACTCCAGCTTCAGCAAAAATCGTCTGCTTCTCCGCAAAAGCACGCTCCAATTGAAAAGCCATATAAATTTGTTCATCACGGACCTCGAAGCCAGCTTCAGGCAAAATTTCATAAAAGATATCGGCAATCCAGTCCGAGACTTGCTGCATGTATGGCTGTGAATGATCGTATGCAAATGGATAACTTCCCACGTTATGTGCCCCCAACAAATAGAATTGAATCAAACTTATATTATCTCATGAATCAAAAGTAAAAGCAAAAAAAGCCCTTTATTATGAAAAAAACTTGAACTTACCTCGATTGAACTTTCATCAATTAGTTGTGCCTAGCTTGGCTAGGCGCAGTATAAAAGGCATAGCGCCTCAATACCTATATATTACCAGTTACCATCATGCGATTTCTGCCTCGTAAACTTAAATCTATCTCACTGTTCATCTGAAAAAGGTTACCTTCAATCTATCTCCCTCTTTCCGATTCCACTAATTGCGGCACAGCCGCCTTTATCATAGCTTTTACCGAACCGAAACGTTTTCGAATAAAAGGGCGCACGGAGTTAAAATTTACCTCTGTTCTTGTGAGTCTTCTCCCTTCGGGTACAGCACCCTTAAGAATGTCTCTCTAGCCCTCTCCAACTCCTTTGGGCGGTGTAGCATTCCACCCTCAGACATTCATCTTTATCTTCTGTGCAATGTATTGTATCCCCCCTCCCATTGCCTAACCATTGACAAATACAAGCTATAACAGTGGAATCTGTTACCAATTGAGGATTATTATAAAGTAAAATCTTTAATTGAGAGCACTTCAAAAGTTAATGAGAAATACTTATTGCATGGTGATACTGGCGTCCATAATTTCGTGTTTCATGAATCTACACTAACTGGTGTTATCGACCCATCACCAGTGGTTGGACCTGTTATATATGATTTTACTTATGCATTTTGTTCCTCTCCTGATGACCTGAACCTAGAAACGCTATTTGCTACTTTCAATTTACTCAATCATGAGCCAATGGAAAAATCAAGGCTTATTGAGGAAATTATTCTTCAACTTTATTGTAGAATTGGAATCTGCGTAAAAGTCCATCCACATGATTTGGAGGGTTACTTAAAGGCATGGGATTATTGGAAAGTTCTCACCCCTTGATTACAACCTTTGAATAGACTTCAATGGAAATTAATAGGGGAAATCAAAAGTGAGGTGGTAATTCGGTGAATATCCAATTAAGAGACATTACTTCCGACAATTTTATGGAGTGTGTCTTGTTAAAGTCAAGCGATACAAAAGAACGACCACTGTTTGAAGAGCATGTTGCTTCAAACGCATTTTCTTTGGCTCAAGCTAAAGTAGAACCTGAATGGCTACCAAAAGCTATTTATTATGAAGAGACGATGGTTGGCTTTGCAATGTATGGATTTGACCAAAAACAGAAATTTTATTTTATTACTAGGCTTATGATTGATTATCGGCATCAAGGTAAAAGAATTGGAAAACATGCCATGTTGAAAATTATAGAAGCCATGAAAAAGTTTCCTTGCAAAAAGGTCTATACAAATTTCGTTCCTTCAAATGAAAGAGCAAAAAATTTATATACCAGTCTTGGTTTTGAAAATACGGGGGGCGTTACTAATGAAGGTGAACCTCTTTATTGTTTGAGATTCGAGAAACAATAAGCTATTTTAGTCACTATAACTGCGACTGCGAACGTTAGTGAAATAATCATGTGAACGCCTATACCTAACTGGCGGTCATTTTTTTGTTCAAGAATCAACACAGTACGATAACAGACCCAACAAAAAAGAGGGGTTCGTCGCCCCCTTTACTATTCCCGCCAAAACATCTCAGATTTAATTGTCCTTCCCCACTAACAGAGAGCAACACTCCACATGTGTGAAGACGGTGAAAGGGATATAATAGTTTTGAAACATCATTTTTGTGCAAATTTATGCATATGAAGTATCCGTTATATTTTCTTTTCAAATCGCAACGTCTTGGAAACCGACTTCGACAATTTGTCCTATCAGTAGCTTTACGCCAAGCCCGCCAAAGATACATGACTTTCATCAAACAATGTTATCCTACATTTCTCGCTTTTCGACGTTCAGTATTATTAATTATTTATACTTCGTCACATTAAATTTCACATTTGAATAATTGGAAAAATCACCATGTTCACCAGCCTTAACAACTTTAATTTCGCCTGTTGAAATTGTTTGTTTGTAATCAGAATTAGCTAACTGAGATCCAAATGCTGTTCCAATCAATTTTTCATTTGCGTCGTAAAAACTCAAGCTAAAATCTATTTCATGTTCTGTAATTGTGCCCTCCTTCGATTGATCTAGCGAAAGAAGTCCATCAATTCCTGTCCAACCACCGTCTAAATAGAGATCTGTCAGGCTAAAATGTACATTTGGATAATTGCTGTCAGTAAGTATTTTCATATTTGATGAAAAATGATTGATTACTATTTCTTTGTTAACAGAACTATAATCAACAAAAGCACCTAGTTGCTCTGCTATGAAGCGAACAGGGACATAAGCGCTACCGTTATAATTAAGAACTGAATATTCTTTATCAACAGTTGTACTGCGACCATTAATTGTAAAATACACTTCAAACAGATATGCTTGGATTGAATCAGATGCAGCTACAACAGTTGAAAGCGATAATACCCCTCCAACAACTACTCCCATTATAAATTTTTTCATTCTATAACCTCCAATAAGTTTATGTTTCTTATACGCAAACTTATGGAAAAAGTTGTAAATAGTTATATAATGGATTTACTTTAAAATATCCGTTTTATTCTGAATACATTTGTTTAAATCTTGGAGTTGGTTCACCTTCATGCTCTACGGTTTCAACAAACATGCTATATGGCCTTACCCATACTACAGCCCTTTTCCGATTAAGCTTCTCTTGGCTTGAATTTCATTATTAAACTTATATTTTGAAAAAGGATTGCCATAAAACATTGAAAAAATAAGAAATCCAACAAAAATAAAGCCTAATCCAATAACAATTGAAACAACTTCTCTTATTTTCATGATTCCCCCCTAAAAGTTATCGTATCTCAATGAAATCCATGTTTTATCCTAAACCCAATACATTGACCATGACATTCTAACTCCAATAACCGCAAAACTAATACCATAGGCAACTAAAAATAATAGTCTTTCTTTGGGAAATGAGGCTTTTCCCTTAGAGGTATCGGTAATATGTATTCTTATCAAGTAATACTTATTGAACAGAAAGCAAATCCCTAATGCACCTAATGCAACCTTTGAAATATAGCCATATATTACTGAATCAAAAATGGTGCTGATAGCATAATCAAATTCCTTTGGGTTTGAACCAATAAATATTTCCCCAATCACTTCTAAAACAATTGAATATACAACAAATACGATAACCCTAATTATTACTTGATTGAAAATGTTCTTCATTAAAAATGAATATCCCAAGTCTAGATTTCTTCTTGGCTTTATTCTCAGCACCAATACAACAAGTCCATAAATTATTGATTCAAATAAAGAGAACATTATTATCCAAAAGAGACCTATTAGACTTATTACAATAGTCCATCCTTCAATCATAAATTTTTCATCCTTAAATTTTAATGAAATTGCTCTTTTATATAATAACTTCCCCTACACCCACTGTTTTACCATCCCATAGTTCAAACTTATTGCCCTCATATAGTAAATAATGTGGTGCATCTTCAACTAGAAAAGTAATTCGAGCAACTGCATCACTATTTTCAGTTGCTTGCTCCACAATCTCACCTACTAAGCTCCACATATTGTCGCATTCTTCATTTATAAACATTTGCTTGTTATCTTCAATAATGACTGGCATACAAAATGTTCTCCTACTTTCCCTATTCCTTCTGCCTTTTTTATCAGACAATAACCAATTAATTTTTGCTTTTACCAAAGGATTTCTGGTTAGGTCTATGTTTATAAGAAGCCCCTACTCTCCTTAAAATCGTGCTTTCATTCGCTCAAAATTCTTTGTTCAACTGTCCAAGAAATTACATTGTCAGCCGATTCCTTACTTCCTTCAAAAGTAAAATAATCATTACCATGTTTTACAATAATGTTTTTTTCAGGCTTAGTAACATTAACAAACACATAGATGCTAGTGTATTGATATTTTGCTTCCACATAGTCGCTATTCGGCAAATATGATTTACCTTTGAATTTCATAGTAGATATTAAATCATTCATTCGTTTGTCTATTTCATCCAGCCCACCTTTAACCCAGTCCACTCTTACATCTTTTGGCTGAAAATCTTCTAGATTTCCTCTATCCTGTAAAGAAATAATAATTGCTCCTTTGACTTTAGGGTCAACAGGGTTAGAACATCCTGTAACTAAGACAATAGAAAATAGGATTACAAACCAAATTCTCAAATATCATGTCACCTCTACAATATGACGAAATAGGTCATGTTTAAGATTAGTCAATAAATCATTCTTTCATCGTAGATTATATATTACAGTTACCATTGAAACTTCTGTTTCATTTCCAGATAAACAACTTGCTCAAAGTACGTAGAGTTTCTTCTCGATATGTAGTCATAAGGAATGCACAGTTAATTGCTGTAGTAGCCGCAAGAAGAAGTGTAACAAAGCTAGAACCATAAAAAATGAGTTTAAGAACAATCATTATCAAAGTACCTGCACATAAGGAGAACGTCCAAGCAAACATTACCTTTGGATCAAACATAAACTTAACACCACCCTTTAAAAGATTCATTTCATTAAAATATAACTTGAACGTCCACATCATCCCATATTTCTTTTAAGAGCTTACCATCCATTTTTCCTTTTGCGAGCAATTCATTTGTGTCAACGAAAGACTGATAATCAGAATACAACTCTG
>NZ_BMHE01000060.1 GCF_014640555.1 Paenibacillus marchantiophytorum | reverse complement strand
CTTTTTTGGCATGAGGAAGGTTGGGAACTGACTCAATCTCAGGAACTGAAATCCCGATATCACTTAATGAAACTTGATGTTGAAACTCAGTTCGGTTCGATTGATTCATATAAATCCCCCATTCATGTCTTTATTACATCATACCACAAATAATGAAGTAAATGAGAGAAAACGGGAGATAAATAGTCATTTTAAAGTAAATTCGGGGGTTTCATTGGGGGGGAGAGGAATAGACGAAACCTACCCCTCCCGATGTTTGCTAAATTTAAGGAGTTAATCGACGGTCTCCTACAGGGTCTTATTTCCTCAAAATATGCTGAATTTCCAATAGAACGGAAAAATAGCGGACTGTAGTTCCTTCACCACCCCAAAAATGACACTTTTGTCTAGAATAGAGGATCATAGTTCCCTTACGCCCGGACGAGGCAGCTGAGTAACTCCGCGTTTACTCCAAAACATATTAACTCTTGTATTAACCCACCCTAACCCATCATCAACAAATCAACGTGGTAATTACCCTACAAAGTAACCCTATGTAGACGCAAGCATCTTGTGACATTATTGGGCTATCAAGTCTGCGCCAATGCCTCCCGATCAGCAGCATGTGGCGGTTTCTCCATCCACCCATTAGCAATCATGATATTCGCGCCATCTTCCGCATAGTGACCAATCTCTGCGGCCAAGCGGGTATAGATGGCGGCTATATCCCTTCTAGGACTCTGCGAAACTGAGATACCATATTGGCCGATTCCTGTTGCTGTGAGTGCCGCGATGTGAAACATCATCAATTTCTCGGAAAATGGAGGAATTTGCGAATCGGTCACTTCGGAATCCATGATCATAGGTGTTGGCAAATAATTGTCGTTAAGCAATTTGCTAAAGATGTCGATTTGCTTTTGGGCAATATCTCTGCCTCGAATAAAATATTTCTGAACATCTTCCGATTTGGCGACTTGGCTAAAGCCCATAATCAGCGCTTTGCCTAGCACATTACGACTGATATTGTAGGTCAAATTTGAAATTTCATTAGCAATGAGCGGTCTTTTTTCGGAAAAAAGGCCGCCAAGAAAGCTTTGCTTATGTACGAATTCAATGCCTGTTGGTGTTGGAAGCTGCGGACTGCGAACATATAAGCCTTTCTTTTGCGCAAGCACTTTCGTACGATTATGCAGTTCTTTCATCTCCATTAAACAGTCCGAAAAGAAGGCCATCGTATCCTCACGTTCCGAGTGCGAAAGTGCTATACCGAAGGCATTAAGCCCAAGCTTCGCCATGTTAAGCATGTAGTCCAACATAATCGTGTCGGAGAATAATCTAGGTGCTGATAAATTCACATCGGACTCCGTAAAACCCTGAGGAACTGGATAGTTTGCTTCTACGTATATCTTTTTTATTTTATCAATATGCGTGTGTGAGATTTCCTCTGCGAATACAAGTAAAGTTCGAAGTTCCTCATCTGCGGCATGTTTCAAAAAATATTGTATGCCGCATATAGACATCGTATCATTCATATAAGTAGCCCACAAAACGGAGTGTTCTGAAGCTGACAAATAGACATCAGGCGTCTTAGTCAAAATAACACCATCCTAACCATATTTTTGGTTAGGTTCTCCTTATCGCAAACATTTATGAGTCCCATCGTAAAATATCATTTTATTAAGAAAGGCCCAAGCCTCGCTTCCCGCCCATCTCAAGCAAGGCAAAAAAGCTCCAAATCCCACTTCGTGTGGACTCGGAGCTTCTCGTTATGGACTATTCTTTATACGTACGAATAAAGGCAATGGCATTGGCGATGTCGATCTCCGGTTTATCGCCAACTTCACGCTCGATTGTTAGGTAGCCTGTATAGTTAATAGCTTGCAACGCTTCAAAATAGCGTTTGAAATCCACGTTCCCTTCGCCCAAAGCAAGCTCGCGATAGGTCGCCCCTGTTGCCGCGGCTGCGGCAATGTTCTCATGGCTCATCGGTTCAAAACCAAGAGCGCCATACACCTCACGCGGATCTACTTCTCGAAGTCGCACGCCATCCTTCACATGGGTATGAACGATGTAATCCTTTAAGGTATATACGCCTTGAACGGGATCATCCCCCGTCACCATAACCATGTTGGCTGGGTCAAAATTGACCGAAACACCTTTAGTGGACAGTTTATCAAGGAAACTTTTCAAATGTGCTGCGGGTTCGGGACCTGTTTCCACAGCAAAATATGCCCCCAAGCTGTCTGCATATACACCAAGTTCCTCGCAAGCCTCAAGCATCGTTTGGTAAACAGGATCATCGCTGTTCTCCGGTACCACCCCAATATGAGTCGTCACGACGGTTGTGCCCAAATCGATGGCCAGGTCCAGAATTCGTTTGGATTTCTCAATTTTCTCTGCATTGGCGGTATGATCCTGAAAGCCATGGCCGCCCAAATCACCACATAAGGCTGAGATGTGCAGACCTAGAGACGCGATATAGGCTTTTAATTCTTGACGCGCTTCAGGCGAAAGGTTGTCCGGATCCATTTCACCGGAAACGGCATAGATTTGCACCCCATCTGCCCCAAGCTCCTTAGATTTTTTTAATCCTTCACGAATACCAAGACGCAGGCTATCCACCATAATACCAATTGGATTCTTCATACTTCTTCAGCACACCTTTCACTGGGTTGAATCATGATTTATTGAATCTATGTCTGTTACTGGATATCATCCCATAAACGTTTTACATTTTGCAACCCAATCAGCGTTCCAGCTTTGCACTCTTCCATACCCTCGAATTCAATCGAAATATAGCCATCAAAACCGGAATGTTTGACAGTTCGTAGAACTTCTCGCATATCGATATCACCATGACCTACGATAGCGCCCCGCAAATAATTACCTTGAGTTGTCTGAAACCATCCAGAACCTGGATTCTGATAGGACGGTCTCAAGTAGAAGTCTTTCACATGTACCATAGAAGCGTATGGCAGGTTATTTTTCACTGCTGCAACCGGATTTTCATCGACACACATGAAATTACCTACGTCCAGCGTTGTCAGGAAATTCGGACGATTGACCGCTTGGATTAATGTTTGTACACGGTCACTATGCTGTACGAAATACCCATGATTTTCAATACTCGTTGTAATCCCAAAAGTTTGTGCGTAATCAGCTATTTCCTGACATGCCTCTGTCATTCTTCCAAGCTCACGGTTAAAATTCGCAATTGAAGTGTCATCTGATTTTGCTACGTCATGACGCATTTTTTTCACGCCAAGCCTAGCAGCAATATCAACTTCACCTTTGACTCGCGCGATTTCCTGTTGGTAAGCTTCTACTGAATCTGTGAGAAAATTTGCCCCAATGGCATAATTGGAAACTTCGAGCCCGCGGGATCGTGCTTTCTGATGAATCTTTTCCGCTAACTCAAAATCTCCAGCTAGTTCAAATCCCATAGGGACAATCTCCACGTGTTCTGCGCCTTGATCTGCCACCCAATCAATGACTCCAAATATATCCATTTCTCCTGACTGCAAGGCTTTATATAAACTATACGTGCTTACTCCAATTTTCATGTTGTTAAGCCCCTATCCTTTTGGATTATAAACTGATTTCACGGCCTGAAGCCGCGGATTCGTAGATACCGCACAGGATTTTCATCATCGTAACGCCATCTTCTACAGGACTTATCGGGGTATTCCCCGTACGGCAGCACTCCAGGAAATGCTTAATTTCATTGTTAAAAGCATCTACGACATTAAGCGATTTCGAATCAACTTGAGGTGCGACGTTCACAATTGTATCTTGCATTTCCGTCACGAAAAGAAGCTCTGGTTCGACTTCGACGCCACCTTTGTCACCATAAAGCTTGACAGCGATCTCGTCTTTTTGGGCATGCAGCGTGAAACTCACATCAACTAATAACGACGCGCCATTTTCAAAACGTATTAATGCATTAGCCATATCTTCAACTGTGTTATGTGCCGCGTCGTAATCAGCCGCTTGATAGAAGGAAAGATTGCGGATATTCGGGCGGTTTCCAAGTTTATTATAGGTGTTGCCGCTAACCGAAATCGGTTTAGGTCTGCCCATCAAATACCAGCACAAGTCAATGACATGTACACCAATATCGATTAAAGGACCGCCGCCGGAACGTTCAACATCCGCAAACCAGCCTCCTGGGTTGCCTAGTCTCCGAAGACATGATGCTTTGGCATAATACAATTCGCCCAACGTGCCGTTGTCAATAAACTGTTTAACTAACTGAGCATTCGCATCATATCGGCGTACGAAGCCCACTTGCAACGTTTTGCCGGACTCACGCACAGCTTCCTGAATACGATTAGCTTCTTCCACTGTCTTGCATAAAGGCTTCTCTACGAGCACATTTTTGCCTGCCCGCAAAGCTGCTATACTAATTTCTGCATGTGTATTATTCCATGTGCAAATACTTACGGCATCAATCTCCGGATTGGCAAGTAATTCGTGATAATCCGTATAAATCTGCGCAATCCCATATTTCGCTGCTTTTTCTTCTGCTCGTGTACGATTCAAATCACATACGGCGACCAATTGGGCATCCGCTTGTTTGCTATATGACTCAAAATGCATATCTGAGATTGAACCTGCTCCGATGACACCAATTTTCAACTTGTTTATGCTCATTACAAATCCCATCTCCTTAGTTGTCTTATGCATTCAGGATACCATGATTTTTAACGCTGAAGAATGTATAAAATGGGCATATCCATGGACTATATAATCAAAAATAACCACCACTCGGCGTTCAGTCCGCGGTGGTGGCTAAAAAGGCGAGTGTGCAGCATCATTCTCATTTGCAGCCATATACCGGCGGCCTGCTCGGACAGGAGCTGAGTGCCTAAAAACGAAAATAAACGTGACCATCTGGCTTACATATGTTAGGGGATCAGCAGAATTTTGCCTGTACTTTTTCTACTCTCAAGGAGCCTGTGCGCGTCTGCTCCCTCGCTGAGGGGAAAGGTAGTCAGATCATCGATTCGAATGACGGCTTGCCTCAACGCCTCAAACAATTGCTGCGAACGCTCAATTCTGTCCGACAATGACGTAATGTGGTTCCATAAATCGCCGCCTGTCAGCGTTTTGGATGTATCCATGAGCATTCTTGGATCAATCCGGGGTGGATCACCGCCTGCCATGCCATAGAAAACAACGGTTCCTTTGGTTTTGGCAGCAGCGAAACTATCCATGAGCGTAGATCCTACGGAGTCATAAACGACGTCCACACCTTGCTGGTCTTCCGTATAAGCCGCAACTTGCGTTACCCAATCTGAGTCATACAAATACACTTCGTCCGCCCCTACTTTCATAGCTACTGCCCTTTTCGACTCGGAGGAAGTTAGTCCAATGACTTTGGCCCCTTTACTTTTGGCGAGTTGGATGAGTATCTGTCCTACGCCTCCAGCTGCCGCGTGAACGAGGATTTGCTCTCCTGCTTGCAGTCGATAGCTGTCATTCACCAAGTAATGCGCCGTCATTCCCTGAAGCAGGATAGCCGCTGCTTGCTCGAACGGAATATCTGCCGGCAGCGGAATAGCCCGATCAACAGGGACCGTCACCAACTCGGCGTTGGCGTAGGGAACATCGACGAACGCTACTCGGTCTCCAACCTTCACGTGCGTCACATCAGGAGCGGCTTGTTCAACAACACCCGCCCCTTCATAACCCAAAATAAAAGGCGGACTACCAGCCAAATGATAGTTCCCGCGCCGCCGATAAATATCGGCAAAATTCATCCCTATTGCTTTGGTTCTTACAAGGATGTACCCCGATACGAGGCTCGGATCCGGAATCTCCTTATATTGCAGGACCTCTGGTCCTCCGAAATGTTCAAAAATCAATGCTTTCATATAGCTACCTCCACTAACTAATCTTGCTGCGATTGTACCATACCCCTCTTGCCAATTAATAATTAGCCTAGTCCGAGGGAACTCTAGTACTCTATTTTGGCAATTTGCCTGGATGCGAGGTCAGTAGCGGAACTACAGGGTCTTATTTCCACGAAAAGCGCTGAATTTAACTTCAAATTTCGCATCAAATGCCAAAATAGCGGACTGGAGTTCCCTCAACCTCACCTTAACGACACTTTTAGCTAAAATAGCGTACTGTAGTTCCCTCCGCGGGCAGCTGGGGTAACACCGACAAAAAAAACGTCCCTCTGCAAGTAAAAAATGCAGGGGACGCTTTACGATCAACTACTCTTCTGCTCCGACTGTTTGCAGCCACGCTTTCGCAACAAGCGCATGACCAGCCGGTGATGGATGTACGCCATCAGGTGCCCAGAATGAGCTGTGTGCACGAGTGGAAGCCTGAGCGAATAGTCCATCCAGACAAACCAGACGTGCTCCAAACTCTCTTGCCAGCTCGCGAACAACGGTAATTTTGGGATCCAAATCTTCTCTCCATAATTTGCGATCTTCAGGTACTGGCAGAACAAACGGCTCAATCAGAACGAGTTTCGCGCCAGTTTGCGCCGTTTGCTCTAGTAGATTACGGTAGCCCTTCTCGTAAGCTTCTGTCGAAGTAGGATCATTGCAATCGTATCTTCTCCAAGTATCATTAATCCCTATGTAAATAGAAACCACATTCGGTTTCAACGCCAAACAATCCTCGTTCCAGCGCTGTTCCAAATCAACCACACGATTGCCTGAGATTCCTCTGTTCAGGAACTGCACTTGTTTCTCCGGGTACTTCGCCGAGAACTGAGCTGCCGCCATAAGCGCATAGCCTTTGCCTAAATCTTGACCATTATCCCGAACACGTCCTGCATCTGTAATACTGTCGCCTTGAAAAAGAACGACATCCCCTTGCTGAATCCATGATGACATCTGATAATTGCCTCCTTCATTTCTCTGAAAATGGTTATAAATAAAACCAACCATCTGCCTCAGCCAGATGATTGGTTCCAAGTCAATCGATCGCAAAACATACGCCATTGCGTGAAATCGATCCGATTAAAGTCGAGCGGACCTAGCATTGTACTGCTTGTCTGCGGCTTGGAACCGAGCGTGGCGAGCAATTTGGTAAGTTCAGGGTTGGCCGGCTGAACTATCAAGGTATCCTTGGTTAAGAACAATTTTGCCAAAACCAGTTGGTGGAAGCATTCTAGTCAACCCCCCCCCCTTTACCATAAGTTGCCTAGAGTATAGCATAGCTGGTTGGGTCTATCAACTAGGACTTTTGGAAGATACTAGGTTCTAAATCTAGCAAGAAATTGCTAGAGTTGATTGATTTTGACAAAGTACTTCTTTAAATATGAGAAAGCTGCTCTCACTCAGCAGTCAACGCAAAAAATCTTCCACATCTATATGATGGGAAGATTCATAATTAGCGCAGCCTTTTACGCTGATTTATTATAAGTGTTTAATAGCTCATCTAATTCGATCGAAAGTTTAAGTACATATTCGGAGAGCAGGTCATGACTATGACTGGCAAGATTAAGCTCAAACCGCTTAGCTTCGATCTTCTTCTCCAATTCAATAAATTGACCCATTGTACATCCCTCCAATATGTTAACTTTATTTGTGTGAATCTATGGGTTGATATCTCTTATTCTAAACCAATACTATTAATTAAATATTAGCAAACTATTTCGTTTGTTCCTGACAAAGTAATATTCCCTTAGCCATTATACGATAAAAAAGAAGCCTCGTGGGCTTCAATTTTCATATTTTTTAAAATTATTGTCTATTCAAGGTTTTTTGGAAAATCCCTTCCATAAATGGAGTTGACAAGTTCCAACACTTTTTGCTCTTTATCCAAAAACCTCAATGGTATAGCCTGATTTTTGACAAAAAATTCGCCAGATACTTCTTTATTTTTACCAAAATCGCCATTAACCAACAGCGAGGCTCCTTTCGTCGGAGGCGTGAAAAATAATTTCATCATCGGCCTCAACTAGAAGGGCAAACCGGACTTTTCCCATCGTTTTATTGCCACCACTTCTACTTGATGTCTTGCGATAAGCGGATCATATCCCGGCAGGGTATGCCATTCTCGACGATGTCCTCCGCGTAATGTCTGACGAAGAAGTCCCGATCCACGCCCACGATCCGGAAGCCGCATTTCTGATACAAGGCTAGCTGCCCAACGCCGGAATTGCCCGTGCCAACCTCTACCGTCGCATATCCTTGCAATTTGGCTTGTTCCAATGCGTGCAGAACCATCCACTTACCGATCCCCTTGCCTTGATGACGCTCGTCCACAGCAATATTCACCAATTCAAGGGTCTCAGGTCTCGTAGGTAAAATAACATAAACAGCTATCACCATACTGTCCATATCGGCAACGAATATTTGTCCACGCTGTAGATAACCTTTGACGATATGCAACGATGGATCAGCTAATAGCAGCAGTTCCATCGGAGGTGATTCATCGTGCATCAATTGACGTATTTCCATCATACTCTCCTTATTGGTTAGATAGTCCGGGGTTTGACACCCACGATACGACAGCGACACGACGCGCACCCAGAGTCATCCGTTATCCGATTGTAATTTTCCCCTCGGGATAACGGAAATGCTCTTTTTCAGGCACAGGCGTTAAGGTATATGCCAATGAGACGGGTCCCAGACGTCCAACAAACATCAGAATAATAAGGAAAACTTTCCCGAATCCCGTTAACTGTGATGTCAGACCCAGTGACATGCCCGCTGTTGCATATGCGGAGGTCACTTCAAATAAGATCCCCAAGAAGGAAAACTCTTCTGTGGTTGATAGAATCATAGTCGAAAGGACAATTAGGATAAAGGAAAGCAGCGCGAACGTTATCGCTTTGTAAATCCGATCCTTCGATATGCGGCGTCGGAAGAATACGATTTCCTCTTTGCCGCGTACCATCGCAAGCAAAGCTCCTAAGAGAATGACGAAAGTCGTCACTTTGATCCCTCCGCCGGATGAGCCTGGCGCTGCCCCGATGAACATCATTATCACAATGAAAAATTGGGTTGCCTGACGCATTGAAGCGATGTCCACCGTGTTCACGCCTGCTGACCGTGAGGATACTGATTGAAGCATCGCGCTCAGCACTTTCCCCATCGGCGATAAAGGCTGTAAAGTATTCACATTCGTATACTCGAATACCAGAATGACCACGGTGCCTATCAGAATCAAAGCTGCTGACGCAGTGAGAACAACTTTACTGTGCAGCGTCAGCTTTTTATTCTTGGGATATGTTAACAAATCCGATATGACGATAAAGCCAATGCCACCAAGAATGATCAGCAGCATCGAGACAATATTAACAAAAGGGTCCTCGACATAGTGCATGAGGCTGCCCGGTCTTTGTGGCAATGCCCCGAATAAATCAAAGCCAGCATTATTAAAGATAGAGATGCTGTGAAACACACCGAAGTAAAGCGCCTGGCCAATCGGCATTTCAAATGACCATCGCAAGGCAAGCAGTAATGCTCCAGCAAGCTCGATATAGAGCGCATAAACCAACACCTTACGGACAAGCCGAACGACGCCTTCCGTGGAATCATGATTCATTGCCTCTTGCAGAATCAAACGTTCCTGAAAGGAGATTCGCCGGCGCAGCACGAGCGCGATAAGCGTAGACATGGTCATAAAACCCAGACCACCTATTTGGACTAGCAGAATTAATACGATTTCTCCAAAGGTTGATAGATGAGCTCCTGTGTTTATCATCGACAATCCTGTCACACAGGTAGCCGATGTAGCCATAAATAAAGCGTCCAAGAAGGAGAGTCTGCCTTCTCCGGCATAAGAAATTGGCAGCCACAGCAGCTCAGCTCCAACGAAAATCATAAATAAGAATCCGAGTGTCAACACTTGCGGCGGACTCAGGCGAAATTTTTTCTTCGTATAAGTGGGCATCTCAATAACTCCGTACATATATGTTTTGCGACTATTGTATCACTTATTTACAATCCTGTTAAATGAATTGACACATAACCACATAATAACCAAGGTAAATGAACACATAGGCAAGAATGGATATCAAGATAGGAGTTATTAAAAAGCTGCTAATCATTTGATCAAACTATGCACGACACCCAAAATTAAAGGTAAATAGAACACGAAAAGTGTTTGTTTGGCAATAGCTCGATGAAAATTCATTCCCGTCGCTTACAATAAAACATAAATCAGGAAACCCCAAAGGCACTACTCTTCCCTCCACAATCTGCTTAATTGGGAGTTCAAGCTGAACCTGATGCAACATAAAGGAAATGCTATCATTGGAAATATCATTTCCCGAGAAAATAGCATACATCGGCCTGATCAACAGGGTCTCTTGATCCGATAGTGGATTCTGTTCTTCTCTATGCAAAGTCTTCGCTATCTCATTATATGCGCAGATAGAAAGAAGTTTGATAGGCACCGTATTCGCTGTGAATCCGGAAGAATAATAGTAGAACTTCGTCAAATCTGCCTTTATTTTAAGCGTAGAAATATCTAATTGGGCAGTCACAGGGTGATTTTGATCAGATGCTAAGAGCTCCTTCACTTGATTATCCAAGGTTTCCCCTTGGACCCGGAAAATCAACTGGGAGATGCTGATCATATTTGCCAAAACGGAACAGCAGATATGTCCCTACAAGGATACTGCCAAAAATGAGCAATAAATTTCTTCCCATCTGGGCGCCTGTGGTCATAGGTTGAAACACTAGCCAATAACCAAAAACAAGTAAGATAATGGCTATGACAGCTGTTATAGATGATGGTTTTGGTACATGTTCTCCTTCTTGCTCGGCTTGAAACAACTGAACTAATCGAAAATCGTTGAAGATGATAAGACGATACGGGAGATGGTCGCGGAAGCACTGAGCCGATGAGGATTCGAAATGATGATCATCGAGCAGTTCGATGCGGTGCTCTCCCATTTTATTAAGGAAAATCCTCATCTCCAGACAAATGGCGCTAAAACTTGCTCATCATCTCACGATAGCTTCGAAGGAAGGACACGGTACAACCGTAACCATCCATTTTCCAAAAGTGCGGAATTATGATGATTTGCGATAGTCATCATTATACACGCTGCATCTTCCCCTTCATTGGCGCAGAAATATCAATGTAAACTTTGCCATTTTCTATGATCGGCCTGTACGTATCCAGCCCTTGCAGAACAGCTCCGCCGACTGAATTTCCATGAGCGTCAAATTCCGCTCCATGACAAGGACAGCGATAATAGCCCTCTTTTGTCTGATTAACTTGCAGGTTAATAACGGGATCGATACTACAACCTAAATGCGTGCATTCCGGAGATAGGATCAGGAGGTTTCCATTCTCGTCCCGTGTAACATAAACTGAACCACTGACTTCTTTCTTAACCCATGCAGCTTGAATGATCGCCTCATAAGGGATCTTATCGAGCCCTTTCATCTTGCTCAGCTGCTCAAGTTCGCCAAGTTCCACCCAATTGCCAGGTCGCTCTTCTGTGATCGGCTTTTTTTGATGCATAGCTCCATAATAAAATAATCCAGTATTGCCAGCCAAAACACCAATGACTCCTACTGTCAGTTTGCCTGAAGTGGTAAGAAACGATCTTCTTGAGATTTTTTGCGGCAGCCGCTCCGTCATACTCCTCACCTCCCGGAAACTATGTCTTGAATGATCTGTATGACGTTATACACCAGAAATCCTCCGAAAATAAGAACCGATAGCGCAGCAGAATTCCTGCGATGTTGTTGATACCACTTTGGCATTTGTTCTACCCGTTTGGGCGCTTGCATACCTTGAACCACATCATTATGATGGATGACATCATTGAAAGGAACCCTTTGCGACTGAGCATCATCTTGAGACTGCTGGGTTGTAGCGTGAATGGATGTATCGTCAAACGGATTGCAGGAAGGCTTTATCATAGTGAACCTCCTTCAGTTAGTTCTCCATATTATAACATTTCAAGAAGGTTGTGGGCATCTACTTCATCCTGCAATTTCGTTAATCTTCCTTGAAATGATAAAATGGAATTGAGGTGAATGCTATGGCTAACATTGAAACCATCACTCTTGGGATGGGCTGTTTCTGGAGCCCAGATGCTTTATTTGGGCAGCTGCCCGGTGTTCTTCGAACCCGCGTCGGATATGCGGGGGGCACTTCCGCGAGTCCAACTTATCGAAATCTTGGCGATCACACGGAGACTGTCGAAATCGATTTTGATCCACAGAAAATCAAATTAGATGAGATTGTAGATGTATTTTGGCAGCATCACAATCCCCTGAATATCAACGAGTACAAGGGCCGTCAATACCTTTCTTTGGCGTTGTTTCGGGACGAGAACCAGCTGAACATCATTCTTGACGCAATGAAAAGACGCGAAGAACAAGGACTGGGAAGACCAGAAACCGCAGTCAATCCGTTCCGCACGTTTGATTTGGCAGAGGAGCGTCATCAGAAGTATTATCTGAAACGGTTTCCCGATGCGATCAGCAAGGCTAGTACCCTTTACCCCACTGAGGAATCGTTGCTAAACTCAACCTTGGCAGCTCGTTTAAACGGACTAGCCAAAGGCTTTACTAATCTAGAAAGAGTCATAGTCGACATTCGGACTTGGCCGATCAGCTTGGAGGAACAGCAAGCAATCACTGAGTTAATTCGGCGGATTAAATGGTAGGGAGGGGCTTTATTCGAAATCCTCGCTCCCCTAAGAACACCTGCTTCGCCGTCCTGAGTGATGAGCCGCTCAACAAATCCCATTAAGGGAATCCTGTTAATGAAATCCCATTAAGTGAAACCTGCTAAGGGAACTCCAGTACGTTATTTAGGCAAATAACAGGGATGCGAGGGGTATAGCGGAACTACAGGGTTTTATTTCCACAACAAACGCTGAATTTCCCATGAAACAGCAAAATAGCGCACTGTAGTTCCCTCAACCTCGCGATATGGACACTTTTTGCTAAATTAGCGTACCACAGTTCCCTCAACTTCCCTATAATGACACTTTTTGCTACATAAGCACCTTGAGGCAAACCCAAGCCCCCATTAACGAACTCAATACCCTGTATTCGGCCAAAATCGCCTATTCTGAAAATCTAATGAACCCTAGATGCTCTATTTCAACTAAATGATCACCATTTCACCAATAAAGTGCACGATAACGCCAATCCAGTTCATTAAATCTCCAAAGTAGCCATTTTCCGGTATATAAGCATCATACAGTTCATTAGATGTGCCACCCATGAGACCAAAAACCGCCGTATCAAAGAAGTCTTCGGTGGACGCCAATACGAAAAACCTAGCCTGCGGCTAGGTTCTGTAATCATTATAGGGTAAGACAATTCGAACAAATAAGCACTTTCAGCTTCCCTATTCTTAGCTCATTGGGCACCAAACCGCTCCATCACGGCTGATGGCCAATTGAGCACTCCCACCCAAGGCCGCCCACAACCCTGCGATTACTCCTCAGCCGGGAACATCCCCGTCGAAATAGCAATGCGGTTCCAGGCATTGATCGTATTGATCGCCATAATAAGAACGACATATTCCTTCTCATCAAAGTGTTTCCGGACTTTCTCATAGAGTGCTTGCGGCACGCCATTTTCCGAGATGCGTGTTACGGCTTCAGTCAGCTCTAGCAAAGCTCTTTCTTTGTCAGAGTAAAATGGCGCTTCACGCCAAGCTGTAATCAAGTTAATGCGTTGATCCGTTTCTCCCATTTTACGCAGATCTCGCGTATGCATATCGATACAAAAAGCACAGCCGTTCAACTGTGATGCTCTTATTTTGATCAGCTCATACAGCTTTGCGTCCAAACCGCTTGTTTTAATAAAACCTTCTAGCTTATACATAATTTGCGTCGCTTCCGGGCTTACTTGGTGATAATCAAATCTAACTTCCATTTGAATCTCCTCCGATTAATGTTTAGTTTGGGTTTGCCTCTATAAGACAAAGGAGAATGGCGTTTTGTGACAATCCTGCACAGAAAAATGTTGAAGCTTATCCGGATTCTTAATAAAATACACATGATTGGCCCTCTGCAACTGCTCATTCACATTAAAACAAATCACTAACTCAATCGCTTCATGCTGGATCAGCACCAACCCCAATTGACCGTTCATCCTAATCGGCTGCCAATCTCCGGCTATAGAACCTTTAGCTGCAATACCTTCAAAGAAAGATCTGATCCGCAATTTGCCCAAAATAGGATTGATAGCAGCACGCTTTTTGCCGCCGCCATCCGAAATGAGCACCGCATCCTCCGTCAGCATGGTGACGAAATCTTGAAAGTTCCCCGTATGGACGGCGCGCAGAAATTTCTGCACTAGCGGCTCGGTATGCCCCATTTCAATATTTCGTGACTGATCCTTATTGATTTTATCTTTGGCACGACTATAAATCTTACGGCAGTTGGGTTCTGATTTGCCCAGCATTTCGGCGAGTTCCCCATACTCAAAGCCAAGTACTTCTCTCAGTACGAAAACAGCTCGCTCCATCGGCGATAAGGTTTGCAGAAGGACAAGAAAGGCATATGAGACCGTTTCGTCCTGAACGACTTGTCCCATAGGGTCCTCAGTTTCGTTCTGTATCCATGGTTCCGGCAGCCACGCACCCACATACACTTCCCTTTGCTTGCGGGCCGATTTTAAGTAGTTCAGACAGCGGTTCGTCATCATTTTGACTAAATAGGCTTTCGGATTATTGACTGATGCCATCTCTACAGACGGCAATGAAGCGAATAAATCCTGTATCATATCTTCAGCATCAGACACGGATCCCAGCATGCGGTAAGCCACTGAGAACAGCAACTGCTTATAAGTACGATAAATCGTTTCGAAATCCATAGCGAATACTCCCATCCAACTCATGAAATAAATAAGAGAACTAACACTTAATTCGCCAATTATATCATATCCCTACTTGCAAAAAAAAATCAAAAAAGCGCCTATATGCCTAAGCATACAGACGCTTTTCATTGTCATAACTTCTTAGTGAAACTGTTTAATCAAACGTTTAGCCGTCCCATTCGGGGTTTCGATGACTTCATACATGTAAACTTTCACGCCCGAATCTACTTGCTCATCCTTGAGACCGGAGACAACGACCTTTTGCTTGCCGCTAACCAATTTACCTGAGCCTAGCAGTGAGGCTGATTGCGTCCCAACCACACGGCCGAGGGAATCGACCATGTCGAATTCCACTTTGGAGAAGTTGGCGTCCACAATAACCTGATCTTCATGGGTAACATCAAGATCAAGATTCAACTGGTACGAATACGTGCCATTATTGTAAAGCCAGCTGATGGAATCACTGTTCACTTTGATTGTGAATGGATACAGAGCCAAGATATCGCTGTCTGCTTCCTCTTGCAGAGCAACCTTATACGTACCTACGGATACTTTGCCTTGAGAGACTGATTTATCATCAAAAATGTTCAAAGCAAACGTTTCGTTCTCCGTCTCTTTCTTATTCGGAAGCAGGTACGAGTAACTGACAACATAGGAGCTTCCCGGTGTAACCTGTGTCGTCACCGAGGTTTGGCGAGTACCCGTATACGCGTTTCCGCTGCTGTCGATCAGTTCATTTTGCAATTCAGGGAGCGCTATGGTACTTGTTCCGTTATTCGTAATTTTGTACTTGGCTATCGCAGTTTTGTAGCCTAGATCATCATTCTGATGAGCATGCAGTTCCACGAGAGAGACGTCCAGATTTTTGTTGATAACGGAGCTGTTGCTAAGGGTTAACTTGCTGCCCAACGTATAGCTTGCTGCCGTAGTGAAGCCGCTTTGCGCTTCCGTTGCTCCTTGGAGCTGGAAGACTGCCACGGGCATCTGACCACTTGTCGCAGAACTGGACGTTCCTGAGCCATTCGCTGCTCCGCTTGATGCTGCGCTGCTTGAACTTGTCGAAGTGGCTGTTTTCTCCCACAGCACCAGCTGCGCCGCATTCGGATCAACGCCCGCGGGCAAAATAGCATTAAAGTAATACGTCGTCGTTTCTTTCGGAGCCAAATAGGCATTCCGCGCTGAATTGTCCGTTGCCGATATCGATGTTCCTGAATCACCGAATTGATACGAAGCGAAGAATGACGGCACCGCAGCCGATGCTTCACCGTCATTGCTAAGCGTTACAACCGTTTGGACATGCACCCCATCGGATTGCTTGCTGTAGGTAGATGAATTTGCTTTCACCGTTACTTGTTCGCCATCCTGCTGTCCGCTGTAGGTTTGCTTGGTGTTCAAAGCCGTCGTTTGCAGCGAAGCATTGAGGTTCATCGTCCCTAGCGAGACATCTTCCGTTTGATTCAAAAAGTAAAACTCCAGCGAAAGCCCTGACGCAGACAACTGTTTCGATATCGGCGTTTTCAGAGTGATGGTATCTGACTCGCTTGGCAGGAAAGAAGTACCTGCTCCCTCGGCCACTGTAGATGTATATTTCAAACCATTGGCATCCACGAGTCTAACTTGCAGCCCGGCTGGCAGTTTCACGCTGCTGGAACCCAAATTTTTGGCAGACACTTGCGTATACATCACCCATTTGCCATTCTCTGATACACGGACGCTCTGCCCCAATTGAAAAGCGACAGAAGCATCATTCGGCAATGTGCTGTCTAGTGTCCGCAGATTGATGATTTCTTCCGGCACTTTGACCTGATTTTCTTGCAGCGCAGATGCTACTGGAAGATCCCCGAGATGATTCATAAAATCAGCTTGACTGGCATCCCACCGGAATACATCAACCTTCAATTGATCGGCGGTTTCGCCCTCGCCCAGACTGGCGTAGAACCGAAAACTCGCGTCTTGTCCTGGAAGCACACTTGCGCTTTTCTTCTCACTCAGTTTGGCCGTATAGCTGTGTCCTGATGTATCTGTTACTCGGACACCGTACTGATTAAAATCAATCGACTTCTGATCTCCATTATGTAAAGCGACAGAGAACTGAAGGGAAGAGGACGATAACGCCGCTTGATTTAAGGTAAAATAGGAAGCATTCGAAATATAGACAGCCTCAGATGCGGCCTGAGCAGCAGGAGCTGCCCAAGAAGCAGCCGCCAGCGTGCTCGTAAGCAGGAGTGCTAAGCTTGTATGTTTAATAGAAATGGATGTTAATTTGCGTATCACAGGAATTACCTCCTAAAAATTAGTCATATCTAAGCGCATCAATAGGTTTTAACTTAGAAGCTTTGTTGGCTGGATAGAGACCAAAGATGACACCGACTAACGCAGAAAATAAGAAAGCATAAAGACCTACGTTAATTGAGAGACTTGTTTCCTGACTCGGATTCATATAAGGCCAGGCCAGGGATAAACCAACACCGACAATCAGTCCGATCAATCCGCCCATGCCGCTGATTAAGGTAGCTTCCACGAGGAATTGAAGTAAAATATTGCGGCGTTTGGCGCCAATCGACTTGCGAATACCAATTTCACGCGTTCGTTCACTGACGGTCACGAGCATAATATTCATAATCCCGATTCCGCCAACAAGGAGAGAAATCGCAGCTACAGCGACTAATTGATTCGTCAATGTGCTGGAAGCTGCTTGTCTGGCAGTAATTAATTCGGATGAATTGAAAATGTTGTAGCCTGACGTGCTTTTAAACTTGTTATACAAATAGCGTTCGAGTACTTGTTGTACTTTGCTTACCGCATCCCCGTTCACCGCTTCTACATACGTAGATCGAATCGAACCTAATTTAAAATCTCTGCTCATCGTTGGCAAAGGTACAATCACTGAACTGTCTAAGGAAGTGCCGCTCGTATTCGAGCCTTTGCTTTTCAATACACCGATGATCGTGTACATGTAACCATTGACATTGATCTCTTCATTGATCGGATCATCCTTGCCAAAAAACTTTGTGGCGACTTCGGTTCCGATAACCGCCACATGATTCCGGAAATCCAGGTCTGCCGCCGCGAGGAATCGACCATTGTCGACTTCCCCTTTTTGCATATCCAAGTAGCGATCATTCGTGCCAATTACGTTATAGGTTTGCGTTGTCCGATCATATTTAATGCTTGTGCTGTTTCTGGTCATCGTTGGCGCAATAGCGCTAATGCCCGATGTCCCCTCCATCTCCATCAGTTCTTCATATTTCAACTGTGTAGCGCGTCCATTTCCCAACAAATTAACCGTTAGAAGATTGGTTCCCAGTCCTTCATATTGTTTCTCGATCGACTTCGACGTGCCTTGCCCGATGGAAACGAGCGTAATCACCGAGCTGACCCCAATAATAACGCCCAGCATCGTCAAAACGGTCCGCAGCGGATTGGAACGTACGGTAGCCATCGCCATTTGGAAAAGCTCCCAAATTCTCATGAGGAAACCGCCTCCTGCGCGACCAATGTAGCTAAAGGTTCATTGCGAACATCTTTGATTATCTCACCGTCACGCAAGGTAACGACACGTTTGGCGTTATCGGCGATGTGATTATCATGGGTAATCAACACAATCGTATTGCCTTGTTGATTCAATTCTTTAATCAATTCCAACACTTCAATCCCTGTCTTGGAATCCAGAGCACCTGTCGGCTCATCCGCCAAAATCAGCGATGGCGATATCGCTAAAGCTCTGGCTATCGCAACCCGCTGCTGCTGCCCGCCGGAAAGCTCACTTGGTTTGTGATGTCCACGTTGCCCCATCCCCAGCTTCTCTAACATGAAGTTGGCTTGATCCTTGCGCTGTTTGGTCGGAATACCGGCATAAATCATCGGCAGTTCAACATTTTCAATGGCCGACAACCTCGGGAGCAAGTTGAATTGTTGGAAAATAAAGCCGATCTTGCGATTTCTAAGTTCGGCAAGTCCATTATCGGACATATTTTGAGTAGCGACTCCGTCCAGGGCGTACGTGCCTGAACTTGGAATGTCCAGAAGCCCAATCGTGTTCATCAAGGTAGATTTGCCCGATCCACTCGGACCGATAATCGCTACAAAATCACCTTTTTCAATATGAAGGGTAATTCCCTTAAGAATTTGCAATTGCTCCTCACCTCGAGCATAGCTCTTGGTGACTTCGTTCAATTCAATGATATTCATTCGTAGGGCTCCTTTCCGGAAGCTGATTCCTGTCTACCGTGCTCCGCCACCGTTTTGGCCGCCACCGCCACCACCTGCGTTGCCACCACCCTGGAATCCGGCAGGTGGACCTCCTTCTCCGCCTGGGAAGCCGCCTGGCATTTGCTGCTGAGTTGTCGTTGTCGCTGCTTTCCGCGTCGGCATGACCACTTCATCGCCTTCTTGCAAGCCGCTCATAATTTCAGCTTGCGTCTTGCTGCGAATCCCAATTTTAATCTCGCGCTCCTCCGTCGTACCGTCCGCCTTCTTCACAGAAACAGTCGACTTGCCTTTGGTCGTGGTAATCACTTGAATCGGTAAAACCAGAATGTCCTTTTTATTCTGAATATAGATCTCCGCTGTTGCTGTCATCGCATATTTCAAATCATTCTGAGCTGTATTCGGAATGGCAACAACCGCATCATAAGTCGTTACGCCATTCGTGGTCGTTCCTACGTTAGACACCGATGTCACTTCACCATCGAATGATTTGCCCGAAATCGCATCGATTTTCACCGTGACCTTTTGTCCGACCTTGACACTTGTCAGGTCTAGCTCATCTACTGCAATCGCCAGCTGCATCGTGCTCAAGCTAGCTACCGCGCCCAAAGTCGTATTGGCGTTAATCTGCGCGCCCACTGGATAATTGCGAAGAACATTGTTTTTACTATTGGCAAAATCGGCAGAGAAGACGCCATCGAACGGTGCTTTGATCGTTAACTGATCAATCTTTTGCTGCGCGTCATCCACTTTGATCTTCTGACTTTCAATAGCCGCTTGTTTACTGATGATATTCTTCTGCAAATCGTCGTTGAACAGCGTCGCGATCAATTCGCCCTGCTTCACAGTCTCGCCGTCTTTGAACTTCATGCTTTTCACCGTTCCGCTCGCATCAGAGAATATCGGCGACGTTTTCACATAATCCAAAGCGACCTGTTCCGTGGATTCCACTTTGCTGTCTCCGCTGCCCACGCTGCCTTTGACCTTCAAGCCAGCAGACAAGGTGCCATCGTTAGCAACCAGCACTTCCACATCAACCATTTTATTCCCATTGGCATCTGCCTTCATATCGTGACCAATCGTATTGACACTGCCAACTTTGGATAATAAATACCCGTCTACTGTCAACTCGACATTATCGCCTTTGCTCAGTTGAACAGCCGATTGCAGCGGGAAAGGCAGCTTCACCTTAAATTGTGTCGTATCCGAAACCGTTCCGATTTTCGTCGTTTTATTCACTTGACTGCCCACATCCAAATTGGATGCCAAGGTCAGCTTGCCGCTGATTGGAGCCGAAATTGTCATATGGCTTTGCTCATCCTGCAGCTCAGCCAATTCTTTCTCCAGCTGCTGCAAGCTGACTTGCGCTTCTTTCAAATTCGTTTCCGTAGAAGGTACCGAAAGTTCGACCAGCACATCCCCTTTTTTTACAGCTTGATTTTGCGTCAAATTCATCGTTTTAATAATGCCGTCTACCGGAATAACGATATTTTGCTTATCTTTGGCATCCAATTGAGACGTCCCAGATACGGTGGAAGTAATCGCTCCTTTGCTTACTTTCATCACCTGCTGTTGCGTCGCCGCAGTGGCTGGCTGCGCCTTTTGATTTATGTACACGTACGTTCCTGCTCCACATAAGATCGCAGCCAAGACCACAATGATCCATTTTTTCTTCCGACCGAATTTCATCGATAAATCCCCTCTCCCATGTCCCGTAGCTCCAAATGTCATTATCCTAAGTACATCTTCACAAGAATCAGTGTAAGGGCGGTGGCTGAAACCCGTCTGAGCATCGGCTGAAAGTAAGTTGAATACAAGCTGAACGTTTGCTGAAAAGCGGGCAGCCTTACTAGGTGAAAGCCAAGCATCGAGTGGATTTCCCTGTGAGAATCGTTATAATGAATGTACGAACCAAGTAAGGAGGATACTCATGTCATTAATCATTAGAAATGCTGAAGCCAGAGATCAAGACAGTTTGACGGAATTAATGTTCGCTTACATCGTTGGTTTCTATAAGAAACCTAAACCCGATACTTCCAAAATCCATCAATTAATTCAAACCTTATTGGATCATCAAAGAGGGATACAATTCGTGGCAGAACAAGAGGGAGAATTAGTTGGATTTGCGACTCTTTACTTCGCCTTCAGCACGATGAGAGCCGAAGAAATCACGATTATGAATGATCTATTTCTGTATGAACCCTATCGGAATACGGAAGTTGAAGATCAATTGTTTATGCACTGCCAACACTATACACAGCATGAAGGCTATGCCTACATGTCGTGGATTACTGGTACCGATAATCAACGTGCACAACAGTTTTTTGACCAAAAAGGCTCTGTGCGCAGCGAGTGGGTCAATTATTCCTTTGTCCCCCCTGCTCCATAACGGACAAAGAAGGTGGAGAATGGCTAGCGTGGATAGCGGAACCACGATTCGCGCATGCTCCGTTTTGCCCGGCTTCGCCGCCCTGATAAATCAGCCTCTTCTTAGCGGCAAAACCTAATAAGGGAACTGGGGGACGCTAATCAGGCAAAAAGTAGGGATGCGAGGGTACTAGCAAAACTACAGGGTCTTATTTCCACAAAAAGCGTAAAAATTCCCATAAAACAGCAAAATAACGACCTGTAGTTCCCCCAACCTCCCGATACTGACACTTTTGGCTAGGAATAACGCACCATAGTTCCCTTACGTCCGCGCGAGGCAGCTGGAGTAATTCCGCGTTCACTCCAAAACAAAAAGACTGCCGATGACTCGGCAGTCTCCCTTATACAATCGTGTTATTTCACACGATACTTCTCAAAATATTGCGGAATGACCTCTGTGGAAGCACCAGGCATTTGCGGCAGGATGTAGTGCCCGTCACGAACCGTCGCTGGTTCCACGAAAATTTCGCGAATCCATGGAATGTATTCCAGCATAATCGCATTCGACGTTGAAGCAACCAGATGCTGATGGATTTGCCCCATATCGCCTACATGCGGAACAATAGGCAAATCGTAGGAAGCAGCAAGTCCCGCTACTTGCAGCCACTCGGTGATACCGCCGACGCGCGTGCAGTCTACTTGCACATATTCTACAGCACCAGCGTGGATGTAATCACGAAAAGCATACTTGTTATACACATGTTCGCCGAGCGCAATTGGCACATTTAAGGCATCGGCAAGCTTTTTATGACCCATGATATCATCCGGATTCAGTGGCTCTTCCAGCCAGAATAGGTCGAACTCCTCCAACTTTTTGCCCCATGTCATGGCCGTATTAATATTCCATTGTTGGTTGACATCGATCATCAGAATTATATCTTTCCCGATGACGTCTCTGACCGCTTTGACTCGTTCATAATCTTCCCGATGATTTGGCTTCCCGACCTTCATTTTGACCCCAGTAAAGCCCTCTTCAACATAAGAACTGATGTCTTGCAGCAATCGTTCCTGCGACCAATTCAACCAACCGCCATTCGTATTATAGGCTTTGATTTGTTTGTCTTTGTGTCCGCCAAGATATTGCCAAAGCGGCTTGCCCGATGCTTTCGACATAATATCCCACAGGGCAATATCTACCGCGGCAAGCGCCATATGCGTAATGCCCGCCCGGCCAATCCAGTGCATTTTGCCAAAACGAAGCTCATCCCAGATGCCCTTCACCATGAAAGGATCTTTCCCCAGCAAAACAGGAGCATAATAATGGTCAATAGTATCGGCAATCATCTGATCCCCATTCGCGCAAGTCCCCGTGTAACCGTAGCCCACAATGCCTTCATCCGTATAAATGCGGACACCAGGCAATCCCCAATGCGTCGGCGAATTAATGGCATCAGTAATCGGCGGATTCAAGGGGACATGCAGAATAAAACTTTCTACTTTAACAATTTTCATACTCATTTCTCCTCCAATTTTGAATTTCGGTGCGTGAACTCTCCAGCTAGGTTAAAGGCGCTGAACCCGGCTGCTTCACGAACTCAGGGACCTCTTCATTTGACAGGTAAAATAGGTGAGATAATAAGGTTGTGGCGATGACCCAATGGCCATCGGAGTTCGGATGTATCCCATCACCTGAACGATAGTCAGCACATTTCTCACGTTCCACTTGACGATGATGAAATAATGGATCATAAATATTCACAACCCGCTCAACCACCGATCCCAAACTAAGGATCCAGTCCGCGTAAATTCGAAGCACATCATTATAGTGTTGATAGGGGGTTTTATAGCTGTAAGCCAGCTCACCTTCTGGCAAAAGAGTGCCCGCCTCCACACACAGCGGATCAAAAGGCGGCGGCGTCATGACGATGGCTTTGGCGCCGCAACGATGAATGAGCCGAATCGCCTTCATCATACCCTCCTGATAGGCTTCAAATCTCTCGGTTGAAAAGGGAGCATATATGCCATCATTCATCCCATAGCCGATAATGACCCAATCTGGTTTGGTTTCTTGCAGTACGCTTGCTAGTCGATCATGGACACATGGGCGTGGAAACGGATGATCATCCTCCGATAAGCCGGATGCCGTTTCACTGCTTAGACCCCGATTGATGAAGGTGTACGTATTTTCTCTTCTAAATTGCTGACAATAAGCATCCATATACGTTATATAAGTGCCGTCCTCGGTAATACTGTCGCCTAGTAAAATGATTCTAATTGGTTCAGTCATCGATCATTTCCTTTCTCATTCAAATTATAGTGTTTCATATATCGTGTATGAAAATACTTTCAATAACCCAAAGATGCCCCGCCATCCACGGTTAAAGCAATACCCGTCACAAATTTAGACTGATTGCTCGCTAGATACAGCGCCGCCTGCGCGATCTCTTCCGATGTCGCGCATCGGCCTAACGGATGCATCTCCGCCAACGCTTGAACGGTCGCTGCCGGATCAGGCTGTTGGCCGATCCACTGCTCCAATAGCGGCGTCATGACACCGGCTGGGCAAATGCAATTCACGCGAACGCCGTCCTTGGCATAATCGAGCGCCAGGGATTTGGTCATCGCAATGATCGCGCCTTTGCTCGCAGCGTAAACGGGGTTCTGCAGCTGGCCGACTACGCCGTTCAATGAAGCCATGTTCACGATATGTCCTTGCTTCTTGCGTATCTCTGGGATGCAATGCTTAATCATCAAGAACACGCTTTTTAGATTAATATCTAGCGTACGCGTCCATTCATCCTCTGTGACTTCTTCTAATGGTTTGGGCAGCACAACAGCCGCATTATTGAACAATATATCCACGCTTCCCCAAGCAAAAAGCGTCTGCTCAACTAGTCTCTTCACTTGCTCCTCGGATGAAACGTCGGCTTTCACAGCAAGGGCACGCTGAGCGCCGGAAGCGGCAGCATTCATTTCAGCCACAACCCGCTCAGCTTCTTCACCGTTCCAATCTGCGATAACGACATGGGCTCCCTCACTCACGAATCGTTTGGCTGCCGCTTCCCCAATCCCTGATCCAGCTCCTGTGATGATCGCGACTTTTCCTTTTAAAAGCATTCTACCCAAGCACCTCCGCTAACAACCTATGATAGGCATGTATCACTTGTCATGCCTGACAATTCTCTATTCAACACCGGTTCTCACGAACAACTCGTTTGTCCTCTTTTGCGAATTTCTTAAATGAATGGACATCGCTTCAGCGGCGCCTTGTGAATCTCGTTCCCTTAACTTCTGTAAAATAGCCTCATGCTCCACCCACTCCACCTTCGTCGTGTCTACATCAAGCGTTAATTGAATAAAGCTGAGATAACGCTGAACCTGTTCCATATAACCTCTGACCAAATTTGCAAGATTGGCATTGTCACAATAGGCAAGAATGGTCCCATGAATCGATGTATTCATCTGGTCGACAACCTCTAAACCGTTCTCTGCGGAAGGCGGATTGTCATGAAGCGATTCCATCGTATCCTGCAATCTTTCCAGAATGTCGACAGGTAATCTCAAAGTTGCTTTCTCCACAGCTAAGGGCTCCAGCTGCATTCTAATTTCATATAACTCGTTTAAGTCTTTGAGACTCATCATCGTCACGAACATTCCTTTGAACGGTATGACATGGATAAAGCCTTCCGATTGCAACCTCGAGAGCGCTTCCCGAATTGGAATATTGCTGACTTCCAATTGGCGCGCTAACTGATCAATATTAATTTTTTCGCCTGATTTTAATTTATGCGAGAGAATATCCTCTTTCACGATGCGATAAATCTCTTCGGTTAAATTGACACGACTAATTTTACTGCTCATATGACCCACACCCTACGTTTTCTTTTAATATATCATGTATGATTGTAGGGGATCAAGCTTTTTATAAAAGCAAAGCCCTTCTTATTTAGCAAGAAGGGCTCCCTTTCATCCTTAGGGTGTAACGATCAGTGCATCGGAAAGCATGTACGTGCCTGTTTTCTTCACGGCTTTGAACGTATGTGTGCCACTTGCCAGTCCTGCGATGCTGTAGAGCGATTGCTGCGCAAGGCGGGTTGCATTGTAGGTGTTCACGGTTTGTTTGAGCACATTATCGATATAAATGTCGACATTCCCTTGCCCGGCATCCTTCTCCGTAATCCATTCGATCCCTGTTCCCGTAAAGGAAAACTGCAAGTAATCATTGTTCGTTTGGGTGAAATGAACATCATTGTTGTAATCGCCAAAGCCACGATTGCCGTTCAGCGACCAACTGCCTGTGTAAGTAAAAGCAGGGTCTGTGTTATTGTACGGAATTTTGTTATCTTTCACATTCAATTTATCAAGCAGCATGTAAGTTCCTGACTTTTTCACCGCCTTAATCGTATGCGAACCACTGGCTAGCCCAGATATGCTGTACAGCGTTTGCTGCACAAGACGACTCGGATTGTACGCATTAACGGTTTGTTTGAACACATTGTCTACATATATATCCATATTGCCTGAGGTCGAATCCTTTTCAGCGATTAACTCAATTCCCGTACCCGTAAACGCATACTGAACATAATCGTTATTCGTTTGCGTGAAATGCACATCATCCTGATAATCGCCGAACCCCCTTGCACTGCTGAGGGACCAAGCGCCGGAGTAAGTTATCGACGAATTCGTATCATTCACTTGTGCTGGAGATGGCACGGCAAAAACCAGCTTATCAACAAGCATATAAGTCCCCGTTTTCTTAACGCCTTTAATCGTATGAACACCATTCGGGAGACCGGAAATACTATACACTTTTTGCCCAACTAAGCGGGTTGCATTGTACGTATTCACCGTCTGTTTGAACACATTATCCACGTAGATATCGATATTTCCTTGTGAAGCATCTTTTTCTGTTATGAAATCGATCCCCGTGCCTGTGAACGTATATTCAAAATAGTCATTGTTCGTCTGGGTATAATGAACATCATCCTGATAATCGCCGAACCCCCTGTTGTAGCTTCGCGTCCAAGCACCATTGTATTGAATGCCTGTATCATCATCATTGGCAGTAACGGATCCACCTAGAACGGATACTTTCAGCAGTCGAGAGGCATGCGAAGCCAAATTCACAGAACTGTAGCTGCTGTTAAAAGTACCCAGATCACTGTGGCTCCAAAGGTCCCGCACACTTGCTGGGCCATTCAGACCGAGATCACTCCAATTCACAGTTACGGTAGCATTGGCGCTCCCCAGATTATATAACCCAACCGTATAAGTCCCATCCCCGTTATTGGCGTACCAAACTTGTTGATTGGAAGCCATCGAGACGGGGTGCGCCGGGTGCCCAGCTTGATTGACGGCAATCACTTCATCATTCGTTAGGAGTTGAATGCCATAGCTGTCCAAGTTCGTCAGATCATTCCCGGTATACAACTGGGCGGATGACATGGCCCAAAGCGACATCGCCGTTTGCCGCTCATCCGGTGTAATACCGTCCATCGCGCCGTTCCCGATATCGAGGGAGTCGAAATCGTTCCAGCCCCCCGGACCCGCTTCCCGCCACCACTGATTAGCATCAGGGAACAGCCTTGCAATATTCGGCCACGCCGTTAGCGCTGTGGTTCCACAATAACATTCGACATCCCAATCTACACGCCAACCGTTGGCATATTGCTTCCACGTACTGGCATAATTATGATCCAGCGCCCATGAGAGTTCGAACCAAATTTGATGCGGAGCCAAAGCCTGGGCCCATGCTTTCACATCGTCACGCGCATCAATGGTTGTATCATTATGACCAGAACCGGGCGTAACGCTATCGAATTTGACGAAATCAACACCCCAGGAGGCGATTAGATCCGCGATGGATGTGATGTAGCTTTGAGCGCACGGATTAGCAAAATTGATTTTGTAGCCAATGTTCCAGTAATCCGCTGTTGTTAAGGGCTGCACGACGATATCCTGCGCATGGCAGGATGTGCCATAGATCGGCAGATTGGCATTGTACACCGCAGGTGACATCCCTGGGATAAAATATAAGCCAAACTTTTGCCCATTATTGTGTACATAGGTAATGACATCACTCAGACCATTCGGATATAGCGTCGTGCTTGGAACTGGTCGTCCGTAAGCATCTGAGCCTCCGCTCCATCCTGCATCTACATTAATATAGGTGTAGCCGTGAGACTGCAGCGTTGTATGCATCGCATCAGATTGCGCTTTGATCTGAGCAGCAGTAATCCAATTCGCACTATTGGTGTAGCTTTGCATGCTGTAACTGCTCCAGCCCATCAACGGTTTTTGCGCCAAACCGTTATTCGCTGCTTGCGCAACTTGCTTAGTCACCGGTGAATACGCAACCAACAATAAACTCAGAAAAATTGTTAAAGAAAGAAGAAATTGCGCTTTTTTCATTTTTTTACCCACATCATACATCCCCTTTGAGGTTCAATTGGCATAAAAAAGCCAGGTGCTTAATAACGCGATCAAACACCTGACCTGACTTCTGTTTAACAATTATTTTTTAATGGCTGCTGCATCATACGCCTTTTGTAAGATTTCGAGGTATCGGCCGATTTTCAAGTTATCCAGACCTTTGACATAAGCATCCCAGTCCTTCGTCAAATCTTTATTGCCTGTAATAAATTGAAGCGCACTTTGCTCGATGTAGTTTTTAATGTTCGTTTGTAGAATAGTGGCTTCATCTGTTAGAGCCGGATCGATCCAAACTGCCCACAACGGGAACAATTCTTTAGGCTCGTGTCCTTGGTACAGAAGGGTTGCATCATACAATCTGCGTTCATAGTTTGCAGAGTCATAAATGTCCGTTCCTTGTACAAAGCTATCCCGGTAAGCCGCTGGTTGGTAGAAGTGCCCCATACCGCTCCAGCCGGCGTTGTGCGGAGGCTGACCATCCACGGCAGGAATCGTTGCGATTTGCGGTGTTACTCCTTTACCTAGCGCAACCTCGCCTTCCTTTGGTTTTCTCCAATCGATGCCTTCCATGCCGGAAGCTGCATTCGTTTGACCTTCCATCGTGAACATATAGTCAACCATTTTGATCAAAGTGATTTGTGCTTCTTTGCTTGCTTTATTCGTAATGACGAATTTGGCGCCTGGCGTCAAGCCGCCTCCATCATGCGTTGCAAATGAACCGTGTGGTCCAGTTAGTGGCGGTACGGCATTATAATCTGCGGAGTTTTTGTTGCCTTTATCGATATTGACGAAAATGGCAGGGTGCATGCCCGCTCCAGCTCCTAGAATCTGGCCGCTGGCGTTCTCGCCAATTTTTTTGTAAGCTTCCGCATTTTGTGTGAACGCACCTGGATCAATCAGCCCCTCTTCATAGAGAGATTTGATATAGGTGAGTCCTTCTTTCCATTCAGGCTTATTGGCCGCTGTATCGACTTTGCCGTTCTTTAAGTTCAAATAATTACGGTCATCATTATAAATAAACCCATTCATCAGGAACGGTATGACACGTACCCCGAAATCTTCAATCGACCCGCTCAGCGGCACTTCATCCGCTTTGCCGTTTCCGTTAGGATCGTTTTTCTTGAAAGCTTGCAGCACTTTTTTGAAATCTTCCGTCGTTTTTGGCATTTCGAGATTCAATTTCTTCAGCCAACTTGTATTGATCCACATCTTGTTCGGATAGGAACAGTGGAAGCATTCCGTATAGGAGCCGAGCCCATAAATTTTGCCGTCAGGCGCAGTAATGAAGCTTTTGAGTGTTGGCTCTTTGGCCATCGCTGCTTTGATATTAGGTGCATACTGATCGATCAAATCATTGAGCGGCAGGATGACACCTTGCTTGCCAAATTTCAGCAAATCAGCTTGCGAGAACTGATCGATATACGAAGTCAGGATGTAGGAATCCGGATAATCGCCGCTTGCCAGCGAGATTTGACGTTTTTCTTTGGCGCCATCGTAAGGGATGACATCAAATTTGAATTTCGCGTTGAATTTATCTTGCAAATGTTTCGTGAACAGATTCGTATTCAAATCGATCGTGTTATCCTGCTGAGCAAAAACACTGATTTGCACCGGTTTGCCTGATTGCGCCGCACCTGGTGATGCTGTCTCTGATGTAGGCTTCGTAGTGGCCGAATTTGTATCGGTATTGGAACATGCAGCTACAAGCAAGCTGGCCATTAGTACGCTGGACAAAGCTATGACTGATCTTTTTTTCAAGTGGATCCGCTCCCTTTTTATTATGGCTAATCGATCTATAGGTAAACACGAGGGCAGGCATTATCGTATAGTCATCACCCCTTTCAATTCTTCAAAGTTGCTGCCGTTCCTTCTTTCCTGAGCAGGTTACCCTTTCACAGATCCTACCAGCATCCCCTGCACGAAAAACCGCTGCACAAATGGATAAATAATCAGGACAGGCAAGGTAGCAACGACAATCAGCGAATATTTCAAAAGTTCGGCTAACTGCTGTCTTTCCACTAACTTGATTGCATCTGTGGCGTTCGAGCTGTTATTCAATATAATGATGCTTCGCAAAATCAACTGCAGCGGGAATAAATTAGCTGTTTTCAAATAGATCAGCGCATCAAAATAGGCATTCCACTGACCAACTGCATACATCAGGACAAGCACAGCAATGATCGGTTTGGACAAAGGAACGACCACACTTCTCATGAACCGGATGTCGCTGCAGCCGTCAATCTCACTGGCATCAATCAATTCAGCTGGAATCGAGGCTTGAAAGAACGTTCTTGTAATGATGACCTGCCATACCCAGATTGCATTCGGAATCAACAGCGCCCAGCGCGTATCGATAAGTCCCATTTGTTTCACGACCAAATACGTTGGAATCAAACCTCCGCTAAACAGCATCGTGAACGTGATCAGCATCATGAGAATGTTCCGGCCAAAAAAGGTGTGTCGCGACAACGGATACGCAATCATGATGGTAAGGCTTACACTAACAATCGTCCCGATTGCTGTGTAAAAAAGCGAATTCGCATAGCCGGTGACAACCTTCGGATTATCCATCAGGCTTGCATACCCTTTTAACGAAAAATCCACGGGATAAAGCCACACACGACCGGAAGTTACGGCCGATGGGCTGCTGAAGGAACTGCTTACAATATAAATCAGTGGATACAAAACGACGATCAATAAGAGGCCCAACATCACATAAATGCCAATTAGAAATAGTCTGTCTCCGACTGAATCTTTAATCGCTGATTTCGTCGTATTCATGTGTTTCAGCCCCTTTTACCAAATACTTGTGTTAGACAATCGCTTCGCCATCATGTTAACCACTACCAGCAGCACCAAATTAATCAGTGAATTAAACAAGCCAACTGCGGTTGCGAAACTGTAGTTCGCATTCAACAGACCGATTTGGTAGACATAGGTAGCAATAATTTCAGAATTAACCTTGTTTAGCGGGTTTTGCAGCAAATAGATTTTCTCAAAGCCAATCGACATGACACTGCCTACATTTAAAATAAACACAATCGTAATCGTCGGCATGATGCCCGGCAGATCAATATGGCGAATCTTCTGAAACCTGGAGGCGCCATCGACTTTGGCCGCTTCGTATAGCGCTGGATCTACCCCAGCCAAAGCTGCCAAGAAAATTACGGCCGAATAACCGGCTGTTTGCCAAATGTCCGACCATACATAGATGGAACGGAACATGCCAGGTTCACCCAAGAAGTTGATCGAATCCAGTCCCATGTGATTCATAATGACGTTAACGAAGCCCAGTCTTGGAGCTAGAAATAACATAATGATCGACACCATCACGACTGTAGAAATGAAGTAAGGAGCAAAAGACACCAATTGAACAAGACGTTTAAATTTGCCATTTCGTATCTCGTTGAGCGCTAAAGCGAGTATAATCGGTATCGGAAAACCGACAATTAGCAAGTAGCCGCTAATGAGGACTGTGTTCTTAATTAATGTCCAGAAGATCGGATTTTCGAAAAACAGCTTAAAATGTTTGAAGCCCACCCACGGACTGCCCCAGATCCCCTTAATGACGTTGTAATCTTTAAAAGCCAAGACGGCATTCACCATCGGGTAATATTTAAAAATAAGAAAGAATAAAACCGGCGGTATAATGATCAGATATAATTGCCAATGCTTCTTGAAGCTTTTTGAGGCGGCTAACGCTAAGCCTCCACGTGCTTTACCTGCTGCTCGACTTGGTTTCATGACGACACTCTTTTCCAAATGATTCCCCCCAATGCATTCTGCCCAATATGATAGCGCTTTCTATATGGCTGATTATAGGGCGTTATTCCGCTTTCCGTATAGGTACATCTGCGTCATTTTGCGAACAAATAGCCCGATTTCAGCGGACATTTTGTGCTTGAACAGCCAATTTCCCCTGGTATGGCCAGGAGTGACCAGGAGTGACCGGGCATGGCCGGGCTGGGCTGGGCTGGGCTGGGCTGGGCTTGGCTGGGCTTGGCTGGGCTGGGCCGGGCCGGGCTGGGCTTGGGCATCGTGCATGTCACACGTTCCCGCGAAAGGCCTCCCTCCCCCGTTGACCTAAAGGAAAACCTGGCCTGCAGCCAGGCCACCCAGTCAATGAACCTAAAGGCAAACCCAAGCCTCCTAGCGAACTCAATACCCTTTATTCGCTCAAAATCGCTCATTCTGAAAATCTTATGAACTCCAGACGCTCTATTTCAAACAAATGATCACCATTCGGCCAATAAAGTGCCGGGTAAAGCTAACTGAGTTTATTAAATCTCCAAAGTAGCCAATTTCTCCTCTATAAGCATCATACAGTTCATTAGATGCCCTTGAAGACCGAGAATCGTCGTAGCAAAGAAAGCTGCGATGGACACCCATAAGAAAACCGACTTCGCCGCCCCGAGAGATCAGCCTTTAAAAACGTCCACTCCTGAGGGAACTGTAGGACGCTATTTCGGCAAATAGCAAGGATGTTGGGGTATTCGCGGAACTACAGGGTCTTATTTCCACCAAAAGAGCTGAATTTCCCACCAAACAGCAAAATAGCGTACTGTAGTTCCCTCCACCTTACGATAATGACACTTTCGGCTATATTAGCGTACTGTAGTTCCCTCAGCCTGCCCTAGATTGACACTTTGTACTGAAACAGTGGCTTGACGTTCCCTTATTTTCGCGGGAGATAGCTAGGGTACTTCCTCGTTCACCCCTAAACCTACGAATTCTGCAAATCAAAAAAACCCAACCGCTAACGCGGTCGGGTTCTCAAGTTTCTACTCTTTAATCGACTGTCTAAATGTCGTCGGAGACACGCCCATCACCCGTTTGAATGCTCGGCGGAACGAATGGGAACTGTTGTATCCGACATGTATAGCGATTTCATCGACGTTATATTCATTGTGTTTCAATAATTCAGCAGCGTGATCCATCCTTACCTTTTCCAAATGGTCGGATAAATTAGTGCCTGTGACCTCTTTGAACAACTGGGAAATATACTTTTCCGGACGCTCCACTTTTTCGGCAATGCGATACAGGTTCAAATCCGGGTCCGCATACATTTCTCCAATGTAATCGTTGATCTGTTTCACCGTTTTGATATGAATGTCACTTTTCTTGCTCGAAATAAGTCCGCACATCGCGACAATGATCTCTGTTATTTCTCGGGAAATAACCTCGGTGCCCTCTTGTGTCTGAATGCCGATGATTCGGTCTTTCATTTTCTCGAACATGGGCGATTCCATCAGTGCTTTTTGATCGAGCAGCTTGAGCAGCGTACCTTTCAATTCACCGATAAACTGATGCTTCATCTCCATCGACAGTTCCCTGTTTTGCGTGTTTTGCTCCATAATGGACTGCACGATACGCTCTGCTTCTTCTACGTCTCCTGCTCTGATCGTACTAATAAGACGCAGTTCCACATCAATCGGATAGTAATAGGTATTGCTTTCGATTCGTGTCTCGCTGAACCAAACCATCCCTTTGCGATTCATATACACAGCGTATTCCAACGCTTGCCTTGCTTGTTCGTACGCGTGGCTAACTTCAAGAATCGAAGCAAATGGATCTGACATAGCAGCCGTAATTGTGATCCGATACTCGCCAAAGGCCGTATCCGCAAGCCAAGTCAGGAGCTGTTCGATATCCTCTTTGCGAACTTCCTCCAATTCCTCCTGAATAGCAGGTGTGAAAATGGCTACGATTCGGTCTGAACCCAAATCTGTCATATGGATGTCCAGACGGCGGCCTGACTCCAGCAAAATTTGCTTCAAAATTAGTCTTGCAGCGTTAAGCTCATTCAAAATTTCAACGCTATCCATCCCCGAATAGCCGTTAATTTGCAGAATCCCAGTAAAGCCGACCGACATGTTCAGACCTGTATCCGCTTGTGCGGCGGCCGAAGCAATCTCTTCCTTGGATTGAAACTCCCCGGCGATTAACCGCTTCAAGAAAGCATCGCGAATGAGTGGAAGCTGCCGATTCAATTCGGTTTCCAAGCGTTTATTATTGGTCAGAATATGCGAGATATTCCCTTGCAAAAAGTCGTATTCGTTACGCCCTAATGTCTCATCCTTGCCAAACTGTTCCTTCATTACACCAAGCAGCCGATTGATTGGAGCCGAATTGCGATAAGACAGCATAAATCCAACAATAAGCCCAATGAATAGCGCCACACCGGTTACCGACCAGGTGATATACTTGATTTTATTCGCATTTTCCATCAAATTATGTCTGGGAATTCCCGCGCGATACACCCAACCGGATTGTTCCGAACGAATCGTGATGACGAGGTCATCCTGATAGAATTGACTCATTTCCTCTTTATTCAGTCGTTTATCAGACGATAACTGTTCGATCTCCTGCTGATTGATCCCTTGCAAACTAAGCGTATGCCCCTGAGCATCACTTATATAGGTCCAACCTCCGTCTGGATCACGCAGACCCGATAATAAACCGTTAATGGTTTGTTCATCCAGAATCGTTACGACGGTTGCCGGCGCAGAATCGTTAAAGCTGTCTAATGGGAGCGATTGCATAAAGGTCATTACCGAGGTTTGAGTGCCATTGTTCATAAAAGGACTGAGCGGCATCATTTCACTTCGGTGCGTCTTATCCAAGATCGTGCTCTTCCATTGCTCCAACGTTAGATTGGTATAATGGGAAGTCAAATAATAATGTTCAGGTCGAAAATAAGCATTTCCCGGCGTAATAATAACGTTGAAATTTTTTAGATAAATATAAAAATGTTTTAAAAAATCGTTGGTTTGGCTGTAAGCCTTAATATCTCTGGATATTTTCCAGATCCCATAAACATTCGCTTTCTCATCAACCAAATTTTCAGTTAAAAGCAAGCTCAAATCTTGATTTAAAGCTAACTGTCGCGTGAAACTTTCCACTTCGGCGATCCGCCGCTCCAAGATTTCTTGGCTCTTTTGCAGCTGGGTCACCTTATTCTCAATAGAAATCGATTGCGTTACCGAGATCGCCGTACGATAGGACATGTAGCCGGCAATACTTGGGATGATTAGAATAATAATATAAGAGATCAAAAACCTTCGAAAGATACGCGAATACTTAGGCACGACAGCTCCCCCTCCTTGTGCTTAAGCCCGTATGAACCGAATATGCTCGCCTTGTGTGGTTTCGATCGTTATGAGGCTGTCTGTCCATACGGTTTGACCGCTAGAACTTATCATTTTCGCTCCTTGATCCCACGGATTATAGAGCCGAAGCAGCGTACCCGCTTCACTATAGATCTCGATCCATTGAATGTCACCTTGATTAACCAGTGCACTGACGAGAAATCCGCCAACTGCGCGCAAAGTGGTAAACTCGGCATCGATTTCCAGATTCCAATTCGGAAAAAAGCGCAAAATACCCTTGTAGCTTTGCAGCAAACATTCATTGATAACCGCTGGCAAAGCAAAATTCTCGAACCATATCCCCATTTTACCCATATAGCCATATCCGGTTGTGTCCGAATATCTGCCTCCAGCTTGCAGCAGTTTATCTGTGCAGGTGCCGTTCGGCAGTAGGCAGTAGCCGACATGGCGTTTGAAGCGTTCCAGATCGAGCTGTCCTAAGCGAGCCCCCGCCATATGATAGAAAACGAGATCATTTCCCCCCTCATTACGGTGATTGCGATAGGAATTTACGGCAATCTCATACGTTTCCGGCGGCGAATGCAGCCCGTGATCTTCCCCAGGGAAAATCGTCGAAACTCCATTAGGCACATTATAGACCACTTCCGGATCTTCGCCTGGCACAGAAACGAACACCTTGCCCCGCTGGGAATCTGCCGTCGGATAGTCTGGAAACTTCAGCAGCACCTCGTCCACTTCAGCAAGCAGTTCGGCTTCTGCTTCATTAAACGACAGCTCGTCGCAGGCTCTAATAAACGCTTGAAATAGGAACTTTGTTAATGTTAAATCCACAATGCAATCCCTATTCTTCTTGAAGCCTGGTGTTAATTCATAGAGCTCCGGTACAACAGTAGGAAAAATATGGTAACGATCATCCCCCCAGGCTTCGCCATGGGCATCCGGTCGTTTCATATAATCAACCATAAACAAAACCGCTTCCTTCATCGGCGGGAAAGCCCGATCAGCCAGAAAAATTTTGTCCATCGTATACAAATAATGCCACCAAAGGCTTTGCACCGTCCATGGTGTTTCACAAATCTCCCAGCCCCAATGCGGCACAGGATAAGGCATCACATTCATGTCAACGGGATAGGCGGAATGTGGATAATAGGCTCCACGCAAACCATAATAGTCGCGCGCCCATTTTTGACTAATTGGCAGCACATGATCCACCATGCTCACATAAGCCAGATGCTTATCGACATGATTGCTTGAGAACGCATGCCAGAAGGGCTGCTGCGTATTGTAATTCATATGATAATCGCCATGCCACTCGGCGCCAATCATGCCATAGCTCCAATTGGCAAAAATGCCTGGGCAAGTGGCTTCTGCTTTCACAGAGCAATGAAAGAAATACAAATTTCGGTACCAGATTTGCTCCAAAAAGGCATCCCCAAGGGCTACACCAGACCGTGACCAATAAGCTTCCCAACTCAGATTAGCACTCGAGCAAGCTTCATCGTAGATCAGCTGTGTTGGCGGTTCGATCGGCTTTACTATTTCGGTAATGACGGACGCAAGTCCTTCTTCTAACTGGACACAGACGAAGAATTCATCGCTGGGCGCTAACCGCAGCTCCAGTTCATGCTCACTTGGCGATACTGGAATTGAAGCCGAGAGTATGGCGGATAGTCGGAATGCGCGGTCTGAAGGAGCGCTGATTGGTTCAGCCCCAGCTTTCGCTTGATCGCTGCTGGCATAAGGCAATGTCTGGTAGAACCCTGCCATCTTGCTCGCAAGGTTGACCGTTGGCTGATACGGAGGAATCTCTTGAGGTGTGGAAGGATCCGGAATTAGCTTCATTCGATTGATAAAAGAACCCGCAGTTAGGCGCGAGCCTGCTTCTTTGATCGTTGCCCACAGGCGATCTGTCTGCTGATCAACAAACACTTGCAGCGTGACCGGAGTTCCTTCTACCAGAAAATGAATATCGCAAATCCCGTTATCGATATGCAAGGTGTGGCCGAGCACTTCTGTCGTTCGTTGATCGAAGCCTAGCAGCAGAGAACCGCATGGCATCGGTCGCGGGTACGGAAAACTGTAATTTTCAGCAGCCATCGCTACATAATCCTGATACCAAGAATCTTCCGTTAGTGAAGCGTAATGCTCGGGTATGTCTTTCAATCTGGCAAATAAACTGTCAAACGTACCTATCTTCTCTTGATTATGTTCAGCAATTCGAATATCCCATACATTATTATGTCCAAAATGAATAAGCACCGAATCGGGCCGAGTCGTGACAACGGCTCCCAATCCCCCATTTCCTAATAAAGCGCCTTCAAAAAAATCTGCAGCCGGACGATCTGCTTGAATAGGATGCCGGCTTGCCTGATGTATTGTGTTCAAATAGATAACCTCCCTAATGAAGTACCCAGAAGCAAAAAGTCTAAGTTGATATGATAGCGCTTACTTCCTACACGCCTGATTATATCGACTTTGCTTGTTGCCGCCTAGGTACACTTGGGTGGCTAGCATACAATTTTCCTGTTTCTACACTGTCACTTGCAGTACGCCATTTAGCTTGAAGACTGCTCCTGCTTGCAGTACAAGAGATTTCACGTTATTGCGATAATGCAGTTGCACATTGCCTGGTGAGAAAGATTGAATGGTTGCTTCGACAAGTTCTCCATCCTGCCAGACGAGATCAACTTCTATGTTTCCCTTAGCGCGAAGGCCAGACACCTTGCCTGTTGACCAAGCTTGGGGAAGTGCGGGAAGCAGCTGAATGCCGCCTATTCGGCTTTGCAGCAGCATATCGGCAATAGCCGCCGTTCCCCCGAAGTTGCCATCTACAACGAAGATTTGTTTTTCTGCTCCGGCAATACCCGGTTTCGAATAGGTCAGCAGGTTGTCGAAGCATAGTTCGCCGATCAAATGGGTCAAATGCTTCACGGCATTCTCGCCATCGTGCAATCTGGAGAAGCTGGCAGCGAAAGCGGCAACCGTGAACTCCACATCCTCCAGTTCTGCGCGAGTCATGCGATTCTCCAAAGTTGTTCTTGCCGCTTCGCTTAATTCCGGTGTCCCCTGAACCGTTATTTGATCCCCTGGATACAAGCTGACCAAATGAGACAAATGACGATGATCCGGCTGAGCTTCTGCATAATCCTCAAGCCATTCCTGCAACTGTCCTCGCTTGCCAATTTGCAGGGGCGGCAGCATCGCGATTGCTTGCTCCAGCCGCTTTTGCAGGTCTTTATCTACCTCAAGCAACTCGGCCGCCTCCAAACAGAAGACGAATAAATCCCGCACTAACACTTGATCAAGCGTAGCGCCCATTGACAATTGATGCTCATTGTCTCCAATATAAAAGCTGTTCTCCGGTGAATTGGACGGACCCGTCACAAGCCAGCCATAGGTCGGATGCACCGTCATGTAATCGAGGAAAAATGCAGCCGCATCCTTGAGCACCGGATAAGCGCGCTCAGCCAAAAACGTTCTATTCAGGCTGTATTCATAATGTTCGCGCAATTGCGCCGCAATCCATAAACCGCCTGTCACATTCAATCCCCAAGACGTTTCCCAACCGGGAGCCGTAAAGCCCCAAGCATTGGAAAAAACATGCGCTGCCCAACCTTCACAGGCATAAAACTGCTTCGCAGTTCTTTGGCCCGCTATGGCTAATTGCTCAATGTAGGAAACTAACGGGAGGTGACATTCTGCTAAATGACTGACCTCGGTGGGAAAATAGTTCATTTGCGTGTTAATATCCAGATGATAATCACAGCTCCACTGCATCCGATTCGCTTCCCCATCATTCCAGATCCCTTGTAAATTCAAAGGCAGCGGAGAGTCTGCGCGTGAACCGGCAATCATCAAGTAGCGCCCGTATTGATAAAATAGCGCATAAAGCTGAGGGTCATCCACTTTGTTTGCACGGAACAACCGAACTCTTTCATCGGTAGGCAGAGATGATGCCTCAGAATGACCGAGATCCAGGTTAACCCGGCCATATAACTGCTGGTAATCGGCTAGATGATTGGCTTTCAGCTGCGCATATCCGAGCGCAATGGCGCTCTCCACTTGTTGTTTGGAATCCTGCAGCCACTGCTCATCGGTTTTGTGATAATCGGTATTGACAGCCACATAAATGCAAGCTTCATCTGCGCTTGTCACGACAATTTGCGATCCATCTGTCGCAACAGTGCCGCCTTGAGCGACCACCTTGAACATGCCCTGACTGCGCACGCCGCACTCCCCATTACTATGCATCGTCTCCGTTGCTTGTCCGCCTATGACGATCGTATCACCATTAACCGTTTGAATCCCAAATCGATCCGTCAATCCCTCGACGCTGAGTGTAAAGGAAAGACCCCCCGCCAGCTCACTCCATAACCGTGAAACAATAACGTGGTCCGCATGCGAAGCAAACGTCTCTCTGTGGTAACGACTGCCCTTGCTTTCATATGACGTATGTAAAATAGCATTATCCAACTGTAATTCACGCTGATAATGTGTTCCCTCCTGCTCCGTTTGCAAAATGAGATGACACATCGGCAAATTCGTGCCGAAATTTTGCTTTTTAGGCTGCAGCAGCCGCTTGGCCTGATCTTCTCCCTGCTTGAAATCTCCGGCAAAGAATAGCTCGCGCATCGCTGTCAAATCACCTATTTCGTTGTCCTCGCTTGCGATTTCTTCCATTTGCCCAGACCAAAAAGTAACTTCAGACAATCGCCATGTTTCTTGCCTGCTTCCCCCATAAATGACGGCTCCCAGTCTCCCGTTCCCGATAGGCAAGCCCTGCGACCAATCCAACGCTTCCGTTGCATACCATAATTTCATCTCATTCATGTCAGTTGCCCCCTTGATTTATCATATACTATTTATCATGTATGATTTAATAGTAACATCGCTCCCATTCGATGTAAAGATAGGGTTGCAATACTTGCTAATAACTATTTCTTGGGAAATAATATATGCAATTGTGGGCGATAATTTATACTGATTACACCTACGCCTGGCATCCAATCCCAGTGATGAATATCCATTCCCCAGTTCCAGTTCCCCATTCACTTTGGTGATTCTTGATCATTTCTATCCATACGTTGTCAGCAATCTTCTCCAGTGTCAACAAAATCAGCTCATCTACAGTTCCACATGATTCCCAAGTGATACCTTCACTGAATCACCGAAGAATCAGCAGAAGCTTGCGATTCCGTCTTGAAAACATGTTGAAAAGTCCAGCGTGAGTTCGGCGAACGGATCGGTTGGTTTTGGTTTTGGTTTTGGTTTTGGTTTTGGTTTTGGTTTTGGTTTTGGTTTTGGTTTTGGT
>NZ_BMHE01000059.1 GCF_014640555.1 Paenibacillus marchantiophytorum | reverse complement strand
ATAGGTTCGAGGTGGAAGTGCGGCAACGTATGCAGCTGACGAATACTAATCGGTCGAGGGCTTAACCAATAAACCTAAGAAATCCTAACTTTACGCACGTTTCGTATCTAGTTTTCAAGGCGCAAATCACGTTTTGACTGTTTGGTGATGATGGCGGAGGGGACCCACGCGTTCCCATCTCGAACACGACCGTTAAGCCCTCCAGCGTCGATGGTACTTGAACCGCAGGGTTCTGGGAGAGTAGAACGTTGCCAAGCAGTATCCCTTTTGGGGTATTTTACAGCAAGAGATTGTAGGGCATCTAACTATGACGCGGGGTGGAGCAGCCCGGTAGCTCGTCGGGCTCATAACCCGAAGGCCGCAGGTTCAAATCCTGCCCCCGCAACCAATGATGCGAGTCATTAGCTCAGTTGGTAGAGCACCTGACTTTTAATCAGGGTGTCGTAGGTTCGAATCCTACATGACTCACCATTTGCCTTATTTACAGCATGCGCGTATGGCGGAATTGGCAGACGCACTAGACTTAGGATCTAGCGGGCGACCGTGGGGGTTCAAGTCCCTCTACGCGCATCAATCATCCCCAAGGAGTGTTACACGCCTTGGGGATCCCTATGCGGAAGTGGCTCAGCGGTAGAGCATCGCCTTGCCAAGGCGAGGGTCGCGGGTTCGATCCCCGTCTTCCGCTCCATTAAGTAAGCGCCCTTAGCTCAGCTGGATAGAGTATTTGACTACGAATCAAAAGGTCGGGAGTTCGAATCTCTCAGGGCGCGCCATTTTTATTTATATGAATAGTTTACATACTTTCGGGACGTAGCTCAGCTTGGTAGAGCACCTGCTTTGGGAGCAGGGGGTCGCATGTTCAAATCGTGTCGTCCCGATACAGAATTAGCATAGTCAGTCAGCGCGTAAGCTGATCTGTTTATGCTTTTTTTAATATACAAATATCTATCATTTTAGCAATATGATTAATTCCAAAATTAATGTATAGTAGTGTTATATGTTCCTCATAAATAGTAGTTGGTACGATTGACATAACTAGATGGTGGCAGCAAGGAATACCCGCTGAGAACCCATTCTTATGACCTTCTGCATGGATGTGTTCTTTGCATAATGGGTGGGGTTCACGTCTGTCTTTCTAATTACTGGGGTGCGCAGCTTGGTTGTGAAAGCTGCGTTGTTCAAGGAGAAGGAGAAGACGGTAGGGGTGTAAATTATTCCATGTGACACATGCTCTTGTTGTTTCCAAAAGTGGCACCTGCTTAATTAGGCAGGTGTCTTTTTTAAAAGAAACTTCCAAGTGTAAACAAATGTAACCAATTCTAAACAGTTTTGCAGGGTAATATCTTTTTTTGTCGAATTATACTAAAAGAATTAAATCGGATCTACATAATTAATGAAATTGAACCTATAGGCTCAAACAAAAAGATACTACTATAAAAGTTTAAATAAATGGGCGGTGGTAAAATTGGAACAACTGAATCATGAACCTGACTATATCGTTGAGTCTAAGAGAAAATGTATTGCAGCAGGAATGGACCCTAATGAAATTAGAAAGCCAAAACGTTCAATGTCAGAAAAACAGTTGTTGGCAAAGAGAAATACATATAACGAAATTCTATCCGTTATTGATTTCTTTTCAAAAAAAATTCTAGATTCATTAAGTGGAACGCCTGTACTCATCGTAATCTCGGACGAAAACGGATATTTGATTCATATGGTTGGAGACGAAACCATCCGGATAACCATTAATCAACTTGGCATACGTGTAGGTGCACAATTTACGCAAGAGGATATGGGTACTAATGTTGTGAGTTTATCGTTGCAACAAACGCATCCGATCCAGCTTGTGGGCTCCAATCATTATCACACGATTCTTCATGGTACAGCTTGTTACGGGGTTGCTTTCCATTATACGGATGTAAATAATTTGCTTGGAAGCATATGCATCATGACAGCTACGGAATTACATAATCCATTTTTCCTGACCATGCTGACAACGGTAGTAGACTCGATCGAGAGAGAGCTTCTTCTTAGAAAGCAGAATCGAAAGTTAGATATGTTGAACCAGATTATGGTCAATAAAAATAGAAACGGTATCATTATCACGAATGCGGATGGGGTCATCAATTCGGTGAATGATTTTGTTATCGGGAAATTCGGGATTCAGAGAGAGATTAGCATTCTGGAAAGAAGCGCAGAAAATCCTGGATGCTTAATCAGCAGTCATATGAAGAAAGTGATTAACAACAAAAAGAGTTTCGACAACGTGCAGATGATGTTGAAAACGGTCGATAATCAAAAGGTGGTCTGCTTGTTTGATGCACAGCCTATCTACGATGAAACGAATAATTTTATCGGCTCGTACTCGCAGCTAAGAGATATAACGGAGCGTTATCTCAATGAAGAAAAACATAACTATTTGGCCTATCACGATGAATTGACTTCGCTTCCGAATCGCAGATCACTGAAAGAAACCTTGAACTCCTATATCTCCTCCTCGTTATCTACGGGTAAAAATATAGATTTGGCACTTATGTTTCTAGATTTGGATCACTTTAAAACCATTAATGATGCTTTTGGTCATTCCAATGGGGATGTATTGCTGAAACAGGTATCCAGCCGGTTAACAGAATGTTTAGGTGATTATGGCAAAGTATTTAGAATGGGCGGAGATGAATTTATTTTCTTGTTCAGTGACATTACTGGGCAGAAGGAAGTCATCAATAAAGGCAAACAGATCATTGATTTATTTGATACTCCATTCACGATTAACTCTTCGAAATTTCATGTCACGGCAAGTATTGGTATCGCCATTTATCCGAATGATGGGACGGATGCCGAAACGTTCATGGTGTATGCAGACAATGCCATGTACAAATCCAAATCAAAGGGGAGAAATAATTATACACTGTTTGATTCCAATATGAAGACCTATTCGAAAGAAAAAGATAAGTTATCTTTGGAAGTTCTTTTAAGAAGGGCGTTGGAAAAAAAAGAATTCATGGTGTATTATCAGCCGCAAGTTGATCTAATGAAGAAGAAAGTGATTGGTGTGGAAGCGCTGCTAAGATGGAATAGTCCTGAATATGGCATCGTGTCACCAGAGAACTTTATTCCGATTCTAGAAGAAAACGGGCTGATTTCTCAAGTTGGCGAGTGGGTTTTAAGCGAAGTGTGCAATCAAAGCAAGAGATGGGTCGAGAAAGGATTCCCACGCATTCGAATGGCAGTGAATCTCTCTTCCCAACAGTTTTTGAAGGACAATTTGGTAGAAATCATCAACAATACGCTTATTGAATTTGGCATGGATCCTAATTATTTGGAGTTAGAGATTACGGAAACCATGACGATGGATGTGGAGCGTGCGATCAATGTTTTGGGCCAGTTGAATGCCTTGGGCGTGAGGATCAGCATTGATGATTTTGGAACGGGTTACAGTTCGTTAAACTATTTGAAAAAGTTCTCTATCCATACGTTGAAGATCGATAAATCGTTCGTACGAGATATCATGTTGGATAAGAATGATTCAAACATTGTCAGTACCATTATTTCGATGGCGCACAATTTGAATTTGGATGTTGTAGCTGAGGGTGTTGAAACGAAAGATCAACTTGATTTTTTACAGATGAGAAAATGCGATGTAGTTCAAGGATATTATTTTAGTAAGCCTCTTTCTGCCGATGATTTTGAAAAGTCATTTTACAAAATTAATGAGGGGATCGAAATCAATTTCACAAATGAAATGGATGGTTTGTAAATGAAAAAAATTTCCGAGATAATAGCAGTCCATTTGAAAAAGTGGGAAATCAACCACGTATTCGGCATTCCTGGCAAAGCTGTCACCGCACTCATCCTAGACTTACACAACCATGATATCGAATTCGTGCTTGCGAAACATGAATCCGGAGCTGGCTTCGAGGCGGCTGGATATGCATTAATGAAGAATCAATTGGCGGTAGCGATTGGAACATCCGGCCCCGGTGGAACGAATCTCTTAACTTCAGCCGGTCAAGCCAAAGCTTCTCACCTTCCCGTTTTATTCATCACAGGGCACCCTTCCATTAAAGATTCTGGCAGGGCCTTAGGGCAGGACTCCACCATGTTCGGAACGGATGTCGTCAAAATGTTTGAACCTGTAACCAAGTTCAGCGCCCGGATAGAACGAGCGGATACGTTCAAGGCTTATTTTGAGCATGCGATCGAGAAGGCTTACTCAGGTGTTAAGGGTCCAGTGCATCTGTCGATTGCAGCAGACGTTTTGGCGGAAAGCATCGAAGAATTTCACATGGATCTACCGGAAGTGATTCACCCTGTTGCCTCGAATTTAGAGCAATGTAAAGAGTTAATCAATCGTTCTGAGAAGAAAGTCATCTTCGTGGGCAAAGGGGTACATGCAAGCAGAGCTTATCGCGAAGTGAAGATGTTAGCCGAGATTTTCGATATTCCCGTTATGACGACGCCTGGCGGCAAGGGAGCTTTTGAAAGCAAACATCACTTGTCCTTGGGTGCTTTCGGGCTGGGCGGCACGCAGGAAGCAAGTGCTTATGTGGAGAGCGGTCTGGATTTAATGATTGTCATTGGGACTAAGCTTTCCGATATGTCTGTAGCTGGCCTAAACCCTTCCGTATATCCCAAAAAAATAATTCATTTTGATTATGATCAAACATTTATAGGTAAAACCATTCAGGTCGAAACGCTGCCGATTCTGGGTGACATCAAAACCAATCTTCTTGCACTTTTTGATAAACTAGATTATAAAGAAATCATTAAAAAGCCTTTTGATATGGACAAGTATAAAGGCATTGAATCTTACATAGAGAGTAAGTCTCCCATAAGAGCGGCGGAAGCAGCTAAGGTTATGAGCGCAACATTCGATGAAGACACGGTCATTTTTGGCGATGATGGCAGTCATACGTTTTATGCGATCCAGAATTATGAAGTGAAGAGACCCGGAACCTTCTATTTTGATGATGTGTTCGGAACCATGGGCCATGCGATTGGGTATGCAATTGGCGCCAAACTGGCAAAGCCGGATGCCAAAATTGTCTGCTTAACCGGCGATGGATGCACGTTTATGCATGGTTCGGAGATTTCAACAGCTGTTAATTATGGAGCTAATGTTATTTTTGTGGTGTTCAATAATGGGAAAATCGATATGGTAGATAACGGGATGACACTGCACTTAGGGAAAGCTATCGGCACCGTATATAGAACGATGCTAGACGCTCAAAAGTATGCGGAATCCATGGGGGCGCTCGCCTTCAAGTGTACAACTGCACAAGAGTTGGAAGACGCCATTCGTCAAGCGCAAACAGCCAATACAACCGTTGTCATTGAAGTTATTGTTGATCCTTTAGAACTTCCACCAACGGCAAAGAGGGGATAGCGATGAGTAGAAATCCGGAAAGCTATAATAAAGGCATTGAAGTTTTGAATGACATGGTTGGCGAACCAGGTTTAAAAGCGATCGGGGCTTTTGAAAAATTTTACCCAGATTTCGCTGATTTTCTTGTTTCTTTTGGCTTTGGAGAAATTTATTCTCGCGAAGCGCTGGATTACAAGCAAAGAGAACTCATTACGTTAACGGCGTTAATTACCCAGGGAGCTTTTGAGCAAATGCCTTTTCACTTGAATGCTGCCCTGAATGTCGGACTAACACCCAAAGAGATTGTAGAGCTAGTTATTCATAGCGCTGCCTATGTGGGTTTCCCCAAAGCATGCAGTGCCATGACGCAGGTCATGACCGTTTTCGAGCAGCGGGGCATCAAAGATATTTAACGCGGGATTTGGTATTGCCTTTTGATCAAGCGCCGACTTCAATAGCCTGAAAGAAGCAAACGCGTCTTTTCCCAATGGGAGAAGGCGCGTTTTTTGGTGATGCGTCGCTAACCTTGCAAATCCTGCGAATATCTATAAGTGATATAAGGGGGAAGGTTGGATGAAGCAGTCATTTTGGAAAAGAAAACGATTCTGGCAATGGAGTGGTGGAATCGTTATTGTCGGGTGCCTAGGCCTATTCGTGGCTTGTTATGTGTATATTCGCGGGCTCGATGTATCACTTATTAATCAACCGCTTCCGGAGGCAACGCTCGTGCTGGATAAGGACGGTCAAGCGGCAGCACAGCTATCGAGTTCGAAGATTGAGCCTGTACCGATTTCACAAATGCCCAAAGTGTTGACCGATGCGATTGTAGCCGTGGAAGACCGAAGATTTTATTCGCATTCGGGGATTGATATGAAGTCCATTGTACGTGCGATTGCCCGCGATGTAGTGAAGGGCGGCTATTCCGAGGGGGCCAGTACGATTACACAGCAGCTTGCCCGCAATTTATTTCTAAGTGCAGACAAAACGCTTGGTCGTAAACTGAAAGAAGCGGCTTATGCGATCAAAATAGATAGGACATTCGGGAAAGATGAGATTTTGGGAATGTATCTTAATCGTATTTATTTTGGAGAAGGGAGCTGGGGTGTGCAGGGGGCCTCGAGGACGTATTTTAACAAAAATGTGCAAGAGCTAAGCTTGCCGGAGGCTGCAGTACTAGCAGCACTACCTAAGGCTCCTAGCAGATACTCCCCGTTTCAGGATGAGAATCAGGCACTCGAGCGGCGAAATACAGTGCTGATGCTGATGCGCGATGAAGATGTGATTTCAATTGAAGCTTACGAGAAAGCGAAGGCAGCTCCGCTAGGCGTCATGAAATCAGATAATGGGAATGATCTGAAGGGGCGCTATCCAGCTTATGTGGATGAAGTTATTCGCGAGGCTGTGCAGACATATGGCTTCACAGAGGAGCAACTGCTCACAGGAGGACTGCGCATTACAACCGAGCTGGATCCCGTCGTTCAGAACGCAGTTGCGGAAGTATATCAGAACGAAAGTCTGTTCCCGGCAAGTCAGCCGGATCAACGTATTCAAAGCGGTGCGGTCATCCTTTATCAGCAAACAGGAGGCATTCGCGCTTTGGCGGGAGGTCGTGGGGAAGAGGTATTTCGTGGTTTTAGTCATGCAACTCAGCTAAAGAGGCAACCAGGATCTGCTTTTAAACCTATTGCTGTCTATGGTCCGGCTTTAGAGAATGGCTACAATCCTAATTCTGCCTTATTCGACGGCCCCCTCAACATTGAAGGTTATCAACCACAGGATTGGGATCATCAAACACGTGGGCAAGTGACGATGCAGGAGGCGATCATTTCGTCCTGGAATGTGCCGGCTGTATGGCTCCTTCATGAGATAGGCATTGATCGTGGACTGCAATTCGCCAAAGCACTGGGGATTCCGCTGCCCAAAGAGGATAGACAACTTGGTATCGCGCTAGGAGGGTTATCCACAGGGGTATCGCCGCTTCAGATGGCGCAAGCCTTCAGTGCGTTCGCGAATAAAGGGATGCTGCATCAAGCACATACCATTACGAAGATTGAAACGAAGAGCGGTCACGTTTTAGTTGCGCGCAGTTCTAAGGCGGTCTCTGTGATGCAGGCTGGTACAGCAAATGCGATGACCTCGATGCTGCAGGCAGCTGTGGTCCAGGGAACAGGCAAGAATGCAGCGATGAACCGCCCTGTAGCGGGGAAATCCGGTACTACGCAGCTGCCACAGACGAAGGAGTTCGAAGGGGTGGGCAGCGGCAGTGCGAAGGATGCCTGGTTCGTTGGGTACACACCAGAGCTTACAGCTGCCGTATGGGTTGGCTATGATCGTACGGACAAGACGCATTATCTAACGACCTCAGGCGGTGCAGTACCAGCGGTAATGTTTCGTGAGATGATGGAGCGAGCATTGGCGGGAGCGCCGATTGTTCCGTTTGATGTACCACGTATAAGCGGTGAGTCTCTGGACGTGAAGGATGAGCAGGTGGAGGCAGAAAAACCCGTGAAGGAAGAGAAGAAGCCGCCTGGTCACGGGCATGAGAAGGGGAAGAAGAAATGAGGAAGAGGCAGGACCGGAAGGTAATAATACCTGAAGGGCCTGCCTTTTTGTGGAAGGAGTGAAAACTTGAAGGCCTGCCTATTGCGAAAGGTGTGAAAACCTGAAGGACCTGCCTGTTTGTGGAAGGAGTGAAAACCTGAAGTCCTGCCTGTATGTGGAAGGAGCTTTAGCGATCTGAATTGCGCTGAACATCGCCACGTGGGTTAACGTTTTTTTTGTGGGTTTCTTCCTTGTCCTTATCTTTATCTTTGTTCTTATCCTTGCGATCATCATATTTCTTGGCAGCAGGCGCTTGGTCCGGCTTCCATTGGGTTTTCATTTGGATAGTCAGTTTGCTCGCATCCAAACCATAATGCTGAGCCAGCTGCGCAGCGAGAGTCTGTTTAGCGTCAGATGATTTGAGATCGATAGAGGCGAGCAGCTCGCGGATCCAGGCTGCTGCTTGATCTCCACTTAGATGAATCGTTCCGGCATCTTCTGGTTTAATGTTTAGATCATACAAGCTGCCATGAGGTCCTTGGGATTGGCGGATATGAAGCTTAAAGTGCTTGCCATCCACGGACACATCCATACCTTCCAGATTAGGATAAACTTCATGATTCCGCTCAGGTTGTGCAGGCGCCACAGGTTTAGCAGCTGCCCCTTGCGGTGTTGGTTCTGGCGTTCCCGCAGGAAGCGGTGTAGGCGACGGTGCGGCTGTAGGTTGTGCTGTTGGTGAAGCCGTAGAATTCGCTGTTCCTGACGCTGCTGCATCAGGTTTGGCTGCATTGGCAGAAGTCGCTTTGATATAGGCTGCTTGCTGCTTGCTGTTCAGGATGAGCTCGATCTGATCGCCTGCCACTAAATCAGTAAGTTGAGCCTTGTGCTCATTTCGGTAAACCCAGACCGATTTGGCCAGTGGGACGGTTTGCTCTACAGTATCTGTGGATAACTTGATGGTAGCTGAATCGACAGAAGTGAACGTCCCCTTTGTGGACGTAGATGTGATTTGGGTTGGCGAAGTTGCCGCATAGGCGGTCCATCCGTAAAGCATAACAGCTGCCAGGGTGACGGATATGAGAATGATGGATACTCGTTTGCGCATAAGAAACACCTCCGCTTACAGGTTTCGACTCTTGATCCCGATTTGGGGCGGTACCACGCCTAAGAGCTGGCAGCGGAGGAAAAGAAGAAAGGGCTGTCTCTCAAGGTAATAAACCTGGAGAACAGCCCTATCTCTTTCTTAGATAGTATAAATTTTGGGGTGGATTTAAGGGGGACTCCCTTTTTAGTTGACGTCCACCGCAGGCCTCTTTGCTTTGGAGGTTTTCGGTCTTGAGTGGCATCTAATGAACTGTAGGATGCTTATAGACGAGAAAATGGCTACTTTGGAGATTTAATGAACTGGATTGGCGTTACCCGGCACTTTATTGGCCGAATGGGTATCAATTTCTTCAAATAGCGCCTCTGGAATTCATTAGATTTTCAGAATGAGCGATTTTGGCCGAATAAAGGGTATTGAGTTCGTAAGGAAAATTGTGAAGGTGCATGGACTTGATGACCTAGCCGCAGGCTGGGTTATTCTTGTATTCCGATAAATAAGAGCCGCTAAGAGCTCTTATGCGCGCAAGAAGCAGCTCTTTTTCAGCAATTAAAGTCTCTGGAGGCTCGTATCTTTAGTCATTGCTGTTCTGCAGCCGCTGCATGAATTCTTCAGCTGCGCTGTAGCCTTGCTGGCGCAAATACCAGTTGTTGGCGGCGGCTTCAACGAGCCCGGCAACATCGCGCCCAGGCTGCAGCTGAATCTCGATATGGGGGATTTTGATATCCATATACTCCGTGAACTTAGGTTCTAGCTCCAGATCGTTGTTGAGCGCATGCTCTTGCCATTTGGTCAATTCGATGTCTAGCACGATCCTCGTCTCGTCTTGAAAAGCTTTCCGGCCATACAGTCTCGAAACGTTGACGAGGCCGATGCTGCGCAGCGCCAGGAATTCCTTGGTCTTCCCGTTATGGGTGCCGAGGAGCGTCTCTGGGCTGATTTTCTTGAGTACGACGATATCATCCGCAACGAGACGATGCCCCCGGTGAATCAGCGTATGAGCGGTTTCGCTTTTGCCCACGCCCGATTTGCCGCGCAGCAGAATGCCGATGCCGGATACGTTGACGCAGACGCCGTGAACCGCGATTTCTTGGGCCAAGGATTTGCTCAAATACAAATCAACCAAATCTTGAAACTTGCTCGTAGGAGCAGCTGTGCGGAGCAGAGGGATGTGTTCTTCTTCGCAATATTTGGTTAAATATTTCAAGCCCTCTTGGTTTCTGGTGACAACGAAACAAGGCGGGTGATATTTGACAATATTACCGATATGAAGATTTCGTTCATTTTCACTAAGTTTATGCAAATAGGTGATTTCTTTCCGGCCTAAAAGCTGAACATGGGCTTGGGGGAAGTATTCGAAGTATCCCACAAACTCGAGTCCGGGGCGATGTGCCTTCGTTTTGGTAATCGGACGGTGCAGTTCCGAATGTCCGGCAAGTACCTCGAGCGAAAAGCGCTCAACCAAATCTTTGACTGTAACGGGCTTCACAATTGCTCCTCCTTAGATTGTACGATATCTATATTATTCGCGCTGGAGTAGCTGAATTCCTTCCCTGTAAGCGCTTGAAAGATGAGCGCTGCAAGCTTTTGACATTGCATCTGTAAGCATTCTTGTTATGATAAAGAGAAAAGCTTGCAAGGGGGATTTCAAAGATGGATGCTGTTTATAAAAATTGTCAAAGCTGCGGGATGCCTTTGGCCCGTGATGAACAGGGCGGGGGAACTGAGAAATCAGGAGCCAAGAGTAAAGTCTATTGCAGTCACTGCTATGAGAACGGGGAGTTCACGCTGCCTGATCTTACGGCTGAGCAAATGAAGGAACGGGTGAAACAGAAGCTTGTCGAGTTCGGGTTCCCAAGGATTCTGACGGGGCTCTTTACGAGAAATATTCCGAAATTAAAAAGATGGTCATCGGGCAAGTAGGGCATATCAGCAAGTAGGGCACACCAGCAAGTAGGCCACATCAGCAAGAAGGCATGCCAGCAATTCGCACACCGATGTGCTCGAGAAAAAAAGCGCTCCCTGCAGCGAGCGCAAGGAGCGTTAGGGTGGGTAGGCCTATCCTCTGTTTATGTAAAAGCAGCTTACCTGTTGAAGCCGCATTTTTTGGCAAGTGTTGGCCATGTAGAAAGAAACATGTTTTCCCACCTGTCTTCAGGTAGTACCATAATCCATTTTGCGATTTGATCCAATCCCATTTCACATAAAGTTTGAACAACTTCATGTCTTTCGCAGCCAGTTTTTAATGCTAACATCTCAAAACCACCTCAGTCGAATGTATTCAAACAATTATCTATATGCCTGTGGATGAAAAGATGTGCATGATTTTTCAGAAAACGGAAAAATCAGCCTGGCGCCATACATTGGCGATAGCATCACTTCACTTGATTGCGAATGCCGGGATCAATCGTTCGAAGCAGTTGGTCGAGCTCCTGATCGGAGATATCCTCATTGCCATAGCGAATCTTGTTATAAACAGACGTGACCGCTTGGATGGTTTGGTCAGGCAGCCGATCGATGCTGCGAAGATCAAGCTCTGTCTCATTAGGCGTGAGAGCTTTCTTGTACGAATATCCACTTTTGGCTGCCTGCCGCATCACGATGCGATAGAGCAGGCGGATGCGCTCTTGGTTATTGGGCAACTGGGCCCACTTGGCAGCGGATTTGTTCTGCGCTCTGCGATTCATCGCTTGCTGCCTCCACAGGCGGGGCAGCTCTTGCCAAGTGAGAAGGTTCTCTTTCTCATCGGTGAAGCCCTCGACATCCGCGCCTTGCTGCTGGCTAAGCGAGCGGTTCATTAAGCGCCGCAGCAGTGAGGCTGCAAGCGGTGCAAGCTTGGAGACGATCAGGTAGAGAACGAACAGGATAAAGGCAAGGACAAGCAGATAACCGACAATGACCTGCACGTAGTGCATCAGGATGCTCAGCCAACTCGGATCGCCGGCAGGTTCAGCCGGTGGAAGAACAGGAGGCGGAGCAGATGGACTAGGTTCCGGCGGGTTTTCCGGAGCATCCGATCGAAACAGCTCGAGCATCCAGAGGATGGCTCCTCGGAGAAAGGCCAGTATAGCGTGCTGAATTTGCCTAAAGTAAGCGACGGCGACAATCAGAACAATGAAGGTGATTAACCAGATACGGCTGGAACGTTTGACGGTAGTCGAGAGGGAGGATGCCGCCGCACGCTCGGAGCTCGCCAACGTTGCGTTTAGAAGCTGAGCGCGATTCGTCGTGAAGAAAAATAGGATTAACGAACAGAATCCGAAGCCGTTCAGCCCGACCATATAGGGCTGGAAACTGACGATGCGCCCCATAATCGGCACACCCGCCAAATAAATCATCCCTGCGACAACAAAGGTCGCCACCGGGAAGATAGCCTCCCACCCTTCCTTAGCGCTGCGCAGCCCACGATAAGCGACGATAGTGCCGATCACCGCGAACAACCAGCTGTGCCAGTCGGTCCCTTGGATCAGGAAGGACATGATACAGCCTACGAGGACACTAGAAGCTATTTCATAAATTAGGCGATTAACCCAGCGTACACGTCCAAGAAAACTTCCAAGAACAAAGCTCAGCCAGAATTGCAAACAGGATGTCCATAAAGGAGTCACAGAGCCATAGAGATGAATCAGCACAACAAGCGGATAGAAGAGTATCAGCTCAAATCCACCGAACAAGAACGCAGAGCCGAGGTTTCTAAGCCATAGAGACTGATCAGCTCCCTGAGGTGGCGTTGGAATGGGGGTAGTCATCGGCTGCATTCGCCTCCTGTTCAGTTTGAGGTAGCAGATGATGCTGCAAGGGCACGAGAAAGACCGAGTGACCTAGCGCTTCCAACCGCTCTATGCTTTCTTCCATATCAGGTGAAACGAACGCGGTCAACAGGATAATATCCATGGCAGTTCCTACTTGTTCAACTTCCAGATCGAGAAAGTTGCTGCACGAGCGAGTGCAGGAGACGGCCAGCTTCGCCATCGTTTCGAAAAGGTACTCCAAGTGAGCAGTCCCGCCCTCAGGAGTCATATAAATGGGCACGCCCGGTTGCCCAACCAATGAGCCATTATAGCCGAAACCAACGGGGACTCCTTGGCTGACGGCATATTCGGCGAGCGTAGCGGCATAGGACAAGCCTTTCTCCACGAGCTCCGGATCACTCACCGCGTCCCACATGGTCTCGGTGACTTGTGTATTCACGATGATCAGCAAGCGAGGATCTGCGGTGAATTCACGGTTGTATACCTGTAGTCTTTGGCTGCGAGCAGTGGCTTTCCAGTGAATGCTGTTCATTGTATCTCCGAAACGATAGTCACGCACACCCGAAACAAGAAACGGGTCTGGCATGATCCATCGTTTGACTGTAACATCTCCCTGCCAGCGGCTGGAGACGAGGGGAATGTCCTCTCGGCTCACGAGGCGCGGATAGACGAGCAGTTCCAGCTCGAAGCGATGCGTTCGTGTCGCCGCCGCCATCCCCACGAAATCGCCGATGGATGCAGCCACGGTTTCGAGCTTATACCAGCCTCGTTTGGCCGCCTTCACCCGGTGGCGACGGACAATTCGCGTGTAAGGCATGAGGCTGAATAAACTGCGATGATTCTGGAAAATGGTCCCACTGCTCACTTCCAGATTGCTTTGCTTCGCAAAATGCAGTCCCGCGTGGATCGTTGATTCTAAGCGCAGCCAGGGGAGAGGAATGAGCTTGCGATTGACGATCGTTTCGATCATCTCGATGTCATCTCCCACATGGCAATGGGTTTTGTTGAAGGCTCGTGCAATGCGCAGCCCGCGAAATCCGAGGCGGGCCATGAACATATGCTGGAGAACGTACAGAGCGACAGCGATGACGAGAATCCAGCTTATTCCCATCGGCTACCCCAGCTTCACTTCCGTAGGAACGGGGGTAACGGCAAGAATGCTGGACAGCAGCGTATGCACCTGCAGGTCCTGTTGGCGCGAGCGTGTGCGCAGCATGATGCGATGCGCCCACACGGGCTTCGCCAACGCCTTGATGTCGTCAGGCAGCACGTAGTCGCGGTCGCGCAGCGCCGCGTACACCTGCGCCGACTTCATCAAGGCGCGTACGCCGCGCGGGCTGACGCCAAGCGCGCTGTCGGCATGCGAGCGCGTCGCCTCCGCGAGCTGCACGATGTAGTGCAGCAGCTCGTCGCTGACGCGCACCTGCGTGAAGAGATGCTGGGCTTCGAGCAGCTCGGCGCGCCTGACGACCGGCAGAAGCTGATCCAGCGGATCCTGCTGCCGGTATCGCTGCAGGATCAAGAACTGCTCGGCGGCGGTTGGATAGCCGAGAGAGAGCTTCATCAGGAAGCGGTCAAGCTGCGCTTCCGGCAGCGGGAACGTCCCCTGATTCTCGACGGGGTTCTGCGTCGCAATGACGAGGAACGGCGCCTCGAGTTTGCGGGTTTCCCCGTCGATGCTCACTTGGCGTTCCTCCATGCTTTCGAGCAGGCTGGACTGCGTGCGCGGGGTCGCGCGGTTAATCTCATCGGCGAGCACGATGTGAGCGAACAGCGGTCCAGGGCGGAATTCGAAGTCGCCCAGCTTCTGGTTGAAGAAATTGATGCCGCTTACATCGGACGGCAGCAGATCAGGCGTGAACTGAATGCGCTTCATGGTGCCGTCCAGGGAGCGGGCGAGCGCTTTGGCGAGCTGCGTTTTGCCAGTGCCGGGAACATCCTCCAAAAGGACATGACCCGAGGCGATAAGGGCGATGACCATCAGTTCGACGGTATCGTCTTTACCGACAATGACTTTGCTAACATTGTCTTGTATAAGGGAAGCGATGCGTTTGATTGGCGTTAAATCCAAAGTCGTTACCTCCTAGGCATGGGGAAGAATCAGTTTTATTTAGATAGGAATGAAGGGCATAGTTATCTTCTTGATTTTAACAGAGATCAGGTGAATTTTACCATTATTTCCTCAATCGCGTATTAGCTAGTTGTGTAATCGAGAGGCAGTTAGTACAATGATGGTGAAAAAAGACACTTAAAAGGAAAAAATTTGAATAAAATCAGAGCTTCATGGGAGGTCGATTATGTATAAGCTGTTAGTAGTGGATGACGAAGAGGATGTGCGCGAAGGCGTTGTGCGTGAAATCAACTGGGAAGCGATTGGCTTGGAAGTGATAGAGAAAGCAGAGAATGGGAGAGAAGCGCTGGAAATGGTAGAGCGTTTGCAGCCGGACGTGGTTGTGACAGACATTCAGATGCCGTTCATGAACGGGCTTCAACTTGCTGAGGCTATTCGCGAGCGTTTTCCCACGATTAAGCTCATTATCTTGACGGGGCACGATGAGTTCGAATATGCCCAAAGGGCGATTAAGCTGCACATTGATGAATATGTGCTCAAGCCTTTTTCGGCGCAGGAGTTGGTTAATGCTTTATTGAAAGTGAAAGCGCAAATTCAGGAGGAAGTAGCTCATCGGGAAGACGTTCAGCTCCTGAAGGAGCATTACCGCAAAAGCATGCCAGTGCTGAAAGAAAATTTCTTAGCGACGTTAATGAACCGTAAACTTCCGCGGGATGAAGTCTATGAGAAAGCAGCGAACTATGGGATTGATCTGAGTGGCCAAGGATTTATCGCAGCCGTTCTCAGCATTGACGGGGTGCTTATTCAGGAAGATGATCTGGAGAATCGCAGCGAGTTGGCGAAATCAGTTTCTCTCAAGTATTCCGAGGATCAGGCGTTGAAATATTTTGCCCTGCTGAATATTACAGAGGAAATTGCCGAGAAGCGGGGGCTTGGCCTTGTTTTTATGCATAACGATGAGGTCGTTGTTCTAGCATTGAGAGAAAGCAGGGATAGAGCAACTGCGCTGCAGGAAACAATGAAGGTGCTGGAAGAAGTCCGGCAGAGCGTGGAGAAATATTTGAAATTTACGCTGACGGTAGGAATTGGCACGGTGATGAATGAAATCACCAACATCAGCTATTCGTATGAAGATGCGGTCCTTGCGCTGGATTACCGACTTATTCTGGGCAATAACCGAATGATCTGCATCGATGATGTAGAGAAACGAACAGTGGATAAGATTCGCTTCGATGATGTGAAAGAACACGCTTTGACCCGCTGTATTAAGGTGGGGACGGCCGCGGAGATTCGGGAAACGATGGACGAGCTCTTTCAAGGCATTGAGGGTGGTGTTTCCGTTAAGGATTATCAAATCTATCTGCTCGAAATTCTGACCTGCATCCTGAAAGCAGCGAAGGACTCCAACTTGAATGTTGACGAGGTATTCGGCGATAACTTCGTTCCTTTTACAGAGATTAATAAATTCACCTCGCTCGAGGAAGCGAAGATGTGGTTGGTCGATTTGTGTGCGAAAATGATGACGCATATTGCGACGGATCGCCAGTATACGTATAAGAACTTGGTCGAAATGGCCAAAGACTATACGAAGAGCAACTACCATGAAGGGGATATTACGATTAATAAAGTGTGTGGTCACCTGCATATCAGCGCGGGCTATTTCAGCAGTATTTTCAAAAAAGAGACCAAAATGACGTTCGTGAACTATCTCAATCATATTCGGATGGAAGCCGCTAAGGAGCTGTTGCGGACGACTGATATGAAGGCTTTGGAGATTGCTGAGAAGGTGGGCTATGCCGATGCGAATTATTTCAGCTTCTCATTCCGCAAAAATGTGGGGGTTTCGCCCAAAGAATATCGCAATAACAGCTCGAATGCAGAGTAATACAGGGGCTCTAGAATGGGGGTGACAGCTTGAGGCGGAAAGTGAAAGAGCTTTTCCAAACCTTGTATGATGTGCTGATGGATACGCTGAGAGTGAAGAGCATTCAATTTACGATTACGATGTCGTTTATTTTGATTACGGTGGTCGTCATGCTGGTCGTTTCCCTCGTGTTGTACAATAAATTCTCCACAACAGCGGAAGAAAATGCATTCCTGAGTACACAGCAAGTCATCGAACAGGTGCAGCTCAACCTGGAAAATTATATTAAAGGCATGGCGGATACGTTCGAAGTGGTCGATGCCAAGATTGCCAAGAGCCGCGGTATTCCGACGGATAAATTGCTTGAGCAGTTGGAGACGATCGCCAGCACAAGGGAGGATATCGTCTCGATCAATCTATTTACGGCTGATGGTGGACTTGTGACGGGCATTCACACAACAGAAATGCGCAAGAATACGCGGCTGCTCGAGCAGTCGTGGTTTCGTTCTGCGCTTGATAATCCCAACCATCTGACATTCTCCCTGCCGCATATCCAGAACTTGTTCAAGGACCCCTACAAATGGGTGGTTTCGATGAGCAAAGGGGTTTCCATTATGCAAAATGGGAAATGGGAGGATGCGGTCTTGCTCGTAGACATTAATTTCAAGACGTTGGATGATGTGTTTCGCACTGTGTCTTTGGGCAAGAAGGGATACGTGTACATTATCGATGACTCCGCGGGAAACATTGTGTACCATCCGCAGCAGCAGCTCATTTATATTGGCTTGAAATATGAAAATGTCGAACAAGCGCTTAAATTCTCTTATGGCAAATATATGGACGTCAGCGAAGGCGAGCCCCGGCTTAATGTGGTCAGAACCGTCAATAACATCGGGTGGAAAATTATTGGGGTCTCTTATCTCGATGAAATGATGACGACCCGCAAGGAAGTCAGTACATTCATGATTTGGCTGCTGGTTATTGTGCTTATCTTTATTTTACTGATCTCTTCTTTCATGTCCGCTCGGATTTCCAAGCCGATCAAGCGGTTGAAGAAGTCGATGGAAATGGTGGAGAAGGGACACTTCGATACATATATTCATGTTCGCGGAGCCGATGAAGTGGAGCAGCTTTCACGCAGATTCAACCTGATGGTTTCACGGGTTCGAGAACTGATGGATCAAAGCATCCATGAGCAGGAGACGAAACGAAAAAATGAGCTGGAGGTTCTGCAATCGCAGATTAATCCGCATTTTTTATACAATACACTCAATTCGGTCGTGCGGATGGTGGGCAATGGCAAGAATGAGGAGGTTGTGACGACGATTACTTCGTTGTCCAAATTCTTTCGGATATCCCTCAGCAAAGGGAAGAACATCATTACGATCGGGGAAGAGATTGAGCATATCCGCAATTATTTGATCATCCAGAAGATGCGCTATAAGGATAAGTTTGATTACGACATTAAGGTGGATAACGAGATTCTGGAGTACCAGACCCTGAAGTTGATTTTGCAGCCATTTGTGGAAAATGCGTTGTATCACGGGATCGAATATATGGTGGATAAAGGTCATATTCACATAACGGCGAGCAGGCAGGAGGAGCGCATCCTATTTCAAATTCGCGATAACGGGGTCGGCATGTCGGAAGAAACGCTGAAGAATATTCTCTCCGGTCAGGTGAAAAGCGATAAAGGCTCCGGTGTCGGGCTGCGCAATGTGCATGAGCGAATTCAGCTTTATTTTGGATCCGATTACGGAGTTACGGTCGAAAGTGAGCTGGAGGAAGGGACGCTGGTGAAGATCTGGATTCCTGCCGAGAAGGTGCAGCCGTGATGCAGCAGGCTCGACGATTAGACCTTATGTTGAATAGGAAGGAGATACGATGGTTAAAACAATGAAACTAGGACCCCTGCTTTTTGCCATCCTGATTGCTGTCGTCTCCGTATCCTCCTGCTCCAGACAAGACGAGATGACGCCAGCCGAGCAAAAGAGGCACTTGGAAGTCGTGCTTAGAAGCCAAAACGGCGATTATTGGAAGACAGTGAAGATGGGGGCCGAAGTGGCGGCGAAGGAATTCGATGTCGCCCTGGATTTCCGCGCACCAGGTGATGAGGCGGATGTGAAGGGTCAGATTGCTTTGATGGAGCAATCCATTAGCAGCAGACCGGACGCGATTGTTCTCGCGGCTAACGATTACAGAGAATTGTCTCAGGTTGTGGAAGATGCGAACGCTTTCGGCATACCGGTTATAACGATTGATTCCGAAGTGGAGTCACGCAAAGCGAAGAGCTTTATTGGCGCTAATAATTATGAGGCGGGACAGTTGGCCGGCAAACAGCTCATTAAACTCGCTGGAACGAGCGGGCAGATTGCGATTGTCAGCTTTAAGCAAGGAGAGCGCAATACGGAGCTTCGTGAACAGGGTCTTTTGGACGAGATCGCCCAATATCCGGACGTTCGTGTCATTGATAAAGTGTATAGTCTGACAGACCGGGAGCTTGCCGCCCAGATGACGCAGAACATCGTCGCCAAATATCCGGATTTGGACGGAATTGTTGCCTTGAATGAAATATCTTCGATTGGCGTGGCGGATGCAGTCCAACAATTGAATTTGCAGGACAAGATCAAGATTATTACTTTCGACAGCACATCGGAAGAATTGGAGCTGCTGCAAGAAGGCGTCATCCAAGCGACGATTATTCAGAATCCGTTCAGCATCGGGTATTTGGGCGTGAAGAATGCGGTCGAAGCTGCCAAGGGGAAGAAGGTCCCAAGCCGCGTGGATACAGGCATTCGAGCGATTGACCTGACGAATATGTTCTGGTCGGACAATCAGAAGCTGTTATTTCCGTTTATAAAGTGATGAGAATTTCGATAGAACATGTGAGGATATTGCATTTGTTTTGAACACGCGAAAGTTTATAGTTAGAAATGTAAACAAACCAAACAAACAACCTTTTAGGGAGGGTCTTACTTTGAAAAAACTTCTTACTCTAGCAGTGGCAGGCGCGCTGGTTGCAACCGTCGTAGGCTGCGGTAATAAAACAGAAACAGCAACACCAGCTCCGGCAGCTTCTACAGGTGCAGCAGCGACAGCAACGCCTAAAGCAGCTGACACAGGTAAAAAACCAAATATCGGTGTAGCGATCTATAAATTTGATGATACTTTCATGTCCGGTGTTCGCGCAGCGATCGCGGATGCGGCGAAAGACAAAGCAACGGTCGATATCGTTGACAGTCAAAACTCTCAACCAACGCAAAATGATAAAGTTGACCTTTTCATCACGAAAAAAGTAAACGCTCTAGCGATCAACGCAGTTGACCGTACGGCAGCAGGCGTTATCATCGATAAAGCCAAAGCAGCGAACGTGCCAGTCGTCTTCTTGAACCGTGAGCCTTTGGCTGATGACATGAAGAAATGGGATAAAGTTTACTACGTAGGAGCAAAAGCGGAACAATCCGGTACAATGGAAGGCCAATTGTTGGTTGATTACTTCAAAGCTCATCCGGAAGCGGACAAAAATAAAGACGGTAAAATCCAATACGTCATGCTTAAAGGCGAGCCAGGACATCAAGATGCTGAGCTTCGTACGAAATTCTCCATCCAAGCGATCACAGATGCTGGTCTGGGTGTAGAAAAAGTAGCAGAAGATACAGCGATGTGGGACCGCGTTAAAGGTCAAGAGAAAATGGCGGCGTTCTTAGCTTCCAGCGAAAGCAAAATCGAAGCTGTTCTTGCGAACAACGATGATATGGCGCTTGGCGCGATCGAAGCTTTGAAAGCAAAAGGTTATTTCAAAGACAATAAATTCCTGCCCGTTGTTGGTGTAGATGCTACAGCTCCTGCGCTGCAAGCACTTAGCGATGGCACGTTGCTCGGAACAGTTCTGAACGATGCGAAGAACCAAGGCGCAGCAACGACGAACGTAGCAACGGCTCTGGCTAACGGCAAAACGCCTAGCAAAGAAACAACTGGCTATGATGTAACTGACGGTAAGTATGTATGGATTTCCTACAAAAAGATTACAAAAGAGAACATGAGCGAAGCGAAGTAATCCAGAGTGAAGCGGGCAAGAGCAGCAGCGTCAAGCTCTTGCCTTCCTTATTTGGGAATCCGTGCAAAGGCTAAGAGACTAAAGCTTCGAAGAAAGGCTTCACTTTGTGGGGATTATCGTGAGCTGGTAGGGGGAGTTACCATGACTGCAGACTATTTACTGGAAATGAATCAAATATCCAAAGAGTTCCCTGGCGTTAAGGCGCTGGATAACGTCACCCTCCAAGTTCGCCCAGGCAGCGTACATGCACTGATGGGAGAGAACGGGGCTGGGAAATCAACGTTAATGAAATGCTTGTTCGGTATTTATAAACCGGATGGCGGAGAAATCAAGCTGAATGGCGAAATCGTTTCCATTCATAATTCCAAGATTGCTTTATCAAGCGGCATTTCCATGATTCATCAAGAGCTTCACCCGGTTCCTCATCGCAATGTGATGGAGAACATTTGGTTAGGACGTTTTCCGCTTAAAGGGATCGGACCTTTGAAATTAGTGGATCACAAGAAGATGCGTAAAGATACAGAGAACCTGTTCAATCAACTCCAAATGGATATTAAGCCGGATACGCTAGTGGGAACGTTATCGGTTTCCAAAGTGCAATCCATTGAAATTGCCAAGGCCGTTTCTTTTAATTCGAAAGTCATTGTTATGGATGAGCCGACATCGTCGTTGACAGGCAATGAAGTTGAGCAGTTGTTTCGCATCATTCGCGACCTGAGAAGTCGTGGCGTTTCGATCATCTATATTTCACATAAAATGGAAGAAATTCTTGAGATTTCGGATGAAGTTACAATTATGCGTGACGGAACGAAGATTGGGACCTGGCCATCCGCCGATTTAACAACAGATATGATCATCTCCAAGATGGTTGGACGTGATCTGAAAGAGCGTTTTCCTGAGCGTCACAATGTGCCTAACGGTGTATTAATGAAGGTTGACGGATTGACGTCTGTCATTCCCAAATCGTTTAAGAATGTCTCCTTTGATCTTCGCAAAGGTGAAATCCTCGGCGTGGGTGGACTTGTCGGGGCGCAACGTACAGAACTGATTGAAGCTTTGTTCGGGATGAGAGGCATAGCTTCCGGCAGCATTGCGATGAACGGAAAGCCGGTTAAGCTCAAATCACCGATTGATGCCATTAAACATAAAATCGCGCTGCTCACAGAAGAGCGTCGTGTGACCGGGATTTTCCCCGTATTATCGGTACTGGAAAACACGGTTATCGCCAATTTGGGCAGATACATGAATCCCTTAGGCTTCATTAATGAAGCTAAACGGAAAGTCGAAGTCGAGCGAAGCATCGAAATGCTTAGGGTGAAGACGCCTAATATGCATGCTTTGATCAAAAATTTGTCCGGTGGTAACCAACAAAAAGTGCTGCTCGCGAGATGGCTTCTTACGGAGCCCGATGTGCTTTTGCTCGATGAACCAACACGGGGGATCGACGTAGGGGCTAAATTTGAGATTTACTCCATCATTGCTGATCTTGCCAAGCAGGGAAAAAGTATTATCATGATCTCTTCTGAAATGCCTGAACTTCTCGGGATGTCAGACCGAATCATGGTCATGTGCGAAGGACGCCTTACGGGGATTGTAGATGGAAACAAAGCAACAGAAGAAGAGATCATGCGCCTTGCTGCACAGCACATGGCATAATGGAGGGGGCCAAGAAACCATGAGTACCAAGACAGAAACTATAAAATCCAGAGACATCAGTGGGTTCGTGACCAAATACGCAATCTACATCGTGCTTGTCGTGCTGGTTGTCGGAATTGCGATTTATGATCCACGCTTTTTATCGGTGAATATTCTTAGAGATATTTTGCTGCAGTCGTCTACACGCGTTATTATCGCCTTGGGTGCTGCGTTTATCTTAATTACTGGAGGAACCGATTTATCGACCGGACGGATCGTTGGTCTGACTGCCGTTATCTCGGCTTCCATGCTGCAAACGCAGGAATATGGCCGGAGATTCTTCCCGGATCTGCCGCATCTGCCGCTTCTGGTTCCAATTATCCTGGCGATTATCGCAGGTTTGTTGGTAGGTCTCATCAATGGGATTATAGTCGCTAAATTGAGGGTTCCACCATTCATTGCAACACTAGGAACGATGGTAGCTGTATACGGTATCAACTCCCTATACTTCGATATGAAGCCGAATCAGTCCCAGCCTATCGGCGGTTTGAGACCTGACTTCAGTAAACTAGGAACGGGTTCAATTGGATCTGATGCCACGTATTCATTACCTTACATTGTTATTATTGCTATCGTAGTATCGATTATTGTCTGGATTGTTTTCAACAAAACGAAGCTCGGTAAATACATGTACGCCATTGGCGGCAACATTCACGCAGCAGTCGTTTCGGGGATTAACGTAAACCGTTACCTTATCTATATTTACTCCATTGCAGGTGCTTTGTACGGATTAGCCGGGGTGCTTGAAGCAGCCAGAACCGGCGGTGCTACGAACAACTATGGGAATATGTACGAGCTTGATGCCATTGCCGCTTGTGTAGTCGGCGGTGTATCAACTTCGGGTGGTATTGGGACGGTGCCGGGCGTTCTTGCCGGGGTATTGATTTTCAGCGTTATCAACTACGGTTTGACGTTTATTGGGATCAGCCCTTACTGGCAGCTAATTATTAAAGGTGTAATCATCGTCGCTGCGGTAGCGTTTGATATGCGCAAATATATGAACTCGAAGTAAGCTGGCAAGTTGAATATCGAGGTGAAACAGGCTGTCGCAACTAATGGACAGTCTGTTATCGCGTCCTTTTTGAAAGCGTTTTCTAAACGAGAGGTGGCCTACCTATGTCTAAAAACTTTGTAGCTGTTTGGAAGAAAAGGCTGCTGGTGTTGTCTTTGAGAAGCAAAATTGTGGGAGCTTTCGTCATCGTTTCTTTGCTTGTGGCTGCGACCAGCGGCATGTCGTATACCTATTTGAACAAAGTGGACAGCTCCTATGCCAAGCTGTTAGGCGACAATGTCTCCATTCTGCGCATTGTTTCGGAAATTAAAGAAAAAACACAAATGCAGAACAGCATGCTGTTCGGGTATGTGCTGGATCCGACCAAGGAGAAGGAGCAGCGTTTAACGGATATGAATGCAGCGCTTGCTGCTGTCATTGCCCAGATGGGGGAGTTATCCCCTAACGAAGATGAGCAGAGCGCTATTCAGTCTATCATGGATTCCAATATGACGTTTGCACGTCTTGTGAAGAAAGTAACAGAGTATGCGAACAAAGGCAATGTTACCTTGGCTAAGGCGGAAGCGACGCAGTGGGCCATCCCTACGACAGAAACCTTAACGCAGGCTGCTGCGAAAATTGAAGACCTCGAAAAGTTGACCCAAGAGGATGCTTCTGCACGTAATCACGATGTGGTCAAATCGACGGTGCAAACGCTGATTTGGGTTAGCTTGGGGGCATTCCTATTTGCTTTGGCCATGGGTCTTGTATTGTCGCGCATGATCGTGACCCCCATGCGTTCCATGGTGCGAGCGGCTGAGCGAATCGCTGCCTGCGACTTAACCGTTAGCGATATTCAAGTGAAGAATCGTGATGAATTGAGAGATCTGGCTAACGCTTTTAACCAAATGAAAGCTAATTTGCATCGCTTAATTAGTCAAGTAGGCGGCAGTGCTCAGCAAGTTGCCACAGCTTCGGCAGCTTTGAGCAGCAACTCTGAGCATGTCAGCGAGTCCTCTGAGCGAATTACAAATACGGTCCAGCATATTTCGATCGGTACGGATGAGCAAGTAAGGAGCGTTCATTTGGCTGTTGCCATCATGGAAGAAATGTCGGCAGCTGTGAGTCAGATTGCCGGTGTTACGCAGTCCGCGAACCAACAGTCTTCTCTCGCCCAACAGGAGGCAGGGGCAGGCAATGCTGCTGTTGAGACAGCGATAGCTCAGATGCATGCCATCCATCAGAAGATGGAAGAACTGGCCGAATCGGTGCAAAGACTCGGCCAGCGCTCTGAACAAATCGTTCATGCGAACAGCATGATCGCTAATATTGCGCGACAAACGAATATGCTCGCGCTTAATGCTTCTATTGAAGCGGCTCGTGCTGGCGCTGCCGGCAAAGGTTTCGCGGTTGTGGCCGACGAAGTCCGCAAGCTGTCTATGCAGACGGGAGCGGCGGCTGAAGATGTGGCAGCTCTGGTGACCAGCATTCAGGAGGAGACCAGACGTGTTGTTGGCTCTACCGAGGCGGGAACCCGCGAGGTAGAGACCGGGCTTGAGGTTGTCGGCGTGGCGCAGATGACATTCAAGCGCATTCGTGTGGCGATGGACGAGCTCGCCAGACAGATCACGGAAGTCGCCGGCAGCTCGGCGTCGATCTCGGAGAAGACACGCGCAGCCGTGGATGTGATCCGGGCGATTGACGAAGTCGCCGGGCAAACGGCTTCGGGAGCGCGTGTGGTTTCCTCCAACATCGAGGGGCAATACGCGAGCATGGAGGAGATTGTTTCGTCGGCCACGGTGCTGAACAGCATGGCGGCGGACTTGCAGACGCTGATTGGCCGCTTCCGTGTGTGATTGATGTGATCTGTGGGTCAGAGCAGTTGAGCAGCCAGAGTGTATTCCAGGTAGGGACGTGATGCTTGTGAGTGCCATATTCAGGATAAAAGGGAACTACAGTACGTTATATGCTCCAAGAATGTCTCTTTCTATGCTCAAGGGGAACTAGGATACGCTATATCAGTAGTTTGCTCGATTTGAAGCATGGATTTGAATAGATAGCGTACCATAGTTCCTTTTGTGGTGGGTTTAGACGGGTTTTGGCACAAATAAAGGATTGTAGTTCCCTCCCTTTAGCAGTTGGTTTGATGATAGAAAAGGACCTAAGGCAGCAGCCTCAGGTCCTTTTCTGTTTTCCTAATCGCGTACTTCTACGATAAGCTCAATTTCGACTGGTGTATGAAAGGGCAGATCGCTTGTCCCGATCGCGGAACGAGCGTGTTTGCCTTGTTCGCCGAACACAGCGACGAGCAAATCGGATGCGCCGTTGATGACGTAAGGCTGATCGCCGAAACCAGGTGCGCTGTTCACGAAGCCGAGCATTTTCACGATTTTCACAACACGGTCAAGGTCGCCCAGGTACCCTTTCATAACCGCCAAGCAGTTGATGATCGTTTGACGAGCTGCAGCTTGGCCTTGCTCGATCGTAACTTCGCGGCCGACTTTACCTTCAAACATCAGATCGCCATTGATGCGGCAGTCTTGGCCGGACAAATAGATCAGATTGCCTGTTTGATTGCAAGGAATATACGTGAAACGCGGTTCTGGGGATGGGGGAAGCGTGATGCCTAGTTCTAATAAGCGTTGTTCGATTTGGGACATGGTAGTAACCTCCGGATTAGTTAGTAGATTTGGATAAATGATTAATGACGGCAGCAGTGCTGCGCTCGGATGAATATCCCTTCGCGTGCATGGGTATGCTCACCGTTAGACAAGGTAAGTTTTCCATTCACCACAACGTGCGGGATACCATCTGGATAAAGTCTAGGTTCCTCGAACGTAGCATGATCTTGAATGGTATCTGGGTTAAAAACAGTGACATCGGCGATGTAGCCCGGGACAATGAGTCCGCGTTTCCCTAGCTTAAAGCGCTGCACAGGGAAGGAAGTCACTTTGCGTACGGCTTGCTCTAAGGTAAGGACACGGTGCTCGCGCACAAATTTGGCGAAGACGCGCGGGAACGTTCCGTATAACCGCGGATGCGGTTTACCTGTATCACAAGTAAGACTATCCGAAGCGATGAGTGATTTGTCGTAGGCAACGACTTGCTTCACATCATCATCGGACATGTGGAAGTAGACAATGGAGATTCGGCCTTCTTCTTCCAACAGCAGATCCATCATGCAATCCGCTGGATGCTGACCGCGCATTTCGCTGATTTCGGCGATGTGCTTGCCTTCGAGATGACGGTTTTTCTCTGTATGCATAGCGGACAAGAATACACTTTGCCAGCCTGTGGAGCAAATGAGATTGTCCCAAGTGACTTGTTCATGACTTAGCTCCTCACGGATAACGCTGCGTATCTTAGGACTGCGCAGCAAATCGAGTACTTTCTCGATACCGCCTTCCAGTACCCATGGAGGTAGAATGGTTGTCAAACTTGTAGATCCGGCATTGTAGGGGTATACGTCACAGGTCACATCCATGCCGCGCGCTCTGGCGTCTTCAATAAGTTCCAGGGCATCGACAATTTGTCCCCAATTACGTTTGCCCGCTGCTTTAAGATGGCTGATATGCAGCGAAACGCCGGCTTTCTCAGCAATCCAGATGACCTCTTGAACGGATGGCAGCAAATTATTGCCCTCTCCGCGAATATGTGTGGAGAAGAGACCGTTATAGGCTGGCAGCACCGAACATAGCTCAGCGATTTCTTCTTTGCTCGTGTAGCTGCCAGGAGCGTATAGAAGTCCGATCGACAATCCGATCGCCCCGGCCTTTAAGCCCTCTTCCAGGATTTGCTTCATCTGCGCAACTTCTAGTGTGGTCGCCGGACGATTGGCAAAGCCCATCACGGCAATGCGCAGGGCACCGTGGGCTACATAGGTAGCCATGTGCTCGGAAGGGCGGGAGTCGGCAACAGCATCCATGTATTGTCCGACTGTTTCCCATGGCCAAGCCCATTTGGTTTGGCCGATGACAGGCTGAATATAGCTTTGCAGCAGCTCAGCTTGGGCAGGGACGAAGGGCGCCGGTGCCAAGCCGCAGTTGCCAACGACTTCGGTTGTGACGCCTTGGCGCATCTTGATTTCGCTGTGCGGATAATCGAAAATCATTAAATCGGAATGACAATGCCCATCAATAAAGCCAGGGGCAATCACTTGGTGCTGCACATCGATGACTTGTGCGGCTTCCTCATGAATTTGGCCAACAGCTACAATTGTTTGGCCTTGAATGGCGACATCGCCGGCAAACCAAGGATTGCCTGTGCCATCGACAATCCGGCCATTTTTCAAGATAAGATCCAACATAATAGCTACACCTCCTGATTGATTACTCTAGCATTCCCCGAGCAAGCACTGGCACACGTTCATAGGTATGACCGCGTTGTATAACAACTTGATTGTGCAGGTTAACGGTGCTGCAAATATGATTAGGGATGATGCGCAGCTTATCGCCGACTTGCAAGAGGGCTGTTTGCGCCAGCGGTCCCAGTTCAATCATGCCGTGTTCTTCCGATAAGCGAACGAGATACGCGTCTTCAAGGTTCATAATATGGCCAAAACCGCGAAGCTGAAGGGGTTCTGTACCTGGCTGCACATCGGTAGCGAATGTTTTGCTGCCGCCGTCCACGATGATAAGATCAGCGGAGGGGCGGCTGACGATCGTGACGAGCACACTGCCTGCGCAATCTGCGATATCGCAGACGCCAAGGCGGGCTTGCATCCGGTCGTGGAACACGTAGGTGCCCGGGCGGACTTCGGTCACGCCTTCTACGGCAGCTGCGGAGATGGCTGTCGGTGTAGAGCCGACGCTAACATCGACGATGGCAATGCCCTCGGCACGAAGACGCTCGGCCAACTGCACCATCAGCGTGCCTTCTTCCAGGCCGGCCGCCGCTACGTCAAGCGTAGCCTTGCCAGCATGGAACGAGCCGCGGAACGTGTAGATGCCGGTTAGCCGCAAGTGCGGCATACGGGCGATTTGCGCCGCAAGCGCAGAGGCCTGCTCATAGAGCACGCCGGTTCTGCGAAAGCCGGTGTCGATTTCTAAACGAACCTGCAGCGAATGGCCGTGCACAGCAGCGATCTGCTCCAGCTGCTGTGCGCCTGCCAAGCTGTCGACGCCGATAATCAGCTCGATTTGCTCGCTTAGGCGGACCGCTCTTTCAATTTTGCTAGGCGTCACGATCGGGTAGGCGACGAAAATATTGTTAATGCCACTCGCTGCCATAACCTCAGCTTCAGAAATCTTGGCAACCGTGATGCCGACAGCGCCTGCTTCTATTTGTTGACGTGCAATTGCTGGCATCTTATGGGTTTTGGCATGCGGACGTAGTTTCACTTGATGCTGCTTAATGGCATCAGCCATCACTTGGATGTTGCGATCGACAAGCGCGGAATCAATGATTACGCACGGTGTTTCCAAGGTTTCCAGTGTTTCGTTGGCTTTTAAGGTTTCTGTCATCACGCTTCACTCTCTTTCGCGGCGCTTTTGCCTTCTTCTAAATGGCTATAAAGGGTATACTTTGAAATATTCAGATAGGCGCAAATCTTCTCTCCGCCTTTTTTGATCAGGAATGCGCCTTTGGCATCCAGCAACTGAATCATACGCATTTTGTCTTCTTTGGTCATCACAGCTACAGGCTTGCCGACTTGCTCTTGAGCCTCTTGTATAAGGGCATCCAGCAAATCGCTGACGCTCGTGACGAAGGATTCCTTTACTTCCGTTTGCTGCCCTGGATTAATGAGCGTTTGCAAAGTTCTGTCTGCAATCATAAGCTCGGTAATATCAAAGTTAATGCATAGCGAACCGATGATGTGTCCTGCCTTATTTTTCATATACATCGAACTTGAACGCAGGATGCGTCCGTCCTTCGTCTGTGTTAAATAGTTGTATTTGTTGCCGTTCACATGATTGCCACGCAGCAGTTCAAGTCCCAGGTTCGTACCGGGGTCTCCGACCTTGCGTCCTGTAATGTGACCGTTCGCAATGGCGACGATGGAACTTTCGTAAGATCCGGTCAAATCATGGAGCACGACTTCGCAGTTATCTCCGAATTGAGCGGCAAGCCCTGTCACCAGATCGGTTAAAAAGCCAAATTCATCTTGAATGGATTCCACCCGTTATCCCCCTTGAAAGGTTATTCTGAGCAAAATAGTAACACAAACACGATGAATGTCAAACAAAAAGTTTGTTCAACTAAAAAAAAGTATGATTTTTAGTTTGGGCTCTGGTACTATGTAAAAAAAGATGTTGGAATTGTAAAGGAGAGATCCCCCGTGAAACGCTGGTTTGCCAAATCACTGAAACGTAAGCTGTCTTTGCTCATTTTATTCGCAGTGGTGCTCCCGCTGCTTTCTATGGGGATTGTTTCCTATCAAATCGCAACATCCGTGACTGAGGATAAAGCGAAGCAAGCGGGGATGAACACCCTGAAGCAGATGACGGATAAACTCGACTTCGTCATTCAAGACGTGGAGAACACGTCGATCTTTTTGATTGGGCAAAAGGATATCCAAACCTATTTGAACAGCAAAGAAGGCGATGTTAACAGCTACTCACAAATCGTCGGAACTCTATGGAATCTATCGTATTCCAAGAAATACATTCTCAATATTACGATTACGCCAAGCAATAGCAATCCTGTACTTTTTACAACAACCATTACCAACTCCGGCTTACAGCCGCTTCTGCAGCAATATGAATCCGTATACAAATCAGCAACGAAGTGGTGGTCACCGCTTTATGAGATTCAGACGTCGGACGGTCCTAAGAAAGTGATCTCCCTAGTTAGACCGATTCGTGATGTCAGCACGTTTAAGACGTTGGGTACACTTACCGTTTCGCTGGATCAGGCTGAAATTGAGCGTTATTTGACCGATTCCGGCTGGGAAAGCAGTGGTTTCGTGCTTCTGCTGGATCAGTATAGCCGCATTATTTCGGGTGGCGATCCCAGTTGGTTGGCCCATACCTTTGCCGAGATTTATCCGAATTTGGGGAAACTGGAGCAGACAAGCGGTGTGCTGAATGTGGAGAACATGGAGCAGCCGCATACGGTATTGTACAATCAGATTCCTCGATTAGGCTGGACGTTGATTGGTTTCATTCCTACTGAGATTTACCAGAAACAGAATGGGTATGTGTTGACTGTAACGGCCGTTACAATCGTAATTGCACTGCTGCTGGCAATGGGGCTGGTCCTGTATTTCTTGCAATGGGTGACCAAGCCTTTGACCAAATTGACCAAATATCTGAAGGATTTGAACCCGGAAGAGACGATACCCACCTATGAGGTGAAAAGTGTCGACGAAGTCGGGCTGCTTGTTCACAGCTATAACAAGCTTAGTGAGCGGATCAGCAGGCTGAAGGACCAGGTGCAGCTGAACGAAGCGATGAAAAAAGAGGCGGATATATTGGCGCTGCAAGCTCAAATTAATCCGCACTTTCTCTATAACACGCTTTCCTCGATTCATTGGATTGCCCTGATGAACAAGGATCGTCAGATCGCGGATATGGTAGGTGCGTTGAGTGATTTCTTGCGGTTCAGTTTGAATAAAGGCGAAGAGTTTTGCTCGGTGCAACAGGAGATTTCACATGCCCAAAACTATGCGTATATCCAGGCGATCCGCTTTCCGGATCAATTCGAAATTGAATTCTTTATGGATCCAGGTATGGTCCAAAACTCGATGTTAAAGCTGCTCCTCCAGCCTTTGATTGAGAATAGTCTGATCCACGGCATTCAGAAGAAAAAAGCGAAGGGTCATATCTATGTGCACGGCGAGCTGCGCGACAATCAAATGAAATTCGTTGTGGAAGACACGGGAATCGGGATGGAAGAAGCGAAACTTCGTGACATTCAAGGACAAATCATGCAGGCAAATCATCAATTGGGTGTGCGAAATGTAACGTTCAAAGATGTAAAGATCGCCGTTACGAGCTATGGGCTCATTAATGTTCACCGGAGATTGTTATTGCATTATGGCGCAGGCTCGGGGCTTGTGGTTGAGAGCACGATTGGTGTCGGGACGACGATTTCATTTTCAATTCCTCTGGAGAAGGGAGAGATAGAGCAATGAGAATCTTGATTGTGGATGACGAGGTTATTATTCGAACTGGACTCTGTACGGTAATTGACTGGAAGGAGCTTGGGCTTGAACTGCTTCCAGCCGCTTCATCGGCGGAGGAGGCTCTGGAGCGTATCCCCGTGGAGAAGCCGCATATTGTCTTAACGGACATTCGGATGTCCGGTATGGACGGTATCGAGCTTGCTCGCCAGGTGAAGCTGCTGCTGCCGGATACGGAAATCGTGATTCTGACGGGTTACGATGATTTTAGCTATGCCCAACAAGCTCTGCGCGAAGGCGTAACCGATTACTTGTTGAAGACGAGTCGCCCGGAGGAAATTATTAAGGCTGCGCTAAAGTGCAAGCAGAACATTATGGATAAATGGGAGTCAGTGAAGCAAGATATGCTTCAACAGGCTGCGCTCCGCACTCAGCTGCTAGACCGGGTTCTAAACCGCGGCTTGCAGGAGGATGAACATGCACTGGACCAACTGATGGTTTGGTTTCGCAAGTATGGGGTAGACGTGTATCCGGATTCCGGGCTGCCTGCTCCTATGCAGGTGCTTCTTCTTTACGTTTCCGGATGGGGAGAATCGCCGATTACGGAGCTGCTGCAAGGCGCGGCGGAGAATATTCTCTTCGAGCTGATCCCTTGCGTAACCCTGATGAACAAGGATCATTTGCTCCTTGTTGTTCGCCATGAAGCCGGATTCACCGATCAAGCCGGGTTGACGAAAGCGCTAAAACGGGTCACGGATACGCTCAAATGCTCCGCATTCGCAGCGCTGGGCACGGTAGCGCCGGATTTCAACGGACTTCGGGAATCGTACCGTACGGCGAAGGAGGTTTTTGCTTATCAAGGGCTGATCGGGACGAAGGGCTTGTTTACGCTTGAAGATATTCGTGAGCGCAGCGGAGGCCGTACGGTTTGTACGGAGAAGGAAGAGGCAGAGCTTACGGCAATCTTAATGAGCGACAATGCAACAGAGCTGCGGCACTGGGTAAATCAGAAGGTGCGTGCTTTGATGGAAGATACGGCTGCAACGCCGCTTTCGGTTCAAGGCTATTTACAGTCCATGATGATTGCAGGGCATCGCTGGCTGGAACGCGCCTGTTCGGCTCAGAATGGGACAGCTTCACTAAGCACGCTGCCTGTCTATGAGGGAGAAGGGCGTCCCGAAGATGAAGTCTTCAAGGTGCTTTCTGCGGTGATGACGCGTTTCCATCAAGGCTTGGATCAAAACCGGTATGCCTATGTCTACAAATCCATTGCCTATATACGGGATAATCTGCATCAGCCGATATCGCTTCAACAGGTGGCTGGTTTTGTCCACGTCAATCCCAATCATTTCAGCGAGGTCTTCAAGCGGGAGACAGGTTGTACGTATATTGAATTCGTCACCCAGGAGAGGATGAAACGCGCCATAGATATCCTTCAGGGGACACAAACCAAGGTGAGCGATATTGCCAGAAGAGTCGGCTATGAGGATATCAAATACTTTACGCAGCAGTTTAAAAAGTATACCGGAAGAACGCCCTCCGAGTTTCGGCAAGGGAATAAAGACTGAATAATGTCCCCCTTCGTGCCGAAGTCTCTCCCGTACCGCCTCCTGAAATTGTCCCCTATACTAAAGGTGTAGCGAGAGAGATTGAATCGAAAAGAAGCTAGTTTTCTACGAAAACCTTTAGGGAGGTCCGAACACATGAGAAAGTCATTAATCGTTACACTCGTAACTACAGTGTCAGTCGCTTTGTTGGCTGGTTGTGGTTCAACAGGAACAACAGGCGGGACGAAAGAGAGCACGGCTCCTAAAACAACAGATGCCGGAAAACCGGCGGAGAAAGTAAAATTATCCATTTGGCACAACTATACGGGCGAAGATTTACGCGCCAAAACCATGCGTGAATACATGGAGAAATTCAAGAAAGATCATCCTAATGTCGAGTTGGATATCCAAGGGATTCCGCCCGATGGTTACCGCCCACGTCTGAAAACGGTTGCTGCGGCTAACGAAATGCCGGATTTATTCGTCATGTGGCCGGGCGTTATGACCAAAGAATTCGTTGCCGGCGACTTGATTCAGCCAATAAATGAATTACTCGACAGCAAAGCCGATTGGAAAAACGGTTTTATGCCAGGGTCCTTCGATGACTTCACCATCTCTGGCAAAACGTACAGCGCGCCAATGGCGTTATCACCAACTTCCATTCTTTATTACAACAAAGAAATCTTCAATAAATATAGCGTTCAACCTCCAAAAACATGGGACGATCTCATGAAACTGGTGGATACGTTCAAAAAGAACAACGTAACGCCAATCGCGCTTGGTAACAAGGCTGCATGGGTTGCACAGTCCAGTATCCTCAGCTCGCTGGCTGACCGTGTGACAGGCACAGATTGGTTCTTGAAAGCTGTTGATCAAAATGGCGCGAAATTCACGGATCCTGAATTCGTTCAATCCTTGACGTACCTTCAACAACTTGGTAAAGCAGGAGCGTTCCAAGAAGGCTTCAACAGCATCGACAACACGCAGATGGAACAAATGTTCGCGCAAGGTAAAGCGGCTATGATGATCGATGGCGGATGGGCGCTGCCGAACTTGGCTGCCAATACTTCCAAAGAAGCTTTGGCGAATATGGCTGTAACGGTTCTGCCATCTGTGCCTAACGGTAAAGGTGATCCAAATTCCCTTTCCGGTGTTGTAGGAACAGGACTTGGGATGAGCAAGAAAGTAAGCGGCGCACAGAAAGCAGCAGCTTACGAATTGATTTATGCACTGTCTGGCCCTCAAGCACAAAAAGCAATTCTAGAAAGCAATCAGCTCGTGAGCTACAAAGTAGACTTGGACACTTCCAAAGTATCCTCATTGTTCGCAGATGTTTATAAAATGATGAGTACCGTTAAGAAAACTCCGGTTTATGATGGAAGACTTACTTCCGCTAGTGCCGATGTCGTGAATAATGGTTTGCAAGAGCTCCTTATGGGCGGCAAGCCAGAGGATATTGCTAAGAAAATTCAAGACGCGCAAGCTAAAGCCGTCGGTAAATAAGGTACGGCACCAGGACTCCAGCCAAAGCCCGGCTGGAGCCTTTTTTCAAAAAAGATGAGAAGGAGGGAAGTCATGACTGCATCTGCAAGAATCAGAGGATTCATTACCATAGGGCTCCTTCCGGCCTTAGTCATTTATTTGTTTTTTGTAATTGTGCCAATTTTCTGGTCGGCCTACTATGGCTTTTTTGACTGGAAAGGGATCGGAGCCGCTAAATTTATCGGATTTGACAACTATGTCGAAGTCATCAAGGATCCAATTTTCTGGAAATCTTTCAAAAACAACATGCTCATCGTGGCAGCTTCCGTTTTTGGTCAGGTTCCCATTGCCATGATTCTAGCGCTTCTTCTGATGCGCAGCACTTTTTTTCAACGTGTAATTCGTGCTTCTGTTTTTATGCCCATGGTGTTATCCTCGGTTGTTGTCGGGATTATCTGGGGCTATATCTACCACCCGCAAATCGGTATTTTGAACTTCATGCTTGATGGGATTGGACTTGACAGTTGGAAAAAAGCTTGGCTCTCGGATCCGAAAGTATCGATGTTCGCACTGATGGTGCCGATCATCTGGAATTATATTGGTCCTTACATGATTATGTTCATTGCGGCTTTACAAAATATTTCACCTGAAATCGAAGACGCTGCACAGCTCGATGGCGTAGGTCCGGTTCGCAAATTGTTTGCCGTCACACTGCCCATGATCTGGGATACCGTCAAAGTAGCCGTTGTGCTGTGTATTTCCGGAAGCTTGAAAGCATTCGATCTCATCTATGTGATGACGGGCGGTGGACCTGCGCATTCCACGGAACTATTAGCTTCATATATGTACAACAGCACGTTCAACGTTTACCGTTTCGGTTTTGGCAGCGCGATTTCTACGGCTATCATCATTCTTAGCTTGATTTTGATTGTCGGCAGTCAATACCTGATGAAAAAGGATTATCGATAGAAAGAAAATGCTCTAGGGAGGGACATCTATGGCGCAGGTTGTATCGACGCAGACGGGATTTCCCGCTGGAGGCAAGAAGCGAAAGGCATGGATACAAGGACTTGTCAACGCAGGTCTATCCTTGTACGCGCTTGTCACCATTTATCCATTGATTTGGTTGTTTATCAGTGCGTTTAAGTCGAATGAAGAGTTTTATTCGCGGCCTTTTTTACTGCCGACCGTGTGGAAATGGGACAATGTGGTTCGCGCATGGAAAGTATCGGGGATGGGGCTTTCACTTATGAATTCAACCATCGTTACGGTAGCTTCCTTGCTGCTCACGTTAGTCATTGGCGCACTAGCTGCTTTTGTATTATCGCGGTTTACGTTCAAATTAAAACCATTTTTCATGGGCTTATTTCTATTAGGCATGCTAATTCCTATTCACAGCACCCTAGTTCCTTTATTCATTATTATGAAAAAAGTAGGTCTGCTGAATACGTACGGAGCACTTATTCTCCCTTATGTGGCTTTTGAGCTGCCGCTTGCTATTTTCGTCATCGCCGCTTACTTAATTACGATTCCCAAAGAGATTGAAGAAGCCGCGTTAATCGACGGAACAGGTTATTGGGGAATTTTCTTCCGCATGATGCTTCCGCTTAGTATGCCGGCGCTATCCACGGTCGCAATTCTAGGGTTTCTACGGTTCTGGAACGACTTTGCCTTTGCGCTTGTCTTTATCAGCAAGCCTGCGCTCAAGACGGTTCCGCTGAGCTTATCCGCTTTTGCGACCGGGTATATGACGGATTATGAATTAACGATGGCTGCTTTAGCGATTGCTGTATTGCCAACGATTATCGTCTTCTTACTGTTCCAGGAACAGATTATGAAGGGCATGACGGCTGGCGCAGTAAAAGGATAAGAGTCAGATAGAAGTGCGAGAAAGGCCACCATGAGACTGCTTCCACAGAGTCATAGGGTGGCTTTTTGCTCTGTCTTCTTCTACAATCATAATAAGAAATCTACAAGGTGGCGATTCGTCCATGAATGCGAAGATAGAACTCATCTTTACCGATCAAGGGGACATTCGAAGCGGGATTCCTCATGAGAGTGAAGAGATATATGTGGGGCGAAATGGTCAAAAAGTGGAGCGCATAAGGGTTCATTTGGAAAATCATACGGATAGTTTTATCTATAAGCGCCTAACCAATTTCCCCAGTTTAGGAAAGGAAATGTGGGTGCAAGATTATATCATCCCTTTGATCCCGAGTGTGCGCGTTCCAAGAATCCTCCTAGAGGCAAGAACGAATGAACCAGAAAACTACTGGATGATTATTGAGGACATGGGGCCTCTGAAGCATGGCTTTGAAACAGAGGTGCTGAAGCGTACGGCTTCATTGATACCTGCATGGCATTTGCTGTCCAAGGAACTGCTTGTCGGTGAGTTTACAGGACACACACCCGAAGCAGCCGCTGTCCAGGCTTATTTACGGACCAAAGATCAGCAAGTTCGCAGCATACTCGCTTCTCCAGAGTTTAAGCCTACGGTTGTGGACTTCTTTTACCGGGAAATCGTGCATCATCATTGGGGGGAAGAGACTGTCGTTTCTCATGGTGACTTGAATCCGTTGAACATCGCCATGGCTAATTCCGGCTTGGTTATTATTGATTGGGAGTATATACATGTGAATAGTGTATACTGGGATTTATTTTGCCTGTTGGATATTACAAGTCCCTTCTATAGAAGGCCGATGTCAAATCTTAGAGACAGACTCCCCATTTTAATGACTTACGCTGCAGAGCGCGGCAAATTGCAAACAGATGTAAAGGATTCATTCATCTACGATTATCATAGATATTGTGCACTTTACTCCGTCTGGGTTCTTATATTAATCGAATTCGATTTGGAACAAGACAAATTTGAACGCTCCTTATTGCTTAACCAGCGAGCCGAAACGTTCGAGATTATAATCAGTGTCGTAGACTACCTCATGAAAAACGCCGATTTGTGTTAGTTTGCTAGAATTCCACTGCGAACAGATCAGAGCGGCTTTTTTATTTTCAAGTTGCAGCAAAAAGCAGGATAACCATAAAATTTGCAGAAATTAGAAGGTTATCACAATTTTGCTATAATATCTTGGAAAAGGTGACGATAATGAAATTCTCGGAAAGAATGCGCTCGATCGCTTTTCTGATGATCATCATTGGTTGTTGTTTTAGTTCTTCTTCTGTGCATGCATCCAGTCAGGATAGCGCTAATTCGATCAAAGAATGGAGCCTGCTGTGGGGGATGGAGAAGGATGGATGGAAGGAGATATCCGAAGTTCCCGACTCCAAATGGATGAAAATCTCCGATTATAGAGCAAGCCCAGCGAAGCCTTCAACCATTTCGACCGCTTGGGTCAGAGTGGATCTGCCGCTTGATCTTCCGGACCAATCCAGTATATCAATCAACGAAATTTATGCGCAGCAGGTCGGCGTATACTTAGGGGATCAACTGGTCCATGAGAGGCACTATCGGTTTACGTTCGATGTACAGCGAATTCTCATCCCGATCAATCATGGAGATGCAGGCAAAAATGTTTATATTAAATTAGAAACAAGTCTTGATCGTTTGGGAATCAATTCACCAATCAAGCTTGGTAACCATACGGAGTTAATGCGGCCCTTCGTCGTACATGATTTAGCCAGCATCATTATCGGCTGTTCCTTTATCTGTATCGCTCTGATCATGCTCATTTGTTCCATGTATCTCAAAAGGAATCAGATTGCCAGTTGGCTTTCATTAAGTATTATTTTTATTACAATGGGTATTATTTTTATTACGAACGCACCGTTTACCTATGTCTATTTTGGGGATTACGGCGCAATGTATTCGAATATGTTCGACCTCTCGCTTGCGATCTTCCTACCCACGCTAAGCTACTATTTCGAAAAAGTTTTTGAAAATGGACAGCTGGTTGTCATTCGCAATTTTAGAAGATTCCAAGTCATCTATTCTATTTTCTACCTAGTATTTATGGTGGATAATCAAATTAATGACTACAAGTTTAATAAAGCTTATTATTTCATGACCTCTACCGTCTTAGGTTACATCATGATCACTCAATTCGTTCTTCTGGTTAGCTTTTCAGTTCTTTATGCGAAGAGGGGCAATAAGGATGCCGTTATCTTTTCCAAAGGCTTTGCCTTTTTTGCCTTATTAGGAACGATCGATCTCGTTTGGTACTATTTCAGTTCGCAAATACATCAACTTTTCCTATGGAAGTGGGGGATTGTAGGGTTTAATTTTGCGCTCATTGTTATTTTGGGAAGAAGATTCGCTGCCCATCAAGATTTATTAATGAATTACTCCAAAGAGCTTGAGTTCTATAATCAGCATTTGCAAGCATCAGAGAAAATGGAGGTGATTAGTTCCCTCACAGCCTCTGTCGCGCATGAAATTAGAAATCCGCTGCAAGTTACACGGGGATTCCTGCAGCTCGTATCCGAAGATTCCAATGAGAAGAATAAGAAGTTTGTCGAAATCGCCATTGGCGAGTTAGATCGGGCTGCCGAAATTATTACCGATTTCTTAACCTTTGCCAAACCCCAGCTTGACGAGGTGACCGAGTTAAACATATCCAAAGAATTGAAGCAAATCGAAGGCATTATCGTGCCCTTGGCAACTTCCCATGGCGGGACGGTTTTTCTTAATATTCCTAATGATCTCTATATCTGCGGGAATTCATCCAAATTAAAACAAGCGTTAATTAATATCATTAAAAATAGCATTGAGGCTTTTCAAAAGGATGGCCAGATTCATATTCAGGCTCACGAACACAACAACAATGTTGTGATACAAATCAAAGACAACGGGGCAGGCATTGAACCTGCACAATTAGCCAAGCTGGGGGAGCCTTATTTCTCCACGAAAACAAAAGGAACCGGCCTCGGGCTAATGGTGACCTTCCGACTGATAGAAGCCATGAAAGGAACAATCGAATTCAGCAGTCAAAAGCATGTGGGGACGGAGGTCATGATTCGTTTCCCGGCTGTCAGTCAGAGACCAACTGAATAAAAAAAGAGGCTGTCCCAAGTCAATGTAATGACTTAAGGGCAGCCTCTTTCATTATGAACAGATAGGAATTACCACTGCGCGTCTGAACCGTTTGGAGTAACCAACATTTTTGCAGGATTTGTAGGAATGACAAGGACGAATTCGTTCTCAGTCTCTTCTACCGCTTTGAGTCCTACATGATCAGGAATCACGATGCCGAATGCTTCTTTAAGAGCAGCTTTGGGATTTGAAAGAAGCTGTTCCTTGAAAGAAGGGTCTTCCCAAGCCTTTTGAACAATTTTCGTTGTTAAAATTTCCGTTGACATCTTGATCACTCCTACTAGGTTATTTGTCTTACAAGATGAGAATACCATATTTTAACAGTAAAAATCTAGTAAAATTTTACTGTTTGGAAAATCATAGGGTCCTATAGTTTACTCGATAGATTTTGTCGGTTTTAAGCGGCTCATCTCTTAAGCGAGGGATGCGGTTTTTCTAGCTAGTCAGACATATGGATGAGACGTTCCTCTGAAATTGTCCAATAGATTGCTTTGAAAGAAGTGGTTAAGCCATAGGATGTACAAAGGTTTCAATTGATTGCGGACTTTAAGGCTGAAAAACAGCGCTAAGAAGTGGCATCCTGCTGAAAGTGCCGCCGTAACGCTGTTTTTCACTCTTACAGCAAGGTGATTGGAGGAAATGAGAGGATCATGCGGACTTAAGGCTGAAAAACAGCGCTAAGAAGTAGCATCCTGCTGAAAGTGCCGCCGTAACGCTGTTTTTCACTCTTACAGCAAAGTGATTGGAGAAAACGAGAGGATCATGCGGACTTAAGGCTGAAAAACAGCGCTAAGAAGTGGCATTCTGCTGAAAGTGCCGCCGTAACGCTGTTTTTCACTCTTACAGCAAGGTGATTGGAGGAAATGAGAGGATCATGCGGACTTAAGGCTGAAAAACAGCACTAAGAAGTGGCATCCTGCTGAAAGTGCCGCCGTAAC
>NZ_BMHE01000058.1 GCF_014640555.1 Paenibacillus marchantiophytorum | reverse complement strand
AACATGTCTGTAACTCGACCTTAGGGGTTTTTTTGTGTTTTGTCCAGATAAATACATCATTTAATTACATATTTAGGAATATATTCTAACGAAATATTCATGTTAGGTTTTTTGCAAAGCTTCTGCTATTTCATGGGAAATTCAGCGCTTTTCGTGGAAATAAGACCCTGTAGTTCCGCTATGACCCTCGCAACCCTGCTTTTTGCCCGGATAGCGTCCTAGAGTTCCTTTTGATAGAACCGTAATGCAGCATTAAGCCCGAACCAGTGGCTCGATCGCATAGGTCGATCGCGCTTCAGCCGAAGCCGACTGTTCGCCTCGCACGACCCAGCCGTAAGAGAGTACCGCATTCAGGCGGCTGTGCTCCTGCGCTGTCAGACTCGCGATGATCGCTTCGTGACCCGGTTCCAACTGCAACTCGGGCTCCTGCCCATAGGCGAGGAGAATCCAACTGGCAATTCCGCGAAGCGTATTGAATTTGATTTGGTAGCCGTGACGGACTGCCTGCTCGAATGCGGCCGGATCACTGTCTGCAAGCTCAGTTAAGCGGGTATAGTCGAATTGGAACTTGCTGTCGTCGACGGGAAGATTGCCGGCGTGGACTCGCTGAAGCAGTTCATCTGCGGGCCATCCCTGGGGGTTGAGCGATTCCAGGATTAGCGCATCCCATTGCGATAGTTTGATTGGGGTTAGTTCAGAAGTGGACATTTTGGATCGCTCCTATCTATTTATATTCGACTTTGGTGTATGAAAGAGACTGCCCAATCGTCTTCTCGACGATGAGGCAGTCTTTAGCATGTTCAGCGTTGATTTACTTGCTAGCTTTGTACTTGTTCAGGAAATCCTTCGCTTTGGCAGCGTCTGCCTTCACTTCCAGACCCGTTTTGACAATTGGGCTTAACGTCGATACCGCTTTGAACTTGTTGTTCTTGTAGTAAGCCAGGAACTCGTCCTGATTGACCGAGTACAGCACAGCTCGTCTCAAGTCAGCGCTCTTGGCAACTTCGCGGTTCTTGGTGTTGAACAGCAGGTAGGAGACAGCGTTGCTAGGGACGGTTTGAAGCGCAAGCTTGGTATCAGCTTTGATGACATCGAACTTAATCTCGGATACGCCATAGTATAGGTGAATCTCACCGCTTCTGAGCGCCGACAGGGAGCTTTCAGCATCTTTGATGAAGCGTACTTTGATCGAGTCAACTTTCGGTTCGTACTTCGTACCCTTCATATAACCTGGGTTTTTGTAGAAAACAGCCTCGTAATCATTCTTGTAGGACAGGATATAAGGGCCGCTTGTGTACAAAGCATTGTTGTATTTGGCACCCTCAGTAACCGTCGATTGGTCGCCGTAGGAGATGTCTTTATTAACATCATATTTGGCTACATCGTACGTATTGATGCTTTCGACTTGTTTCTTCGAGACGATGCCAGCCGATTGGTGCGCCAGATAGTTCAATACTTGCGGGAACGGCTGTGTAGTCGTCAGTTTGACAACCTGATATTTGCCTTCTTTGTTGCTTGCTTGATTCTTGTCGGATACCAATGTCGAGATTTTGGAATCAAGACCTTTTTCCAAGCCAGATTTGAGCGTGCCGGAGCCGCCGGATAACTTAACGGATTCGAGTACCGCCGGGTCTGTCACAAGCTCTACCTTTTGAATATGCTCATGCAGTGTGAACGTGCGGTGGTTAGGTACGGAATTTTTGTCCTTGGCGCGATTCAGCGAGAAGATAACATCTTCTGCACCCACGCGTTCGCCTGAGTCGGCAGCTAGCTTGTCTTTGATCTTCGCGAAATGAATATCGTCCCGCAGTACGAAGTAGTAATCGGAATTGCCTTCAGCAATCGCGAAGTTGTAAGAGAGAGAGCCGTCAGCCGTTAATTTGTCGTCGTCTGTCAAATTGAGCAAACGTGTATACATGTTCGTGTTGATAATGTTGATCGAGCCGTCGTTAGCTTTGATCGGGTCGAGCGATGTTAGGGAAGGAAGGGCAGATTGCAGAATAATCGGGTCCTTCGCACGTTTGGCAGCATCCTTGAAATCGAGCTCTTCCCAAGGAAGGGAGCGTGACTTCGACAAACGCACAGACTCTTTTTTCAGAACGTCTTGATTGAAAGCTTGTGCTTTGAGCGAGTTATAGAGTGGTGCGATATAGGCTTTGTCAAGAACTAGCTGTTGTTCGAATTTCTTATAAGTCTCGGTGTATTGCTCTGGTGTTTGCGTCGAGGCTTGATCGATCAGCTTGTCGATCTCAGGATCTGACATAATGCTGTAGTCGCCGCCTGTTTTGAATAGGGAACGTACCGCATAGTCCGGGTTTCCTGTAACCGTGGTCCAGCTGGAGAGCGCAACGTCGAAGTTGCCTGCATCTTGTTGGGCTTTGAATGTGCCGTAGTCCGGCTGAACGTTCAACTTCACGTTGAAACCGTTTTTGGCAAGCTGATCACGCACGATGTTGAGGTCTGTCTCATTGGAACTCATTCCTAGCAGTTCGATATCAACGGGCGTGTTGTTGACGGCTGCTGTTTCTGTTGATCCTGGTGTTGGCGTCGCTGCCGCATCTTTTTTTGTCGTGAAATTGCATCCGCTCAGCATCAATGAGACGCCGAGGACGACGGGGATAATGACCTTGCTTTTGGTAACCATAGTATTGGCCCTCCTAGTAATTCTAAATGTATGAACACACATTCATTCCAGATTCTTGTTTGTTACGTAACGAAGAGGTCATGGAGTAAGAATGAAGATTCTAAAATAAGTCAAGATGGTTTAGTCAAGCTTGGGATCTAGCGCGTCGCGTAATCCGTCTCCAAGGAAGTTGAAGGACAGCACCAGCGCGATAATAGCTAAGCCAGGATAGATTGCGGTGTAGGCATTGGTTTCTAGATAGGCACTTCCTACTTTCAAAATATTGCCCCACTCCGGGATATGCGGCTCGACGCCGAGTCCCAGATAGCTCAAGCTGCTCGTCGAGATGATGGCTCCGCCCACAGTCAAAGTGGACTTGACAATCATCGGTGCGATGGAGTTCGGCACGATATGCCGAAGCAGAATAATCAGATCGCCTGCGCCGAAAGCGCGGGCCGCCTGCACATACTCAAGCGTCGATACGAGCATCACGTTGGCTCGCATTGTTCGAGCGTACGTCGGGATAGCCCCGATGCTTAGCGCCAGAATAAGATTGACCGTATTGGCACCGAACGCTGCGATGATAGCAATGGCCAGCAGGATGCCGGGAATCGCGTACAGAATATCAAGCGCTCGCATGATGAGATTGTCCGTACTGCGTCCGTAGTAACCGGATACCGCGCCCAGAGAACCGCCGATGATCACGGGAATCAATGTGGAGAGAATCCCGACGAAGAGCGAGATCCGCGCTCCGAATACGATTCGCGAGAATAGGCATCTACCGAAGTTGTCTGTGCCAAGGGGGTAGGTCAGGCTTGGTGATTGTAGAATCGCCCCGTAATTATTGTCGATGGCCATCCCATAGTCGAACGTCAAGTAGCTGCACAGGGAGATCGCCAACAAGAAACCGATGAACCACAAACCCAGCATCGAGGTGGAACTGCGGGACAGCCGGTCGATGACCTCATTCAGTTTGGTTCCCGACGAGACGTCCCTGTTCCTAAGTCTGGCTATCAACAGAATGCCGAGCGCAAGCGCGAACAGATTGCCAGTTACAGAGCTAGCCAGCAGCAGAACCGCAGCTATCCACATCCACTTGGGCAGGAGCTGGTTATCTGCATACCGGGCAATCAGCAGCAGGGCAATGAATTGAATGGCGCCTGCGATTAATAGAAGAGCCATGCCTGGTACGAATAAGTCCGAAACATAAGGCTTAAAGACGTTCAACGCCGAAATGGCGAAGACGAACACGGTCGTCAATAGTGCGTAGACCGAGAGAGTGTATGCTGCGCTCTTCTTGCTTTTAATGAGCTGGAAGGCCGCCGTTACGACAAAGATATTAGCTGTCAGCAAGCTGATCAAAAGCACATAGCCTAGCCGGCGAGTGCTCCGGCGCAGCCCGCCGTGTTGGAGCAGATCTCTGCGGATCAGAGCCATTGTCCCCAACTGAAGCAGCGCGAAGACGAAGTAGGCGGCGAAGGCAGCGAAGACAGCCGAATTCACGGCCAATTCGCCTCCTTTGAAGCTGTTGATCAGCAGCACCATCGCCAAGCTCAGGGAGGCAATGCCAGCAAAGCTGGCCTGTCCGTACTCGGCGCAGGTGCGCAATCTGAAATGGATGTCTTGTTTAGTAAGTATGGGTTTGGGCACCTTGGTCACCTTTGTCATCTGCTAGTATTGTTTCATTCTGGATCGAATTCTTGGATCGAAAAACGCGTACAAAATGTCGATCACGACATTGACGATAGAGATCGTAATAGCGGTATAGATGACACCGCCCATGATGCTGGGGATATCAGGGATAAACTGCTTGTCCACGATGTAGCTTCCAATCCCGTTGATATTGAAAACTTTCTCTGTGACAGCCGCTCCACCGAGCATGCCGCCGAACTGAAGTCCGATGACTGTAATAATCGGAATGAGCGCATTGCCCACCGCGTGCTTCCACAGCACTTGACTGCGCGTCAACCCTTTGGCCCGAGCTGTCGTAATATAATCCTCGTGGATGACCTCGAGCGTGGAAGAACGCGTCATTCGGGCTACCGCGGCCGTAAGACCTGTTCCTAATACGATAATTGGCATAATCATCGTCAACGCGTTCTGTGGATTATAGGTTGCGGGCAGCCAGTGCAGCTTGATGGAGAAATTCAAGATAAGAATCAACCCTTGCCAGAAGTTAGGGATCGACAATCCGATCAAAGCAAGCAGCATGAACGTATAGTCAAAGAAAGAATTCGACCGAGTAGCAGATATCAAGCCGATCGGCAGGGCGATCAACACGGCTATGATTGTTGAGATCACGGTCAAAGTCAGCGTCACAGGAAACTTGGCGGCGATTGAAGTGGTAACGTCCTCGCTGCCTGCGAATGACTTGCCTAAATCAAAAGTAAGAATGCCCCGGAACGTATGCCAGAGCTGAACCAGATACGGCTGATCCAGTCCATAAAGCTTGTTGAATGCGCTAATTTGCTCAGGCGTCCCGGTTTCCCCAATAATATTGGCGGCAGGATTCATTGGCGACAAATATAGAATGGTAAAAACGAGAAAGGCAACGCCGAAAATGACAAAGACGGTCATCACGAGCCGCTCTATAATGTATTTCAGATATGCGTTACTATAAATGAACATAAGCGCGTACATGAGCAAGCCGAGGACAATGGATACAGCCAGAAACACTGGGTTTTGAAGCAGCTCCGTGAAAGTACCTGAGTAACTGATCAGTGATTGGCCATTCTTATTCTGCTCATCTGCAAGTTGAGTCCGTAACGCCTCTCTGAATTTGCTCTCCGTAATCCGATTAGCTTCGCGAGCCAGTTTCTCCGGGTCAATGATTTGATTGAAGAATTGGTGCTTGCGTTCAAGTTGTTCCTTCGCCTCTGCGAACAGAAGGTCTCGGTAGCCGGCTGATGTCCATTCCCGTTCTATCTTGTCCAGCGCGGCCTTGTGCATACTCAGCTTCTTGCGGCGCAGATAGACTAGATAGATGATTAGATGCACCGGGGCTCCTGCCAGCAGCAGCAGAAAACGGTAAGTAGGATGCAATAGCATTTTGTAAAAGATGTTCCCAAGTCGGTCGACTAGACGGGAATCCGTTGCGACAGTGTGCCCGGTCAAGTTCGTGTGCTCCTTTTTGTCGGTCAGTTTTATATATTGCATTATTCCGATCGATATAGTAGATTTTAAGGTGAGAAGCGAAAAATGTCAATAATATGCGAAATATTATTTCTTATGGTTGCTATCCATTGAAGTTATATTTTAACATGTAATTGTAATTGATAGAACTTTCTTTTTAATTTATCCACATACAAAGGTGATTATATGACGTCAATCTTAGAAGTAAAGCAGTTGTCTGTCTCATTCTACTCGCGCGATAAGGAAGTTGAAGCCGTTCGTAATGTAAGTTTCTCAGTTCGCGAGGGCGAGACTTTGGGCATCGTAGGGGAATCCGGCAGTGGGAAAAGCGTAACGGCCCGCACAATCATGCGGTTATTGCCATCTCCTCCCTCGATGGTGAAGGGCGGCGAGGTTCTCTTCCAGGGAAAGAATCTGGCGGATAAGTCGGATTCGGAGATGGAGGAGATTCGCGGTCGCGATATTGGGATGATCTTCCAAGATCCGATGTCCTCCCTGAACCCGACGATGCGTATCGGTCGGCAGATCGAAGAGAGTTTGATCAAACATCGGAAACTTGGCAAGCAGCAAGCACAGAAGGAAGCGATCCAGATGCTGAAACTGGTCGGCATCCCTAACGCAGAAGCCCGCTATCTCCAGTATCCCCATGAGTTCTCGGGGGGCATGCGTCAGCGGGTGATGATCGCGATCGCGCTTGCTTGCCGACCGTCGCTGCTTATCGCAGATGAGCCAACGACTTCGCTCGACGTAACCATTCAGGCGCAAATTCTGCACCAGATGAAGGAAATTCAGCGCCAACTCGGCACGTCAATCATCCTGATTACGCATGATCTGGGTGTCGTTGCCGGCATGTGCGACCGCGTTGTCGTCATGAAGGATGGCGAGGTCGTGGAAACGGGCACGACGGAGGAAATCTTCTCAGCGCCTAAGCACCCCTATACGGTGCGTCTGCTGAATGCACTGCCTCGGCTTGACGAGAAGAAGAAGCCCAAGCTGGCCTCTGCGGTTAGCCGTTCGGCAGATGATCGTCCCCTGTTGGAGGTTCGATCGCTTAAACAGCATTTCAATCTGGGCAAAGGCCAGATCATCAAAGCTGTCAATGATATCAGCTTCGATATCCGCGCGGGGGAGACGCTTGGCGTTGTAGGCGAGTCAGGCTGCGGCAAATCGACCACGGGCCGGACGATCTTGCGGTTGAATGAAGCGACGGGCGGGGAGGTACTCTTCAAGGGTATCCCGCTTAACCGCTTATCCCGCAAAGAGATGAAAATCATGCGTCGCCATATGCAGATGATCTTCCAGGACCCTTATGCTTCGCTGAACCCGCGTCTGCGGATTGCCGACATCATCGGCGAAGCGCTGGATCTCCATCAGATGACGAGCAGCAAGAAGGAGCGGCAGCATCGGATAGAGGAACTGCTCGAGATGGTCGGTCTCAACGCATCGCACGCGATGCGTTACCCGCATGAGTTCTCGGGCGGGCAGCGGCAGCGGGTCGGAATCGCCCGCACACTGGCAGTCGAGCCGGAGTTTATCGTCTGCGACGAGCCGCTTTCGGCCCTGGATGTCTCCATCCAGGCGCAGATCGTGAAGCTGCTGGAAGAACTGCAGCAGCGGCTGGGGTTGACCTACCTCTTTATCGCTCATGACCTCTCGATGGTCAAGCATATCAGCGACCGCGTAGCGGTCATGTACAAGGGCAAGATTGTGGAGCTGGCGGAGAGCGAAGAGCTGTATGCGAACCCGCTGCACGCCTATACCAAATCGCTGCTTGCGGCGATTCCGGTTCCCGATCCGGCGGTGGAATCACGCAAGGCGTTCGTGCCGCTGATCGATTCGAGCATCCAAGATCCGTACGGGCTGGAGCGTTCGCGGTTCGTCGAAGTGCAGCCCGGACATTGGCTGGCTGTTGCCGACGCATAAGGATGGAGGATCAGAATCCGCAAGCAGGAAGCGAACAGCAGTCATGATGAATAACAATTGAATCGTTTTACCTCGAACCCAGGTGCCCTGCACCCGGGTTTTCTTAGTATGGGGTTAATCTCGGGAGAATCAGTCATTTCGAACAATATCCCGAACATCACCTAACAAAATGACACCCCCAACCCCCAACCTCACCAACACCCAACAAATGACCTCCCCCGCACAAACAACTGTCGGTTCTTCCCGAACGCTCCTTTCGTTACAATGAAAGCGCATACTGTTTTCGCAAAGGAGACTAATTATGAACTTTGATCTGAACGTTGTACCTTTCAGCCGTAGAGAATCCTTCTTGGCAATCTCGATTCTGCCAGAAGCCCAAGATCGACAACAAGGCCTGTACCTGCGCACGGTGCGCGGCGGCGACGATAAATTCGGCGAGGCCTTTCATATTGCGATGCAGGATGCAAGCGGCCAATCCGTGCCCTTCGAGGCCATCGCTTGCCCGGAGCGGATTCAGCTTGTTTCGGCAGCAGGATTAACAGCGGAGATCTGCATCTCCGATCGCCGAACGTTTCGGATTCGCACGAAGGGATGTGGAATCCGTTTAACTTTCCGCACGGCTGCCTACGATTATGCTTATCAAGCAGCCTCCAGCAGCTGGGAAGTGAACAGCTTCACGCATGGATGCAGGTTCATGCTGACGGCACTGGTTGGCGACTTGAAGATGGAAGTGCCATGGGACAAAATCAAAAGCTCTTACGTCATCGCAGACTTCGTGCCTGACGAACTATCGGGCGTATCCGAGTTTGCTATAGAGGAATTCAACACGGTATGGGAGCCGCGCGCGTCTTGGGAATCCTTCGATGATGCGGTGGCGACAGCGAAGGAAGAATTTACGCGGTGGCTGGATCGCACGCTGCCTTTGCCGGAGAGATGGCAAGAAAGCAGGGAGCTTGCAGCTTATATCACTTGGTCCTGCCTCGTTCCGGCAGAGGGATGCCTGACGCGGCCAGCGATGTATATGTCGAAGAACTGGATGACGAATATCTGGAGCTGGGACCACTGCTTCAATGCGATGGCGCTCATTCGCCATGATCCTAAGCTGGCGTGGGATCAATTCATGATTTTCTTTGACCGCCAGGATGAGAGCGGTTTGATCCCGGATTTCATCAATGATAAATACGAGCTCTGGAACTGCAACAAGCCGCCGATACATGGCTGGACGCTGGCTTGGATGATGGCCAGAACAGATTATATTAAGGATGCGCAGCTTAGGGAAGTGTACGGCCCTCTCGGCAAATGGACGAAATGGTGGTTCCGTTATCGCGACGGCGATGGAGACGGCATTCCGCAATACAATCACGGCAATGACTCTGGCTGGGATAACAGCACAGCTTTCAATAATGGCATTCCTGTAGAAAGCCCGGATCTAGCGGCTTTTCTCATTCTGCAAGCTGAACTGCTTGCTGAGATTGCGGGTCTGCTCGGTTACAGCGAGGAAGCGACCGAATGGCGACAGCTTGCCGAGGGCACACTGGAGAAGATGATCCGTCATTTCTGGAAGGATGACCATTTCACGGCTTGCCGCTCAGGCACGCATGCGTTGTCAGAAGGCGACAGTCTCCTCTTGTTCGTGCCAATCCTGCTCGGCAAACGCCTTCCCGAGCCAATCCGCACAGCTTTATTGAAGGGCTTGCGGGATGAAGAGCGCTTCTTAACCCCCAATGGCTGGGCGACAGAGAGTGTAAAGAGCTCTTATTATCAGCCAGACGGCTATTGGCGCGGACCGATCTGGGCACCGTCGACGATGCTGCTTGTTGAAGGCGTTGCCGCAGCGGGAGATCGCGAGTTGGCCGAGGAAGTTGCCCGCCGATTCTGCGCTATGCTGGATCGCAGCGGAATGGCGGAGAATTTTGACGCAATGACGGGACAAGGATTGCGTGATCGCGCTTTTACATGGACCTCCAGTGTGTTTCTAATATTAGGTCATGAGTACACAACAAACTAACTACAACCTGCACTTCTCCCTGTTTAAAAATAAGCAGAGATGAGGTGCTTTTCCCGTTTCATTTGAGAGAATGAAGGGGATACGGTTTGTTTGCAGAAACGGTTCCATGCTACACTTTTGAGTATCATTGGACAGCGCAAGCTGGAAGGGAGGGTGCGATCATCAAAGACTTTTGGCTCAAGAAACTTAACATCCGCCTGCTATCTGGCTCTTATCGGAGCATTCGCACGAAGCTGCTTTTCTGCTTTCTCATTGTCACGCTTATTCCGCTGCTCTCGCTCGGGGCTTTGTCCTATTATCAGTCCGCGAAGGTAATTAATTCCCAGTTTGGCAAATACGGCGAGAATGCAGTAGCTCAGTTGGAGCAGCAGACAAGCTCCTATTTGAATCGTATGAATCAAACGACGGAGACGGTTTACTCCTATCTGCTTGATCCTGCAAGAATTGATCTGGGGGACCAGGCCCCAACGACGTATAAAGAAATTATGGATAAGGATGATTTTGAAGTCCTTCTGAAAGCGCTTAAAACAGATCGGACTACTGGCATCTATATCATTACCAGCTCTGGCTACTACTATGGAGAAAATAATCTCGATGTCGCGAAGCTCGGTCTGATCCCGGCTTGGCAATCAATGTTGGATACGCAGGAAGGGAAATATTGGCTGGGGTTCTATCCGCAGAATCATGGCATGAAGGAAAGCGAAGAATCCGGGATCCCTGTGCTCGGCTTAGCAGTACCGATTAATAATCCTTATGGCGCGCTGCGCGGCAGCAAAATTCTGATTGAAGAGAATGCCGAGGATCTGCTGCATATGTTCAAACTGTTCGAGAATGATACGAAAGCTCATCTGAGAATAACGAATCCGCAGGGGCGAATTATATATGAGACGCAATCGACCATCACATCACAACCGAGTGATATTGTGTGGAACAAAACAGTTGCGGCTAATCAATGGACCCTAGAGGCCAGATTGCCTGCCCGGTTGTTCTATAGTTCTTCAGGAATAATAAGATCCAATACGATACTTGTTGCTGTTGTTTCATGTTTGCTGGCTTTTGGATTTGCTTATTGGTTCTCCTCCCGATTCACAGCGCGGATTCGTCGTCTGAAGGATGCGATGCAGAAGGTCGGCTTCGGCAAGCTGCAGACGAGGACTCAGGTGGAAGCCAGGGATGAGCTGGGCAGTTTGGATACGAGTTTCAACAACATGGTGCGCGGCATTCAGACTTTGATCGGTGAGGTTGAGAGAAGCGAACGGCTGAAGAAGGAAGCGGAACTGAAGGCTTTTCATTATCAAATTAATCCTCATCTGCTTTTCAATACGCTCAATTCCATTCAGTGGAAAGCCAGATTGCAGGGGGCGGAGGATATCCGCCAAATGCTGTATCATCTGACGATGGTGCTGGAAGGCAATTTGGATATTTCGCAGGAGCTTATTCCGCTTGGTCGAGAGCTGCGAATGATTGAGCATTTTCTGAAAATTCAAGAGGTTCGCTATGGTCCTGTTTTCACCTATGAGTTGGTCTGTGATGAACAGCTCAAGCAGTATCTGATTCCCCGCATGACACTGCAGCCATTGTTCGAAAATATTTTCTTCCACGGCTTCGAGGATGGTAAGGGAGTGATTCGGTTAAGCGTGCGCGAGGCAGGCAATCAGTTGCTGCTTGTGCTTTCCGATAATGGCGCAGGCATTCCTGCGGATAAATTAAAGCGGCTCCTTCAGCCCGGTGAGACGAAACGCAAAGGCAGGGGCGGTCTGGGCGTGCTGAATGCCGATCAGAAATTCAAGCTGCATTTTGGCCAGCAATATGGTTTAGCTGTGCAATCGATCCAAGGGGAAGGGACAACGATCACGATGGAATGGCCTAAGAAGGAGGAGAGTCTGCATGGAAACAACGAAGACCATTAAGGTGATTATCGCAGATGATGAGAGCATCGTTCGCAAGGGGCTCCGTTCCACGGTGCCTTGGGATAAATACGGGATGGAAGTCGTGGCTGACGCCCCGAATGGCCGCAAAGCTTGGGAGGCTTTCCTGGAGCATCGGCCTCAAGTGGTGATTACGGACATTGTAATGCCCGAAATGGATGGGATTGAGCTGTCGCGCCGCGTCAAGGAAGCAGCGCCGGATACACGAATCATCCTGCTCAGCTGCCACCGGGATTTCGAATATGCCCAGCAAGGGATCAAGCTGGGAGCGGCAGGCTATCTGCTCAAAACGGCCTTCGAAGATGAAGAGCTGGAGGGGATGCTGGCGAAGTTTCAGCATGATTTGGCGATGACGGCATCAGCCTCCGCTTTCACTCAGGCAGCTCCCGGTAAAGACGAAGATGAGCGTCTGGGTACACTGCTTTATGCTTGGCTGAATGGGCATAATGACAAGTTCGTCGAGGAAATGAAGAAACGGACCCGCGAGGTGTGGTCTTTCCACGGGGAGTCGGTATATGTCTACCTCATCAAGACGTCAGGGTGTGAGGCTTCCTGGCTTGAACTTTTGAAGGAGAGCGCCCTGGAAGACCGTCAGCTCTGTGAAGGGGCGATCATTCCATATGGCGAGGAGCGCTGCTACTATATCGTGCCCGAATCGCTCCTGAGTGCGGCAGAGGGCTTGCTGGTCGAGCGGAAAAGCGAGAGCGCGAAGCTGCAGTGGGCCAGAAGAGGACCGCTCACAAGCGCAGAAGAACGTCTGGAAGCGCTAGCAGCCTTGCATAAAGCTTCGGAGTTGGAGAAAGCCTATGGCGTAACCGCCGCGGATTGGCCTGATCCAATCTGGAAAGCAGTTAAGCTGCTGCACGACAATCCCTCCGCAGATTGGTCGGTCAGTGATGTGGCTGGACAGGTTGGCCTCAGTCGGAGCCATTTCTCGATCTTGTTCAAGAAAGCGGTGGGGGACAGCTTCGTAGCTTTTCAATATAAACGCAAACTCAAATTAGCCTATGGGTTATTAAAGGATACCAACCTGACGATGCAGGATATCGCTGAGCGCACAGGGCTCGGGGATAGCAAATATTTCAGCAAATGGTTCAAGCGATGCACTGGCCAAACGCCAAGCCACTACCGTGCCCAACAAAAAGACGATACCTTCCGAACATAACGGCACCCGCCTTCGCAAATCGAACAAAAAAGCACAAACATTCGAATAGTTATCGGTTTTGAACCGCTTTCATTTTAGTTATGATGAAAGCGGTTCAATTATTATTTACTTCACTCATCGATAGGGGAGCTGACCGAATGAAGAAGAAACTTTCACTCATTGTCCTTACATCTGCAATTACCATTACGACGCTTACAGCATGCGGGAATAACGAAGGTACCAAAGACAAGGCGGCAAAGCCGGCAGAGACGAACCCTTCAGCCAATGTGAAAACGCTTCGATTCGCCACCTGGGATACCGGAGATGCACTGAAAATTGAGCAGGATATCGCGAAGAAGTTCGAAGCGAATCATCCTGGAACGGCTGTTCAGGTAGAAGCTTACGCCGACGGTTTCGATCAGAAGCTGGCAGCTGGTTTCGGCGCTACGAATCCTCCGGATGTGATGTACATGTGGGATTTCCCAACGTATCATCAGTCGCTTGAACCGCTTGGCAGCTACGCTGACGGGGACAAGGATTTGAAGAAGGATGATTTCTACAAAGGGTTGTTCAATTACGCGACGATCGACAACAAGCTTTATGGGATTCCGGCTGGTTTTACGACCCGCGTCATGTATTACAACAAGAAGATGTTCGATAATGCCAAAGTTCCTTATCCTAAGGATGGTTGGACATGGGATGACTTTCAGGGAATTTCCAAGAAGCTGACGGATAAAGCGAATAAACAGTATGGATTTGGTGTTCGTGCCGAGAATGATACGTACGATCTGCAAGGGTTCGTGTGGAGCAATGGCGGTTCTTATATCTCGGATGACGGTAAAACGATAAACGGCTTCATGAACAGCAAAGCAACCGCTGGGGCTATTCAAATTTTCGGAGATATGCTCAAGAATGGTTCGGCCGTGTTAGCGGGAGGCAAAGGGCAGCAAAGCGGCGAGGATATTTTCAAAGCCGGGAAAATCGCCATGTGGGAAAGCGGCATCTGGCCACTGGAATCGTTCAAGCAAGCAGGAATTGATGTAGGGACCGTGGAGATGCCTGCATTCCCAGGTAAACCAGTCAAAGGTGTCATTGCTGAATCAGCACTTTCTATTGCGAAGGATTCGAAGCAGAAGGACCTGGCTTGGGAGTTTATCAAATATTATGTTGGGAGCGAAGCGATCAAAATGCGCGTAACGGATTTGCCAGTCAGAGGAAGTGTCGTGAACGAGCTGAAGAAGGATCAAGACCCTCTATACAAGCCGTTCTACACCATGCTGCAGCGCTCCGACAACTCGCCAGCGTTCCTGCTCAATGCCAAGTGGAATGAAATAAACCGCCAGCTATCGGCAGCTGTAGAAGCCGTCGTGCAAGGCAGCAGTGCTCAGGATGCGCTGGATCAAGCCGTAAAAGACAGTGAGCGTTATTTGAAATAAGAAGACTACAGTCTCTGCAGAAAGAAGGTTAGGAGATGGCTCAGACCTACCCGCAGCAAGCAAGCGCAGAGAAACCATTGGCCAGCCTCATGCCTAGAAGGAAACGGAGCTTAGGTGGGGTCATTCCCTACCTCTTCATTTTCCCGTGGATCTTTGGATTCCTAGTGTTCACGTTAGGGCCTTTGTTATTCTCACTCATTATTTCATTCTTTGATTGGCCGATTGTAGGGAAAGTACGTTTTATCGGCTTAGGCAATTATATCGATATGTTCACGGATGACCCGCTGTTCTGGAAATCGTTCGGCGTGACGCTCAAGTTCGCTGCGTTGTTCGTTCCTCTCAATATCGCGGTTGCGCTCGGACTGGCAATTCTGCTCAATCAGAAAGTGCGCGGCAGCGCGATTTTCCGTACGGCGTTTTATTTGCCATCTGTGATCTCGGGTGTTGCCCTTGCGATGATCTGGGCTTGGGTGTACAGCGGAGATTACGGCATTCTGAATTATTTCCTGTCGCTTATCGGCGTGCAGGGTCCGAACTGGTTGAACAATGCGCATTGGTCTCTGGTCGCGATGGTCGTGGCCAGCCTGTGGGGACAGGGCTCGATGATGCTCGTCTTCCTTGCAGGGCTCAAGGGGATACCTAAGGACCTGTATGAATCCGCTTCTATTGACGGAGCAGGCAAGCTTAGACAATTTTTCAGCGTGACGATTCCCATGCTCAGTCCAACCATCATCTTCAATCTTATTACGTCCATTATCGCGGCATTTCAACAGCTGACACTTGCTCTCTTGCTTACGGGAGGCGGTCCTTTGAAATCAACCTACTTTTACGCGATGTATATGTACGAGAATGCCTTTAAGTTTTTCAAAATGGGCTATTCCGCAGCTAATGCTTGGTTCATGTTCCTTATTGTCCTCAGTCTCACGTTCCTTGTCTTCAAATCGTCGGAGGCGTGGGTGTTCTATGAAGGCGAAATGAAACGCAAACCGCAGAAGAAAGCGAAGTCCAGCGGAAGGAGGCGGTCTTCATGAAACGGGTAGTCGTCTATGGCCTGCTGATTGTCTGCTCGCTGTTGTTCGTCGCTCCGCTGTTCTGGGCGGTGACGACGGCGCTGAAATCGCCAACCGAGCTGTACCTTTTCCCGCCTAAATGGATTCCTTCTGTTTGGAAATTCGGCAATTTCGCCGATGCGTGGACGATTCAGCCGTTTAACTTATTCCTGAAAAATACCGTCATCGTGACGTTGCTTTCCACGCTGGGCCAACTGATATCCTGCACGCTCGTAGCCTACGGGTTCGCGAGATTTGAATTTAAAGGGCGCGATCTGTTGTTTCTGATTGTGCTCGCAACGATGATGATTCCGTGGGAAGTTACCATGATTCCACAGTACATGGAATTTAACTATCTGGGCTGGATTAATACGCTCAAACCGCTTATTGTTCCATCGTTTTTCGGTTCAGCGTACTACATTTTCTTGCTGAGACAGTTCATCCTCACGCTTCCTCGTGAATTAGATGAGGCAGCTACCATCGATGGAGCGAATAAATTCGCTATTCTCGTGCGGATTATCGTTCCTCTCATGGGACCGTCGCTGATCTTAATCGGCGTGTTTCAGATGATGAGCTGTTGGAACGATTATCTGGGACCGCTCATTTTCCTGAATGATCAATCGAAATATACATTGACGCTTGGATTATCGCAGTTCAAAGGCATGTTCGGCGTCGATATGCAGTCCATTATGGCAATCACCTGCCTGATCTCCATCCCGCCGCTGGCTGTTTTCTTTTTCGCGCAGCGTTATATTGTGGGCGGTATCGCAGGTACGGGAATTAAAGGATAGATGCAAGATTCGTAGAGATAGAATGATAGAGAGACGAGAGGAGAAGCAGCCATGCGTAACGAGAAAGTGACACGCGATTGGGATAATCTGGCGGTGCTGGAGCGCAATCGTACGAAGAGTCGGGCGTATTTCATCCCGCATTCCGATCGGACCGGGGCTTTGAGCTATGATCGCGGGAGCTCCCCGTGGTTCAAATCCTTGAATGGCAATTGGAAGTTTCATTATGCGAAGGGGCCTGAATGGGCGCCGGATGATTTTTACGAAAAGAATTATGACCTGTCGGGTTGGGATGAGATCCAGGTTCCGAGCCACTGGCAGTTGAAGGGCTATGGAAGCCCTCATTATACGGACTTATATTATCCGTTCCCGGTTAATCCTCCGCATGTGCCTAACGATAATCCAACAGGCAGCTATGTGCGAGAGTTTGAGCTTCCTCCACACTGGGACGGCAGGAAGCTGGCCGTGAAATTCGATGGCGTGGACAGTGCTTTCCATGTATGGGTGAACGGGGCATTCGTTGGTTACAGCCAAGGCAGCCGATTGACGTCAGAGTTTGATTTGACCCCCTATATAAATCAGGGAATCAATCGCATGGCAGTGCGCGTCTATCAGTGGTCAGACGGCAGCTATCTAGAAGACCAGGACATGTGGTATATGAGTGGTATTTTCCGCGATGTGTATCTAATTTCGGAGCCATCCTCCGCGCGGATCGTGGACTACCGGATTGTGACGGAATTGGACGCAGCCTACAGCGATGCGACATTATCTGTTGAGGTTGAATTGCAAGGCGAAGCGCTGCAAAGGAAACTCCTGCTGGAACTGTTGGATAGCGCAGGGGCGCATGTTGTTTCGGCCGAAAAGCAGATCGCTGATGCGGCTAGCGAAAAGACGATCCTCGTGTTTTCCATGCCGGTCACGAAGCCTGCGCTATGGAGCGCTGAAGCTCCGTCACTCTATCATTTGGCCATAAGTCTAGTAGATCACAACGATAAAGTGGTAGAGACAGTTGCCCAGCGCGTGGGCTTCCGGAAGATCGAAGTGAAGGACGGCCAGTTCTTGGTGAACGGCAAAGCGATCATGCTCAAAGGTGTAAACCGCCATGATCACCATCCGGATACAGGACGTACAGTAACCCTAACGACGATGATTCAAGATGTGAAGATGATGAAGCAGCATAATATCAATGCGGTCAGAACGGCCCATTATCCGAACGATCCGCGGTTCTATGATATTTGCGATGAATATGGCTTGTATGTCATGGAAGAAACCGATTTGGAAACCCATGGCTTCGAGCCTCTGGGCAATATTTCCCGGTTAAGCGATGATCCTGCCTGGCAGGAAGCTTATGTAGACCGCGTGCGCCGCATGGTGGAGCGCGACAAGAATCATCCTTCGGTTCTATTCTGGTCACTCGGCAATGAGTCTGGCTTCGGCTGCAATTTCCGGGCGATGTCAGCGTGGTGCAAACAAGCAGATCCAACCCGGCTTATTCATTATGAAGAAGATCGTGAAGCGGAAGTGTGCGATATTGTGAGCACCATGTACTCCTCAGTGGAGAAAATGGCAGGCTTCGGTCAGCTGATTGATCATCCGAAACCGCATATTCTATGCGAATTCGCGCATGCCATGGGGAATGGCCCTGGCGGGCTTAGACCTTATTTTGATACTTTCGATGCTTATAGAAGGCTGCAGGGTGGTTTCGTCTGGGAATGGATCGACCACGGAATTCGCAGGAAGACAGCGGATGGCAGAGACGACTACGCATATGGCGGAGACTATGGCGATGTGCCGAACAACAGTAATTTTGTCATTGATGGTCTTGTACGGCCGGATCGGACACCTTCGCCAGGTCTTATTGAATACAAGAAAATTATCGAGCCTGTTCGAGTCGAGCATATCAAAGAGGATCGCATACGGATCACGAATCGCTATGACTTTGTGACTCTCGATCACCTCCACGCCGATTGGAGCGTAACGGTAGAAGGTCAGACTGTCCAAAGCGGCATTTTGGTTCTGCCGCGTATTGATCCTGGTGAAAGTGCAGAACTGAGCATTCCATTCCAAGCAGATCGTCAGGTTGCCTTCTTGGAGCAGGGGGCTGAGCGCTGGTTGAATATCGGCTTCACGCTTGCATCGGATTGCATCTGGGGCGAGCAAGGACATGAGATAGCTTGGGGACAATTCGCGCTAAGTGCAGTTGAGAACAACGTTTCAGAAGCAGCTAGTCTGCCGATTCGCAGCTTGATTTGCCTGGAGAAAGATCGCGAGCTTATCCTCACGAATGATTTATTTACGATCACGTTCGATACCCGTCTTGCCGGAATTAGATCACTGCGAATTAACGGCAAGGATCTTATGAACGCAGGGCCGCGTCTCAATTTCTGGCGTGCGCCGATTGATAACGACATGTATGTCCTGCCAGACTGGCGCAAGGCTTATCTCGATAGACTCAGCGAACGGATCGATCACTGCCGCTGGGAGCGGGTGAATGAGGGGACGATTCGGATAACGTGGGAGTCACGCATCGCGCCTCCGGTATTCGACTGGGGCTTCCGATGTGAGACGACTTACACTCTAACAGGTTCAGGGCTCATCATCATTGACGTGCAAGGTGTTCCGGAAGGCAAACCGCCTGCGATGCTTCCTAAGATTGGACTGCAAATGGAGATTCCAGGAGACATGGATGCTGTGAAATGGTATGGACGCGGCCCTGGAGAGAGCTACTCGGATAGTAAAGAAGCGGGACGGTTCGGTGTTTATCAGAAGTCGGTAGATGACTTATTCACACCTTATATTTATCCGCAGGAAAATGGCAACCGCACCGATGTCAGATGGGTGTCGATGACGGATGGCGCCGGGACTGGCCTGCTTGCAGCAGGAGCGCCGACCCTTGAATTCAGCGCAAGACGCTATACGGACGCTGACTTGGAAGCAGCCAAACATGCGACTGATCTTGTCGCGCGGGACTTCATAACACTGAATTTGGACTACAGACAGAATGGTCTGGGCAGCAATAGCTGTGGACCTGCTCAATCGCCAGAGAACGCAGTCGCATCAGAAGCATTCCGTTTCAGGATGCTGCTTAAGCCCTATCTATCTGAAGATGCCCAAGCGGAGCGGCTGAGCCATCAAATGAGACGAGAAATGAACACGAACGAGCCACAACAGGAGGGAACTAACCATGCTTAACGTACAAGACATATTGAACTTAACGGGAAAAATAGCGGTTGTCACTGGCGGTGCCTCAGGAATTGGTCTGGCGACAGCTGAACTGCTGGCCAACTGTGGAGCCTATTCGATCCTGCTCGATATTAATGAAGCGCAAGGGGAACAAGCGGTGACTGGTATTCGACAACAGGGAGGTCAAGCAAGTTTCTACCGTTGTGACGTTTCTTCCTCTGCCGATTGCGAGCGTGTTGCAGCCGAGATCGATGCTGCACATGGGCGAATTGATATTCTGTTCAACAACGCCGGGATCATTCGTCGTAAAACGGTTGTTGAGCTGGAAGAACGCGATTGGGACTTGGTGATCGATGTCTCTTTGAAGGGCGTGTATCTGCTGTCCAAATACATCGTTCCTATCATGGAGCGCGAAGGTGGAGGCAGCATCATCAACTCCGGTTCCGGCTGGGGGCTTAAAGGCGGGGATCGCGCTGCCGCCTACTGCGCGGCCAAAGCCGGCGTTGTGAATTTAACACGAGCGATGGCGATCGATCATGGTGTCGCCAAAATCCGCGTGAATTGCGTATCGCCTGGCGATACGGACACGCCGCTGCTGCGTGATGAGGCCAAACAGCTTCAACGCAATGAAGCTGAATTCCTGGTTGCCTCGGCTGGCGGTCGCCCGCTGGAGCGATTAGGCACGCCGCGCGATATCGCCAATGCGGTGCTGTTTCTAGCGAGTGATATGTCTTCCTGGGTCACAGGAAGCGTGCTTGTTGTGGATGGCGGCGGCATCGCCTGAGGACGATTCGCGTCCGGCTTTTGCCCAAGCGCTCAGCGGGCTAGCCCGCTCGGCAAGCTAAGAATCTAAGCGTATAAATCGATAAGTACACACCGATGAATGGAGGCGTTACCTTTGCCTAATAACAGAACTTATGCCCATCCTTATATACCCAATACCGTGCCTGAGGTTCGCGATGCGATGCTCAAGGAGATCGGTCTGACTTCGATGGACCAGCTTCATGACGCCATCCCGGATAGCTTGAAGCTGAATCGGGCAATGAATCTCCCGCCAGCTATGACGGAATATGAGCTGCGCCGTCATATCGACGGCCTGCTTGCCAAGAATAAGCATGGCGCTGCGTATCTGAATTTCCTCGGAGCGGGCTGTTGGCAGCATTTCATTCCGGCTGTCTGTGACGAAATCAATCAGCGTTCCGAATTCGTGACCGCCTATGCCGGTGAACCCTATGAAGATCACGGACGATTCCAAACGCTGTTCGAGTATCAAAGTCTGATGGCTGAACTTGTGGATATGGACGTCGTGAATGTTCCCACCTTCGACTGGGCGCAAGCGGCCTCAACCGCTATCCGGATGGCTGGCCGCCTAACAGGCCGCCGTGCTGCCCTGCTTCCAAGATCAGTCGATCCCGACAAAGTGATGATCATAAACAACTACTGTACTCCTGTGATGGAGCTGCGCTTTGTGGAGATCGACGAGGCAACCGGCAAGATGGACTTGGCTGATTTGCGCAGCAAGCTAACCAGCGATGTAGCGGCGGTATACTTCGAGAATCCGGGTTACCTGGGCATCATCGAAGACCAAGGACAGGACATATCGGAGCTTGCGCATTCTGTGGATGCGATCTGCATCGTTGGCGTAGATCCGATTTCCCTTGGCGTTCTACAGCCGCCAAGCCAATATGGCGCCGATATCGTCTGTGGGGATTTGCAGCCGCTAGGCATGCATATGAATTACGGCGGCGGTCAGGCCGGATTCATCGCAACGCGCGATGAAGAGACCTACGTCATGGAATATCCTTCACGGCTGTTCGGCATCGTGCCAACGGAGGTAGAGGGCGAGTATGGCTTCGGCGACGTGGCCTATGAGCGTACCTCCTTCGCGCTTAGGGAGAAGGGGAAGGAGTCTGTCGGTACCCAGACGGCCTTATGGGGAATAACCGCAGGTGTCTACCTGTCTTTGCTGGGGCCTGCCGGCATGCAGGAGGTTGGCGAGACCATTATGCAGAAGTCGCAGTACGCGGCGATGAAATTATCCGCTATTCCTGGAATTTCCCTGCGATTCGGGGAAACAGCTTTCTTCAAAGAGTTTGTTGTTGATTTCAACGATACGGGGCTAACGGTCGCTCAAATTAATGCGCGGTTGTCCGATGCGGGGATATTCGGCGGCAAAGATTTGTCCGCTTCGTTCCCGGCATGGGGACAATGTGCGCTCTATTGTGTGACGGAAATTCATTCGCAAACCGATCTGGATCGCTTAGCAGACACCATTCAAACTATCGTTCGCAAACCGTGATCGACCATATAGAGAAAGGACGGAACGCCATGAAACGAATTCGCCGAGATCATAAAGTCCGTAATTTTCATCAAGCCAAATGGGATGAGCCAGTCATCTTTGAGCTTCACCGTGAGGGTGAGCGAGGTGTCATTCCGCCAGGAACAGAGGCTGGCATTGCAGCTGAAGTGGGGGACGGCATCGGACGTATCCCATCATCTATGAAGCGGAAATCAGCGCCGGCTTTACCCGAAATCGGGCAAGCCAAAGTGCTTAGGCATTATTTGCGCCTATCTCAGGAAACGCTGGGCTCCGATTTGAATGTAGAGATCGGACAAGGCACTTGTACGATGAAATACATCCCGCGTATCAACGAAATGCTGATCCGTACGCCCCATATGATGGAGCTTCATCCCTTGCAGGAGGCAGACTCGGTTCAGGGGATGCTGGAGATTTTCTACAAGCTGGACCTTGCAATGCGCGAAATCAGCGGGATGGACGCTTTCTCCTTCCAACCGAGCAGCGGCACTCAGGCTTTGCTGGCTATGGCTTCGATCGTTCGCGCTTATCATGATTCACGGGGGGAAGGGGAACAGCGGGATGAAATCATCACGACGATTTTCTCCCATCCCTCCCAAGCGGCAACAGCTGCCGTCAAAGGCTATAAAATCATTACGCTGCACCCGGACGAAGACGGCTTCCCCGATCTGGAGAAGCTGAAGAGTGTCATCTCCGAGCGTACAGCAGGCTTCGTCGTTGCCAATCCGGAGGACACGGGCATCTACAACCACCGGATTCGCGAGTTTACCGACGCTGTTCACGAAGCTGGCGGCGTTTGCTTCTACGATCAGGCCAACGCCAATGGCTTGCTTGGCATTACGCGAGCGAAGGAAGCGGGCTTCGACATGTGCTTCTTCAATCTGCATAAGACCTTTGCTGCTCCTCATATGTGCGGCGGTCCAGCTACGGGCGCTCTTGGTGTAAGCGAAGAACTCAAACGTTTCCTGCCAGGGCCGCTTGTCGATTACGACGGCAGCCGTTATGTTTTGAAGAATCAGTCGGCTGACAGCATTGGCAAAGTTCGCAGCTTCCACGGAGTTGCCCAGACGGTACTGCGTTCGTATGCCTGGATTATGAGTCTTGGTCCGGACGGACTCAAGGATGTCGCCCAAATTGCCGTGCTGAATAACAATTATCTCTATCATAAAATCCTCCAAATCCGCGGAGCGAGCGCCCCATATATCAAAGGCCGCCGCCTTGAGCAGGTTCGCTACAGCTGGAAGCAGCTTACGGATGAGACGGGGGTTACGACGGAAGATATTACGCGCCGCATGTGTGATTTCGGCCTGCATTACTGGACGTCTCACCACCCGTATATCGTGAAGCAGCCGTTTACTTTGGAGCCGACAGAATCGTATTCCAAAGAGGATCTGGATGAATACATTCAAGCGCTGGAGCACATTGCGAATGAAGCCTATACGCAGCCGGAAATTGTGCGCTCCGCTCCGCATAACAGCACGGTACACCGGAACGATGAATCGTCCCTGGATGATCCTAAGCAATGGTGCATTACTTGGCGGGCGTATTTGAAGAAGACTCAACTGGTGTGATAAAAAAAGAGGCTGCTCATTAGGTTTTCAACCTGTGAGACAGCCTTTTTGTGTATGGCTTATTGCGGTTCTTTCATTAGGTCAATGAAATGCTGTGCTGTTTTTGTTAAATAGCGATTCTTGTACCAAATTAATCCGGTAGAGAGCAGGAGTGCGCTGTCTGCGATGGCAAAGGATTGAATGTCATATCCGCGATGCATGTTAAGAATGGAAGCCGGCACGATCGTCGTTCCTTCCCCCGAGGATACCCATGCCAGCAGCGTCACGATATCCGAGCATTCGCCGATGATATTCGCAGTCAATCCTCGCTTGGTGAATTGGTCGATAATGCTTTGATACAACCCAAGCCCTTCTGCACTTGGCAAAATGAGCGGAAAACGCTGAATGTCATTGTAACTGAATTCGCGCGATTCAAGCCCCATGTTGGTGGCTGCAACAAAATAAAAAGGCTCAGGCTGAAGCTCCAGTACATGGAACTCTTGCAGCTCCAAGGGGAGACGCACGATAGCAAGTTCGATCACTCGTTCTCTAATGAGTCTAAGAAGTTGCGCGGATTCATTTTGCTGTATTTTATAGGTAACCTCGGGATAACGAGTTTTAAAAATGCGCAGCAGCTGAGGTAGAAAGGCTGAAGATAACGTGTTGACGCCAATAAGCAATTTGCCTCGCGTACCCATGCCAATTTCTTTCACTTCCATTTCTGCTTCTTCCAGAAGCTTGGTCAAATGAAGGGCATGCACATATAAGGCTTGTCCAGCTTCGGTGAGTTCCAATACTTTGCCGTTTCTAATGACCAGTTGGACCCCGAGTTCTTGCTCCATGAGTTTTAATTGCTGTCCAAGCGGCGGTTGTGTCATATGTAATCGGAGGGCGGCAGCCGTAATTTGCTGCTCCTCTGCGATAGCAATGAAATAGCGAAGTTGACGAATATCCATCGAGAAGCCTCCTAATATCCAAACGATAAACGTTTGATAAATGAACTTTATGTATATTTTTCGTTCGATAATGTCTATGTTACCATAGAGAAGAAGACTCGCACAAAGAGGATGTGGTGTTAATGAATCTAGCGTTTTTTCGCGCAGCAGAGAGCGGAGATACGGATACAGTTCTACAATGGATTCAAAATGGAGCAGATATTAACCAGCTAATGATCGATGCCGGAGCAGATCCGGCGATTACGAACCGCTATGGCGGGACAGCGCTCATACCAGCTTCGGAACATGGGTATATAGATGCAGGTGCTTAACTAATACCGATATGGATATTTGGGGAAAAGGCGTGATGACAATGTTAAATGCTTCTTATTGGCTAACGAACGTAAGATTAGAACAAGGCTATATTAAGGAAGATGGGCAAGTGGCTGGGACGAAAACAGGGCTTTTTCATATCCGAATTGAGGACGGTTCTGTTGCTGAAGTGATTGGAACGGAAACGGAACTGCGGAGTCATCTGCCCAAATACGACTGCAACGCGATGTTGTTGCTTCCTTCTTTCGAGGAGGCCCATATTCATTTGGATAAAACGTATTTCGATGCCCCGTGGAAAGCGGTGAAGCCAGTTTCCAGCATTTTCGAACGGATTGAGGAGGAGAAAGTATTACTGCCTAAACTTTTGCCCTTGGCGAAGCAGCAAGCAGAAAGCATTTTGACGCTCATCCAGAGGTTTGGCGCTACACATGTCCGGAGTCATTGCAATATCGAGCCTGTTAGCGGACTTCGGCGATTAGAGGCAACCAAGCAAGCACTGGATACATTCTCTGGCAAAATTTCTTCTGAAATTGTAGCTTTTCCGCAGCATGGACTGCTTCGATCGGATTCGGTGCAGCTGGTCAAGCAATCTTTGGCAGAGGGAGTCACGCATGTTGGCGGGGTAGATCCATATACGGTGGACGGGGACATTGAGAAATCGCTCCAGACCATGGTCGAGTTGGCTGTTCTCCATCACGCTGGCATAGACCTTCACTTGCATGATGGAAACGAAGCGGGGAAGCAAACGCTGACGCGGTTAGCTGATTTGACTGAAGAAGCTGGATTGCAGGGCAAAGTTACTGTAAGCCATGCCTTCTGGTTCGCCAGTGCTCCCAAGCAAGAAGCAGAAGAACTAGCTAGCCGGATGGCTGCGCTCGGCATGTCCATTGCATCGACGGTGCCCATTGGAAGAACCACGATGCCACTGCCCATGCTGCATAAGCAAGGGGTCAAAGTGAAGTTATCCACAGACAGCCTGACGGATCACTGGTCTCCGTTCGGAAATGGCGATCAACTGGAGAAAGCCGGGCGGTTCGCAGAATTGTATGGATACAATGATGAAAGATCATTGTCACAGTCTCTGGGGTTCATCACAGGCGGAATAACGCCACTTAATCAAGAAGGCGAGCAAGTGTGGCCAAAGGCGGGCGATGCGGCAAGCTTTGTATTGGTGCATGCCAGCTGCTCGGCAGAAGCGGTGGCGCGAAGAGCTGAGCGTCGAGCGGTTTGGTATCAAGGCCGACTGGTGAGCGGTTCGGTTTAGGTGCAACCGCCTGTACAACGCAGGCACTTTAAACACTTACTCCGAAGGGATCTATGATCCCTTATTTGAATGAGATCCGCGAGAAAGGGGCCACTCGCGCAACGTCGATCCCTTATTCCGCGGTTCGGCCCCCGAAATAGACCGAATTAGGCGGAATAGAGTATCTACGATCCGCAGACACGAGAAAACAGCCGATTTGGTCACAAATAGCGAATCGTTGATCCCTATAGCTATGGGCGCAATACCGCATCGCCCAATATTCAGCTACTTACTCTCCCAGCTACACTCTGCGTTCTCCCAACCGTCTGTACAACTCCGCGCACCTAAACAAATTTACTCCGAAGGCGTTAACTTACGCACGCCAGAGGCCAATCAGGAGTGAATAAGGCTGAAAAACAGCCTTACAGCAGGAACTTGTGCACGACAGCATCGAATCAGGAGAAAATAAGGTTGAAAAACAGCGTTACAGCGAAGGCGGCAGGTGAAATCGAGTCTGTAAGGCTGAAAAACAGCCTTACAGCAGGAACTTGTGCACGACAGCATCGAATCAGGTGCAAATAAGGTTGAAAAACAGCGTTACAGCGAAGGCGGCAGGTGAAATCGAGTCTGTAAGGCTGCAAAACAGCCTTACAGCAGGAACTTGTGCACGACAGCATTGAATCAGGTGCATATAAGGTTGAAAAACAGCGTTACAGCGAAGGCAGCCGATGAAATCGAGTCTGTAAGGCTGCAAAACAGCCTTACAGCGAACACAAAACAGAACCGGACTAAGTCACGGTTCTATTTTTGCCTGAATTTTTGGCCTTATATAATTTTTTGTCAGCCTTCTCAAAAAGGGTTTCTTTGCTCATCCCAGGCTCGTAACTTGTGATGCCGATGCTAATGGTGACGACTTTGCCGCCCATTTCCTCATGTTTCGTACTGGACAAGGTGGTTCGAATCGTCTCAACCAGTTTGATGGCCCGCGCAACGTCGGTCTCAAACAATAGAAGCGCAAACTCTTCGCCTCCGTAACGTGCGGCAATATCGTTGGACGAGATCGTTTCCTTAATGATCTGCGCAACGCGTGAAAGAACAACATCGCCGATCAAGTGGCCGAAAGTATCATTGATGGTTTTGAAGTTGTCGATATCAAGTAAAGCCAGGAAAAATGAGGAGCTGCGCTCCCCGCTGTAAGTCAGCGCCATATCGAAATGTTCATAGAAGGATGCTTGGTTGTATAAATGAGTGAGCGAGTCGATTTGGGCTTGTTTGCGCATAATGGCATATTGAATCATTAACTCTTGTTTGGCCGTCATTGTCTTAAGCAAAGCTTCCTGCAGCTCACGACCGCGGCTCATAATGTTTATGGCCAGCAGGGTGCAGGCGCCGATAAAGCAGGGGATCGCAACCAGATCAAAGTCTGATAAGTGGCTCCGGTAACTCTCATCCCCGATGTACAATAAGATAAATCCAAGCAGTTGCAAAATTGCGGAGAAAAAGGTTAATCGACTTCGATAAAAAATGACGGATACGAGTATTGGGAGTAAAAACAGGGCGGAAATGATCCGGATATCTGTGTTAAGCCGAATGATTAGGATTGCCAGAATCGTCCCTGCGACTACTAAGGTGTGAAAGGAATATTTTCGGAAATATTTGTTGACTATCCAGGCCAGACCTACAGTTGCGGACATTTTCAAGGTCGGGAACAGGAGGACATAGTAGTAAAATTCCACAACCTGAGCGTCGTAAGGTAAAAAAAGATATGAGAAAAGTTGAGCCAGAAGTTGTACCCCGATGATATACCAATAGGAAATCCATATTTTGCGGGCCCAAGTTGTTTCGCTGTTTGTTAAATTCGTTATCATTGATCACCTGAATATGCTTTTTGTGTCAATTTTACCATAGATACGATCATTTCGTTAATGTAGTAAATTATTTATGCCGCCAAGGTTTCCGATGGGGATGAAACGGCTGCAGATGCTTGTAAAATAAAGGGTTGCCCATCAGGTGAATGGCCTGGAGGGCGGCCCTGTTTGGCTGTTTCAACCGACTTCCCTGCTTGCTATAATAGGGGGTAACAAGGATAGGAGGACACCTTCATGGAAAATCAGGCGAAAGTCAGTCAGTATATTATCATTAAGGAAACGCTGGACGAGCTGATGCAAAGCGGTCAGCTCAAAGTTGGCGATCGCATGCCTCCGGAAATAGAGCTGGCTCGCCAATTTCAAGTGAGCCGGGAAACCGTGCGCGCTGCGATGAAGCAGCTGGAGCAGGAGGGAAAGCTGGATGTCAGGAAAGGGGTTGGACGCTTTGTGCGTCGGCCGTTGAACTCCATTCCGAGCAGTATCGATAAATTCATCTCGACGGAAGAGATCATCCGTTCCGCGGGATTAGTGGAAGGCCAATTGAAGCAATTTGTGCGAACGGAACCTTGTCAGGAGGAATGGGCACACTATTTGAAAATTCCAGTGGGGACGCCTGTTATCATTAATGAACGAACGCGAACGGCTAATGAAGAGCCTGTTGCGCATAATGTGAATATCATGCCGCTTGCCTTGGTTGAGCAGGCTTTTCAGAAAACACCGCTGATCGGCTCCTTGGTTCGCTTTCTGGAAGTCGAATGCGGTATTCAGCTGACCGCTGCCAATGCGGAGTTGGTCGTTCCTCATCATTCCCATCCGATTTGCCGCAAGCTTCAAGTGAATAAAGACACAACAGTCCTCATGATGAAGCAAATCCACTTTGATCAAAAGCATATGCCTGTCTTATTTTCCTACGATTATTACCGTAACGATGTGTTCCAATTCTGGGTGAATCGTCGGAGGTAAGGCCAGACAGAATCGATGAACTTAACAATTTCTTCGTACATAGTTGACAGACCGTTAATAAAGCTCATCCATAATAGGAATTGAAGATGTCTAGACAACATTTCAGAAATTCGAAAAGGATGGGGACTATGAAGAAATTAATGAACGTACTGTGTATTCTGACGTTTACATCAATAGTTTCGGCTGGTTGCGGAACCAATGAGGCTGCGACTAGCACGGCAGCAGTCACGAATGGAACGACGGCAGCAACTGCGACTACTGCCGCACCTAAGAAATATGAAATCAATTTGGCAACGGCTGGGGATACGAACATGACGGATCTTCAGGAGAAGAATGTCTCTTTGGATTTCCAAAAGCAGTATGCCGGATCTCAAGTTCGAGTCGTGAATACAGGTGCAGGGGACGCTGGCACGCAAAAAATATTTGAAAAATTAAAAGCTCAAAAAGAGGCAGGCAAGACAGAGTGGGATATCGACCTTGCGATTGTGCATCAAAGCGGTATGCAGCAGTTGATTGATAATGACCTATTGGATAAATGGGTGCCGCAATCAGCGAACAAACAGTATGTTGTTTCGCCTGACAGCAAAAACAGCCTGGGCACCAATGTCGAAGGTTATGTAATTCCGCTCTTCCATAGTCAGGTTGCTCTTGCTTATAACCCGGATAAAGTGAAACAATTCCCCGCTAACATCGAGGATCTAACGACTTGGATCAAAGCGAATCCCAAGCGTTTTGGCTATAACGGCATCCAGAATGGCGCGAGTGGCGTCGCTTTTGCCACTGCGTATACGTACTGGAAATCAGGCGACTACAAAAAGCTGAGCGAAGGCCCGTTTGATGCGTCACTGGAGCAGAAATGGCCGGCAATTATGAAGGAGCTCAAAGCGCTTCCTGTTACCTACACGAACGGCAATAACGGTACGCTCGATATGCTGAACCGTGGTGAAATCGATATGGGACCTGTATGGGTCGATATGTTTAACTTATGGGTGAGCGAAGGACGCATGAACCCTGCATATGGCTTGAAAATCCTCGATCCCGGCATACCAGGTCAACCGATGTATGTGGTGATTCCCAAAAATGCCAAGAACAAAGAAGCCGCTTTAAAGTATGCTGATTTGTTGACCTCTCCTGAAACGCAAGCGAAAGTGATCGTAGAGAAAAATAGCTGGTATCCAGGCATTGACGCAACAGCAGTGCTTCCAAAGGTTAGCGAGGAAGGCAAGAAAAAGTTGTTCAAGGATATTACAGCAGAGGACTTGAATAAACGTGGTCAGTCATTTCCCATCAATACCTACTTCGACCATCTGAAAACGGCATATGAGAAAAACTAATTCACATTCCAACGTCTTATGGCATCAAGCAGCAGGAGTGGGACTCGCCACTCCTGCTATTGCCGTTGTCGCGCTGCTTTTCATGTACCCGTTTGTTCTCTCCTTCCTGTCCAGCCTCCGCTCCCAGGAGCAGGTTTGGACGCTTGCGAATTATGTAGAGGCCTTTTCGCTCTATGGTGGCGACTTGCTGTTTACGCTGTGGGTGTGTGCGGTCAGTTTAGTTTTGCTTATCGGATGCACCGCGATGATCGGCGGATTTCTGCGCTTAGGCGCCTATCCTGTACTGGAATTTATCTTTAAAATTCCGCTATTCGTTCCGTTCGTTGTCGTAGGGCATGCGATGCGGGTATTTCTGGCTCCGCATGGCACGCTGAATTCCGCCATTGCCATAACGGGCTGGTTCAATCCGGATATGCTGCCATCCTTTGCATTCTCAACGCTCGGCCTTGTTGCCGCTTTGGTGTGGAAAAATCTTGGTTTGGCTCTGCTCCTGGTGCTTGGCGGCTTCCGCTCCGTGAATGAAGGGATGCTGGAAGCGGCAAGGGGGATGGGGGCAGGCAAGCTCAGGCTGATCTGGCATTTCCTCGTTCCCATGAACAAAAGCAGCATTGGTGTTATGGCTGTTCTAACCTTCACCTCGATGCTAGGCTGCTTCTCGATTCCTGCTATGTTGGGTAACGCGGGCGGGCATCAAATGCTAATGATGGATCTATATCATCAAAGTGTCTATCAACATAATTACGGATTAGCGAATGCGATTGGCGTTATTACCTATGTGGCTTCTATGGGAGCTGCCATTTACTACCTGAAGGGGTTGTCGAAGAAATGAGCAAATCCATTTCGGCAGCTGCTGCTAGCAGCTCGCATAATCTAATAGGCAGGAAGCCTCCCTTCGCCCGTATGACGCGTCGATTATTGTTGTATGCCGTGTCGATATTTTTCATATTTGGGCCGCTGTCGAGCCTTATTCTGTGGTCGCTGGCGGAGAAATGGTTCTGGCCGCACCCGTTCCCAAGCGCTTGGGGATTCAAGTATTGGCATCAAGTATTTGAGGGTAAAATGCTCTCCTCGCTGGGCCTGAGCTTCGCCATCGCCATTACGGTCACACTGCTCTGTTTGGTGCTGACCGTCCCTTTGTCTTATCTCATTGCTCGCAACCGGCTTCCTTTCAAGCATGTGATTCTGCTGTTGTTTCTGCTGCCTCAGGCTTTTCCACAGCTGCCAGTCTTCACGAATGCGATGGTTTTCCTCTATCGATTTGATTTGGTAGGCACGTTGACGGGTCTGACATTGATTCATTTGGTGGGGGCTATCGTGTTCTCGGTATGGACGCTGGTATCTGTGTTTCAATCTGTAGCGGAATCGATGGAAGAGGCTTCGTATATGCTCGGCGGCGGGAAAGTGTACACGTTTTTTCATGTGGTGCTGCCGATGGCTGCCCCTGGGATTATCGCGAGTTCGTTATTAGTGTTTTTATATTCGCTGGATGAGTTCACTGGCAGCTTATTAATTGGCGCGCCATTTCATATTACGATGCCTGTCTTTATGTATAACGCTGCCAATGGCTACGAGATGCAGGTCGCTTCAGTCACCTCAGTGCTGTTGATGGTACCGGGAATCATCTTGTTATTTTTCTTGCAACGGTTTATGCGTTCAGAATATTTGGCTGCATTCGGGAGGGTTTAAGATGGGCATCACCATTCAAAGCTTGAACAAGCGTTACGGTAAAAAGAGGGGGATCACAGATATCAACCTAGCCCTGCCCAAAGGTGGGTTAACAGCCATTGTCGGGCCGAGCGGATGCGGGAAAACGACGCTGCTCAGGACGCTGGCTGGATTCTTGACGGCTGATGAGGGGCGCATCTTATTCGGCTCCCAGGACGTTACACATACGTCCCCCCAGCAGCGGAAGGCGGCAATGGTCTTTCAGCATTACGCGCTTTGGCCGCATATGAGCGTATTCGACAATGTCGCTTATGGTCTGAAGCTGCAAAAAGTGGCGAAGCTGGATCGGGAAGCTCGCGTGCATGAAGTGCTGGAACGGGTAGAAATCGATACGTCCGACATTGCGGTCCGCTATCCGCAGCAATATTCCGGCGGACAGCAGCAGCGAATTGCGCTAGCCAGAGCGTTAGTGGTGCAGCCTGAGGTGCTGCTGCTCGATGAACCTTTATCCAATTTGGATGCGAAGGTACGTCAAAGGCTGAGGGTCGGGATTCGCAGCATCCAGCAATCTTTTGGCATTACAGCCGTTTATGTGACACATGATCAGGAAGAAGCTTTATCGATGGCTGATTACGTGATTGTTATGAACGAGGGCAGGGTTGAACAAGCGGGCACGCCAGAAGAGATTTATCGCCAGCCTTCCACGTATTTTACGGCTCAATTTCTGGGAGAAAGCCACACGCTCACACTTCATCGACAAGGTACACGTCAGAAAGTTGTAATTCGCTCAGGAGACTCATTTATTGAATCAAATGTTGAAGTTCAACGAGATGACGAAGGCAAGCAGCAGGTTCGGGAAGAGAACGGTCATTATGTGCTGCAGGGGACTATTCGCCATCATTTATTTATGGGGTCCTATTACCGCTATATGGTAGAAATTGAAAGCCAACACATCTTTGTTGACGATGATGCGCTTCTTCAGGCGGGTCCCTGCACCGTCAAAATTCCATGTGAGAAAGCCTATTGGTTTGACATCTAACAGATAGAGGGGAGGCTAGCTATCCATGCGATTAATCGTGATGGGAGACTTGCACTATTCGCTGATGAATGGCGGTTCTGAGGAAGTGTTGGAGGCGCGAGATAAGTTCTACAGGGCTATGATTCATCATTTTGTGCAATTGGAAGCAGATTATCATATTTCACTGGGGGACCTCACCCATGAGGGAGTGCCGGAAGAGTTTGATCACATGTTGCAGTGGATCGGCGGCAATGTCAGTCACTTTCTACCGGTGATTGGGAACCATGACGCTTATTTGCTTCCCAAATCGGACATTATGGCAATCGTCGGTCACCAGCGGTATCAGGCCATCGAGCGAGATGATGCGCATATCCTTATTCTCGATACGACCAAAGAAATGAATCGGGATGACTGGGGCGGGGAGCTGGATGAGGATCAGCTAAGATGGTTGGAAGATGAGCTCGCAAAGTCAGGGAATAAGCCGGTTTTGGTGTTTGGTCACCATCCGGTATATGGCACGACGGCACGCTCAACCATGGAGATGATGTCGATTGACCCGCGAACGGATATTCGAGCTGTTCTGAACAAGAAGCAGGGACAAGGATTCTACTTCTGCGGACATAACCATGTGAATTCCATTGTGCAAGAGGATAATTGGTTTTATATTCAGACAGCAGCCTGTCTGGATATTCCGGCCTTCCGCAGGGTTGAGCTGCATGAAGGTGCGGTTCGAATTGATCTTGTTGCTATAGATGATGCCGAACTGGCCAACTGCATGGAGATTGTTTATGCCAATATACCGGGATGGGAACCTATCGTGACGGCAAATGGCGAAGAAAAGGACAGGTTTCTGGAAGTGAAGCTCCTGTCTTACTAAACTTTGTATTAGACCCCACTTCTTAACAGACCAAACAAAGCAGCTGCCAAACAGCCGCTTTGTTTTTTTGGCCTTACGACCAGTCAATCGTTACGACCAATCAATCGTTTGAAACGTTCTAGTTTCCGCCGATTTCCTCGCTTTGAGGCATTGCAGCGCGCTGATGAGTCCATCATCGAGCGTACTGATGGATGTGTTCCGACCTTGCATGAGTTCGATGAAATTACTGGCTAGCATGCGGTCGCCGCCAAAGTGATCCTGCGAAGCATCGATTTCATACGTCTCGACCCGCGAGGTATGATGCATGAAGACCTTGACGCTGCCCGTGAAAAAATCAAATTCCACCGTCCCTTTGTAACCAAGGAAGCGGGCGCCACGCGAGGCGGCTTGTTTACGCGCGAAGAAGTTCTGTGAATACGAAACGTGCATGCCGTTCTCATAATGAATGAGAGCGCTTCCGGAGTCTTCGTTGCCGGTATCCTTGGCGAAGCTGCAGTACGCCCAGCGATCACGAATGTCAGGCTCAGCGAAAGCGGTGCTTTCTTCACACGTTCTGTTCTCCGTACAGTCCACGCATTTCAAACCTGCTGGTTTGTCGCCTTTGAAAATTTGCTTGGATGTCATCGCGCATACGCTGACAGGCTGCATCTGAAGCACATGATTGATGTAGTCGAAATCGTGGGTCGCTTTTTGCAGAAACAAGCCCCCTGTCAACGACTCATCCCGGTACCAGTTATGGAAATAGACGCCTCCGTAAGGGACATTATTGATGGCTTGCACGTGCTCGACCGTGCCGATTTTGCCTGAATCTACGATTTCCTTGACCCATTGGACGATGGAAGTCACTCGCAGGGGAAAAGACACGACGACAGGCGATTTGTAATGGTCATTGCCTGCTTTTAAACGGCGTAGATCCTGCATCGTTGTGGCGACCGGCTTTTCAAGAAATAAAGGGATGCCCGTCGGAAGCACCTTCAAAGCCATTTCCGTGTGCAGCAGGCACCGTGTCCCAATGAGGATGCCATCCAGTTGCGTCGAAGCCATCATTTCCTCTGGTGTATCATAGAAGAGGGTATCCATCAATTGAGGCAGCCGCTCCTGCTGGATTTCATGCTTTCTGATATCGGAAATTGCCGCAATGTGGCAAGCATTGTCCTCTTTCATAATTTTCGTGATGACATCCTGAATGCGGTTTCCGTAACCAATGACCCCTAATTTCATTTTCATTTCCTCCTTGGCAGTTGTTGAACTATTTTCTATTATAGAGAGGAGGATTGCAGATAGATTTGTCATCAAAGCCGAGTTTTTTGCTTTTTTGAATGAAAGGACGCCATGCTAATGGAGCTGGAACGTGTTTACTTAAATCTGACGATAGAAATCCGCAGCATCATTACAATGTACTATTTTGAGTTTGGCAAAGATTATGTTTTCTCCGGTGAGAGTCATGACTTTTGGGAAATGGTTTATGTGGATAAGGGCGAAGTCGAAGTGATTGCGGATACAACCAGTCATACGCTGAAGACGGGCTCACTGATTTTTCATAAACCGAATGAGTTTCACAGCTTTACAGCCACGCATGGAAGAGCGCCGAATGTGATTGTCATCACGTTTGATTGCTACTCGAAAGCGATGGAGCAGTTTGAGAACAAGGTGTTCCAGCTTCAGGATGAGGAGAGAAATCTGCTTGCCCAAATTATTGAGGAGGGTGCCAACACGTTCGTCTTTCCTTTTAAATATCCCTTGACCCGCAAGAAGAATGCGGAGATCGGCAGTGAGCAGCTGCTGAAAAATTATTTGGAAATATTCCTCATTCTGCTGCTGCGCAAGAAGACGCATCAAGAGAATAATCAGTCCTTGTCTTTCCTGCCTAAGGAGAAGGATGAAGCCCAGCTTGTGACAGCCATTATCCATTTCCTGGAGGAGCGGCTGGATGCCCAAATTACCTTAACCGAGATCAGTGATGAATTTCATGTAGCCAAAACGAAGCTGAAAGACTTGTTCGCTAAACATACCGGTAAAAGCATTAAGGAATATTTCATGCGGCTGAAAATCGACAAGGCCAAAGTGTCCATTCGCGAAGATGTGCATAATTTCACAGAAATAGCTCAGCGGCTTGGTTTCAGCAGCGTTCATTATTTCTCCAAAGCTTTCAAACGAGTAAGTGGGATGAGCCCCTCGGAATACGCCAAGTCCGTGAAGGCCAGAAGCCGCATAGAGAAGGTAGAGTAATGCGAAAAAGGTATTCATGCTCCCAGTGATAAGAAAACAAAAAGCAAAAAGAAGAAACCCCAATTGTCCGTGGAAAGCATACCGCTTACCTTTTAATTTGGTCGTAAAGAAAATGGACCTCCACTGTTAGAGCATGTCTAACAGTTGGGAAGTTCAATTTTTCAGTTAGCTTCTCCCAACAGCCGATTCTGCGGTTAGGTGCCTCTTTTACCACCCCTTAAGTTCTTTTGAGAAGTCCAGCTTCCACAGCCTTCTGCACCGCTTCTTCTCGATTGCGTACACCCAGTTTGAGATAAACCGTTGAAGCATAGTTCCTCACCGTTCCGTCAGATAAATATAATCTGGAGGCGATCGTCTTATAGCGAAACCCTTTGGCTACCAACTCTAAAATCTCTATTTCCCGCGATGTTAGCCCATAGGGGTCCATTGACTTCGTTTCCGCACTTTGAGTTTCTGTCTCCATCTGAGGCATGTCAAGCTCCTCAAACAATTTCGACATATCCTTGGCGATGATTGAGCCCCCCCGATGGACGAGGCGAATCGTTTCCGCCAATTCGCGTGGCTCCATAGACTTCAGCAAATAACCGTCTGCTCCGCTTCGCAGCACTTCAATCGCTTTTTCTTTGTCCTGAAAAGTAGTCAGGATCAGAACGCGAATGTCTGGCCATTTGTGTTTAATCATTTTGGTAGCCGAAATACCATCCATATTCGGCATGTCCAAATCCATCAGCACCACTTGCGGCTGCTCCTGCTCGCACATAGCCACAGCCTGCCCGCCATCCTCAGCCAAACCAACCACTTGCAGATCTCGCTGCCCTTCCAAGAGGATTCGAAGGCTTTCCCGAATGAATGGCTGATCATCAACAAGGAGCAACCGAATAACTTGGTCAGGCAGCTCCATTTGCCTTGGCAATGTGCAGGTAACGACGGTTCCTTCGCCTAGCTCCGAGTAGACAGATATTTGCCCCTGGAGATTAAAAGCTCGCTCTTTCATCGCCGTCAATCCGAAGCCTTCCTGCAAATTCTCGGCTCCTTGACCGTTATCCTGCACTTCAAGTCGCGTCTGGCGCTGCTCGAATTGCAAGGTAACTACAATTTCCGTTGCATGACCATGACGGACCGCATTGGTTAACGATTCCTGCAGGCAGCGATAAAAGGTCATTTCGGTCTGTTTAGGTAACGAGCATTCGTCTCCCAAGGCTCTAAAGCGAACGTTGACTTTGGAGTTTGCCTGAAACTCATCGATCAGCTGCTTCAATGATTGCACCAACGGCAGCCTGTCTTGCGGCGAGTCCATTTGATGTACATATCCTCTGACTTCATCCATGTTCCTACGCGCCAAATGCAGCAAAGAATTAAGTTTGTCCTCGCCAAGCTTTGTCGAAAGCTCAGGTCGCAAAGTTTCCAAACCCATAATGATCGACGTATAAGAATGTCCTACTGTATCGTGCAGATCCTTGGAGAGCCTGCTGCGCTCTTCAAGAAGCGTTACGCGCTCAATTTGGGATAAATACTGCTCTAAAACGGTATTTTGATCACGGATAATCTCATTTTGCCGATGATTCACGATGAGTAGATGAAAAGAAAAACCTATCGCATAAACCAGTCCGGTGTGGGCGATTGTTAACCAAGGATTGCTCTGAATAGAGACCACATTGATCAATATTGGAATAACGAGGATGGTAATGGGTCCCGACCAACGATATGAATTTTGGGCACTATTGGCTGCAATCATGAATGCAGGCATCAAAAAGACAAGATATGCTTCAGGGAATAAAAAGCTTAAGTACAAGCATATGCCACCGGAAAAAATCATTTCTGCAACGAGATAATAGCGAAAGTTAAGCAGCAAGATCAGCCAAGGCACAGAAAAAGCGATAATCTCCCAGAAAACAGCTCCCCACAAGGGTAAAGTCAACTGTTCCTGCACCTCAAACATAGTAAAAATGAGGGAAATACAGATTATAAGCCGAAGTATCAGCATAATCCAGTCATACCAGAACCACTGTTTTACCATATCAAACAAATTAGTCACCTCCTCCAAACTTCTCCCTAAGTTGCCTAACTATTATAGAACAACCTCCACCCAACCAAAAGATTGCGCTCCAGTTACGCCGATCCATAAGCTCATCTTTGGCCTGCAACGTTTGTTGAACCCCTTTATTCGTCTGTAGTTTAATCCACCAACTCTCAAGACAGCTAGTGTCAAAATGTCATATGACAGATCAGCAAACGATTTAAAAGGCAGGATACGAAGAGGTGACACAAGGTAACTTGCTAGGATGACAGCCTGTTTGCAATACTCAGGGGGTGTTGTCCATTCAGAACACAAGCCAAAGGAGGAATCCTAAACATCATTTAGCACATGCCGGAATGGAGATCAACGAAGGCACTATCAACCATTTAAAGGAGAATGAAGCTATGCATAAAATGACTCGCAATCTCTCTCTCGCTACTTTACTATTATCTTCAACTATTTTTACCGCTTGTTCAGCGCAGGATCCCACTACCACACCTAACAATGCCGTATCTCAACCAACGACTAAGGTAAGCGCGAAGGGTCCACAAGATTCTAAAGAAATCGAAGCGTTCATAGACCCTGTATTTGCGGAAAAGATGAAGAAATATAATGTCAACGGGTCTAATTTCGTAGTCGTCAAAGACGGAAAAGTGCTCGTCAATAAAGGGTACGGCTATGCCGATAAGGAAAAGAAGACACTTGTAGATAAAGACACTGTTTTCCAAATCGCTTCCGTTTCGAAGACATTTACCGCCTTAGCGGCCTTGCAGCTTGCAGAAAAAGGAAAGATCGATCTCAAGCACGATATCACCGAGTATCTGGGTGGCATGAAAGTACCGAATAAAACGAATAAACCGTTAACCATGTACGATATGCTGACCTACACAGCAGGATTTGATTATCCGGATAAATCACTCATTACTGGACCTGAGTATGTGAATCAGGTCATTCCCATGAAAGAGTTTATGACAGAACATATGCCAACAGTCGTTCGAACGCCTGGAGAAGCTTATACCTACGACAATTTTGCTTTCCTACTTGCTGGTTATGCCGTAGAAACCGTAAGCGGTATACCGTTCCCTCAGTATATGGAAAAGAACGTGTTCAAGCCATTAGGCATGAACTCCACTAACTCTCGTTTCACCCCTGAGCTACTAGCCAGAATGGCCACACATTACGGTGCAGACGGTGCGCCTCACCCGGCAATCGGAGTAGCCCCAACGGATGGACCACAGGGCAGTATCCTTTCAACAGGAGAGGACATGGCTAAGTACTTGATCATGTTTCAGCAACAGGGTACCTTCGATGGGAAGGAAATCGTTAGCAAGAAAACAATCGAGCAGATGCAAACCTACTCGGTATTCGCCGACAAATCGATTCCTATGACGACCGTTGGTGGATTTGAAGGCTATCGGAATGATCTCATGAATGGCCACCATGTCGTCCTCAAGGGAGGAAACATGCCAGGTCATCAATCATTGGTCGTTTTATTGCCAGAGAAAAACACCGCTTTTTATATGTCCTATAACAATGATACGATGATGAGCTTAGAAGTGCTTGAGGCCTTCATGAATCATTATTTCCCAGACGAAAGAACGTCAAAAAAAAGCACTTATATCCCTTTGAGTGCGTCAGACGCGACTAAATACGTGGGATCATATCAAAATACCCGATTTTATGCCTTGAAATCCAACTTTACTTATGCAGATGGCAACCTGCTTATGGAGACAGGAACTAGCGGCAAGCATACCTTAAAAATGGTAAATTCCCTATTGTTTGAAGATGAGTCTGGTAACAAATTGGCTTTCAAGAAAGATCATAAAGATCAGATTGAATACTTCTATTACACGAACCCCAATTCCTTAGATTTTGGTTCTGATTCTCGTAAGGTTCATGCGAAGCCAGCATTCGCAGATGTACCTAATGACAGTATCTATAAAACCTACATCGACAATCTGCATTCTTTTGATGTTATAAGCGCTAAATCAGGCAACCTCTTCGAGCCACGCGGCACAATGACCCAAGGTGAGTTTATGGATGTCGCTCTTCTTGCCAATGGATGGCATATATTTAATGATACCCTTGCGGATAACAAAGCAATGATCGAGTCTGGCGTACCTGGATTTGATCGTAATGCCCCGATTACAAGGCAAATCGCAGCGGTTATGATTCAAATTCTAAAACAAGCCAAACCCGCAACGGATATCAAGCTGACGGGTGACACGGATTCTTGGGCGGTTGATGCGATCACCGCACTAGTGTCTCAAGGCATTATAGACCCAGATACCAAAGTAAAAGCGGACGGCTCTGTAGATTTCCGTTCTAAGCAACCTTTGCTTCGTCAAGAAGCGAGTGCTTTACTTGATCTTGCATTTGGTTACTATGCGTTACCAATTAAGAACAAATAATACCAAACAACAAAACACCCCATCGTTTCATAAACACAGAGAATACCTCTATGTTATGAACCCTATGGGGTGTATTTATACGCCAGAGTTTATAGTTTTGGAGTGATCGAGGAGTTGTCCCAGCTGCTTCACGCGGAGGGAACTACAGTGCGCTATTATAGCCAAAAGTGTCATTATCGCGAGGTTGGAGGAACTACAGGGCGCGAGCGACCGCGGTAAAGTCGTGTAATTTAGCAGGTGGAACTCCTGCTTGGAAAGGCAAAAGCCATGCCACCAATAACGAGTCTTGGGCTGCCGCCAGTAATGTCGGGTGCTAAGCGTAGACAGTTAGGCAGTAGGCCTGAAAGTGATGGAGCCTCGAAAATAGTTGCAATGGGAAGGCCGACAGTTTGCGTACACTGGAAGGCAACACTTGATTTAGCGAAAGAAAAAAAAAAGTGGTTAGCGGAATCAAGCTTCCCCGGGGTCATAGAGCCAGGCATGCTACACAATGGTTACACGGGAACCTGGGAGACCCAGCGACTCTTTCATGAAGGAGTACTCGTTAGGAAAACACATGAGAGTATGGCAAACAACTGATCAAAAAGGAGAATGCCAAACGGTGCGCAGGGAGTCGGATAGCTGCATAGTACCAAAGAAACCGA
>NZ_BMHE01000057.1 GCF_014640555.1 Paenibacillus marchantiophytorum | reverse complement strand
AACATGTCTGTAACTCGACCTTAGGGGTTTTTTTGTGTTTTGTCCAGATAAATACATCATTTAATTACATATTTAGGAATATATTCTAACGAAATATTCATGTTAGGTTTTTTGCAAAGCTTCTGCACTTTTTGCTAGAATAGCGCACTGTAGTTCCCTCTTGCTCGAGGCAGTTGGAGTAAGGCCGGCATGTCTTAGACAAAGCCGCCGTTAATGCGGATCGTTTGGCCTGTTACCCACTGTGATTCCTGACCAGCCAGGAACATAACTACGCTTGCCATATCCTCCGGCTCGCCCAAACGACCGAAAGCGTTCATGCTTTTAATGCCATTGATCTGCTCCTCCGTTTTCCCGACGGTGAACAGTTCTGTGTTCACGGGACCAGGCGCAACCGCGTTGATGGTAATTCCGGAAGGGCCGAACTCTTTGGCCAATTGACGGGTAAATTGTTCAACAGCTCCCTTGGTGCCTGCATAGACGCTATAAGTCGGGAACATCGCTCCGGCAACGGAAGTTGAGAAATTAATAATGCGACCATTTCTATTCATATGCTTGAAAGCCTGCTGGCAAGCGAAGTAGGTGCCTTTGACATTGATGGCAAACTGCTTATCGAAATCTGCTTCCGTCATGGCCGCGATGGGTTTGGTGATCATAATGCCGGCATTATTTACGAGAATATCGATCTGTCCATAAGCCTTCAGTGTTTCTTGGAACAGACGCTCAATCTCTGCGATTTGACTGATATCGGCTTGAACGGCTAAAGCTTCCCCACCGTTCCTCTTGATGCCTGCAACCACTTCTTCGGCAATAGCGGCATTGCTGGCATAATTGATAATAACTTTGGCTCCTTGCCCCGCCAACTTCTCCGCAATTTCGCGGCCGATTCCTCGGGATGCTCCTGTTACTAAGGCAACTTTTCCAATTAAAATATTGTTCATCATTCAGTTCCTCCTACTTGAGGCCAGTAAGGATTAATTGCCAAACATTTTCAAACTCTTGTTCACTCGTTGCTGATGACCATTCCCTAGCATGCGCTGGATGGTGGAATCGAGAAGTTGCAAGGAATACAGCCTTCGCTGTCACGTCAGTTGCCTCAGTATGAAACTCAGCAGCTTTGACTCCCGCTTCGATAATTTGGGCAAGCTGACTAATCAAATAATTCACATGGTGTTGAATAATCTCAACGGATTCTAAGGTTACATTGGCATACATGCTGAACATTTCCGGGTCCTCTTTGCGAAATGTTCGTTTAATGCTTATCAGGGTAACGAACCACAAGTGCAAACGCTCTTGGGCACTACCTTGTGTCTGATCCGCAATCAACTGCAAAGAATCCGATATATGAAGCAACCATCGCTCGGTAACTGCCTCTCGCAAGGCTGCTTTGCTTGGGAAGTGCCGGTACAGGGTACCGTGACTGACTTGAAGAACTTTGGCAACATCAACAACAGACGTCTTCTCTGGGCCATAGCGTCTTAACACTTGTGCTGCGGCGTCTAAAATCGCTTCTTTCGTTAAGGGTTGATCATTAGCCATGGTGGTTGAGGAACATGGACAGCTTCCTCATCTTTCCCCCCTCTCTAGTAGTTTTACTATATCATACCACTCATTGTGACAATAAACAAAAAATATTTTTTGTCATTCGTATAGCGCTCAAATCCCCGCTAACCCTCATAATATTCCTTGACAGGAATATTCCTAATAAAGTATATTCAAATCAAGAAGAATAGCTGCACCCCAATTGGAGGAATAATGCAATGACTGAAAACCGATCAACCAACCATACGTTCACTGCAATCGAAGGTCGAGAGCTCACTGTCAAACGTGTGTTATCCGCGCCACGCGAACTGGTTTTTCAAACTTGGATCGATCCGCAGCATTTGTCGAATTGGTGGGGGCCGCAAGGCTTTACCATCACGATACAAGCCATTGATGTGAAGCCAGGCGGGGTGTGGCGCTATATCATGCATGGGCCTGACGGAATCGACTACGACAACAAAATAACTTACATCGAAGTAATCAGCTCGGAGCGTCTCGTTTATTCGCATGGCGACTTTGAGGAAGACGAACAATTCCGAGTGACGGTTACCTTTGCGGAGCAAGGAAATACAACGGAGCTGACTATGAGTTCGCTCTTCAAATCCGCTGAGGAACTGGAGATGGTTGTGAAGCAATACGGCGCAGTTGAGGGTGCTAAACAAACGCTTGATCGTCTGGAAGAAGAATTGGCCAAGTTGTCGCATTAAATGAATTTAAACCAACCAAACTAATTGAAGAGGTGCTTATTATGGGATTCCAAGCTAAACAAATGTTCGTTAATTTACCGGTCAAAGATTTGAAGCAAACCATCGCTTTTTTCACCAAAATCGGATTCGAATTCAATAAGCAATTCACGGACGATAACGCAACCTGCATGATTATTGGCGAAAATATTTATGCCATGCTGCTTGTCGAGCCATACTTCCAAACATTCATCACCAAAGAAATCGTCGATACGAGCAAGCAAGCTGAAGCTATTATAGCCCTTTCCGTAGCTAGCAAAGCTGAAGTTGATGAGGTCGTGAATGCCGCCCTCGCAGCTGGCGGATTCCCTTCCAAGGAACCGCAAGACCACGGCTTCATGTACTCCAGGAGTTTCCAGGACATTGATGGACATCTATGGGAAGTTTTCTATATGGACGAAAGCGCCATTCAACAGGGCTAATCAGCTCAAATCTAAGCATTTTGATCAAATAAGGGGTTATGAAGTTCATAAGGGCTTCCCTCAAGGTCTCTTGACCTTGGGGGAAGCCCTTATGAACTTTCATCCAAGCTCCGCTGTCCTCCAGCCACTAGCAAACCGATGAGATAGGGACCGATAATCCCGCCATTATTTTCAAATATATGTAACAAAAACTAAATTAAAGCTGTCTAATATAAAGGCTATCCTGACGAGAGAATAAGCAAAAGATATTCGGAGAATAATGGAGGAGCGAAATAATTGAGGTATCTGATTTTCATTTTATTATCCATCACTCTTCTAACAAGTTGTTCGAATGATGAAGAATATCCCTTCGCAATTGCATCGCATGATGTCATATTCGCTCGAACTAATGAAATAGTGCCATCCCAACAAATTGGAAAAGAGATCGGAAAAATAAAGAAACCGCGGCAGTCTAGAACTTTAAATTCAAGTCCTTAAAGCCAGCTGCAAAAATAGGACCCTGTACAGACATCAACCAAGTCTTGTACGGGGTCATTTGTCTTCCCTTCGAAGCTACTACTGCTCCGAACGCCATTCCGATGGAATTAATCGGGACTAACAATCCGCTTGCTGCGCACCCAGTTTCCCCTCAATAATCTCGATATTATTAACTACTATCCCCTGAATGTGCATATCTATAGCTTTCTATCATATTTTATAACGTACTACCTACATCTTATTTGCTGAAAAGGGTGATGGCTTGGAACGTATTCCACAACCAATTAGAAGCGATGGTGCCGGTTGGGTCGATAAAGGCCCCCGCGATGTGATGAGAGACCTTGAGAATCCCAATATGTTTGTTCCTCCGGCTACAGATGCAGGATTAATTCCCAATCTTAAATTCTCTTTCTCAGACTCGCATATGCAATTGAACCAGGGCGGCTGGTCGCGCGAGATCACCGTTCGAGAACTGCCAATCGCCACCACACTTGCTGGTGTGAATATGAGCTTAACCCCTGGCGGTGTGCGTGAATTGCATTGGCATCAGCAAGCAGAATGGGCCTATATGATACTGGGCAGCGCAAGAATTACCTCCGTTGACCAACACGGCCGTAATTTTATTGCAGACATAGGTCCTGGCGATCTATGGTATTTCCCTCCCGGACTGCCCCATTCCATCCAAGGACTCGAAGAAGGCTGTGAATTCCTGCTCGTTTTTGATGATGGCCACTTCTCAGACCTCAATACACTATCGATTTCAGATTGGTTTGCCCATACGCCTCCAGATGTCCTATCCGCTAATTTTGGCGCACCGATAGGCGCCTTTGACCATATCCCTTCGGATCAGGTTTATATTTATCAAGATGTCGTCCCAGGTCCCATAGAAAGTCAGCAAGTTTCTTCTCCTTATGGTACCATCCCACAGAGTTTCTCTCATAAACTGCTGGCGCAGCCACCACTCAAAACACCCGGCGGAAGTGTGCGTATTGTGGACTCCACCAATTTCCCTATTTCCCAAACAGTCGCAGCCGCTCTCGTCGAAATCGAACCTGGCGCTATGCGTGAGCTGCACTGGCATCCCAACCAAGATGAATGGCAATATTACCTTACCGGGCAAGGGCGCATGACGGTTTTTGGCGGGAACGGGGCAGCCCGAACATTCGACTACAGAGCCGGAGATGTCGGTTATGTGCCATTTGCCTTTGGTCATTACATCCAAAATACCGGGACGGGGTCGCTATGGTTTCTGGAGATGTTCAAAAGCAATCGTTTTGAAGATGTCTCGCTGAATCAATGGATGGCCCTCACACCCGCCAGCTTGGTAAAAAGCAACTTGCATGTCGGCCCTGAACTACTTGATACGCTGCGCAAAACAGAATGGCCTGTTGTGAAATACCCCGGATTTTCGTATTACCCCAACCCTATTTCCCCTTCCAAATATTGATACATTTAGGTTCGTATTAGGTTTTGGAAAGAAGATGTCCAACTAGACACTCCTAAACTGTACGACAACAGTTTTGATATCATGTTCCTTCGCGTCTTAAAAGAAATTAGCATGGTGTTGTACACCGTCAATATGAATATGTCCTACCGCTCGGAATTGATGGATATCTACGAGGGACTAAACGTGGTTAGGTAAAAAACGTACCGAAGCCTCGGTTTGCCCAGCTACATCAAGGGTTTGTTCAAAGATCTAAGCTGCGAAAGTTGAGTTAATAATCCGTCCATTTAATTGAATGAGTAAAGTAAGTTGAATTTAAAAAGTCTCTTATTAATTAAATTCTTTAATATCTAATAATGAAACTTTTGATGGAACTGTCCGTATACTTCACCATGCTAAAAAATTTATGAGGTGAGATAGATGGACATTCAACAAGAAAGAATTTGTATAAAATGTGGTAACCAAATGATTAAATGTTATGTTGCTGATGGATTTAAGGGTTTATTGGTTAAAAATCCTGAAGGAGATGGTTTGTTTAGTAACAAAAAAAACACAAATATAAATCCTTTTATATGCACAAATTGTGGCTTTGCAGAATGGTATGCAGAAGATCCAGAAAAATTAAAGTAAGCATATCCTTGAACTTAACAGGGAACGATAGCTTGATCCGTAATCCAGCCAAAAGCAGACCGAGGATCCTAAGGTTCCAAATGTCTGCTTTGGGGGAACAAGTACCGTGCGTAGAAAGCATTCAACCTATCGTTCCTCCCCCTGGTCCCGATCCTTCTGTTGGTTAGCAGCGGATGAGGATCGACTTCATCATCAGACGGTCAGTGGTTCCGGGTTGGCGGCACAGGCCAAGCCGCTGATGTCTTGTAGAGCATTCTGAACGCTTTTAAAAGCAGCCTTTATCTCTTTGGCCAACTGTCTTTGCGATATTTGAATAGAGCCCCTCTGCTCCTTCACATAGTGCAAGATGAGTACGCTTTGAGTATTTCTTTTTACCCTGATATTCAGCTGCTTTTTAAAGGAACCTGAACAATAAAGCTAGAGAAAATGTCGTTTTGTTTCGAACCCCTAAACCATATGGAACACCTTTAAGAAGTCTTTTTATTGCTGGATTATCCATCACCCCGAAAAAGACGATTTTACTCCCAGTTCCACTTGCAGCTGATTCTTGTTTCATCACTTTATCTAAAGTATTTGGTTCCGTCTCAAAGGTCTCGTTAACCCATTCTTTCAATTCGGCTATTGTGAATCTATAAACATTTTGATAAATAACATTATACGCTGTCGGCATTCTCCAGCAACGTTCCGGACTAGTAGCAGCTGCATTGAGGGATCTAAATACTTGTTTAAATGCACGGCTTATAAGTCCGTAGTCATCCAATTGTTTCGGTGTAGCTTTCACTCTTTCTATCATCCAGTGCAAATGCGAACCTTTAGGTGACTTTATTACTAGAGTTGGGTATGGCAGATGAAATATCCGACAAAGTTGATGGATATCAACTAGCGTTGCATCGGGATTATCAATCTCTATGCTTACAGCATTTAGCCAGCGCAAATACTGATGCGAAGGATATTTATTTTTACACGCACGAAGGTATTAAAATCATGATTAAAAATGGTTGGCTGGAAGAACCTCCACAAATGGAAGATAGACATCAACTCATTCATCACTAGTTGAGAGGAGAGGGTGAGGACGAAAAAGGAAAAAACAAGAGGCTGCTCGTAAGGTAATAACCTTGCGAATAGCCTCTTCATTAAAGCTTCTAGCCTTCAATCAAGCGAGACGATCTTTCACCTTGGGCTTCATAGCCTGTTATCTGCTCTCTAACTATGGTGACTGTGCCTCCTTTGTTCGTCAGGGTCGTTTTCACGTCCCCGATTTTGCAATCTTCACAGATCCAATTGTTAGCTGACTTCCTAAACCCATCTGCCTTCCCACACTGCTCGCAAGTGATCATTCATCCTCAGCTCTCTTTCTGATAAGCTGCTTTAACTATAGTCCTTCTAGCTGTTGCCTTCTGTGAGAAATATCACAGTACTGCGAAGCGTAATTATGTCATCGGTATCGTCAAAGTCACAGTCGTTCCTTCTCCCACTCTGGTGTCAATTGTTATGTGACCGCCTGCACTCATAGCTCTCTCTTCCATGCTAAACAAGCCTACCCCTTTGGCCAGGCTGTTTCTGGTGAAGCCCTTGCCTCTGTCAGCTATTCGAACGACAACATAAGCGTCAACTTCATGAACGGAAACATGGGCCTCTGAGACATCCGCATATTTGGCAATATTGGTAAGCGCCTCTTGAATCACCCGATAGATCGTGGTTTCCTCAAGCGCGCCCAGTCGTCTTCGCAAGCTGCTGTCCAGCTTTACTTTGATTCCATAGTGATCCGCGTAATTTTCAATATACGTACGAATGGCCGGTACAACACCTAGATCATCCAAGACCGAAGGTCGGATCTGCCAAGCTAAACTCCGCACTTCTTCAATAATACCGGAGACATTGTGCCTAAGGAGCGTTATTTCCGGGTTCGCTGTCTCCCCTTCTCCGATTAACCGATCCATCTGGATCAGCAAAGAGTAGAGGCTCTGACCGATGCCATCATGCAGTTCACGGGAGAACTTGCGACGTTCTTCCTCCTGAATTTGCATAACCTGCGACATCATCTTCTTGAGCTCTTCTTCCACTCTTTTTAACTCCGTAACCTCATTGCGAATGGCGAGATATTGATAAGATTTCCCTTGCTCATCCACGAATGGAACGATGGTTGTATCTACCCAATAATAGCTTCCGTCCTTCGCTTTATTTTTGATCTCGCCGTGCCATACTTGCCCGGAGGAAATCGTTTGCCACAGATGAGACATAAAGGCTTGCGGGTGATAGCCCGAATTAATAATCCGATGATCCTGCCCCATCAGTTCACTGCGGGGATACTTGGAAATTTCACAAAATTTATCATTCACATAGAGAATGATTCCTTTAGGGTCAGTAACCGCTACAATGGACGATTCGTCGAGCGCAAATTTAACATTGGACAATTGTTTAAGCGACTGTCTTAGATCCTGTTGAAAGACGGCGTCAGCGATATGTTCGTCAAGACGATTCAATAATTCGACGACATGTTCGCCAATAACATCCGGAAACTCCTTATCCAACGTCTCACTCAAAGTTCAACAGTCCTTTCTTCACAGCGAATTTCACCAATTCCGGTCTCGTCTTGAGCCCCAGCTTCTCCATCACATTGCTTTTATGCGACTCCACGGTTTTGACGCTGATGATCAATTGTTCGCCAATCTCTTTATTTGAGAAGCCTTTGGCAATTAGGCCCAATACTTCCTTTTCACGCTCCGAAAGGGATTCAAACGTATCTTTATTCTCACCGTGCTTCAATCGTTCTATATATTCATTCATGAGTCTCTTCGTTGCTGTTGGATATAAATAGGCGTTGCCCGCTGCAACAGAACGGATTGCTGTTAACAGTTCCTCATGCGGGGCGCTTTTCAGAATGTATCCGGAGGCGCCGACATGAATGGCTCTGAATAAGTATTCGTCATCATCATGCATGGTCAAGATCAGAATGGCTAAATCAGGCATCAAACGCCTTAGCTCCGTTGTCGCGGTAAGCCCATCCATGCCAGCGGGCATATTAAGATCCATTAAAACGACATCCGGTTTCAGCAGCAGCGCTGCCTGAATTCCTTCTGCGCCATCAGCAGCTTCCCCGACGACTTCGATATTGTGCTTGCCATGGAGCAGCATCATTAAACCTGATCTCACTACGGCATGATCATCCACGACCAGAATCTTCAACGTCCCATCCTCCTTGTAACCGGCTTATAAGACCAGCCTTACTCTATGCTCTAATCATAACAAATATAGAGAACTCCCGTCAGGAATTTCATGTGGCCGTTTCATTGAGGATGTCCTCTATGTAAGAAGCCACGGTGTGAATCCTCCCTTGGACTGCTTGTATTTCACCAGGTTCAAATCTGCTTTGTTCCCGTTTCCCTATATAGAGCAAACCCAACATCCGATGACTTGAACTGGTCACTACCGGGAAGGCTGCAGCAGACAGCAGGCGTTCAGCAAGCATAACGGGACATTGAAGTCTTTCTTGATGAAGGCGAGGATTCGCATCATCCAGCTTAACCCATCGACCCAAGCGCAGAACAGCAGCGGCTAGTCCAAGGCCTACTTTTTTGATCACCATTTGTTGATACCGATCATTCCTGTTGCCCACTGCATACTTCCAGTAGCTGCGCCCTGTGTCATCAGGAAGAGGCGCCAACGCGATGAAATCGCTTGACGTCAAGCTTCGCAAAAGCTCTAGTTCTACTCCTATATTTACCTCTCTAATCGCCACACAGGGCACCTCCGTTTCAACGAAGCCAATCGAAATTTCCTTACCTACCATTGTAAACGTATTGCTGCTTCTTGTAAGTCAGGGAAAACCCTGATTCCCGCATCAGGAAATGAAGCAGCTATCCCTTGGCTTTCGCTAGGGTACTACCAGGAAAGCAAGGGTTAGCTGTGATTTTCCTCACAACCACAATAAGGAGTTTCCCCCCCAAAAGATCAGTAAAACTCCCGATAACCAAACAGCAGTAAAATCGGTATGATGGAGATAACAAGAAACGTTGAGGAGTTGGTCCCCATGGCCTTGAATAAAGGGATTATGAATTTTTTCTCAGAAGAAAATTTCGAGAGACTGCAAAGCATTATGTATGTCAAACGTGCTGCTAAAGGGGATTTTCTATTCTGGGAAGGCGACACAGCCGATAAATTATATTACATCATCCAGGGCGGAGTTCGTATCACCAAACTGTCTGAAACAGGCAAAAGCTTCATTCTTTACCTGCATCAGTCAGGTGATTTATTCGGCCAGATCGATCCCTTTCAGAACTCGTTGCAGAGTTTTGGCGCAGAAGTGACGGAGGATAGTGAAATTGGCGTCATACAGCGCAAAGACCTTGAGGTCCTGTTATGGCAGCACGGCGACCTTGCGATTGAATTTATGAAATGGATGGGGCTCATGCACCGCATGACAGAAACGAAGTTTCGCGATTTAATGATGTATGGCAAACCAGGCGCGCTCTGTTCTTTACTCATTCGATTAAGCAATTCGTACGGTGTGCCTCAAGGCGACGGCATCCTGATTGACTACAAAATGAACAATTCCGAAATGGCAGATATGATTGGATCAACCCGGGAAAGCGTCAATCGCATGTTAAGTGATATGAAGAAGGAAGATGCCCTCGAATTCAACAATGGTCACATTGTCATTAAGGACGTGACTTACCTCCGCGATATCTGCCACTGCGAGAACTGCCCTTTGGAGATTTGCCGCATGTAGGCAGTTGCCTTACGACTGGGTATGGATGCTGCTGAGCAATTGGTTCGCAATCGGGAAAACCATCTCTTCTTCGGATACCAGGTGCTCAGATAATACCGAGCACGCCACACTAAGCAATGAGATCGCCTTTTTCAATTTAATACGATCTGCGCACTTGCAGATATCCACATATTCCAGAAATGAGCGGACGAATCGTTCCGCCTGTTTGTGATCTTCCTCCATCACCCACGTAGAGGTCAAGAAGGTAGGCTCGACACCCATCTGCGCATATTCGGCAAGTACAGGGAGTACCTCCGCTTCCTCCCAATGCTCATGTGCCTCAAGCTGCTGCATGAAAGTTAGCATGTGCTTGCGAATCTCTTGAAGCAACTGCTTGGATTCTTCAGAGCCGAGTATGGCAACCATGTGACTTGTCATTTCCTGAACATGATTAAGCTCTTTCTTTAAGGCGACATGTTCCTCCATGAATCGTTCCAGTACCTTTTGAAGATCAATAACCATACACTTATTCCTCCTTTGATCGCTGTACTTACATTGTATGCCTTTCCTTCAACAATCTCTGTGAGGTGAATCACAGTGTTCTAATTACGTCTTCGTGACTTACATCACTGCAGCGTCGCGAAGGCAGGTTTACATTAGATGAGAAGAAATTCCGACCCTCATGGAGGTAATGGTTGTGGATAAAGTAGATCATACAGCTTCGAATACATTCATGCTCAACGCTAAGTTTCTCCTCATTTTGTTTGTGGTCATCGCAAATTGCATCGAGCCGCTCATTCAACAGAGCCCAGCTTTCCATTCCTTGTATCTGGCTATTTATACCTTTCATATTCCCATGTTTGTTATGGCAACCGGCTATTTCTCCAAAAGTTTCAAGCTCGACGTCCCGGGTATCCAAAGTCTGCAAATGATTTTCTACCATTACCTGATTTTCCAAAGCCTCTACTCCCTGCTGGATGCACTGGCTTTCCATGCGCCAGGTGTACGCTATTCTTTCTTTATTCCCTATTCCTTATTATGGTTTTTGTTCAGCCATTTTTGTTGGCGGTTGCTCCTGCTGCTCTTTACCAAATTGAAGCACCCTCTCGCAATCTCTATCGTTCTCGGGATCCTTATCGGCTATGCCCCGTTTACCGGGACGATGCTCAGCTTCTCAAGGACACTCGTCTTCTTCCCCTTCTTCTTGGCTGGTTACTATTTTCAATTGGACAGGGTCCCTAAGCTGATTGTTCGTCTGAATAAATGGTTCAGCGCCATCGGATTGCTGGGTATTCTGGTCCTTCTGAACGTCACAACGCTTGACCCCAAGTGGTTATACAGCAGTTTTACTTATACGGAGCTAGGTTCCTTGCATTGGTATACGGGCGGGTACCGCTTGGGAATTTATTTACTGGAAATTGTCGCATCATTTTGCTTTCTGAGTTTCGTTCCACGCACGCCGTCCATTCTGACCGAATGGGGCAAATACACGGTATATGTGTTTTTACTACATGCCTTTATTACGAAAACAGCGATTTCTCTGGGACTCTTCTCCCATGTTCATACGGCTGCTCAGATGGCTCTTGTCTTACTGCTTGCCGCTGCGATGACTTGGCTGCTGTTGCAAGGTTGGGTTCGCCGTTTCAGTCAACCGCTGATTGAACCCCATTTATCTTTCTGGAAACGAGGAGCCATTCGAACAAATAAGCGACCTCAGTTGCCTGATTCACCAGACTCGCCAATCAAGTAAAAATAAGGCTACGAATAATCAAAATAAAGATAAGGAAAGATAGCCATTTTCACTATACTTATGGAAGGTTCATTAAGCCTAGGAATGATAGGGGTACGACATGGATTTGGGATTGGCAGGAAAAGTAGCACTGATTACCGGCGGAAGCAAGGGGATCGGATTGGTGACCGCGATAACGCTAGCGTCTGAAGGCGCCCATATCGCCATTTGCGCTCGCAATGAGGATGACCTGCGAGGCGCAGCAGCGAAGATCGTAGAGAAGACCGGCGCGAAGGTTCACTATATTCAAGCCAACGTTTCATCCGAGGAAGATTGCCAAAGGGCTGTTGCGGAAACCGTGGAGCGCTTCGGGCGATTGGATATTTTGATCAATAATGCCGGCACCTTCGCCGCCAGCCCTTTCGAGCAAGCTACGCATGAGGTGTGGACACAGGATCTGGATTTGAAATTGTTCGGTGCTATTCATTGTTCCAAAGCTGCGCTGCCTTACTTAATAGAGTCAGGCAAAGGAGCGATTGTGAACATGTCCACATCCTCCGCCAAAACCCCGGCCGCATCAATCGAGAGAAGCTGGAGAAACCAGCATCCCGAGCTGACCTGGGAGCAGTTCTCGCAGCTTCCCCACCATCAAATCCCATTGGGACGCATCGGCTACACGCAAGAGGCCGCCAACGTCATCGCGTTTCTCGTATCCGATGCCGCTTCCTATGTGACCGGAACTTCGGTAAATGTCGACGGGAGAAAAGGTGCAACGCTGTAAACTTTTGAAAGCCCTCCACCCTGTCGTCTGGTCAAGACCCCATTTCGGCGTCTGTTCGTTCATCCATCTGTCCATCCATCTGACTGCCCTCCGTGCGTCCGCTCGCCCATCCATCTGTCCATCCATCTGACTCCGTGCGTCCGCTAGTTCATCCATACGCTAGCCAGCTTATCAAACCTAACGAACGCTATGATGCTTATCGACGAGAAAAAGGCTACTTTAACGAACTAACGAACTCAATAGGCGTTATGAAAGAGCATTTAGGAGGAAGTGTGATCATTATCTTTCTATAGCGCATCTGGAATTCTACGCCTGAGAGATGAGCCGCTTCCAAGCGACAAATCCTAGTAGGGGAACTACAGTACGCTATTTAGGCAAATAGCAGGGATGCTGGGACAATAGCGGAACTACAGGGTCTTATATCCACGAAAAGCACTATTTTTCCCAAAAAACAACAAAATAGCGTATTGTAGTTCCCTCAACCTCGCGATAATGGCACTTTTTGCTAGAATAGCGCACTGTAGTTCCCTTACCGCGCGAGGCAGCAGAACTAGCTCCTCGATCACGCCTGTGTGCACAATGATGAGCACAGGGATGAATAGGCAAGCTAAAAATGTGCTTATTCCCGCTAGCTTCAAGGTATTTCCTGAAACATGCTTATCTGCTGAAATTCCGTCCTTCTTTCCTCGAAAGGCGAACCATAAGCACTCTTACCTTGCTTATGTCTCCAAAACAGCAGCCATTCAAACAAATAAGCACGTTCAGCTACCTTATTCTCCGCGCACCGAGCCCCAAAGGGGAGGCCCAAGGCTTCGCTCACCCTAAACCCAAAAAAAGAAGCAAGGCTTTACTCACCCCAAACCAAAAGAAAGAGGCAAGGGGTCAACTCACCCCTGCCTCTTTCTCTTGCTCTTGCTCTCGCTCTTGCTCTTGCTCTTGCTCTTGCTCTTGCTCTTGCTCTTGCTCTTGCTCTTGCTCTTGCTCTTGCTCTTGCTCTTGCTCTTGCTCTTGCTCTTGCTCTTGCTCTTGCTCTTGCTCTTGCTCTTGCTCTGCCTCAAGCTTTGCCTCTTGCCCTGCCTCTTACCCTATGCCGTTGTAATAAGTCCGAATGTGCCATCGTGGCGACGATACACCAGTTCGGTTTTGTTGGTATCCCGATTATAAAACATGTGGAAACTGTGATCCAACAGCATCATTTGGAGAATGGCTTCATCGATATCTTCCGGCTTATTCGGAACGATCTTCACACGGGCTACTTCAAAGAGGGCCTCGTCCTCTCTGTCCGCCCCTACCGGCCGGCCAGACATCTCTCTTAATCCGCCTTGTTGGCGTATGCGATGCTTGATTTTGTCCTTTAACTTTCGCGTCTGTCTCTCTAATTTATCGGCGACGCCATCGATTGATGCGTACATATCCTCGCTTTTTTCTTCTGCGCGAAGCACAACGCCTTGGCAGGTGATCGTGACTTCTACCGCATGAACTTGTTTGTGGCCTTGCACAGACAGCGTAACATGCATGTCGCAATCTTCTTCATACCAGGATTCCAATCGTCCTAATTTGCGCTCCGCATATTCGTGCAAGGAAGGAGTCACTGTTACATCTTTGCCATGTATAATCAATCTCATTTCGCTCATCTCCTTGGTATTCATCATCGGTCCTATATCAACAAAAAAATGACTCCAAATCTGTCATCACTTGCTCCGTTATTGGAAAAACAAGCTGTTCCTCCATGGTAAAGTGGTCGTTTAATATCAAGCACGCCTGAACGAGATGCGATGTGATCTCCGCTAATTGCTTCTTAGGAACAAGAGGTGATACCTTGCTAACAGCTTCCTGGAAAGATTCGATAAACGACAGGCCGAGTTGATGATCTTTTTCCAATACCCAGAAAGAAGGCAGGATAGAAGGTCCCGAGTGACGATCAAAATAGGTCAGCAGAAACGGAAACAATTCCTTCTCTTCCCAATCCGAATGCCGTTTCAGCACTTCAACGAATCGCTGGGTGCGATCTCTGAGTTCATGGACAAGCTGTATGCCCTTCACCAAATCATCCGACAGAATCACTCCCTTGGCGCTCGTTTCGAGCAGCCTTAGCTGATCTCTCAATTCCTCATGCTCTGCCCTTAATCGATCGGTCGCATATGCAAGCTCGTCTGGGTTTGAAGAAGCAATCCCTGAAGCATAGCCAGTGGCATGTATTGCCATACTGCGTCCCTCCCAAAGTCATCATTTCCTTCACTATCTTCAGTATAACGGCAGAATTGGCTTCTCGCTGTGCGCTAAATCACACACAGCATGTGAAATTTGTCACATACATGCGCTCAAACAAGTTATATAATTAAATCATCAAAGAAGAGGAGTGATTTCTATGACAACCCTGCATAATGAAGAGTTAGAAGCCTTGCGCGATGATTTCTGCTGTGAGTATGGCAAAGTATTTGCGGAAAAAGCGGCTGGGTTACACGATCAGGAAGAACCGAACGATCTGCAGCACGTTGGCCTTCAAGAGGAATACTTCCTATGAGTCATCCGAAAAAATAACCAGTAGTGCTGGAATTCATCCTGCGCTGCTGGTTATTTTTAATCTACCTTGTTCAATTAGATCCCTCGCCCGGGCAACTTCTTGATCTGTCGGCGTAGGGCATTGTTCGAGCGGATATTCTTTCCCCATTTGCTGCCACTTATGAACGCCCATTCTGTGATAGGGCAGCAGTTCTAATTTACTTACGTTTTGCAAAGAGCCGATAAACTTGCCAAGCTCAAGCAGATCCTTGGCCTCGTCCGTCCAACCAGGTACAAGTACGTGGCGAATCCAGACAGGTTTGCCTATCTCGCTCAAATATTGACCAAAGCGCTTGATCCGATCATTAGGCTGCGCCGTCAGCGCGATGTGCGTCTCTGGATTGATTTGTTTCAGATCAAGCAGCACTAAATCAGTTACATTCAGCAGCTCCTGCGCATGACTCGGCTCACAAAACCCGTTGGTATCCAGGGTGGTATGCAGGCCCCAGCGCTTGCGGCATTCGGCAAACAAACGGGCCAGGAAGGGAGCCTGCAAAGTCGGCTCCCCTCCTGTTACCGTAATGCCGCCTCCCGAGCGGTGGTAGTACTCGACGTAGGGTTCGATCTCCCGGAGAATCTCCTCTACCTCCATCGGTCTGCCCGCATTCATTTCCCATGAATCCGGATTATGGCAGTACTGGCACTGCAGCGCACAGCCCTGCATGAAAAGCACAAAACGGATACCCGGACCGTCAACGGTGCCGAAGGTGTCGAAGGAATGTATGCGTCCTTTCATTGGTCTGCCCCCTCTCTAACCTTACATCGTGCCGTGGAAGGTGCGATGTATTACGTCAAGCTGCTGTTCCTTGGTCAGCTTGATGAAGTTCACCGCATACCCGGAGACACGAATCGTCAATTGCGGATACAGTTCCGGATGCTCCATAGCATCTAACAGCTTCGCTCGATCAAACACATTAATATTCAAGTGATGCCCTTGATTGGCCATATAGCCGTCAAGCATAGCAACTAGATTCGAGATGCGCGTCTCCTCTTCCCGGCCAAGTGCCTTCGGCACGATGGAGAACGTATTGGATATGCCATCGAGGCAATGTTCATAAGGCAGCTTGGCAACGGAAGCGAGTGAAGCCAACGCTCCCTTCCGGTCGCGACCATGCATAGGATTGGCGCCTGGCGCAAAGGGCTCTCCGGCTTTGCGGCCATCTGGAGTGCTTCCTGTCTTTTTGCCATATACGACATTCGAGGTGATGGTCAGAACGGACATCGTTGGCACCGCGCCCCGATACGTGGTATGCTTCCTAATCTTATTCATGAACGTTTCCGTCAATTGCACAGCAATGGCATCTACCCGCTCATCATTATTGCCGTACTGCGGGTACTCGCCCTCAATCTCAAAATCAACGGCTATGCCTTGTTCATTGCGAACCGGGCGCACCTTCGCATGCTTAATCGCGCTGAGCGAGTCGGCTACAACTGATAATCCGGCGATGCCTGTTGCCATCGTGCGTACAATTTCACGATCGTGCAGAGCCATCTCCAAGCGCTCATAGCAGTATTTGTCATGCATATAGTGAATAACATTGAGAGTGTTCACATACAGCTTCGCCAGCCACTCCATGACAGTATCGAAGTTCTCCACGACTTGCTCGTAGTTCAAAACATCCGTAGTTATAGGCGCTATCCGAGGGCCTACCTGAATCCCAAGCTTCTCATCTATCCCACCGTTAATGGCATACAGCAAAGCTTTGGCTAAATTGGCGCGAGCGCCGAAGAATTGCATCTGCTTGCCGATACGCATGGCGGAAACACAGCAAGCAATGCCGTAGTCATCCCCGTAATAAGGACGCATGAGGTCATCATTCTCGTATTGAATCGAGCTGGTCTCGGCAGATACTTTGGCACAGTAAGCCTTGAAGCCATCCGGCAGCTGCGTGGACCAGAGCACAGTTAGATTCGGTTCAGGCGCCGGCCCCAGATTGTATAAGGTATGAAGGAACCGGAAGGAATTTTTGGTCACTCGCGCTCGGCCATCCAGTCCCATGCCGCCAATGGATTCGGTCACCCACGTAGGGTCCCCACTGAATAACTCGTTATAATCAGGGGTTCGTAGAAACTTCACAATCCGCAGTTTCATTACAAAATGGTCAACAAGCTCCTGCGCCTCCTCTTCTGTTAGCGTCCCCTCGGAGAGATCCCGCTCGATATAAATATCAAGGAAGCTGGATACTCGTCCAAGGCTCATCGCCGCGCCATTCTGCTCTTTAATTGCGGCCAAATAGGCAAAGTACAGCCATTGCACAGCTTCCTTGGCAGTCGCTGCCGGCTTCGCAATATCGAAGCCATACGTCTTAGCCATCCTCTTTAATTCGCCCAAACTGCGAATCTGCTCGGAGAGCTCCTCGCGCAGCCGAATCACATCCTCCGTGATGGCGTCGACTTCCATCTGCAGAAGATCTTTCTGCTTTTCTGCGATTAATCGGTCCACGCCATACAGCGCAACACGCCGGTAATCGCCGATGATCCGACCGCGGCCGTAAGCATCCGGCAGCCCAGTAATAATGGCTGCCTTGCGCGCTGTTTTCATCTCCGACGTGTAAGCATCGAACACACCTTGGTTATGCGTTTTGCGAATATCTGTGAACACTTGGATGATTTCTTCCGGCAGCTTGAATCCGTAGGCCTCGCAAGCATCGATCACCATGCGGATACCGCCGAAAGGCTGCACGGAGCGCTTCAGAGGAGCGTCGGTTTGCAGACCGACGATTTTCTCCTCGTTCTTGGCGATATAACCGGGCGCATGTGAGGTAATCGTGGACACCGTGTTGACATCGATATCCAATACGCCCCCGTTCTCCCGCTCTTGGCGGGTCAGCACGCTGACCACCTGCCATAGCTCATTCGTTGCTTCTGTAGGACCAGCCAGGAAGGCGTGATCACCTGTATAAACCGTCATATTTTTATCGATAAAATCTTTCACATCAATGGCCGTTTGCCATTTCCCCTGCACAAATCCGTGCCAGTGGCGGCCTGCTGCCAACTCTTCTTCTCTGATCGCCATGATGGTGCCTCCTTCGAAATCGCGATTAAAACTTTCCGTAAAAAGCATTGCGATAAACGTCAGCCAACTCTGTTACCAGCGGCATCCGCGGATTGGCTGTTGTACATTGATCTTCAAATGCCCGATCCGCTAAATAATCTACCCGCTTCTCGAATTGTTCCGCAGGGAATCCCAAATCCTGAAATTTCTCAGGAATGCCTAGAATTTGGTTCAGCTTGCGGATAGCTTCGATCAGGCTGTTCACGCCTTCTTCGGTCGTTTTGGCCGGAAGGCCCAACATACGGGCAATTTCGGCATAGCGCTGATCTGCGATGAAATGATCATATTTCGGGAATGAAGTGAACTTGGTCGGTTTTTGCGCGTTATAGCGAATGACATGCGGCATCAAAATCGCATTGGTACGGCCATGCGCGGTGTGGTATTCGCCGCCCCATTTATGCGCCAAGCTGTGATTAATACCGAGGAAGGCATTCGCAAAAGCCATGCCCGCGATCGTTGAAGCGTTATGCATCTTCTCCCGAGCAATCGGATCTGCTGTCGCAAACGATTTCTCCAAGTTCTGGAACACGAGTTGAATGGCTTTCATGGCCAACCCATCGGAATAATCGTTCGCCATAACCGATACATAGGCTTCAATGGCATGAGTCAGGACATCCATTCCCGTGTCGGCTACTGCCGTCTTAGGCAAGCTGTACACATAATCAGGATCGATGATGGCAACGTCCGGCGTAAGCTCATAATCGGCTAGCGGATACTTCGTATTGCCTTTTTCCTTGTCTGTAATGACGGCGAATGACGTCACTTCCGAGCCTGTGCCCGAAGTCGTGGGAATCGCGACGAATTTGGCTTTGCGCCCCAGACGCGGATATTTGTACACCCGTTTGCGAATATCCATGAACTTTTGCTTCAAAGCATCAAAGCTAGTATCCGGGTATTCATAGAACAACCACATCGCCTTGGCCGCATCCATCGGTGATCCGCCGCCTAGGGCAATAATGCAGTCCGGCTGGAAGCTAGCCATTTGGGCCCGGCCGCGTTCCACGGTTTCGACGGATGGATCTGGTTCCACGTCCGAGAACACTTCGATGTAAACCGGCAGTTGTCTTTTGCGAAGATAATATTCAACCCGTTCGACATAGCCAAGCTTCACCATCATTGGGTCCGTGACGATCATGACCCGTGTAATGTCAGGCATCTTCTCCAAATACTGTGTAGCGCCTTTTTCGAAATAAATCTTTGGAGGTATCTTGAACCACTGCATATTGACCGTGCGATAAGCAACCCGCTTCACATTGATCAGATTTACAGCGCTCACGTTGGAAGTTGTGGAGTTATGTCCATAGGAACCACAGCCAAGTGTCAAAGATGGCAAGTTGGTATTATAAATGTCGCCAATGGCCCCGTGAGTGGAAGGTGAGTTGACGATGACGCGTCCCGTTTGCAGTTTATTCGAGAAAGCCTCGATCACCTCTGCGTTCTGGGAATGAATGACAGAGGAATGACCCATTCCGCCAAATTTGACCACTTCTACAGCACGAGCAATGCCTTGTTCCGCATTCTTCACTTTGTAGCAAGCGAGCACAGGGCTTAATTTCTCAGCGGATAAAGGGAAAGCCTCTCCGACGCCGGTTAGCTCCGCAACCAGTATTTTCGTAGCCGCAGGCACTTTAATGTCTGCCATCTCGGCGATTTTCACGGCAGATTGACCTACAATAACGGCATTCACCGCGCACTTTTCCGGATTAATAACTAGTTTGGAGACGGCTTCCGTCTCCTCTTTATTCAGAAAGTAGCAGCCCTGATCGGCCATCAGCTTCCTTGTTTCTGCGTACACCGCTTCCTCAATAATGACAGCCTGCTCTGAGGCGCAAATCATCCCATTATCAAAGGTTTTGGATAAAATCAAGTCATTCACAGCCTGCTGCAAATTGGCTGTCTTCTCAATAAAACAAGGGACATTCCCTGGCCCAACGCCCAAGGCTGGCTTCCCGGTGCTATACGCTGCCTTCACCATGGAAGACCCTCCAGTTGCCAGGACGAGCGCTACATCGGGATGATTCATCAGCAGTTGCGTTGCTTCCACAGAGGGATGCTTCACCCACTGAATACAATGTTCGGGAGCACCCGCTTTCACTGCTGCTTCCAGCAAGGTCGCTGCCGCTGCGGCACTTGATTGCTGGGCGGAAGGGTGGAACGCGAAGATGATGGGGTTGCGCGTTTTGGTCGCAATCAATGACTTGAACATCGTCGTCGAAGTCGGATTGGTAACCGGCGTCACCCCGGCAATGATGCCGACAGGTTCGGCTACCATGCGGTAGTTCTCATACTTGTTTTCCTCGATTACGCCAACCGTTTTGTTATTTTTGATACTATGGTAAATGTACTCTGTAGCAAATAAATTTTTCGTGATCTTGTCTTCATACACACCGCGACCGGTTTCCTCCACAGCAAATTTGGCGAGAACCATGTGCCTATCGATGCCCGCTAAGGCCATTTGCTGAATCATGCGGTCAACCTGCTCCTGATCCAACTTCAGAAATTGCTGCTGCGCTTCCTTCGCTCTAGCCACCAGTTGGTTCACTTCATCTTGCGCGGAAATCCGTTCATTCGTTTTCGCTTCTTTGGTTGTCATGATGCTTTCACTCCTTTATTTGCTAGTTGCTGTAGAGCCATTGATTTGTTTGGTATACCCCTAGATTAAACTTAATCCGGCGCCCCAACTATGATAAAAATCACTACCAAGTAACAAATCCTTTGGAACCGGGAGCCGGGTTCACAATCATGTCCATGAGCGGTATGGAATAGGCAAATAAAATCAAGAGAATCGATACCGTAATCCAGATCCGCCAGCGATCCAGATAGGCCGGAGTTGCCTCCGCAGATTCCATGGCTACGCCGATGGGATACTCGGTTTCGCCTTTGGGCGCACGCAGCAGAGCGAAAAAGTTATAAACCATAAGCAGCACCCCGAGGAATAGTACGGTTCCGCCGATTGCCATGAAAACGTAATACGGCATCCAGGTCGCCGCATCCGCATTGCCTTCATACGTCGTGAACGCTGTTCGTCTCGGTGCGCCGAACAAGCCGACCAGATGCATCGCACCCGACATGAAGAACATGCCCACACACCAAATGATCGTTTGGATAATCCCTAATTTATTCATTCTGGCTGTTAGTACACGTCCGGTAACCGCAGGGATTAGCCAATACGTAATCCCAAAGAACGTCAATGCTACACTGGTTGCAACGGTTAAGTGAAAATGTCCCGTCACCCATAATGTGTTATGGACAACGGCATTCATTTGGTTACTGGCGTTGATTAATCCGCCTGCGCCAGCAGGTATGAAAATCAGCATCCCCATGAACGGCGCGAAGAATCTAACATCCTTCCATGGCAGCATTTTCACCCATCCAAAAAGCCCTTTGGCCCCTAAAGCACGACCCTGCAATTCAAAGGTTGCAAATAGGGAGAAAGCCGTCATCAAAGACGGAACAACGACCATAAACGTTAATACAACCTGCAAGTATTTCCAAAAAGAGCTAATGCCAGGCTCCATCAACTGATGGTGAAAACCGACAGGAATCGAGAACAACAACAAGAGGATGAAAGAAAGTCTGGCAAGCGCATCGCTGTAAATTTTGCCTCCGATAATTTTTGGAATGATGACATACCAGCACATATAAGCGGGCATTAGCCAGAAATAGACGAGAGGATGCCCGAAGTACCAGAATAACGTGCGGCTAAGCATGACATTAATCGTTTCCACCCAGCCAAAGGACCAGGGAATCAATTGAATCAACACCTCAGCGGCAACCCCAATTGTGGCGATTTGCCACATTAGGAAGGTCACAACAGACATAAAGGCGAACAGTGGGGACAACTTGTCTGGATGTGTCCTTTTCCAATATTTATATTGATAGAAAATACCCCAGCCACTGATCCAGCTTCCTACCACGAGCATAGCCAAGCCAATATAGAAGTAAGGAGATGCCTTTAGTGGCGCATAGAAGGTATACAGTACGCTGGCCTTCCCCGTTAAGACCATCGCAACTCCAAGTGCCGTACCTGCTGTCATGAAACCGAAGCCTGCCCAACCCATTCTATGGACAATCGGGAGGAGTTTGCCCCCTAACGTGTAAGAAATGCCCGAATACAGAAAACCAATAATAAAATATGTCGTAAACACAATCGCCATCAGAACCCCATGTGCGGTCAATAGCTCGTAGTAGCCAATGCCATAAGGCAATTGAATCGTGCCGCTCTTCACCATCGTTTGCAGCAGTCCTGCCACACCGCCGATCAGCAGCGCTATGAACGCCACCAGAATATGGGCGACTACCAGTCTGCCATCCTTGAGATCAAATGTATGAGTTAATGTCCTATCTCCCATTTTCATGCTGTCTTCCACCTTCCTTCGCTTCTACCCGCTACTTAACAATAATCGTTGTTTTCATATATTCATGAGCACCGCCGCAATATTCATTGCAGAGGATCAAATACTCGCCTGGCTGTGTAAATGTATGGCTGACATGGCTGATTTCACCTGGGACAATCATCATGTTGACGTTCGTGCCCGGAATGGCAAAGCCGTGAACCACGTCTTGGCTTGTCACGACGAAGTTGATCGTCGCTCCCACAGGGACCTCCATCTTGTCGGGCGCATAGCCAAAAGTAAAAGCTGTCATAACTGCTTCATACGTATGGTCATCCATTTGGCGGAGCCCGGGCTTATCAAAGGGTGCTGTCTCTTGAACCTTCGCGGGGTCAATCTGATGATGGTGCTCACTTGGCGGCTTGACGCCCATTGCGAATGCGGAAACCCCCAACACAGCTAGAAATACAAATAGCATAACGATCCCAATTGTTAACCAAATTTTTTCGAGTTTATGGATATGCATGGTCTAACCACCTTTATAGAACATAATGTGCCTTGCTGCTTTATTGCCTGGATATAAATAGAACAAATATGATGACCCAACTGACTAGCAAGAAGAGTCCTAAGAGCAAAACCGAGGCGAACGTTCCCCTCAAGATGGGCTCCTGTTCTGTATGTTTCCTTTCCTTATCTATCACGTCGTTATTGCGGCTATCCATCCTCTTCACCTCCTGTCTTATTTATCTAAGTGCTGTATGGCCTCATAGTCGGCAATCGTCTTGATATTGGCTACAAAGTTCAAGTCAATGCCGTTATCCAGCAAGTATCGCTCCCCTAATTCGCTCCAAATAACATGGTTTAGCATCGCCGAAACTCTAATCTTCCCTTGATTAAATAGCGGCGCAATCCGGGCCGCACAGGCTCGGTCATAAATCCCGTGCAAGGGATAGGGCTCGCCCGCCACGATGGGGATAACCGCTTCGAAGCCATCTTGCTTTTTGGCCATGAGCAGTTGAGCGGCTTTATTGGATATTAAGGGCATATCGCACCCTACGATCCAAACGGACGCATACTTCGCCAAAGATAATGCGGCATGCATTCCCCCAAGAGGACCCTGACCTGCGAAAAAATCAGTAATAATGCGCACAGAACGATCGACCTTGTTCAAATAGGGCTTGGGATCATTCGTGACAATAATGATTTCATCACAGATCTCTCGCATACGATCAATTTGCCGGACAATCAGAGCTTTCCCGTCAAACGGAAGCAATGCCGTCAATTCTCCGTTCATGGTATGGTTTGCTCCACCAGCCAGAATAACGCCTGAAAGCATACCCATCACTTCTCCTTTCAACCTGTCTTGATACCTCCACTTTAGTCAAAAAGCAAACACCTGTAAGTGAAAAATGTCACACATCCGCAACCATTCCGCCACAAAAAAAACCTGTTCTTTCCTCCGAATTGCCGAAGTAGAAAGAACAGGTTTTGGACGATTGAATTGCGGGCGCAGATTGGCTCTTATCTCAATTTTGCTTTGAGATGGAAGCGTTCCAAGAGCTTATCGAACCATTTGTGCAGGTAAGGCAATATCAGATGATCCACACCAAATTTCCCTGCATTTGCGCCTGCTGCTATGATGAAGAAACCGAGAAGCACTAACCATGGATTCGAGCTAACCGTACCAGCGAACATATACATGAAATTCATCAGTAAGCCGAAGAATACGGCTGCTGTAGTCAGCGCTCCGATCAGTAAACCGATACCGACCAAAAGCTCACCCCAAGGAACTAAGACATTAAACCACCCGATATGGGGCAGCGCGAAGTTTTTCAAGAAAGCCACATAGTTCGCATAAACCAGATCTGTCGTTCCACTTTCAAGAACAGGTTTGGCAATTGCGCCCTTCAAGTAGCCTGTTGCGTCGAAAGCTTTATCCCCCGTAATTTTGTGCCATCCCGCGACCGCCCATTCCCAACCCACATATAATCGAATGATCGTCAACAGGATCGCCGCGTAATTGTTTCCTCTTAACCATTTCATCATTTGAACCATCTCCTTCGTATCTTATGCCTTTATTATAGGACGGAGAAAATGAGTTGTATGTGAATTAAATCACAGTCTCGCGGATTCTTCTTATTTATAATGAAGGATATATAGATCCAGTACGCAACCAAGGAGATGATTCTATTCATGAGAAAAGAAATCACCGTTCATTTCAAAGTCATCCATCACGATCGCAGTTCTCTGTTAAGGGGGATTATTTTCTTAGAGGAGAATCACCAGCCCACGATATCTGATTATGAACAATGCCTTCGCGCTTGTGGGCATGACGTCGTTCTGGAAGATCGAGAACACATCATATTCAGAGCTTCTACACCAAAAGAAAACTATATCATTCACATTCTAGAGGAAGAACAAGCTTCGATTAGAGATGTCATTGTCGAGAGTTTAGTTAGCAACCTCATTCGTTTGAAATAGTTCTTCCACTTGAAAAGGAGGCTGTCTCAACAGGTCGAACACCTGGCGAGCAGCCTCCTCTTTGTTGTCAACCAGCTAACGACGGTACACCAAACCATACATGACCGCAACGAACAGCGCGCCTCCTATTGAATTTCCTATATATACAGGGACAAAATTGTACAAGTAGTCCGTCCAGGTAGCCTGACCAGCAAAAATAGCGGCTGGAATGACGAACATATTGGCAACGACATGCTGAAATCCTATTGCGACAAAAGCCATGGTAGGAAACCAGATGCCCCATATTTTGCCCCCGCTATCCTCTGCGCCATACGAAAGCCACACAGCAAGGCCAACTAGCCAATTGCAACCGATACCGGATAGCAAAGCGACTAAGAAGGGCTCTTCGATCTTGGCATGGGCAATTTTCACTAATTTGGCTAAATAAATACCATGCTCGGTTAACCCAGCTAGATGTCCAAAAGCATACGCAATGAACAAAGCCCCAAGCAGATTGCCAACCGTAATAACCACCCAGTTGCGGGCGATGTCAACCAGCTTGACTCGCCTTGAGAGGAACGCCACAGGCACCGCCATCATATTCCCGGTTAGCAGTTCCCCACCTGCCAGCAGGGTAAGAATTAGTCCAAGCGGAAATACGCATGCCCCGATAAGATGGCCAAAGTCACTCCATGGCGCAGGAACTGCAGCGCTAACTCTGATGTACAACAGAAATCCCAGAGCGATATAAGCACCGCCCATAAATCCTAATACCAGTTGTCCGCGCAGAGGCAAATGCACCTTCTTCTCTCCCGCTTCCACCGCTCGCTCCCAAATCTGTTCTGGCTTAACGAACCCCATATCCACACCTCCAGGCAAACTCCTTTTCCCTAGTGTAGAGGAAATGATTCGAAATTCATGTGAAAAATATCACATAAGTAGACAAAAAGTAATAGCGAGCAGAACTGCACCTTTCCCAGCTCCCATCTTGGTATTATGGGAAACCAGCACATATTTCACACCGCCCAACGTATTGACATAAATGCAAGAGCCATGTACAGTTAACTGATAAATGTTCGCGACCAACTACATATTGCTGCAATTCGGAGGAGCCTGTCACCAAGGGCTCCTTTTATTCTTTTTTTGACATAGGAGCCCTTGGTAGGGCTTTTTTTTATGCAGAGAAAGGGGGATACAACCAAATTGCATTTATAGGGAATAGTACTAACAAATGAAGAACATATAGGAGGAATTATGGAACAACAAGCAATCTTGGCAATTGGTATCTTTCTTCTCACATACAGCATGATCATCGCCGAAAAAATCCATCGCACGATCGTGGCTATGATTGGCGGTGTCCTCATGGTCGTTCTCGGCGTTGTAGATCAAGACTCGGCTTTGCACCACATTGACTTTAATACCCTGGGACTCTTAATCGGTATGATGATCATTGTCAGCATAACAGCTGAAACGGGATTATTTAAATATATCGCGCTGTTAGCAGCAAAAAAGGCAAAAGGCGACCCTGTCCGAATCCTAGTATCACTCGCGCTGATTACAGCGATTGGTTCGGCCTTCCTAGATAACGTGACGACCGTCCTACTCATGGTGCCCGTTACATTCAGCATTACGCGGCAGCTGCGCGTGAATCCGATCCCCTTTCTCATCACGCAAATTCTTGCATCCAATATTGGGGGCACAGCTACATTAATTGGCGATCCTCCGAACATCATGATCGGAAGTGCCGTCAAAGAATTGACCTTCATGGCTTTTATCAATAATCTTGCACCGATCGTCTTCGTCATTATGGCCATCATGATACCGATTTTCGTCTTCTTGTTCCGTAAGCAGATTCAGACCACGCCTGAGTTGAAGCAAAGCATTATGCTCATGGATGAGAAAGAAGTCATTACCGATCGCAAACTGCTAATCAAGAGCCTTTCCGTCCTAAGCCTTACCATTGTCGGATTCTTTCTCCACCAGCTGCTTCACCTCGAGTCCGCAACAGTCGCCTTGGCAGGGGCCTTCTTATTGCTGCTGCTGACTGGCGAGCATGCTATGGAAGCCGCATTCACCAAGGTCGAATGGACCACCATCTTCTTCTTCGTCGGGCTGTTCGTCTTAGTCTCCGGCCTGGTAGAGACCGGCATCATCTCCAAGCTAGCCGCGGCGGCGATTGAGCTGACGGGAGGAGATCCCCTGGCCACATCCATGTTGATCCTCTGGCTCAGTGCGATCGCGTCTGCGTTTCTGGATAACATTCCATTCGTCGCAACCATGATTCCTATGATTCAGGAAATGGGCAATATGGGCGTCGAGAATCTTGAACCGCTCTGGTGGAGCCTTGCCTTAGGGGCTTGTCTTGGCGGTAACGGCACCTTAATTGGGGCGAGCGCCAACTTGATTGTAGCCGGCATGTCAGGCAAAGAAGGACACCCGATCAAATTTGTTGCCTATATGAAGTACGGCTTTCCACTTATGCTGCTGTCTGTTGCATTGGCTAACATTTATATTTATTGGCGGTATTTCATGTAAAGGCAGGGGTGATGAACGGTTAGCTAATAAACAACTATAAGGACAATCTGCGAAAATAATCAGGGGAGCCGTTTATCCCTGCACATAAGGCATAGTGAGGCTATGAAGGGTTGCCGAAGGCAAACTCGGCTTTGATTATTCGCCCTGCTGCGCTTTGCGGTTGGAAAGCGCAGCAATGCGTTTTTTTTGCACTATTGGCGAAGCGGTAGCACATAAGAAAAACGGCTTCGCCGCCCTGAGAGATTAGCCTCTTAGTAGCGACAAAACCTGTTAAGGGAACTAGAGGACGCTATTTTGGCAAATAGCAGGGTTGTTAGGGCAATAGCGGAACTACAGGGTCTTATTTCCACCAAAAGAGCTTAATTTCCCAAAAAACAGCAAAATAGCGTACTGTAGTTCCCTCAACCTCGCAATAATGACGCTTTTTGCTAGAATAGCGCACTGTAGTTCCCTTATCTCCGCGCAAGCAGCCCGGGCAACTCCTTGTTCACTCCAGAACATATAAATTCTTATATTGTGAAATAAGGTTCCTGACATTCATCGATGTCAAGAACCCTTATCCCAGTCAATCAACTTTTTGTTATTGGACACTGATGTATATAATTACATTCTTGGTTATGTGTGTGAGCATTTGTTAGTGTGTCCGTTTAATGTACGGAGTGAATCAAGATAATTATCTATTGAGCATTTCGATAAAATAAAGCATTATAATCGTAAATCTGCCGACTCGAACGTCCATAACGCGATTATTTATTCAAGATTTATCAACGTAGTTATTCATCACTAACATGGCTGCGCCTATAACGATCGATTTGCTCTTCAATTCGGAAGTCAGGATTTTAAACGTGTCACGAAAAGGTTCCCACACCACCTGCCCACACTGTTCTTTAATTAAAGGCACAATCTCACTGTAATTTTCCACCAAATCGCCACACAAAATAACGGCATCAGGATTGTACATACAGACGATATTATTAATGGTTATGCCAATGTACAGCGAAGTTCTGGAAACAATATCTTGAGCCCATTTTTCTTCGTTTTGTGCCGCTGCAAACAGTTGCTGGATATTGGCGGTCTCCTTGACTCGGTTTGCTTCATACAGAATAGCCGACTCGTCGATATACGTTTGCAGACAGCCTCTTTTGCCACATTCGCACATGTTGCCATTCGGATCCAGCGTTGTATGTCCTAACTCCCCGGCACTGTTTGACCCCCCACGAAAAATGTCGCCATCAATGATCAAAGAGGAGCCGACTCCGGTGCCCAACTCAATCAATGCTGTCTTTCTCGATCCGAGGGCGGAGCCTAGTAAATACTCGGCAAGGATTTTCACCTTCAAGTCATTATCAATGACCGTAAGAATATGCAGCTTGTCCTGGATGAACTGGGCGAAAGGGGTATTTCTCCAACCCAATGTCGACGAATATTGGACGATTCCCCGTTCATGGTCAATCACACCAGGCACGCCGATGCCAATGCCAATGATTTTTGACTTGTCGAGATTTTTATGATCAATCATTACGTTGATCGTTTCGGAGATCATAGCTGCCGTAGCTTCAGGGGTTGTTTGCAGAGCAATATGATCAACTCGCTCCTCGTGGAGCAGTTCGCCGCTGAACTCCATGACGCCAAACTTAATCGCCTTTTTACCGATGTCCACCCCAATTGTATAAACCGCCTGGGGATCGATATCTAACATAATCGCCTTACGTCCAACACCTACCGAGGTTAACGCGGTTTCCCTCACCAATCCTTGTTCACATAACTCACCTACGATACGCCCAACGGATGTAGGACTCAATTTGGTGATTTTGGTTATTTCCGCACGGGAGATGGGCCGACTCTTTTTAATGATTTCCAGTATCATCTGCTTATTGTGCAGTCTGATAACATCTTGATCATGCTTCTCAATTTTTTTCATTTACTTGGATTCCTCTTCTTTATTCCACCCATGTTAATAAATCTAATGTTAACCATCCTATACACCGCAGTCAACCATTAGCAACATGATCCCTACCTATATTTTTTAATATCTTTAATTTTTTCCGTATCGATCTCATTTATCGGATTATTATCCACTCGTACCCCTCTGCCGAAATGAATCTCTTTAACACCAGTCGATTGAAGGAAGGAGGGGATTGCACTTACCGTCAATCCACTTCCAGCTAAAATTTGCAGGTGAGAATGTTCCGCTCTCTTAACAAGCTGTCTTAATTCTTCTTGTGCATCAAGCACGTTTGGCTTTCCGCCAGATGTAAGCACCCGATCAATTTGGCTATAGGTTAAAAGTTCCTCCAGAGCCTTCTCCAGATTGCTTACTTCGTCAAATGCACGGTGAAAAGTCACAGATAATCCTTCTGCCTCATCTAATAATCGTCGCAGCGTCTCGTGATCAATCCTACGGTCTGAGGTTAGCGCCCCAAGTACAATGCCATGAGCGCCAATCTGTTTCACTGTCTGTATATCTTTCAACATCACGCCCAGATCTCTCTGGTCATAGCAAAAAGATTGGCTATGCGGGCGAATCATCACTTGAACAGGGATATTCGTGCTATGCACAACCTCATCAATTAAGCCGTAACTAGGCGTTAACCCACCCTCTAGAATCCCTGTTATGAGTTCGATACGATCCGCGCCGCTCTGCTCGGCCAATAAAGCATCCTTCACTGTAGTTGCAATCACTTCCAACAGCATAATTCTCCCCATTTCACCAAGTGAAGTCGTTATCCTTTGACTGCGCCCTCTGTAAGCCCTGATACAATGTATTTTTGGGCAAAAGCGAACATAATCACAACAGGAATCAAGGATAAAATACCCGCAGCGCTCATTTGACCCCAGTTAATATCAAATTTTTGCACAAAGCTACTTAGTCCAACAGGGACTGTTTTGGTGCTTTCGCTATTCGTAAACATAACCCCGAAAAACAAATCATTCCACGCGCCTGTAAATGCGAATACAAGGGTAGCAACAATTCCCGGCCGCATAATGGGCAGAATAATTTTGGTCATCGTTTGAAATTTATTACAACCATCAATAAGAGCTGCTTCCTCAAGAGATACGGGAATTCTCTGAAAGAAACTGGACATCGTCAGTAAACAAAAAGGAATGTTCATGGCCGTATAAGTAATAATCAACGAAGGCAGTTTATTCAACAAGTGTAAATGGCTGAATGAAATGAAGAGCGGAACTAGAATGACCATCACAGGAATCATTTGAGTAGCCAAAAAGGAAATAAGAAAGAGCTTCTTGCCTCGAAATGAATATCTGGCCATACTATAGCCACCTAGAATGGATACAAACAACACCAAGATTGAACTACTTATACTTACAATAAAGCTGTTCATAAAATATTGCGGAAAGTTAGAATTCTGGAAAGTGTCTATATAGTTCGAAAAAGTTAAATTTTGGGGCCAAAGAGTTAGCTTCCCGCTATAAATTTCCTGTCTATCCTTTAGAGAAGTGACTAACATCCAATAAAAAGGAAACAAAGCACCAATTAGGAACAATGTTAACGCAATGACTCGAGAAACTGTCGGGGTTGCATTCCGAACATAGGAGACCATTAGAAATCACCTGCATCATCATATTTAGTCGTTTTCAAGAAAATTAACGTATAAAGTATAAGAATCGCTAGCATCATAATTCCCAAAGCGGAGGCTTGCCCATAGTCGGTCGTATAGAAGATTTTATTAAATATATAGGAAGGCAAGTTATGAGAAGTATTCGCTGGCCCCCCATTGGTCATGATGTAGATCAAATCGGCTGAATTGAATACCCAAATCACTCGGAGCAGCAAGGTAATAATAATCGTCGGTTTGATATAAGGAATCGTAACCTTAAACAGCTTGGTCATTCGGCCTGCCCCATCAATATCAGCAGATTCATAGATGTCTTTAGGTACGTTTTGTAGAGCAGCAAGAATCATAATCCCGAAAAAAGGCACTCCATACCAAACCATAGCAGCGATGACTGGGAAAATAGAGACATGAGGAATAGCCAAAAAGGGGATGCCTTTTTCCAGAATTCCGAGTTTCACCAATAAGTAATTAATAAGCCCATTCTGTTCATTAAACAACCATTTAAAAATCATCCCGATTAAAAAAGCAGACACAGCCCAAGGCAGAAAAACAATAGATTGGTAGATGTTTTTTCCCTTAAACTGTTTATTTAGCGCTAGTGCCAAAATAAATCCAAGAACGAATTGCAAACCTACCGTTAAGATGACCCAAAGTACAGAATTACCTAAGATTTGAGGGAGATTCTTATCGGCCAGCAAAGATCTAAAATTTTCAAAACCTGAAAAGTGGATATTACCCGGTTCAAATAAGACATAATGCATAAAAGCAAGCTTAAGTCCTGATAGTAAAGGATAAGCAAAAAAGGCTAGAATAATTAGAACAGCAGGAGTAATTAATAAATAGGGCTCGAATGATTTCCATCGAATTGCTTTTAGCATGCTTTCTCTCCCCGCCTTTTCAATACTTCAGAATAGATAACCGGGGATTCATTCGTGTCCCCGATTATCTGCCTTCTTTATTATGGATTTTCCTTCATATAGGCTTGTTGTTCTTTGGTTAGAAAATCTGCAAGATGCTTAACAGTATCCTCGAGCGATTGCGCTTTTGTCAAATATTTCTGCGTCTCTTCCACTGCGAACGTTCCCGTGAATTGACCAAGCTTCGTTAAATGGCTCGGAGGGCCTGCAAACACAATGTTGGAATCCGCCATGGAACCCGCATACCCAGCAATAGCACCTTTGCTGAAGAACGGATCTTTCAGGTTGTCTTTGTAAATCGGAATCGTAGAGTTTTTAATGCTGTATGCTAGGTTATTCTCAGGAGAGCTTAAAAATTCGATTAGCTTCCAAGAAGCCTCTTTATTTTGTGATTTGGAAGACATAGCGTAAGCGGCTGTGTAACCCCAGAAAATGTAACGTTTTCCGTCATCGGCTTTAGGCATTGGAACTACATTCCAGGTGCCTTCTTTCATATTTTTCTGAGCTGTAATAATAACTTCAGGCGTTTGATTTAAAATAGCCGTCTGACCGTTTAAGAATCCTTGAACCATTTCGTTGAAGCCCCAATTGACAGACTCTTTAGGAGCATTTCCGTTTAAGTAAACATCATAAAATTTCTTAAAGGCCGCAGCGCCTTCAGGCTTATACAAAATCGATTTGCCATCCTTATCAAACCAACTGTCGGAGTGGACCGCCGCCATTACATATTCCATTGCTCGAATAACGCCGTTAGCCCCTCCCCTAAAGGAAATACCGTATCTGTTTTTCGCAGAGTCTGTGAATTTTTGCGCTAGATTAAAGTAATCATCCCATGTCGCGATGGTCTCGGGCATATTCAGTTCTTTAAACCAATCGCTTCTGATAAACAAGCCCTGCAGCAAGAATCCATCTGGAATCGCATAGACATTACCTTTGTATTTATTTCTCGCTTGTTTGGTTGCTTCCGTCAAATTATTTAATTGATCCCATTTGTCATAAAAGGGCTGCAAGTTCTCGATATAACCAGCTGAAGCCATGGCTACTAAGGAAGTATCATCAATACTCAATACGTCGGGAAGAATGCCAGCTGCACCCATGGTCATCCATTTCTTATTCGCATCATCCCAAGGGACAGACGTATATTCAACTTCGATATTCGGGTTTTTCTCTTGAAATTTCTTCAAAAGCCCCTGCATAAGCGCTGTTCTTTCCGGGCTTGGAAGCGGATCGAGATACGAGATTTTTGCTTTCTTGCCTGTGGCTTCTTTGGCTCCTGCAGCTCCAGTGGCTTTTGCCGCTTCACTCTGTCCGCCATTTGTAGAGCAGCCTGCTAAGGCAAAAGTAAGTACAAGACTGGTGCATAAGGCTAGAATCGTAGCTTTTTTCTTCATTTTATAACCCCTCCTGTAATATGATCTATGTTATAAAATCTTGCTGAAGATATTTTCCTCAACATCATTTAGTAACTAAGCCTGGGTTTCTATATGGATTCTAAGGTAAACACGGCTTTGTTCGTTCCGATAATTTCCTTATTATCGTTCGTAATGTCAGTTGGCGTGAGTTGATACATACGATCAATCGTCTCTTGGTTGCTATAACCAATCTGCTCAAGGATGGATGCCGTAATGATAGGCCACTCGTCCTCAGAACCATCCATCACTTTAAGCGCGAAACCTAGCTTTTCTTTTTTCAATCCAAAGCAGTACACGCCTTTAGCTCCGCCCTTAGCAACAATATTGGGATCCATAAGTAGGCTTGAGCAAATTCGATCTGAACCGGCAATCATCTCATAATGCTCGTTCATAAGAGCGGTTATTCGAATCACAGCGGATCGAATTTCAAGATCTTCAATCACCTCTGGACAGGCTAGCTTCAGGAAGGCAGTCGCTAAATGCTTAAGAGGAATAGCGAACACCGGAAAACCGCAACCGTCTGTACCTATGTGGATGTGTTCTCTTGGACACTCAGATAAGTAAGCGAGCGTGTCTACGATCTCGATTTGAGCCGGATGGTCAGGTTCAAAGTAGCCTTCGGTCGGATATCCCATTGTTTTGCACAAAGCAAGAATGCCAAGATGCTTTCCAGAACAATTATGATAAATTGAACGTTTAGGCTTCTGCGCTCTAAGCATGGCTTCTGAAGCAGGTACACTTAAGGGGTAAGTGGGGTGACAAACAAGTGCTTCCTCTCCCACTCCAATCTTAGTAAGCATGGATTCCAATGCCTCAACATGGAAGGTCTCCGCACGATGGGACCCGATCATAATAGCCGTTTCTTTATCAGAAAGGCCAAACTTTCTATCCGCGCCTTGCCTAATAACAGGAATAGCTTGAAATGGTTTTCCGGATGACCTTAAGTAGGTTAATGATTCTACATCCCCCACTGCGTACTTAACAGAACCCGAGATGGAAACTCCGCATATATGCCCGCTATGCACGCATTCTAATGTACATCCACGATACTCTTCAACTAATGTTTTATTCATTTCTTCTTCCCCTCTTTGCACTTAATTTCAAGATCTAATGTTGTTGTGGGGATAATTATTCCACAGAAGTTACCAAATTCCATAAAAAATCAATGAAACAAGAATAAAATCAAGATAATCCGACTAAAAATGCTGTAATCCTCATGTAATTATTCCATTGATGTTAATAATTAAATATTAACAAGGTTCCTAGTCGTTGTCAATCGTTTTTCGTTTTTTGTGTTATGTATTCTATCAGGTAGCGTTTTCATATTGTATATTCACAGAGTATCGGACAATCACAAAATTAGTTCATGTCAATTTAGTTAACTCAACTATTATTCTTGTCCATCAATTGTTCTCCCCTTCTCTTTTCTCGCAATAAAAAAACAAGCCCCTAAAGGAAACCCGGCTATCGTCCCATGAGGAAATAAAAAAACCTCCTTCCATAAATCAAGGAGGTTTTCATGCTCATCATGAAATAGCTTTGCCTGCTTCAGGCTCTTCCATTTTCCGAGGAATAACCAGGATATGATCGAAGATAAATTTCTTTTCTGCCGCTGTTAAATTGGATTGAAGAATAAGCTGATTCACCTCATCTTCCAGTTCATCCATCCGTTGCAAAAAATCATCTAAATTCTCATACATATGAATACCTCCTCTAAATCAGCGCTTCCATCCGTTGATTACTCCATTTAAGCAGCATGTCATTGACGATATGGGCAGCTGCATGGCTTCGCTGTAATGTTTGCATACGTTCCCTAATTACTTCATGTAGGCTTGGGTGGTTGATGAGATACGCCATACTCTCCGATAATTCATCTATACTTTTGGAAATAGCAGCCATCCCGCGGCTTGCCAAATATAGCGCATTTTCTTTCTCTTGACCGCCATAGGGTTTATAAATAAAAATAGGTACTCGTAAGACGATCGCCTCTGTCAACGTTAAGCCGCCAGCTTTCGTTACTAGACAGGTAGCTTGAGACATCCACTCATGAACATTATCAACAAACCCAAGAATGGTTATACTCCTATTCGTGGCAAACTCTGCTTCAAGTCGATGTTTTAATTTCTCATTCCGGCCACAGATCACAACGATCCGGCAGTTCTCTAACTGGATCAGCTTATGCAGCATCTCCTCCATATAAGAGGCCATGCCGCTGTCAGAAGCCATAATCAGAATACTCTTCTGTTCTGGGTTGCGTTGACGAATGCTCGCATTCGTGAATTCTTGTCGCAACGGGATTCCGCTCACCTCAACGCTGTCTTTGCTAAATCCTTTAAAAATAATTTGCTGCTTCAATTCTTCTGTTGCCACATAATAATGATCCACGTTCGGGTGCAGCCAACTCGCATGCAACGCGTAGTCCGTCAAAACTGTATAGTTTGGGATCCCCATTGAACTGCATACTTGCGGCGATGCGCCGAATGGAAAGGTGTTGACAACGAAATCCGGCCGCTCTTGGAGAATAATCTCTTTGAGCTTCTTTTGCCCTAGAAAGGTCATTGATTTCTGAAATAATGCCGTTTGCTTAGTCTCGCGTGTCAAGTAATAGCTCCAGCCATAATAGTCGATTCCTATGCGTGAACTCTTTGTACTTTTGCTAATTAACGAGGTTGTAATCGAATGAATAACAGGATGGCCTTCCTTCATCAGGTTAACAATTTTCACCTGCTCTATCCCTTGGCGATAGAACTGCTGTTGCAAAGCTCTAGAAGCCTGCAGATGTCCATTCCCATAGCTAGCCGTAAGAATTAACACACGTGGATTAACCGTCATCTGATAAATACCACCTTTCAACATTCCCTTTTTAAACTCGAAACCGATAACCTGCTCCCCATACTGTTTCTATATATTGAGAGTTGGAGGGATCTATCTCCATTTTTTCTCTTAATTTACGAATATGAACCGTAACAGTCTGGGCATCTCCCATCGCATCGAATCCCCAGATCCGTTCAAAGATATGATCCTTGCTAAACACGCGGTTCGGATTCGTCGCCAGAAAGATGAGCAGCTCGAATTCTTTCGTTGTCAGATTGATTTCTTGCTCATGTACGAACACGCGGCGTGAAGCATTATCAATGAAGAGACCTTGAATACGAATTTCATCTTTCTGCTCTTTGGTTCCTATTAAACGCTCATAACGTGCTAAGTGAGCTTTAACCCTTGCTACCAGCTCACCGGGTTTGAACGGCTTCGTAATGTAGTCATCAGCACCTAACCCAAGCCCACGAATAACATCAATATCCTCTTTTTTCGCTGTGACCATCAAGATCGGAATCTGATGATGCTCGCGAATTTGCTTGCATACTTCAAATCCGTTTAATAAGGGAAGCATGACGTCCAGTAGAATCAGATCATACACGCCACGCAGAGCGAGTTTCAGACCTTGTTCGCCGTCCATCGCAATATCAACCTTGTAGCCGCTAACTTCCAAGTAATCTCGTTCAAGTTCTGCAATCAATTGTTCATCTTCCACAATGAGTATTTGTTTCATTCTTTCCCACCATCTTTGTCCCGCTTCTGCGGCAAATTTATGGTAATACAAGTCCACTCTTCCTTCTTGCTGCTTGCACGGATTGTCCCTCCATGCCCTTCTATCATTTGTTTGGAGATTGCTAAACCTAGACCGCTTCCCCCACTATTGCTGTTCCTGGACGGGTCTGCGCGGTAAAAACGATCAAAGATATGAGGAAGCGCGTCGGCATCCATGCCTGCTCCATTATCCGTAATAGCAATCACGACGCTCGCTCCGGTTATCTTGGCCTGCAGCGTGATGTATTTCTCGGTTTTGTTCATATATTTCAAGCAATTATCCATAATGTTAGAAAAAACACGCCTCATTTTATCCCGATCAATGGACACTAAGGTCATCTCGTGAATGGTGACATCAGATTTAAAATGGACGCCTTTCTTACTGAGTTCAAAATCAAGTTCATCCGACCAATCGGCTAAAAAGGAAGCGAAGTTCACAATTTCAAAGTTGAAGGGAATTCGTTTCAAATCCAACTTGGAGTACAAAAATAATTCATCGATCAAATGATCCATCTCTTCCGCTTTGGACGAAATAATTTCGATATACTTTTGGCGTTTATCCGCGGTATCAGCAATACCGTCGCCTAATCCGTCTACATAGCCTCTAATGGCTGTCAGCGGAGTCCGGATATCATGAGAGATGTTGGAAATGAGCTCTTTGCGATTGTCTTCATACTGAACTTGAGTTTGTATGGATTCTTGCAATTGTTTGCGCATTTGTTCAAAGGCGATGCTTAGCTGTCCGATTTCATCTGTACTTGTGATCTGGACTGGGAAATCAAGATCCCCGGCTTGCATTCTTTTCATCGCGTTTTTCAATTTTTTAAGCGGTGAAATGATACTTTTCGAAACAAAATAAGTTAATAAGGTGTGCGTTAGAATCAAAATAATAAGCAACGTAACGAACAAGATAGGAAAAAACTTTTGTATAAAGTTAACTAACGGATTCACCGTTGTAATAATAAACACACTGCCAGGTTGTTGGTCCGCAAAATAAAAATCAAACGAATTGATTTCAAGCAATTCTTTCCCAAAGCGCTTGGCACTTCCGCGTTCCGGGTGGTCATGCTGCTTGAATACTGGCAGCTGCTGCAGCACTTCCGAATCAATTAAAGTGGGCGAAGTATATATGAGCGTATTGTCTCTACGTATAACAAGCTTTGAGTTACTCGCTTGAAGTTCTTGATCTATATCGGCTATATAAGTCAAATCGGCTAGAATGCTCGGATTTTTCTGTGAGGTTCTTACCATTTCCTTGAACGTATGTTCCACATTCTGATTCTCAAACATTCCGACACCCGAGCTCAATTGATCACGAATGCTCTGGAAATCGCCCCGAAATACAACAAGGAGCAGCATCGCCGTGATGATCATCATAACAAGTGGAATGATCAACATTGCCGCGTACGATAACAATAACTTTAGACGAATAGACATGTGAAGACCCCGTTTTATACTTCTTTTCTATCAAATTTATAGTAACCCAGCGCCATGAACAACATACAACTAGATACCAGAAAAAGAGATGTCGTCAATAATTTACCAGCCGATACTGTCTGACTTAACCATAACATATGCCAGTCTGTATAGGATATAGGGGAAAATGATGCAATCGAGCTCAGCAAGAACGGCGCAACTTTGGCAGCAGCATAGAAAACGAGTGAAAACACCATAAAACTGCTGGCACTTTTGAAGAACTGCGAGACGAATACGAATAAAGCTGACAAAGCGATCATGGAAACAAAGGCTGCCAGATAAGCTTTCATCATAGCCGCCGTCTCTGAGAAATTAGCGGATGTACCGGTAAATAGATTACAAATGAACGTAACGATGCCCAGTACGATGAGTATGCCAGCTATCCCCGTGCCAAGTGCGGCCACTTTCGTTCCAAATACTTGAAACCGGGAATTCGGGCGAAGCAGCGCAAGTTTCCGTGTTTTGGAAGCCAGTTCATTGGGAAACAAATCACTGATAATGGTTAAAATAAAAAGCGGAATCCAAATACTTGTGTAGATCGACAGCATCTCAATTGGAAACGACTGGCTAACCGCAATGAGTCCAAAAACAGGCTGTAAAGCATGAAGTGAAATAACGAGCAAGATAGGTAATATAGCTGAAAAAATAGCAAACATTACGACTTTCTTCCGATACAACAATAAATAAAGTTCATTTAAGTAACCAGGTCGCCATCTACGCACTTTCCCTGTCCTCCTTTGAGAGCTCAAGCTCATCGATATAGAATTGTTCTAAGGATTGATTGTTTTTCAATAATTCAGTTACGTACCCTTCCTTTTTCAATTGCCCATCTGCCACAATCCCCACTCGATTACAGAGCTGTTCCAGTTCATGGATCATATGACTTGAAATTAAGAAGGACGTCCCTTTCTCCGTAGACAACTGCTTAATCAGTTTCCGGAACATCACCGTTCCTTCAATATCAAGCCCATTCGTAGGCTCATCCAGAATGACCAATTTCGGTTCTGGCAATATTGCCGCGGCAAGCGCTAATTTCTGTTTCATCCCTGTCGAGAAGCCTTTGATCTTTTCCTTGCGTACTTTGATTAAGCCTACAAGTTCCAAAACTTCTTCCATACGCTTCTTCGTGACGGTCGGATAGAAACGAGCAACAAGCTCCAAATACTGCCACGCGCCAAGAAACTCGTGGAAATCAGCAGATTCAATCATGCTGCCGACATGCTGCATACCCGCTTCGAATTGTTCGGGAAGCTGATAATTAAACAAGGAGATCGCACCTTGATCCGGGCGAATTAAGCCCGTAATTAATTTAAGAAACGTTGTCTTCCCTGCGCCGTTAGGCCCCAACAAACCATATACATCGCCGGCATGCAACTGGATGTTCATATCCCGGATGCCGCGTTTATTCCCATATTCCTTACTCAAATGAGATGTTTCCAAGATAATCGTCATATCGATTCCCCCCGTTCATAAACAGCAGACAGGCTTGAATTGAGAAGCCTGTCTGCTTGCATACTAGTAACTGCGTTAAGCTTTATTTATTCGTTCTCGTCGTGATTTCCATGACGATCATGCTTCAAGTTTTGTACGGTTTTACCAGTTAGATCAACGGTGTCCGGTGTTGTCTGGTTATAACCGGACAAATCTGCTTGAAGGTGAAGCGTCACTTGATGCGCTGCGCCGCTATCGTCTTTACCGGATACGGTTAAGTCCGCTTCTTGATGAGAAATGTAATTATCAGCATTAATCGACGCCTTAATCGAAACCTTTTCAATTTTGATATCTTGTGTCAGCTGTGGCGCTGCATTTTTCAAGAAATCTTCATTAAAAGGGGTCGCCACAGCTTGCCCAGCTGCATTTTTCTGCTTGCCGTCATGTTCGTCCTTGGAAGCTTCTTTAATGGCGATTGGAGCAAGAGCATTCACCACAGTAGGAATTTGAGCATTATCGAGTTGAATGGAAATTTCTTTGGTGCCATCCGTTTTCGTATCAACCGCTACATAATCCTTCAAATTCCCGACTAAAGCGTCAATCACCGTTTCCACTTGCTGCGGAATTTCAGTTTCATTCAGCTTTTTCTCGGTTTTGTGCTTCTTGTCGCCCTCCTGTTTGACGAAGTACACATCGCTGGCGTTGGATTTAAGTACGGTTTGATTATCTTGCTTATAGAAGCTTAACGATTGCTGAGTCCCATTGGCCAACACATCTGCGTTGCCGCTTGCTGTTTTCGAATCCAGACTCACTTTAAAACTCCCGTTTGCACTTGCCAGCACATTCCCGTTATCTTGCAAAGCTGCTGCTGCCTGCACGGCTACGTTTTGGACAGTTTTCGTGTTCTTGAGCGCAGATTTGTAAGCATCATAACCCGAAGTACTCGCCAATGCACTAAACCCAGTCGTCACCATAACAATACTGCTAATCCCAACAGCGCCGCCTAACATCAACCATTTCTTTTTCATGATTTCCTCCTAATATAGGGATCTTTGAGTGTAGCTCTAAGTCTCTCCGCTTTGGGATCTTTGAGTGTAGCTCAAAGTCTCCTTTGAATAATGGGCTTACAACTACATCTTAGTCAGCAAAAATGAAACGCTTGTGAACCAATTCTTAAATCTTTATTAACTCTGAGGGGACAATAAGAAAAGCAACTTTGCGGCCCTGATTTTCCCATCGCGCGCAATTCCAGGGCACGCGGTGTCGCCGACACTTAGCGGCAAAACCTAATAAGGGAACTAGAGGACGCTAATTAGGCAAAAAGTAGGGATGCGAGGGGGATAGCGGAACTACAGGGTCTTATTTCCAGAAGCTTTGCAAAAAACCTAACATGAATATTTCGTTAGAATATATTCCTAAATATGTAATTAAATGATGTATTTTTCTGGACAAAACACAAAAAAACCCCTAAGGTCGAGTTACAGACA
>NZ_BMHE01000056.1 GCF_014640555.1 Paenibacillus marchantiophytorum | reverse complement strand
ACCCATATATCTGAAAGCTGAAATGCTCATTGACTTGCTAGCGAGATTTTACAATCTCTTTTTTGAACGATTGCTCGTTCGTGCTTACTCACTCGTTGTTCAGTTTTCAAAGATCAATTTCTTTCGCTTACCAAGCTGCTCTCGCGGCCGGAATTACAATATAGCATATTCGCCCAACCGAATGCAAGCTTTTCTTTTACATTTTTCGATAAAATTTTCAGCTCGTTCTTGGCCGGAACGACAATATACCATGCTCACTGCCAGATTGCAACTGTCATTCTTAAAGTTTCCAAAAAACTAACGATCAAGCACTTTTTGAACCAACTCCTGCTCGAAATGTTCTTTCAAAGCATCGGTACTGGAACCTTCGGAGAAGCGGAATTCCCGGAATTCGCGTATAAGCTGCTGGATATCATCCAGGTTTCCCTGATTAGCGAGCTGCTCCGTTTGATTAATAACATGATAGGAAATTGCGTGATAAGCGTCGGCGAAGCTTTCATCAACGTTGGCAGCGCTGCGGTAATCAGCGTAATAGCGTTTAAATGTGTCCATTAAAGATTCGTTCATAATAGAAAGTCACTCCTTCCAAGATAAAAATCAGTTTCCCTCCTTGTATGGAAAATTATACAACAGCCCTCATCTAATTCCTAAGATGAGGGCTGTTGCGTGAATCTAACCTTTTTCTATATCTATCTATTAGAGCCTTTTTATTAACATCATTTTTTATTTCACATCAATAGAAGTAACTTCTTGGTTTTGACCTTTAAGCTGGATCAAGTGGCCCGATGTGAACGAACCAAGATTTCCTGTTAAAGTTACATTAGCGGAAACATTGTACACTGTCGTCTGGTTAACGCCATTGATGTTTTGGTTGATCGATATCGTCTTAATCTTTCCTTGTCCATCAACAGTAGTTGCATTCAACGTACCTAATACATCAAATGTTTGATTCACTTGACCTAAAGTCGTTACTTCAATAAAGACAACCGTATTATTGAAGGTACGCACTTTCACTTGATCGCCAATTTGCAATGCGGATGCAGCGACTTTCACGCCGTTACGCAAAATGAAGGCATCTGGATGCAGTACGTATTGCGTAACAACACCAGCTTTGGTAACGGAAAGCACATTGTTGTAAACAATTGCATTCACTGTTCCTGTGTTGCCAGCCTGCTCATCAGGCAATTGACTGCCCGTACGATCAAGCAAAGCGGCCAATTGAGCACGTGTTACCGGTTGATTCGGACGGAAGGTATTGTCTTCAAATCCATCAACGAGGTTTTTGTCTTTGGCTACAACGACATAGCCAACAGATCCTGCAGGAATTTGCTTAGCATCTTTGAAAGTAAGCGTTGTGTTCATTTTCGCTTTTGCTTCTGCTTCCAATTTAAGCGCCTTCACTAAAAGCGTAGTTGCCCATAGGCGGTCTGCTTCTTTCTGCGGCTGAACAGAATCATCGCTTTCAGTGAACAGATCATTTTCTAAGGCTACAGCTACATAACCTACTGCCCATGCTGGAACTTTATCTGCATCTTTGAAATTTAATTTGGTTTGCATTTCAACAGCAGACTCCGCTTGCTCGCGCAATCCCATTAAACGAACTGCGGCTGTAATCGCCTCAATGCGGGAAACCGTTTTGTCAGGCTTGAATGTGCCGTCTTCATATCCTTCAAAAACTTGCTTGGAAGCTAGGCTAGCAATGTAGCGCATTGCCCATTCCGCACTTTTGAGGTCATTGAAATTGATTCGTATTTGAACATTGCCTTTGATATTTTGAGTATAGCTATTATTGTTGTTATTGTTGCTGTTCCCTTTACCACGATCATCATGGTCATTTCCTTTGGCAAACGCAGCTGATGCGCCCCCCATTACCATTGTTAGGACAAGTCCTGTTGCTACTGCTTTTTTCAATAAGTTCTTTTTCATTCAAGTTCCCTCTCCCTTATTCATCTAATTTCATAAATAATTGGAGCCTTCGCGAAGGGTTCCTGTGTTATGCTAAATCAATTCGCCTTCCCGTTTATGTTTTTGGGGGTAGATTGGTAAATCTTTTAAATACGAATTATTCGCGCCTATGAAATCCACTATCAAAACCCCTATGAAACTGCTAAACTTATGGCATAGAAGACTATCGCAAAAGGAGCTAACACATGCGTTTACGTAACCCGCGAGTTCAACTCGTTATTGCTCTGGCCGTTCTGCTTATTGTTATTTGCGGATTCACTTATGGAAAGGTTTGGCTGAAGCAAGGAAAAGTGGAACCAACCTCAGTAACCGCTCCTTCCACGATTCATCAAGACAAGCCTAACTCACTTGAGCCTTCAACTGTCCCAACGGCAGGAACAAAAAATGAGAACGTTAGCACTTATCCGACTGAACAAGTGGATGTTGTGGTTATCGGGAGTGAGCTGGAAGGACTTTATTTGGCTCGTGCAGCTGCCGACGAAGGACTGAAGGTGAAGATATTAGATCCTCATCAGGCTTTTGGAGGCCAAATTCTTCAAAGCCAAATGCTGTTCCTAGATGAAACTCGAGATGATCAAGGCCATGTGCTTGTTCAAGGTCGGGTCAAAGAATTATTCGACGGATTCAGAAATGCCAAGATTCGCAAACTTCCCGAATTCACTTCCTATATGAATAAACTAGTCAAAGATATTCCCATCGAATCGGGTATTGTCATTCAAGAAATCGAGCAAGTCCAGACACCGGATAATATGCACAAAGTCGCTTCCCTTGTATATTCGAATGAGAAAAATGAAAAAAAGAAAGTAACAGCTACGTATTGGGTTGAAAATAGTGATTACGCAGCGCTTATCAGCCGCCTTGGTGCCAAACGGCTTCCGGGTCTTGAGAAATTTTACGGTCAAAAAGAGATTGAATACATGAGCGCCGGGATGATGATGAAGTTCAAAAATGTGGATTGGAAGAAATTCAATACCGCGTTTAACTTGCTGAAGCCTGAGGAGAAATCTAAACAATTCGGTGGCGGCTATGTAAGCGACAGCTTCGCTATCGGGCTTAGCGGGATGACGAAAGCTTACCATCCATCGAACGATCGTGTTTTTCTAAGAGGGTTAAATGCTGTGAATCAGCGTGATGGCGACGTCTTAATTAATGCGCTTCTTGTTTACACTGTTGATCCATCCAAACCTGAATCTATCCAAGAAGCTGTAAACTTGGGCAACAAGGAAACAGCTCTGATTCTGCCACACTTCCGCAAAACCTTGCCAGGCTGGGAACATGCGGAGTTAGGGGAACAACCGACATATCCTTATGTCCGTGAGTATAATCATTACGAGATGGATTACGTCCTCAAACCTTCTGACTTGCTTTCGGGCACCATGTTCTGGGACAACGTCAGTATTGGCGGCTACCCACTTGATTTACAGGGAACAAGCGCTAATAAGTGGGGGATTGAAATGGGGCGTCCGGATAAATACGGCATGCCGCTGCGCAGCTTTTTACTGAAAAATTATGAAAATGTCATCGCCGCGGGTAAAAATGTGGGTTCCTCCGCAATTGCCTATGGCAGTACAAGAATTCAGCCGAATACTAGTTTAGCTGCTGAATCCATTGGCGTTATCCTTGGTCAAGTACACGGCAAACAGAAATTAAGAGAAATCACACCGGAAGAGATGGCCAAGTTTCAACAGTACTTGTCCGCTCATTATCAAATTAAATTAACTGGCGTTACAGCTGCGAATAAAATCAGCGGTTGGAATGCAGATGAAATTGCGAAACTGGATACCGGTGAAATTACCTATCCAAGCTACATCCAAACAAGAAAAAAACCGTTAACAAAAAAATAATAAAAAAACGTGCATTCGTTCTTTCGAGCGGCGCACGTTTTTTTAGTTGAAATTTGCCACGTTCAGACATATAATAAGCGATATACTTACAAACGCTTACGAATACTTAATGAAAGGAGATGACACTGCTTGTTCCAGGAAGAACGACTTATATCAATCGTTGAATACTTAAAATCAAATAAACGCATTACGGTAGATCTTATCTGCGAACTCTACGATGTCTCTCGCGACACCGCCAGAAGAGATATGGTGAAGCTGGAAGAACAGGGCCTGATTGTCCGAACGCGAGGCGGCGCTATCCTCCCTACCCTGTTCAAAGAAGTAGGCAATTATGACGAAAGGCTGCAAGCCGAATCCTTATCCAAGCTGACGATTGGCAAGGCAGCGGCGCAGCTCATCCAAGATGGCGACTACATTATGATGGATGCTTCAACAACGGTGCTTCACGCCGCAACAGCCCTATTTTCCCGGCAAAATGTGGTTGTCACAAGTTCCATTGAAATTGCTGCTATCTTAACGCGTAAAGAAGAAACTACCATTCATATTCTTGGCGGCGTGCTTGATAACAAGCATCACAGCGTGTATGGAGCCAAAGCGATTGAAATGCTCAATGATTACCATGTCGACAAATTGCTTATCGGAACCTGCGGGATTACGGAGGAAGGTCTCTCCGCTCCAAACGAAGAGGATTGTTATTTGGTGAGAGCCATGATGCAGCATGCTGATCAAGTTATCGTACTTGCGGATCATTCCAAATTCGGTAAAAGACTTTTTCACCGCGTAGTTGGCTTTGAAAGCATAGATATTCTGATCACAGATCAAGCACTGAGCTCTGAGATCAAAGATAAATTAATTGCCGCTGAGGTAGAAATTGTATTAGCAGGAGGAGAAGAACAACATGATTAAACTTATCGTAAGCGATTTGGATGGAACCTTGCTGGATCACAGTAAAAAAGTGAGCGACAGAGAATTAGCCGCTTTGGCCAAGGTCAAAGAAGCCGGGATCGCCTTATGCCTAGCTTCCGGAAGAATGAATGTGGAGATGCAGCAGGTTTTGGAGGAGATTGGACATCGCGCTTACTCCGTCTCGCAAAATGGGGCGTTCATTCACTTGGAGGATGGCAGCTATCTCCAATCCAAGCTATTTGAACCCCAATTGGCGCATAACGTATACCAACTCTTGAGAGACTTTGATCTCGTGAAGTTGATCTGTTCAGGAGAAGCGAATTATATTACGCACCTGACACCAGCCTCGGATGCCATCCAAGCCCGGACCTTCCGCCCTTTCCTCATCAAAGAGGATCTCGAACATTCCCTTCAAAATGAGTTCGCGGTCTGTAAATTCTCGATGTTTGGCGAAATTGACATCCTGTTAAATTTAAAAGCACGGATGGAAGAAGAGCTCGGTGAGCACCTGGAAATGTTCATCTCGGACAAAGATTGTTTGGATATTATGCCGCTGCACGTTTCCAAAGGGAGTTCCTTGCTGCAACTGATTGAGAAACTAGGTTTGAAGACGGAGGAAATCGCCTGTGTCGGGGATTCCTTTAATGATGTCTCCATGTTCGGTATCACCCCTCACAGCTTTGCCATGTCAGGAGCCCATCCCGACGTCAAGAAACAAGCGGCCTACCAAGTGGATTCAGTCGCCGATGCGATTGTGCACGTTTTTAACCACAATGAGGCCTATCTTACTAAACAAAAAGGAATAGCTGGTCGATGAAAAAATTACTCTTTATGAGCTGCTTGTCCTACTTATTGACAGGCTGCACGCACGTTATATTCGGAGCCGTCTTACCTGAACTGCTCGCGCATTATGGCCGGAGTTACAGTGACGGCGGATTTCTCGTATTCCTGCAATTTGGCGGTTTTCTGCTCGGCGTGCTGAGCATGCCGGCCATGGCTCGCCGCATCAGCAGGAGAACGACCATTACAACCGCATTTGGTCTCCTTTTCTTAGCCATGGTGTCCATCGTCTTGCTGCCTCCCTGGCCTCTCGCAGTTAGCCTGACTTTCATTGCCGGCGTCGCGTTCGGACTTGTTGAAGCAAGTATAAGCACCTTCGTGCTCATGGCGGCCAAAGATAATCAAGCAACAGCTTTCAGCAAGTTAGAAGTCGCTTTCGGACTTGGCGCCTTGATTATGCCGCTCATATCCAGTATTTTGATCGCGAATGACTTATGGAAATATGGATTCATGCTGCTGGGAATTAGCGCGCTGGCAACAGGCATCATCTGGTCAAAGCTCTCTTTGGGTGAACACGATGAACTGTTGGCCCATAAGGCTGATCGCACGAAGTCCGCTAATAAGCCTCCTGCACTTATGAAAAGCTCTTTAACTTTCCTTATTCTGTTCATGTTTGTCTTCTTCTTGTATGTTGGGATGGAAAATACGATTGTCAACTTCTTGCCGTCGATCTTTATCGATCAGCTGCATGCTTCAAGTTCCGTGGCTTCTCTGGCTGTAACCGCCTATTGGTTGGCCATGGTCTTCGGTCGGGTTTTCGCGGGCATCATCGCTGAGAAATTGACCTATTTCCGCTACTTGCTTTTCTCCTTTGCAGCGAGCGTAGTTACCTTGCTGTTATGGATGTTTAGCTCTGAGTTGTGGAGCAGCTTCGCCATCGTCCTTTTACTCGGCCTTTTCATGTCTGGGATGTATGCTGTTGCGCTGATCTATGCGAATCAATTATTGCCCGGTCGCACAGAGCAAATCACAAGTACGCTGATCGCCGCTGGCGGTTTGGGTGGTTCCATTCTTCCCTTAGGAGTTGGCTGGGGAATGGATAAATTCCAGACAGGTGTGTCCATCTGGTTTGTACTGATCAGCATGTGTTTGGTGCTGGGGATCGTTATCTATACGAAAAAGTGGCGGATTCAGGCTGTTGAGTCGAATTAAGTCCTTGAACTGTCCAATTAAGAAAAACGACTTCCCTGCCCTGAGGGATCAGCAAAGAAAACCGGCTTCCCCGCCCTGAGGGATCAGCCTCTTCAAAGCGACAAATCTTGTAAGGGAACTACAGAGGATGTCTATTTACCCTAAATATAGTGAAGTCCCTTCCTCACTTTCAGCATGTACGTGGCTTCTTGCTTCGGGTGTCGACTTTTCCTAATCCGCAATCGTTTTCCTTGGAGTGGGATTTGGCGGTTTTCAGCAATATAGCGGATTCTAGTTCCCTGTGGGTTAATGCGATGACACAGAGCCCAGCTTGAAAAGGAACTACGATCCGCTAATTGGCTGGAACCCGGGTAAAAGCAGCATGAGAGGGAACTGAGGTACGTTATTTAGGCGGAAGATGCTGATTCCGACGGGGAAACGGTGATATAGCGGATCGTAGTTCCCTTTGGAGAGGAATATGGCGGTTTTCAGCAATATAGCGGATCCTAGTTCCCTTATATAAATTCTGGCGTGTTCAAAAAAACCTCCGTGACCACTTAACCAAGTGGATTCGGAGGTTTTTTGTTAAACATCGTGTTGCTCAACTTAACGCAGAACCTTTAATTGAACGACAACTGCTTTATCCTGGAAAACAACATTCTTCACACCGATCAGAGCTGGCAAGTGTTCTTCAAGCGAAAATGAGATGGGTTCAAGATGAAGCCATTCATTGGGGAGCTGCATCCCTTTCACGCTTGTGCGAACTGGCTGAATGACTACATTAGGCGGATTCCACGCAAGCGCGAACTGCATTTGGGCTGCGATTGGAACTTTATCACGCCATCTGAGATTCAAATCAGCCTCAAGATGAGAACCATTCAGCGTAAGCTTAGCCCCATCCAGCTGAAAATCATGGGGCAACTGCTGGTGCGCGGACAACTGCTTTTTGACCAAATCATTGAGGTCCTGTTCGGTGAGCTGCACATCCAACTTGCGAGTTTTTATGATGTCAGCAATTTTGCTGCCAATCGAAATCTCTTGGTACGATAAGTCTAGCGTCTCTGTCGGCTTGACGTGCCGGATAAGAAGGACCACGGCAAGTAGAAGAATAAGAAGAAGACAAATGGCCGTAATCAATATTTTTTTCAGCACGTTTCACACCTCGCAGATCACAATTTGGGCTAGCCCAGGGCTCTGGGCTATTCTTCTTTGTTCTGCTGTTTGTCTTTGAGCCAGCGAGGAGCGCCCTTGCTCTTGCGATCTCGCTCGCGTTGGGCTTTGCTCACGGCCTTGCCTGCGGCGGCCGTCTTAACTGGCGCTGCCGGCTTCGCCGCGGCCGTGCTGAGCGGAGCGCGCTCCGCTGCGCCAGTCTCCCGCGCGTCGGCAGAGCCCGCACGCGCAGGCGCTGCGCCGCTCGGGCGCGCCGCTTCACGGCGGCTGCGCATCGTAGCCGCGCTGCGGTCTTGGGCCGGATCGACGAGTCGGCCCTCGAACATCGCCTTAGGCGCGATCGTGATCCCAAGCTGTTTCTCGAATTTATCGAGAATGAACAGCTCTTTGGGCGTCACGATGGAGATCGTTGTGCCCTCACGGCCCATTCGGCCGGTGCGACCCACGCGGTGGAGATAATACTCCGCATTCGTGGCAGGATCCAGATGGAAGACGTGCGTTACGCCTTCAATATCCAGCCCCCGTGCCGCGACATCAGTGGCCAGCAGCAGTTGGAATTTCCCTTCACGGAAATTCCCCATGACTTTGGCCCGATCCTGTTTGCTGGCTTCCCCATAGAGGGCTTCAACCGACAAACCAACATATTGGAGCTTGCCCACCACTTGCGCGATGTCATCTGTAACGTTGATGAATACGATAGCAGAAGTTGGTTTAATTAAACGGACCAACCTTCTTAACGTGTCGATCTTCTCCCGCTCCTGACAAACCACATGCATGTGCTTCAATGTTTCTGCTGTGCGCTGGCTCGGATTGATTTTGATAATAACAGGTTCCTTCAACCAACGTTCGGCTGCCTGCTCCGTGCTTTGGGGAATCGTCGCTGAGACAAACACCATTTGACTCGACTTGAGCATCCCTTTCAGAACCGCTTCTACATCCTGCATAGAACCCAGTTCAAATACCTGATCGACTTCATCCACGATCCCCATTTTCACATGGTGCAGCGTCAGCTTTTTGATCTTCGTGAGTTCCAATAAACGTCCTGGCGTTCCTACCACAATATGGGGATGAAGTCTTAGTTTCTCCACTTGTCTAACAATGGCAGCCCCGCCGATCAAGGATTGGGAACGAATCGGTCCCCCCTCTGTCAGCTTTTCAATTTCCTGCATGATTTGCATGCCTAGTTCCCTTGTAGGAACAACAACAAGCACTTGCAGTTGTTTCTGTGCAGGATCGATACGCTCTAGCGCTGGCAGCAGATAGGCCAAGGTTTTGCCTGTGCCCGTTTGCGACTGGATAATCGCGTCTTTCCCATCTTTCAATACCGGTATCCCTTCAGCCTGAATAGGTGTAGGCTCGCCTATGCCTAATTGCTGTAATTTATCTAAATAAGTCTGTGCGATTTGCAGTTGCTCGAAGCTTGTACTCAATTTATGAAAACCCCTTTTCTCTTCCTAGCTAATGAACCTATTATATGTCACAAGGGAAAACGATACAAATAAAGATCCCGCAAACAGCAGAAATAAGAGTCCATAAGGACTCCTATCCGCCTGTTCCCCACTCCTCGAAAAGCTTCTGTTTAATGACATCCCGCGCTCTGAATAAACGCTGTCGTACGACACCCTCTGTAACACCTAATTCGCTGGCCATTTCCTTGTAGGATAAATTATGTATCCATTTCATCGCGATGATTTGTCGGTATGCAGGACTAAGTTGATTGATGTACATAATGATGGCTTCACGCATTAATTTCAGTTCAACTTCTTTATCTAGAGAGTCCAAACATTCCGAGGTGGGAGCCGCTTCTTTCAAGCTGAGCAAGAGCTCTGTTTCTAGTTCATCCCGGTTGCGTTTGTGCTTGCGCAGATGATTGAGCGTGACGTTACGGGTTAGCTTCTTAACCCAACTCTCATATTTATCGATTTCTTGAAGCAAGGGTGCTTTACGGACCGCCCGTAGAAAAGACTCCTGAATGATATCTTCCACACCGGCATGATCACGTAAAATAAAGTAAATCATAGGATACACGAGTATATAGAACTCTTGGTATATCTGCTCTTGTATGCTTTTGTCCAACTTGTAAAAGTCACTGCAAAATATTTGTCTCAGAGACTGCGTAATAAACGCCCCCTAGCCTACCAGGTCGAACTACCAACTTTGTTCTTCCCTTATTTTAGGCCATTCAAGAGGAGTAAACAATAACTAGCGGCAAATTAAATGAAGAAGGCTATTTCTCTTGGGCAATCAGCGCAAGTTTCGTGTCCAGCCAGGTGAATACATCGTCCAGCGCTTTCTCGTCTTCCTCTCTCGCGAAGCGGTGTTCGAGTCCATCATACAGTGCCATCGTATAGCTTTTGCCGGCTTGATCCAGTGCTTGGGCCAGCTTTCTTGCTTGACTAATATCGACTTGCGAATCCTTCGTCCCATGGATGATATAAATGGGGGTATGGATGTCTTCTACCCATAGTGCAGGTGAACGATCCACATACGCCTCAACTTGTTTCTTGGGGTGCCCGACAACGCGCTTTAGCATCCGGCGCAGATCGACTCGCTGCTCATAGGTGTCCAGCATATCGCTTACGCCTCCCCATACCACGACAGGGCCAACACCACGGCATTCTCTGGCAGCCCGCATGGCCATCACAGCGCCTCGGGAAAATCCGATTAATGGGACTGGGCCAGGCTGCACTTCTGTTAAAGCTTGGACGACTTCAATCGCATGGATAACATCATAGCGGTCCTCTCCGCCGAAATCCTCACGACCTTCGCCGCCCTCATTCCCCCGATAGTAGGGAGCAAATACGACATATCCCCGCTGGGCCATGGAAACGATTCGTCGTTTGCGGACCATCCCGACACGCTTGATACCGCCGCGGCAATAAATCACGGCAGGTCTGGGAACAGATCCGTCAGGCACAGCCAGCAGCCCCTTCACTTTCAGCCCTTGGCTTACATAAGTTAGAATAAAAAGAGAGATATGCTTCATGAAACAGCGAATTTGTACTCTATCCAGCAATTGCCCATCCTGCAAATCCGTTTGCGTCATCGACATCCGGGTCTCCTTTTTGACAGCATTCTGGCCATCAGATAAACTAATAGTGCTCCATCCTATTTTCCATCCGAAGGGATGAAACTATGAATACAGATTTTGAGAACGCATTTGACTCTTTGGTTGCTAAGACGGCTGAACTCATTACCGGTGATACTTCACCTGAAATGATGGAGAAAATTAAGATTTGGGCATTTTTTAATCATGTTCATAAATCGCTTCCGGCATTGACCTCTCACTGGAACCAAACTCATCCAGAAGGCAAAGCTGAAGTACGCCGCATTTTCGAAGAAATTCGCGCATTGAATCAAGCCTTGCAAGCAAATAAGCCTGATCAGAAGTAAAAAAGCGGAGTCCAATCCAACGATTGGACTCCGCTTTATTTCTTATTCAACAACCCTGAGGCAACCAGGTCAAATAAACGCGGAAATAGGTGAAAAAATTTAATGCCTACGCCAGCGACGAAAGGCAGGTCTTTCTCCGGAATATTCTTCTGGATGGCATGTATGAGCTCTTTGACGACTTTTTCCGGTTTTAGCATAAACCAGGCGACATTTTTGACATAGTTGCCAGTCGGATCTGCTTTATCAAAGAAAGGGGTAGAAATAGGACCAGGATTAATAGCCGTCACGGCAATTCCCTTCTTCACAAGTTCCTGCCGCAAACTGTTCGTAAAGCCCAAGACCGCATGCTTCGTAGCCGAGTACCCCGTTGATTTGGCTGAACCAACCTTCCCCGCCATAGAAGCGATATTCACAATATGGCCGCTGCCCGCTTTCACCATATGCGGCAGCACCGCCTGGGTCACTCGAACAATCCCCAAGTAATTCACGTTCATCATCTCTTCAAAATGGGAGAAAGGCGCTCCCTCAAAAGATTCAAATATGCCATACCCGGCATTGTTAATCAAAATATCAATACGGCCAAATTTTACCGCTATGTGCTCAATAACCTCATTCACTTGCCCGCTGTTCGTCACATCCATCTCATACACAGCATGCTGACCTTGCAAAGTTGCCGCAATCTCGTGCAGTTTATCTGTGCTGCGTGCTGTCAGAATAGGAATCGCTCCCTTGGCTGCAAATTGCTGCGCCATGACGGCGCCAATGCCGCTGGATGCGCCAGTGATCAAAACAATTTTGTTCGATATGTTCAATGTTCGTTATCCTTCCTATCGCTAATTGCAAAAAAATGGAGACCCTGCTCTCGCAGTCCTCCATTCATTGTAACCTATTTATCCAAATTCGTTTCTACGTGAGCAATACCTGAATGTCTAACTCACCGATACTATCCATAATTAAAGGTATGGTCAATGCTTTCTTAGGTACAAATCCCGCAGCCGTTGCTGATTGAACAATTTTGGGTGGTGTAATGTCTACCCTTACCCCTTGATTAAATAACATCGTGCTCGCATTGCCGCTGATCATATTGCCGAGCTCAGAGATAGCGCTCTTGCCCATTTCATCCATTTCAGTAATGACGAATCCGCCCATCATGGCAGAAACCATTTTCAATGCAACATCTTCCGCTAAGCCAAAAACAATGTCGCCTTCCATTTGCCCGGTCATCCCGATTTGGATCCAAATATACTTTTCCACAAATTTGACGTCTTTAACGCCGAGCTGCCCCGTCGTTGGGCGAATGTTAGCAACTTGCTCGATGACAATTCTAGCCGACTCCAAAAAGGGATTAATGTACTCAGCCTTCATAGCTCCGCTCCGATCTCATTTGTGAATAAGTTCCACAGAAAAACGACCTTTTTCAACATTATACCTAAAAAATTAGGACAAGTATACTGCCATTTTTCTTAAAATAGTTCCTTCTACTCACATACATAAACGAATCCTGCCCTCATACTGAAATTGTCAAAACTTATGATAATTCGTTTCTTTTTAGAAGGAAAAGACCATAGCGACAAGGAAGAATATATATAACTATGTCGAATCCTAGGTACATTCATCGAAAAAACTCATAAAGGAGCGCTCAAGTCTACTATGATTAAGCAGCAGCCATCGACAAGCGGAGCCTGGACTTTACACCGTATTGCACTCGTTTATCATATTATCGCTATCGCCTTGATCAGCGCAGACTTCTTTTTTCTGCATCAACTTGACTATCTCCAGTCCCATCGTCTGCTAGGCATCAGTATCGACATTATTATCTTAGGATTCATTCTCGTGCTGGCTATACAAGGCATTAAAACAGTCAAAAGAAAAGAGGCTTTCATCCTAGAACAAGCGGAACGTTACAAATCTTTGTATGACAATCATCCAGATTCCATCATTTCCTTCAGCCTGGACGGCGAGGTGCTGTCCGCTAACCACGGGTTGGAAAGTCTTCTCGGTTTAGGCCGGGAGAGCGCCATGCTCACGTCTTTCATTCCTATGATCAACCCGCCTGATCTACTTAAAGCTTTGCATCACTTTCAAGTGGCGTCCGCTGGAATGCCGCAAAATTTCGAGGCTGCTTTTGTTCATCAAAAGGGCTTTCCGATTCCATCCAATGTGACTTTTGTCCCAACGATGATCGACGGACAAATTGTTGGCGTTTACGCCATTCTCAAGGATTTGACGGAAGTCAAAGAACAGAAGAAGGAAATCGACAAACTCTACAAGCAGAATCAACTGATTCTGAATTCTGTCTCCGAGGGGATTTATGGGATCGATTTGAGCGGCCGCACGATATTCTGGAATCAAGCTGCTGAAGCGATTACCGGTTGGAAAGTGGATGAAATGCTGGGCCGTCAGATTCATAATCTGATTCGCCCCATCAAATCCGATGGCACCTTCTACTCCAATGAGGAGAGCCCTATTTTGAACACGATTCTGGGCAACGAATTTCCTGTGATGAAAGAAGATCAATTCTGGCGCAAAGATGGTACGGCATTCCCGGTTGAATATATGTCCAGTCCCATGTTGGAGGGCAGAGGCCAGATTCTGGGTACGGTCATTACCTTCAAAGATATTACAGAGCTTAAAAAGACGCAGGAACTGTTGATAAAATCAGACAAGCTGTCTGCCGTCGGTCAATTGGCTGCCGGGGTGGCTCACGAAATTCGCAATCCGCTCACGGCATTGAAGGGATTCCTTCAACTTTTGAAAACGAACAGCGAGAAAGAACAATATTACATCGATATTATGCGGAAGGAACTGCAGCGTATTGAGTTTATTGTGAATGAGTTTCTTTTTGTTTCCAAGCCGCAGGCAACCCATTTCGTCACCAAAACCGTAGACTCCATTGTGATGAGCACTATTGAGCTGCTTCAACCTCAGGCCCTTCTAGGGAACATTGAAATTGAAGCGGAAATAGCCCCAGGCTTGCCGGCAGTTTCTTGTGACGAGCATCAAATCAAACAGGTATTCATCAACATCCTGAAAAACGCCTTAGAATCCATGGCTCAGGGCGGCACCATGCGTATCCAAGCCGAGTCAGATCTTCCTGGACGCAACATTACGATTCGGTTTATTGACGAAGGATGCGGCATTGCGCCTGAACGACTTCCCAAACTCGGCGAACCCTTCTACAGTACCAAAGAAAAAGGGACAGGCCTAGGACTTATGGTCTGCTACCGAATTATTGAAGCACATGGCGGTTTGATGCAAATTCGCAGCAAGTTGGATGAAGGAACAACCGTTGAAATTACACTTCCTTCCACCACGATCAACGAGAATAAGGAAGTGACTGTTAAATGAATGGCTTTTTAATCGATTTGGATGGTACCTTGTACCGGGGGCATGAGCCTATCCCTCATGCCGCGGCATTCATTGCATGGCTGCAGGCGGAGCGCCTGCCGTATTTACTCGTGACGAATAACTCGTCACGTACGCCTGAACAAGTGTCCGAGCATCTCCTTGCGCTCGGCATCGAAGTTCCCGCTGCGGCTGTCTACACGTCGTCACAGGCAGCCGCTCAGTACTTGACCGAGCAGCGCGGCGTACGTCAGCGCGTGCATATGATTGGCGAAGCCGGGCTGCGAATCGCCTTGGAGGCGGTCGGCTTCGACCTGGTTGAGACGACGCCGGACTACGTCGTCCAAGGCATTGACCGCAGCTTCACCTACGCGAAGCTGACGGAAGCCGTCCGCCACTTGAAGGATGGCGCGACTTATGTCTTAACCAATCCTGACCGCATGCTGCCGTCGGATGGAGGTCTTATGCCAGGGGCAGGCTCCCTGGCCGCTGCGATCACCGCCGCCTCCGGCGTAGAGCCGGTGGTGATCGGCAAACCTTCGCCGATCATCATGGCTTACGCCATCGAGCGGCTTGGACTGCCTGCCGCCGATGTCTGGGTGATCGGCGACAACGTGCACACCGACATCCGCGGAGGAGCGGTGTCGGGCTGCCGCACAGCCCTTGTGTTGACTGGCGTCGCCACGCCGGACAACGTGCAAGAGCAGCTGGCGTCGGCGGGCTTGACGCCAGACCTCGTGTGTACGGACCTGCAGCATTTCATGGATCAATTCCAGACTCCCGCAAATTGAAAAGGCTGCGCGTTAAGGTCATAGTTCACACGAACCTTAACGCGCAGCCTCTTTGTAATGTTACTGTATCTACTCGATACAATCCCAGTCCACATCCAGAGGTGAATTTCGTTCCTGAAACCGTCCTTCTCTGGCATCTTTCTGCAGACCTTCCAACCATTTGAGCTCGCAGAAAGCTCGTTTATAACCGCCTACCATCATTTGCAGGACAACGCGCGGAACGGTATGGATGTGTTCTTCATACACACTCCTCGAGCGCTGCATAATGATTTTTTGGGCCATAATCTTATGCTCGAGAATTTCTGCAATTTTGGCTTGGTCGCCATGAACGGTGAAAGGAAGAGCAACATAGAGCGGGTGGTAATGTTTAATTTCTTCATGCAACTGCTCAATCAGCAGTTCTTGAAATTTATATTTACCGGCTTCTGTAATTTGATAGACCGTTTTCTCAGGACGATTCGTATCCCGCACGACTTCAAGCGCTTCTACTAAGCCGTCCTTGCGAAGCTGATCCATCGCATAGTACAGGGAACCATCCTGAAGCTTCATGTAGTTATGCATGTTTCTTTCTTTCATTGTTTGACGAATATCGTACGTGTGCCGGTTGGCTTCCATCAACAGACCCAGAATGACAAGCTTCATCGACATCCTTGCTACCCCCTAGTGTCCTACTGGCGCGCTTCCTTTGACAGGAGCACTCCCCACTTCAAGTTTAGCATTTCCCATCATAAGAATGAACACAAGCCCAACTACAGCCAAAACGATCGTCGTTTGAAAAACAACAGCAATTGAATCCGCCAAGGCAGTCAAAAGCTTATGCAGCACTTCCTGCGGAATGTTGGAACGGACATCCGGTTGCAGCAACATACGCGCATCATGAAACTTTTCTGCCATAGCAGGATCGTTCAAAGATTCTGTGATATTCGTCCGAAGGGAATTGACTTGAATGCTGCCAAAAATCGCAACACCGATAGCTGATCCAACGGAACGGAAAAAACCAACGAGGGAAGTTACCGTACCTCTGCGGCGGAAGTCTACTTTGTGCAAAGCCGACATGGAAGTAATTGGGAAACAAGCGCCAATCCCTAGTCCTAGAAGTATCATATAGATTGTAATTAACCAGCGCTCGGAATCAATGGAAAGTCCACCTAACAACGAGGTAGCAACGAGCATTAATGCGACAGAAACCAACATGACATTGCGGTACGAGTATTTTCCGATAAAACGTCCACCCAGCGCACTGCTGACAACGACGCCCAACATCATCGGGGTTAACGTCGATCCAGCGCTGGTTGCTGAGCCCTCGAATACACCTTGAATAAACAGCGGAATATACGTTCCGGCAGAAATCAAGACAGCACCGTAAGCAAAACTTACGCCCATGCTGGAGGTAAACAAGCGATTTTTAAATAAATCCAGAGGTATGATCGGCTCTGCGGCATATTTTTCGACGGTGATAAAAGCACCGAGCAAGATAACAAAGCCAATAAGTAGACCAATAATTTGCCAGGAAGTCCACGCATATTCTTTGCCCCCAAGTTCCAAAGCAAACATCAGGGAGACAATCGAAGCAGTCAGCAACACCGTACCGCTCCAATCAATTTTGGCTTTGCTGTGTTCAACGGACCCGTGGTAAGAGAAAATAATAAGCAGTAGGGAAACAACACCAAGTGGAAGATTAATAAAGAAAATCCATTCCCACGTGACGTGGTCGGTGAAATAGGCGCCAATAATCGGACCAAGGACACTGGACAGTCCAAAAACAGCTCCGAAGAGCCCTTGCATCTTGCCCCTTTTCTCCGGAGGGAAAATATCAAAAATAATAGCAAACGTAATTGGCATCAAAGCACCGCCACCAATACCTTGGATAGCCCGGTAAATGATGAGTTCGGTCATGGATGTTGCTGTTCCACAGAGCGCAGACCCAATCATGAAAACAATAATTCCGATAATAAAAAACAGCTTGCGACCGTACATATCAGAGAGCTTGCCGAAAATCGGCATTGCAGCGACGTTGGCAATCAAATACGCTGAGAATACCCAGACGAATTGACTGAAACCTCCTAATTTCGAGACGATGGTAGGCATCGCCGTGGACACGATTGTTTGATCCAGGGACGCGAGTAAGAGCCCTAGCATCAATCCGACAACCGTCCATGTTGTGTTCGACTTACGTGTTAACGACATGAGGTGAATCTCCTTTTAACTTTAATTAATACATAAAATCATTATACTCAAATTTGAGTATTTAGCAATGGGATTTCCTCTGTCAGACAGAAATATTTGCCGATGCTGCTCTTCCTATCATATAATAAGCTTACAAAAGGTTTTTATGTCCTTTACAATTTCGATAAATTTTATTTGTAAGTCTAAACCTATTATAAGCAGGAGGTATGCGCATGAATATGAACCAGTTAGAAACATTGCTCACCATATCCAAAACGATGAGCTTTCGCAAAGCTGGCGAAATTCTTAACTTGACCCAACCTGCCGTTTCCGCCCAAATTAAGAGTCTTGAAGACGAATTCGGCACGATACTTATTGATCGTAATCAACCTGTTACGTTGACGGATAGCGGCAAACTGTTCTTGGAACATGCTGAGAAGATGCTGCGAATAGCCAGTGATCTCAAACAGCGATTGTCCGACTTGCATTTAACGCCACAAGGCCATATTCATATTGGCACAACGACTTCCATCGCGATGCAGATTTTACCCAGGGTGCTTTCCTACTTCCAGGATCAGTTCCCTTTGATCAAAACGACGATTCACTCCATGACTTCCTCGCAAATTATGACCTCCGTCGAGAACAGCCAGATCGATATCGGAATCACGTATTTATTCGAAAAAAACCAGGCTTTGGAAACATCGGTTCTTTACTACGATACTTTTGAGCTGATCGTCTCCACCCATCATCCACTTGCCCGTTTTGCCCATCTGTCCATTGAAAAGCTGCGCAACATTCCGTTCATTACGCTGTCTCCGGAAACAGCTGGGCGTCGGTTTGTCGATCAAATCTTCAAAACCTATGACGTTTCGCCGCATATTGTAATGGAGCTATCCAGCAGTGAAGAAGTGAAGCGGATGGTCGAGTTGAATCTTGGCGTCGCCATCATCTCTAAGATGTCCGTTGCCGATGAACTCAAACACGGGTCACTCAAGATGGTAAAGGTAAATGAATTGGATATTACCCATCCAGTAGGTGTAGTATATAAATCAGGACGCTACTTGAATTCTGCCATGCAGCAGTTCCTGCGTGATTTGAAAGGAATGCCGGAAACCCAATTTCTCGGCTCTGAATAAGCTATTTTCTCATGAAGCTCTTGTACTACTTTATAGGAGGTCACTTATGAAATTCGATCTACATACCCATCATGACCGCTGTGGACACGCACAGAATACCATTCGCGACTATATCGAGGCTGCGATAGCAGGTGGCTTGCAAGTCATCGGCATCTCGGATCATTCCCCCTATTTCGGAAGCAGCGAGGATCACGCCCAGCCCTTAATTGCCATGGCGAAAAGCGAGTTCCCGCGTTATATCGAGGAAGTCCTCCAGCTTAAAAAAGAATACGAAGGCAAAATTGACGTCCTGCTTGGGGTCGAATCCGATTATTTCCCTGAGCATACCGCTATTTATCAACAGGAATATGCCAAATATCCGTTTGACTATATCATCGGTTCCGTTCACTTATCCGGTGGTGTCAGTATTTTCAACCGCAATAGATGGAACAAGCTAAACGAAGCACAGAAGATCGAGCAGAAAGAAGAATACTACCGACTTATCGCCGAATCTGCGCGTTCCGGCATGTTCAACATCCTGGGTCATATCGATGCAATGAAAGGCTTCTATCCGGCTTTCTCCGATATCGCTACCCCTAAAGTCAATGAAACCTTGAAAATCATCGGGGAATCCGGTGTAGCCATTGAAATTAACACTTCCGGTAAAACCAAAGATGTGGGCGGTTGGTATCCTTCCCGCGAAATCCTGGAGCAAGCGCTTCATTATGGTGTTGAAGTGACCTTCGGCTCCGATGCCCATATCCCTGGCCGCGTAGCGGATGACTGGGAGGAAGTACGTCAAACCTTGAAAGAAATCGGCTTCAAACAGTGGGTCTATTTCAAAAACAAACAAAAACAAGTTGTTCAACTGTAACGCAAATAGCAGCTTCCAAAGGCTCTTATTCCTTTGGGCAGCTGCTATTTTTCTATGTTCATTTCACGAAAAGTAACGGCGGGGGGTTCCCGTCGTCAGGAACGCCAGCTTCTGCTGCAAGCTTTCCTGCATGGCCGCTAGCATTTGTTCGGCATTCATCGGACGGAAGAAATAGAAGCCTTGGATGTGGCTGCAGCCGTTAGCAACCAAGAATCTGGCTTGCTCTTCTGTTTCAACGCCTTCTGCAATAATCTTCAGCTGAAAGGAGGTCGCTACAGAAATAATGGCAATGATCATCGCGCGATCCTTATCATCCGTTTGCACGCCGCGGACAAAGGATTGGTCGAGCTTGATTTTGGTCACTGGGAACCTTTTCAAATAGCTTAACGAAGAGTAATGGGTGCCGAAATCATCCACCGATATGGCAATACCCAACAGCCTCAAGCAGCGGAGCGCATCCAACTGCTCGTCCTTCATAGCGACATTCTCCGTAATTTCCATCTCCAGATATTTGGCTTCCAGTCCGGTTTCGGCCAAAATTCGGCTCACTGTTTCTACAAAACGCTCATCATTCAATTGTTTCACAGAAAGATTGACGGAGATAGTCAGCGGGGTTGCTGTTTCCCTCTGCCAAGCTTTCATCTGCTTGCAAGCGCCGCGAAGCACCCATTCCCCAATTTCCACGATGGTTCCAATTTCTTCCGCTAATGGGATGAAGTCCGCTGGCGATATATAACCTTTGGTCGTATGATTCCATCGCAGAAGAGCCTCCACACCGACGATTTGGCCTAAATGGCAATCCACTTGAGGTTGATACACAATTTCAAGTTCGTTGCGCTCAAGCGATTGGCGCAAATGATTGCCCATTTCGAGCTTCGTTAGCGAATTCATCGCCATTTGCTCATTAAAGAAGCTGTAGGAGCTGCCGCTCACTTTCTTCGCTATGTACATCGCTATATCGGCATTTTTGAGCAGAGCTTCCCAAGTTAAGCCGCCGTAGGGATACTGCACAATCCCAATACTTGCGCTAATAAAAAATGCACGATTCGAGAGCAGGCAAGGCGGCTTCAACACTTCGATAAGTTGTTCACAGAACAACTGGATATCCAGCTCACTTGTACAAGTGTCCAGCAAGATAGCAAATTCATCGCCACCAAATCTGGAGAATGTGTGAAATGGCAACCCTGATTGTTGAATCCTCCCCACAACTTCCATGAGCATTAGATCCCCCATATGATGACCATGGGAGTCATTCACCATTTTGAAGTTATCCAAATCAAAGAAAAGTACCGCTAAGGAAGAATGGCAGGTTTCACATAAAGTGATTTGTTCTTTCAGAACCATTTGAAAATGGGCACGATTATGGATGCCTGTCAGGACATCATGATACGCCAAGTAGGAGAGCATCTGCTCTGATTCCTGCAAGCGACTATTGGAATTAAACAATTCTTGCTGCCCAGCAAGCAGCTTATCATTCATTTCGGTTAAGCCCTCATTGGCTAGCCGCAGCTCTTGCGTACGATCATTTACGGCACGACTCAGTTTATCCCGCTGTCGATTGATATACAGGATAAACAAAATACCCAGCAGCAGAACGGAGATGAATGAACTGCGGATCATCAGGATGGAGCGATCGATGCTGTGAACGGCACTTTCCTTCGGCAGCGCAGCGAGTTCCCATTGGTTTTCCGAGAGTGTAATGTGAGCGATCATAGGATTTTGCTGGAAAACTTGGTCATCTCCAAAAAAAGCTGGCTGTCCAGGACTGCGAATCGCAATTTGCAGCGCTTGGGTATCCTTATCGTTAACTTCCGCTTCGTTCAGCAATTGCTTCAAATTTACGCCAACCGAAACGAAGCCCCAGAATACGCCGTCCTGATATAAAGGCTTACGCGCAACCACACCACGGATACCTTGCAGCAAATCAAAGGGACCGTCCATGGTCATTCGCTTGGCACGCAAAGCCCTTACAATTTGTTGTTGGACATTCGGCCGCGGATCATTCAGTAAATCCCATTGCTGAATACTTTCGTTGCCTTCGATCGGATAAACGAATTTGACTATCCCTTTGGGAGCAATAATCAAATTGAGCGTTGAAGCCTGAGCCCCGACATATAATGAAGCAATGTAATTCAGGACTTCTTGGTCATCTTTATTTCGCAGATACGTTGAACTCACATAAGCTTCTAGACTGACCATCAAATTAAAATTACGGTCAATGACAGATTGCAATGCCAACGCTTTCGATGATAATTGCGATTGTTCGGTTACGGTTAACTCATGAAGCAAGGATTCGTGATACTTCTCCAGCACGAATTCAGACGATGAAACCAATAGGACGAAAATTAGTGCGATTATCGTGTATTGCATCGTTTTCATACTAATCTACTCCTAGGCAATGCTGTTATTAGATCCTGTTGCGACCACTATTCTCTCTATTATTTCATTTAAAATCCTCTTGATGCAATGTTTTTTATTGTGAAAGGACCCAAGCGCCGTCTAAGCAAGCAACAAAGGCTGCTCGCCACGATTTCAACCTTGTTATATACTAAGTAGAAGAACACTTGATGGAATGGAGATCTCACATGAATATACATGAAATCCCGATAGCTTTAATTGACGAAGATACGGATCAACCCAGATACCAATTCGATGAAGAAGCGCTGCAGGAACTTATGAAAAGCATTGAGGAAATCGGTTTGCTTTCCCCGATTAAGGTAAGAACGACAGCGGATAACCGCTACAAAATTATTTATGGAAACCGCCGTTACAAGGCAAGTAAAATGCTTGGAAAAGCAACCATGTCCTGCATAGTATCTACAGTTACGGACGAGCTTGAGATCTATTTGGAGCAAATTGCGGAGAATTTGACACGCGAAGGCTTCTCACCAATTGAGGAAGCTGAGGCTTTCCATAAATTGATGAATGATGCCAAGTTTAGTTCATCGATTAAATATCTTTCCGGCAAACTGGGCAAACCCGAAGCTTATATCAAAAACAAATGTGATTTGCTGAAATTCGGCAACAGTGTCAAAAAGCTGATCGTCAGCGGAACGGAGATTCGCAAAGACAAGCTGACCGAAGATCAATTGCTGCCGCTCAAAGATTTGCCGATGGAACATCGCGATCCGCTCGCGCTCATTATGGCACGGGACGAAATGCCTGTCAGCGATGTCAAGAAAATCGCCAAAATGTTTAAGGATAAAGACATTTCCGAAAGCACCAAAGGCAAGCTGCTCTACAAATCCGGACGCGATCTCGTTGAGACTTGGTCCAACTTCCAAAACAACCGCGCAGAACGAGCCAAGCCCGCTCCTGCTGCTCCGGTCAAAGCGCCTACGAAAGCGCCCAAAGTTGATGCAGCGGCGTCCATACTGGTTGCAGCTGCCAGCGAGACGAAGACTCCCGCCATTCATACAACCGTAGAGTATGGAGGCTTAAGCATCATTCACAGCAAGGTTCAGCAGCTATTGTCGGTTTTGCCTGCTCCCGTTGAACTCATCCAAGGAGAGGATTTGAACCTGCATGGTGCTGACCAAGACCAGCTAGTGACGGATCTTGCCACACTGGTCGAACAATTAGAGAAACAGCTGGAAGCCTGGAAAAAAGTGAAGGAGCTCGCCGCTTCCCACTAGTCCAGCACGGGAAGCTACGTCGAGCCCTGTTACTCTAACTTTTTGGCGTAGCAAAGCCGAGGAAGCCCGCCATACATCAGGCGTGAGAACTGCACGGTTAAACCGGCAGCTTCCAGGTTTCTCCGGCTTACGGCATTGTCAGGATGCACGGTTGCATACAAATACTTCATTCCCTTTTCGCGTGAAAGCTGCTCTCTCCTTGCATGGAAATGCCGCTGCAATCCTCTCCCCCTGACCGATTCATGAACAATCGATCCCTCCAGCGAAGCTACTTTGGCCAGATCACTCTCGGGTACGCCAAATTCTCGTCCGAGATTGCTTTCGCTGAATGCCGGGAAGGCAAGCATCGTAAAAGCCACCAGCTTGTCAGCTTCATAAACGCCATAAATCTCGCTATCCTGTTCCAAATAAGCATACAGCGCTTCAATTCGATCCATCGCATACAGCGCTTCGGAAGGAAGTCGTGAGACCACATCCATCATCAGTTCCTGCACTTGCGGAATTTCTTGCTCCCACAGTCGAATCAACTCCAAAAGTAAACCCTCCTACACAAAATTCGTAATTCGCTCGATCTGCACAGTAACGTCACGAAGCGGCACAAAGAAGTCATCTCGCAGCAGAATTGTCGTTTCCAACCGGCATGCTGCTTCATGCAAGTCATGCGCGGATAGACTTCCCGCAACACCGATCAAGGTATGCACAGCACGTTTGGCTGCCGCCCAATCCTGATTCCGCATGGAATCCGTTACTTGTTCAGCAAAGGTCGTATAATTCCGTTTGAACAGTTGAAGCATGACCGTTAGAATGGCTTCTTTGCCTTCCAGACGCGCCAGCGCTGTCCTCCAATCAATGGCTTCAATTCTCATATAGAAGGCATCTCCCTGCTCTTGCAAGCGTGTTGGACGAGCAACTGGCGGCAAAAGCCATTTGCCTATTACACTGAACAAGCGATTCACATCCAATGGTTTACTAAGGACATCATCCATCCCGATGCGCAAATAGCGCTCATGATCCTGTTTCACGACATTGGCCGTCAGTCCAATTATCGGGATGTGCCGGTATGCCTCATGCTCTCTGATCAGCTTGGTAGCTTCAACGCCATCCATAATTGGCATATGGATATCCAGAAGGATCAAATCAATCGCTTCAGAGGCTAGTTTATCGATGGCATCCTGCCCATTCTCAGCTGTGATAATGTCATATCCCCGTTCCTCGAGGATCTCGAGGGCCACCTGCTGATTAATTTCGTTGTCTTCAACGAGCAGAATTCGACCCTTCAAATGTTCAATCGTTGGAGCCGCCAACAGCTGCCCGCCGGCTATAAGATGCGGATGAAACAAGGCATTCAATGTTTGGTAAAGCTCCAACCGACAAATCGGTTTCATCATAACGGCATCTGGCCGATCTTGGATCGGCAATTTCAGCATCTCTTCTTTGCCCAAAGGCGAGGTCAAACAAACCACAATCGTCTTGTCACGATCAATCGAGCGGATGAAGGTTTCCCAGGTATCGATGCCGTACATATCATCAATTTCCATATCCAGCAGAATGGCATCGTAGAGCTCATTTTCAAGTTGCCGACGCTCTAAATGTTCGAACATTTCTTTCCAGCAAGGCTCCGTTGATACAATCAAGGCAAAAGATTCAAGTGTATCCTGCAGGGCACCTCGCATCAACGGATGATCTTCAACCAGAAGGATTTGATACGGGGTATGATCCTGAGTCAAATCCCATTCATCCGGGTCGGCTAATTCAATGACATGGAAGGGCAGTGTGAACGTGAAACTACTTCCTTGCCCTACTGCGCTTTGAACCTGTAAAACGCCTCCCATCAGTTCAATCAAGTGTTGACTGATGGTCAAGCCCAGTCCTGTTCCACCATACTCTCTGCTCGTAGAACCATCTGCTTGCGAAAAAGGTTCAAAAATGATTGCAAGCCGATCATCGGTAATGCCAATGCCACTGTCTTCCACCGTGAAGGTAAGAAATATCTCTCCCGCAGAATGGCTCGTAGCCATTTGAATTTCGAGCATCACATAGCCTGCGCTTGTAAATTTAATCGCATTGCTGCAAAGATTCAAGAGAATTTGACTCAGTCTCAGCGGGTCACCCAGGATATGATTCGGCAGTTCAGCCGCGGTATTGAAAATAAGTTCAATTTGGCGACTGTCCGACAAGACACTTAGTATACTAGAGAGATCCTTGAGCAGTTCGTCCAGATGGAAGCCCGTCTGTTCGATTTCCAACTTGCCGGCTTCTACCTTCGATAGATCCAGAACATCATTGATGATGCCGAGCAAAGTGTGAGACGACGATGTTATTTTGTGCAAATAGTCCTTCTGGTGATCCGAAAGCGGCGTTTTGCCGAGAATTTGAGAAAGTCCAATGATCCCATTGAGGGGGGTTCTGATTTCGTGGCTCATTTTCGCAATGAACTGGCTCTTGGCTTGGCTGGCTTGATCCGCGGCATGCCGCATCGTTACTTCTGTGAATTCATGAACGGTTCCAACGATTCCCTCCAAGTCCCCAGCAGCATTCTTGTAGGCTGAAAGCGTAACGCTATAATCTCTGCGCTCACCTTCAATGGACGGAATACTGAGTTCAAAGCGAATGTTGCCGCCCTTCAGCACGACCTCCTGGAAGTGACGCTTCCAACGGGATTGCTCGGTTTCCGGAAGAAATCTCGTCATCTCATGACCAATAATAGATTCGGCAGTTTTATGAATAATTTGGGCTATTCTAGGGTTAGCTGAGCGGATATCCCCTTCCTTTGTAAATCCCAGAATCCCTTCCTGTGAATTTTCAAAGAGAATCCGGTAGCGCTCTTCACTTTCCTGAATCCGTCTTTCGGCTTCCGTACGTTCGGTAATGTCTGTGGTGGAACCGATAATCTCAACCACTTGCTCACCTTCATAAACGGGCTGTAAAGTCGTAAAGACCGTCTTTCCGCGTAATTTCGCTTCATAAGCAACTTGACTGCCCTGCCAAGCTTCTTCATATTTATCATTTAAATATTGGGAAAATGAGGTCGAAATATGCGGCATATTCCGCATATTCTTATCCTTTAAATCCAATGGATTAAATCCCAATTTACGTAGTAATTGACCGTCAATCATCGAATATACGAACTGATTCTGGATCCTTTTTAATTTAAAAGTAAAGCCGGACTGCAGCCTCAGAATATCTGATAGCTCCTGCTGTATGGACCGAATCTGGCCTTTCAGCTCCTCGGATCGTAAGAAATAGCGAATTAAAGCGCCTACGAAAGCCCCGGCTGCTAAGTGCAGAAGTAAGCCCGGAATGACCAAATCTGTCGCAGGCAGATGATAGATGACAATCATATCCATGAATAACACGACTATGGGACATAAGATAAGCAGCGACCACTTCCTTAAGTAGTCTTGCACGTAGTGATTAGCTAAGGCGCAGCCTGCGAAAATCAGGAAGGCGACAATGGTTACTCGCAGGAAAACGGTCGGATCGATGAGCGTTCTGCCAATAATCATAATAACCGTCGCTATGAAACCGGAATAAGCTCCCCCAATAAATGTTGCCATAAGAATCGCAACAGCTTTGAGATCCATAATATGACTCGCACTGAGATGAACGCCAAGAAACGCTAACGTGACGCCATATAGCCCATGCAGAAGACCTACGAATAAACGATATTTCCATTTCGAAATGGCTTTAAATTTAGGATTGTAGAACAATTGAACGGAAATAAAAATAAAGACAGCCAAGACGGAAAAATTATTAAGCAGGTCTTTGAACAAGCCATCACCTCATCGCTAAGTTACCACTACCCACTTATTATATGACGTCGAATTGTGCCGGGTCTAGTTCATTTCCCAATAACATTGAAGCACAAAAACGCCGCCGATAAATGCTTACTCATGCAGCGGCGTTTTACTGTTGGCAAAGAGGTCGGGAACTTTACTTGCCTCAACTGGAGGGCTAAAGAAATAGCCTTGAGCCATATCGCAATGGAATTCTTGCAGCAGTTTCAAATCATTCTCATTTTCTACGCCTTCGGCAATGACGACTAGCTTCAAGTTGCGCGCAAGAGCAATGATTGTATTCACAATAGCTGCATTCGTCGGATTGATCGAGATATCTTTGACAAACGATTGATCAATTTTTAAATTATGGATGGGAAACTCTTTGAGATAGCTTAGTGAGCTGTAGCCTGTTCCGAAGTCATCCATAGCAATTTTCAACCCCATATTGCGGAAACTATTTAAAGTCGCCAAGGCAACTTGAACATCCATGGTCATGCTTTCCGTAATTTCTAATTCCAAGTAATGAGGTTCTAGTCCTGTTTCCTTGAGGATATTGAGAATTTGATCTTTGAGCGAATGATCATAGAATTGTTTGGATGACAGATTCACAGCGATCGTCACTTTGGGGAAACCAAGCTCCTGCCACTGCTTATTTTGTCGGCAAGCCTCTTGCAGCACCCATTTGCCGATGTTGAAAATCAACCCTGTTTCTTCCGCAATCGGAATAAATTCAAGTGGTGATACACGTCCAAGCTCCGGACTATCCCAGCGTATTAAGCTTTCAAAACCAATAATTCGCTTCTCCAGCAAATCAACCTGCGGCTGATACATGAGAATAAATTCATTTCTCTCCAAGGCTTTCCGCATATGTTTTTCAAGCTTAATGCGCCGTTCAATTTTGGCATAAATTTGCGAATTGAAATACTGCACCTGGTTCCCGCCCATTTCCTTGGCATAGTCCATTGCAATATTGGCATAACGGATCAAGGTTTCTGAGTCCTGGTCATCTTGTGGATACCGACTTATCCCGATGGAAGGGGAAATATAAATTTCGTGATCCAGGATACGAATCGGTTGATTAATGCTTTGCATGACGGTATTCACGAACCTATCCAATTCACTCTCCGAATGATTCTTCACCAAGCCGACGAATTCATCGCTGCCTACCCGGAATACCGACAATTCCTCGGAAAAAGCATTATTCTTGAGTCTGCGGGCAATCACTTGCAAGATACGATCTCCCGTTTCATGGCCAAATGTTTCATTGGTTAGCTTGAAATGATCCAAATTCACAAAAACAACGGCAAATCGCTCCCGCTGCTTAATCGCGTCTTCCAGCCACTTCATCAGGCCATGTCGATTAGGCAGCCCTGTCAATGCGTCATGATTCATTAAGTAGCGGATGCGTTCCTCCATACTCCTCGATTCTGTAATATCGACAGTTAGAGAAATAACTTCCGAGATGACGCCATTTCGTTTCATCGGCCGCAGCACCGTTAAGTAATAATACCCATGCCACTCCGTTTCAAAATCGATGACCTCGGCTTCTTGATCCCAGGCCGCCTGATAGAAGGGCAGCATGTGATCTGCAAGTTCCTCCGGGAACACATCGCGGGGACCCTTCCCCACGGCCTCGTCAGCTTTAGCACCAAACCGATTGAACAAAGATCCCTGCCATTCCATGTAGCGAAATTGATCAGCTTCTTTGCGAAATTTCTTGAGCAGTCCATTTTGCTGTTTGATTTTTTGTTTCAGCTCATCATGAAATTGGAGCAGTTCCTCTTCCATTTTCAGCAGAAACGTAAGCATTTCCAAATGCATTTTAATCGATTGCTCTTTGCCGAGCTTACTGGTCTCATTATGAAGGAACAGTTTCTTGCGCGTAGCGGTTTTGCAGCGCAAGAGAAACTCCTCTATCATTACCCCATTTCTCGACTTTTGGAATAGCTGTTCTTTTTGAAAAAAATCCATGGCTCCCAGCTCAAGCGCCTTCAGTGCAGCCTTGGATCCTTCTTCTGTATAGCTGCTCAGCATAATAACAGGTACTGGGTGAAAGGTCATGATCTGATGAAGTGCCGTTAGTCCGTCCATCTCTGGCATTTCTATATCAAGTGTCACGAGATCGGGCTGCAGTTCGACGATTTTGTCCAGTGCATTGGCCCCGTCAACCGCGAAGCCGACAACCTTAAACTGTTCATCTTTGGCAAAGAGCGTGGCGATCATGTTCCTCATGACGATGGAATCATCAACGATTAACACACGGAATGTTCTCATTCTTGTCACCTAATTCTTTTGAATTCGTCTTGTCCAGACAAACGTTTCTTAAACCGAAACAGTTTTCAACCGCGAGAACAAACTTTCTCTATCGAAAACTTGTATCAATCGCTCATCCTTCTTGTAGATGCTTCGTATCATGGACAAAGAGGCCTTCTGTTGTGCTATATCTTCATCCAACTCATGCTCGTAGACCGTGAGAATTTCGGTTACCGAATCTACCGCAATTCCGAAGGATTGCTCTCCGTCCTGAACGATCAGCACACGAGAATAACTGGACGCTGGTTGAATAGATAAACCCATGCTGGCGCGCAGATCATAAACAAACAGCAGTTCATCACGAATCTGCATGATGCCCAGCACATGCGGTTCAGCACCCGCAATCTTCGTGATCGGGGGAATCGCTAAAATTTCTTGCACATGCTCAAGATGGAAGCCATACCACTCAGCATCGAAGCGAATCGTCACTAGCTCTTTCTTCATGGTGTGTTTCCCTTTGATAGCGCGCTCTCTGGAACCAAAACGCAAGTGAGCCGAAGTGGACTTCTGCATAATGGCATTTACATCCAGGATCAGGGCAACCAGTCCGTCGCCCAATATCGTCGTACCTGAAATATAAGGAACATGCCCGACAATTTCATCCAACGATTTAATCACAATTTCCTGATTGGCAATCAATTGATCCACGACGAGACAAACACGCTTCTCTGCCATGCCGATCATGAGAATCGACTGTCTGGTCTTCGTCGTTTCTTGCTTCGTGCTTTGACCTGGCGAGAGCAAGTGATTCAATCTCAGCAAGGGTAAAATTTCACCGCGCACATGACAGATTTCCTGGCCGTGCAGTGTCTGAATTTCTTGTTCATCATAACGGAAGATTTCGATAATATTAGCAAGCGGAATAGCGATCGTACGCTGATCTTGACGAACAAGCAACGAACGGATGATGGCAAGTGTTAAGGGTAGTTTGAGCGTAATCGTCGTCCCGCTGCCAACCACGGTATCAATATCGATCAAACCATTCAACTTCTCAATATGGGAGCGCACGATATCCATTCCCACACCTCTGCCGGACAATTCCGTCACCTGCTCGGCTGTGGACATGCCAGAATGAAAGATCAGCGAAATCACTTCTTTCTCCGTCAAATGAAGCGATTCTTCCTCATTAATAAAGCCTTTGTCCACCGCTTTCTTGCGTATGCGCTCAGGGTCGATCCCCCGTCCGTCATCTTTCACCGTAATCACAATCGAATTCTCTTCATGGGCAGCTTTCATCAGAATTTGGCCTTTGCGCGGTTTTCCGGCAGCCTCTCGACCCTCTGGACTTTCCAGGCCATGATCAGCCGCATTGCGGATAATATGGATCAAAGGATCGCTGATTTCCTCGATAAGCGTGCGGTCTAGCTCGGTTTCTTTCCCCTCGATGGTCAATCCGATTTCTTTGTTAGCTGTCTGCGACAAATCTCGAATAAGCCGTGGGAATCTACTGAACAATTGCTCGATTGGAATCATCCGCGTTTTCATCATACCATCTCGCATATTGCTAACAATTTTGCCCAAATGATGCGTGATATCTTCCAGCAGATTAACATCCGGGTCCTGCTTGTATTTATCCTGCAGCCGTTTCTTCACATCAACTAACCGCGTATTGTCAATCAGCAATTCACCGACTAGATTAATGAGGTGCTCCAATCGCTGTACATCAACACGTACAGTATGAGAAACCTGAGCCGTTTCTTTCACTGTGGAAGCAGCGGTTTTCCCCGGATTTGCTGGCGTACTATGTACAATTGCCGCTTGAGGTGGCTGATACTGCTCTTTCTCTGGCCGTGCTGGCTGATCATTGTTCATTAGTGCAACGACGACCTCTGACAATTGGGAAATCTGGTTTATTTTCTCCTGAATGGTGCGGCATTCCTCATTGGAAGTCAGGATAAACAGAATAGGGCCATCCAACTCTTCGTCCGTCGTCGTGTCCGTAAATGTGGGCTGCATGGACAACACAGTGCCAAGTTCCTGCAGCTCTCGAAGTACAAGGGCCGCTCGTACCACCTTCATAACGGCATCAGACTCAATCCGGATACGAACTGACGTGAGATACTGTTCTACCGGTGTACTCAGAATATCTTTGGAAGGTTGTTCATCCGCCAATTCCCCAGCCCAAGCCGTTTCCGCACGTGAAGCTCGCTCCAGCATAACGATAAGCTGATCCACCGATTGCTCTTCGTAAACGCCCTTCATAAACAGCTCGCGCTGATGTTTGATATAATCGACGCTTTGAAAGAACACATTCATTAGTTCCGTGCTGACTTGAATACGGTCGTTGCGAAGGTGATCAAAAATATTTTCCAAATTGTGCATAACCGCTTTGAGCTTATCAAACCCCATGGCAGCCGAGGAGCCTTTGAGTGTATGAGCGATACGGAAGATCGTTTGCATCGTCTCTGGATTGGACCCGCTTTCCTCCAACTCCAACAAACGCTTATCCAGCAACAGCAGCTGCTCACTTAATTCATCCAGAAACACACCCATGTACATTTCTATCTGAAAATCACTCATAGCCCCTCACCTCCTGAAGAAATAGCTCCTGAACATCCAGTATACCGATGAAACGATCTTCGTATTGACCGATCCCATGCAGATAGACACGTCCCTTATGACCGAATTCTTCGGAAACGGGTTTCGTTTCAGAGAACCGTAACACTCTGCTCACACAATCGACAACTAGCCCTAATGTCTTTCCAGCCAAATTAACAATGACGATACGCGTTTGTTTCGTATCAAGTTCTGTTCTCAGCTGCAGCATCGAACGCAAGCAATAAATCGGGATGATATGACCTCTGAGGTTGATCACACCGCGCAGGTTCTTATTTGCCCCAGGCAAAACTGTGATTTCATGCATTTTAATAATTTCCTGGATATACACAATCGAGAACGCGTAATATTCCTGTTTGATCTGACATTCCACATATAAGGGGGTAATTGTCGTTGTCGTCATGTATGGCCCCTCTTCCTCACACCTTAAAATTCGAAACGGACTGATTCAATTCATCTGCTAGTTGTGCTAACGATTGGGAAGAACTGGCGGTTTCTTCGGCAGCCGCAGCTGACTCTTGGCTTACTGCCGCAATATTTTGAATATAGGTAAGCACTTCTTCGGATTGTGCGGATTGCTCTTCGCTTGCTGCGGCAATCTCGGATACTTGCTGTGCGGTATTCGCAACCATTTGCACGATATTGTCAAATTGCACACCGGTAAGCTCGGACAGCTCTGCAGCTTCGGATACGGCTTTTACACTCAGATCCGTGTTGGTTTGCATCCCTTTAATGATGATGGCGATTTGTTTGGTGGCTTCACCACTGCGTTCGGCAAGCTTCCTTACTTCCTCTGCCACAACAGCAAAGCCTCTTCCTTGTTCACCAGCTCTAGCTGCTTCAATTGCTGCATTCAAGGCTAACAAATTGGTTTGATCTGCGATATCATCGATCACCTCGATGATTTGCCCGATCTTCATCGCATCTTGTTCAAGTAAAGACATTTGCTTCGAAACATTGCCCATTGACGTCACAGAAGCTTGTACAGCAACTCCGCCTTCTTTGGCGCCATTTCTTGTTTTCTCCGAAAGCTCAGCAACCACTTCCGCATTCTTTGCGACAGAATCGATAGCCACAGAAAGCTCTTTAAACAGATGATTAACCGTTTGTGTCGATTCTGCTTGATGCATGCTGCCTTTGGCAATCTGCTCTGTCGTTGCCGATATTTCTTCGGCGGCGGCGGCTACATTTTGCGAGGATGACACGGTTTGGCCAATCAGTGCACGCAAATTATCCAGCATCTCATTGAAAGATTGAGCTAGGGAACCAAGCTCGTCCTTCGTTTTCACCATCGCTTTCTCTCTTAAATCACCTGCCGAAGCTTTCATAACAACGGACAATAAGGAGTGCACCGTTTTGGAGATGCTGCTTGACAACACCAAGGCAACCGTGATCCCAACAACAATCGCAATAAGGCCAAAAATAAGAATCATCAGGGTTCCTTCCTGATTTTGATCAACGGCTTTATCGACTTCCAGCTTGGCGCCTGTTTTGTTGTAAACAATCCACTTCTCAAACAAATCAGAAATCTGCACACGGAAGGGGCGAACTTGATCGACGATGCCTTGTGCTTGTTTATCTTCATTTTTGATGGCTAATTGAATAATAGCGTCCGTTTGGCCCGTATAGGAGGAAATATTCTGAAGAAGTTGGTTATAGATAGTCGTTTCTTCACCTGGATTAACGAGACCAGCATACTCTTTTAATTCTGCGTTTAATTGTTCTTTATTTTTGTTTATGGTCGTTTGTACGCTAGCAATTTTATCCGGCTCATCTTCCAGTATGATTTGGTGAAGCCCCACTCTAATTTCATAAAAGTTCGTTTTAATTTCATCGATTTTCAAAATGCTTGGAAGCCAATTTCCCTGAACATTCATCGCAGATGTCTGAATGGCATTCATTTTCATGATTGCTACAAGTCCTACCGCAAAAGTTAGCGCCAGTACGATAATAAAACTGGTAAGCAGTTTCATTTTAATGGTTGCTTTCATCACTAAATCCCCCTAATATCTCGTTAAATGTTTTGTATTTGTATAGCCGAGAAAACAAGATCAATAAGTTCTCCTCTTGCTTGATTCAAGAAACCCAACGATGTCTGCTGCAAAAAATCAATGCATACACAAGCTGATAACAAAATTTTATCGGCAAAATAATACATGGACAGCTCATAGGGAGAAGAAGCACTTCTGACCACATCGTGAATATTCGTTCGCTTGTAAGTGTCGGGAAGTTCGATGGTATAGATCATATACAGCGTTTCATCAGGAAATTGAGAAATCTGAAATATTTCTTTGTAAGAGGAATTCGTCTCCGAATGCCAACGAAAACCATAGTGATATAACGGGTCCTCCTCCCAATGATGTTCAAATTGTGTAATTAATTCGAGAAACTGCTGGCGATAGTAGTGCTTCAAATTCATAGATGGTCACCTCTCAGTAACCACATCTTACCTAAAAGTTGTTATTTAAAATCTATTTTAAATCTTAGCTAAACATTATTTTTCCTAATAGTTAGCTAACGTAATCTAACATTTGAGCCTTACATTTGTTAGGAATCTGTAAAAAAACACCCGGAATAAAATGGAAAAGGCTGAATTTGATCCCAAGGTTCGGATCAAATTCAACCTCTTAGCCCTATCCATACGCTGCTGGATCTATAAGTGCTGCTTCTGCAGGGCTACCCACATCGATTTATTGCGAAATTCTTCCTCTTGGCCTAATTCACGGCCGAACCACGCTGGTATTTCAAAGCGCTCCGCTGCTTCAAGATCGTCGAATTCCACTTCAACCACCATTAAATCTACTTGTTTGTATTCATCGATTTCAAACAGCAATTCCTTATATGCAAGTGTCGTGCGAATCTTCTCCAATGGAATTAATCCTGTGCGCTCCAACAACTGCTTGTAGACAGATTCCGAAATGCTGTATTCAATCTCTTCCCGCACGAGCCCATGCCCTGACTTGAAGGTATGCGTGAAATAGTCAGAGCCTGAGCTATCCACCAAGTGACGAACACGGATTTCCTGATCTTCGGAAAATGCCAAATACGTTTGATAAATATATTGTTTGGATACTAATTTTACTTCTTCACGACTCAATTCCTGTGTGGGGAAGGCTGGCAATAAAAACTTTCTTTCAATTTCTGAACCCATTGAACATCCTCTTTTCCATGTCATATCGATATGACCGTTATTTTACCACGCCACATCCAAAAAAACGTTAGCTCATTTATGCAAGGCACGGAAACGGGCAGGAGAAATCTGATTCCAAGCACGAAACATTTTGCCAAAATGAAATTCATCAGCAAAACCACAGGCATCCGCCACGGCTTTCATCGGCTCCTCTGTCAGAAGCAACAGCGTCTTGGCCTTCTCATTTCGGATTCTATTCAAATATTCTTTCGGAGAAATGCCTAAGTGATGCATAAAAAGCTTACGTAATTGGGAAACAGAAACATGAAGCGTACGAGCTATTTCCTCCATTCGCAGAGGACAATTATAGCAGGTTTCCATCCAGAACTTCGCTTCCTGATAAGCCTTCAGGTAGGGATCCGACGAAGAATCTGTCTCTTTCATATACTGAATTAGTTTGGACAAATGATATTGGAATTCCGTCCGATCTTCATGGGAATCTGCTTTGGGCGCTGCTCCTATTAATTTCATCTGCTCTTGAATCCAGACCGCCTGTTCCGGGGAATACGTTTGGATAAAAGGAAGATGCAGCGAATCTACAGGGATTGGCTGCTGCCAAATCTGATTCTCATACGGAATATCCAGCACATCAAATAATAGCATTTGGATATGGAGCGGATGCTCCACGGATGAGATCATATTTAATGTAAAGCCGGGCTTCAAGTAAAGCAGAATGCCGGATTGCACATGGATCGGCCTCTCGTCCAGGGAATGAGAGAATTCGCCCTTCCCGCCCATTATCCAGTAGAACGAATGAATGTCCGTCATGTTGCGAATATCTTTCCAACCTGGCACGGGCAGCTTCTCATAGGTTAAACGAAGATGGTACATTCGGTGTGATTTCGTTTCCATGGCCCACCACTCTCAAAGCGATTTTGACAAATATCAAACTACTTTCTCCATATATAATACACTAGTTCCATGATACTCTGTACTAAACATACATGAAAGGGGATTTTTCCTGTGATACGTACTTTTCATCAGCATCACCTTCGCCATACCCGACTTTTGGATGGACTATGGGATTTCGTCACGGATCCTGGTAATCTCGGATTGACCGAACAGTGGTATACGCAATTCCCTGCACAGTCGCAAAAGCTTGTCGTACCCTCCTGTTGGAACAATGAACTTGGCCTCTATGCATATATCGGTGCCGCTTGGTACCGTACTTACTTCGACACCACACAAGAAGCTAATCTTCGCTTCATCTTTGAAGGGATCCTTCATCATGCGGATGTCTATGTTGACGGTCAGCATCTAGGTTATCATTTCGGTGGATATACCCAGTTTGCGCTTGTGCTTCCTCATCTTGCGCAGGGTAAGCATGAATTAATTATTCGTGTCGACAGTACCTTGGATTGGCAGACACTGCCTACAGATGTGGCAGACTGGTACTCTTATGGAGGTATTATCAGGTCGGTCGAACTGCAGGAATTGCCTGATGTCTATATTGATTCTTTGAAAATCGATTATACATTAAGCGGCGATACAGCCGATGTTGAGCTGCACGTCCAATTAAACTCACTTAGCCGTGCAGATCAAGAAATTGAAATCGATGTCTCCACAGAGGCGGCTATTTTCTCAGCAGCAACCGTCCAGATTAGAGCAGGCCAATCCTCTAAGCTTACACTTCGTGGAAGTCTCGCGAACGTTCGCATATGGGACGTAGGTCAACCTGAATTGTATACATTTGCGATTCGCGCAGGCGAAGACGATCTCATCGACCGCACCGGATTCCGCACGTTGGACGTGTCGAATGGGCAAATTCTACTCAATGGCAAGACGCTCTATTTGCAAGGCGTGAATCGGCACGAGGAGCATCCGGAGTGGGGATTCGCGTTCCCGCCTAAGCTCATGCTGAAGGACCTGGCTATTCTCCAGGATATGGGCTGCAACATCGTTCGCGGGTCCCACTATCCGCAAAGTCAGTTCTGGATCGATCTGCTCGACGAGCATGGCATGCTGCTCTGGAGCGAAATCCCGATGTGGGGGTGTTTCATGAGCACCGAAACACTGGCAAGCCCAATCTTCACGGATCGCGGCGTCCATATGCTCGGCGAGATGATCAGCCGCGACTATCATCATCCGTCCATTATCTTCTGGGGTGCACATAACGAAATCGATACACGTACGAATGAAGCCCTGGAGCTTACGAAGAAATTCGTCAGCCAAATACGCAGCATGGATGGCAGCCGTCTGGTCACTTACGCCACCATGCATCCTGTAGAAGACATCGTGTTGTCCTACTTTGACGTCATTGGCATCAACAAATATTACGGCTGGTACGAAGGCAGCGTCGACGGATTCCACGACATGCTGCAGGCCTATTATCGGAATGCCGAATCGCAAGGTGCCGGCGACAAGCCGGTCATCATGAGCGAATTCGGCGCCGCGGGCATCTTTGGCGACGCCGGCTGGGAACCGCGCTTATTCAGCGAGGATTATCAAGCTGATGTCGTGCAGCAGGCACTGAAGATCTTCCGTGCCGACTCACGCATCGTCGGCACCTTGATCTGGCACTTCGCCGACATTCGCGTCGACGTGCGCAGCGATCGCCCGTACTTCCGCGATCGGGCGCGGAGCTTTAACAATAAAGGCTTGCTCAACGAGTATCGCAAGCCTAAGCTCGCTTATCGCTTGGTGAAGGAGATTTATCGATCGGAGCGGTAAGGGATTAGGGAGCGCCCAATAAGATTTCGCCCCATCTGGAAATTAAGACAAACGGCTTCGCCGCCCTGATAGATCAGTCTCTTCTTAGCGGCAAAACCTTGTAAGGGAACTAGAGGACGCTAATTAGGCAAAAAGTAGGGGGGCGTGGGTCATAGCGGAACTACAGGGTCTTATTTCCACGAAAACGTTGAAAATTCCCATGAAACGGCAAAATAGCGTACTGTAGTTCCCTCATCCTATCCGAAAATGACACTTTTAGCTTGCATAGCGTATCGTAGTTCCTTTACTTCCACGAGAGGCAGTTGGAATAACTCCGCGTTCACTCCAAAACATATAAACTCTTATATTTTGATAAAGAGGCTTGCTCTTGGTTTTCAACCTTTAGAGTCAGCCTCTTTTTGCGTTTATCCACCCAGCTGCACGCTGCGTTCTCCTATCCTCTAAAACGAATAGACAAAAAAAGGGACCTAGCCAACGGGGCCAGGTCCAAAGTTTATATTAAAAAAGGGGGGTCTTGTTTATTATAATACCTCACCAATGTTAGAGGACTGTAACAGGAATGTTCCAATTGTGTTACAAATACTACGTATGCCCATAGTACTTGGACGGCGCAATTTTATGGAAGCGTTTAAATATCTTAGAAAACGTATACGGATCGGCAAAGCCAAGCTGATAGGCAATCTGCTTCACGGTCAGTTTCCCCTCGTACAAATATTCCCTGGCTCGATTCAGCTTAAGACGAGTCACATAATTTTGCGGCGTCACGCCCATTTGGGCTTTGAAAAAAGCATAGAAATATTTGGGCGACATACTGCTCATCTCAGCCAATTGCTCCACCGCTATGCGCTCTCCGATGTGCGCCTCGATATACGCCAGCACTGGAACCAGCTTGGTAAAATGCTTCGAGTGTAGTTCCGCTCCCTGCAGCCCTCTCGGAGGGTGTTGCGGAATCGTTAAAAGACGGGCTAACAATGCGAGGAAGAAACCTTTGAGCATTAATGACGCCATCGGCTCTTTGTTCTGGTAAGCATCGAAGGCTCCTCTGAATAACTCTCTCTCCTTAGTCAGATAGGCCCCGCCAATAATGCCCATGAGATCAAACTCATTCAGGAAGTTAAAGCGTTCACCCAACGAGAAATCAAAGTGGACAAATATGTGACTGCAGGGGTTCAGGGAACAAGCAGCGGTATAGGTCACGCCAGGATTGAAAAAAACGATGTCCCCTTCTTTTGCCACAGACGTGACGCCTTGAACATCAACCTCAACCTCTCCGTTGGTCACCAGCCAAATATCGTAGTCCGGATGCTGTTTCGTCTCCGTCCAGCCTCTATCATGACTAGCCGTGCCGATGCTGCCTAAACGCAGCTCTACATATTCACTCAATTCGTCTATGATATTCCGATTCACCAACGTTCATCAGCTCCCAGATGTTCTTACTTCCAGTATACGTACGAATAGACCCTTGAACAACAAAGGGAATTATACGTATCCTTAATCGTACTGAAAGACATCATTCAATACCTTTAGCCATTTTCACACGTTTGTATGCTTATTACAATGAACATGAAAGCACTCATCTCAAGGAGGAATGCGACATGAATCAAATCGGTTGGTGTGCAGGAATTGAACAAGCGGAGCTGCTTGCGGCTCATGGATTGGATTATGTGGAATGTGCTCTGTCATCGCTGCAAGTTGAGGATGAACGATCATTAGGGGAGAGAATTCCCCTGTATGTTAATTCCCCGCTTCCCGTACGTGCCTTGAATATTTTCGCGCCAGACGGCATGAAGTTGGTAGGTCCGCAAGTGGATCGTGAGAGAATCCGGCGCTACGTCAACAAGGCTGGAGAAGCGGCAAGCCGAATCGGCGTGGAGGTTGTTGTGCTTGGCAGCGGCAAAGCCCGCATGATCCCTGAGAATTGGGAGCGTCAGCACGCTGAAGATCAGATGTTGGAGCTGCTGAACTGGATTGCAGAAGATTGGCAAGGAAACGGCATTACATTGACGCTGGAACCGCTGAACCGCAAGGAATCCAATTTGATGAACAGCGTAGCCGATGCCGTTCATTTGGCGAAGCAAATCAATAGCCCAACAGTAAGGGTGCTAGCCGACTTTTATCATATGGATGAAGAGAAAGAACCTCTGGATACAATCCTCACACACAAGGATTGTATCGCTCATATCCATCTTGCAGATACGGGAAGACATGCCCCTGGAACAGGCGTTTATCCTTATCAAAAATTATCTGAGATATTACAAGCCATCAGCTACACAGGCAAGCTTTCTGCAGAGTGCCACTGGCCGGCATTAAATGGCGGACTTAGCGATAGCATCTCCTATTTGAAAGAGGTGATTAGCCGCATCCATAAGGGTGCTTAACCATTTGGCTAACATTGATCACACATTGACCATGATATATCATGGCTGACAACCAGTTCTTCCACTATGATCAAAATGACAGCGATTTCAAAGAAAGAGGGGATCCATAAAGTCAGGGGTTTGCTGCAAGGCAAGCAGCCTCGACCAGCGGAACCTGGAGTGTAGTAAGCAACCAATACAGCGGTCAAGCCAATTCCGCGCTAAGCCTATCTCTCGCCGGGAATGCTGACTGGACCAATGATACTTTCGAAGCGAAGGTCAACGTCACCAACAATACAAATGGAAATAAGGATGCAGAATTGGTCTTCCGCTACACAGACGACAATAATTACTATGTGCTGTTTCTGAAAAACAACGATAAAACCGGCCGCAAGATGGAACTCTCCATTTCAATTTACAAAGACGGTAATTTGGAAATCAGCACCACGGACAGCGCACTTGCGAGCGGCAAAATTGGAGCTCGTGTCTATGCGAATACCAAAGCGATCTTTGATGACATCAGCGTAACCTGCTAAAGCAGCAATTTAGGCTTAAATGTGAGAAAACGACTTCGCCGCCCTGAGAGTTTGAGCATCTTTCAAGCGACAGCTACTCTTAAGGGAACTGTAGGGCGCTATTTGGGCAAATAGCAGGGATGCTCGGGGATTAGCGGAACTACAGGGTCTTATTTCTGCGAAAACTGCTGAATTTCCACTTAAAAAGCAAAATAGCGCACTGGAGTTCCCTCTGACTCAGTAAAATGAAGCATTTTGCTGGAATAGCGCACTGGAGTTCCCTTATCCGCGCGAGGCGGTTGGGATGACTCACCGTTTATAAATAAAGGCGCCCCTAAAGTAAATTAGGGGCAGCCTCTCATTGCCTTTGCACCACTGGAATTCATACATCCCCCCCCAGTCAATCGCACCAATGATGCGTTCTGCTGGAAATTGTCCAATGGGGTCCAATAGGTTCCAATGAAAAAGAGCTCCCTTCAAGGGAACTCGAAGGGAACTCAATTCAGCTTAGAAAATTCGCTGCGTCCAGTTTTTCAGCTTGGCTGCGGCTTCTATATAATAATAATCCCCGTAGATCAGTCCTACGTTGACGTTTTGTCCCGCTGGCTTATGTCCGGTGCCTTCTCTGAGGATTGACTCCCTTGATCCATCCAGATCCGCGTAATCCTGCGTCAGCGCATCCATGATCCGGATTGCCTGATTCCGGTATAAATCCGCCTCCTCGGCTGGTACCAGCGAGGCGATTTCAAGCAGCCCAGAGGCCGCGCAAGCGGCGGCGGACGTATCTTTCAACTTCAAATCCGCATCACCCGTGCGGAAATCCCATAACGGAATGGGATCCACCGTGGTGTTCGCCATGAAGTAATGGGCTACCCGCTTCGCAGCAGCCAAATAACGGCTCTCTCCCGTATATCGGTACACGTTCGCTAAACCATGCAAAGCCCACGACTGTCCTCTGCTCCACGCGGAGGTCGGGGAGAACCCTTGCCCGCCCAACGCCTCGATGAATGCACCCGTGTCCGGATTAAAGCTAACGATATGACAGACTGATCCGTCATCCCGAATGAAATGCTCCAAAACCGTATCCGCATGCGCCATGGCAATTTGTTTAAGCCGCGGATCGCCAAGCTCTTCGGCTGCCCAGAGGAGCAAGGATAGATTCAAGCTGGAATCTATAATCGCCCAGCCATGCTTGTCCTGATTCCAAGCGCGCAGGAACTGTCCGGCTTGATTGAAGCGTCCTGCAAGGAAATTCGCTGCGTGCAGCCCTCTTCTACGCCCATCCTGATCCCCTGTCATTTTGTATTTGGCTACTGCCGTAGGCAGGAATTGGAAGCCAACATCATGATGGAAATTGTTCTCCCGCAGGAAGCAAGCTTCTATTTTCCCATCCCAATCCCAAGCTTGCTGACGATACTTGTCTTCTTGGGAGACGTCATACATAATCCATAAGAGTCCTGGCCAAAAGCCTGATGTCCACCAATCCAAACGGGCATCATCGTACACGCCCTCTTTCTCCACGTGTGGAGATTTACTTCCGATTTGCTCGATCATGGTGTCGACTTTGCGTTGCAATTGCGGCCACAGATTCAAAATATCCAATTCCATCCACTCCTAACGGTTGTGTTATATTGTCAACTATTCATCTTCACGAACGAAGGCTCTAATCCTTCTCCATGCACGGAGACGATCGATGTCCCGCCCTTCAAATCCACATAAATACGGGCACGTCCATTCGCAAGTTCTAGCGTTCTGGAACCTCTAACTGTTCCTAAGTTATCAAGTAATTTCCCTGACCCCGCTAGGCCAAAATGCACCAAATTCGCCGCATCCGCACAAAACACGCCATGCTGGTCGTACGCCAAAGCTTCGACAAAAATGCCATCATCCGAGTGTTGATAAGCGGTCAGCCGCAGTGCGGCAGGTTGTTCCCAACTTTCCGTCTGGTAAATGAACGTAGTCTCGTCTTGAACTACGATATCGCCTTCGCCAGAGGAGACAGCTACAAGGCGATTCTCCCCTGATGGCAGAATCACATCCCAACGCAAACCTGCACAAGGATAGTTCTGCGTGTCTCTTGTTCGTTTCACGTAGCTCTTTCCATTGACAATAAGTTCAACAATCGAACAGTACGAATACACTTTGATGGTCTGCTGTTCATCGGCTTTCCCCGCACGAACAGGCAGGCTTCCGCCATAAATGCGAACCATTGGCTGCTCAGACCAATAAGATTGAAAGACATAATAGGCTTCTTTCCGTCTGAAATCCCGTTCAACGACGCCCTTCATATTCAAGTAAGGAATCGGCGAATCTGGTCGCACCGGGGTTGAGAAATCTTTGAAAGACCACTTCGCAGTGCCGGTCAACCAGTCCATTCTCTGCTGCGCGCGCAAGTACCAATCAATCATGTCGCAGAAATAGGTCTCCGACCAATCGCCCAAACTGGAAACGCGCGGATCGCCGCCAGTCAGCAGGTAATCACCATCGCGCTCCTCAGCCCCTGCCCCGGTTTGGATATCCTCGAATCCTGTATATGGCTTCTTCACATGGCGTCCAGCCACATTGTCTGCTCCCCATTCAACATGGAGGAATCGATCCACACTGTCAAATCCTGTACGCGTATAAGTCTCATATTCCGGATAAACACCCCGATACCATCCCGCCCAAATAGAAGGCGAATACACATCAATGATGTCGCGGCAAAAGTCGCAGCGCCGAATCGCCGTCAGTCTCGTATCATCCAACGCATGGGACAACGCATGCAGTTCACGCATGAAATCCCTAATTTCCTCTTCATCAAAATAGTTGAAATCCGCTTCCCAGTCGTTCTCATTGCCAAGCCCCCACAAAATAATAGAAGGATGATTGCGGTGCTGCTCAATCATCGCCGTCAGCATATCCTTGCATTGCTGACGGTAGGAATCGCCGCCGATACCGCCGCGGCACCAAGGGATTTCCTCCCATACGAGCAGCCCCAGCTCGTCACATAGTTCCAGCACAATACGCGACTGCTGATAATGTCCCAAGCGAATGAAATTCGCGCCCATCTCCTTGATGAGCCGCATTTCCTCACGAATCATCGCCTCCGTCATAGCTGCGCCTACGCCGGCATGATCTTCATGCCGATGTGTGCCGCGAAGCAGCAATCTTCGTCCATTGAGGTGGAAAGGTCCCTTCTCGATGAACTCGAAATAACGGAGACCGAACCGCACAGCTAGAGCTGTTTCGATTGCGACGGCCTCATCCACCGGCATCAAAGTAACTTTGCACGTATACAAATGAGGCTGATCAGGGCTCCAGAGCTGAAAATTGTCGATTTGAAAGTTAGCGATTTCTTCCTTGCCTGCCCACGTTTCCTTATCAAACACCTCTGTGAATACTTCCTGTCCTACAGCATCCCATACTTGCATCATAGCCGCCTTCATGTCCGCCAACACGTTGATCATAGACATATAGTTCCGTTTGCTGTCCGGCTCCCTCGAAATGAAGGAGTGTTCTCCCATTGGGGTACGGGTTGTCGATCGACAACAAGGTCCTGTACCAGCCCGGCCCTTGGTAGTAAGGTTTGTCCGGTTCCATAGCGTCGAGTGCATTGAAACAATGCGGCAGTTCTACTTCCTGCCATGCAAGATTATAGTGATTGTTTAATTTATCTTTGCGCCAAACTTCCCAGACGCCGCCTAACGAACTCTGCAAATACTCCCAACCTGTATTCAATCGCTTTGTAAACATAAGCTCCTCCTGATGTACATGCAGATATCCTTTCATTATAAAGAAATCCAAAACACGTCGCATGTACAAAATTAATGTCTACTTGTTTTTTTTCTACGACAGCACAATTAACTAGCAGGTATTTCCAATCTTTTGTCGAAGGTGTAGAGGTCAGAATTTATTCTAGGAGATGACCTTCATGCTTGAGAAAAATAGATTGGGTGCTGCAC
>NZ_BMHE01000055.1 GCF_014640555.1 Paenibacillus marchantiophytorum | reverse complement strand
GAGAGAAAACGGGAGATAAATAGTCATTTTAAAGTAAATTCGGGGTTTTCATTGGGGGGGGAGAGGAATAGACGAAACCTACTCCTCCCGATGTTTGCTAAATTTAAGGAGTTAATCGACGGTCTCAAGTATTAGCTTATCGGCTGCATGATCTGCTTTCCATTTTAAGTGAAGTGATCGAGCTGCTGAATACAGAAGCAATCATGAATGATGTGGTGATTGAGATGTCCTGCGATCCTGATCTTCCTTGGGTCAAAAGCGAACGAAATCAATTGAAGCAAGTTTTTGTCAATGTCATTAAGAATGCGATAGAAGCAATGCCGACAGGCGGGAATTTGCAGGTTTCGGTCCGCAAGATGACGAGCGGCGTGTGCATGTATTTCGTAGATCAAGGTCAAGGGATTTCCGAGGAGCGGCTGCCGCGTATCGGAGAACCCTTTTATACAACAAAAGAAAAAGGGACTGGACTCGGCATGATGGTCAGTTTTGCTATCATTGAGGAGCACCAGGGACATATTGAATATCAAAGCAAGCTGGGCGTTGGGACAACGGTTGTTATTCAATTGCCGGCAGCCATGTAAGGGTATAGCATTTTTGAACAGATAAAGAGTCCATTTCTGCCATAAGCCCTATGCAACTGTCAAAGTTCGCAATAAGGTAGTCAATCTGCGACAAGATGCAGTCCTGTAAATATGCTACATTGGTAACGTGTTCAATGATTGCGAATCTGACAAGAAAAAGGTGAAGTACAAGATGGACAAAGTAAGAATTGGTATTATTGGTCTGGGCAACATGGGAACTGGACATGCCAAATACTTAGTAAACAATGAAGTAAAAGGCGCTAAGTTAACAGCCATTTGTGAGTTTAGAGCGGACCGTTTGGAATGGGCGAAAGAAAATCTAGGCGAAGACGTCCAATTATTTGACAATCTGGATACTTTTCTTGCTTCGGGAACGATCGATGGTGTCCTTATCGCAACTCCGCATTATGATCACCCTGAAGTGGCTGCCAAAGCATTTCAAGCTGGCCTTCATGTGTTGTGTGAAAAACCGGCAGGCGTATACACGAAACAGGTTCGCCAAATGAATGAAGCTGCGCAAGCTTCCGGTAAAGTTTTCAGCATGATGTACAATCAACGGACCAATCCCTTATATAAAAAGTTGAAAGACCTGGTTTCCTCGGGGGAACTCGGAGAAATTCGCAGAACCAACTGGATCATTACCAACTGGTACAGATCCCAGAGCTATTACGATTCAGGCGGCTGGCGTGCAACTTGGGCAGGTGAAGGCGGCGGTGTTCTGATCAATCAGGATCCACACCAACTTGACTTGTGGCAATGGACGATCGATATGATGCCTAAGCGTGTTCGTGCGTTCTGCTATTTCGGGAAGCATCGCAATATCGAAGTGGAAGACGATGTAACCGCATTCGTTGAATACGAAAATGGCGCGACTGGCCTATTCGTGACTACAACGGGTGAAGCTCCAGGAACCAATCGTTTCGAATTATCCGGCGATCGCGGTAAAATTGTCATTGAAGACGGGAAATTGACGTTCTGGCGATTGCGTGTATCTGAGAGAGAGTTCAATGAGACGTTCAAGGGCGGATTTGGTCAACCCGAAGTCTGGAAATGTGAGATTCCGGTTGAAGGCCAAGAAACAGGCCACAAAGGCATTACACAAAACTGGGTAGATGCGATTCTTCACGGCACACCGCTCGTAGCTCCAGGGGAAGAAGGCATTAAAGGTTTGATGCTTTCCAATGCGATGCTGCTATCGACATGGACGGACAACTGGGTTGATCTGCCTATCGACGAAGAACTGTTCGAGCAGCATTTGCAAGATAAAATCAAAAATTCCAAAGTCAATAAAGAAGCTGGATTCAAAACGTTAGACGTATAAGTGGAGGAGTTCGGACATGCAAAAAAGCGATGGAATGAATTACGCACCAAAAGGTAAGCCGAATATTGTCGTACAAAAAGGCGAGTTCGTCTTCGCGGCAATAGCCTTGGATCATGGGCATATCTATGGGATGTGCAATGGTTTGCAAGAAGCAGGCGCAGAACTGAAATGGGTGTATGACCGAGATCCAGCTAAAGTACAAGCTTTCGTTGAGAAATATCCACACGTCAAAGTAGCAGCATCGGAACAGGAAATCTTCGATGATACAGAAGTCAAGCTGGTCGCTTCAGCTGCTGTCCCTTCAGAACGGGGAGCGCTTGGCATTCGAGCTATGGATCATGGCAAGGATTATTTTACAGATAAAGCGCCGTTCACTACGCTGGATCAGCTTGCTGCCGCCAAAGCGAAGGTCGCAGAAACAGGCCGTAAATTCGCTGTGTATTTCAGTGAGCGTCTACATGTGGAGAGTGCCGTTTTTGCGGGTCAGCTGATTGAAGAGGGTGCCATCGGCCGCGTTGTGCAAGTGATTGGTCTAGGACCTCATCGATTGGGCGCAGCAGGTCGTCCGGATTGGTTTTTCAAAAAGGAAAATTACGGCGGTATTCTTTGTGACATCGGCAGTCATCAAATTGAACAGTTCCTGTACTATGCAGGGTGTAAGGATGCTACGATTGCCAGCAGCAAGGTGGCGAATTACCATGCAAAGGATTACCCGGAGCTGGAGGATTTCGGCGACGCGACTTTGATTGGGGACAATGGGGCAACGAACTACTTCCGTGTGGATTGGTTGACACCGAGCGGTTTGGGAACTTGGGGCGACGGTCGTACGGTGATTCTTGGAACCGAAGGGTACATCGAGCTTCGCAAATATATCGACATCGCTCGCGATCCGCAAGGGGATCAGTTGTACCTTGTCAACCAACAAGGGGAAAAGCACTACAGCCTGCATGGGCAAGTTGGCTTTCCATTCTTTGGCCAGTTGATCTTGGATTGTCTGCATGGGACAGAGCATGCCATGACACAGGCGCATACCTTTAAAGCAGCAGAGCTTTGTTTGCTTGCTCAAGAGAAAGCGGTTCGTGTGGAGTAGATTTGCATATTGAATCCATAAAGGCCTTCATTGGTGTGATAGTCTAATTGCATTTGCAGTTTGCATTTGGGTAGTTTAGCGGTAAGATCGCTAGCTGCCCATTTTTGCGTTTCGGCAGCCTTCACCAACGATCCCTTTTTCGGCGCTCAGTTAATTCATTCATCTATGTTTAAATCAAGTGCTTTCCTTTCATACTAAGGGTAAAAAGGAGGTGGCACGCGATTGTCTTGGGATCCTAACCTTCCTCTGATCGTACAGAGTGATTTGTCGATTTTATTGGAAACGCATCATGCTGATTTCGAAGCCGTTAGAGGCGAGCTGTCTCGTTTCGCGGATTTGATCAAAAGCCCAGAGCATCTCCACACGTATCGGATCACGCCCTTATCTCTATGGAATGCAGCTGCCGCGGGTATGCCAGTCGATCAAATATCGGCCTGCTTGCAGAAGTATGCGAAGTTTGGCGTTCCGACATCTGTACTTAGCAGTATCCGCAAATATGCCCAAAGATATGGCCTGCTGCGCATGGAGGATGTCGGAAATGAGCTCTATCTGGTCAGTGATGACACGGTAGTTCTTAAAGAAATATGTGCGTATGACTCTTTGAAAAAATATGTAGAAGATACCCGCGGTGAGCGGGCTATTGCTATTTCTCCTGTTTCCAGAGGGATTCTGAAACAGGAGCTAACGAGACTCGGGTACCCTGTTGAGGATCTGGCCGCCTATCGTCAAGGCGAGTTTCTGCCGATTGCGCTTAGAGATGATGATGAGGCTGAAACTCCGTTTCAGCTGCGGGATTATCAGAAGCAGGCGGTCGATGCGTTTCATCGCATAGATGTCGAAGGAAGCGGTGTGTTGGTATTGCCTTGCGGTGCCGGGAAAACCGTTGTGGGGATAGCGGCCATGGCGAGGTGTAAGTGCGCCACATTGATTCTTACATCCAATGTTACATCTGTGAAGCAGTGGAAACGAGAGATTCTGAGCAAAACGGGACTGGACCAAGATCAAGTTGGGGAATACTCCGGTTCGTCCAAAGAAGTAAAGCCGATTACGATCGCTACGTATCAGATTTTGACTCATCGAGGCAAGAAGGAAGATGAATTTTCGCATATGGGACTGTTCAGTCAGCGAGAATGGGGGCTCATTATTTATGATGAGGTTCATCTGCTGCCAGCTCCGGTATTCCGCGCTACTGCTGAGATTCAGGCAACGCGCAGACTCGGATTAACGGCTACTTTAATTAGGGAAGATGGCCGGGAGGAGGATGTTTTCTCACTCGTAGGCCCTAAGAAATATGACATGGCTTGGAAAGAACTAGAGTCGATGGGCTGGATCGCGAAGGTGACTTGTCAGGAAGTGCGCGTACCGCTTTCAGGCATGGATCGTGATCATTATGGCGCTTCCGGAGCTAGACAGCAGTTCAGGATTGCCGGGGAAAATACGGCCAAGCTGGATGTCATCTCTCATTTGCTTGTTCGGCATGCCAATGAACCAACGCTCATTATCGGTCAATATCTCGACCAGTTAGCGCATATTGCTGCTCACACGGGAGCGCCTATGATCAGCGGCAGCATGCCTTATGATAGCAGGGAAGAACTGTATGAGCAGTTTAAAAAGGGGCAATTGCCGCTGCTTATTGTATCCAAGGTCGCCAATTTTGCCGTGGACCTGCCTGATGCCGCGGTAGCTATTCAAGTATCGGGCAGCTATGGTTCGCGTCAAGAGGAGGCGCAGCGGCTTGGTAGGATCCTCCGCCCCAAAAAGGAAGGCGCGGCGAATACGGCTGTCTTCTACTCGTTAATCAGCGAGGACACGAAGGAACAGGATTTTGCCTTGAAGCGGCAGCTTTTTCTGGTCGAGCAAGGATACGAATATGCGATTACCTATTGGGGTCAAGGAACGAAAGGTCAAGAAGGGATACATACATATCATGAGGTATGAACAAATAGAGTTGAAAATGCCCCCAGCGCTAAAGGAACTTATTATGTCTCAGCCATGGTGCGCTTCGTTCAACAGCCAAGGCATTGCACTGCCCGAGCTGCTAACGGGCGCAACTTATTTGAACACGCTGGCTGAGCACTTATCTTCGGATGAAAGGCGAACGCTTAGGCTGATTATCTCTGCATTCGGTTGTGAGCCGTTTACCCGCGAAGCGCTTGACAAGCAAGCTGTTGTTCGGATGGCTGGCGCCCAAGTGGCAGTGGGCCTGATTGGTCTGCGCAGGCTTGGTGTAGTCGCCGCTTTTCGCAAAGCGTGGGGGGAGCAGCTTCTTGTGCTGCCAGAAGATGCCTTTGCAGCTTGGCAGCAGCTGTTGTTTCCAGCAGTCCAGCTGCGTGCAAACAGCGAGACAGAGCCTCAGATGGAGCTCCTTGGGCCTGATGCAGAACTGGAGCAAGCGGATCTCCAGGCTCACCCGAGAGGTTTATCGCAGCAGCTGTTTCATTTCTTGGCGGCTTGCAGCCAGCAGGCTGCTCTCCCATTGACGAATAAGGGAACTTTACACAAAAAACAGTTGCTAAAGCTCACGCAGCATGTGAAACTGCCACCGGACATCCTGCGCTCGGCTGGACTGTCTTATGCGTTCAGGGAGATTTATGATGATCGGGCGGCGCTCATGCTGGAGTTGGCTATCCAGCTAGGCTGCCTAGCTTCCGATGGAAATCACTATCTATTTCAGAAGGATGCGACTCTCTCCTGGCTGCAAGGTCGCTACAAGCATCAGCAGAAGCGGCTCTATCTGATTTGGCGTCAGTTAATGACGCCTGCTCCGGTTTGGCTGCAGCATACGCTGGCCTTGATGGAAAGAGCAGAAATAAAGCAGTGGTGCGAGATTGATGCGCTTATTCAAGGCGTTAGATCGATTTGCACGCAAAGCGCGCAGATCAAGGATTCGAGTTCACTTCGCGAAGCGATCTTCTCCTTGTGGCTAAATCCGCTTCGCTTGTTTGGTTTTGTTGAGATTGGCTCCGATCAGGATGATGAACTGTGGTTTCGATGGCTGCTGCCGCCGAGCGCAGAAGCTGCCCGGGAAGGCAGCGGCGAAGAGGTTCCGCTTAATAGTGGTGCGACTGATAAGGTGCCATCGATGTATGTGCAGCCTGATTTTGAGCTGCTGCTTCCGCCGGATGTGCCGCTGCGCACCGAATGGACGATTGCGGCTTTGGCCGAGCTTCGCACGACAGAGTTGGTTCGCACGTATCATTTAACGAAGGAAAGTGTGTTCAGGGCCTGGGAATTAGGGATTGATGGCGAAGAGATCGTGCGTATTTTGGAAACATACGCTTATCATGAGGTGCCTGCTCCTATCTCAGTAACTTTGCGGCAATGGGCAGATCAAGTCGGGAAACTGTATCTGGAAGAAGTTACGCTGCTTCGTTGTCGTTCGAGCGATGTAGCTGATGCTCTTATGCGCAACGAGAAATGCGCTTCTTTCCTTGGGCAGCGAATTGGCGAATCTGATTTTATTGCAGACGCTAAGCATTTGCCGCTGCTAACTAAATGCCTGGAGCAAATGGGCTTTAATCCTAAGAGCAGCCGAAAAGATGCCTCGTCTGATGTTTCTTTGTCTGAATCAATTTCCGATTTGCGAACGAACGGTTTGTGTTATTCCAAAGATGTGATTCTGCTGTATGACATGGATGCTCACATTCCTCAGCAAGGTGATGTGTATCCGGACATGCAGGGGATCCCTGCAAGCTGGTTGCAAGATTTCGGGGCTTATCACAGTTCTACACGCAAGGACATAATTCGCAAAGCGATCGAATGGAAGAGTGTTATTCAGCTTCGCAAAGAAGGGCAGAGCCGCGTTATTATCCCGCGTCATCTACGGGAAGAACGCACAGGCTGGATCATGGAAGGTCTTGAGGAATATCAGGAGATCGCGCTTACAGGGGAAGATTGGGAAGAAATGAAATTAATTTTACCAGGCATCAACGATGAAGGCGTATACAGATAAATATCGTTCAGGAACGTTTGGGAAGGACAAGGGAATTTGATGCAGAGAGAAAAGGAAGAAACTCTTGGGGAACTGTGATATAGTAGAGTGGTTAGTTACTCTTTGAGAGGAAGGATTTGATGGCAAGTATGTTACAAACAATGGAAGCAGATACGATAGATATGTCGGCCGTGCTTATGCAGGCTTACGACATGGGTGACATGATTAATTCCTCTGCAGAAGTAGCAGATTATTTATATTGGAAGAACGCAGTTGATAATAGTGAAGAAGTAAAGGGACTTAAAGCTGTTTTTGCCAGAAAGAAAGATGCCTTCGAAGAGTGTGAGCGGTTTGGGCATTACCACCCAAGCTATCACCAAGCTTTGGCTGCTGTGAACGAGATTCAGGACAAGCTTCAAGAAGTTGAAGCTGTTCGCAAATTCAAGGAAGCCGAGGATCGCCTGGACGATTTATTGTTTACGGTATCCACGACGATTGCTCACGCTGTCTCGGATACGATTAAAGTGCCCAGCAATAATCCGCTGCCAACCGGCAAAGGCTGCAGTTCCGGTGGGAGCTGCAGCGGCAATTGCGGTTAAGTTTTAAAGCTGGAAATCAGGGCGGATGATACCGACCTCGGTACCTTGCCAGTTATGAACGGTTGGGGTATGAAAGGAACGAAGTTCGCTGACTTCCGATTCCGAGAGCAGGCTTAGCTGCTTCAAGGCTTCAACGACAGCCGGATATAAGGCGCGTTGATTGCCGTCCTCGATTTTCAGGACGAAGCCCAAGCCCTTCTCCGGGATCGTGAGCGCGAATATGCCTTCGGCTCCCATTTTACCGATGATTCGGCCTTTGGTAACCTCGATTAATCGCGTATCGAAGCGGTCGCTTCCCGCGAGGAATTGAGGATATTTTCGCACCGCGGCGACAATTCTTTGGCAAGCGTTTGCACGTGCTTCAGCTAGCGCATCAGGGCTCCCTAGTCTTGCGAAAGCCAGAGCCAGATGCTGAATCGGCATGCCGAATACCGGCACTCCGCAGCCATCAACGCCTAGCTGCATTTGCGCTTTGGGCATCTCGGACATCGCACACACGGCTTCCAGCATGAGCTGTTGAACGGGATGCTCCAAGCTCATGTACGTATCCGGCGAAGCTTCCAGATGGGCGCAGAGCGTCAGCATGCCCGAATGTTTGCCTGAGCAATTGTTGTGCAAGGTGGTAGGGGCTTCGCCCCGCTCGCGCATCGCTTGCGCGGTAGGCGCGTGGAAAGGCTCATGCGCACCGCACTGCAGGTGCGTATGCAGGAACCCGAGCTTGCCCAGTATGCCTTGGGCCGTGCTCACATGCTCAGCTTCCCCGTTGTGGGAAGCGCAGCACAAGGCAATTTCGGCTTCATCCAAGCCGAAATGATCAGCCGCGCCGGATTCAATGACCGGCAGCGCTTGAATGAGCTTCGCCGTGGAACGGGCGAAGGTGAGGAACTGGGGATCGCCAGCTTCATGCAGCAGCGTTCCTTGGGCGTTCACGACCGCGAGATGGACGCGGTGAATACTTTCTGTTATACTTCCGCGATATACGCGGATGATGGTGTTAGAAGGCTTCATGCTGAGGGATCACTCCATATTAGGATTATTGAAAAGAGGTAGCAATCATGATGATTGAGCGCAGCGGACTTATCATTTGGGTGAACGATATTAAAGCCGCCAGAAATTTGGAACGGTTCGGTTCGCTTCACTACATTTCAAAGAAAATGAATTATGCAGTTCTTTATATACATGCGAGTAAAGTAGATGAGACGACACGGAACCTTTTGAAGCTTCCTTACGTCAAAAAGGTAGAGAAGTCTTACCGCAATGAAATTAAAACCGAATACAGTAGTGATGTGCCAGACAAAACTAGATTTTACACCCTTTGAGGCTGCAGTGCAAAACGAAAAGCTTCGAAAGAAGCTTTTTTTATTTTTTGAATTTTTAGAAAATAAGCATTTTTTCATGATTTCACAAATAGTTATTAATAATTTTATATATTCTTACATGGAAAAATTAGTTATAATCAAGTAAAGTATAACTTACACACCGCTATGGAATAGGTACACGGTCTCATTTTAGTAGGAAAGGGGTTGTGATCATGAAAGACAAGGTGATGGGAAGATGGAGTACTTATGAACCATTTTTCGTGCAGCTGGGGGATAAGAAAGTGGCGGATGTCGTGATCACGAATCATGCGAAGCTGAGATGGACAGATCGTGTTTCTAGTAGCAACAATTCACTTGAGGAAATTTGTGCTTTTCTCTGGGAAAAGCTTAAAAACGATAGCATTGTCCCTTATTATCGAAATGAAGAAGATGTCTATCTCATTGATGATGATCTTGTTGTCGTTGCGGAGTTCTCTCATTTGGAGCATGAAACGGATCTGGTGGGGAACCCGCTTCACAAAATGATCATTGTGACATTCCTGGGAAGGATGTCAGAAACGATGGAGCTTCGTGATTTGAAGTCTTACTACTCTTGGCTGCGGCATTCCCGTCGGATGACGTTGATCAAGAACAGCCGCAAACGTCGATAATTGCATAGCTGAATGCCCAAGAGTATGTCGATGCCGACATGCTCTTTTGTGCCTTGATGGACGTTGGACCTTCTATTTCATATAATGAATACAAAGAGAGGCGGGTAGTTATGGCACTTAATTTTCATCAATTACATATTTTTTATACGGTGGCGGAGAAAGGCAGTTTTTCGCATGCCGCCGGAGCTTTACATATGACACAGCCTGCTGTGACCATGCAGGTGCAATCGCTAGAGGACTATTTTGGCGTGAAGCTCTTCCACCGCAGCACGAAGAAAATTGAACTGTCCGAAGCGGGACGAGCTCTGATTCCTTTTGCCAAGAACAGTATCGAGCTTATTCGCGAAACCGATGTTGCGATGTCCAAATTTACGAAGATGATTGAAGGGCGGCTGCAGCTTGGCGCCAGCTTAACCATGGGGGAATATATCCTGCCAAGACTGCTGGGACCATTCAGCAAAGATTATCCGAACATCTCGGTTTCGATGAAAGTGATGAACACGACGCAGATTTTGGATGAGGTGCTCGGTCATCAACTTAATTTCGGACTTGTAGAAGCGCCGATTCATCATCCGGATGTCCATACGGAAGCTATTCTCAGCGATGAGCTCAAGCTGATTGTGCCAGCGGATCATCCGTTAGCCGACATGGAAGTCGTTACGCTTGAAGAGTTGTTGAAGTATCCGTTCGTGCTGCGCGAGCAGGGATCGGGGACGAGAAGGGTGATGGAAGAGGAGTTCGCACGCTGCCAGATGGACTGCTCCTCGATGAAGATCGTCATGGAGCTTGGCAGCACCGGAGCTATCAAATCAGCGGTGGAAGCGGGCCTCGGCATCTCGATCCTTTCGCAATCATCGGTGAAGCATGAAGTGACTTTGGGACTTTTTAAAGTGAAATCGATTGAAAATATTACTTTTGAGCGCAGTTTTTATGCGATTTATTTGAACTCTACCCTGCTGCCGATATCGGCAGTCAGCTTCATGACCTTCCTGCGGCAAGAAGATTTAAGCCGTTTTCTTTAATGTTTTACACAAATAGGCAGCTCGCTTAATGCTCTGTTTATAGATGGGAATTAGGATGTAGAGAGGGGTAAACAATGTCAACGAGACTAGAAGCAGATTTACATACACATACAACTGCATCAGATGGGACGCAGCGTCCCGCGGTGAACGTTCAGATGGCTTTTGACGCAGGATTAGGCGCAATAGCTATCACGGATCATGATACCGTATCGGGCGTGGCCGAAGCGATGGAGGAAGGTCGGAGATTGGGTATTGAAGTCGTTCCCGGTGTTGAGATTTCAACCGTGGCGGGCGGGCAGGACATTCATGTGCTTGGCTACTATATTCAAATTGAGGATGCTCCGTTTCTGCAAAGGCTATCGTCGCTGCGAGACACCCGTGATACCCGCAATCAGATGATCATCGATCGTTTACAGCAGCTCGGTTTTACGATTACCATGGCCGAAGTGTTGAAGGAAGTTGAACATATTAAAAGCAAGGGTGATACGGTCGGCAGACCTCATATTGCGGCAGTTCTGCTGAACAAAGGCTATGTGTCCTCCATCAGTGAAGCCTTTGACAAATATCTGGGTTCAGGAGCTGCGGCATACGCCAATCCGCCAAGGATTGAGCCTGCGACGGCCATTGCCTGGATTCATGAGGCCGGAGGGAAGGCGGTTCTTGCGCATCCAGGTATTTATCACAATGATGACCTTGTTGAGGCTATAACCCAGCAGGGTCTGGATGGTATTGAAGTCTACCACTCCGATCATACTGCGGAAGATGAGGCGAAATATCTTCTTCTTGCTGAGCGCTGCGGCCTTCTCATTACGGCGGGTTCAGATTTTCATGGGGAACGGGGCGGTGTCGTGTTTCATGCGCCAATTGGCTCGAAACGAATAGGCATCGATATCCTCTCCAGCCTACAACCCGAGAAGGAGCAGCATTCATGAAAAAGATTCGCAAAGCCATTATTCCGGCAGCTGGTTTAGGGACACGGTTCTTGCCAGCGACCAAAGCACAGCCCAAAGAAATGCTGCCTATCGTCGATAAACCGGCGATTCAATACATCGTGGAAGAAGCCATTGAATCAGGCATTGAAGATATCATCATTGTGACAGGACGCAACAAGCGGGCGATTGAGGATCATTTTGACAAATCCGTTGAACTCGAGATGATGCTTGCAGAAAAGGGCAATACCAAGCTGCTGGAAATTGTACAGTCCGTCTCCAATCTGGCAGATGTGCATTATATTCGCCAAAAGCAGCCCCTTGGGCTCGGCCATGCGATCCTTTGCGCGCGTAAATTCATCGGTGACGAACCGTTTGCCGTACTCCTCGGGGATGATATTCTGCAATCCTCGCCCCCTGGCCTGAAACAAATGATGAATATTTATGAGCAAACGGGATCGTCCGTCATTGCGGTGCAGGAAGTCCCTTGGGCTGATGTGAGTAAATACGGCATCGTCTCACCGGCGGCAGCGCGGGTGAACTATCAGCTGATCGCAGATCTGGTGGAGAAGCCGGAACGAGATCAGGCGCCTTCGAACTTAGCCGTCATTGGTCGTTATATCATCATGCCAGAAATTTTCGGCATCCTGGAGCGCCAAGAGCCTGGCCGCGGCGGCGAAATTCAATTGACGGACGCGTTGCGCGTGCTGAACAGAGAACAGCAGATGGCCGCTTATCTCATGCAGGCGGAGCGTTTTGATGTCGGGGACAAGATGGGATACATCGAAGCCACGATCGAGCTCGCCTTGCAGCGTCCGGATTTACAGGACCAAGTGAAATCTTATTTATTATCCCTGATGAAACGCTGGGATTCCGAATAGAGTTGAATTAAACTTGGGAGGTTGAATAGATGGGAGAGGCAGCGCGGATTACGGTAATCGGAACGGGTTATGTCGGTTTGGTATCAGGAGCTTGTTTGGCGGAAATGGGGCATCAAGTGATTTGCGCCGATCAAGCGGAATGGAAAGTTGCTCGTTTGCAGCAAGGTGAAATACCGATCTATGAGCCTGGACTCAAGGAACTGGTTGCAACCAATGTTTCTGCGAATCGACTATCGTTTACCTCACATATCGGTGGGGCTATCCGCAGCTCTGATATTATTATCATTGCTGTTGGAACCCCCACACAGGACAATGGCGACGTGGATATGTCCCAAGTGAACAACGTGCTTACCTGTATTGCCGCCAATGCTGTAACCTCCAAGACCATCGTCATGAAAAGCACTGTCCCTGTGGGGTCCGGCAGCTTGGCTGAACAACATCTCCGATTGCTGGCAGCCTCCCACATTCACTTGCCTGTTGTTTCCAACCCTGAATTTCTGCGAGAAGGTTCGGCAATATGGGATACCTTTCATCCGGATCGTATAGTGATAGGGGCCAAGGATCCAGAAGCGGGAATTCGCATTGCGCGACTGCATGCTTCTTTGCGTGCTGAAGTACTCCATACGGACCGCGAAAGTGCTGAACTTATTAAATATGCGTCCAATGCCTTCCTGGCGACGAAGATTTCATTCATTAATGAAATGGCCAATGTCTGTGAAAAAGTGGGCGCCAACATTAGTCTTGTTGCCAAAGGCATGGGATTAGACCGCCGAATCGGTCCGCATTTCTTGCAGGCGGGCGTCGGGTACGGCGGTTCCTGCTTCCCCAAAGACACGAAGGCGCAGCTCAAGCTTGCGCAGAATGTGGATTATGACTTCCAAATTCTGCGCGCTGTTATTGATGTGAATCGCTTGCAGCGGGAACGTTTTGTAACCAAAATCGAGCGGGAAGTCGGTTGTTTAAGCGGCAAACGCATTGCCGTCCTGGGCCTTGCCTTTAAGCCGAATACAGACGATTTGCGGGATGCGCCCGCGCTCGATATTATCTCCGCCTTGCAGCAGCAGGGGGCACTCATTCAGGCCTATGACCCTGCGGCAGCGGAACTAGTCATGGAGAGGATGCCAGATGTGCCTGTCTTCACCGATCCTTATGAGGCTCTTGATGAGGTGGATGCGATCGTGATCACGACGGAATGGGAAGCCATTCGCAGCTTGAATTGGCGACTCGTTCGCAGCTTGGTGAAGGCGCCGCTCATTGTGGATGGACGCAACATGTTCGAACCAGTGGAGATGAGTCAACTCGGCTTTACCTATGTGTCCGTCGGCCGCGAGACGGCTATGTTGGCGGAGCTGGTTGTTTAAACGCAGTGGGCACAAATACAGAGAACCTAGCCGCAGGCCGCGGGCTAGGTTCTTTTTAGGTTATCAGTGTGCTTGCTTGCAACTGCGTGCTGTTAGCTCAAGAGGAATAAGAGCCTTTGTGAGCTGCTATTTGCGATAAAAGGGAGTTTTGGTGTGGGATAAGAGCCTTCGGAGACTCTTATATGTGGCATATAGGTGAGAAAAAGCAGCTACTCAAAGGAATTAGAGCCTTTGTGAGCTGCTATTTACGATAAAAGGGAGTTTTGGTGTGGAATAAGAGCCTTTGGAGACTCTTATGTGTGGCAGCCCTCGTGCGTTCGTTATTTGATGGTGACTTTCATTTGTTTAATTTGATTTTCATCTGGTGTCACGAACAGCGTTTTTTGATTGACGTAGATGACGAATCCGGGCTTGGAGCCGTTTGGTTTATGAACATGTTTGATGACCGTATAGTCAACAGGGACTTGGCTGGAATGTTTGGCTTGACTGAAATAAGCGGCCAATTGCGCGGCTTCTGTCAGTGTGGCTTCGGAGAAACTGTCGCCTCGTATGACAACGTGAGAGCCGGGAATATCTTTGGTATGCAGCCAGGTATCCATGGAAGAAGCCAGTCGATTCGTTAAATACTCATTCTGGGTATTATTTTTACCTACATAAATCGGAATGCCTTCACTGGACAAATAGCTGGCCAAAGCAGGCTTATCTTTTTTCTTCTTTTTACGCTGCTTTTTGTTGCGGTCTCTTACGTAGCCTTGCTCCATAAGTTCATCGCGGATTTCCTCGATATCGCTTAGGGAGGCGACGCTTAGCTGCTGCAACAGAGAGCCAAGGTAGGCGATCTCCTGATGGGTATGTTCGATTTGTTCCTCGACAATCGCTGTGCTGTTTTTCATTTTGGTATATTTTTTGAAATAACGTTGGGCGTTCTCGGACGGATGAAGGAGCGGGTCCAGCGTTATTTTGATCAAGGCTTGATCTTCATCGTAATAGTTGACCGTTTCAACCTCTTTATCGCCTCGTTTGATCATGTGCAGGGATGCAGTAAGCAATTCACCGAGAATCCGGTATTTATCGGCATCTTTGGAATCTTCCACGGTTTCCTGAAGTTTTTCCAGTTTCTTCACATTTTTATTGGATTCATTGTGTAAAAAACGCAGCAGATCCGCGACACGCTGTTTGACGGTATCCCGCTCCGCTTTATCGCCATAAAAATGTTCTAAACACGCACTAGGCGTCGGATAGGTTGTAGAAAGACCTGCAATATGGGTAAGCGGCGTCATCGCAAAGAATAATTTGCCTGAAATTTCTTGTTCCGTAATAACAGGCTCATAGTGATGATTGCGTACAGCCGTCATGATTTCGTTGAACGCCTGCCATAGGGAGGTCGTATCTGCTTCTTCCTGATTGATCGCTCTTTGTTTGCTGCGGAAGACGATCTCCTTGGCGATTAAAGGGCTTAACCCGCTGAAGGCTGCGACAAGCCGCTGTTCAGGCTTATTTTGATCTGGCGTAGCGTCCTCGGCCAGTTCCTGCTCCATCACTTCACGGAACTCGGAAGCGTCTGTGTCGAGCGGGTTTTGTTTATCCTGCGCTGGAGGGTTGACATAGGTGCTGCCGGGCATAACAATCCGATAGGAACTGATTGCCGGGGTTACATGATGAATGCCGTCCAGAATCGCTCCAGTTGCTGGATCCAAAAGAATAATATTGCTGTGGCGTCCCATGATTTCCACAAGGATATGTTTGACGCTCATATCGCCTAATTCATCGCGATGGCGGATTTGGAAGCGAATAACCCGCTCCATGCCAATTTGTTCCACTGTTTCAATGATACCGTTCTCACAGTGTTTGCGAAGGAGCATACAGAACATGGGAGCATCCATAGGATTGATCTGTGTTTGTTCCGTAAGCTGTACCCTTGGGTAGGTGGGGTTGGCTGAAAGCAGCAGCTTGAGATTCTGCCCTTGGGCGCGAATGTGCATGAGGATATCATTCTCGCTGGGTTGATGAATTTTATTAATGCGGCCTCCTACGCACGCCTGCAGTTCGTGAACGATTGCATGAAGGACTAGTCCGTCTAAAGCCATGATACTTACAACTCCATTCTAGGGAGCTAATGGCGATATACGATGACATCCCCATTAGCTCCGTTGTTAAAAACTTTTGCTAACCTCTATGATGCCATACTTTTCACAAAAAATTAAGTGCTGGCCAGCGGGAAAGATGATTTCAGGGATATTTTCCGGCTTGTCTGAATACATTTACGTATGAGTGATTGGCTTGAACAAGTGGGAAGTGGGAGGGAGAAGGGCGGATGAGTCAGAATAAGTGGTACCAGTTGACGTCGGAGGAAGTCCTGCAGTCGCAGCAGGTGAATGCGCAGCAAGGATTGCCCTGGGAAGAAGCTTGGAAGCGGCAGGCGGAGGTAGGTCGTAATGAACTATCGGAAGGACAGCGCATTTCTCCGATTACGCTGCTTTTAAATCAATTCAAAGATTTCATGGTGCTGGTCCTATTGGGGGCAACCCTGATTTCAGGTTTGCTAGGCGAATATCTAGATGCAATTACTATTGTTGTCATCATTGTTATGAATGCTGTTCTGGGATTTACCCAAGAATTTCGTGCAGAACGCTCTTTACGCGCACTCAAAGAACTGTCAGCCCCGAATGCCAATGTATGGAGGGAAGGGGCGGTTCATCAAATACCTGCTCGTGATCTGGTGCCGGGCGACATCATTCTACTTGAAAGCGGCGACCGTGTGCCGGCGGATGTTCGCTTCTTGGAAACGAACGGCGTGTACATCGAAGAGTCAGCGCTTACCGGGGAATCAGTGGCTGTCGGTAAAGTAACTTCAGCCATTCCTCATGAGGAGGTTCCTCTGGGGGATCAACGTAATCTGGGTTTCATGGGCACCATGGTCTCGCGAGGAACGGCGAAAGCAATCGTTGTTCGAATCGGGATGAGTACGGAAATGGGCAAAATTGCTGATTTGATTCAAAATACGGAATCGATGGAAACACCGCTGCAGCACCGTTTGGAGCAGCTTGGGAAAATTCTGATCATCGTAGCGATCGCGCTAACGATTCTCGTTGTTGTGGCAGGCATTATGCATGGACAACCGCCTTATGCGATGTTTCTTGCAGGCGTCAGCTTAGCTGTTGCGGCGATCCCAGAAGGACTCCCGGCGATTGTAACGATCGCGCTTGCTCTTGGCGTTCAACGGATGATCAAACGCAAAGCGATTGTCAGGAAGCTGCCTTCCGTAGAAACGCTCGGATGCGCTTCGGTGATCTGCTCCGATAAGACGGGTACCTTGACGCAAAACAAAATGACCGTTACCCACTTATGGGTAGGCGGCGATGTGATGGAAGTGACGGGGGATGGCTACACACCGGTCGGAAGCATTCAATTTGGCGGTCAAAATGCAGACGTTGCGAAGCATGTTTCACTGAGCAAATTGCTGCAAGTGTCCGTGCTGTGCAACAATGCGACGCTGGTGGAAGAGAAGCAGGAGCAGAAGCGAAAGAAAGGGAAAGACGAAGGTGCCGCTTCCGTTTGGAATATCAAAGGGGACCCGACGGAAGGAGCCTTGGTCGTGTTAAGCGCCAAAAGCGGTATCACGCAGCAGTCGCTCAGCGAAACATACAAGCGTATCGCCGAATTCCCATTCGACTCTGATCGCAAGCGGATGTCCGTGCTTGTAAGCTCTCATCATGGGCGGATGGCTTGTACGAAAGGGGCGCCAGATGTTCTGCTGCAGCACTGCAGCTACATTCTGTGGGAGGGGAAAGTCATTCCGTTCACTCCGACACTCAAGCAAAAAGTGATTGCAGCCAATGAAGGCATGGCCAAATCCGCGCTGCGGGTACTAGGCATTGCCTACAAAGAGTTGAAGAGCAGCGATCGTTACGATGATCATGAGGACGTGGAGAACAGCCTGATCTTTGTCGGGCTCACCGGTATGATCGATCCTCCGCGCAAAGAAGTGCGTGAAGCCATTTCCAAATGCCGCAAGGCAGGTATCAAAACTGTGATGATCACTGGCGATCATCAGACCACGGCAGAAGCTATCGCGAAGCAGCTTGGGATGATTCCGGCAAATGGGGTCAGCATGAGCGGGCAGCAGATTGCCCTGCTATCGGAAGATGAGCTGGATGCCAAAGTTAATGATACTTATGTGTATGCAAGGGTATCGCCGGAACATAAGCTGCGGATCGTCAAAGCTTTGCAGCGCAATGGACATGTCGTCGCGATGACGGGCGATGGGGTGAACGATGCGCCTGCGATCAAAGCGGCGGATATCGGTATCGCTATGGGTATTACGGGCACGGATGTATCGAAGGAAGCCTCTTCCTTGATTCTGAGTGATGACAACTTCTCTACCATTGTGGCAGCGATTGAAGAAGGACGAGGTATTTACGAAAATATCCGCAAATTCATTCGTTACCTGCTCGCTTCCAATGTGGGGGAGATTATGACGATGTTTATCGCCATGATGGCGGGACTCCCGCTGCCGCTTGTCCCAATCCAAATTCTGTGGGTGAATTTGGTGACCGATGGACTTCCGGCTATGGCTCTGGGCGTCGATCAGGCGGAGAAAGATTTGATGCAGCATAAGCCGCGTTCCGCGAAGGAAAACATTTTCGCCAGACGCTTGGGCTGGAAAATTATTTCCCGGGGGCTGCTCATCGGCGTTTGTACGCTAGGCGCTTTCTGGCTCGTGCTGCGCGTAAATCCGACGGATGCCGAAACGTTGTTGAAGGCGCAAAGCGTCGCTTTTGCCACACTTGTTATGGCGCAGTTGATTCACGTGTTCGACTGCCGCAGCTCGCGCTCCATTTTTCACCGTAACCCCTTGCAAAATCGTTATCTGGTTCTGGCCGTCTTATCGTCGCTCGTGCTGATGCTGGCCGTGATGTATGTGGAGGCTCTGCAACCGATTTTCAAAACCGTTCCGCTCGGCTGGAAAGATTGGATTCTCGTACTGATTGCCGCCGGCATTCCAACTTTCTTAATGGGGCTGGGCAGCGTGCTGTCGCCCAAACGCAACAAAGGCTCGCGGGCTGTTCCTTATAAAACTTCGAAACCGAGTTTTCGATAATCGTTTGAAAGCCGCCGATTGGCGGCTTTTTTGTCAGCGCAGGCTTCTTCGTTGCGGCGGTTTTCAGTCTCAAAGGGCATCTAATGAATTGTATGATGCTTATAGGCCGGAAAATGGCTGTTTTGGCGATTTAATGAACTGAATTGGCGTTATCGAGCATTTTATTGGCGAAATGTTGATCGTTTGCTTGAAATAGAGCATCTGGAATTCATTAGATTTTCAGAAGGAGCGATTTTGGCCGAATAGAGGTTATTGAGTTCGTTAGGGGGCTTGGGTTTGCCTCAAGGTCCATGGAATGGATGACCTAGCTGCAGGCTAGGTTTTTCCCATTGGCGTCGACCGCAGGCTTCTTTGCTTTGGAGGTTTTCGGTCTCAAAGGGCATCTAATGAACTGTATGATGCTTATAGAACGTAAATTGGCTGCTTGGGAGATTTAATGAACGGAGTTGGCGCTGCCCGGCAATTTATTGGAGAAATGTTGATCATTTGCTTGCAATAGAGCTTCTGCAAATCGTTAGATTTTCAGAATGAGCGATTTTGATCAAATAAAGGGTATGGAGTTCGTAAGGCCCAGGAGGAGGAAGGGTAACCGTGACAAACAGTCAAACAGTCAAACAGTCAAACAGTCAAACAGGGGAAAGGGCTATGCATTTGCTTGTTTTTACGCTATGATAATGGCTAAAACACACGCTTGGAGTGCTGAAAACAATGAATTTCTCTAAATTGCATGGACTAGGCAATGATTTTATTGTAATCGCCGGTCATCACGAATTGCCGACAGATGTGGATCAGCTTGCGATCCGCCTTTGCAATCGCTTTTTCGGCATTGGCGCTGACGGTTTAGTGTATATACTTCCTTCTGAACAAGCTGATTTCAAAATGCGCATTATTAACTCGGACGGAACAGAAGCCGAACAATGCGGCAACGCGATTCGGTGCGTGTCTAAATATGTATATGATCACGGGCTGATCGACCGTACGGAGATCACCGTGGAGACCCTTGGCGCAGGTGTGCAGCAGGTGCAGCTTAATTTGCAAGACGGGAAAGTGTCAACGGTTCGCGTCGATATGGGGCAGCCTATTTTGAACGGTCTGCAGGTTCCCACAACCGTTGATGAAGCTCAGGTTGTTCATCATCCGATTGAAGTGGATGGTCGAGAGTTCCATTTTACAGCGGTTTCGATGGGCAACCCGCACTGTGTCATTTATGTCGAAGATGCAGTGAATTTCGATTTGGCCGCCTGGGGGCCTAAGCTGGAAGTTCATCCGATGTTCCCGCGCAAAGTCAATGTTGAGTTCGTGACGGTCAGAGATCGTGCCTACACGGATATGCGTGTCTGGGAAAGAGGCGCTGGGCCGACGCTGGCTTGTGGAACAGGTGCTTGCGCAACCCTCGTTTCTTCTGTGTTGAATGGCTTGACGGACCGCGAGGCCACCGTATCGTTAAAAGGCGGGGATCTGTTTATTGAATGGAATGAGGCTGACAATCACGTCTATATGACAGGACCGGCTGAAGAAGTCTACACGGGTACGATTGTGAAATAAGTTGGCAAGCATCATAAGGGTTCTTACGTATCAGAATTATTGATAAACGTTTTTCTTAATATCTCCCTTATTTTGTGATACAGTATAACTACATTTTTTAGTAAATGGGGAGTTTATCATGAAATTGGATCTTCGCACGGCGCTGCAGCAGGAAATATTGACTGGTGATGGCGCTATGGGGACTTATTTATATCAGATGGGATTTCCTGTCGGCATTTCGTATGAAGAATTAAATTTGCTCAGACCGGAAACGGTTGCTGACGTGCACCGCCGCTATTTCGAGGCAGGTGCTCGTCTTATTGAAACGAATACCTTCTCGGCGAACCGCGAGAAATTATCCAAATACGGACTTGAAGGCGATGTAGAAGCTATCAATCGTGCTGGTGTTGAATTAGCCAGAAAAGCCGTCGGGAATGACGCTTATGTCGTAGGGGCAATCGGTTCTATACGGGCAGGGAAACGCAAAAATGTGCGCACCGTTGATGTCGAAGATTCACTGCGTGAGCAAATCAGCGTTCTGCTGGATTCGCCAGTCGATGGTTTGCTGCTGGAAACTTTCTATGACCTAGAGGAGCTTCAGCTCGCGCTGCGCATCATCCGCAACATGAGCAGCTTGCCTGTTATTTGCCAATTCGCGAATGAAGGCACAGGCAGCACGCAGGATGGCGTGCCGCTGCATGAAGCGTTCCTGCGGCTGCAGGACGATGGCGCCGATGTCATCGGCTTTAACTGCCGCGTGGGCCCGAACGGGATTCTCCGCTCTCTGGAGAAGCTGGCTCCTCTCGCCGGCGTGCCATTCTCCGCGTTCCCGAACGCGGGGCTGCCCGACTACGTCGACGGGCATTATACCTATGCAGCGACGCCGCAGTACTTCGCCGAAAGCGCGATGCGCTTCGCCGATCTGGGCGCGCGCATCATCGGCGGGTGCTGCGGCACCACGCCGGAGCACATCGCCGCTGTCGCGAAGGCGCTGCAAGGCTACGTGCCGGCAGCGCCTGGCACGACCGTCCCCGCGCAGGGCGTGCGCGTGATCGAGCCTGCGCCGGCGATGCCCGCGCCGCCGGCCAGCAAACCATCGCTGCTGGAGATCGTCAAGCAGCGCAAAACCGTCATTGTCGAGCTGGATCCCCCGCGGGATCTCGACATCGAGAAATTCATGCAGGGTTCCAAAGCCCTGCAGGATGCGCATGTCGACGCCATCACGATGGCCGACAATTCACTGGCCGTGACGCGCATGAGCAACCTGGCCCTCGGCTACCTCGTGCAGGATAAGCTGGGTGCTCGTCCACTCATTCACATCGCGTGCCGCGACCGCAACATGATTGGGACGCAGTCCCATCTGATGGGTCTTCACGCGCTGGGCATCGACCACGTGCTGGCCGTGACCGGCGATCCCGCCAAATTCGGCGATCTCCCCGGCTCCAGCTCGGTGTACGATCTGACCTCATTCGAGATCATTCGGATGATCAAGCAGCTGAATGAAGGCATCGCTTTCTCCGGGAAGCCGCTCAAACAGAAAGCTAATTTCGTTGTTGGCGCTGCGTTTAACCCGAATGTGAAGCATCTGGATAAAGCGGTTCAGCGTTTGGAACGCAAAATCGAAGCCGGTGCCGACTACATCATGACCCAGCCGGTTTACGATGCCAAGCTGATTGAACAAATTTATGAAGCGACCCAGCACTTGAATGTTCCCATTTTTATTGGGATTGCCCCGCTTGCCAGCGGAGGGAACGCTGAATATTTGCATAATGAAGTCCCAGGTATCCGGTTATCGGACGAGGTCAGGGCGCGCATGGATGGACTGAAGGGTCCAGAAGGGCGGGCAATGGGCGTTGAGATTGCCAAAGAGCTGCTCGATGCGGCTATGCCTTACTTCAACGGGATATACCTGATGACGCCATTTCTGGCCTATGAGATGTGCGTAGATCTGACGAAATACGTATGGGAAAAGTCGAATCGTCATGATTTCCACTTGTACCCACTTTCAAAATGAATTAAAATAGGGTAATGGATGTGATTAGAATGATTTGCAGTATGACCGGATTCGGACAAGCGAATCGTTCTTTTGCGGGATACAACGTGTTTATCGATGTGAAATCGGTCAATCATAGGTATAGTGAAGTGTCGATTCGATTACCCAAAGAATGGGCTGTCTTCGAAGACGCTTTGAAGAAAACGGTGCTGCAAGCTGTAAAGAGAGGGCGTGTCGACGTCTTCGTTACGGCGGAACGTGAGGCGGCGTCCCAGAAAAGCGTAACCGTTGACTTTGCATTGGCAGATGCTTATTTGCAAGCTGCAGCTCAGTTGAAGGAACGCTATGGGTATGTCGAGCAGGTCGGACTCAAAGAGTTATTGAGGCTGCCGGATCTCATTCTGATGAAGGAATCGCGGAAGGAACCTGACAAGGAGATTGAACAGGAATTGTGCGTCTGCTTGCAGGAGGCAGTTTCTAGGTTATCCGATATGCGGCTTCGCGAGGGAGCATTTCTGGAGCAGGATATTCGTGAACGTTTAACAGAGCTCAAGCGGATCCATGGTGAATTGGAAGTCTTGGCGCCTCAAGTGGTTGAGGACTATGCCGTTAAGATGGCTAGCAGACTCCAGTCTCTGCTGCAGGATCAAGCCCCTGTAGATGAGCAGCGCTTAGCGATGGAAATCGCGATATTCGCAGATCGTTCGAATGTGGATGAAGAATTGACGAGGCTTAAAAGTCATTTTGGGCAATGTGATCAATTGCTCACAGAACAAGAGCCTGTTGGACGCAAATTGGATTTCTTGATTCAGGAGATGAACCGGGAAGTCAATACAATTGGATCCAAATCGAATTCCTCCGAGCCTACGGCCAGGGTCATTACGATGAAAGCAGAGCTTGAGAAAATGCGGGAACAAATACAGAATATCGAGTGAAGCGTGAGTGTTGCTTCACGAGGAGGAAGCTCTAATGGCTATCAAATTAATTAATATCGGTTTCGGCAACATTGTATCGGCGAACCGTATTATCTCGATCGTGAGTCCGGAATCGGCTCCGATTAAGCGGATCATTCAAGAAGCGCGTGATCGTCACATGCTGATTGACGCTACATATGGTAGAAGAACCCGTGCCGTCATTATTACAGACAGTGATCATGTCATTCTGTCGGCCGTACAACCAGAGACGGTAGCACATAGACTTTCTAACAAGGACGATGATCATGACGAGTAATACGAACACTCTTGAGCGTGAGAGAGGCATTCTGATTGTACTGTCTGGACCTTCCGGCGTTGGCAAAGGTACGGTATGTGCAGCTTTGCGCAAAATTTCTCCTGACATTGTTTACTCGGTATCAGCAACGACCCGTTCGCCTAGGCAAGGAGAAGTGGACGGTGTCAATTATTTCTTCAAAACGAAAGAGCAGTTCCAACAGCTCATCGATACGGATGAAGTGCTGGAATGGGCGGAATATGTAGACAATTTCTACGGCACGCCGAGACGGTTTGTCGAAGATACACTTCGCTCTGGCCAAGATGTGATTCTGGAGATTGAAGTGCAGGGGGCATTGCAAGTCAAACAAAAGTTTGATGAAGGTGTTTTCATCTTCTTATTGCCGCCTTCTCTCGATGAGCTTGAGAACCGCATCGTAACACGTGGGACCGAAACCGATGAAGTGATTCGCAGCCGCATGTCGGTCGCGATTGACGAGATCCGTTTAATGGAACACTATGATTATGCCATCGTGAATGATCATGTAGAAACAGCTTGTGCCAAAATACAAGCGATTCTGGCGGCAGAACATTGCAAAAAAGAACGGATGTATCCAAAAATCGTACAATGGATGGATGAGGTGAATTGAATGTTATATCCTTCAATTGATAAACTGCTTGATATCGTGGATAGCAAGTATTCGCTAGTGGTTGCTGCTTCCAAAAGAGCAAGATCCCTACGCGACGGAGCAAAATCAGATTTGAAAAATCAAAAGGCTCACAAGCATGTTGGTGTTGCGTTAGAAGAACTTTATGGACACTACATTGGCTATGAGAAAATCGAGACAACAGAGACAGAGAAGTATCAGAAGAAATAGTTGCTTCACCCAACAACCCTCGTGGTTGTTATTTTTTTCTCATATGGCGCTAAGGAAGGGGATATCCATGAGTGTACTGCAGGGTAAAACGATTGTGCTCGGCGTGTGCGGAGGCATTGCCGCTTATAAGGCCGCTGCCTTAACAAGTAAATTGACGCAGGCCGGAGCCACGGTTCGTGTGATTATGACCGCATCCGCTGTTCAATTCGTAGCGCCGTTAACGTTCCAAACGTTGTCGCGTCATCATGTCTTTGTGGATACCTTCGATGAAAAGGATCCATCCGTCGTTTCGCACATTAACTTGGCGGATAGTGCTGATTTGGTGCTGATTGCGCCTGCTACGGCCAATACGATCGGTAAACTGGCTTTGGGTCTAGGCGATGATATGCTGAGCACCACGCTTCTTGCAACGACTGCGCCTATTTGGGTCGCACCGGCCATGAATGTGCATATGTATGCGAATCCGGCTGTGCAGCAGAATATGCAGACGCTGCTAAGCCGCGGCGTGCGATTTATTGAACCTGGCGAAGGACAGCTTGCCTGCGGGTATGTGGGGAAAGGGCGGCTTGCGGAGCCTGAGGAAATTATGGCGGCCGTGGAGCGTCATTTCCAGGGAGAGCCTGGTCGATTGAAGGATCAACGTGTCCTTGTGACAGCTGGAGGCACCTTGGAACGGATTGATCCGGTCCGTTATATCACGAACGATTCATCGGGTAAAATGGGCTATGCCATCGCTGAAGAAGCCGTCCGCATGGGGGCTGCCGTTACTTTGGTGTCAGGACCCTCCGCGCTGCCTGCTCCTAACGGGGTAGAAATGGTTCGCGTTCAATCCGCATTGGACATGCGAGAGGCTGTTTTGTCGCGATTGGATACCAGTGATCTGGTTATTAAAGCGGCGGCTGTCGCTGATTATCGTCCTGCTGTTGTAGCTGAGCAAAAGATAAAAAAGAAATCCGATTCCCTCACCTTGGAGTTAATTAAAAACCCCGACATTTTGCAAGAAATCGGCACGCTTAAGAAGCATCAGTTCGTTATCGGATTCGCTGCCGAAACAGAACGTCTGGACGAGCATGCCTTGGACAAGCTGAATCGCAAAAATTGCGATCTGATTGTTGGCAATAACGTGTCCCAAGCGGGCGCAGGTTTTAGTGGCGACACGAATGTGGTGAGCATCTATGATCGTAACGGGCTGGTCGAAGCCCTGCCTATACAGAGTAAGAAAGACGTGGCGCGAAAGCTGCTTGAATTGGCAGCGGACCGTATGCCGACCATAGCGGGGAATTCGGATGTACGCTAAGGTCATAGTTGATGTTCCTGCCAAGCAAACGAATCGTGCTTTTGATTATGAAGTGCCAGCATCTTTGACCAAATGGGTGGAAGTCGGCAGTCGGGTTGGCGTGCCTTTCGGTCCCCGGGTGCTGCAGGGCTTTGTTGTTGAATTGCATGAGGAGACGCAGGTGGATGTTAAACGCATCAAACCGATCATGAATGTCCTTGATTTGGTGCCTCCTCTGACAGGTGAGCTGGTCCTGCTGGGCAGATGGATCAGCCGCATGTATTTGTGTCATGAAGTGACGGCGCTTCAAGCCATGCTGCCTGCTGCTCTGAAAGCGAAGTATGAGCGATCCATTGCGGTTGGCGAGGAATCTGCCGAGCATTCGCTGCTGGATATGTCTGATCTTCAAGAAATTGTTGATTTTGTGAAAGCCAAAGGATCCGTTTCGATGGACGTTTTGATGGAGCGTTTCGCCAGCGACGGCCCGCTGATTAAACAATTGCTGAGTACAGGCATCCTTACCGAAGAACAGAAAGTCAAGGATCGCATGAACACCAAGAAGGCGTTAACCGTATTTCCCCCGGCAGGGGGAACCGGCTTGGAAGAGGCATTGGCGGAGCTTCCAGCCAGGGCGAATAAACAGCAGGATGTGCTGCGCTATTTGATTGAGCACCCGCATGCGATTCGGCTCACAGCGTTGATGGAAACGATCGAGGTCGGGGCCAGCACGGTCAAAAGTTTGGCAGACCGCGGCTGGATTGAACTGCGCGAAGTTGAGGTTATGCGCGATCCTTATGCGGGTCGTGCTTTTGCGCGGACGAAGCCGCTTCCGTTAACGGAAGAGCAGAGCAGTGTCTTTACCGAAATTCGCGATGCTGTCGCGGCCGAAAGAAACGAAGTATTCCTGCTTCATGGTGTTACGGGAAGCGGTAAAACGGAAGTCTATCTGCAATCGATTCAGCAATGTTTGGATATGGGCAAAGAAGCCATCGTGCTCGTGCCCGAAATTTCGCTGACTCCCCAAATGGTTGAGCGCTTCAAAGGGCGATTCGGGGATTTGGTCGCTGTGCTGCACAGCCGTCTGTCGGGTGGCGAACGCTACGACGAATGGCGTAAAATAACGCGGAAACAAGTGAAAGTGGTCATCGGCGCTCGTTCCGCGATATTCGCTCCTTTTACCCAAATTGGACTTATTATCATTGATGAAGAACATGAGTCCTCCTATAAGCAGGAGGAAAGCCCTAAATATCATACCCGTGACGTTGCGGTGCAAAGAGCGAAGCTGCAAAATGCGGTTGTCGTGCTGGGTTCGGCTACACCTTCTTTGGAGAGTATTGAGCTGACAAGGCGCCGTCGAGATCGGGAGAAACCGCCATTCCGGCTGTTAACGATGCGGGAGCGCGTAGCCAGCAGGCCGATGCCGCCGGTCGCAATTGTCGATATGCGCGAGGAACTAAAGAGCGGCAATCGCTCGATGTTTAGCAGGTCCTTGTATAAAGCGATCGAAGATCGGTTACAAAAGAAGGAACAGACAGTTTTGCTCCTGAATCGCCGCGGCTATGCGACATTCGTGATGTGCCGTACGTGCGGCTTCGTCTCGACATGCCCGCACTGTGATATTTCGCTGACGTATCATCAAAGCTCGCGGATGCTGCGCTGTCATTATTGCGGCTACGCAGAGCGCGAGGTTACGCAGTGTCCTAGCTGCCAATCGGAGCATATTCGCCATTTTGGAACGGGAACTCAGCGTGTGGAAGAGGAGTTAAGTAAAATATTTCCCGGTATTCGTGTTATTCGAATGGATGTGGACACGACAACTGAAAAGGGATCCCATGAGAAATGGCTGACGATGTTTCGAGAGAAGCAGGCTGACGTTCTGCTAGGCACGCAGATGGTGGCCAAAGGGCTCGATTTCCCGGATGTCACCTTGGTTGGCGTCATCGCGGCGGATACGGTGCTGAATATACCGGATTTCCGCTCCGCTGAGCGGACTTTTCAACTGTTGACGCAAGTAGCTGGTCGAGCCGGCCGTCATGAGAAGCAGGGGGAAGTGTTCGTTCAGACGTACACACCCGAACATTACAGCGTGCAATATGCCAGTGAGCATGATTATATTGCTTTTGCGAATCATGAGTTGGATATTCGGGCGAATTTGGGCTACCCGCCTTATCAGCGGTTGATTTTGGTCACTTTTTCGCATGAGCAGGTCCCTCTGCTGGTACGTTCGGCGGAAGCCTTCGTAACGCGGTTGAAAGAGATTGCCCTGGAGTATTCAACGAAACAGGTGGATTTATTTACAAGCACCGATATGACGGATCAATCGTTCCACATGGACGTGCTGGGACCCGTGGCGTCGCCTATTTCCCGAATCAAGGATAGATATCGATTCCAATGCGTGGTAAAATATCGGGGGGAAGATCAGGCTGCCGACATCGTTGGACGAACGGTAGCGTGGTTTGAAGAGCGCTCAGCCAAGGAAAAGCTGCAGATTAGCGTGGATGTTGATCCACAATATTTGATGTAATGAACCCCAAATAGCGAAGACTTTTAAAGGTAGGTGCACATTATGGCTATTCGTATTATTGTCAAAGATCCAGATCCTGTGCTGCGCGAGAAAGCGATCACAGTTACGAAATTTAATTCCAACTTGCACAAATTGCTCGATGACATGGCAGATACGATGTATGAAGCGGAAGGCGTAGGTCTGGCTGCTCCCCAAATCGGTATCCTCAAACGCGTTATTGTGATGGACTGCGGTGAAGAACATGGCGGGCTTATTGAAATGGTCAATCCGGAAGTTGTGACTTCCAGTGGCGAGCAAATGGGTGCAGAAGGCTGTTTAAGCATACCTGGACTTCGTGGTGACGTTACCAGAGCGCTGAATGTGACGGCTAAAGGGCAGGATCGCAATGGGAATCCGATTGAAGTAACGGGTACAGAGCTGCTGGCGCGCTGTATTTTTCATGAAATCGACCATTTGAACGGTATTCTGTTTACGGATCTTGCTACGAAAACCTATACCAGCGATGAAGAGGAAGATTCGGAGTGAACATTATTTTTATGGGTACCCCGGATTTCGCTGTTCCTTCCCTGCAAGCGCTCCTTGAGGAAGGTTATAACGTCACGACGGTTGTTACGCAGCCGGATCGGCCGAAGGGACGCAAACGCGTCCTAACGCCGACACCGGTGAAGGTTGAAGCGGCTAAGCATGGCATTCCCGTGCTTCAGCCCGTGAAGTTGCGTCAAGCGGATTCCGTTGAACTTCTGCGGGAATTAAAGCCGGATTTAATTGTAACAGCGGCTTATGGACAGATCCTGCCCAAAGCGGTGCTCGATTTGCCGCAATATGGCTGTATTAACATCCACGCCTCTTTGCTGCCCAAATATCGTGGCGGGGCGCCGATTCATCATGCCGTTTTGCGGGGCGAGTCTGTTACTGGCGTCACGATTATGTACATGGCGGTCGGTTTGGATACAGGCGATATGATTTCCAAAGTTGAGCTTCCAATTGAAGATACGGATACGACGGGGTCGCTGTTCGAGAAGCTAAGCATCGCTGGCGCTGATTTGCTTAAGCGGACATTGCCTGATTTATTGGCAGGGCGTATACAGGCTGTTGCACAGAATGAAGCAGACGCGATCTATTCGCCGAATATCCGCAGGGAGGACGAGCTGATCGATTGGTCTCGTTCTGCCGTGGAGTTATGGAATCAAGTTCGCGGCTTACATCCTGCTCCCGGCGCGTATACACTGTGGAATGGTGAAGTGATGAAGGTATGGGCCAGCGCGAATCCTAAGAGTGCTTCGGAACCGAGAAGCCGGAATTTTGCGGCAGGCGCCGATAACCTGGCACCAGGGACTGTCCTGGGCAGCAGCCCGCTTGGTATTGAAGTTATGACAGGCGAAGGCACGCTCTGGCTGACGGAAATTCAACCTGCCGGCAAGAAGGCGATGCCTGTTTCCGAATTCATTCGGGGCGTTCAAATCGCTGCGGGTACCGTATTGGGCGGCAGCAGCGAATAGCTGTCAGGACTTAAATTCATTATTACTTAACAAAAAATGAGGTAGTTGATTTGTCAACGGAAAAACCAACACGTCCGAAACAAGGACTTCAGAAATCGCCGGGGGCTGGCAAGCCCTCTGCACCAAAATCATCCTCAGGCGCTGCGAAGAGCAGCGCTGTTAAGCATTCCGCCCGAGAGGCGGCGCTGGATGTGCTGATTCGGGTTGAAGAGAATCAATCGTACAGCAATTTACTGCTGAATCAAGTTTTGCAGAAGCATGCGCTCGAACGAGCCGATGCAGGCTTGGCCACAGAGCTGGTTTATGGGACGATCGGACGGAGAAATACGATTGATTTCTTCATGGAGCGTTTTGTCAGCAAAGGGCTGGCGAAGCTGGAGCCCTGGGTTAGATGCTTGCTGCGGCTGAGCTTCTATCAGCTGCATTATTTGGACCGCATTCCCGACCATGCGGTCGTGAGCGAAGCGGTCAATATCGCGAAGCGCCGAGGCCATCAAGGCATCTCGGGCATGGTCAATGGCGTGCTGCGCGCGATCATTCGCAGCAAAGCTGAACTCACATTGCCGGCTGCGCTCGGCGATGTGAAGCGCATCGCGCTGGGCCACTCCCATCCGGAGTGGCTCGTGCGCCGCTGGATTCGTCAGCTCGGGGCTGAGCTGACGGAACAGATTTGTGCGGCGAACAATGAGCCGCCGCACGTGAGTATCCGCGCGAACGCGAGGCGCCGCAGCCGCCTGGAGCTGCTGGAGCTGCTCCAGGGCAGCGGCCTCAGCGCGGAAGCGTCAGAGCTGGCCCCGGCCGGCATCCTTGTGCAGGGGGCCGGGAACATGGCTCTGTCCCCTGGCTTCCAGCAGGGGGACTTCTCGATTCAAGACGAGAGCTCGATGCTCGTCGCCGAGGCTCTGGATCCGCGTCCAGGCATGATGGTGCTGGACTGCTGCGCCGCCCCTGGCGGCAAGACCGCGCACATCGCCGAGAAGATGGACGATGTGGGCAAGATTTGGGCTTGTGATCTGCATGAGCACAAGCAGAAGCTGATCGCCGATCAAGCAGAGCGTCTGGGACTGTCGTCCATTCAGACGCTGGTGATGGATGCGGCGAAGCTGGACGAGCACTTTGCGGCGGAGTCGTTCGACCGCATCCTGCTGGATGCACCCTGTTCAGGACTCGGGGTCATTCGCCGCAAGCCGGATCTCAAGTGGGCGAAGCAGGAAGCGGAGATCGATGCGATTAGCGAGCTACAGCACGGTATCTTAAGTCGCGTGCACCGGCTGCTGAAGCCGGGCGGCGTGCTGGTCTACAGCACGTGTACCATCGAGCACGCCGAAAACGCGGGCATGGTCGAGCGATTCCTCGCCGAGCACAGCGAATTCGAACTCGATCCGCTTCCTGCGGATCGTTTCGCGAGCATAGATCCGGTGGCTGCCGCAACCGGCATGGTGCAAATTTTGCCCCAGCAGTTCCACTCGGATGGTTTTTTCATCGCGCGGCTGCGTAAGCGGGCTTAGCCGGGGAGTTCATTTCCAGCGGAACCACAGACTGGCGGGCCAGACGAATTAGGCTGCCAAAGGCATCTCCGGCAGATGAGGATGTGTGTTCGTGCCCGCTTTGTGATAAAATACATGAGATTAGTAAAAAAATAGACCAAATAACAACAGGTTGTGATAAATATGATTAGTAAAGCAAGTGAGAATGCGAAACCGTTTGTGTATGATTTGAATTGGGATGAGTGGCAGGTTTGGGTGAAGGAGAATGGGGAATCCGCGTTTCGGGCGGGTCAAATTTTTGATTGGCTGTATATCAAACGGGTATTCAGCTTTGATGAGATGTCCAATTTGCCGAAAACGCTGCGCGACAAGCTTAAGGATCAGTTTGAATTCGTTACGCTGACCGAGATTGCCAAATATGAATCCCAGGATGGTACGGTCAAGTTTTTATTTGAGTTGGAAGACAAGAATGCGATTGAAACGGTTGTCATGAAGCACAACTACGGCAACAGTATCTGCGTCACTACGCAGGTGGGTTGTCGTGTAGGTTGTACATTTTGCGCCTCCACGCTGGGCGGTCTCAAAAGGGATTTGAGGCCTGGTGAGATCGTGGCTCAAGTTGTCAAAGCGCAGAAGCTGCTGGACGAGACGCAGGAGCGGATTTCTTCCATCGTTATTATGGGGATTGGCGAGCCTTTTGAGAATTATGAAGCTACGATGAATTTCTTGCGCGTCATGATTCACCCTAAGGGATTGAACATTGGACAACGTCATATTACGGTATCGACAAGCGGGATTGTGCCGAATATTTACAAATTCGCTGATGAAAACTTGCAAGTGAATTTGGCGATTTCGATTCATGCGCCGAACGATAAGCTTCGTTCCAAGCTGATGCCAGTCAACCGTAGATTCCCGTTCGTCGATTTGATCGAGGCTTGTAAGTATTACATTGCCAAAACCGGCAGACGGATTACGTTTGAATATGCCCTCATGGGGGAAGTGAATGACCAACCTGAACATGCTGAGGAGCTTGCGCTGGTATTGAAGGATATGCCGCTTAGCCACGTAAACCTGATTCCGGTGAATTTCGTAGCTGAACGGGATTTCAAACGTACGCCTAGGGATGATATTTTCACCTTTCAGCGTATTCTTGAGAAGGGCAAAATTAATGCCACCATACGCCGCGAACAAGGCAGTGATATTGCAGCTGCTTGCGGACAATTGCGCGCGAAGCATATGGAGAGCAAGTAATGAGGTGAAATCCGGATGAAGATGGTAAGCCGTACGGATATCGGTAAAGTCCGTTTAGTGAATGAGGATCGCGCTACGATACAACATGAGCTCGGTGGCCTTTCTTTGGCTATTGTTGCCGATGGTATGGGGGGACATCAAGCTGGCGATATCGCTAGCCAAATGGCCATCGATATGATTCAAGCGCAGCTGCAGTCGATCCATTGGGGAATGCCCGTTGAAGCTTGCAAGCAGGTGCTTAAGGAAGCCATCGAGCATGCAAATGAGAAGATTTACGAATTTGCCTCGGGGCAAGAAAATTATCACGGGATGGGAACGACAGTCGTTGCTGTTATTGCTTCGCAGGAGCTTATTATTATCGGGCACATCGGCGATAGCCGCGCTTACAAAATAACGGATGACGCGATCACGCAGCTGACGGAAGATCATTCTTTGGTGTATGAGCTTGTGAAGAACGGGCAGATTACGATGGAAGAGGCGGACCATCATCCTAGGCGGAATTGGATTACCCGAGCACTGGGTACAGAACCCGGTGTGGAGGTAGATCTCTATGAATACGCCTGGCGGCCAGGAGAAACCATTCTGATTTGCAGCGATGGTCTGAGCGGTTTGGTCGATGCCAATGAGATTCAGCGAATCGTCAAATCGCATGCCAACTTAGAAGAGGCGGCAGAACATTTGATTCAAAGTGCACTGGATGAAGGCGGAGACGACAATGTAACGGTTGTTTTACTTGCGCATGATCAAGATTCGGACGAAAAAAGGGGTGATGAGAATTGATCGGTAGAAAGCTTGGAGGCCGCTATGAGATCTTGGAGCGCATCGGCGGAGGCGGCATGGCTTTGGTCTACAAAGGGCATGATTTGCTATTAAATCGCAAAGTGGCTGTGAAGGTGCTGCGCCAGCAGTATGTGCATGACGAAGAGTTTATTCGTCGTTTTCGCAGAGAAGCTCAAGCAGCCGCTTCCCTTTCTCATCCTAATGTCGTCAGTATTTATGATGTGGGACAAGAAGAAGACGTGCATTACATTGTGATGGAATACATAGAAGGCAAGACTTTAAATGATTTAATTAAGGAAAAAGCTCCGCTTCAGGTGGAAGACGCTGTTCATTTCGCGAGTCAAATCGCAGACGCGCTTGACCACGCCCACCATAATGAAATCATTCACCGAGATATTAAGCCGCACAATATTCTGATCGGCAAAAACGGCCGCATTAAGGTGACTGACTTCGGTATCGCCCGCGCTGCTACATCTTCCACCATTACACAAACCGGATCGGTTGTCGGTTCTGTGCATTATTTCTCACCGGAACATGCTAAAGGGACGAATACGGGGGAGAAATCCGACTTGTATTCGCTCGGGATTGTGATGTATCAAATGTTGACGGCCAAGCTGCCTTTTCTCGGGGAAAGTCCGATTTCCGTAGCGCTCAAGCATTTGCAAGAAGATGTGGAAGAGCCGCGCAAGGTGAACCCGCTCATCCCGCAAAGCGTCGAGAACATTATTCTCAAGGCGATGCGCAAAAAGCCCGAAGAACGCTACCGATCCGCGAAACTCATGATGGAGGACCTGGATACCTGTTTGAATCCGGATCGCCGCAATGAGGCGAAGATCGCTTTCTGGGATGCCTATGGGATGGACGAAGAGCGCACGCTGGTGATGCCGGCTATTCGCGCCGATCAGTTGGTCCAGTCGTTCGATGATGATGAACCGGAGAAGCCGGAGAAGTCATCCTGGCGTGAAGAGCCAGTTCCTGCCAAAGGCAAAGGCTGGGTTAAGCCGTTAATCTGGATCGTCGTCCTGCTCATGGTGCTTGGCGCGATGTGGTACATGGTGGGGTATGTCAAAGGAATGTTCGCGGTGGAAACCGTCGAAGTGCCGAATGTGATTAACAAACCGCTGATTCAGGCGCAGGCGGAACTAACGGCGGTCAGGCTTGGTTCCACTGTTGAGTATGACACTGACAGCAAACTTGCCAAAGATATTGTTATTCGTCAAGAGCCTAGCGGCATGAAAATGAACGTAGGCACCAAGGTAACCCTGTACGTCAGCAAAGGCGTTCCCAAAATCAAGATGGAGAACTACGCTGGGCAGCCGCTCAAGGATGCTAAGTTGAAGCTGAAGGCTCTGGGGATCAATGATGATCAGATTACGATCACCCAAGAGACGACCGAGGATGCTCCAGGTACAATTTTGAAACAAACGCCGCTTGTTGGGGAAGAATTTGAACTGGAGAAAGCAGCCATTGCATTTGTCGTCAGCAAAGCCAAGGAAACGTTCAAGATGCCTGATCTTATCGGCATGACGGAAGCGGAAGCGAAGGCGCAGATTGCGAAGCTGAATCTGAAGCTCCCTGTGAATGGCATTACGCGCGAGAAAAGCTATAAAGTCGCCAAAGGCAAGGTCATTCAACAGTTTCCTTTTACCAAAAATCAGGATGTCTCTGTCGGTGCCGAAATTTCTCTGGTGATCAGCGATGGTTTGCCGGAAGATGCCGGTCAATTAACAGTTAGCATTCCTGTGAAGCCGACGACAGAAGGCAAGGATTCCGAGTTCAAAATTGTCGTCAGTGACGCTCAGTATGAGAATTTCGAATACAAAACAGAAAAAGTGTCCAAAGCGCAAAATCTGGACGTGAAAGTCATTGTTTCTCCAGATAAGAAAGCCGTTATTTTGATCAAAGAAGGCGATAGTCTGGTGAACTCTATCACGCGCACATATCAAGATTATTTGGATCAAAAGAGTGGGAAAACGGCATCGCCGAGCCCTACGGTATCGCCTTCCGCCTCGCCCAAACAAAATAATAGCGGGCCGGCAATCCCGGTTGGCAACAATGGAAATGGGCAAGGTCAAGCAGGCGGTACTGCCTCTAAACCACCTACTGGAGGCACAAATTAATGCCGCAAGGAACGATTATCAAAGCTTTGAGCGGTTACTACTATGTTCTGCCCGAAGGGGCGGAACTGGTAGCAGCCAATACGATTACTTGCCGGGGCCGAGGCGTTTTCAAGAACAGAAACATCACTCCGCTTGTAGGAGATCGCGTGTCGTATGAAGAGACAGAGAATGGGGAAGGCACCGTTACGGAGATCCATCCCCGTACTTCGGAATTGATTCGTCCTCCGATCGCCAATGTGAATCTGGTTGTGCTCGTTTTTTCGGTGACAGAGCCCGTTCTGAATTTGCAATTGCTGGACAAGTTTCTCGTTCACATTGAGAATACGGGGATTGACGTGTTGTTGTGTTTTACCAAAAGCGATCTATTGACAGCAGATCCCGACGCTTCCGGCGCCAAGGAAATGACGGTTGCGGAATTAGACCGGATTACCAAGCTGTATGAGGGAATTGGCTACACGGTACAAAAGACGAGTTCGAAGCTGCAAGAGGGCGTGGAATCGATTCTGCAGCATCTCGATGGCGCGGTCAGCGTGTTTGCCGGTCAGTCGGGTGTTGGCAAGTCTTCGTTGTTAAATGAGATGATCAGCGGTCTGAATTTGGAGACGAATGCGATTTCTCAGCGATTGGGCCGAGGCAAGCATACAACCAGGCATGTGGAACTGCTCCCTTTAAACAATGGAGGCCTTGTCGCGGATACGCCGGGATTCAGCCAACTGGATTTCATGGAAGTGGAAGCGGATGGCCTGGGCGATTGCTTCAGAGAATTCGCCGCAATCGCCGAAGGCTGCAGATTTAGAGGCTGCATGCATCTGCATGAGCCGGATTGCAAGGTTCGTGATGCCGTGGCTGAAGGAACGATTGCTGCTTCTCGTTATGATCATTACTTATTATTTTTAACAGAAATCAAGGATCGGAAGAGGAGGTATTAGGACGAATGGTTTATGTAGCACCTTCTATTTTGTCAGCTAATTTCGCTAAGCTCGGGGACGAGATTCAAGATGCGGAGCGGGGCGGAGCTGATTGGATTCATGTCGATGTCATGGATGGCCATTTTGTGCCGAATATTACGATTGGTCCATTGGTTGTCGATGCGATACGTCCGATTACGAAGCTGCCGCTTGACGTGCATTTGATGATCGAGCAGCCGGATCGCTATATTCCGGATTTCGTTAAAGCGGGTGCCGATTTGATCTCGGTTCATGTGGAAGCTTGCACGCATCTGCATCGGACCCTTCATCTCATCAAGCAAAGCGGCGTGAAGGCTGGAGTTGTATTGAATCCGGCTACGCCGATTTCGCTGATTGAACACGTGCTTGATGAAGAGTTGGATCTGGTTCTGATTATGACGGTGAATCCAGGTTTCGGGGGACAAGCGTTCATCCCGGGGATGCTGAATAAAATTCGTGCGTTGCGAGAGCAAGCGAATGCTAAGGGGCTGCACAAGCTTCATATCGAAGTGGACGGCGGGATTAATGAAGCAACAGCCCGTCAGGTGACGGAGGCTGGAGCGGATGTGCTGGTCGCTGGCAATGCGGTGTTCGGGCAAACTGATCGTGCCGATGCTATCCGGCGAATTCGCGGGTAGAGGGGAGCGGGGACGATGAGATTTCTCTGGTTAGTCATGTACAGCGTACTTTGCGCTATTCTGTTGACTTGTTTTTCGAATATCCACTCGGTCACGAAGTATATCTTCTCGCTCGGTACCTTGTATGTCGGGATACGCTTTTTTCGCCAGTTTGAACAAATTGGATTTCGGATCTGGTTTATCGTTCTGACGATACTTTTATATTTTATTTTCAGTATTTGTGTTGCGCTTTACACACAGCTGGGCATAACGCCATCTTAGATGCATACATATAGTTACAAGAGTGAAGCACTCTTGTAGCTTTTTTTGCTTTCTGGCAGCGAATTTACGGGAGAAAGTAAATTAGAGGGTACTTTTTTACGACCCTGGCATATACTGTTGTAACGATGCTAAGGAGCAGTCATGCAAACAGTGTAGCTTACAAGGCAAGATTTTTCAGAAAAGCGCTAGATCCATGCTCACGAAGTCAGTTTTCTGACGAAAACGCTTAGCCAATGCTCACCATGTCAGTTTTCTGACGAAAACTCTAAGGAGGGGTAGAGAATGAAGTTCTACACAATCAAGCTACCAAGATTTTTGGGTGGATTCGTGAAGGCCGTACTTAATACGTTCAGCAAAAATTAGCAGCCCATACTTAGGCTATTCCCCCAGAAAAGCAAAAAAAGCACCGATAAGGTGCTTTTTGTTTTTGTCGAAAGTGTAAGTATCAGAAGCTTGCAATTAAACGCGAGCGACTTTACCGGATTTCAACGCACGAGTACTTACGTAAACTCGTTTTGGTTTACCATCAACGAGGATGCGAACCTTTTGAACGTTAACTCCCCAAGTACGCTTGTTTTTATTGTTAGCGTGGGACACGTGATTACCTGAACCTGGACTTTTACCTGTAATGAAACATTTGCGGGACATGTTTGACACCTCCTTCGGCAGTATACAAAGCAGCCTGGGTGGCAAGCCTAAGCTTGACATGACAGCTTTCCTCAAATTTAGACTTTGCTTCTTGTAATTCATGTTATAACCAGCAAAAACACACTTAGATATAATAGCATAGCAAAAGGAGGCTAGTCAACGAATTACCTGCTTTTTTGCCGTTTATTTATTAAGTATGTTATAGTACAATGAAGATTAGTCCACATTCCTTATACATAGTTGGGCAGATTTGTACATGCAAGGCGGGAATGGGAATTACAAAAGTTAATCTTGCTTAATGGGAAATTTGAAGGAGTTGTTTAGATGATGCCAATTGAACTCACAACCGAGTATGGAAAAGTGTACATTACCAATGAAGTGATTTCAACCCTGGCGGGTTCCGCTGCGCTAGACTGTTATGGACTTGTTGGCATGGCAACTAGAAAGCAATTGAAAGACGGGATAGCCGAGCTGCTGGGCCGGGACAATTTAAGCCGCGGTGTCGAAGTTCGTCGTGAGAACGGGCGACTCGAGATTGATCTTTATATTATTGTCAGCTATGGAACCAAAATATCCGTAGTTGCAGGTAACGTCCAAACAAAAGTTAAATATATTTTGAATGAAGTCGTAGGGCTTCATGTGGACGATGTGAATATTTTTGTTCAAGGCGTTCGAGTAGCTAAATAAAAGCCCGTAACCAGGAAGGGGAATCACTTTGAGTAAGCGCTTTATTTCAATAAATGGAAATGACTTCACTGCCATGGTCTTGGCGGGTGCAGATAACCTGCGCAGAAATGTAGACAAGGTTAATGGACTGAACGTTTTCCCTGTACCCGATGGAGATACCGGCACCAACATGAATTTAACCCTCACGGCAGGTTGTGAGGAACTGAAGAAGAAGCCATCCTCTCATATTGGGAAAGCAGCTGATGCATTGTCCAAAGGGTTACTGATGGGCGCCAGAGGCAACTCGGGGGTTATTCTGTCACAGTTGTTTCGCGGATTCGCGAAGCACGTGCATGATCTTGAGCATGTAAATGTACAGCAATTTGCAGCCGCGCTGCAGCAAGGTGTAGAAACAGCCTACAAAGCGGTTGTGAAGCCTGTAGAAGGCACGATTTTGACCGTATCCAAAGAAGCAGCCAAGCACGCTGTGCTGTATCGCCGTGGAGGCGATATTCTGGATCTCATGCAAGAGGTTCTGAGCAAAGCGAAGGAAGCGCTCGCCAGAACGCCTGAGCAGCTTGCTGTGCTCAAACAAGTGGGTGTGGTAGATGCAGGCGGTCAGGGACTTGTATGCGTCTACGAAGGCTTCGTGACGTCGCTGAGCGGCGGTCTGATTCAGGTAGAGGATGACTATGCGACGATGGATACGAGATTGGGTGCCGGTTCCCTCGTTCCAGGCATGAATTTGGCCAAGGAAGTGCATGCGCATCTTCCTGCGCAAGCTCATTTGGCTACGGAAGATATCGAATTCGGCTATTGTACGGAATTCATGCTGACGATTACGCCAGGCAAGGTCAAAGGGATGACCTTCCATGAAGGAACTTTCCGCGATCAACTGAGCAAGTTGGGAGATTCGCTGCTCGTTGTTGCCGATGATGAGTTGGTGAAGGTGCATATTCACGCGGAATATCCAGGTGAAGTCATGAACCAAGCGATGAATTACGGCGCCCTGAGCCGTATCAAAATTGAAAATATGCGCGATCAGCATTCACATATATTAGAAGATTTAGCAGACGGGTACGAGGCGCCGCCTTCGGTGACTGCTGAAACCAGAGGACCAGCTGCGCCAAGCAAAACGTATGGCTTCGTTGCGGTAGCTCTGGGGGACGGGATTACGGATATTCTGTCCAGCGTTGGTGTTGATGTTGTGTTGTCCGGCGGACAAACCATGAATCCGAGTACAGAGGATATTGTGAATGCCGTGAACAGCATTGATGCAGAAACCATCTATGTGCTGCCGAACAATTCCAATATTATATTGGCGGCGCAGCAGGCTGTGGAGTTGGTGGACAACAAGACATTGGTTGTGATCCCGTCCAAATCGATTCCGCAAGGCTTGGCCGCGATCTTGGCTTTCCAAGAGAAGGCGGACGCCCATACGAATACGGAAGCGATGAATGATTCACTGAAACGTGTCAAATCGGGTCAAGTTACGTATGCCGTGCGGGATACGAACATGGATGGCATAGAGATCAAAGAGGGGCATTTTATCGGCATTCAAGACGGCCGGATTGTGTCGTCCCAGCCGAGTCTTATGGACGCTTGCAAGAAGCTGCTGGAAGAAATGATTGAGGAAGGCAGCGAAATCGTCACGATTCTCACGGGAGAAGATGCCCAGGAGGAAGAGACGGAGGAGCTGGAGGCCTTCATTCAGACGATGTACCCGGATATGGAAGTTGAGCTTCATCCAGGTGGACAGCCTTTGTACGCGTACCTGTTCTCCGTTGAGTAACGATTGCATAGGCAGTGGACCAAATGCGAGAAATGGAGTGAGCCCGGTTGACTAACATTCGTATCGTAACGGACAGTACAGCAGACATTCCTTTGGCACTGAGGCAGGAGCTTCAGATTGCGATGGTGCCTCTGAAGATTCATTTTGGCGATGAGCAATATTTGGATACGGTGACGCTGCAGTCCGAGGAATTTTATCCTAAGCTGGTTTCGTCGCCTCATTTTCCTCGAACGTCACAGCCCTCCCCGGCCGAGTTTCTGACTGTTTATCAAAGCTTGCTGGAGGAGCCGGATACGGAGATTATCTCGATCCATCTGGCTTCTGTGCTGAGCGGAACGTACCAATCCGCTTTGCTGGCCTCCACGATGCTGGAGGATACACCTGGCAAGGTGCATGTGGTGGATTCCCGCTCTGCTTCCTATGGAATCGGCGCGCTGGTCGTAGCTGCTGCAAGGGCGGCTAGAGAAGGGAAAAGTGCAGCGGAAATTTTGGCGCTTGTCCAAACGATGAGAGAGAACTTTTACATTTATTTTCTTGTGGATACGCTGGAATTTCTGCAAAAAGGCGGCCGAATCGGCAAAGCCTCCGCACTGTTCGGTTCATTATTAAATATTAAGCCGATCCTTTCCTTGGATCGCGAGGGTGAAGTAGCGGCCATTGATAAGGTGCGCGGTCACAAAAAAGCAATTGCACGCATTCTGGAGCTGCTGGCTGCGGATATTCCGAGCCGCAGCATTCGCAGCATGCACATTGCTCATGCCAACAATAGGGAAGGCGCGGAGCTGCTGCGAGAAGCGATCATGCAGCAATTCGCTGTGGAGCATGTGGACTACATTACTTTAGGTCCGGTGATTGGCGCACATGCAGGTCCTGGCACTATTGCAGCCTTCGTCAGTACGGTGTAAGCATATGGATTTAAATCAAATTGCAGTACGCGAAGTCCATGGTGTTGGCGCTCAGAAGGCACTTGAGCTAAACGCCATGGGCGTTTTTACGGTTATGGATTTACTGGAATATGTGCCGTTCCGGTATGAGGATTACACGGTCCGTGATTTGGCGAGCGTGAAGGACGGCGATCGCGTCACCGTGAAGGGGTATATCATCGGCGAGCCGGTGCTGCAGCGTTACAGCGGCAAGTCCCGATTATCCTGCAAGGTGATGGTCGATGAGTTCCTGCTGACGGCGGTGTGGTTCAACCGCCACTTCTTGAAGGACCGCTTGCGGCCGCAGCAGGAGATTATCCTCACTGGCAAGTGGGACGCGAGGCGCAGGCAAATGAGCGTGTCCGATTCAGAGTTTCCCGGACAAGGGGATTCGAATACCGGCACGATCCAGCCGGTTTATTCGGTTGCGGGCTCGATTACGCAGAAGTGGATGCGCAAGATCATTGCGCAGGCGCTGACACAGTACAGCGCCATGATCAGTGAAGTGCTGCCGGAGAGCCTGACCGGCAGGTACGGCTTTATGCCGCGCAGCAAGGCGCTGGCGGTCATCCACACGCCGAGCGGCGTGGAGGAAGGCAAGCAGGCGCGCAGGCGCATGGTCTATGAGGAGCTGTTCCTGTTCCAGCTCAAGCTGCAGGCTTACCGCGCCGTGACGCGCAACCGGGCGGACGGGCTTAAGCAGCAGGTGGACTTGCCTGCTGTCCGCGCCTTCGTGCGCGCGCTGCCCTTCCAGCTAACGGAGTCGCAGAAGAAGGTCGTCGCTGAGCTCCTGCATGACATGCAGGAGCCTTACAGCATGAACCGACTGCTGCAGGGCGATGTCGGCGCAGGCAAGACGATCGTCGCGGCCATAGGCCTCTACGCGACGGTGAAGGCCGGCTACCAAGGCGCGCTGATGGTGCCGACGGAGATCCTGGCTGAGCAGCACAAGCGCTCGCTGACCAGCTTGTTCGAGCCCTACGGGCTTCAGGTGGCGCTGCTGACCGGCAGCTCGACCGATCGCCAGCGGCGGGATCTGCTCGCTTCCTTGCAGATGGGCCTGATCGACGTGCTCATCGGCACGCACGCGCTCATCCAAGAGGATGTCCTCTTCCGCCAGCTGGGTCTGGTCGTGACGGATGAACAGCATCGCTTCGGGGTGAACCAGCGCAGCATTCTGCGGCGCAAGGGGATGCAGCCCGATGTGCTGACGATGACGGCGACGCCGATTCCGCGCACGCTGGCGATTACCGCCTTCGGCGACATGGATGTGTCGACGCTGCGCGAGCTGCCGAAGGGGCGCAAGCCGATCAAGACGTACGCGGTGCAGCATGCGATGCTGGAACGCGTACTGGGCTTTATCCAGCGCGAGGTGGCCGCAGGCCGGCAGGCGTATGTGATTTGTCCGCTCATCGAAGAGTCGGACAAGCTCGACGTGCAGAATGCGATCGACGTCCACATTCAGCTGCAGCAGCACTTCCCGCAGATGCGGATCGGCCTGCTGCACGGCCGGATGAGCGCGCAGGAGAAGGAAGCGATCATGCGCGCGTTCAAGGAAGGGACCGTGGAGGCGCTCGTCTCCACCACGGTCATCGAGGTTGGCGTGGACGTGCCGAACGCCACGCTGATGGTCATCTACGACGCCGACCGCTTCGGCCTGTCGCAGCTGCATCAGCTGCGCGGGCGGGTTGGCCGCGGCGAGCACCAGTCCTTCTGCGTGCTCATTGCCGACCCGAAGACGGAGGTCGGCAAGGAGCGCATGAAGGCGATGACGGAGACGACGGACGGCTTCGAGATCGCCCGCCGCGATCTGGAGCTGCGCGGGCCGGGGGACTTCTTCGGCACGAAGCAAAGCGGGCTGCCGGAGTTCCGCATCGCCGACATGATGGCGGATTTCGAAGTTATGGAAGAGGCGCGCGATGATGCGGCGGAGCTGGTGGGCGACTCGTCCTTCTGGACAGGAGCGTCTTTCCTGGCGCTGAGAGCCTATTTGGAGCGTTCGCATATTTTTGATAGCGAAGTGCTGGATTAGCAGCGAGCGTTTGGCAGCGCTTGGCCGGCAGGCAACGCTGGCCCTAATTTTTGCATGTTAGCCGTAGATATTGACCGCATGCGCGTTCGCTTTTAAGATAGATAGTAGAATCTACTATTTTTTGAAATGAAGGTGTCCCGCATTTGACTTATTTTCTTGTTTATTTATTGCTGATGAATATCATTACGTTTATAGAAATGGGACATGACAAAGGACAGGCCAAAAAAGGCGGTCGCCGCGTGCCGGAGAAACGGCTGTTTACCTTGGCTGCGCTCGGTGGCGGAATCGGCGGTTGGCTGGGGATGCGCGTATGGCGTCATAAAACCAAACATACCTCGTTTGTGATTGGTATTCCGCTGCTCGTTGTGCTCAATTGTATCTGTGTTATTCTTATTTCCATTTATATGTAAAATGTGAGGGGTTGTCTCCAAAGGTGAAAACCGGCGAGCAGCCTTTTGTTTTTTTGGATAGAGATTCCCTGTCTGCTGCTGCATCCAGCAAGATCAGCTGCTTACCCTGTATCAATGCTGGCCTAGGAAGGCTATCTGTAGCTATCTTGCAGATGTTCGCTTCCTACATGGGGATTTATCCAATGGATTTCACCATTTAACCGCGCTAAAGTTGATTTTGATTGGATAAAATTCATTCTTTCGAAGGTTTCTGATTCGAGTCAAGTTCGCCTCGCTGCATTCATATGCTAGTAGCAGGACAGCTGATCGGAGGTGGGAACATGAGCTATCAACAGTATGGCATCGATCCCGCGCTCGTGGAGCGTGTGAAGTTCAAAATGAAGAACCCAGAGATCAAGGAACGCATCAAAATGCTGCTGCAGGGCGTCACCAAGGCTGATTTGCAAAATCATGCGAAAGTTACACGTTTAATCGGGCTTGCTGCCAATATCTTAGGCGAGAAGCTGAACGGCAACCAGACGACGCAAGTCTTGGAGTTTATTATTGCGCAAAAGATTGATCCTTCCAACACCTTTCACTTAATCCGACTGTGGGCGATGTTTCGTTAAGCGAAGCAGCAGGCACGATGTACATGAACTATGCCCCATGCTCATGCACCATGAACTATGCACATGCCCCATGCACTATGCACTATGTACTATGCACCATGTATCCGAGCCGAGTCGCTCTGGTGCATGGTGTTTTTTATTATGTATCAGAACCAGTAGAATTGTTCGTTATTAGCACACGGGATGGCAATAAATTTGGTCAATTTGTGTTTCCCAAAAATGTTCTATTACATCGCACTATCGTATCCAATAAAGGTGAAGGTGGGAAACGTGGCATGCGTGTCTACCCATCTTGGGACAAGGCTACAAGCCTCCAGGCTCAAAAAACTTAGAAGTGGCAGTTAGAAAGGTTCAACGTGAATGTAATGTTATGAACAAACCAGCAAACCGTTGAGGTTTCTGGTTTTTTTTGATATAGCGCGCCTAGCCAAGCTAGGCACAACTAATTGATGAAAGTTCAATCGAGGTAAGAGCCAAGTCGCCTCGTAGCTGACAGGCAACTGGTGGAGAGATCCTAAGGCTGAAGCCCTGTGACAAAGTATCCCTGCAAGGGGAGCGAGCAAAATAGCAGGCCGTAACATGAAGTGAATCCTGCCGCGTCGTCAAAAAAGACCTGAAAAGGACAAGAGAGTGTCGAGCCTCGTGTGTTTAGGCGAAGACCATGGAATGCGTGAAGCCCTTGGAAGTGCAGCGCAGAAGAACTCTCCGGCGTAAGGGGATCGGCATGCTGGGAAAGTTGTGTCTGGAACTAGGGAGATCCTCTCTCGCACGAGTTTTTTTTTTCGTAAGGAGCAAACCTATAAGCCCGAAAGGCGAAGTGGCAAGCTGCGGGAAGGAAGTCCTGCGGGGGTCGTAGTACCGATGAAGTGAGGACAACAAAACCTCATGGAGGGAAGGGCGCCGAAAGGCAATACCCTACTTTGTTCAAGCAAGTTAAGGAGGTACGAGTGAGTGAATGCGGTTAAA